>NZ_JABAHY010000009.1 GCF_012641515.1 Nesterenkonia sedimenti | reverse complement strand
CCCCTGGGCAGGGCGCTGCTGGTCGACCCTACACGACATCAAAAGCCACAAGCACCACCCACCCGACAGCGATGGATCGAATCACCCGCCAGGCCAGCCCAGGGGGTTGGAGGACGAAGTCTGGTTCCACGAACTCGACGAACCAGATGTCTACGACGGGGTGGCCACCGGCTGGGACGTTGGCCCACCACCTGACTGGGCGGTAGATGATGCTGCCTAACCCCTGCCTGCCCGACCTTCCCAGCTACTGAAGTTTCCTCCGATGGGACCCCGGTGGGGGAGGGGGCAGGCAAGGTGGCAGTGTCCCTTCCCCGGGGAGGGATTACCCGGCTGATGGGTGCCTGCCGAGGGGATTATCAGCACCCGGCCCCGGAAACGGATTGGCCGCAGTTGTTTGATAACTAAATACGGTCAGCCTTGGGGGTCAGTGGTGGGGTTGGCTCGACATGGTTAGGGTTTCAGTCCTCGATCTCGGCAAGCTCGGTTTCGACCATTTCCATGAACTCCCGAACGTCCTCTTCCAGAGCATCGGCGTCCATTGAATCGGAGGTTGCGTAGTACTCGACGTCGATGTGGTCACCGTAGGTGGAGTAGAGGATTACGGTGACATAGTCATCGCGGGTGGAGGCATAACCCTGAATGTCGCCTTCCTCGATGACCTCAAGGTCGAAATCCTCACCCATTTGCTCAGCCTGGACGGGCTCGCATGCTTCCACGCGTTCCAGCCAGGGGTTTGTGTCCACACCGTCAACGTCTTCAAAGGTGCTGATGTAGACATCTATTTCAGTATCATCAGAGGCGAATGTGGCGTAACCATTAACTTCGCTGATCAACATATCGGGATCCATGTCGCGTGCTAGCTCCACCTGGAACTCGTGCTGCGCCTCAATGGCGTCAACACAGGCCTCAGCGCCATCGACCTCACCAATCAGATCGCGCATTTCATCTGCCTGATCCTCAAACCAGCTGTTGTTCTCCAATGAGTCAAGCTGGTCTCCCCAGGTTTCGGTGCCCTCGCTGAGGTTTCCCTGGCCAGTGGGTTCGTAGCCCCCTGGGACTCCTTCCCCATCCTGGGGGTACAGGTTCTCGATCTCCTCGATTGTCAACGGGCGATCCGGGTAGTCATCACCGGAGGTGAGGAACCAGATCAAGGCGGCGGTGCCTCCGATGAGGGCAACTGCACCAACACTGAGGCCGACGATCAGCCCAGTCTTCTTCTTGCCACCACCGTTGCCTGCTGGTTCCTGAGGCATCTGAGGTGGGTAGCCAGGCCCACCGTAGCCTGGCGGAACGGCGCCCGCCGGCGGCTGACCGGGCTGCTGCTGGTAGGGAGGCTGCTCAGCAGGAGGCTGACCCGGTTCCTGACTGTACTGAGGTGGCTGGCCGTGCTGAGGCGGCTGACTCGGTTGCTGTCCGTACTGCGGTGGCTGCCCGGGTTCCTGCCCGTACTGGGGTGGCTGGCCTGGTTGCTGGCCGAATTGGAGTTGGCCGTGCTGCGGAGGTTGGCCGGGTTGCTGGCCGTAGTGAGGGGGTTGGCCAGGTTCCTGACTGTACTGAGGTGGCTGTACGTACTGAGGTCGCTGGCTGTAGTGAGATGGCTGGCCGGATTCCTGGCCGAACTGCGGAGGTTGACCAGGCTGCTGCTGAGGCTGCGGGTGCTGAGGCGGGTATGGCTGCCCCTGAGGATCCTGCGCAGGTGGCTGCTGGAGGTGTTGCTGCGGTGGGAACGGCTGGCCCTGCTGGGGGTCCTGCGCTGGCTGCTGGTTATACGGATCCTCGGGTGGGGTACTCATCTGTTGCTGTTCCTTACTCGACGTCAGGACCTAACTCGTTCAGAAAAGAAACTAATGCCCCTTTCTGGATGTCTGCTGTGCGTCTTCTGGCCGTACCGCCATCGTTATCTGCGTTGTGAATCCAACCACAATCGGGCTTCTGTTCACACGGATGTGATGTTTGGGCGATACAGTTAGCATCAGCTGCTTCATTCGGCCGTTGTGTGCCGGTGGGCAGGGAGGCGACGTTTACAGCGTAGTAGGCGTCTCGACACCGCAGATGTCAGCCCCCTGGACACCAGCTGCTGCGGGTGGAGGCAGTCGCGTAGAGAACCTGTCACCCAATGGAGGGAAAAACAGTGACCACCGTTGCAACGGCGCCCGGTGTTACACCAGCACGCATCGCAGAAGATGCGCCCACAAGCCACCAGCCCCTGATCGACTTCGTCTCCGAGATCGCCGGGCTCACCCGCCCGGATGCGATCCACTGGGTAGACGGATCCGAAGAGGAATACACTCGGCTCACCGATGAGCTCGTCGAAGCCGGCACCCTGACCCGGCTGACCAGCCCGGACTTCCCGAACTCCTTCGCAGCATTCTCCGATCCCGCCGATGTCGCCCGGGTGGAATCCCGCACCTTCATCTGCTCGGAGAAAGAGCGCGATGCCGGCTTCACCAATAACTGGGTGGACCCCAGCGAGATGCGCTCAACGCTCAAAGGCGTATTCGACGGCGCCATGAAGGGGCGCACGATGTACGTCATCCCCTTCGTGATGGGTCACCTCGAGGCTGACGATCCCAAATTCGGCGTCGAAATCACCGACTCCGCCTATGTGGTCGCCAGCATGCGGATTATGGCCCGCATCGGCACCGATGTTCTGCGCAAGATCGAAGAGCTCTCCAAGACCGAGCCCAAGAAGGCGTTCTTCGTCCCCGCAGTGCACTCCGTCGGCGCCCCACTGGAACCCGGCCAGGAAGACGTTCCCTGGCCCTGCAACGATGAGAAGTACATCGTGCACTACCCCGAGACCCGGGAAATCTGGTCCTACGGCTCCGGCTACGGCGGTAACGCTCTGCTGGGCAAGAAGTGCTACGCACTGCGCATCGCCTCGGTGATGGCCCGAGACGAAGGCTGGCTGGCCGAGCATATGCTCATCCTCAAACTCACCAGCCCCGAAGGCAAGAGCTACCACGTCTCCGGCGCCTTTCCCTCCGCCTGCGGCAAGACCAACCTCGCACTCATCGACCCCACCCTGGAGGGCTGGAAGGCCGAAACCCTCGGCGATGACATCACCTGGATCCGCCCCGGCTCCGACGGTGAATTCCGCGTGGTCAACCCCGAGGCCGGCTACTTCGGTGTCGCACCGGGCACCGGCTGGCACACCAACGCCAACGCCATGCGCGCCATCGCCAAGGGCAACTCCATCTTCACCAACTGCGCACTGACCGACGACGGCGGCGTGTGGTGGGAAGGTATGACCGAGGAGCCCCCGGCGCATCTGACCGACTGGCAGGGCAATGACTGGACCCCCGATGCCGACCGCCCTGCAGCCCATCCCAATGCCCGGTTCTGCACTCCCATCGACCAGACCGACATGCTGGCCGATGAGTACTTCGAACCCAATGGTGTGAAGCTCGACGCCATCCTCTTCGGCGGCCGCCGCAAGACCACTGTTCCGCTGGTGACCGAATCCCGGGACTGGAACCACGGCATCTTCTTCGGCGCCACCCTGTCCTCCGAGACCACCGCAGCCGCCGAAGGCGCAGTCGGCACCGTCCGGCGCGACCCCATGGCGATGCTGCCGTTCATCGGCTACGACGCCGGCGACTACCTCAAGCACTGGGTGGAGGTCTCCAGCAAGGCTGATCCGGCCAAGCTGCCCAAGATCTTCCTGGTCAACTGGTTCCGCCGCGGCCGCGACGGCAAGATCGCCTGGCCCGGCTTCGCGGAGAACACCCGCGTGCTGAAATGGGTCGTCGAGCGGATCGAAGGCAAAGCTGAGGCCGAAGAAACCCCCATCGGGTTCATCCCCACCAAGGACGCCATCGACGTCGAAGGTCTGAAGATCACTGACGAAGAGCTCGAAGACTCCATCTCGGTCAAGCCCGAGGAATGGAAAGACGAGCTGGCCGATATCGAAGAGTGGTTCACCCGCTTCGGAGAGTCCCTGCCCGAATCCATCCAGGCAGAACTCCAGGAGCTGCGCAACCGCGTGGGCTGACACCCACCAGATACTGAACCCGCAGGCCCAGTCCCCGAAGAACAGGGGGCTGGGCCTGCGGTCTATCGATTACACTTAGCGCGCGTGAAACGCATACTGTGGCTCATCGCTGGCCTCCTGGCTGCAGCGGCGATCTGGGGGATCTACCAGGCGATGAGCAAACCCGGTCCGGGGGATGATGTCCTGCGCGAACTCACTGTCGACATCGAAGTGGACCAAGAGGGCATCCTCCATGTGACCGAAACCCTGGAGTGGGATTTCGGCGAACGTGAGGGGCTCGGGTTCACCCGAGAACTCTTCACCCATATGGGGGTCCAAGGAGACCCCGGAGCAATCCGGCTCTACCGCTATGACGACTTCCAACTCAGCAGCCCCTCCGGCGCCCCGACCCAACGGGTCAGCACCCGGGAGGACGGCGAAGGAAGGCTTTACGGCGAATTCGGAGCAGACAACGGGACCGACGACACCCGCAGAGGAGTGCAGACCTACGTACTGGAGTACGAGATCCACGGGGCCATGAACCCCATCCGTGGCGAGGAAGGCGTCGAGAACCGCGACGAGCTGTACTGGAACGTCACCGGCTCCGCGCCCATCGATATCGACCGGGTTGAAACCCGAGTCACCGGCCCCTCCGAGATCATCGACGCCGGCTGCTGGGAAGGGATGTCCCTGCGGGACCGAAGCTGCGGGCAGACCGAATCAGAAACGACCGAAGCGGTGTTCATCTCCGAGGACCTCCGGGGCACCTCCGAGCAGACAGTCATGGTGGCCTTCGAGGAGGGGACTGCCATCGGGCCGGAGGGCGAACCGAGGTATATGAGCGCCACCGGTGCTGACCTCGTTCATAACTACCTCGACATCGTCCTGGGACCAGTCACCCGGATCTGGCGGGCCTATTGGCAGATCTTCCTCGCATTCGGCGCCGCAGTTGCAGCGGTATATATCGGAGTCCGGGCCCACCGCGGAAGGGACTGGTGCTACACCCAGCTGCAGCCCGGTCAGCTGCCGCCGGCAGGTTCCGCTGCACAGCAGCCGTTGGGGCGGCTCATGCGCCCACCCCGCGTACAGCCACGCAGCATCCCACCGGAGGATCTCAACCCCGCCGAAGTAGCTGTGCTCAACGATAAGGCCCGCTCGAGCATCCGGGCGTTGACAGCGACCCTGCTGGATCTCGCCGGCCGAGGGCTGATCACAATGGAACCGGTGGCCTCCACCGAGAAGAAGGGACAGGATTGGCGGCTGACCAAACTTCCCGCAGCTGACAGGGCCAACCTATCGGCACCCGAACGGGCACTTATCCATGGACTGTTCTGGACCGGGGATACCATCCGGCTCTCCCAGATGAGCGATCGGCATAGTGCGATCCTCAGCAGGTACAACCTCATGCTCGAGGCTGAAATCAACGCTAAGGGATTGCTGGCCTTCGACCTCAATAAGGGACCGGCCGGCGCCGTCGGCGGCAAAACCTTCTACCTAGGTCTGAGCCTATGGTTCTCAGGGCTCACCCTCGGCATGATCAACGTCTGGTTCGACCTCCACAGTGGGCTCGGCGGGCTCGGCTGGGGGCTGTTCCTGGTCACGGCCGCCTGGGGCGCATTGTCACTGTCCACCAAAAAGCTGCGCAGCCCCCGCACCGCCCGAGGCCGAGCCTATTACGAGCAGGTCCGCGGATTCCGAGCCTTCATCCAAGAGCAGGGCCGAGGCGCCGACCTCTCCGCACTGGACCCCCATACGGCCCGGCGAGGACTGGCCTATGCAGCTGCAGTCGGGGCGGCCAAGGACTGGGCAGAACTCGCTGAGCAGGCTCACCAGGCGGGAACGGTCCCCTCCAGGGCTCGGATGTATGTGGTACCAGTTCACGGGACGGCACTGTCCCTCAGTGATGCGGTGAGCTCATTCAGCGGTTCAGTGACCTCAGCGACCGTGGGCTCCAGCGGCGGATCGGCTGCCGGTGGCGGCGGATTCGGCGGTGGAGGCGCCGGCGGAGGCGGGGGTGGCGGTGGTTTCGGCGGCCGCTGAGCAGAAAATATGACCCAATTGCCAAACAGGGTTAGGCATACCTGAGTTGTATTGCTAATATGCCGGTGTGCAATCAATTGCGTTCGACGACGTCGCCGTCTCACTGACCGCCCAGGAGGTCAGTGTCTCCTACGGTGCAGCCCCCATCGTCAAAGAGGTCAGCGCTGACCTCGTGCCCGGCGGTGTCACCGCCCTGATCGGCCCCAACGGCTCCGGTAAGACCACCCTGCTGCGCGGCATGTGCCGCCTGGCACCGGAGGTCGAGGGCAGGATCTCCCTCGATGACGCTGATATCACCGGTCTCTCCCCGCGCCAGTTCGCCCAGCGGCTGACCGTACTCGCCCAGCAGCGGCCCACCCCCACAGGGCTGACCGTCTACGAGGTCGTGGAACTGGGCCGTCACCCTCACCGCAGCCGACTGGCCCGCACAGACCCCGGGGGGCCAGCAGCAGTGGCCCGAGCCCTGGACCTCGCCGGACTGCAGGAGCTGGCCCACCAGCCAGTGGCAGAACTCTCCGGAGGGCAGCTGCAGCGCGTCTGGCTGGCCGCCTGCCTCGCCCAGCAGACCCAGGTGCTGCTGCTGGATGAACCCACCACATTCCTCGACCTCAAACACCAGATGAGCCTTCTGGATCTCATCAGGGACCTAGCCGATATCCACCAGCTGACCATCGGAGTGGTCCTCCATGACCTCGAACAGGCCGCAGATATCGCCGACCACGTCATCCTGCTCTCCGAAGGCCGGGTAGTGGCCTCCGGAACCCCCGAGGAAGTCATGACTGCCCCACGCCTCAGCGAGGTCTACGGGGTGCAAATCCATGTGGACCCCCTGCCCGAAGGTGGGCTCGGGATCCGCGCCGAACGTGCCGGCCGGCGCTCACGCCTGGCAGTCGCTGCACACTGAAAGGAACTAACCCTCTATGAATACCCTGCATCAGCATGCCCAAATCCGCGGCGGCAGCCGCCTGCGCCAGACTGCCGCCCCACTCGGGCTGATCGCAGTGCTGGGCCTCGCCGCCTGCGGCACCACTGATGTCGAGGAGAACGACGACGCCCCCGCAGCCGACTCCGGGTCGATCACCGTCACCGATTACACCGGTGAGGAGATCACTCTCGAGGGACCCGCCCAGCGGGTCGTCACCCTGGAATGGGCACAGACCGAGAACGTTGAAGCCCTGGGCGGCAATCATGTGGGTGTGGCCGATGTAGAGGGCTACCAGGCATGGAGCGGTGCGGTGCCCATCGACGATGACGTCACTGATGTGGGCCTGCGCACTGAACCCAGTCTCGAGGCCATCGGCCAGGCCGACCCCGATCTCATCCTCGGTGTCGAGGCATCCGTCCCCGAAGGGCTGCTGGAGGATCTGGAGGAAATCGCCCCCGTTGTGCTCCAGCCCTCTGCCGATGCCACGGACCCCCTGGGGAATATGCAGGAGAACTTCGAACAGACTGCTGAACTCCTCGGTGCCGAAGATCAGGCAGAGGAGCTCTGGGCCGACTACGAATCCACACTGGAGGAGGCCCGCGAAACAGTGGAGGCCGCGGATGCCGAAGGCACCCCCTTCGTGCTGACCTACGCCACGGTCGAGGGAAATACCGCCACCTTCCGGATGCACGGCCCCGGCGCCCTGGCCCAGACCCTGGGGGAGGAGATCGGACTGGAATCAGCCTGGGAGGACGAGGGTGACCCCGAATGGGCCATCAGCCAGGCTGATATCGAATCGTTGACCGGACTGCCCGAGGACACTGTCTTCTACTGGTGGACTGTGGCAGAGGAGCCCGATAACCCCTTCGAACCGCTGGAGTCTAACTCGGTATGGACCGGCCTGGACTTCGTGGAGACTGACCGGATGCACCCGGTGGAGCAGGTCTGGATCTACGGCGGCCCAGCATCGGCCGCCCAGTGGGTGGAGCTGCTGGCCGAGACCATTGACAACTAGTAACGCACCGGCCCGCGCCAGGGCTGCCGGTCTGGCAGTCCTGATCGCAGCAGCAGTGATCCTGCTGCTGCTCAGCGCGGTTCACCTCACCCAGGGCACCTCCGGAGTAGCCGCCCGGGATCTCATCGCCGCCCTGCTCTCCGGGGCAGATGGCGACGACGAACGCCTCCGGGCACTGGCCCTGGACTCCCGCCTGCCGCGTCTGGTCGGCGGAATCGTGGTCGGAGCAGCCCTGGGTATTGCAGGCTGTGCCCTGCAGGCGATGACGCGGAACCCCCTGGCCTCACCCGACACCCTGGCAGTCAACGCCGGAGCGCATCTAGTGCTGACCACCGTAGCGGCCTTCGGTATCTCCCTGCCACTGCTGAGCTCCGCCGGACTGGCCTTCCTGGGCGGAGCGGCAGCCGCCGGCGTCGTGCTGGCCCTGGCCGGGTTCTCCGAACATGCCCCAATCCGTCTGGTACTGGCCGGCACTGTGGTGGCTATGGGGCTGGCCTCGGTCACCGCCGCCCTGCTGATGCTCTTCGCCCAGTCCACCCAGGGACTCTTCCTCTGGGGTGCGGGCACGCTGAACCTCGCCGGACTCTCCGGGCTGCTGCCCCTGCTGCCGTTGGTGGCCGCCGCAGTGGTGGCACTGATCTTCCTGGCCCGCAGTACCGATGTGCTCTCCCTGGGCTCCGATACGGCCCAGTCCATGGGCGTGCGGGTTGCCGGAGTCCGGGCCGGACTGCTGATCTGCTCGGTGGTGCTCTCCGCCTGCGCGGTGACCATGGTGGGACCACTGGGCTTCGTGGGACTCTGCGCTCCAGCGATCATCCGACTGCTCTCAACCCGTGTGATCCGCCTGGGCCGCTTCTCCTGGGCTCTGGCAGGCTCGGGGCTGGCCGGAGGGCTGATCGTCATCGGCGCTGATGTCGGTGTCCGGGCGGCGGTGGCAGCCTTCGCAGACCCCAATCTCTCGGTGGGCATCCCCACCGGGGTGGTGACCTCCCTGGTGGGTGCAGTCTTCCTGGTGGTGCTGGCCCTGCGGATGCGCAGCGCCGGGGGCAACCAGGAGATCTCTGCACTGCCGCTGCCCAGCGGGCTGAGCCTGACCCGGCGGGTGGGCGTGCTCATCGGCTGTGGTGCGCTGCTGCTGATTCTGGCCGCAGTGGCCATGCTGCTGGGGGACTGGTGGCTGCGCCTGGGCGATCTCTCCCTCTGGCTGACCGGCGAGGCCGCCCGAGCCATCGAAGTGACTCTGGACTTCCGTGCACCCCGGGTGGCCGCGGCACTGCTGGCCGGGGCCGTGCTGGCCATAGCCGGCGCTCTGGTCCAGACCGTCACCCGCAACCCCCTGGCCGATCCCGGGATCCTCGGTGTGGCCGCCTCAGGCGGTGCCGGGGCGGTGATCTCACTGATCCTGTTCAGCTCCTCGGCCTGGACCATGTCCGCAGGTGCGGCTGTCGGTGCCATCCTGGCCGGCATCGTGGTCTTCGCCCTGGCCGGTGGCCGCGGCAGCTCACCGGAGAAGGTGGTGCTGGTCGGCATCGGCGTGATGACTGCAGCCCAGGCCGTCACCCAGCTGCTGATCTCCTCCACCAATCCCTATAACCAGGCGATGGCCATCTCCTTCCTGGGCGGTTCCACCTTCGGAGCCTCCTGGTCAGATCTGGGGCCGATGCTGGTGATCCTGCTGCTGAGCATCCCGGTAGTGCTGCTGATGCGCCGCGAACTGGATCTGATCAGCATCGATGACATCACCCCGCGGATGCTGGGCGTCTCAGTGCCGGTGGTGCGCTCCACAGCCCTAGTGCTGGCGGTGCTGCTCTCGGCAGCCGCTGTGGTCGGCATCGGCGTCATCGCCTTCGTGGGGCTGGCCGCACCCCATATGGCCCGGATGCTGGTGGGACGCGAACACCGCTGGTTCCTGCCCACCTCCGCACTGCTGGGAGCAGCCCTAGTCTCGGTCTCCGATACCTTCGGCCGCACCGTGATCGCCCCCGACCAGCTGCCTGCCGGTCTGATGGTCGCGATCATCGGTCCGCCCTATCTGCTCTGGCTGCTGAAACGCTCCACCCGAGCCGTCAGGTGAACGGCGTTACCTCAGCTGCTGCGGACCAGGTTCAGGACCTCATCACGAATAGTGGCCATCTGCTCGGCGGTATGGGCCTCACCGTTATAGCGCAGGAAGGGTTCGGTATTGGAGGGCCGCAGGTTGAACCACCAGCTGCCGTCCTGCCCGGAGACGGTGACCCCATCCAGACGGGAGACCGTGACCTGTCGGTCGGCGAAGGCCTCAACGACCTTCTCCATGGCACCGGTCTTATCCTCCACTTTGGAATTGATCTCCCCGGAGGCCGAGTAGGGGTTGTACTCGGCAGCCAGCTCGTTGAGCCCCAGATCCTGCTCACCCAGGGCGGCCAGCACATGCAGGGCCGCCAGCATCCCGGTATCGGCGTTCCAGAAGTCCCGGAAGTAGTAATGGGCAGAGTGCTCGCCACCGAAGACTGCTGACTCTTCGGCCATCACCGCTTTGATGAAGGAGTGCCCCACGCGGGTCTCCACCGCGCGGCCGCCCTCGGCGGTGACCAGCTCCGGGACAGCCTTGGAGGTGATCAGGTTATGGATGATAACCGGCTCGGTCTCACCGCTGGCCTTTGCCCGGGCGAGCTCTCGGCGGGCCACCAGGGCGGTCACCGCGGAGGGAGAGACCGGCTCACCCAACTCATCGATGACGAAGCAGCGGTCGGCGTCGCCGTCGAAGGCCAGCCCGATATCCGCGCCATGGTCGACTACGGCCTTCTGCAGGTCCCGGAGGTTCTCCGGCTCCAGGGGATTGGCCGGGTGATTCGGGAAAGTCCCATCGAGTTCAAAGTAGAGGGGCTCAATCTCCAGGGGGAGGGCGGAAAGCCGCTCATCGCCCAGGACTGCCGGCGTGGTCATTCCGGCCATGCCGTTTCCGGCATCGACGACAACTTTCAGCGGCCGGATCGCGGTGAGGTCCACCAGGGAGCGCAGGTACTCGGCGTAATCGGTCAGGAGGTCGGCGTCGTCGATGTTTCCGATTGTGTCGGCCTGGGGGATCTCATCGGAGTTGAGGTAGGCCTGGGCTGCCTCGCGGATCTCTTCGAGTCCGGTATCGGCGCTGAGCGGGACGGCACCGGCCTTGGACATCTTCATCCCGTTGTACTCAGCCGGGTTATGGCTGGCAGTGAACATCACCCCGGGGGCATCCAGCTTCCCGGAGGCGAAGTAGAGCATATCGGTGGAGATCAGCCCCAGCTGGGTGACATGGGCCCCACGCCGGGTCGCACCCTCGGTGAAGGCGGTGATGAACTCCTCCGAGGAGTCCCGCATATCCCCGCCGACCAGCAGTTTCTGCCCGGAGAGGCTGAGCGTGTCGACGAATGCGGCACCGACTGCCCGCACACTCTCAGCAGTGATGGTTTGGCCGACGATGCCGCGGACATCGTAGGCCTTGAACGAGTCTTTGAGCTCAATAGTCACAACTAACACTCTATTGCAGGTCACGTAGACTAGCGGGCATGGAGATCCTGATGGTTCTGGCTCTCGGCGTGCTGATCTTTCTGGGCGTGCGTGTGTTCATGCAGCGCCAGGCGCAGAAGATGCACACCCGGATGCAGGAGGAGGTAACCCCGGAGACCGCTCGGAACGCTGCCCTGGCGCTGAGCGATGACCAGCATAAGGAGGTCTACCGGGCGATAGCGGCCGAGGACGCCAAGCGTGCCCTGATGATTTTCCGTCAGGCCACCGGGGCGCCCATCCAGGACTGCCTGGTGGGAATTCAGGCGCTGTTCCGCTACCCGCAGCCGGCCCCCTCGGAGATCAAATTCGAGCAGGGCTTCAACCTCAACAACGACGGCGAGGTCGAGGACGAGTACCTCGAGGACGCCATCGACGAGGTCCGCTCCGATGCATCCGGTCCCCAGGAGGAGGGACCGCTGGCCGAGGCCGATCCCAATACGGGGGAGATCCTGGGTGAGAATGACCAGCAGGTCCCGGATATCCCCGGTGGTCAGAAGCCCGAATCCCCGGATGAGGACGACCTCGACGCCCGGGCCCGGGAGCTGATGGAGGCATCCGGCTTTGATCCGGACAGTGAGCTGACCATCCCGGAGGACTGGTCAGCGGAGGAGGAACAGGCTGGTTTCCATCTGGAGGTCCAGCGCGGTGAGGAGAAGATCACCCTCTCCCATGAGGACCTCGAGCCCTGGGTCCATGATCAGCTCTACGCCCTGCTGCGCGATGACCACGTGGATCAGGCTGCCGAGCTGCTGGCGGCCAATTCCCCGCTGACTGCGGAGGAAGCCCACCGGTTCCTCACCGTTTTCAAGAACCAGAACTGAGCCCGGTGGGGCCGGCGTTTCTCTTGGCGGAAGCGGCGGGATTCGAACCCGCGGGACAAGGATCGCTTGCCCGCACGATTTCAAGTCGTGTGCATTCGTCCACTCTGCCACGCTTCCTGAACCAGACAATGGTATCAGCGCCTGACTGATCTCTGGGTGCATGTCAGGGTCTTGTCGCATTGGGCCCGGTTGGGGACCGTAGACTGGAGCCCACTATGA
This sequence comes from Nesterenkonia sedimenti, assembly GCF_012641515.1. Lineage (GTDB taxonomy): Bacteria > Actinomycetota > Actinomycetes > Actinomycetales > Micrococcaceae > Nesterenkonia > Nesterenkonia sedimenti. The sequence goes on along the minus strand of NZ_JABAHY010000009.1, from coordinate 121,628 downwards.
AGCTGTTCTCCCGAAGGCGCCGAGTCAAACAGGCCCGGGCCAAACAGATCCAGAAGGACCTCGGCGAAGGACTCTGGCGTCAGGCCCATGACCGGTATGTCCGCGGTCTGGACCGTTATCACCAGATCGTAGAGGGAGTCTCCGATGACGAGGTCTATAACAGGCTGGTGCTGATCGGCAATGACCTCGCCGACCAGCTTCCTCGGGTCTACGCGATCTGTCGGGATGCCCATGCGCAGTTTCCTGCCGTGGAGATGCAGGTGCCCGCTGGGGCCAGTGCCATCCATTCAGGGCTCTCTCGAGCGGCGAATCACCTGGCGACCACTGCCGAGGCAGCTGCCATGGTGCGGCTGCAGCACGGGGAGATCGAAGCAGTGCTCCACCGAGCCCAACAAGTCCTGGACTGCCTCGCAACCGCCGAAACAGACTGAGGGCAGGCCTCTGAGCCGCGAATAAGCGAAGCGCAGTGGCTACCGAAGGCTAGTGCGAAAGGCCCGGAAAGCGCCGATGAGCTGCGGGCGAGGGAAATGGGCTAGCTATGACGTTAAGAAGGATGGGCGAGGTGGAAGTATCAATTGCAGCCCAGTACCAATGAGCTGCAAGTGAGCGAAGCGAACGAGGCAGCGACTTCAAGGCGCGAAGCCCGGCAAAGCTTTGCCGGGCGAGAGCGGCCGCGGCGTGTACGCGGCCGCGGGACCAGCACAGAGCCTCCTATCGGATTTGAACCGACGACCTTTCCATTACGAGTGGAATGCTCTACCAGCTGAGCTAAGGAGGCGGGCGTCCGCCGGGCGGGCGCGCTCAGTTACTTTACCGCCCGGCGTCGCCTATGCGCTACTTGATCGGCGCGATCTGGGGCCTCAGCAGTCCTGCCGGCCCTCGAAGAGCTCACCATTGATCATGTAGTCATCGACGTGCTCAATCACGCAGTCCTCACCGGGCCGGTAGGAGATGTGACCTTCGCCGTCGAGGACCAGCAGGGAGGAGTTCGGCAGCAGCTCGTGGATGTGCTCAGCCCACTCCACCGGGGTGGCTGCATCCTGGGTTCCGCCCAGCAGCAGCATCTCGGGGAGGTCAGCACTGGGTTCCCAGGGCTCACCCTGAGGCTCAGCGGGAAGCTGTGCGCAGAAGTCAGTGGAACCGATCATATAAGGCTCCAGCAAATTGGTCTCCTGCACTCCCAGGTGGCCTGCACCTGATTCCTCCTCCAGGGGGTAGTCCAGGCACATGATGGTCTGGAATGGCCAGGTGGTGATGAAGTCGTAGCTGCCATCTTCCTCACGGCCGTGCTGCAGGTCAGCAACGGTCTGGAAGAGCTCGGGGTCGCCGTCTTCGATCCATTCGGTCAGCCCCTGGAGCAGGATCTGCTGTCCGCCGTCGAGGTACATGGTGGTGGTGATTCCGGTGACCACTGTGGTGACGGTGATATGCCGGCCGTCGCTGGCCTCCAGGTAGGGCTCGTTCTCGATCTCGGTGAGCAGATCGGAGATCCCGCTGAAGACATCGGAGGCATCACCGGGGATGGGGCACTCCTCTGTCTCCTCAGCGCACCACTCGGCGAATTCGTGGAGCTGACGTTCGAAGCCGTTGATCTGATCCTCAGAGATTCCGGTCCGGGGAAGGGTTACATCCATCACGGCATCGAGGGTGAAGCGCCCGACCCGTTCGGGGAAGAGCTCACCGTAGGCCAGTCCCAGCTTGGTGCCGTAGGACATGCCGAAGTAGTGCAGCTGCTCCTGATCCAGTGCTGAGCGGAGGATATCCATATCCCGAGCTGCGGAGATCGTGTCGGCGTGTTCGAGGATCTCACCGCTGCGCTCGATGCACAGATCCATGATGGCGGACTCAGTGCTGAGATCCTCGGTGAGTTCTGCCTCCAGGGGCTCATCCCATGTCTCGTCCCCGGTCATCTGGTTCCAGATGTCGTATTCCTCATCGGTCATGCACTCCACCGGAGCAGAGCGATCCACCCCTCGGGGGTCGAATCCGACGATGTTATAGGCATCGCGCAGCTCGGAGCTGAAGAGGAAGTTCAGCTGTTCGGCGACCATGTCATATCCGGAAGAGCCGGGCCCGCCGGGGTTGATCAGCATGAACGGGAGATCCTCATCCAAGGAGTCTGAGACGAAGGTAATCTCGATGGTCTCACCATCGGGCTGGTCATAGTCCAGCGGGACCTCTACGCTGCCGCAGTGCCGGGAACCCTCACATTCCTCCCACTGGATCTCCTGGTCGTAGAAGGCATCCAGCCCCTCCAGCGGTTCAGCAGGGAAATGCTCCGGGGGCTGGTGGTCGGCAAAGGCCTCGTCGTCCACCTCGTCTTCGACGTCGGCGGCTTCCTCGTCCGGCGAGGAGTCCTCCTCGGTGCCTTCGGCATCGGCCTCGGCCGTGGCTCCCTCATCGGTGGGGTCCTCATCACTGCCGCCCTCTGATGCGCAGCCGCTGAGCAGTAGGGCCAAGGCGGCGGCTCCGGCTACTGCCCGGGGGCCCCAGGATGAGCTGCTGGGGTTCTTGCTCATCAGTTCAGCGTTCATGCACTCTGCTCCACAGTCCGTATTTCGTCTCGGTCGGGGTATCGGGTCTTCGGTACGGGTTCAGTCGCTGCGCCGGCTCCGGGGGATCAGCGCCATCATCAGAGCCTCCACTGCCAGCTGCGGAGGCACATTCTGGGTGATCCGCAGGCGGGCGGTGTTCAGGGCATCCAGGCAGCCTAATGCCTGCTCGGGGGAGAGTCGCTCAGCCAGCTCGGCGAGGTCCCCACGTAGGTGCTCATTGATCAGATCAGTGCCGGTGTCCAGTTTGATGCTCAACACATCCCGGTAGACGGCGGTGAGATCGATCAGGGTCCGGTCCAGGGAATCGGTGACGGCCCGCTTGGCGCGGCGGGTGGATTCGTCCTCCAGGCGTTTGAACTGGCTGCGCAGCTTCGGCGGGACCTTCTCCTCAGGCTCCAGTCCCAGGGACCGGCGCAGGGCTGCCTGCTCCTGTTCCAGACGGCTGCTGGACTCCGCCTCTGCCTCAGCCTGGGCCATGCTGACCAGCTCGGAGGCAGCCAGCACAGCCTGGGATGCCGAACGCAGTTTCAGCGGAAGGGCAACAGCCTGCTCCCGACGTTCCCGGGCCTCAGCACTGGCGGCCAGGCGCCGGGCGACGCCGATGTGGTTCTGCGAAACCCGGGCGGCGAACTCCGCCTGCTGCTGATTGAGCCCGTCGCGGCTGACCAGCAGTTGGGTCACTGCCTCCGTGGGCGGGATGCGAAGACTGATATGCCGGCAGCGGGACCGGATGGTGACCAGCACATCGGCTGGGGAGGGAGCACACAGCACCCAGACGGTCTGTGGCGGTGGCTCCTCAATGGATTTCAACAGCACATTGGTGGCCCGCTCGGTCATCCGGTCGGCATCCTCGACGACGATCACTCGCCACCGGTGGCCTTGGGGGCGGTCCTGAGCGGTGGTGATCAGTTCCCGGACGTCCTCGATGCGATAGCTGACATTTTCGGTGGAGACCATGCTGATGGCCGGATGGCCGCCGCTGAGGGCCAGCTGACAGGACCGGCATTCACCACATCCTGGTCCATCGGAAGTGTTCTCCCCGGAGATGTAACCGGTGCAGTTCAATGCTGCGGCGAATGCCCGTGCCGCATTGGAACGGCCAGAACCGGGTGGTCCGGTAAACAGCCAGGCATGAGTCGGGGTCCCAGAGGAGGCGGCCCGTTTCAATTGGCCGATGGCATGATCCTGACCGACCAGTTCAGCGAAGACACCGGTGGCGGGGGCAATGGGGGCGCTCGTGTTCATCCTGCCACCTCCTCGGAGTCCAGAAGCGGGGCCAGTCGCTCGGTAATCCGGCGGTGGATCTGCTCGGGGGTTTCGGTGGCGTCCAGGACCAGGTAACGCTCGGGGGCGGCGGCTGCTCGGTCAAGGAACGCCTGGCGCAAGGTGGTGTGGAATTCGAGATCGGCAGATTCGATCCGGTCACCGGCTGCTCCGGCATCTCTGGCGGCCCGGCGTTGAGCCGAGAGCGCAGGGTCTACATCCAATAAGACCGTGAGATCCGGCTTCAGGCCTTCGGTGGCCCAGTCATTGATCTCGGCAACACCTTCGACCCCGAGGCCGCGGCCTGCTCCCTGATAGGCCAGGGATGAGTCCACATACCGGTCGCAGAGGACCACTGTGCCCGAGGCCAGGGCGGGGCTGATCTTCTGGGTGACATGTGCTGCCCGGGAGGCGGCAAAAAGTAGGGCTTCGGTGCGGGGGTCCACCTCGCCCTGATCATGTTCGAGGACCAGAGCACGGATGCGCTCGCCGATCTCAGTGCCCCCGGGTTCCCGGGTGCTGATCACCTCATGGCCGGTCTGAGTGAACCATTCGCCCAGCAGTTTCAGCTGGGTAGTCTTGCCTGCCCCTTCACCACCTTCGAGCACTATAAAAAGTCCGCGATGCGACTGCTGGTGGTCTTTGTGGCTCACAGACCCCAGCCTATCGTTAGGATGGAACCATCATGACGTGGTTTGTTGAAGCTCCCGGTCGCCCCATTTGGTCTGTGGCGCTCACTATTGAGTCCCTGCTCTGGTTGATCCTCTCTTGGGCCTGCCTGATCCTGGCCGTGGTGGCCCTGTTGAAATGCATGACCAGAAACAGCGATCTCTTCTTCGCCCGGGGCAAGCGGACCAAACAGTTTTGGCTCGGGATGACCGGTGGCGCCTGCGCGCTGTGCGTCCTCGGCTTCTTCCCCACCCCCTTCAGTCTTCTGATGCCGCTGGCCGGTGCCTGTATGGCCGCGGTGTACCTCGCCGATGTGGACCCCGAAGTCCGCGCCTGATTCCACCTACCCCTGCACATTGACGAACGGAGATCCCCGCAGATGGCATACGATCTGATCCTGCTGCGCCACGGCCAGAGCGACTGGAACCAGAAGAACCTCTTCACCGGATGGGTGGATGTGCAGTTGACCGAGGCCGGCCGGGCCGAGGCCGCCCGCGGCGGTGAGCTGCTGGTGGAGAACAATCTGCTGCCTGATGTTGTGCACACCTCCCTGCTGCAGCGGGCCATCACCACCGCCCATCTCGCCCTGGAGACTGCCGACCGGCTGTGGATCGAGGTCAAGCGGGACTGGCGGCTGAACGAGCGTCACTACGGTGCCCTGCAGGGGAAGAACAAGACTGAGATCCGTGAGGAGTACGGCGAGGAGCAGTTCATGACCTGGCGCCGTTCCTATGACACCCCGCCACCGGAGATCAACGACGACGACCCCTACAGCCAGGCCGGGGATCCCCGGTACGCCGACCTTGGCGATGCTGCGCCGAAGACCGAATGCCTCAAAGACGTCGTCGAACGTTTCATCCCCTACTACGAGACCGAAGTGATCGGGGACCTCAAGGCTGGCAAGACGGTGCTGCTGGCCGCCCACGGCAACTCCCTGCGAGCCCTGGTGAAGTACCTCGACGGGATCAGTGATGAGGATATCGCCGGGCTGAACATCCCCACCGGTATCCCGCTGCACTACCGGTTGGATGAGAATTTCAAGCCCACCAACCCCGGTGGCACCTACCTGGATCCGGAGGCCGCAAAGGAAGCCATCCAGGCTGTGGCCAACCAGGGCAAGAAATAAGCAGAACTGAATGAGGCTGCATCACGTCCAGATCTCCATGCCCAAAGGGCAGGAGGCTGATGCACGCCGATTCTATGCCGAGGGCCTCGGGCTCCGTGAGGTGGAGAAGCCCACGGAGCTCGCCGGCCGCGGCGGATGCTGGTTCCGTTCCTACGAGGATTCCGGTGCGATCAGCGCTGAGCTCCACCTAGGCGTGGAGGAGGGGTTCACCCTACCGCAACGTTGGGTGCGTACATGAAGGTTGTTCCGTCCTAGGCGTGGAGGAGGGGTTCACCCTACCGCAACGGGCGCATCCGGCTTTGGTAGTGGCCAGTGTTGCCGAGCTCGAACGGCTCGGCCAGCAGCTGATGGACACCGGGTTCGAGGTGGACTGGACCGAACGGCACACCTTTACCGGGTATGAGCGGTTCCACTGCCGGGATCCCTTCGGCAACCGACTGGAAGTGATGACCCCGGCGTAGTCAACCGCGGTCCTCAGGCGGTGGGCTTGGTTTCCCACTCACCGGTGACCAGGTACTGGACCTTATGGGCCACGGAGACGCCGTGGTCACCGAAACGCTCGAAGAAGCGGCTGGCCAGGGTGGCATCGGCAGTCGAGGCGGGGGAGGCATCCCAGTCAGGCTTGGCGATGGTGATGAAGACACCGGCATGGAGCTCATCAATCTGCTCATTGAGCGCGACGATCTCATCGACCAGGTCCAGCTGCCGGGTCACCAGCAGCTCCACGAGCTTTTTGGCGATGCTGTGGCACTTCTCCGCCATCTCGCGGTAGACGGTCACAAGAGCCGTGGGGGAGACGGTATCGGGGTAGCGCAGCCGCGTCAGCTGGGCGATATGCCGGGCAAGGTCACCCATCCGCTCCAGGGAGGTGGACATCCGCAGCGCACCGACGACCAGACGCAGATCAGCGGCGACCGGACCCTGGAGAGCCAGGAGTTCAATCGCCTTCTCATCCAGGTCAACCTGCTTCGCGTCGATCCGCTGATCGGCAGCAATAACCTCCTCAGCCAGCTGCACATCTGCGGTCTCGAAGGAGCGGTAGGCCTTATCCATGGCCTCGGCGACGAGGACTGCGATATCCGCGAGCTGGTCGCCCAGATTCAGCAGATCCTCCTGGAAGAGTTTGCGCATAGCTTGTCTTGTTTCCTTTCCTCACGCAGGTGCAACGGCAATCATCCCTGGTCAGAATGAACATGGCAGCGGATAACAGGGAAACCTCAGGTGAACACCGCGTGAACTGTTGACCCCGGGCCTACGGATCGGCAACGAGCGGGTGAACATGACCTCTAAGCTAGAGACTGTGGACTCGACTCTGCTGATCGCGATGCTCGCCGGCGTCGTCGGCCTCGCTCTCGGCGTGGTCGGCATGCACGCCTTCCGTGTCAGCGAACGCCAACGCGCCGCCGGAATCGACGTCGACGAACCCACCATGCCCGAAGGGGCGACCGAAGTTCTGGCCTCCCTGGGCCTGGCCTATATCGTGGTCGACACTGTCGATGGGGTCGTGCGGGCAAACCCCGCCGCCTACGCCTTCGGTCTGGTCCGCGGCCATACGGTGGTCCACCAGGAAGTCCTGAACCTCACCTCCCGGGTCCGCGGGGACGGGGTGATCATCGAAGAGCAGCTGGAACTCCCACGTGGCCTGCAGGGAGAGACCTCCATTGTGGTCAACCTCCGGGTCGCGCCCCTGGGGGATGAATATATCCTGGTGCTGGCCGATGACCGCACAGAGGTCTCCCGCACTGAGGCGGTCCGCAATGACTTCGTGGCCAATGTCTCCCATGAGCTGAAAACCCCGGTGGGCGCCATCAGCCTGCTGGCCGAGACCATTGAAGACGCCGCCGAGGATGAGGATGCGGTGCGCCGGTTCTCCCAGCGGCTGCACAAAGAGTCCAACCGGCTGGCTGCCCTGGTTCAGGACATCATCGAACTCTCCAGGGTCCAGGGCAAGAACGTGGTCCACGCCGGAGTGCCGGTGGACCTCAACAAAGTCATCAGCGAAGCCATGGACCGCTCCCGACTGCCTGCCGAGGCCAAGAACATTGAACTGCGCCTGGGCGGGAAGCTGCCGCGTCGGGTCCACGGCGACTTCGACCAGCTGACCATGGCCTTCCGCAACCTAATCGACAATGCGGTGCGCTACTCCCCGGAGGACACCCGCGTCGGCATCGGGCTTTCCTCCCGCGATGGCATCGCCCAGGTCACCATCACCGACCAGGGCATTGGTATCTCCCCGGAGGATAAGGAAAGAATCTTCGAGCGCTTCTACCGGGTCGATGCCGCCCGCTCGCGCCAGACCGGAGGCACCGGGCTGGGACTGAGCATCGTCAAACACGTCATCGGCAACCACGGTGGTGAGGTGGCACTCTGGTCGCAGCAGGGCAAGGGATCGACCTTCACCGTGCGGCTGCCCGAGCTGGAAGAGGGACTCAATGACCTCACCGGCCTCGGCACCGAGGGCCGCGAGGTCGCAGAAACATTGCAACTTAAGGAACAATCCGCTGGGGCACCCCAGTCAACTGCAGGAGGAAATGCGTGACCAGGATTCTCATCGTCGAAGACGAGGCCTCGTTCTCCGAGGCGCTCTCCTACACCTTGCAGAAGGAGGGGTATGACGTCGTCGTCGCAGAGGATGGCACAGAGGCCGTGGAAGTCTTCGATAAGGAAGGTGCGGATCTGGTGCTGCTGGACCTCATGCTCCCCGGCCAGCCCGGAACGGAGGTCTGCCGCCAAATCCGGCTGCGCTCGCAGGTGCCGGTGATCATGCTCACTGCCAAGGACTCCGAGATCGATAAGGTCGTCGGCCTGGAACTGGGGGCTGACGACTACGTCACCAAGCCCTACTCCTCCCGGGAGCTGCTGGCACGGGTGCGGGCAGTGCTGCGCCGGCATGTCGACACGGAGTTCGACGATTCCTCCACGATCGTGGCCGGTCCGGTGCGGATGGACATCGAACGGCATATCGTCGAAGTCGCCGGCCGCAGTGTGAACCTGCCGCTGAAGGAGTTCGAGCTGCTGGAGATCCTCATCCGCAACGCCGGACGTGTGCTGACCCGCGGGCAGATCATCGACCGGGTCTGGGGCTCCGACTATGTCGGCGACACCAAAACCCTCGATGTACACGTCAAACGGCTGCGCTCGAAGATCGAGGCTGATCCCGCCAAACCTCGGCTGCTGGTCACTGTCCGAGGACTGGGCTACAAGTTCGACGCGTAGTCTCCGGCGCATGCCGACAAATTCGAGGCCTGAGGAGTCGCCTGCTGGGCCGGTAGACTAATGCGCGGTCTGAAACCGGAGATGACAAACAAGGGAGACGCCTTATGAGCCATGCAGAAACCCAGCCCATCAAACGAGCTCTGATCTCCGTTTTCGACAAGACTGGGCTGACTGAACTGGCCCAGGGTCTTCACAAAGCCGGTGTCGAGATTGTCTCCACCGGCTCCACCGCCGCTCGGATCACCGAGGCCGGCGTGCCGGTCACCGCGGTGGAAGAGGTCACCGGATTCCCTGAGATGCTCGACGGCCGGGTCAAGACTCTGCATCCGCGGATCCACGGCGGCATTCTCGCCGACCGGTCCAACCCGCAGCACACCTCCACCCTGGAGGAGCACGGCATCGCCGCCTTCGACCTCGTGGTCGCCAATCTCTATCCCTTCGCCGACACTGTCGCCTCCGGCGCCTCTGAGGCCGAGATCATCGAGAAGATCGACATCGGCGGTCCCGCCATGGTCCGCGCCGCGGCCAAGAACCATGCCAGTGTGGCCGTCGTCGTCGACCCCCTGCGCTATGACCAGACCGTCACCGCCGCCCAGGGGGAGGGTTTCAGCCTCGGTGAGCGCAAGCGTCTGGCCGCCCTGGCCTTCGCCCATACCGCCGCCTATGACACTGCGGTGGCCCGCTGGACCTCAACAGAGTTCGACGCCGACCTCGACGCCTCTTCGCTGCCGGCACCTGCAGAGATACGCTCCAGCCGGGTCCAGTTCCCGCCCTACGCCGGACTGGCCCTGGAGCGGGCTGCGACCCTGCGCTACGGAGAGAACTCCCACCAGCCTGCTGCCCTCTACACTGACGACTCCGGTGCCCCCGGGCTGGCCCAGGCCACTGTGCTGCACGGCAAGGAGATGAGCTACAACAACTACGTCGACGCCGATGCCGCCGTGCGCACCGCCTATGACTTCACCGAACCGGCAGTGGCGATTATCAAACACGCCAACCCCTGCGGTGTGGCTGTCGCGGAGGATATCGCCACCGCCCACCAGGCCGCCCACGCCTGCGACCCCCTCTCGGCATTCGGCGGGGTGATCGCCGCCAACCGTGAGGTCAGCGCTGAGATGGCCCAGACTGTCTCCGAGATCTTCACCGAGGTCGTCGTCGCACCTGCCTTCTCCGATGAGGCACGCGAGATTCTGACCAAGAAGAAGAACATCCGGCTGATCCAGCTGGCCGAGGGCCACGCCCGCGAACAGGTGGAGTACAAGCAGATCTCCGGCGGCATGCTGCTGCAGGAATCCGATGCGCTCACCGCCGAGGGCGATGATCCCAAGAACTGGAAACTGGCCGCCGGTGAAGCCGCCGATGAGGCCCAGCTGGCTGATCTGGTCTTCGCCTGGCGCGCGGTGCGCTCGGTGAAGTCCAATGCCATCCTGCTGGCCAAGGACCAGGCCACCACAGGCATCGGTATGGGGCAGGTCAATCGGCTGGACTCCTGCCGGCTGGCCGTGCAGCGGGCCAATACCCTCGCCGGTGAAGGCGTCGAACGAGCTCGGGGTTCAGTAGCAGCCTCGGACGCCTTCTTCCCCTTCGCCGACGGGCTGCAGTCGCTGATCGCCGCCGGGGTCACCGCAGTGGTTCAACCCGGGGGATCCCAGCGGGACTCCGAGGTCATCGCCGCAGCTGAGGAGGCAGGTCTGACCATGTACCTCACCGGCGCCCGGCACTTCTACCACTGAAATTTTGGATACTCTAAAGCTATGACCGCATCACCCACGGACCGATCTAGTATCTAGCCCCTGGGCACAGCCGCCTCCATGGTCGCGGTGCCCGCCGGGGCGCGCCGTGACCAATGAAGCAGAATAAACCCTGACGAAGGGGGTGGCGTTCGGTGACCGAACAACTAGACGAACTGGCAGACCTCATCCGCGATGAGAAACTGCGCGATCTGCGGATCGCCATGGATGAGCTCAACGACGGCGATATCGTCGACTTTCTGGAACGGCTCGGGGTCAAAGACCGTGCGGTGACCTTCCGCCTGCTGCCCAAGGACACTGCAGTCGAAGTCTTCGACATGCTGGACCAGTCCCTGCAGCACGAGATCATCGAAGGACTCAAAGACGGCGACGTCGCCCATTTCTTCGAATCCCTGGACCCCGATGACCGGGTCCGCCTGATGGACGAGATGCCCGCCTCGGTGGCGCGGAAGATGCTGCGCCACCTGGATCCACGGGAGCGGTCCCTGACCAATATCGTCCTGGGCTACCCCTCCGGGACCATCGGACGTGAGATGAGCCCGGAGTTCGTGGCCGTGCCTGAGCACTGGAGCGTGGGACAGGCCATGGAGAAGGTCCGCCGGGCCGGAGTGGATGCCGAAACCATCTACACCCTGCCGGTGGTCGACCGTCAGCGCCTGCTCAAAGGTGTGGTCTCCCTGCGTGATCTCATCACCACCGACGACGACGTCATCGTCGAATCCCTGATGAGCGAGGCCGATTCAGTGGATGCAGACCACGACGCCGAGGACGCCGCCCGCCGCTGCGCTGACCGTAAGCATCTGGCCATGCCGGTCACCGATAAGGAACACCGTGTGGTCGGGATCTTCACCGTCGACGACGCCCTAGACATCATCGAACGGGCCGAATCCGAGGATGCTGCCCGCCATGGTGGTGCCGAGCCGCTGAACCGGCCGTATCTGTCCACCCCTGTGCTGCAGATTATGCGTTCGCGTATCGTCTGGCTGCTGGTGCTGGCCGTCGGCGCCGCCCTGACCGTCTCGGTGCTCGATGCCTTCGAGGACCAGCTGGAGGCAGTCACCGCTCTGGCCCTGTTCGTGCCGCTGCTGATCGGTACCGGCGGTAATACCGGCAACCAGGCAGCCACCACCATTACCCGCGCCCTGGCGCTGGGTGATGTGGCCAGTAGAGATGTGTTCAAAGTGCTCTGGCGAGAGGTCCGGGTGGGCATCACCCTGGGCTCGACACTGGGTGCACTCGGTTTCCTGATCGCAGGCCTGGCCTATGACTGGGAAATCGGGACAGTGATCGGCCTGACCCTGGTGGCCATCTGTACCCTGGCCGCCTCGGCCGGCGGTCTGATGCCGCTGCTGGGCAAGGCCCTCGGCGCGGACCCCGCAGTCTTCGCCAACCCGTTCATCGCCACCTTCGTAGACGCCACCGGACTCATCGTCTACTTCCTCATCGCCATGTCGGTGCTGGGGATTTGAATGCTTGATAGATTGAGTCTCAGTTAGCTGTACCAATCATGACCTCGAGGGAGTCACTGCCCTATGGCAAAAATCATTTACACGAATACCGACGAAGCGCCCATGCTGGCCACCTTCTCGCTCAAGCCCATCGTCGAGGCTTTCGCCTCCCCCGCCGGCGTTAAGATCGAGACCCGGGACATCTCCCTGGCCGGGCGCATCGTCGCTCAGTTCCCCGACTACGTCGGTGAGGACAAGGCCGAGTCCGATGCTCTGGCCGAGCTGGGTGAACTGGCCAAGACTCCCGAGGCCAATATCATCAAGCTGCCGAACATTTCTGCCTCGGTGCCGCAGCTGAAGGCCGCCGTGGCTGAACTGCAGGCCGCCGGCTACAAACTGCCCGACTACCCCGAATCCCCGCAGACCGATGAAGAGAAGGACATCCGCGCCCGCTACGACAAGGTCAAGGGCTCCGCGGTCAACCCCGTGCTGCGCGAGGGCAACTCCGACCGCCGCGCACCGGAGTCCATCAAGTCCTATGTCCGCTCCAACCCCCACCGCATGGGGGAGTGGAGTGCAGACTCCAAGACTGAGGTCGCCACGATGGGCGAGCGCGACTTCGCCTCCAATGAGCAGTCGGTGACCATCGAGTCCGAGGACACCCTGACCATCCAGCATGTGGCAGCCGATGGCGCTGTCACCCCGCTGAAGGAGGGGCTGAAGGTCCAGGCCGGTGAGGTCGTCGACGGCACCTTCATGTCCGCCAAAGCACTGGACGCATTCCTGACCGAGCAGGTTAGCCGCGCCAAGGAGAAGGATGTGCTCTTCTCCGCTCACCTCAAGGCCACCATGATGAAGGTCTCCGACCCCATCATCTTCGGTCACATCGTCAAGGCATTCTTCCCGACCCTGTTCGAGAAGTTCGGCGACCAGCTGGCCGAGGCCGGCCTCTCCGCCAACGACGGCCTGGCCTCCATCCTCACCGGTGCCGAGAAGCTGGGCGCGACCGGTGAAGCCATCAAGGCCGAGTACAAGAAGGCCCTGGAGGACGGCCCCCGGATGTCCATGGTCGATGACCGCAAGGGCATCACCAACCTGCATGTGCCCTCCGATGTGATCGTCGATGCCTCTATGCCGGCGATGATCCGTAACGGCGGCAAGCTCTGGGGCCCCACCGGCGACACCGACGACACCCTGGCCGTCATCCCCGACTCCAGCTACGCCGGGGTCTACCAGGCCGTGATCGACGACTGCAAGGCCAACGGTGCCTACGACCCGACCACCATGGGCACCGTGCCCAATGTGGGGCTGATGGCTCAGAAGGCTGAGGAGTACGGCTCCCACGACAAGACCTTCGAGATCGAGACTCCCGGCACCGTCCAGGTGCTGAACTCCGCCGGTGAGGTGCTCATCTCCCACGAGGTGGAGCCCGGCGATATCTGGCGCGCCTGCCAGACCAAGGACGCCCCGATCCGCGACTGGGTCAAGCTGGCCGTCAACCGGGCCCGGGAGACCGGCTGGCCGGCAGTGTTCTGGCTGGACGAGAACCGCGCCCATGACGCCAACCTCATCGCCAAGGTCAAGACCTACCTCGCCGAGCACGACACCGACGGGCTGACCCTGGAGATCCTCAACCCCGTGGAGGCCACCAAGTACTCCGTGGACCGGATCCGTCGCGGTGAGAACACCATCAGCGTCACCGGCAATGTGCTGCGCGACTACCTCACCGACCTCTTCCCGATCCTGGAACTGGGCACCTCCGCCAAGATGCTCTCCATCGTTCCGCTGATGGCAGGCGGCGGCCTCTTCGAGACCGGTGCCGGTGGCTCCGCGCCCAAGCACGTGCAGCAGCTGACCGAGGAGAACTACCTGCGCTGGGACTCCCTGGGTGAGTTCTTCGCACTGGTGCCCTCCCTGCAGAAGTACGCCGAGCAGGCCTCCGCCCCCAAGGCGAAGGTCCTGGCTGCAGCCCTTGACAAGGCAACTGCCACCTTCCTGATGGAGAACCGCAGCCCCGGACGCAAGCTGGGCACTATCGACAACCGCGGCAGCCACTTCTACCTCGCCCAGTACTGGGCTCAGGAACTGGCCAAGCAGGACGACGACGCCGAACTCGCCTCAGTCTTCAAGCCCGTGGCAGAGGCCATGGTGGCCAAGGAGGAGCAGATCGTCTCCGAGCTCACCGAGGTGCAGGGCAGCCCCGCTGATATCGGCGGCTACTACCGCCCCGATGAGCAGAAGGCCTTCAAGGTCATGCGTCCCTCCGCAACCCTGAACGAAATTGTGGACTCCCTGGCAGGCTGATCGCCAGGTAGCCACAAAGCGCCGGGAGGACCCCCGTCACAACGGGTGGATCCTCCCGGCGCTTTCGCGTTAACAATAAAAACTGCTGGTCACAGCCAGTAGAACGCTCCAGTCGCCCGGTGAGCGCAGAACACCGGCACCCAGCAGCAGCTTTGCGCTGGGCCAGATGAATCAGTTCACCACCGGTTCATCATTGCGCAAGGGCTGCTCCACCTTCTGTTGCTTCTATCGTCAGGGAATCCCCAGCACCTTATGAGGTACATCAGAAGTGGAAGGAATCACGCGTGTCCACATCACGACACAGCGGACGGATCAGTATGGCCACGCTCCTCGGAGCCTCCATGGTCCTGACCGTTCTACCCCCGTCCTGGGCCGCCGGAACGGAGAACCAGCCCGAAGAACTTCCTCCGGACTCTGAGGTCAGTGAAGACCAGGAGCTCAACGGCGAAGAGGACTCAGACCAAGAGGAACCCACCGAGGAAGAGTCTGAGACCCCCAACGAGGAGGATGAGCCCTCCGAGGAGGAGGAACCAGACCAGACCACCCAGCAGGAGGTAGCCGACGGCGCCCGGGTCCTGGTCTCCGAACTGAACAACGGCGGCCCCGGCGGCTATCACGACAACTTCATCGAGATCGCCAACTGGGGCGAAGAAGCCCAGGATCTCGAGGGCTGGACCGTCTACCGCTGCACCGGGGCCGGGAATCAGGCCGCAGACCCCCAGGTCACCCTGGACGGGACTCTGGAACCAGGGGAGCAGCTGCTGCTGGCCCGCACCCACGCACAGTCCACCCTCAGCGACGACATCGTCGATCAGCGCTACGGAACGTCCTTCGCAAACGACTCCTACGGGGCGATCATCCGCGACGCCGAGGGAGAGATCGTCGACCGGGTCGGGGTGAAATTCCCGAACGTGGCAGGAACCGCCTGTGTGGACGGCACCGAGCTGCCCAACACCACCGACTCCTACGCCGGCCAGTCCTGGCAGCGGATAGGCGACACCGGAGATAACTCCGCAGACTTCATCACAGCAGAACGCACCCCCGGCCAGCCCAATGCTGAGGAACCAGCACCGGGACCTGTGGGCGGGGATATCCTGATCTCCGAGGTGGCACATGCCGGTCCGGAGGGCGAGGACGACCACCTCGTGGAACTGGGCAACTACGGCGACACCGAGGTGGACCTCGAAGGCTGGGAGCTCTGGCGCTGCAATGAATGGGGCCAGCGCTTCGCCGCCGATCAGCTCTCCGATGATCTCAGCAGCATCGCACCGGGGGAGGCCCTCGTCGTCGAGGCTCCCAATGGATTCGTCCCCGGCCGAAACAACGCCGGAGTCGTGCTCCGCAACGCCGATGGCCAATTGGTCGACGCCGTGGCCTGGGCCGATAACGAAACCGGCGCCTGCGCCCATGGCGACCCCCTGCCGTACTACGACCTCGACGTCGCCGCCGGCAACAGCTACCAGCGGGAGAGCACCGAGGGGGAGAACGCCGAAACCTTCGTGCAGGCCGAACGCAGCCCCGGCCAGCTGGAGGCCAATGACCCCGTGGAACAGGAGGAGACCGAACAGTTCCTCTCCACCGAGGACGGAGCCAATGTACTGGTTTCCGAGATGACCAATAACGGCCCCCAGGGTGCAGGGGATATCTTTTTCGAGCTCACCAACTACGGTGATGAGCCCCAGGACCTCTCCGGCTGGAGCGTCTACCGCTGCATCGGAACCGGTGTGCGGGCCTCTGTCCCGCAGCTGGCCCTAGAGGACCTCGAGGGAGTCGTCCTAGAACCCGGTGAGATGCTCACCGCAGCCCGCGCCCAACAGGCCGGACCCGACATCATGGCCGTTGCCGATTTCACCTTCGACATCAGCTTCGCCGACCAGTACGGACTGATCATCTTCGATGAGAACTCCCGTGTGGTCGACCGGGTCGGTTCAGCTCCGGCCGGAGTGCAGAACTACTGCGCCCAGGACTACGGGGCACTGCCCGGAACTGCCCATGGGCTCTACGCCGAATCCTGGCAGCGCATCGACCTCACCGGCGATGCCGAACAGGACTGGCACCTGGCACCGCGAACCCCGGGACGGGTTAACGACCCCGAGACCTGGGAACGGCCCCGCACCGAATCGGATGTCCTGGTCACCGAGGTCGCCAATGGCGGTCCCGAAGGCGCCGCCGATAACTTCATGGAGCTGACCAACCTCGGCGATGAAGAGGTCAACATCGGTGGCTGGCGGTTCTACCGCTGCGCTGGCACCGGCCGGGTCCACGAACAGACCCTGCAGCTGACCCTGCCCGATCACACTCTGGCACCGGGGGAGTCCTTCGTGGCAGGCCGGCAGAACGGGTTCTCCGGGGAAGCCGATGCCCTCTACAACACCAGCTTCGCCACCGACGGCGGATTCGGTGTTGTCATCACCGACGCCGATCGCACCATCATCGACACTGTCGGAGTCTTCTCCGGCGTGGACTCACCCTGCACGGACGGGGAAGCCCTGCCCAATGATCTCGACTTCGTCGAAGGCGAATCCTGGCAGCGCACCGACACATCCGGGGACAACCGGGCCGATTTCGACCGTGGCCTGCGTACTCCCGGCGAACACGGGGAGGAACTGGTCTCTGTCCAGCCCGAGGTGCTGGAGCCCTCCGATGTCCAGATCGTGGAGCTCGCCGCAGGCGGTCCTGTAGACCTCGAAGGCAGCACCAGCGAGGGCTTCGTCGAGATCGCCAACCGCGGTGAGGAAGAAGTGGACATCTCCGACTGGGAGGTCTACTACTGCACCGCCGATGGGCGGCGCATCCCCACACCTCAGGCCCAGTTCGAACAAGGCGCCACACTTGCCCCCGATGAGGTCTTCACTCTGGCCAACCCCAACCCTGCCGAGGGCCTGGGACATGATGCAGTGGCCCGCGACGAACTGGACCCCGAGGGTTACGGTGTGATGATCACCGACGAGGAGGGCGCCATCGTCGACCGGGTAGGGGTCTACTACTCCTACGCCGGTGCGGTGACCAATGCTCCGCCCAGCCTCTGCACCGGGGAGATGCCCCTAGATGTCCGGGTGGCCAAGGAATCGGTGGATAAAGCCTTCGAATACGGCTTCTCCTGGCACCGGGTGCAGTACACCGGCGACAACTACGAGGACTACTACGCCACCGACCGGGACCCCGGCGAATACGTCCAGCTGGACTATGTGGACCCCCTGGTCCCGGAGGAGGGCGCACTCGATCCGGTCAACCTCGACCGGTTCTCCTTCAGCTCCCCGGCAGAACTGGCCTCCCAGGTCAGTGCGGAGACTGGGGACCCCGCTCAGGAGCTCACCGCCCAGGCAGGCGCTGAGGGAACTATGAGTCTGCGCGGCGGCGGCGTCGTCGAACCTGATTTCCGCACCTTCACCGGTGTCGCCGCTGAGGCTGGGCTCGCCGGCCGAACCGGAGAGGATGAGATCGAGACCCAGGGTGTGCAGACTGAGATCGCCGATGCCGAACGTGGCTTCCCCTATCTCCGCATGGAGATCGAGGCCGATGAGCTCGGGGAGTCCTCCGAGATCATCTGGACCGGATCCTCGCAGAACCGCAATGAGCTGCAGCTCTACCTCTGGGACGGCCAGAGCTGGGAGCTGATCGATGCCCGTGCCGCGGAGGAGGGCGGGGAGATCACGCTGACCGCCCAGCCCGATCCGGAGCATATCCAGGAAGGTGCGATCAACGTACTGATCCAGGACGGTCCCCGCACCCTGGAGATTCTGGACCAGGAGGAGAACCTCTCCTTCCAGGACCCCGGAAGCTACGACTTCAGCATTGGCCACCTCACCGACACCCAGTACACAGCCGAGCAGAACCCCTGGGTCTACACGGCCATGAAGGCCTGGTTCGCCGCCAATATGGATTCCCGAGACATCGCCTTCCAGATGCACACCGGCGACATCATCGAAAACGCACTGCGCGGCAACCAGACCCGGGAGCGGGCTGACCGGGAGTTCGAACGGGTCTCGGTGATCCAGGAGATCCTCGAGGATTCGGGGCTGCCGCATGCTGTGCTGCCCGGAAACCACGACAATTTCTGGGGCAATAACAACGAGCTCTACCTCGAGTACTTCCCCGAGGAGCGCTACGCCGACTACGAGTGGTACGGAGAAGCCGGACCGCTGGGCAACAGCTCCAGCTACAGCGTGATCGAACAGGACGGAGTGAAGATGCTCTTCCTCTCCCTGGCCTACTACACCCACGAGCTGGAGCTGCAGTGGGCCGAGGAAATCATCGCCGAACATCCCGACCACAACGTGGTCATCGGCACCCATGAGTACCTCCGGCCGGAGATCGATGAGCGGGCCAACCCCGATAACGGTCGCTGGTCCTCGCAGGGTGATGTCTACTTCGAACGCCTCGTGGAGCCCAATGCCAATGTGGTCCTGGTGCTCTCCGGACATCTGCACGGTATCCGCCAGCGCGAGGAGGGCACCCAGGATGACCGCTGGGTGGTCGAGACCGTGGCGGACTTCCAGTCCTATGAGCACGAGGGCGGAAGGACTGCACTGTTCAACCGTCTGATGCAGATCGACGTCGACAGCGGTCAGATGGCGGTCAACCACTACACGCCCATCTATGACAGCTTCGAACCGCATCAGTTCCAGCCCCCGGAGCGTGCGGGCCAGTTCGGACCAGAACTGGATGAGGCCATGATGTCCATCGACCTCATGTGGTCCAAGGAGGTCAGTAGTCAGGAACTGACCGTGCTGACCGAGGTGGAGGCACTCAGCGAAGAGCAGGAAGTCACTGCCGAGGAGCCCGCGGAAACCGCATGGGAGGGTCTGACCGAGGACGAGGCCTATGGTTGGTACGCGCTGACCACCTCGGAATCTCTGGGACGGGTGGATGAGAACCGCCCCTCAGCAGTCCAGACCTTCACAGCCGGTGTTCCAGAGGAGGAACCGGACACCCCGTATCCAGGAGAGAGCGAAAGCCCTCGACCGGAGCCCACGGAACCGGGGCCGACTGAGCCCGAGCCGACGGAGCCAGAGACCACGGAGCCGGAACCAACTGAGCCGGAACCGAGCGAACCCGAGCCCACCCACCCCGGACCGAGCGACCCTCAGCCCACGGAGCCTGATCCGACTGAGGCTCAGCCCACCGAGCCCGAACCCACGGAGACTGCTCCCACGGAGCCTGCGCCGACCGAGACAGAATCCGGCGAGCCTGATCCCCGTGAGACGGAGCCCGGTGACTCGGATCCCACGCAGCCAACACCTACGGAGTCTGAGACAACGACGCCGACCCCGACACAGGAGGCAACGGCTGATCCGGTTTCCGGGGCACCTGAGGCCGGCGAGCTCACTGATGAGTACGAAGGTCTCATCGAGCTGCTCAACCCGCCGCTTGTCCCGGGCGGAACCGCTGAGGTCCAGATTGGGCAGGACCACCAGGACGAGCCCACCGTGGCCGGCTGGCTGTTCTCCGAGCCCGTCTCACTGGGCACATCCGAGGTCGATGACCAGGGAATCGCCACCCTGAGCGTGCCCGAGGATGTCAGCCCCGGTGAACACCGGCTGGCGCTCTACACCGCCGAGGGCGAACTCATCGGCTGGACCTACGCCACTGTCATCGTCCCCGACGACGATGACGCAGAGAGTGCCCTGGCAGAGCTCGACGGTCAGGAAGACACTGAGACCGGCGGCCTCGCAGTCACCGGTACCCAGATGAGCGTCTTGGCACTCGGGGCCGTTCTGCTGCTACTGATCGGAGCAGTACTGGTGGCCATCAGCCGCCACCGTCGGGCACAGCGTGCGGAGCAGGTGAGCACCGAAGCCTGACCAGGCCATTCAGCAATCACCCAGGTAAGTGTCGGTAAGCTCTCTGACAAGGGAGAACGTACTGACTACTTATCTGGATGATTGCTTTTATGACCACATACGGATTTCACGCATCCCAGGAACAGATCTCGCCGGCCCAACTGCTGCGCGATGTTCAGCACGCAGAAACCGCCGGTTTCACCGCAGCGATGAGCTCGGACCACTTCTTCCCCTGGTCGCAGCGGCAGGGGCATTCCGGATTCACCTTCTCCTGGTTAGGTGCGGCCCTGGCCAGCACCACCATCCCGATCGGCTCAGTATGTGCCCCCGGACAGCGTTACCACCCCGCCGTCGTCGCCCAGGCAACTGCCACCCTGGGGCAGATGTTCCCGGGCAGATACTGGACCGCGCTGGGGGCTGGCCAGGCGATGAACGAGCACATCACCGGGCAGAGGTGGCTGAACCAAGAGGACCGGCGCCGCCGTCTGGAGGAATCAGCCGATATCATTCGCAGGCTCCACGCCGGTGAATGGATCACCGCCCACCGGGGTCTGGTCACCGTGGAGGACGCCTACCTCTACGACCGGCCCGCTACCGAGGGGCAGACGGAGAACTCCGTCCCGCTCTACGCCACCAGCATCACCCCCGCATCAGCCGAAAGGGCAGCCGCCTGGGCTGATGGGATGATCACCCTCAACCAGCCCGGTGGTGCCCACTACGAGGTGCTGGATGCCTACCGGCAGGCTGGAGGAGAAGGCCCGGTGATGCTGCAGATCCACCTCAGCTGGGCAGAGACCGACCAGCAGGCCCAACAGATCGCCTACGACCAGTGGCGGACCAATATCTTCGGCCCTCCACTGGACCAGGACCTGCCCACACCCCAGCACTTCGACTCCGCCGCCGATGAGGTCGGCCTACAGACAGTCCTGGATGCGGTGTGGACCTCATCCTCGCCAGCGGCGCATACCGAGTGGATAGCCGAGGCGGCCGAACGCTTTGAGGCGACCTACCTCCACCACGTGGGTCAGGACCAGGCGCCCTTCCTCGATACCTTCGGGGAAGAGGTCCTGCCCAATCTCCGCTCCAACTGAAAGGCCAGCCTCGTGAGAATCACCGAAACGGCAGACCTCTGGTACAAGAACGCCATCATCTACTGCATCGATGTGGAGACCTATCTCGACTCCAATGGCGACGGCACAGGCGATCTGCATGGGCTCACCCAACGGATCGACTACCTCGCCGAAATCGGGGTCAACTGCATCTGGCTGATGCCCTTCTACCCCTCGCCCCGGCGCGATAACGGATACGACGTCGCCGATATGTATGGAGTCGACTCCCGGTACGGCGACCACGGTGACTTCGTCGAACTTATCCGGGTGGCCCACGACCGGGGCATCCGGGTCATTGTGGACCTCGTGATCAACCACACCTCAGATCAACACCCCTGGTTCAAAGCCTCCCGGCGCTCGAAGGACAACCCCTATCGCGACTACTACGTCTGGCGCGCCGAGGACCCCGGAGATACCTCCGACCAGACCATGTTTCCTGACTCCGAGGACGGGATTTGGACCTATGACGATCGCACAGAGGAGTGGTATCTCCACCACTTCCTGCACACCCAGCCGGATCTGAACACCGCCAACCCCCAGGTCCGAGATGAGATCGCGAAGATGATGGGCTTCTGGCTGCAGCTGGGGGTGGATGGCTTCCGCGTGGATGCAGTGCCCTTCGCCATCAACCAGCAGACCCTGCTCGGACGCGATGAGCACGAATTCGAAGAACCCCATGACTATCTGCGGGCACTGCGAGCCTTGCTGCAGCGCCGAGCCTCAGGCCAGGGCTCAGCCATCATGCTCGGTGAGGTGAATCTGCCGCATCAGGAGCAGCTGACCTTCTTCGGAGGGGAAGACGGGGATCAGCTGACCATGCAGTTCGACTTCTTCACCAACCAACGGCTCTTCCTGGCGATGGCCCGCCAGGAGGCCCAGCCCCTGGCTGAGGCGCTGGAATCCCGGCCCACCGATTTCGGAGTCGAGCCCCAGTACGCCAATTTCCTGCGCAATCACGATGAGCTGACCCTGGACCTTCTGAAGGAGACCGAACAGGAGGAAATCCTCGACACCTTCGGCCCCAAGGAGGAACACCGGTTCGCCGGCCGCGGCCTGCGCCGGCGACTGCCGGGAATGTTCGACGGCGACCCCCGCCGGCTGCGGATGGCCTACTCGCTGCTGTTCACCCTGCCCGGCACCCCGGTGCTGTTCTACGGTGAAGAGATCGGGATGGGGGAGAACCTCGATGTTCCCGGTAGAGAAGCCGTACGCACCCCCATGCAGTGGACCTCTGGGAAGAACGGCGGGTTCTCCGGGGCGAAACCCTCCCAGCTCTCCCGGGCAGTGACCCAGGGCTCCTTCGGCCCCGAACATGTCAACGCCGCCGATGCCCGCCGCGATGAAGACTCCCTGCTGCATCACATCAGCCGGCTGGCCAAGCGGTACCGAGAGTCCCCGGAACTGGGCTGGGGTGACTACACCATTCTCGATGCCGGAGATCCCGCAGTCCTGGCTCATACGGTCACCTGGGAGTCCCGGTCGATGGTGCTGCTGCACAACCTTGTCCCGCAGCCGACCACAGCGCAGTTCACTCTCGAGAAGGAGGACCCCGGAATCACTCTGGTGGACCTCCTCTCCGAGGAAAGCTGCACGGTCGGGGAGGATGGCTCCACAGAACTGCCCCTGGACGGATACGGCTACCGGTGGCTGCGGCTGAAGCGTCCCGGTGATCACCGTCTCGTCTGAGGGCTGCGGCGGCCAAATGCAGTCTCACCCACCTGATATGGGGATAGGCTTCAGGGGGCGTTCAGAGTTCAGAACTACCCTCTCGTGAGATCCAATCGATCAGGAGGAATCCAGTGAGGCGAAGCATCTTCCCCCTCGCCGCCATCGCCACCGTCGGGCTGACCGGCTGCGGCAACCCCTTCGACGCAACTGACCGCGAGGATGCCCAGCCGGTGGGCACCAGTGGCGAAACCGATGCGGCCGATACGGCCGAAACCGGTCAGCCGCCCAGCTTCGGTGATATCCGTGAGGATGTCTTCACCGCCATGCTGGAGGCAGAATCAGTGACCATCAGCGGGGAGGTCGAAGCCGGCGAGGCTGACCTCGACGAGCTCTACGACACGATCGACGGTGATACCACCGGCGAGATCAGCATCAGCGGAGCCCTGGACGGCACCGATTCAGAGATGAGCTTCACCGCCGGGGACGCCAGCGTGACCCAACGCGCCGTCGAGGGAGCGGAGTACTTCCTGGGCGAGGACTTCGCCGCCCTGCTGCTGAGCGAACTCGACGAGGAAGTCGCTGAGGAGATCAGCCAGGACTTCGTCGAGGACCTCGTAGGGGACCAATGGGTGCAATTCGAGGAGGAGGGCGGCAGTGTCTTCTCCGCTGAAGAGTTCATCACCACCTGGCAGCAGGAGCTCAACGACGACGAGATCGACGCCATGGAAGCCGAGGCCGAGACCCGCGAGGACCAGGAGGTCTGGGTCTACACAACTGCCGACGGCGAGACCGAATACATCGTCTCAGCACAGGACGAGCCGTATCTGCTGGGCATCAACGACTTCGAGGCCCAGTACACCTTCACCGAATGGAATGACTCCCCGGCACCAGATGCACCAGAGCCGGATGAATACATCACCCTCGACGAGATCTTCGAGGCCATCGCCGAAGAATATGGCTGGCCCACTGAGGAGCTCGAAGAGGATGCAGATGATGTCAACGATGAATAGAGAGGACGCAGCACATGCGCAAGCTGTACCGTACTACTGGCATTTTCGGCGTCGCCGTTCTGGCGCTGACCGCCTGCGGCCCCGATGAAGAAGAGACCACCGCCGGTGACGATTCCCCCGATGACTCCGCACAGGAGGATGTCGATCCCGACGGTGCTGAGGAACAGGGCGACACCCCCGGTGAGATCGCCGATGAGGATGGCGAGGAGCCTGATCCAGATGAGGCCCAGGGCAATGGGGGAGAGGCCCCTGAGCTCTCCGAGATCGGCGATGAGGTCTGGGAGGCTTCCCTGGCTGAGGACTCCGTGACCGTGACCGCGGAAGTGCCCGCGGCGCTGTTCGGAATGGAAGAGCTGCCCACAGATGAGCTTGAGGACGGCACTGAGGATTCCGGTGCCGAGGATGATGAGCTGGAGGCAGAATCCGAAGGCGAAACCGTGGAGATCATCATCTCCGGGGATATGCAGGGCAATGGCAGCACCTGGCAGATGGCGGACATCATCGACTACCGCCTCTTTGACGAGGGCAGCACCATCTACCAGTCGGTGGATTCCTTCATCGAGGAGTACACCTCCCTGCAACCCGATGCTCAGGCCGGGGTAGATCCTGAGGCTCTGCGCCAGGAGCTGGAGGCCCAGGGCGCGGAGTGGATCGATGTCAGCAGCACCCTGAGCGGCCAGATCGAGACCCCTGAGCAGTTCATCGAGAACTTCCGCGACGACATGCTGCAGGAGGCCGGAATCTCCTCCCTGGGCGAAGCTCCGCTCACCGGAGAGTCCGAAGATCGCGATGGTGAGGATGTCTGGGTCTACCGCGAGGAAAATGGCGAGGAGTACCTTGAGTTCGTCTTCTTGGCCGATGAATCAGCACCGGTGCTGCATGAGATCGACATGAATGTCGAAGGCATGGTCATGAACATCACCTTCAGTGACTGGAGTGAGGCTGAGCCCGAGGAAGAGCCCACTGAGGCCCTCTCCGAGGAGGAGCTGAACGCTATCGGCGAGTCCGCGATGTAAGCACAGAAAGTCTCCTTCCGAGACGGCCCCGGGCTGCAAATGCGGTCCGGGGCCGTTTTGTCCACGTCAGACCTGGATTCATTAGCGATTAGGCAGCCTCGCCGACGCCAATGGAATGTTCAGGAAAGACCATTGAACCTGGACAAAAGCTTAAAAAACAACACTGGTGACATTCTGAACCTGGACACTTCCCATGAGTCCCCCCAGAGTTCACCCAAAACCCCCCTTTGGGACTTTTCCTCACGGAAGTTTTGTGGTGATGATGGAGTCAGATCATCCAGGGATGTGACCCAAGCATCACTGGGTGGAAGGCGGAAAGCCCGCCCAGCATCAGACCAGATGCAGTCAATCACGGAGGTAACAAAGCTTATGGCTACCACCGAGAACAACAAGCTTCGTTCGATCGCCGCAATCCTCGGTATCGGTTCGATCGCACTGGTGGGCGTGACCGCCTGCGACGACGGCGGAGACGACGCCGGTGACGACGACGCTGGCACTGAAGAAGAAGTTGACACCGGCGACGACGCAGCTGATGACGCCGGTGACGACGCAGCTGACGACGAGGATGCAGGCTAAGCATTCTCTCTAGCTAAGCGCTGAGTTCTACTTAGCGTACGGACCCCCTTTCGGTTCTCCGGAAGGGGGTCCGGCATTAGCCGAGAAAAACTTAATAGAAGCTGAAGAAGAACTACCGCCAAACTGATCAATGGAGGTTAACTCCTCAAATGGCAGACAAGAATTACACCAAGCTTCGCAGTGCAGCCGGCATCCTGGGCGTTTCCGCCCTGGCTCTCTTCGGCGCCGCCGCATGTGATGACGGCGACGGCGAGAACGGCGATGACGACGTCGACCAGGAAGAGCCCGCTGACCCGGACAACGGCGATGATGGTCTGAACGGCGACGACGACGCCGACGCCGACCTGGGTGACGACGACGCTGCAGATGACGACGCACCCGGCGTTGAAGATGATGAGGACGACGACCTCGGCATGGACGACGAGGACGACGACGATGGTGACGACGATGGTCTCGGCCTCGACGACGACGACGAGGACGACGACGATGAGGGCGGCCTCTAAGAGCTAGCCCCACACGCGAAAAATCCCCGGCCGGATGACCCGGCCGGGGATTTTTCTATGCCTTAGGGCTTAGGCAGCGGTCTTGCCAGCCGGAGTCCGCAGATCGAAGCGGTCCAGCTCGCTGACCTTGTGCCAAGCGGCGACGAAGTCCTTGACGAACTTCTCCTGGGCGTCGTCGGAGGCGTAGACCTCCGCCAGGGCGCGCAGCTCGGAGTTGGAGCCGAAGACGAGGTCGACGCGAGTGCCACGGCCGAATACCTCACCGGTGGACTCGTAGGTGCCCTCGAATGCGTGCTTGCCCTCGTCCAGTGCCCGCCAGTTCTTGCCGAGATCCAGCAGGTTGACGAAGAAGTCATTGGAGAGCACGCCGACCCGGTCGGTGAAGACTCCGTAGTCGGAGCCGTCCCAGTTGGTGCCGAGCACACGCATACCGCCGACCAGCACGGTCATCTCCGGAGCGGAGAGGCTGAGCAGGTTGGCCTTGTCCACCAGGCCATGCTCTGCCGGCAGGCTGGAGTCGGGGCCCACGTAGTTGCGGAACCCATCGGTGACCGGCTCGAGGTAGGCGAAGTTCTCAGTGTCGGTCTGCTCCTGGCTGGCGTCGGTGCGGCCGGGGTTGAAGGGAACCTCCACACCCTGGACACCGGCATCGGAGGCAGCCTTCTCAACGGCTGCGTTACCGGCCAGCACAATGAGGTCAGCCAGGGAGATCTTCTTACCGTTGACGGCATTCTCGGAGTCGAAGCGCTCCTTGATGGTCTCCAGAACTCCGAGCACCTTCTGCAGCTGCTGCGGGTTGTTGACCTCCCAGTCCTTCTGCGGAGCCAGGCGGATGTGGGCACCATTGGCGCCGCCGCGCTTATCGCCGTGGCGGAAGGTGGATGCCGAGGCCCAAGCGGTGGAGACCAGCTCGGAGATGGTCAGACCGGAGTCCAGCACAGCCTGCTTTAGGGAAGCCACATCGGCTGCGTCGACCAGCTCGTGGTCCACCGGAGGCAGCGGATCCTGCCAGATGAAGTCCTCCTCGGGGACCTCGGGGCCGAGGTAACGAGCCTTGGGGCCCATATCGCGGTGGGTGAGCTTGAACCAGGCCTTGGCGAATGCAGTCTGGAACTCCTCGGGGTTCTCATGGAACCGGCGGGAGATCTTGTCGTAGGCCGGATCGAAGCGCAGCGAGAGATCGGTGGTGAGCATCCGGGGCTCACGCTTGCCGTCGCTGTGGGCCTCGGGAACCAGGCCATCGCCCTCACCATTGGTGGGACGCCACTGCCAGCCGCCGCCGGGGCCCTTGTAGACCTCCCACTCGTAGGCGTAGAGGATGTGGAAGAACTCGTTGTCCCAGCGGGTCGGGTGGTAGGTCCAGGTGACCTCCAGGCCGGAGGTGATCTGGTCATCGCCCTTACCGGTGCCGTAGGAGTTCTTCCAGCCCAGGCCCTGCTCCTCGAGGGAAGCGCCCTCAGGATCGGGACCGAGGTGGTCGTCAGTGTTGGCGCCGTGGCTCTTGCCGAAGGTGTGACCGCCGGCGATCAGAGCCACGGTCTCCTCATCGTTCATACCCATCCGGGCGAAGGTCACACGGATATCGTGAGCGGCCTTGACGGGGTCAGGCTCGCCCTCGGGACCCTCGGGGTTGACATAGATCAGACCCAGGTGGGTAGCACCCAGAGGCTTGTCGAGGTCGCGCTCATCGCCCTTGGAGAAGCGCTTATCGCTGCCGAGCCACTCTTCCTCTGCACCCCAGTAGACATCGTCCTCGGGCTCCCAGACATCGGCGCGTCCACCGGCGAAGCCGTAGGTGGGGAAGCCCATGTCCTCAAGGGCTACGTTGCCGGCCAGGATCATGAGGTCAGCCCAGGAGAGCTGGCGGCCGTACTTCTTCTTCACCGGCCACAGGATGCGGCGAGCCTTATCCAGGCCGATGTTATCGGGCCAGGAGTTCAGCGGCGCGAAGCGCTGCTGACCGGTTCCGCCACCGCCGCGGCCGTCGACTGCACGGTAGGTACCGGCGGAGTGCCAGGCCATACGGATGATCAGCGGACCGTAGTGGCCGAAGTCTGCCGGCCACCAGTCCTGGGAGGTGGTCAGGGCCTGCTGGATGTCCTGCTTGACCTCGGCGAGGTCAAGCTTGAGGAACTCAGCGGCGTAGTCGTAGTCCTCACCGCCGAACGGATCGGAAACCTCGGGGTTCTTCGCCAGGATCTTCAGGTTCAGCTGGTGCGGCCACCAGTACCGGTTACCGCCGCCCATAGTGGGGTGGGGCGGACCGGAGGGCTTGGTAGCCGTGGGGGCGGTCCCGCTGCCTTCGTTGTGCGTAACGGGGCAGCCGTTCGAGTTTTCGGTCATGGCTTCCTTTCTTGGGTGGATCAAAGGAACATTGGGCGGACAAGGACTAATCTGGCAGGCTCAGGCAGCCTGAGCCTGTTGGGCTGCCGCACAGTCGGAGCAGATGCCGCGGAAGACCACATCTGCCACCTCGACCTGCATGCCCAGCGAAGCCGGCGCCTCCAGGCAGGGGGCTTCACCATGGACGCAGTCCACGTCCTCGATGCGACCGCAATGGGTACAGATGGCGTGGTGGTGGTTATCTTCGGTGCGGGTCTCATAACGGGCGGCCGATCCAGGCGGATCGAACCGCCGCAGCAGCTGCTGTGCGGTGAGATCATGCAGCACGGTGTAGACCGACTGCACGGTGATCTCTGGCAGTTCCTGTGCCACAGCGGCATGGACTGCCTCAGCCGGCTGATGGGGGTGGGCAGCGACGGCGTCGAGGACAGCCAGACGTTGCCGGGTCACACGGAGCCCACGACCCCTGAGGGCCTCGGGCCAATTGTGCGATGACTGTGATGTCGTCATGCCCACTATCTTGCCGTAAATATGAGTAATTCACAATTACTCGGAGTCGGCCTCCAGCTCCAGCGCATTGGTAGCCAGCCCGAAGTACTCCATGGTCGCTGTTGAGATGCCCTGAGGGTCACCGGAGGCGATGAAGACCACAGTGCGTTCGGTCTCCTCCTCATCGGTGGCATACCAGGCCCCGGCCACTACACCGGGGGAGGAGCCGCCCTTAAAGGCGAGATAGTCCCACCAGGGGGACTCCGCCTGAATGCCGGGGTTCTCACTGAGGATCGTGCGCAGCTCGGAATGCTCCTCGGCATATGTCTCCAGCAGTGCAAGCAGATCAGCGATGTCCTCAACTGTGGCGAACCACTCCAGTCCGCGGGCCGCGCCGTCGTCGTCGGTGATATCCGCTGCCTCCAGCTCCAGGGGAAGCTCAGCGACCTCATCGAGGATCTCGCGGCGATGCTCGATGTCGGAGGCCTCGCTGAACTGTTCACCCAGCTCCGGGGCACCCCAGCGCAGCTGGAAGAGTTCGCGGGTGGTCAGGAAAGGCTGGAGCAGTTCGGGGTCATGATGATCAGAATCCTCGACGGCGGCCTCCACGGCATCGCGGCCCAGATGGTCGATGAGCAGATCGGTGGCGGTGTTATCGCTGATCTCGATCATCGCCTGGGCCGCCTCCTGGACGGTCACCTCATAGCCGGGATCCTCATTCTGCAGGTTCCCGGAGGGCAGGCTCATATGCTCCTCGGCCAGCTCCAGAGTCTCATCCCAGGAGGTCTCACCCTCCTCGATGGCTTCAACCAGGGCCAGCAGCACATAGAGCTTGAAGGTCGAGCCGATCCCGGCGGCCTGGTCGGTGTTGATGCCCAGGAGCTCCTCGCCGTCCTCGAGCACCAGCATCGCCCCGTCACCGGGAAGTTCCGGCAGTCGCTGCTGAATCTCCTCGAAGGAGGTGGCCTCCTCAGCCGGTTCCTGCGGTGGCAGGAACACCAGCAGCTCGATGAGCTCATCTTCATCGAGCTGGATATGCAGCTCCACCTCGGCATCCTCGGACTCCAGGTGGGTGACCGAGGCGTCCCCGGTATCACTGTGATCAGTGGGTGTGAAGGGGGCAGCAGGCCGCAGACCGGTGTTGATCACCTCAGCCAGCTCGGTCTCATCGTATTCGGAGCGGAATGTTTCACTGAGCCGGTTCTCCCAGTCCTCAGCGGTGCTGTCCTCCTCGGCGTTGAGGATTTGGACGATGTATTCGGCAGTCTCCCCGGAGAGCGTGCCGGGGAAGTCCACCGGCTCAGCCTCGGGAGAGTCCGGTTCATCCTCCCCGTCAGTTTCCTCCTCGTCATCACCGGCATCCAGAGGAGTGGGCTCCTCCTGTGCTTCCTCCAGCTCAGCCTCGGGGTCCTCACCATTTCCGCAGCCGCTGAGCAGCAGGGCGCCAGTCAGAGCAGTTGCGGCAATACCGGGAAGGTGGGATGCGGAGAAGCTGGATGACGAGTGATTATGCATGCTCATGATTCTGCCGCATGAAACAGGGGTGGGGCATCCCAGACTCGGAATGCCCCACCCCTGCGGTGCTGATGATGTCTGCCCAACCGCCCTAGGCGGCTGCGCAGATCAGAAGGAGACGTACTGCTCAGCCAGCGAGTTCAGCTCCTGGTCGCTGAGCACCTCGTCCTCAGCCGGAACCTCGGGCAGTTCAGTGGAGTCCCACTCGGAGAACTCCATGGAGAAGGACTCATCGCTGGCCGGATCGATGCCGGTGATGTTCAACAGGTAGGGGGAATCCGCATCTGCCAGGAAGGTCAGCTCACCCTCGGCATCGGAGTAGATCCAGGCATCCTGACCCTCATGGGTGCCTGCACTGGCCTCCATGCCTGCATCGGAGCCTTCGATGGGCTCGGCCAGGTTGGCCAGGAGGTCGGTGAGGTGCATATCCTCCGGCGGCAGGGCGCCGGTCATATCGACCCAGTAGCCCTCGATCTCAGCGGCGAAACCCTCAGTGTCGAACTCAATGCCATCGGCGGCCAGCTGGCTCTCAAAGATCGGAGCGAAGGTCTCAGCGTTCATATAGGGGTCCTGGCCGTCGATGACGACCTCCATGGAATTATCCCCAAAGCCGATGACCCAGGAGGTCAGCGGAGCGGACTCATCGAGGTTGCCCTCGATGTGGAAGCCGAGCTCATCGACATCCTCAGCGCCGAGCTGCTGGCCCAGTGCCTCGAGGTCCATACCCAGGCCATCACCGGATCCCTCCACGGTCAGGGACTCCGCGGAGTCAATGGTCTCCAGGCTGGCGGACTGGATCTCGCTCAGGGACGGAATCTCGTCCTCGCCGGCCTCCTCATCGGAGTCCTCGCCGTCGGTGTCCTCCTCAGTGGTGTCCTCCTCAGTGGAGGCCTCATCCTCACCATTGCCGTTGGGGTCTTCGTCCTCGTCGTCGCCTCCGCAGGCAGTCAGAGCCAGGGTGGCAGCCAGGGCCACACCGGTGAAGGCCTTGATGCCCAGACGGTTGTGCTGGGGCTCTTCGGGGGCGGTGCCAAGGCTGGGGGTGAAAAGAGAGAAGGTGCTCATCATGTGATTCAAATTCCCATACAGTCTGGGGGCTGTGGCGCCAGAGGAGATACCCAAAGCAGGCGCCGTCGGACGGTATGGGACCTTCCCATCGAAATCTGAAAGTTCCCTGAGTGCCGTTAGCATGTTACGAATTTTCCTCCGGCGCAGGCCGAGCTGCCGGGCCAGTCGCACGGAATATTGCAGTGGGCTACGAGGTTGGGGCGGATATGACGAAGAAACTGGGATTCCTCAGCTTTGGCCACTGGACGCCTTCACCGCATTCACGCACTCAGAGCGGCCAGGATGCCCTGCTGCAGAGCATCGACCTCGCCGTGGCGGCTGAGGAGCTCGGTTTCGACGGCGCCTATTTCCGGGTTCACCACTTTGCCCGACAATTGGGTTCGCCATATCCGCTGCTGGCGGCAGTGGGCGCTCGCACTGAGCGCATCGAAATCGGCACCGGTGTCATCGATATGCGGTATGAGCCGCCGATGCGTTTTGCCGAGGATGCCGCCTCTGCGGATCTGATCGCAGGCGGACGGCTCCAGCTGGGCATCTCCCGGGGCTCCCCGGAGCAGGTCATCGACGGGTACAAATACTTCGGATTCCACCCTGCCGAGGGGGAGTCCGACGCCGATATGGCCCGGCGCCACACGGACATCGCGCTCAAAGTTCTCACTGGCCAGGGATTCGCCGAGCCCAACCCGCGTCCGATGTTCCCCAACCCGCCGGGGCTGCTGCGGGTCGAACCCTATTCAGAGGGTCTGCGCCAGCGCATCTGGTGGGGAGCCGGCTCCGATGCCACCGCCGAATGGGCGGGAAAGCTGGGCATGAACCTGATGAGCTCCACGCTGAAGGATGATGAATCTGGTGAACCACTGCATATTCAGCAGACCCGGCAGATCCAGAAGTTCCGCGAGGAGTTCGCCAAGCACGACCACGGCTTCGAACCGCGAGTCTCGGTGAGCCGTTCGATCATTCCGATCGTCTCCGATGAGGACCGGGCCTATTTCCTGGGGCAGCGGGACTCCGAGGACAAATTCGGGATGATCGATGAGAAGACGCGGGCGGTCTTCGGACGCTCGTATACGGCCGAGCCCGATGAACTGGTCGAGGAACTGGCCAAAGACACCGCCATCCAGGAGGCCGATACTCTCCTGGTCACCGTCCCCAATCAGCTGGGGGTGGAGTACAACGCTCACCTCATGGAGTCATTGCTCACCCATGTGGCGAAGCCACTGGACTGGCGCTGACCCAAAGAGTTGTGATCCCCGCGGTGGATCATCCGTTTGGGGGATATACGTATTCCAGAAGCATGCGTAGCGTGGGTCATGATCACAGTGGACGGTCTGACCAAGACCTACGGCGGTTTCACTGCTGTCGATGATGTGACCTTCACCTGCCAGCCGGGGCGCGTCACTGGCTTCCTGGGGCCCAATGGCGCCGGTAAGACCACGACGATGCGCATCATGGTGGGCCTGACATCTCCAACTGGCGGTGAGGTCACCGTCGGTGGCCACCGCTACGCCCAGATACCCAACCCGGGTCGGCATGTCGGAGTGCTTCTTGATGCATCAGCCCAGCATGCCGGGCGCACCGGACGGGAGATTCTCACCCTGGGGGCACAGCAGATGGGCCTGCCCCTGCCCGGGTCGATGAGATGCTTGAGATGGTCTCGCGCTCACAGAACGAGGCCAAACGGCGGCTGCGCAACTACTCCCTGGGGATGCGTCAGCGCCTCGGCATCGCCCATGCTCTCCTCGGCGAGCCCGAGGTGCTTATCCTCGATGAACCGGCCAATGGGCTGGACCCCGCGGGTATCCGCTGGATGCGCACCCTGTTGAAGTCCTATGCGGATCAGGGCGGGACAGTCCTGCTCTCCAGTCACCTCCTCAACGAAGTCGAGCTGATAGCTGATGAGATGATCCTCATCGGCCGAAGGCGCATCGTAGCCCAGGGCAGTAAGAAGACACTTCTGGAGAACGCCGAGGGTGAGATCACCCTGGTCTCATCCCTTGATAATTCAGCGCTCTCGGCCGCCGCTGCTGAGGCAACGTGAGGGCCATGTGGCCGAGGCGAATACCGAAGGGGGAGCCAAGTGACTACCACCGGTCCTCACCACGAGGGAGAACTCGTCATCGACACCACACATACTGCGGCGGTGCCCTTCAGTCGTCTAGTCCGTGTTGAACTGCGCAAAATGGTCAACACCCGGTCCGGTTTCTGGCTGCTGAGCATCACCTTCGCCCTGCTGATGCTTACCGCTGCTCTGGTGCTGCTGGTGACCGCCCTGACCGATCAGACCATCGCCTCGATGCCCCTTGCAGAGGGCACGAACCTCATGGGGGAGCCGGTAGACATCGGTGGGACCGAATGGGCACAGTTCAGTGTTGCCACCCTCATCTGGGTTGTCCTACCGCTGGTACTGGGTGCGATGCGGGTTCGCAGCAGTGAGGTGAAATAACACCCCCTGCTGCTGCCCGTCGGTCACTCAGCGGGTTGTACCCGGAAGAACATATCGCCGATACCTGCCGGTGGCTCATAGCCGTCGAAGCCATCGCGGATGGCCACGATATTCGACCGGTAGCCGAAGTTCATCACCGGAAGGTACTCATAGAAGGCCTCCTGGAGTTCAGTGATGCCTTCCATCGCCGTCTCCTCATCGGGAGCATAAGTGGTCTTCTCAATGGCTGCGGCAATGGCCTCATCCTCGGTCCAACCGCTCCAGGTGGGATTGAAGAAGGTGTATTCGATGGGCATCTCCACCGGTGACCAGGCTGTCATCGAGATCTCATGGGCCGAGGGGTCGTCACGCATCTCAGTGACTGTCGCCCAGTCGGTGACGATAAGTTCGACGTCGAAGCCGACATCGCCCAGCTGCTGCTCCATGACCACTGCGGTGTTGTAATACTCCTCGTACTCACGGGTGGTCACGATCCGGATCGGCTCGCCGTCGTAGTCGGATTCAGCGATCAGCTCCTCGGCCAGCTCTGGATCGTTGACGTTGTAGTTCTCCAGAGCCACATCGGTGAACCACATGGACTCCTCATCGGCGAGGGCGCCGTTCATCGTGTAGAACCGATCATCGGTATAGGCCGCGGTCAAAATCGCTTCCATATCCAAGGCCGCGTTGACGGCATGCCTGAGGTTCTCATCTGCCATGGGGCCCTCGGCTTTGTTGAAGACCGCACCGCCGAAGCCCCCGTCATAGAGGAAGGTGCTGACCTCCGGGTGTTCATCCACCTGGTCGAAGTTGTCATAGGGAATGTTCATGGCGGCGTCGTACTCTCCGCTCTGAATACCGGAGACACGGGTGGAGGTGTCCGGGACCATCTCGTAGTAGATGTTCTCGTAGGTGCCGGTTCGGTCACCGGCAAGACCTGAGGGCTCACCTGCAGGCGGGGAGTAGTCCTCGTTCAGTGTGAAGTGAATGTGTTGATCGGTCACCCACTCCTCGAATTTATAAGGACCGGTGCCGATCATGTCATCAACGCCCTCGGCCGGAGCGTCCTCGATCAGGGACTCCGGCATGACCACTGGCGGCGATCCATTCCGGCCCATCAGAATCAGGGCGGGGTACATCGGTTCCTCGTTGACCAGGGTCACCTCATGTTCGCCGGTGACCTCCATAGTGCTATCGGGGAAGAACAGGGGACCGACATTGGAGAGTTCAAACCAGCGGTTGTGGGAGGCAGCAACATCCTCTGCGGTCATCGGCTCGCCATTGTGGAACTCAACGTCATCGCGCAGGGTGAAGACGATATTGGCGCCGTCCTCCTCCCAGGACTCCGCCAGAACCGGCTGCAGCTCATTATCGGCATCCAGGGTCACCAGAGGCTCATAGACGTTTCGTGCCATCGAATGAGTCGCCGCGGCAGTGCTGAGCACCGGGTCAAGAGTTGGCGGCTGGGCATGCCAGGCCACAGTGAACTCGGAGACATCTGCATCGGCGGCCTCCCCGCCACCATTTCCTCCGCCGCAGGCAGTGAGCAACAAGGTGCCGGTGGCGGCGATGGCCAATCCAGACTTCATTTTCTTGCTAGACCCAGTGTTCATTTATTTCCCCTCTAGTAGTTGGAGAAAAGGTATTCCAGCTCACAAGGGGTGTCAAGGGTGTGGTATGTCACATGGTGCCAAAAGGGTCTACCCGCAATAAAAAGGGAAGACCCCGGCAATGCCGGAGCCCTCCCTCAGTGGCAGCTAGTGATTACTGGTCAGCCCGCCTGCTGCTCGGCTGAGAGCACAACGTTCTGCAGCAGCTCCACCCGCGTCATCGGGCCCACTCCACCAGGGTTGGGGGAGTACCAGGCCGCCTTGTCCTGAATTCCGGGACCGAAATCGCCATAGGTGATGAACTTCCCCGGCTTCTCCGGATTCGGCTCACGGGTGACACCCACATCCAGGGCGATCACCCCGTCCTTGAGATCAGCGGGGTCGATCATATGCTTCACCCCGGCTGCCCCGACCACCACATCAGCCTCAGCCAGGTGTGCGGCGAGGTCCTGTGTTCCGGTATGGCAGAGGGTCACCGTGGCGTTGACCGCACGGCGGGTCAGCAACAGGCCGATGGGCCGGCCGATGGTCACTCCGCGGCCGACGATGACCACATGCTTACCGGCCAGATCGATCCCGTAATGGGCCAGCAGGTCCACACAGCCCTTGGGAGTGCAGGGCAGCGGTGAGCTGACCTCATCGCTGACATTGGCCACCAGCCGGCCCAGGTTCATTGGATGCAGACCATCGGCATCCTTATCAGGGTCGATGGCCTCCAGAACCCGCTGGGTGTCCAGATGGGCAGGAAGCGGAAGTTGGACGATATAACCGGTGCAGGCGTCGTCGTTGTTGAGTCGGTCCAGCTCACCCAGGAGATCAGCCTCGGAGATATCCTCCGGAAGCTCCACCTGAATGGACTCAATACCCACCTGTTCACAGTCCCGGTGCTTACCGGCCACATAGGACTGGCTGGCCGGATCCGAGCCCACCAGGACAGTGCCCAGACCCGGGGTGATGCCCTTGGCCTTCAGCGCTGACACCCGCTGGGCGAGATCTTCTTTGATGGCTTTGGCCGTGGCCCGGCCGTCGAGGATCTGTGCCGCCATAGGAGAGCCGATCACCAGTCCTCGAGGCCGTCGTAGAGCGGGAAGTCCGCCGCCAGCTTGGCCACCCGGTCCTTCAACGGCTGCAGGGCCGCAGTATCCTCGGCCTGGCCAGCGGCCCCGAGCTTCAGAGTCTCGGCGATGATATCTGCGACCTCCTCGAACTCAGCGGGGCCGAATCCGCGCGAGGCCAGTGCCGGGGTGCCGATCCGCAGACCGGAGGTGACCATCGGGGGTCGGGGGTCATGAGGAACCGCATTGCGGTTGACGGTGATGCCCACCTCATGCAGGAGGTCCTCGGCCTGTTTGCCGTCCAGCTCCGAGTTCACCAGGTCCACCAGCACCAGGTGCACATCAGTACCGCCGGTCAGCACGCTGATCCCGTGGCCGGTGACGTCCTCAGCGGTCAGCCGCTGCGCCAGGGTCTGGGCCCCGGCCACCGTGCGCTGCTGCTTCTCCTTGAAGTCCTCACAGCCGGCGATCTTGAAGGCAACAGCCTTAGCGGCGATGGCATGCATCAGCGGTCCGCCCTGCTGGCCGGGGAAGACAGCGGAGTTGATCTTCTTCTTATGCTCCTCCTTGGTGAGGATCATGCCCGAGCGCGGACCGGCCAGCGTCTTATGCACGGTAGTGGTGACCACATCGGCATGCGGGACCGGGTTGGGGTGCAGACCAGCGGCCACCAGCCCGGCGAAATGCGCCATATCGACCCAGAGGATCGCACCGACCTCATCGGCGATCTCGCGGAACTTCTCGAAGTCCAGCTGCCGGGGGTAGGCAGACCAGCCGGCCACAATCATGTCCGGCTTCTCAGCCAGGGCCAGTTCGCGCACCTTCTCCATATCGATCACACCGGTCTCGGGGTCGACCTCATAGGCGACAACCTCGTAGAACTTACCGGAGTGGTTGAGCTTCATACCGTGGGTCAGATGCCCACCGTGGGCCAGGGAGAGGCCCATGAGCTTATCGCCGGGCTTGAGGAATGCAGTCATCACCGCGACATTGGCCTGAGCCCCGGCATGGGGCTGGACATTGGCGTGATCTGCGCCGAAGAGCTCCTTGGCCCGCTCGATGGCCAGGTTCTCGGCGACGTCGACAAACTCGCAGCCGCCGTAGTAACGCCGACCCGGGTACCCCTCGGCGTATTTATTGGTCAGCACTGATCCCTGGGCCTCCAGCACCGCCCGGGGGACAAAGTTCTCACTGGCGATCATCTCCAGAGTTCCACGCTGACGGCCCAGCTCATCAGCAATCGCGGCAGCAATTTCCGGGTCAACCTCTGCCAGAGCAGCGGTATTGATATCAGTCAACATGGCCTCCTTGATGCGGTGCGCTTCGGCATTGGTTTATTCGGCGCGATGGTCAGTCTATCGCCCACAGCACACGGCGAAAGGGTCACCTCCTGAAGCTCACTATCCGGTACGCTCAACGGTTGTGACACCGCCGCCCAGCACCCGCATTCTCAGCCTCTTCACCCTCGCCGCAGTTGGCAGTGTCCTCGCCGGCTGCGGGGCAGATCAGCAGTCCGAACCCGAACCCACTGGCTCCCCTGAACCTGCCCTCGATGGTGGCGAGGAAGCCCTTGAGGACACAGAGGACAACGACGACGACGCCGACTCCGCCGAGGAGGAGGAAGAGGAAGAAGCTGAGCCGGCCGAGGGCTTTGAGGAGATCGCCGAACGGCTCGAGGAACTCCCCGGCGATGTCGAGGCCCTGGTGGTCGAAGACGGTGAGCAGTTGCTTCGCATCGGCGAGGGGGAGCCGACCCCGATCGCCTCAGTGGTGAAGATGTATGTGCTCTACGCACTGGTGGATGCCATCGATGACGGCGATGTGGCATGGGATGACTCCCTGACATTGACCGATGAGCTGCGCAGCCTGCCCTCGGGGACCCTGCAGGATCAGTACACCGGCTACTCCACATCGGTTCATGATGTGGCCGAGCGGATGATCGCGATCAGCGACAATACCGGCACCGATATGCTCATCGACCTCCTGGGCCGTGATGCCGTGGAACAGGCGGTGGCCGATGCCGGGCATCATGATCCTGCGCTGCTGGAGCCGTTTATGACCACCCGCGAGCTCTTCCAGCTGCGCTGGGGCGTTCCCGAACTGGGGGAGGACTGGGCTGAGCTGGATGAGTCCGAGCGACGCGAGGTCCTCGAGGAAGTGGCCGAGGAGCCGTTGAGCATCGGTTACCAGGAGACTTCCCGGCACGATATCGACTATGCGGTGGACTGGTATGCCACCACTGATGATGTGGTCGCCGTCCACCGCCAGCTCACCGAGCGCTCAGCCGAGCATGAAGAGCTCGAGGACGTTCTGACCGAGAACCCGGGACTGATCGATGAGGTGGATGACGAATGGTGGGAGACAGTCTCCTTCAAGGGTGGTGGACTGCCTGGGGTAGTCACTGGCACCTGGGAGGCCGTCGCCGAGGACGGCACTCACCGCAATGTGGTGATCATGCTGCGCACCGATGACACCGAGGACATCGCCGATCACCGGGAGGAACTGTTCTCCCTGGCCCTGGATGCGCTGATCGCCGGCACTGACACCGAACGCGAGGAGGAGCTCGAAGCAGCCGAGACTGCCACCGGCTGACCGACTGACGCGGGTGCCGCCAGCGGCCAAGTCCTACCTTGGACAAGCCGAGGCGTCATCGCGCTGTCACATTCTGTTGCTAAATCTGCCAGGACAGTGAAATAGCGATGCGATTTGCCGTTACGTCGGGAGAGAATCCCCCGTTTCGGAAGTTATCCACAGATTTCTGGCGGCGGGCTCGACATATGAGTAGAAGCGTCGAGACTGATCTCCATGCGAGATCCGTGCCCTTTGCCCCGATGGCTGGAACGTGGTGCGTTCAGCCTGAGGGACCTTCGCGAGGCAGGAATTTCGACTCAGCGCGCTAGGCGCAGAGACATCCGTGGCCTCGGAGCAGGCCTTTACGCGACAAGCTCTCGGATAGCCACTGCGAGTGAGGACACGATCTACCGGATGAAGGCCCTAGCGCTGCTTCGTGAATACCCCCATGCCTGGTTATCCCACACCACGGCTGCGAAAATCCTTGCCGCTCCATTGCCGAGGCGACTCGACGAGGATGCATCCGTCCACCTCTCAGTGCATCGACCTGAACCCAGACCGCGACGGCGAGGGGTGACTGGTCACGAGGCAGCACCGGTCCATCAATGGTTCTCGCTCCCCGGGTCGCGCGAGACGCGTATTACGGCTCCGGGTTGGCTGATGCTTGAACTGGCCAGCTGCTGCAGCCTCGCTGAATTGGTCTGCATCGGTGACTGGTTGGTGCGCGAACCCCGCTACTGGGCTGACGGGAGGGACCTCGCGTATGCAACCGTGCAGGAACTGCGAGCTGTGACTGATGGTTCCGCTGGTGTGCGGGGTGTGCAGAAGGCACAACAGGCGGTGACTCTCATCCGGGTAGGAGCCGATTCCCCGAAGGAAACGGAGTTTCGCTTGGCGCTGCTCCAGGCCGGACTGCCGGAGCCACAACTGCAGTACCCGCTCAATGACGTGCAACCTGGCACTCGGCCGGCAGATGCGGCCTATCCGGATTATCGCGTTGCCATCAAGTACGACGGCGCCACCCACTTCTCACCGGACCAGGCCCGAGCTGACCAGCGTCGGGACAATCGGGCCGTTGCTGCCGGGTGGACGGTCCTGCGGTTCAACGTTGCTGACGATCGGGAGGGGTTCGCTACTGCCGTCAACCATGTGCGCTCTGTACTTCAGGCCCGGGGGTGGCAGGCCTCCGAGAGTCAATAACGACTACGCAGTAGGCTCTTCTCACTGAACCGGCAGATCACGTCGCTACCTCGTGGCCCTTGTCCAGAATTACGACACAATCTGGCGGTTATCCGGACAGGAAACTAGTTCCGACTAGCGCAGGAAGAGGGCCTTCATCCGGTAGGTGGCGATTGTGCCGCCGACGAGGATCATCACCAGGTAATAGCCGATATGCACCAGGGTCAGACTGCTGAACTCCCAGAAGGCGATATCGCGCATCAGCTCAACCCCGTGCCACAGGGGCAGGGCCTGAATCACAGCCTGGACTCCGGCGGGGTAGACGGAGATCGGGAACAGGGTGGCTGAGAACAGGAACATCGGGATCAGCACCATCATCATCCAGTCCATCTGCTGGAACCGCTTCATGAAGCTGGTCGCAGCCATGCCCACACAGGCGAAGCCCAGGGCGATGAACAGTGCGGTGATCCACATCAGCAGGGCTGCTGCCGGTGAGACCAATCCGGCGCCGGTGAGGATGACCAGGAAGCCCAGGGCATAGAGCGCACCCCGGAACAGTGCCAGCAGAATCTCACCCACAGCCACATCCAAGGGCCCCAGAGAAGTGGCCATCATCGTGCGGTAGAGCTTGGTCATCCGCAGTTTGAAGAACACATTCCAGGTGGAGTCGAAGACCGCGCCGTTCATCGCGGCAACAGCTAATAGCGCCGGGGCGATGAAAGCCGCATAGCTGATGGTCCCATCGGCAGCCTCGACCCCGCCTTCGAGCATGGGGGAGATGCCCAGGCCGAAACTGGCCAGGAACAGCACCGGCTCCAGGAACCCGGAGACGAAGATCAGCCCGGTGGAATTCCGGATGGCCATAATGCCGCGCTGGAAGACTGCCCGGATATTGCCCGAGTACATATTGCTGAACAGTCCGCTGCGCACGGTGGGCTGCGGGGCATCTCCCTGCCAAGCGGCCTGGGCTGCCTCCTTAGTTTCCAGGGCCTGCTGCTTGCGTGCAGCACGTTTGGCCCCGGGCGTGCGCCCACCCCATTCCTCGTAACCGAGCCGGCGGATATAGGTCCGCCGGATGAACACATAGGAGACGACGACGATGCCCACCAGATAGGTCAGATGCACCCCGATCATCAGTCCACTTGTGGGCTGGCCGAAGGCCAGAACCCGGCCCAGCTCATTGGTGTGCCAGATGGGGGAGAGCCACCCAATGGGGTGCATAAACACTGGGAGGTTGCTCAGCGGG
This sequence comes from Nesterenkonia sedimenti, assembly GCF_012641515.1. GTDB lineage: Bacteria > Actinomycetota > Actinomycetes > Actinomycetales > Micrococcaceae > Nesterenkonia > Nesterenkonia sedimenti. Next base: position 80,133 of record NZ_JABAHY010000009.1, on the reverse strand, counting down.
TAGAAGGTCCCGGAAAACAGGAACAGCGGCATAATCACAAACCGCTGGATCAGCGCCGCATGGCCCTTTTCCTCTCGCAGGGTGCTGATATAGGCCATAATCGGCAGCCCGATGGCCAGGGCGCCCAGGACCGCAGTGAACAGCTGCAGCCAGGCCAGAGGTGAGCTGAGCACCCCGAAGATGAAGAGCACGGCCAGGAAGATCACCGAATGGACCAGGAACCGCACGCTGGCGGCCATGATATGCCCCAGGGCGATCTGTCCCGGGGTGATGGCAGTTGCCTGGGCGGCGTAGTACTCGCGTCGCCATCGGAAACCGGCCATCACCGGGAAGGTGAACTCAATACCGGCTGACATGGCCACCGTGGAGGCCAGAATCGCCGGGGCGATATACATCAGGTAGGACTCAGCGCCGTATTCGACGAAGTCATCGGTTGCGCCGATCAGGGCACCGAGTCCCAGGCCCATGGCCAGGATGTACATAATCGGCTGGAAGGTGGAGGAGAAGAGGATGACTCCGCCATAGGCGCGCATGGAACGCAGGATTCGCTCGGCCTGGTAGAGCGCACCGCGGGCACCGACCTTCGCCGAGATCGCATCCTTATCGGCGGTGGGGGAGGAGGTGCTCATCAGTCCACCAGCGTCCGTCCGGTCAGCCGCAGGAAGACATCTTCCAGGGAGGAGCGGCGGATCAGCGAAGTCATCGGCCGGCGCCCATCGGCGTGGATAGCCTCCAGGGCGGCTTCGGCGTCATCGGCGTAGACCAGAAGTCGGTCAGGCAGAACCTCGATATGGCTGTAGCCCAGCCCTTCACGGTTACCCAATTCGGTCTCCAGGGCAGCGGCGATCTCGGGATTGCGGTCCATACCGAACCTGAGCTCCAGGACCTCCCGGGTGGAGTGCTCCCGGATCAGCCCCGCCGGAGACCCCTCGGCCATGATCTCTCCGTGGTCCACCACAATGAGGCGGTCGCAGAGCTGCTCAGCCTCCTCCATATGGTGAGTGGTCAGCACCAGAGTTGTCCCGGTCTCCTTGAGGCGGAACAGCCTGTCCCACAGCACATGGCGGGCCTGTGGGTCCAAGCCCGTGGTCGGCTCATCCAGCAGTAGGATCTCCGGTTCATTGATCAGAGCCCGGGCAATGGTCAGCCGTCGTTTCATTCCCCCGGAGAGGTCCTCCACCCGGGCCTTGGCCTTATGCGTCAGCTGGGCGAATTCCAAGAGCTCATCGGCTTTGGCCAGCAGATACTTCCGGGGCAGCCCGAAGTAGCGGCCGTACATAATGAGGTTCTCCCGCACAGTGAGATCCTCATCGAGATTGTCCTGCTGAGGGATCACTCCCAGGCGGGCCCGCACCCGGGGTCCCTCGGCCTGTGGGTCGATCCCGGAGACATACATCGTCCCCGAGGTGCGGGAGGAGACCGCGGCGATCATCCGCATGGTCGTGGACTTCCCTGCGCCATTGGGCCCCAGCAGGCCGAAGGACTCCCCACGGGTGACACTGAAACTGATGTTGTTGACGGCAGTGAAATCCCCATACTGCTTGACCAGATCGGTGGCTTCAATCGCGGGTGCAGCGGAGGAATCGGCAGGCGCACTGGTGTCCAGCGCAGAGGATGTGGACATGTTTCGAAAGTGTACATCTAGCCCACTGTCCGTGGGCTAGTCCAGGGGCGCCCCCGAGCACACCCGGAATCATCCCTGAACCATCCCCGAAATCATCCCCACGGGGGATGTGTGAAGCCATGTCATCCGTAAGACTGATATCAGTTCCGATCAATCACTACCGAGAGGCAAGCATGTCTACTCCCGTTCTCGAAACCGAGAACCTGGTCAAGGTATATGGCCGAGGGTCTGCGGCGTTCCATGCGCTCAAAGGCCTGACTTTTGAGATCCACCGCGGAGAGTCGGTGGCCATTGTGGGGAAATCCGGTTCCGGGAAGTCCACTCTGATGCACCTGCTGGCCCTGCTGGACGAGCCGACCTCCGGGGTCGTGGCCCTGGACGGTAAGCCGGTGACCCAGCTGAAGCCCAAGAAAGTCTCCGCCCTGCGTAACGAGACCTTCGGATTTGTCTTCCAGCAGTTCTTCCTCAATCCCAATCAGAGCGTGCTGGAGAATGTGACCCTGCCGCTGAAGATCGCCGGTGTCTCCAAGATTGAGCGCGATAAGCGCGGTATGAAGGCCCTTGAGCAGTTGGAGATGGCAGATAAGGCCAAGAACAAGGCCACCAACCTCTCCGGTGGACAGAAGCAGCGTGTCTGCATCGCCCGGGCGCTGATCAACGACCCCGAGGTGCTCTTCGCCGATGAGCCCACCGGAAACCTGGACACTGCCACCTCGGAGACCGTTGAGGACATCCTCTTCGGGCTGCACCGGGACCACGGCATCACTCTGGTGGTGGTCACTCATGATGAGGACCTCGCCGCCAAATGCCAGCGCCGCCTGATCATGCAGGACGGGGAGATCATCACCGAGGAGGGCACCCGATGAAAGCCAATGACGTCGTCAAAAGTGCCTTCGGCAATACCCTGCGCTCCAAACTGCGCACCTTCCTGACCGTCATCGCCATCTTCATCGGTGCCTTCACCCTGGCAGTGACCACCGGACTGGCAGCCGGTATCAACCAGACTGTGGACCGGATCTTCGAGGGATTCGGCGATGACGAATCAATCTATGTGGTCCCCCAGATGGATGCCAGCGAACAGGACGGACCGCCCGAATACGATCCCGAGGCAGGGGCTGACACCGATGCCGGCTTCGGCACTGGCATGCTCAGCGCCTCCGATATCGAGACCATCGAGAAAATCGACCACGTGCTCAGCGTGGAGACCGAGATCGCCGCACAGGTCGAATACATCGAAACCCCCGACGGCGGCCAGTACGTCTCCAATCTGGACTTCGCCCTCAATGACACCCTTGCCGAGGTCATCGCCGGTGAGTTGCCCGACCGCGGAGCCATGGAGATGACCATCCCCGAGGATTGGATGGAGGCCTTTGGGGCCGACTCCCCGGAGGAGATCGTCGGTGAGACAGTGGTCATCGGTGCCCCCAATGCGGTAGGCCAGATCAGCGAGGTCGAAGCTGAGGTCACCGGTGTCACCCAGGGAACCCTGGCCGATGTCGGCTTCGCCCCGATTCCCTCCGTGGAGCTGACCCACGAGATCTTCGAGATCAACGGTGAAGGCTATGAGGGGCAGAACCCCGAGAGCTACATCATGGCCGCCGTGGAGGTCGAGGACCTCGAGGCCAATGAGGAGGCAGTCAAAGACGCGCTCGCCGAGGAGGGGCTCTGGGGGCTCACCGTTGAGGACCAGATCGCGATGTTCCAGCAGATCATCGACACTATTGCCTGGGTGCTGGCCGGATTCGCCCTGATCGCCCTGCTGGCCGCCAGCTTCGGCATCGTCAACACCCTGCTGATGAGCGTCCAGGAGCGGACACGGGAGATCGGCCTCATGAAGGCCCTGGGCATGTCCTCCGGGAAAGTCTTCGGGCTCTTCTCCATGGAAGCGGTGGTCATCGGCATCATGGGCTCGGTGTTCGGCATCGGGCTGGGGCTGGCAGCAGGCTTCCTGGCAGATATGGCCCTGACTGCAGAGGATGGGCCTCTGGGCGGCTTCGCGGAGCTTAGCCTCTTCGCCTTCAACCCCCTGGCAGTCGGCGGAATCTTCCTGCTGATTGTGGCCATCGCCTTCCTCGCCGGCAGCCTGCCCGCACGCAGGGCGGCGAAGAAGGACCCCATCGAGGCTCTACGCTATGAGTAAAGTCCCAGCACCGAGTCAGAAATCAGTGAGAACCTGGAATCAGCTCACCGTTACTTCAGGGAGGACCCCATGACCACCCCGCCGAATGACAACACCCCCCAGTGGGGACAGCCCTCCCCGCAGGGGGAGGACCCATCGACCGGACCGAAGTTCGGCACCGAGGCCTATAACCCCCAGGCCTTCGGCGGACCCGTGGAAGAACCTGCGAAGTTCCGCAGCCTGAAAATCTTCACACTGGTCTCGGGCGGACTGTTCCTCATCAGCGGCGTAATGATGCTGCTGATGTTCAATAACGACTCCTTCCGCGAGGCAATGATCGATGACCTCATGACCACCTACCAGGAAATGGGCGTGGCCATGGAGCGCACTGAGGTCGAGAGCGTCTACGGCTGGTTCAGCACCGGTACGACGATCTTTGTCCTGGTCCTGCTGGGTATTTACGCCCTGGTGTACTTCGGTCTGCGGGCCAATAAGAACTGGGCGCGGATCCTGGGCATCATCTTCGCCATCATCTCCATAGTCTTCAGTGTCTTGGGCTTCGCAATGGGCGAGATCAACCTCAGCATGCTGATCTCCCTGGTCTGGCTGGGCGTTAACGTCTACTGGCTGGTGCTTGCCTTCAACTCAGAGGTGGCCGACTACCTCTTCCAGCACAAACGCTGAGGTCGAACAGAGGCCACTGATCCCCAGGAACCGCCTGCGGCACTGTCATCTCCACCATAGGAGAGCGGCAGCTGCCGTAGGTGGTTCTGTCATTGGCCGAAAGGTTTGCAGGACCAGTCCCTGAGACAGACCGTTGCCAAATGCAACTAGAACGGTTCTGCGGTATAGAGTGCTGTAGGTGAGTGAAGAGGACCACATTTCACGTGAGGAATCGGCACCGGCGCCGCCTACCACCCGGGTGATGATCGCCCTGCTGCTTCCCCTCTTCGCCGCACTGCTGAGCATTTCCTCGGTCATCGTGGCCGCCCCGGTGATCGTCGAGGGCATCGGGGCCACCGAATCTGACCTCCAATGGATCCTCTCCGGCTATGCACTGGCCTTCGGCATGGGGCTGGTTCCGGCAGGCCGCGCAGGAGACCTCTGGGGACGCCGCGGCATGTTTCTGACCGGGGTGGGGCTCTTCGGCCTGACCTCCCTAGGGGCTGCCGCAGCGCCGAACCCTGAACTGCTGATTCTGGCTCGGATCGCCATGGGGCTGGCCTCGGCCATGCTGCTGCCGCAGATCATCGGAGTCATCCAGCAACTCTTCACAGGCGCAGCCCGTGGCCGAGCCTACGGTCTGATGAGCACCGTCATCGGTCTCGGCGTGGCAATGGGTCCCCTGGTCGGCGGCGTGCTGGTGGAAGTTGCCCCCGAGGAGCTGGCCTGGCGCTTAGTCTTTGCGATCAACGTTCCGGTGGCGCTGATCGGTGTGCTCTTCGGTGCCCTCTGGCTGCCCAGGCATGACCGGGTCAGTGCCCATCCCAAACGACTCAGCCGCTTGGACCCAGTCGGCGTCGTTCTGCTGACTGCTGCCATCCTGCTGATCATGCTGCCCTTCATCCAACTCCGTGGCTGGTGGGCAGTGCTGGTGGCAGTCACCGGGGTGCTCCTGCTGGTGGCCTGGGTGATATGGGAGCGCCGGCTGGGCCGCAGGCGCCCCGAGGATCCCATGGTGGACCTCAGGCTGTTCACCCTGCCCAGCTACACCTGGAACTCCGCGGTTCTGGTGCTCTACTTCATCGGTATGCCGGCGATGTGGGCGGTTATCCCGCTCTATATTCAGGATGGGCTGGGCTATTCAGCGCTCACCGCGGGGCTGGTGAGCCTCCCCAGCGGTGTGATGGTCCTGCTGCTGGCAGCCCAGGTGGGCAAACGCGTACCGCGCTACGGCAGCCGCATGGTCCTAGCCGGTTCGGTCTTCGCAGTCCTGTCCCTGCTGATGCTCGCCGGGGCAGCCTGGCTGATGGAAACCACATGGGGTTCGCTGTGGTGGATCGCAGTGGCCATCGGCGTCAGCGGTTTCTCCCAGGCGCTGCTGATCCCCAGCGCTCAGACGATGTCGATGCAGGATGTCCCCGAATACATGGCAGGGGCCTCCGGCGGGGTGCAGCAGACCGTCCAGCGGATCTTCACCGCCATGGGTATGGCCGGGGCGACCGGGCTCTACTTTGCCCTGGTGGCCCAGGGCAATCACCAGCACGCGATGACCATCTCGGCCATCGTTATGGCAGCAGCGATGCTCACCGCCGTCATCGCCGCAGTCGGGGCAGCCCGCGCCGCCCGCCGAGCCGCGGACTAACGGAGTCGGGTGACCTCGCGAACATCCTTATGAGTCACCCAGTCCGGAACGCCGGCGAAGATCTCGGCCCGCTGATCGGATTCCTCCCAGTCGCGCTCGGCGGCCAGGAACTCCTCAGTGTTGCTGGGCCGGGAGACGAACCAGGTCAGCTGGGACTTATCAGTGTCCAACCAGATCGACTCAATGGTGAAGCCGCGCTCCTCACGGGCGGGGATGACTTTCTTAGTCAGGAACTCCACAAACTCATCAGCCAGGGCGGGGTCCAGGGTGTAGCGGCGCATGAATGTGGTCCGCTCAGTGCTATCGGCGCTGATGGTCTCAGGAAGCTCGGTCATCGGTCAGTCTCCTTGGGATAAGCGTCATTGCCGGTTCGAGCTTACCGCGGGGTTCTGAAAGAATAGAGGGGTGACTGAATCCCTTCCAGCATCTGATAAGGCCCACTCTGCTCTGCGCAACGCCGGCCGCCGCGGCACCGGCATCGCCTTCGCGGTGATGATCACGGTACTGCTGTGTGCGCTGATCTTCGCTGCGAACCAGAACGACATCATCGGATGGATTCTGGTGGTGATCTCCGCAGCCTGGCTGCTCTTGGCGATCGTGCTGGTCCTGGTGATCATGATGGGTGCCAAGAAGGTCGGAGCGGCAGCAGATGCCACCCGCGGTGCCGTGGGTGCAGCCCGGGCAGCGGCCGCCTCCCGAGGTGGCGGGGCCGCCGTCGTGGATGAAGACGCCCACTCCCGGAACATGAAACTCGACCACTCCTTCAAGATCGTTCAGGTCCAGGTTCGGGTGGTCCAGCAGGAGCTGGCCAAGGGCGAGGAAGCGGATATGGAAATGGTCGACCGTGCCCTGGAGACTATGGAGATCACCGCCCATAACGGCCGCGATATGCTCGCCGAGCATGTCGGACGGAAGAAAAAGAACGACGACGACGGCAACTCCGGGGAGACCCTCGAGGGCGACATCGTCAACTGACACCTCCGCTCACGGACACAGAAATACTGCTCAAGGAGACTGACAAGCGTGACTGAAACCAGCCCCCACCGGATCGTTGACCCCAAAGCTGACGGGGTCACCCGGATCGGCAGCGTCAACGTCAACGGCATCCGGGCCGCAGCCCGCAAGGGAATGGGCCAGTGGCTGGCCGAGCGCGAGCTGGACATCCTGACCCTGCAGGAGGTCCGCGCTGATGGCGCCACCCTGACCAAGCTGGTTCAGCAGTTCGCCGAGGAGGCCGGTGAGGACGACTCCCAGGCAACCTGGCATATCCATGAGCATGAGGCCGCCCAGAAGGGCCGGGCCGGTGTTGCGATCATCTCCCGCCAGGCACCGATTGCCACCCGCACCGGTATCGGCGAGGGACATCCGGAGGATGACGGCCGCTGGATCGAGGCAGACTACGAGCTCGGCGACGGCAGCATCCTGACGGTGGTCAGCGTCTATGTGCACTCCGGGGAAGTCGGCACCGAGCGCCAGGAGCACAAAATGCGGTTCCTGGAGTACATGCTTCAGTACCTGCCTCAGCTTGCCGAACGCACCGATCATGTCCTGGTCATGGGCGACCTCAATGTCGGTCACACGGAACTGGACATCAAGAACTGGAAGGGCAACCGGAAGAACTCCGGCTTCCTGCCCGAGGAGCGGGCTTACTTCGACAAATACTTCGGTGAGGCCGGCTACACAGATGTCGCCCGGTCCCTGGCCGGCGAGGTCGATGGGCCCTATACCTGGTGGTCATATCGCGGTAAGGCCTTCGACAACGACACTGGTTGGCGGATCGACTATCACATGGCCACCTCGGCACTGGCCGAACTGGCCTCCAATGCCAAGGTGGACCGCGCAGCGGACTACTCCCTGCGCTGGTCGGATCACGCCCCGCTGATCATCGACTATAAGCTACCCTGATCCCCACCGCCGGGTGGGCACTCACCGCTGAAGGTGGGACATCAGCTGCTCGCCGATGGTCTCCAGTGCCCGGGCATCGAGCCCGTAGAGGACGTATTTGCCGCGCCTTTCAGCGGTGACCAGCTCAGCCTCCCGCAGCGCACGAAGGTGCCGGGCCATCTGGGGTGGCTTCATCCGCATCCGCTCGGCGAGATCCAGGGTGCTGTACGGGGTGCGCATCACGGTCCGGCAGATCTCGACCCTGGTGGGATCATTGAGCACAGCCAGCCGCCGCATGGTCAGGGAGGATGCCTCGTAGTCAGCCGGCGTCGGGTCATATGCGACCACCACCGGAAGGCCCTCTTCATGTTTGACCGTCAGATGCGGGCTCAGGTGATGTGAGGGCACCAGAAGAATCCCCTCACTGCGGGGCGGCACGTAGATGTGGTTGAGCTTATCGAGGCTTATCCGGTGCGGATTGAAGGACTCCTCGGCGGTGGGCAGGATATCGGCCAGTGCCGAGGGGCCCTCGGCCAGAATCTGTCGTTCCCGGCTGGCCTTCTCGGTCTGCAGCCGGGGTGCGACCCGCTCCCATTCCTGGTTGAACCAGCGGGTGGCGACCTGATGTAGGAAGCCGGTGAGTCCCTCCAGCGCCTGATGTGGGTTTTCGATGATTTCGCCGGCCAGTTTCGCTCTTGCCTGGGCGATCCGGCTGGCCCGGTCGATCACTGATTTCTGCAGTGCGGGATCATCTCTGAGCTCACCGACATGATCACCGGTGGGCAGATCAGCGATTGCGGACACCGCGTGTTTGGTGAATACATCGAGGTCGAGCTCGTGGAGACTGTCGATCTCCTCATGCACATCCCATTTGTCCACTGCCGTCAGGGGCATGAAGAACCGGGCGATATACGCACCGTAGAGCGGGCGATAGTAGAGCGAATGGGCCAGGAGGTCATCATTGCGGATGCGGTAGACATGTTCCCGCACGGTGCGTGATCGGGGGTGATGCTCACCATGGGTGATGGCGTGCAGCAGTGCTGCCAGCTCGGTCAGCGGGTTCGTCAGGACACGGATATCCCGCTTGTCCAGCTGATCAATCACTATCGTCACGCTCATAGCAAGCGAGAATACCGGTGCAGCTGCCCAACTGCTGACTGTCACCTCTCCGGTCTCCATCTCCTGATCTCATAGACTGAGTATCCAGTACTAGATAGAACTTCTAGGCCGAGCCCGCCAGCTGGCAGAAAGACTCATATGGATACTGAAGATCTCATTGCACTGCGACGACGATTCCACGCTTATGCTGAACCGGGCTTCCTCGAGTTTCACACCGCCTCCTGTGTGATGGACATCCTGGAGGAGCTCGGCGTCGACTACACCCACGGCCCCGAGGCCATCGATGTCTCCGCCATCGCCGAGAAGCCCACCGAAGCGGAGTATCAGGAGTGGGGCCAGCGAGCCATCGACGCCGGAGTTCCAGCTGAGCGGGTGAAGCTCCTGCAGGAACAGGGCACAGCCGTCATCGCAGAGCTGAAGGGCAACCGACCGGGCCCAGTCTGGGGCCTGCGGGTGGATATCGACGCCCTGCCCATCATCGAAGATGCCACAGATGAGCACCTCCCAGCCCGGGAGGGGTTCCGCTCCGAGACCGGATATATGCATGCCTGCGGCCATGACGGCCACACCGCCATCGGACTCGGCCTGGCCGAGAGGCTCCGAGACGGTGACTTCCCCGGCACCGTGCGCATTATGTTCCAGCCAGCTGAGGAGGGTGTCCGTGGTGCTGCTCCCATGCTCGCAGCCGGGGTGACCCGCGGTATCGACCGCATGTTGGCAGTGCACCTGGTGGCCAGCCTTCCCCTGGGAGAGGTCACCGGCGGTGCCTCAGGATTCAAGGCCACAACTAAATGGAAGGCCCAGTTCACCGGCGAGCCCTCCCATGCCGCCGGCGCCCCCGAGAAGGGGCGGCATGCCATCGCCGCCGCAGCTCAGGCGACTCTGGGGGTCCTGGGCATCTCTCGGTTCGCCACCTCCGACACCCGGGTCAATGTGGGCACCTTCCACGCCTCCGGATCGGCCAGCATCATCCCCGCCGAGGCGGTCATCACCTATGAGGTCAGGGCCGATGACAACGATGTCCTCAGTGAACTGGACCGGCGTGCGGAGAAAGTCGTCCAAGGTGCCGCCAGTATGTACGACGTCGAGGTCACCACCAATCAATACGGTGGAACCACCAACTCTCTGCCTGACGAGCAGATGCTGGATCTCATCGAGGACGCAGCCTCGGGCCAGACCGCGATCACCGAGTTCAACCGCACCTCGGATCTGGGACTGGGCAGCGATGACGCCCATCTGCTGATCAATGATGTGCAGAAACAGGGTGGGGTCGGTTCCTATATTTTGATCGGAGCACAGAACTCCCAAGCACCTCACCACAACTACCGTTTCGACATCGATGAGCGGTCCCTGGCGATAGCCACAGATCTGCTCGAGACCGTATTCCGTTCGGAGGGATAGATGACTGCCACTGCCGACCAGAGCCCCGATGCACGTGCCGATGCCGAGGTGGTCCAGTTCTGCCGCGACCTCATCCGGTTCGACACCACCAACTGGGGAGGAGGGCGTTCCAAGGGTGAACGGGCAGCAGCCGAATACTGTGCCGAGCTCATGCGTGAGGCCGGGCTGGAACCCACAATGTATGAACCTGAGGCCGACCGCACCACGGTAGTTGCCAGGATGCAGGGAACGGACCCCGAGGCCGGGGCCCTGGTGGTCCACGGTCATCTGGATGTGGTTCCTGCCCAGGCTGAGGACTGGCAGGTGGATCCCTTCAGCGCTGAGGTCAAGGACGGCATGATCTGGGGCCGGGGCGCGGTGGATATGAAGGGCATGGATGCGATGATCCTGGCCTCAATGTTCAGGATGCACCGCGAAGGGCATCGACCCCGCCGGGACCTCATCTTCGTCTTCTTCGCCGATGAGGAGGACAACGGAACCTTCGGTTCCGGCTGGATGGTCGAAAACCACCCCGAGGTCTTCGCCGGGGCCACCGAGGCGGTCAGCGAGGTCGGCGGATTCTCCGCCGATATCGCCGGACACCGTGCCTATCTCATCCAGACCGCGGAGAAGGGCAAGGCTTGGTCAAAGATGATTGCCCACGGCACTGCTGGGCACGGCTCGGCCGTGCAGCAGGATAATCCGGTGGTGCATCTGGCCGAGGCGGTGGCCGCCATCGGCAACCATCAGTGGCCTATCGAATACACCAAGACCACCCGGATGCTCTTCGAACAGGTCTCAGAGCTGACCGGGATTCCCTTCGACGAGGAGGACCCCTCGGCTCTGGTCGAGGCCACCGGCTCTGCCGGAAAGTTCATCGCAGCCTCTCTGCAGAACACCGCCAATCCCACCGTGCTCTCAGCCGGTTATAAGCACAATGTGGTCCCCGGGCAGGCCGAGGCCCTGGTGGATGCCCGGACCCTTCCCGAGCAGGATGAGAAAGTCGCAGCCACCTTGAGGCGTCTGGCCGGGGAGAAGGTCAGCTGGGAGCTGATCAATGATGGTCCCTCCTTGGAGGCCCCGTTCTCCGGTGCTGTGGTCGAGGATATGGTGCGCTCGCTCACCGAGGAGGACCCCGAGGCCATTGTGCTGCCCTATATGCTCGGGGCCGGAACGGATAATAAGCGGCTCTCCCGCCTGGGAATCACCGGCTATGGTTTCGTGCCCCTGAAACTGCCGGCAGACCTCGACTTCACCGGGCTGTTCCACGGGGTGGACGAACGCGTGCCGGTCGACGCCCTGGTCTTCGGTGGGCGGGTTCTTCACCGCTTCCTCACCGCCCAATAACGCCGCTGTTGCGGGTGTGTAAATTTTGTCCAGACTTGGCAAAAAAGTCTGGTCAAAGGGGATGGTTGGTACGTACTCTGTGAGCAATCCGGCGGCAGTGTGGCCGCTGGAGCTCACTCGTATGTACTGCCAAGCACCTAAGGACTCACATCGGAAAGAACCGATCCCTGCTCGGAACCGGCATCATTGCAGCCCTGGCCCTGAGCGCCTGCGGCGGCGGAGACGGAGGGGATGCCGGGGGCGCTGATGGGGTGGCCGAGGAACTGCAGATCGCCTATAACGTCCAACCGCCGACCGTGGACCCTTACCTCACCACCGCCCAGGCCACACGCATCATCTCCCGCACCTTCCACTGATCATCCTGGATGCCGAGGGGGAGGTTCAGCCGGTGCTGGCTGAGGACTTCGAGGTCTCCGAGGACGGATTGACCATCACCTTCACCCTCCGCGACGACGTCGTCTTTCACAATGGTGAACCGATGGAGGCAGAGGATGTGATCGCCTCCTTCGAACGCTGGCGCGAGGTCAGCACCATCGGGCCCAACTACTTCGGTGAGGCCGAGTTCGAATCCCCGGAGGAGGGTGTCTTCACTGTCACCATGCCCGAGCCTATGTTCGTGGCCCCGACGCTTATTGCTGACCCCCAGATCATGCCGCACATCATGCCGGCAGAGATCATTGAGGAGGCTGGGGATGAAGAAGTCTCTGAGCATATCGGCACCGGGCCCTATATGTTCGGAGCCTGGGAGGCTGATCAGCACATCAGGCTCGACCGCTTCGAGGACTACACCTCCCCGGAGGGTGAACCCAGTGGCATGGCCGGGGAGTTCAGGACTCCTCGACCCGGGTCTCCGGCATCCAATCCGGGGAGTATGACCTCTCCATCCCGATCCCATGGGACAACGCCGAGGCCATCGAACAGGATCCCAATATTGAAACCATTCTCGGAGAGTCGGGCATCGTCTTCGCGGTCCTGAACAAGGACGAAGGGGTAATGGCTGATCTTGCGATGCGCCAGGCGGTTGTGGCCGCGATGGAACCTGAATCATCCCTGCTCTCGGCCTACGGCGATGAGGAGTTCTTCACCGTCAACAGCGGTCTGATGCCTGAGGATTCCCCGTGGTACGCCGCGACAGATCCGGAATTCGACGAACTCTACGAGAACGCCGACCCCGTAGAGGCTGAGGCGCTGATGGAGGAGGCCGGATACGACGGCGAGGAGATCCGCATCCTCACCACCGGCGACTATGAGGACCACTATGACAATGCCCTGGTCCTGCAGCAGCAGTTGGAGGAAGCCGGGATGACCACAGACCTTACGGTGGTCGACTGGCCCACGCATACTGAAATGCGCGAGGATCCCTCGGCATTCGATATCGCCACCACTGATATCAGCAACTGGCCCTCGGTTCCGGCCACCTGGCACTTCTTCACCGAAGGCTGGTGGGGAACCGGTGAGGACGAAGCCACCCAGGAAGCAGCCCAAGCGGTCACCTCAGCACAGGATGAAGAGACTGCCTACGCTGCCATGGCCGATCTCCAAGAGGCGTACTACGAGTACATTCCCGTGGTGAAGTTCGGTGATCGGATGACCCCATCCGGGCTGAGAACAGACTTCGAGGGCTATGAATACGTCACCGGAGTCGGCGAGATCTTCCACCACATCCGACCAAGCGAGTGACCCAGATGAGCACAACAGCCACCGTCGATGCCGACCAGTTGAACATCATGCTGGAGAAGATCGCAGCAATCAGCGAACCGGGTCCGGGTATTACCCGGATGGCCTACTCACCGCAGCATCTGAGGCAGTGCTGATCGCTGAGGAAATCGCTGGGAAGTACGGCGATCTGGGCACCCGGGCCACCGTTGGGCGGTTGGAGGTCCAGCCCAATTCGATCACGACGATCCCCGGCAGTGTCACCTTCAGTCTTGATATTCGGGACACGGAGGCTCAGCGACAGGATGCGGTCACCGAGGAGATTCTCGACAAGATCAGTACCGCCTGTCAGCGCCGTGGAGTGGAGCTTGAGGTGAGGCGCACTTCGCAGACCCCGCCCACGGCCCTTCCGACCTGGATCACCGAGGCTCTGGAGCGCAGCGTGACCGATCTCGGGCTGCCCTACCGAATCCTGCAGTCAGGAGCCGGGCATGATTCGAAACATATCAACGAGAAAGTGCCTGCGGGCATGCTCTTCGTCCCCAGCCGCCAAGGGCTCTCTCATGTGCCCGAGGAATGGACCGATGTGGAGGATATCGCCACCGGGGTCCAGGTGCTCTACGAGACCGTCCTGTCGCTTGATGAACAGCTCTAGCTGGCAGAGCCCTGGCTGCTGAGCTCTTTGAGGTCGTTATAGAGGGCTGCGCGGGAGATTTTCAGCCGTCCGGCCACCCGCGGTGCGGCGCGGCGGACAGAGAAGATGCCTTTGCTGTTGAGGTGACTGATGACCTCCAACCGTTCCTGTTTGGTCAGTTCTGCCGCAGGTTTGGACCGGTTGATCTCCTCCTGCCCCACTATGGAGTCGATGACCTCGTCAATGTCATTGGCAAAAACTGTGACCGAATCGGCCGGCGGGCCGGAGGTCGCCTCACCGGCTATCTGTGCCAGGAGACTGCTGGCCTCCACGAGATTGGTGACATCGATATTGATGCACAGGGCGCCGATGAGCTCTCCATTCTCATCCCGCAGCGGCATCGTGGAGCATTTCAGCCGACGCCCATCAGGGGATCGGGTGAAATAGTTGAGGTCGTTCTCGGCATCCGCGCCCCGATTGAGCATGCGTAGCCCAATCTCGCTCATCGCACCCCCTGCCTGGCGTCCGGTCACATTGCCGGCCACTGCATGGACCGACTGCTCGGGGGTGCGGTAATCGTGCAGGACGACTTCACAGTTCGGACCGAAGGTGGCAGCAATCCCTTCCAGAGCGGGAGTCAGCGTCGCGAAGATAGTGTCCGCCGTTGAGCTCATGGCAACGTCTCCTTGTCCGGGATTGGACTATTTTTCTAGGTGATGTCATCCCGAGGATATCCCGTAACCCCTGTGTCATCCCACATCAACGTTATTTTCCTGAAACATGGCCCGTAGCAGAATAGACAGGTAATCTAGGTCATATCGTTTCGCTCTGGGGATTACCCGGTGGCGTAAATTTACGATCCGCGCCGAATGAATTGAGGGAACCGTGATGAAGAAACGTCCTTTCGTGGTCAGTGGACTTACGCTGGCGCTGGCTCTGAGCGCCTGCGGCGGAGGCAACGGCGGGGGAGCGGATGGCGAAGTCGCCCAGGAGCTCAACATCGGCTATAATGCCCAGCCGCCGACGATGGACCCCCTGATGACCACCGCGCATGCCACCCGCGTCTTCTCCCGAGTGATCTTCGAACCCCTGCTGACCCTCGATGCAGACGGTGAGGTCCAGCCAGTGCTGGCCGAGGACTTCGAGGTCTCCGAGGACGGGCTGACCATCACCTTCCACCTCCGAGAGGATGTCCCCTTCCACGACGGCTCAACCGTTGAGGCAGCAGATGTCATCGCCTCCCTGGAGCGCTGGAAGCAGCTGAGCACAATCGGCCCGGCCTACTTCGCAGACGCCGAGCTGGATTCCCCGGAGGAAGGCGTTGTGACCTTCACAATGCCTGAACCCATGTATGTGGCCCCTGAGCTCATCGCAGATCCGGCCCAGATGCCACACATCATGCCCGAGGAGGTCGTCGAAGCAGCCGGCGAGGACGGCATCCAGGACTACATCGGCACCGGCCCCTATGAATTCGGCACCTGGGAGACCGATCAGTACATCCGCATGGACCGCTTCGAGGACTACGCCTCACCCGAGGGTGAACCCAGCGGAATGGCCGGAGAAAAGACCGCGCACTTCGAGGAGATGTACTTCCGGTTCGTCGACGACGACTCCACCCGGCTCAGCGGCCTGCAGACCGGTGAATACGATGTGGGCATCCCGATCCCCTGGGACAACATCCAGAACGCCGAGGATGATCCCAATATAGAGGTTGACCTCGGTGAGGCCGGCGTCGGATTCGCAGTCTTCAATAAGGCCGAGGACCTCATGGGTGACATCAATATGCGCCGGGCGGTCATCGCCGCCATGGAGACCGAGTCCACCCTCCTCTCGGCCTACGGCGGGGAGGACTACTTCACCAATAACAGTGCCCTGATGCCCGAGGACTCACCATGGCATCTGCCCGCCGATGCCGAGTTCGAGGACTTCCACCAGAACCAGCACCTCGATGAGGCCGAGCAGTATCTGGAGGAAGCCGGCTACGACGGCGAGGAGATCCGTATCCTCACCACCCGAGAGTACGAGGATCACTACAACGCCGCCGTCGTGCTCCAGCAGCAGTTGGAGGAGGCCGGTATGAACACCGATCTGGTGGTCACCGACTGGGCCACTGTGACCGAACGCCGCGAGGACCCCTCAGAGTTCGAGCTGACCATCACCAGCATCTCCAACTGGCCGGTGGTTCCAGCCACCTTCCACTTCTTCAACTCGGACTGGACCGGCTGGACCGACAGCCCCGAGATCGCCGAGGCAGCGTCCGCGATGACCAGCGCCGAGGACGAGGAGAGCGCCATCTCCGCCATGGAAGGCCTCCAGGAGGCCTACTCCGAGTACCTGCCGGTGGCGAAATTCGGCGACCGCACCAATGCAAGCGGCGTCCACGTCGACTTCGAGGGCTACGACTACATCACAGGAATGGGTGAGATCTTCCACCACATCCGCCCGGCCGACTAGGGGAGATCACATAAAGATGACCACAACCTGCGACATCCTGATCACCGGCGGACGACTGATCGACCCCCAGCATTCCACTGACGAGATCACCACTATCGCCATTAGCCAGGGCCGAATCGCCTCCCTCGGTGAGCAGAGCCTCGAGGCAGACCGCGTCATCGATGCCTCGGGGAAGATCATCGCCCCGGGCTTCATCGACGTTCACTCCCATGCCCAGAACATCCCTGGCCACCGGCTGCAGGCCTTCGATGGAGTGACCACAACCTTCGAGATGGAGGCAGGGGCCTCCCCGGTAGCGTCAGCACTGGAGTGGGCAGCTTCAGAGGGCCGGCCGCTGAACTACGGCTTCTCCGCGGGGTGGCTGCACACCCGGGCCAGGGTTTTGGAGAACTACGATGACGACGCCCTGGCCGCTCTTCCGGATCTTCCGCTGGACTCCATGGGGGTGATCTCGGCACAGGGCAGTCTTTGGAACGCGCCGGCCACCGCCGAGCAGCGCGAAGAGATCATCAGACTGCTCGAGGAACAGCTGGATGCCGGTGCAATCGGCATCGGCGTACTCCTGGGCTACGCCGCAGAGGCTGAACCGGCGGAGCTGATGGCAGTCGCGGAACTGGGTGCCCGGCGCAATATGCCGCTGTTCGTCCATACCCGGATCGGTCCTATGCTCCCCGGGAAGACGCCACTGGAGGGAATTGAAGAACTCCTGGAGGCCTCCCTGGCCACAGGTGCGCATATCCATATGTGCCACTTCAACAGTTCGGCCTCCAGCCATCCCCGCGAAGCCCGGGAGAAGATCCTGGCAGCCCAAGCCGAGGGGGTCCGGTTCACCACGGAGCTCTACCCCTATGGGTTCTCCTCCACCGTGATCGGAGCAGGCTTCCTGGATCCGGAGATCCTTGAGGCTGCCGGTCGGCCACCGGGCATCATCACCCCGGTGGCAACGGGACAGCCGGCAGAAAGTTACGCAGAGATCGCCCGACTGCGCCAGGAGGATCCCAGTCAGCTGTGTCTGATCCGCTACTACCAGGACCCCTGGGACGGTGCGGACCTCGCCGAGGTGATGAGCCTTCCCGGAGCGCTCTTCGCATCGGATGCCATGCCCCTGAAGCCGCTGCAGGGCCAAGGCGAGGTGGACATCATGCAGTGGCCGCTGCCTGAAGGAGTCTCGGCGCATCCCCGATCCACTGCCTGCTTCACCCGGGCCCTGGCCTGGCTGCACCGGGACCGCGGGCTGCTGGAGCTCAGCGACGTCATCGCCCGTTCCACGGTCATGCCGGCACAGCTGCTGCGCGGAGCAATCCCCGCTATGGAACGCAAAGGCCATCTGGGGCTGGGGGCAGATGCTGACCTGGTGATCTTCGACCTCGAGGCACTGCAGCCCAACACCAGCATCAGCCCCGTGGAAGCCAGCAGGGGAGTGGAACACCTCCTGGTAGGCGGGACCCCGGTCATCAGCGACGGGGAACTGCTCACCGGAGCTCTGCCCGGTGGTGCCGTTCTGCCCAGTAACCCCTAACCAGGAGAAGGACAATCGAGGCCATCGCCGTGGGCAGCCTCCGGGCCTACTGTCAGGGGTCGGGTCAACCGCTGCTGCTGATCCCCGGCCTGGCCGGCAAGGCGCAGGTCTGGCAGGCGGTGGTGGGGAGGCTGGCTGATCAGTACCAGATTATCAGTTTCGATCATCCCGGAATGGGAGGCAGTGCTTCCAACGGCCAGCAGAGCATCGAGGGCATCCTCGCGGCCGCACTAGATGTCCTGGATGACTTCGCAGTGGAGAATGCTCATATCGTGGGGCATTCCACCGGGAGCCTGGTGGCTCAGGCCATCGCTCTGGATCACCCCGGGCGAATGAAGAGCCTTGTGCTCAGCAGTGGCTGGGCTGCCGTCGATCAGCGGTTCCGAGATCTCTTCCAGATGCGCAAATCAGTGCTGCAGCACCTCGGGGCAGAAGCATATGAGAACCTCGGCGCCCTGCTGGGGCTGCCTCCCGGCAGTTATTCCAGAGCGCAGCCCCCGCCTGCCGAAGACCACCAGCGGTACCAAACGATTATGGCAGAGCGGATAGATATGCTCCTGAACTACAGCCGAGCATCAGAAATGGGAACCATCAGCCACCCCACACTGGTCATCAGTTCCACAGATGACTGGCTGGTCCCACCCCACCACTCACGCGAACTGGCAGAGGCTATCCCCGGCGCAGACCTGAGGGAGCTATCCGGTGGTCACTTCCCGCAGGTGTTAGACCCAGAGGGCTATGCCCAGGCGCTCCGCGAGTTCCTCTCAACCGCTCCCTAGACGCGTAACGCAGAGGCGAAAATCGAAATCAGTGCCATAGGGCCTGGGGCTTAGCCACAGATAGCCAGGTGCACTCTTTTCCCAAGCTCGGGGGCTTCAGCGCCCGGAGATAGCAACTCTGTCCATCTACCCGTAGTCACGCTGGCCCAAGCCTGCTCAACGCTCCAGCAGTTTTCCTCTCATGTGGACTATCGGTCTAATGCCTCTGGGAGGCTCGGAGCTGTTCGGAGTCGAGTAAAACCGCTGTTACACCGTGGGTGCGATACGGGGCTATGCGTTAAGCCTGCGTTACATGATTGGCTCAGATGGGGTATTTGTTCGGCAATCGCGGCTTCGACTGCCCTAGGCTCAAACGCATCGCACTCAGAGAGGCTGTGGTTCGACCCTTGAGCTGCAGACTTCCTGCTATCGTGACCTGTGACACAAGATTTGAGGGGGTGTTCTCCAGCCTTGGTTGCAGTGCAGAGAACTGACTTAAAAGAGTCGTCTCCCGGACCTCAACAACACTTCGGAGGTACATAAACCATGGCGGGTTATTTGCTGCAGCGAGCCTTGGCGCTGGTGCCGGTGCTGGCTGTGGTTTCTGTGGTCACCTTTGGTCTCATCTACTTCATGCCTGGAGATGCGGCCGCGACCATGTTGGGACCAGAGGCCACTCAGGAACAGATCGAAGCGCTGCGCGAGTCACTGGGACTCAATGACCCCATCTGGGTCCAGTTCTGGTCCTGGCTGACCGCCGCAGTGACCGGGGATCTCGGAACATCGATCTTTATGAACCGACCGGTCACCGAGGTGCTGATGGATGCCCTGGGACCGACGATCCACCTGGCCATTCAGGCCCAGCTGCTGGCCATCATCATCGGCGTCCCCGCCGGCATCCTGGCCGCCCGTAAGCAGGGCACCGGAACAGACCAGACCGTCATGGTCGGTGCGCTGATGGGTATTTCGGTACCCAGCTTCCTCCTGGGTCTGTTCCTGATGCTGCTCTTCGGCGTGATCCTGGGCTGGCTGCCAGTGGCCGGGTACCGACCGATTGAGGACGGCATCGGAGAATCCCTGCAATATCTGGCCCTACCGACTATCGCCTTGGGCGCCATGCAGGCGGCACTGATCGCACGTATGACCCGTACAGCAATGCTGGACACCTTCTCGAAGAACTACATGAAAACCGCGAAGGCCAAGGGGCTCAAAGACCGTGTGAGCCTCTATAAGCACGCATTGCGCAACGCATCCCTTCCGATCATCACCACAATCGGTCAGACACTGGGCACGCTGGTGGCTGGAGCTGCCGTGGTCGAGACAGTCTTCAACATTCCCGGCATCGGACAGCTGATCGTCAACTCTGTGGAACGCCGCGATGTGGTTGTTATCCAGGGCGTAGTCCTGATGATCGCGGTCTCCTATGTACTCATCAACTTCCTGGTCGACATTCTCTACAGTGTGTTGGACCCCCGGGTTCGGTTCACAGGAGGGGACTCCTAAGCCATGTCTACAGAAAACGATCCCCGCGCAGGGGCAGCAGGAGCCTCCGGACCGGCTGGCAAGGACGATATAACCGTCGGCTCGCTCAACCGGTTCAACAAGACCCGCTCACGCCGGTCAAAGTTCCTGCGGCGCTTCGCAGCCCATAAACTCGCCATCACCGGCGGGACCATCCTGACCTTCGTGGCACTGGTGGCGATCTTCGGCCCAATGCTGACCGGCTCGCCCACAGCAGTGGATGCCGCCAACCGTCTGCAGGGACCCTCTGCCGACCACTGGTTCGGCACCGATAACTACGGCCGCGACGTGCTGGCCCGAGTGGTTGAGGGAGCACGAGTATCCCTGCTGGTCGGTGCCATCACCGCGCT
The DNA here is from genome assembly GCF_012641515.1 of Nesterenkonia sedimenti. GTDB lineage: Bacteria > Actinomycetota > Actinomycetes > Actinomycetales > Micrococcaceae > Nesterenkonia > Nesterenkonia sedimenti. The sequence continues at coordinate 59,463 of NZ_JABAHY010000009.1, read as the reverse complement.
GCTGACCTCAATCTTCGGCCTGGCCATCGGTCTCTATGCGGCCTATAACCGAGTCGCCGATGCCATCCTGATGCGCATCTCCGATGGACTGATGGCCTTCCCCGGCATCCTCTTGGCGATCGCCATCATGGCAGCACTGGGGCAGCATTCCACCAACGTCGTCATCGCTTTGACCATCGTCTTCACCCCGTATGTCGCACGTATCGTGCGCTCCTCGGCTCTGGTGGTCAAAGAACAGACCTTCATTGAGGCACTCCACGCCCAGGGAGCCTCCCGGAGCCGGATCATCTGGATCAATATGGCCCCGAACGTGCTGTCCCCGATGATCGTTCAGGCAACCTTTGTCTTCGCCGACTCCATCATCACCGAGGCCGCATTGAGCTTCCTGGGCGCCGGTGTTCCGCCGCCAGCTCCCTCCTGGGGCAATATGCTCCTCGACGGTAAGACCGTCATCTACAACGCCTGGTGGATGACCCTGTTCCCCGGCCTGTTCATCATGGCCACCATCCTGGCGATCAACCTCCTCGGTGATGGTCTGCGCGACCTCCTCGACCCGACCTATAAGGGCAAGGGCGCCACCGGCCGGAAGAAGCGCAAGGCAGCCAAGAAGGCAGCCGAAGCAGCAGCCGCTCAGCGTGAGAAGGAAGCCGTCGGCGGTACCCAGCCAGTGGTGCCAGCTCAGGCAACTCGAGCTGCCGAATTTGAGACCACATCACGACGACCCGAAGGACAGTGAGCCCACAATGAGCAATCTGCTGGAGGTAGCGGACCTGCGGACCAGCTTCGCCACGGAAGACGGCGTGGTCACCGCCGTCGACGGCGTCTCGTTCAGCGTCGAACGTGGTGAGGTCCTGGGCATCGTAGGCGAATCGGGCTGCGGAAAATCCGTCACCGCCGAATCGATTATGCGCCTATTGGACGAGGACTCGACGACCTATGAGGGCGAGGTGCTCTTCGACGGAGGCACCGATCTGCTGAACCTGCCCGATGATGAGATGCGCCGCTTCCGCGGTGGACGGCTCGGGATGATCTTCCAGGATCCGATGAGCTCTCTGAACCCGGTCTACACCATCGGCAACCAGCTGATCGAGGCCCTGCGGACCCATACCGATCTCGATAAGAAGGCCGCCTATTCACGGGCGGTGGAGATGCTGACCCTGACTCGCATCCCCGATCCGGAACTGCGCATGAAGCAGTATCCGCATCAGCTCTCCGGCGGGCAGCGTCAGCGTGTGGTCATTGCCATGGCGCTGTGCTGTGAGCCGGATCTGATCATCGCCGATGAGCCCACAACAGCCCTGGACGTGACCACCCAGGCCAAAATCCTGGAACTGATGGCTGATCTTCGCCATAAATCCGATGCCGGCACACTGTTCATCACCCATGACCTCGGTGTGGTGGCAGAGATCTGTGACCGCGTCATCGTGATGTATCTGGGACAGGTCATCGAAGACACTGACGTCCACACTCTCTTCAACACCCCCGCCCACCCCTATACCCGCGGGCTGCTGGCCTCCACACCATCAGTGGAGACTGACAACTCGCAGGACCTGCCGATCATCCCGGGCGCCGTCCCGACCCTGAAGCAGGTTCCCTATGGCTGCCGGTTCGCAGCACGCTGCCCCTTCGCCATCGAGGCCTGCCGGGAAGCGCCGGTTGAGCTGCGCGAATATGCTGGTGAGGACGCCGTTGAAGGTGTAGGTCATAAAGTCCGCTGCATCCGGGCCGAGGAGATCCCCGGGCTCATCGCCGAGCAGGAACGCCGCGGTGGGGAGTCCGCGGACGGGTTCGCCACGGATATCGCAGAGGCGGAGGAGGCACCCACCGAGGCCGCGGAGCACGCTGAGGCTGAGATGAAGGCCGCCGAGGAGGACCAGAAATGAGCACAGCCACCGCTGAGCCGCAGGGCACAACCAGCCTGGGGGAGGACCGCACCCCGGTCCTGACCGCACGGGGACTGACCAAGAAGTTCGTCTCCCGCAGCTCCCTGGGGTTCAAAAAGGGCGAAGTCACCGCCGTGGACAATATCGACCTGGACCTCTACCGGGGCGAGACCTATGGTCTGGTCGGCGAATCCGGCTCCGGTAAGTCCACCACGGGGCGACTGCTGCAGGGTCTGATCATTCCCACCGAAGGGACAATCACCCTCGACGGCGAGGAGCTGGACGCCACCGATAAGAAGGGGTCCAAGCACCTTCGCCGGGATATCCAGATGATCTTCCAGGACCCGCATTCCTCCCTCAACCCGCGTCGTCGTATCCGCCAGATTCTGGAGGAGGCGCTACTGATTGTCGGAGAGCGGGATAAGAAGGTCATCAAGGAACGCATCCGGGAGTCGCTGGAAGCTGTGGGCTTCAACGAAGAGCATGCCGAGCGCTTCCCCCATGAGTTCTCCGGAGGCCAACGCCAGCGCATCGGTATCGCACGAGCGCTGATGGTTTCACCCAAAGTGCTGATCTGCGATGAGCCGGTTTCGGCACTGGATGTCTCGATCCAGGCGCAGGTGCTTAACCTGCTGCGCAAGCTCCAGCGGGAACGTGGTCTGACCTACCTCTTCATCTCCCACGATATGAGTGTGGTCCGCTACCTCGCCGACCGGGTGGGAGTGATGCTCAAGGGCAAACTCGTGGAGCAGAACACCGCCGATGAGCTCTACAACAACCCTCAGCATGAGTACACCCAGGAACTGCTGAGCTCTGTTCCCATCGAACATCCCAGCCAGCGCGGTCAGAAGTAAGCAGCATATAGAGGTTCACCTAAGAACGGAGTGATGTGAGGTGGGGCAGAAGACCCGAACACCTGCGGGTCGCTCCTCTCTCACGTGGCTGTGGTGCCTGACCCTGGCTGCGGTTCTGGTGATGGGCGCGATCTCGCTGGTCCGCCCGATGACCACCTATAAGCTTCTGGCCCTGGATGCCGGGGGTTTCACCATTGGGTGGATCGGTGCCCTGTATTCGCTGCTGCCGCTGTTCTGCATCTTCTACCTCGGCGGAAGGGCCCAACGAGCCCCCTCCCTGAAGCCGTTGCTGATCGGTGGATCCGTCACGGTCGCAGCCGGCTCAGCCCTATTGGCGGTCAGCGGCAATATCCCCATGGTGGCCCTGGGCACCGTAGTGGTCGGGATGGGGCAGTTGATCTTCGCCATCGCGGGACAGGCCACCATCGCGCGGTTCGCTGCCAATAATCAGCTGGATCTGGCCTTCGGATGGTTCACCGCAGGATTCTCCACCGGTCAGATGCTGGGCCCGATCGCCGGGGGAGTGATGCTGGGAGAGGCGACCACGGGTGCAGCCGGACACGCAGATATCGATGTGACCCTGTGGGTCGGTGCAGCGGCCGCCGGTGCTGTTCTGATCATCCTGTTGGCAGCCGGGCGCATTTTCCGAGCCCCAGTTCCGGTGGCCAAGGAGGAGACAACCAAGGAGCCGGAATCTAAGCCCAGGCTGCTGCAGCTCCTCAAGGTCCCCAAAATGCCCTCCTACATCCTGGCTTCGGTGGCGCTGCTGGCGATGGTGGACATGCTGATGACCTTCCTGCCTCTGCTGGGCGAAGCAGCTGGTGTCTCACCGTTTTGGATCGGTATCCCCCTGGCAGCCGGGGCACTGGCGGGACTTTGGGGCCCGGCAGCGCCGATCTGGCTGGCCTGTTCCCTGGTGCTCGGCTCAGGCGCCCAGCAACTGGTGCCGCAGGGTAAGCCTCAGGGAAAACCTCCGGACTAGGGGCCAGAAGCACAGCGGAGACCGTGACTGAACACAGTATGAAAAGCAGAGGTGAGAAGTGATGTTTTACCAATACGACCAGGTGGAAGCAGTCTCAGGAAATTTCAGCCACCACCAATTGGGCAGGGACCTCGGTGAGCGGTTCAGCCGCCAGATCAGTGACAATATCGCCGATTACGAACGGTTCCTGACTGCCCGGGCCATCAGTGCCGAGACCCGGCAGGAGGTTATCGACCGAATCCGCGGGAACCTTAGGACCTGGGCGCCCCATATGTTGGAAGAAATGCAGGGAATCGCCGCGGGGGCGGGGTGTCAGTTGGAGGACATTATCGCCCTGAACTCCCGGACAGAACTCTTGGCAGCCGCACCTCCGGCTGGCGAAGGGGAATGTTCTACAGCTGTTCTGCTGCCCCAGGATGGCAGCGCTCCGCGAACCGTGCAGACCTGGGACTGGATCGAAGACCTCAATAAGGACATGCTCATCCGGCGCTATCCCACCCCCAGTGGCCGGACGGTGACAACTTTCGCGGAGTTCGGCCAGCTCGCCAAGATCGGCGTGAACTCCGAAGGGCTGGGAAACCATTTCAATATCCTCAACCACCAGACCGATGGACAGGGATCCGGGGTGCCCGTGCATCTGGTGGCCAAGCGGATTCTGGATGAGGCTTCCACGGTGGAGGAGGCCGTGGCCATCGCTGAAGCCGCGAATCTAGAGGCATCGACGGTCATCACAGTTGTCGCCGATGGCCAGGCAGGCCCCCAAGCAGCCTGCGTGGAGCTCTCCCCGCAGGGTACTGCAGCACTGCATGCAGAGGTGGGGCGTCCACTGGTTCACACCAACCACTTCGTGGATCCCCAATTGGCAGCCGGCGAACAGCCGAACACCCTGTCCACCACACATGACCGCTACCAATGCGCAGCCGACCACGGTGAGGTCGTGATGAGCATTGCTGACGACCTCGAACGGGCAAGACAGTTCACCGCAACCGATTTCCCCGTGGATGTGAAACCCGACCTCAGCAAACCCTGGTTCCAGCAGATACGGACCAAAGCAACGGTCGTGGTCGACGTCGTCAATTCCCAGCTGCACTGCTGTCCCGGCAGCGCCTCACGCATCTCAGAGGAGGAATGGATCACCTACCCCGCCTGAAAACTGCCTCGCTATCGAGATCAAGGATCATCAATGAACCGTTTCGCCGCGCCATGAGCAGCCCTCAGCACTGTCCTAGTCCTCAGCGCCTGCGGAGGAGGTAACGCAGGGGGAGAGGCCGCCGTGGGAGGAGAGTTCAATATCGCCTGGAACGCCCAGCCACCATCGATGGACCCCATGGTGACCACGGCGAACTCCACGCGCGACATCTCCAGGAACGTCTTCGAGCAGCTGGTCACGATCGATGCAAATGGTGAGGTGCAACCTGTCCTTGCTGAGGACTATGAAGTCTCCGAGGATGGCGAAGTTCTGACCTTCATACTGCGTGAGGGCGTGACCTTTCATGATGGTTCTACGATGCAGGCCGAGGACGTGGAGGCCTCCATTGAGCGGTGGCTGACGACTTCGGGACTGGCCAGTCAATATTTCGAAGGACCGGAGAGTACGACGCCGCCACAGACGTCCCACGGGACAATATGGAGATGCTGGAGGCAGATGAGGAGCTCCACCTCGAAGTCGCGGAGACAGGATACGCCCTGGCGATCTTCAACAAAGCTGAGGGCATGATGACCGACCCCTTGATGTGCGACGCGATGATGGCCATTGCCGAGCCCGAGGGGATCCTTGCCGCCGCGTACACCAGCGAGGAGTTCTACGAGATCGGAGGTGGTCTCCTTCCTTGCGGAATCCCTGCTGGAAGAAGCCGGCTACGACGGCGAAGTCGTCCGCCTTATCACCACACGGGACTACGAGGACCTCTACAACATGTCAGTGGTCCTCCAGCAGCAGTTGGAGGACGCCGGGGTCAATACCGACATGGTCGTTGCAGACTGGCCCACGGTGACCAGCGAACTGGACTCCGCCGAGGGCTGGGAAATCTACATCATAACGGCCTCGCGCATGGTCTCATCGGCCAGTGGGCCCTCTGCCTTATTGAAGACACCGATGGCGGGGCCAGCTTCACCAGAGATGAGCTCGGTTTCGGGGTTGTCCTCAATCATCTCGGTGTTGTCATAAGGGACGGACTCGATCCAGTCGTACTCGCCGGAGTTCAGACCGTTGATCCGGGTGGAGGAGTCACTGACGAAGTGAACGATGATCTCCTCGAAATTCGCCGATTTCGCACCGGCCAGACCACTGGGATCCTCATCCCGGGTGGCGTAGTCCTCGAAGCGTTCCATCACGATGTACTGATCGGCCACCCATTCACCCCATTGATAAGGGCCGGTGCCGATATGTTCTTCCACATTGGTGCTGGCCTCATCGAGGTCATCTAAGATCTCGGCGGGCATGATCATCGGCAGCTGCGCAGGTTCTACCAGCATCACCGGAGCCAGGGCCATCGGTTCGACCAGAGTAATAGTGACCGTCTGCTCGTCAACTGCTTCGATCTCGGCCTCCGAGAAATAGTCCACCCCCAGATTGGAGACCTCCGCCCATCGCTCTAGAGAGGCGACGACGTCGTCGACGGTCATGGTCTCCCCGTTGTGGAAGGGCACATCCTCCCGCATGGTCAGGGTGAGAACCGTATTGTCCTCACTCATTTCGTAGTCCTCAGCCAGCATGGGCTGGACCTCGCCGTCAGCATCCAGAACCAGCGGCGGTTCGTACATCAGCATGGAGGTATTACGGGTGACCGAGGCGGTCGTGGGCACCGGATCCATCGAGGGCGGCTGGCCCCATATGCGAGGTTGATCTCCTCAGCCACAGCACCATCACCACTGGCTGCTCCATTGCCACCACCGCCTCCGCAGGCGGTCAGCGCCAAAGCACAAACTATGACCGTGAAATGGCGAGCGGCTCACCATGCCGAATGGTCAAACAGTCTATGCATGGCATATGCGGCCCCGCCTGCTCCAAGTTAGCATTAGCCCCTGACAATTAGTCTTTTTACGCGGGTGAAACAGGGCGGAAACTCAACCGTGCGGGATATCGTAAATACTGTCGCTCAAGTCAGATCAAGAGTTTCTGTCTAGTTCAGAGGCTCGCAGACAAAGACCACAAATGAGGAAACCGATGAAGACTTCACGAAGTGTTGCAGCACTCTCCGTTCTCGCCCTCGGGCTCAGTGCTTGTGGGGGAGGGGACAACGGTGGAGGCGGCGAGGTCGGCGATGAGTTCAACATCGCTTGGAACGCCCAGCCGCCCACTCTGGATCCACTGCTCACGACGGCGAACACCACTCGCGATATCGCCCGGAACTTCTACGAGCCCATCATCACCATGGGAAACGACGGCGAACCGCATCCGGTGCTGGCCGAATCATTCGAGCTCTCCGACGATCACTCTGAACTGACCTTCACCCTGCGTGACGATGTGACATTCCACGATGGCGAGCCCATGACCGAAGAGGACGTCATCGCCTCCATCGAACGGTGGATCGAGCTCACCTCAGTCGGTCAGTCCTTCTTCGAGGGAACCGAGATCGATTCCCCTGAGGACGGCGTGGTCACTATGCACCTGCCCGAGCCGATGTTCGCCGCCCCGCTGCTGATGGCGGATCAGTCCCAGGTACCTGTGATCATGAAGGCTGAGATCATCGCCGAAGCCGATTCCGACGGGGTGCCAGAACACATCGGAACCGGTCCCTTCGAAATGGTCGAATGGGCGACCGACCAGCATGTCCACCTCGAGCGATTCGAGGACTACACATCCCCTGAAGGAGAGCCCAATGGTGACGCCGGCAGCCGTGAACCCGGCGTCGATACCATCTACTACCACTTCGTCTCCGACTCATCCACACGCGTCTCCGGTATGCAGACCGGAGAGTACGACGCCGCCGACTGGATCCCCTGGGACAACGCTGATGTGATCCAGGACGACCCCAATCTTGAACTTTCAGTGGGAGACTACGGGCCCTCCTCAGCCATCCTCAATAAGGCTGAAGGACAGTTGGCCGATATCAATATGCGTCGAGCCATCCTGGCCGCCGTCGACCCCGATGAGGCTTTGCAGGCAGCCTACGCTTCTGAAGAACTCTACGGCGACAGCGGTGCCTTCGTACCCGAGGACTCCCCCTGGTACGTGGAGCCAGCCGATGACCTGCGGACCAGTCTCGATGAAGATGTGGTCCAGGAATACCTGGAGGAAGCCGGCTACGACGGCGAACCCATCCGAATTCTGGCCAGCCGCGACTACGACCACCTCTACAACCTCTCGGTGGTGTTGCAGGACCAGCTCGAAGCACATGGGATCAACACAGACCTCCAGGTCACCGACTGGGCCACACTGACCAACGACCGTGAGAACCCCGAAGGCTGGGAAATCTTCATCACCGGAAACGGCTGGGGATCAGTTCCGGCCACCTTCCCCTTCCTGCTGCCCAGCTGGGCCGGATGGACCGAGAGCGAAGAGATCCAGGACGCCATCGACGCCATGATCTACCAGGCCAGCAGCGAGGACGAGGCCATTGCGGCCATGGATGAGCTGCAGGACGCCATCTACGACTACATCCCCGTAGTGAAGTTCGGCGACCAGATGAACCTCACCGCGGTGAGCACTGACTGGGAGGGCTACGAATACGGCTATATGTCCGGGGATATCTTCTACCGGGTCGCACCGGCCGAATAAGCCCGCGGAGCCCGAACACAGAGGGAGATATGACTGCAGAAACCGAAACCCGCGTAACCGGCCAGGAATGGGCAGGCAGCTCAGCAGCGGAACTCCGCACTGCCTATTCATCAGGAACTGCCACACCCACTGAGGTGCTGGCCGAGGTGCTGCAGCGGATCGAAACCGATAAACCCCTGAACCCCTATCACGCAGTCCTGGCACAGCAGGCCCAGGCCGCGGCGGAGGCCTCCGACCGCCGATGGGCACAGGGCCAGCCCGCAGGGCCCCTCGACGGTGTGCCGGTGACCATCAAAGAGAATATGCACTACCGAGGGGTCTCCTACCCGGGCGGATGGGCCGCGGAGAATCCGCCCATCGCCGAAACTGACTGCCCACTGGTCAGCCGGCTCAAAGAAGCCGGTGCGGTGATCGTCGGCTCAACCACCATGCCGGATCTCGGCATGCTCTCCTCGGGAGTCAGCTCACGGCACGGCATCACCAGGAATGCCTGGGACCCCTCATGGACCACCGGTGGGTCCTCAGCAGGTGCCGCCGTCACTGCCGCCGCAGGGCATGGGCCCATCCATATGGGCAGCGATATCGGTGGATCGGTCCGGCTGCCCGGCACCTGGAGCGGGCTGGCCACACTGAAACCATCCCATGGCCTGATTCCCCTCGATGCTCCCTACTACGGCCGGGCCGCTGGGCCGATGGCTCGTCGGACAGATGACCTCTACCTGGCTATGGCCACCACGGGGCAGTTCGACACCGCCGATACCACTGCCCAGCCGTATCCAGCCTGCGACTGGACCCCCAATGCGCTGGAGCCCAGGGGGCTGCGGGTCGGTCTGCAGCTCGACGGTGGACCGGGGCTGCCCACAGATCCCGAGGTGCGAACAACTGTAGAGGCTGCCGCTGAGAAGTTCGCCGAAGCAGGCGCGGAGATCGTTGAGATCTCGCCGATTGCCACCGATGAATACCTCACCGGCATCGACCAGTTCTGGCGTTCCCGGGCCTGGAGCCAGTATCGAGGGCTGGCTCCTGAGGAAAAGACAGTGGTCTTGGACTACATCGCTGAATGGGCCCAGGGCGGAGCCCAGGCGGACGGCGCCACTGCCGTCGAAGGCTATGAAGCCATGCTCGCCCTCGGCTCCCGAGCGCGGAATATGACAGCAGGTCTGGACCTGCTCCTATCACCGGTAACCCCTGTGCTGGCCTTCCCCGCGGAGCTCCCGATGCCCGATAACGACCCCTCCACACCCATGGCGCATATCTCCTATACCGTCCCGTTCAATATGTCCGGCCAGCCCTCGGGCAGCGTCAATGCCGGCCGCAGCGAGGACGGCCGCTGGATCGGACTGCAGCTCACCGGCCAGATGGGGCAGGACCCCACCGTGTTGGGGGCGATGAAATGGTGGGAAGCGGTGCGTGATGAAAGCGCTGCCCCCGCTTGGCAGGAATTGGAGCGGTCTCGCTATGGATATTAAGGGACTTCAGTGGTGAAATGTTACTACGCATTACCACTATCACTCAGCACCTAAAAGAAAGTTGTTCCCATGAGGAAATCAGCAGTACTGGCAACTGGAATGACCCTCGCTCTGGCACTGAGCGCCTGTGGAGGCGGAAACGGCGGCGATGCCGAGGGTGAGGGAGGCGGGGAATTCAATATCGCCTGGAACGCCCAGCCGCCCTCGATGGATCCCATGAAATCCACCGCCAACGCCACCCGCGACCTGGGGCGTCATATATACGAGCCCCTGGTCACCCTGGATGCCAATGACGAGGTGCAGCCAGTGCTGGCCGAGAGCTTCGAAATGGCTGAGGATAACCAGTCCATCACCTTCACGCTGCGCGAGGACGTTCCTTTCCACGACGGCGACATTATGGACGCAGAGGATGCGGTCGCCTCGGCCGAACGCTGGCTGGAGGAATCCGGCACCGCGGCGGCCTACTTCCCCGGAACTGAGGTGGAATCCCCTGAAGAGGGTGTGGTCACCATGACCTTCGAGGAACCAGTGCCCATGGCCCCGGTCCTGCTGGCCGATCAGAACATCTCGCTGGCAGTGATGAAGGCTGAGCTGCTTGAGGAAGCCGGACCCGATGGCGTGGAGGAGCATATCGGCACCGGCCCCTATGAACTGGGCGATTGGGCCACCGATCAGCACATCAGCTTCGAACGCTTCGAGGACTATGTCTCGCCCGAAGGGGAGAGCAGCGGAAGCGCCGGTGAGAAGAACCCCTATTTCGACACCATCACCTTCCACTTCGTCCCCGATGCCAGCACCCGTGTCGCCGGTATCCAATCAGGAGAGTACGACGCCGCGGCCTCCATCCCCTGGGATAACGCCGATATGTTCGATAACGACGACAACGTCAACCTCTCCGTGGACGAATCAGGCTTCACCATCGGCATCTACAACAAGGCCGAAGGACCGATGGCCGATGTCAATATGCGCCGTGCCGTGTTGGCTGCGATCGAACCCACTGAAAACCTCGATTCGGCATTCAACAGCTCCGAGTTCTACTCGGTCAGCGGGGCCCTGCTCCCGCAGGACTCCCCACTCTTCGTCGACGTGGATGAGGAACTGCAACAGGGCCGGGACCTCGATGCCGTTGAGGAATACCTCGAAGAAGCCGACTACGACGGTGAACCGGTCCGGCTGATCACAACCCGCGACTACGACCAGCTCTACAACCTCACCGTGGTGCTGCAGGATCAGCTGGAGGAAGCCGGGATCAACACCGAGATGAATGTCCACGACTGGCCCACAGTCAGCGAGGCGATCCAGACCCCCGATGACTGGGACATCTTCATCGACAGCCCCAGCTGGCGGGCCCTGCCGAACCTCCATAATCACCTGCAGCCGACCAATGCCGGCTGGACTGAGGATCAGGCCATCGAAACAGCCATGGACGCCATCATCCTGGCCGAGGACGATGACGAGGCCCGGGAAGCCATCGGCCAGCTCCATGAGGCCTATTACGACTATCTTCCCGCCGCCCGATTCGGCGATGGCGTGCTGGTCACCGCGCTGAGCAGCGACTACGAGGGCTTCGACTTCACCGCACCGTCAGGAGCCATCTACTACAACATGCGCCCGGCCGAGTAACTTACTCAGGGCTCCTGACGCACGACTGCTTCGAGGAGGTCCGTCCCATGGGATAGGGCCTCCTCGTGGAAGTCATAGGAGTGATGATGGGCAGGCGCATTGGCTTGATAAGCGCCGATGCGCATATACGCCCCGGTGCCGCCAGCTTTCTGAACCTCATGGATAAACAGGTGGGCGTCATCGCTGCCGGCTGTCGGACGAGCCGTCGGGGAGTAGTCAGTCACCCACGGAAGCGTCTTCACCGTTGAGGAGATCCGCTCGATCACCGCGTCATCGGGACGGGTGTTCACAGAACGGCCGTAGACATTCGTGGCGACATCAACGCCGTACATCTGTGCCGCCCCGCGAACCAGGGACTCAACCCGGCTGTCCATATCGGCGACGACGTCATTGTCCTCAGAGCGGACCTCATAGGTGATGGTCGCATCGGCCGGAATGATATTCGCCGAACCGCCGGCCTGGAATGTTCCGACATTGACTCGGGTATCGGTTGTGGAATAGCGGGGGAGACCCAGGATTCCCAATGACGCCTGAGCCGCGGCGGCCAGTGCATTCCGGCCCTTTTCCGGGGCGCCGGCGGCATGGGCCGGCTCTCCGGAGAAGGTGGCCCTCCACTTCGTAGTGGCCTTATGGTTCACGATGCCGCCGACAACAGTGCCCAGCGGCTGGTTGGCCTGATTATGAATCGCCAGCATGATCTCGACATCGGACACCGCACCAGCGGCGATCATCGGAATCGCCCCGCGCACACCCTCTTCAGCCGGCTGGAAGAGGAGCCTGACCTCCCCGGGGAAGTCCCCATCGGCCAGTCGGCTGGCCAAGGCCAAACCCATCACAGTATGACCATCATGTCCGCAGGCATGCATATAGGGGGTCTGAGAGCGGAACCCCTCCTGGTTGGGAAAATGGTCGCGGTCCTTGGTCTCATCAATGGGCAGAGCATCGATATCGCAGCGAATGCCCCAGACCGGTCCTGGGCGATTGCCGCGAAGTACGGCGATGATGGCTGTTCCCTGGTCACGGAGGAATTGGACCCGCTCCTTGCTCACACCCGCTTCGAAGGCACGTTCAGACCAGGCCTCATACTCTTCATCGGAAGGTTTCTCGAGGATCGCCTCAACATCCATGGCTTCAGCCCCACAGAGATAACGAACCCCCAGGTCATCTAGGGTGTCCATCACTAAGGATGCGGTGTGGAACTCCAGAAACCCGGGTTCTGCATGGGCGTGGATGCGGCGGCGAAGCGCCACCATGTCAGACAACTGCATAGGTGTCTCCTCTTTCTTCAGGTTTTGGCGAGGTCAAGGAAGGTGCGGCCCGCGGTGCTGGTGAAGAATGTTCCAAAGGGCGCCGAGAGGTTCTGCAGCCGTTGTAGAATGGCCGAGGACTTCTCCTCATCTGCCTTAGCTGGTGTGCCTAGAGCAGCGCCGATATCGGGTGCGATATCCAAGGGAACCAGTTCCACGGAGGTCAGCCGACCCTCGCGATATTCGAGCACTGGAAATACAGATTCACTCATTTCGGGTTTGCCGAAGACTGCTGCATTGCGCGCACTGAGCAGTTCCGGAACTGTCGCCTCCTCCGGCGAGAGGCCATAGAGATCATAGGTCTCGCGTGGAACCGAATCTAGACTGTTTGTCATCATGGCGAAGTTCCCCAGGGAATGGAAGATCGGAGCGCCCTTATAGAGCTCGATTCCGCGCAGCTGATGGGGGCCATGGGAGACCACCACATCGGCGCCGGCGTCAACAACCCGACGGCTGAACTCTGCAGCGAATGCGGCAGGTTCCTGAGCAGCATTGGCGGGCTCATGGTAGTGGAAACCAAAGACCACCAAAGAGGAGTTCTGCTTCGCCTGACGGACCTGCCGGAGGATCTCCTGGGCATCGCGCTCCTCAACTCGATACTCCAGTCGAGAAGAGCCCTCAGGAACTGAGGCATCTGGTTCAAATTCACCACCCATCAGTTTCAGCGACCCCTCCCGGATGACGTTGCCGCTGAACGTGGTCTCAGCCAGCCCCGCCAGACGCTCATAGTCCGCCGGGTTCACCGCACTGTAGGGGGTGGTGCGCAGCGTATTGATGCCGGGTCGCCCCGGGACCCGACCCAGGGGATCAGCCGCTGGAGACATCGGAGTGAAGGTGGCGCTGGCGGCAAGAAAACCGAGACGCCCCTGCGGGGCATCGACATAACAGGCAGAGCGTGCCTGGGACATGCTCCGGCCGGCACCGGCATGCTGAATGCCAGCGGCATCAAGATGCTCCCGGGTGCCCAGCAGAGCTTCAACGCCCCAGTCCGTGGCGTGATTATTGGCCAGGCCCAGGATAGAGAAGCCCAAACTCTTGAGGTCTGCTGCGACTGCGGGATCTGCCAGCATCCACGTTCCCCCTGACTGGGCCTGAGGGGAGCCGGAGAATGTGTCGAGCTCCAGTAGGACTGTCTCCAGATTTCCGATCAGCACATCAGTGCTCAGCAGCTCTTTGACCAAGTCGGGCCGTTGTGCCTTCAGGGTCGCAGCCATCGGGCGCAGGTAGATGAGATCACCGGTGACCCCCAGCCGGAACTGTCCTTGCAGCGGAAGGCTGGGAACGTCGTCGATATCCAGGGTCATAGGTTCCATGGCCATGATGGGTGCCAGCGTCTTTCGGTCGGTACACATGATTAATTGGACAATTAGTCCACACCTTAGCCCATGGGTGTGTTGATCACAGTGACTTGGTCCACAGGTGAACGAAAATCGAATGTATAGTTTGAACAATTCATAAGAAGAGACGGATCGCGAAGAATCACTCAGCCACCGGACCAACTGCGAGGACGAACATGACAACCCGCAAAGTGATCACCACAGGGGCCATCCTGACTCTGACCCTCAGCGCCTGCGGAGGTGGGGACGGCAGCAATGGAACTGCCGGCGAAGGTGGAGGAGGGGAGTTCAACATCGGTTGGAACGCCCAGCCCCCAACACTGGATCCCTTAGTCACCACAGCCACTTCCACCCGCGATATTTCCCGGAACTTCTATGAGCCGCTGATCACCATCGACGCCGAAGGTGAGGTCCAGACTGTACTGGCCGAGGACTACGAAGTCTCCGAGGACGGACTGGAGATCACCTTCACCCTGCGCGAGGGAGTGCTCTTCCACGACGGTTCAGAGATGGAGGCTGAGGATGTGGTCGCCTCACTCGAAGGGTGGATTGAGCGTTCTGGTGCCGGGCAGACCTTCTTCAGCGAGGCCGAGGTGAGCTCGCCGGAGGAAGGCGTGGTGACCGTGACCCTTCCGGAGCCGATGTATATCGCCGTTGAACTTCTGGCCGATCAGTCCCAGCTGCCGGTGATCATGCCTGCAGAGATCATCGAGAACGCCCCCGAAGAAGGGGTTGAGGAGTTCATCGGCACCGGCCCCTATGAGATGGCCGAGTGGTCCACAGATCAGTTCATCCGTCTGGAGCGCTTCGAGGACTACGAGCCACCAGAGGGTGAGGCAAGTGGAACGGCAGGGGAGAAGGCCCCCTACTACGACACCATCACCTTCCATATCGTCACCGACTCCTCCACTCGGGTTTCGGGTCTTCAGTCCGGTGAGTACGACGCCGCCAACGCCCTACCGCTGGACAATGTCGAAATGCTTGAAGGTGACGGCAACTTAGAGCTGGTCTCCGGGGAACAGGGCTTTAACGGAGCGGTCTTTAATAAGTCCGAGGGCCTGATGTCCGATGTCACCATGCGACAGGCGGTATTGGCTGCTATTGATGCCCAGGAGCTTCAGCAGTCCGCCTTTGTCGATGAGGAGTTCTACAACACCAATGGTGCTCTGATGCCGGAGGACTCCGCCTGGTACTCCGATGTGGGTCAGGAGCTGTTCGAAAATGACGATCCCGCCGTGGTCGAGGACCTCCTGGAGGACGCCGGCTATGATGGTGAGACGGTCACTATCCTGACCACCCGCGAGTACGACGACCACTACAACGCCGCAGTCCCCCTGCAGCAGCAGCTCGAAGAGGCGGGGATGAACGTTGAGCTGGATGTCACCGACTGGGCCACTGTCCTGCAGAACCGGACCGACCCGGAGGCCTATGACATCTTCATCACCGGATTCGCTCCGGTTACCGTGCCGGCGACCTATGTCTTCCTCTATGACAACTGGCCGGGCTGGACAGACAGTGAGGATATCGCTGTAGCCCTGGACCAGATCAGCACCGCTGCCGATGAGGAATCCGCTCTAGATGCCGCAGAGGACCTTCAGCAGGGCTTCTACGACTATCTGCCGATGGTGAAGTTCGGGGATAAGTGGACAGTCACCGGCATGCGTGCCGATATCGAGGGCTACGAATACGCTCCGCTCTCCGGGGACATCTTCTACAACGTCTATGAGAGCGACTGACCCTGGAGCCGCTCCAGCTCGGCTGGGATATGACGCCATTGAGACTGTTCTGGGTCGATCACCGTGAAGTGATCTCCAGGATCGAGCCTGAGAAGCCTCACGCTCGGGTGTGATTGCACGTAGTCCTCGCTGATGCTCACCGGTACTCGGGAGTCGTGGACTCCGTGCAGCACTGTTGTAGGAACTTCAGGGGCCGGGTGCTGTGCAGGGTCAAGGTCAGGTCGGGCAGTGGGGTCTTCGCCCAGGAAATCCGCCACCGCACCTTCCCCCAGTTCCATGGTGTGTGCCTGCTTCAAATCAGCCACTGGGGCAAGGGCCAGAACCCCGCGGAGGGAAGCCGGCGGCGATGTGGCGGCAAGCCAGAGAGACAGTTGCCCACCTGCAGAATGGCCCACCAGAAGCGCATCCTGGAAGCCCAGTGATTCCGGAAGCGCCTGGACGCCCTGCTGGACTGCACGGTGCGATTGATCGGGGTCACCAGGCACCCGTGGGTACTCCAGGGAAGCCACCGGCCAACCTCGTCTGCTCAACTCTGCGCAGGTATGACGAGCGTGCTGACGGTCTATCTTCGGGCGCCAGTATCCGCCATGAAGGAAGAGGATCAGCGGTCGATCCGTCTGCTGCTGGGGTTTCCAGACATCGGCGATATGCTCTTCCTCAGTGCCGTAAGCGTGTAAGAAATCAGGGGGCTCGGCGGGGCGCTGGAGAACACTGGCATCATCAGCTGTCACGACAGCTCCTTCTCCGCAGCCTTGGGGGCTTCGGCAGCGGCACGTTCTTCAACCATCTTCTCGATGGCTGTGACGCTTGGCCGCTGACGGGGGATACAGGCCAGGCAGAACGCCGCGAGCCCAGCCACCATCGCGAAGATATAGAAGTTCCACTCAAAGCCAAGAGCTGAAGCGGTGATCCAACCACCCACGAAGGGGCCGAGGATGGCGCCCACACGGGCAAAGCTCAAGGCCCAACCAGCGGCGGTGGCTCGGGCATTGGGCGGATAGTAATCGGTGATGAATCCGGTCAGGATCGCTGAGGTGGCGATAGCACCGAGGCCCGCGAAACCGACCAGAATCATGTTGACCATGAAGGGGAAGTCCATCATCAGCAGCAGAACGCCTAGGCCGCCGAGGGTGTAGAAGACGACAAGGACGGTCTGTTGGCCCAGCCGGTCTGCCAGCCAGCCTACGAGGATCCCGCCGAAGCCGGCAGTGAGGCTGAAGACCAGCAGGAAGGTCAGCGAACTGCCCAGGTTGTACCCGGCATCGCGCATGATGGAGGGGAGCCAGGTATTGAGACCGTAGACCAGCAACAGGCCCATGAAGAGGCCTACCCAGAAGAAGATGGTTGAGCGGATGAACTTCCGGGTGAACATCACGGCTAGAACCTGGCGCCACGGAACACTGGAGACTTTCTCCGATTCAGCGATGCGCACTGTGTCGGGGTCGAAGTCGGAAATTCCCATCCGGTTTGCCTGCGAAAGCGCCTGCTCGGTCCTATCCTTATTGACCAGATACTCGAGCGACTCCGGCATCATCTTCGAAATCAGCGGGTAAAGCAGCAGCGGTACAGCCCCGATTCCTACAACCCATCGCCAGGCTTCAGGGTTATCCGTGGAGGTGAAGGTCACCAGGGCGACCATGGCAGCAACGACGATGCCGAATGAGTAGGCAGAGAACATCAGGGTGTAGTTCATTGAGCGTCGCCATGGTGGAGAGAATTCAATGGTCATGGCTGCTGCGATGGGCATCAGCCCGCCCATCCCCAGGCCTCCGATGAAACGGAAGAGGCCGAATACCTCGGCCGTGGGCGCTAGGGCGGCACCTAAGGCTGCGGCGTTATAGAGGACGAAGGAGGCCAGTAGGACCCGGCGCCTGCCGAAGAGGTCGCTGAGTTGGCCGATGAAGAGCGCACCGATCAGCATGCCGATCAGCGCATAGGAGCCCAACCCTGCCAGTTGCACAGGTGAAAGGTCCCATGGCTCATAATCGGCCAGTGAGGGAAGGACTGCCCCAAGCACACCGATGTCGTACCCTTCGGCCAAGATGGAGAGCCAACACGCTATGAGGACAGTAGTGGTGACGCGGTTCGGGACGTTCCAAGCCGTCTGAGCCGGGGTTGCCATGCTGTGTCTCCTCCACGGTAGTGCCCGAAAATAGTCGATACATTATCAGGGGACTGGGCAGCTGCATGCTTGTCCTCAGATACTCACCTCAGATAAGGGAGCAACTATGATCACCGCCATCACCATGATCAAGACGGACCCGGATAAGATCCCGGAGACTGCCGAGAAGATCTCATCCATTGAAGAAGTCGAAGCCGTCTACTCCGTCACCGGAGCCTGGGACCTTGTCGTCATCGTCAAAGTGCCTGACTTCGAAGACCTCAGCGACCTCGTGCCCGGAAAGATCTCCAAAGCCGGGGCCATCCACAGCACCGAGACGATGGTCGCCTTCCGCACTTTCTCCCAACGCGATCTAGAAACCGGTTTCAACCTCGGTGACTAGGCGATTTCCTCGGGCAGGCCAGTGATACTGTCATAAAGGTAACTGACCTCCACAGAAGTGAATGAGTGCCGCCATGCAGTTAGATTCCGTCACTGTCCGCCGCGTGTCCATGGAGATGCTGACTCCGTTCACCACCAGTTTCGGCACCCAGACCCACCGGGACCTGCTGATCGTGGAGGCCTCCGACGGCGAAGGCAGCACCGGATACGGCGAATGCGTGGCCATGGCTGAACCCCTCTACTCCGAGGAAGCCACCGGAACCTGCGCTCTGGCGCTGCAGGAGTACATCCTGCCCCGCCTAGCCGGTGCCGAGATCAGCCACCCCCGTGAAATCAGCGAACTGCTGGCACCCATCAAGCGAAACAACATGGCCAAAGCCGCCATCGAAGGCGCAGTCTGGGACCTCTGGGCCAGCCGTGAGGGCATCTCACTGGCCAAGGCCCTCGGCGGCAGCAAAGACCGGGTCGACGTCGGCCTGAGCATCGGGATCAAACCCACCGATGCCGAGCTGGTCGAAACCGTCGGTGCCGCCGTGGATGCCGGATATAAGCGCATCAAGATCAAAATCGCACCCGGCCGTGACCTCGAGATGCTGCGCGAGGTCCGCCGGGAATTCCCCGATACGGTCATCATGGCCGATGCGAACTCCGCCTACACCCTCAACGACATCGAACTCTTCCAGGCCATGGACGAGCTCAACCTCCTGATGGTCGAACAGCCCCTGGCCCACGACGACATCGTCGACCACCGCCATCTGCAGGCAGCCATCAGCACCCCGGTCTGCCTCGATGAATCCATCCACTCCTATGACGATGCCCGTCAGGCCCTGGAGCTGGAATCCTGCCGGATCATCAACCTCAAGATCGGCCGGGTCGGAGGTCTGGCTGAATCCCTGAAGATCGAACAGCTCTGCCGGGAATCCGGCATCGAACTCTGGTGCGGCGGGATGCTGGAGACCGGTATCGGCAGGGCCCATAACGTGGCCATCGCCAGCCTCGCCGGTTTCAACCTCCCCGGGGACACCGCCCCCTCCTCCCGGTACTGGGCCGAGGACATCATCGAACCCGAAGTGGTGATGACCGAGGGGCAGATCGAAGTCCCCACCACCGCAGGACGCGGCTACGCGGTCAAAACTGAGCTGCTGGAGCAGCTGACCACCTCGCAGTTCACCGTGCCGATGCGCTGAAACAACTCTGCACAGCCGGTGGCCCAGGTCTTACAATGAGCTGGACTTATCAGCATTCCCTGATCATTTTCTTGAAGGACGTGACGTGACCGACGACGCCGCAAAAGCCGGGGCACGCATACTCTCCGGTATGCAGCCCTCAGCCGACTCCCTGCACCTGGGCAACTACCTCGGGGCGTTGGTCAACTGGGTCCGGATGCAGGAGGAGTACGACGCGTTCTTCTTCATCCCCGATATGCACGCCATCACCGTGCCCCAGCCTCGGGAGGAACTGCAGGAGCGGGTCCGCCGCACCGCAGCCCAGTACATCGCCGGCGGAATCGACCCCGATCGCTCGACCCTCTTCGTGCAGTCTCACGTCCCCGAACACGCCCAGCTGGCCTGGGTCATGATCTGCCAGACCGGTATGGGCGAGGCCGGGCGGATGAACCAGTTCAAGGACAAATCCGCCAAGCAGGGCGCTGACTCTGCCGGCGTCGGGCTCTTCACCTACCCCATGCTCCAGGCCGCCGATATTCTGCTCTACCAGCCCCATGCGGTGCCGGTGGGTGAGGATCAGAAACAGCATGTGGAGCTCACCCGCAACCTCGCCCAGCGGTTCAACCACCGGTTCGGCGAGACCTTCCGGATCCCGGAGCCGATCATCCCCAAGGATGCCGCGCGGATCTACGACCTGCAGAACCCCACCGCAAAGATGTCCAAATCGGCAGAATCCCCCAATGGCCTGCTCAACCTCCTGGACACCGATAAGAAGATCGCCAAGAAGATCAAATCCGCAGTCACCGACGACGGCTCCGAGATCCGCTTCGACCGGGAGACCAAACCCGGTGTCTCCAACCTGCTGAGCATCTACTCCGCTCTGACCGATAAGCCCATCGAGGAGATCGTCGAGCAGTACCAGGGCAAGATGTACGGCCACCTCAAGGTCGACCTCGCCGAGATCGCTGTGGAACGCCTCGGCCCGATCCGCGACCGCGCGGAGGAACTGCTTGAAGACCCCGCCCAGCTCGAGGCCCTGCTGGCCAAGGGAGCTGCCAAGGCCCGAGAGGTGGCTTCCGAGGTCCTGGCTGATGTCTACGACAAGGTCGGATTCCTCCCGGCGGCCCCCGCGTAGGCAGATATGTCATACCCCTCCCGCCTGCGTCCGCGAGCCCAGAATGGCCGCCCCGGACAACACGGGGAGGACAGCGGCGGAATCCTTGAGGCCGCCAAAGCCCGGGTGGAGAGGCTGGATGAGCGGCGCGAAGTCCGGGCCAAAGTCAATCCGCTCAACATCGAGCGGCTCAAACAGGACGAACTGCAAGCCCGGATGGCCTACGGGCGTGCCAAACGACAGGGAACCCGCGGTTTCGGGCTGATCATGCCCCTGTTGGGTTGGGGCTTGGCCCGCCTGCAGCGCACCCGGTTCCTCCGGGCCTTCAACCTTTTCTTCTTCCACTACGGCACGGTGATGGCCGCCGGTGCCGCCTATATGATGTTCTTCTCCGTGGCCGCGATCCTGTTCTCCAGTTTCGCGGTGGCTGGCCTCATCATCGGCGGCGACGAAGAGATGCAGGCCCTCATCGTCGAGGCGGTCAACACAGTGCTGCCCGGGGTCATCGGCTACGGAGACGGTTACCTCGCCTCGCCCTCAGAACTGTTCAGCACCTCAGGACTGGGGCTCAGCCTTGCAGTGGCAGTCCCAGTGGCAGTGATCACCTCACTGTCCTGGATGCACGGACTACGCTCAGGGATCCGCAGCATCTGGGAACGCCCCCTGATGGCCGAAAACGTCATCCTGGTCAAAACCCGGGATCTCGGCCTCATGCTGACCCTGGGCATCATCATCCTCACCACCGCCGCCCTCGGGGTCGCCAGCAATGTGTTCATCGACGAGATCTGGGACTTCTTCGACTGGGACCACCAGGGTATCGGCAACCGGCTGACCCGCATCGCGACCCTGGTCATCTCCCTGTTCCTGGACATGATCGTAGCCGTTCTGCTGATGAGAGTGGCATCCCGCCTGGTCATGCCGATCTCGGCACTGTGGCAGTCAGCCCTGATAGCCGGCCTGGGGGCATCGCTGCTGCGCCTGGGTTCGACCACACTGCTGAATAACTTCGCTGATACTGAGAACCCGGTGCTGGCCCCCTTCGCGACCGTGCTGGGTCTGTTCTTCTACTTCTATCTCTTCAGCCTCGTCTACCTCATGGCCTCAGCCTGGGGCGCGATTGCCGCGGCGGATCAGGCGGAGAAAGCCCGTTGATTCACCATTCATTAAGGCAGACTGCCTAGGATCATGGAACACTGATACCGACGACAGATCGGTCCAGCAAGGGAACGGAAAACACAATGACGGACCAAGACGGAAACAACTATCCGCCACAGCAGCCTGGTCAGGGACAGCCTCAGCAGCCTCCCTATGGGCATGACCCCTATACCCAGGGCGCTTATCCTCCGCAGCCCGGACAGCCCCGCAACAGGGCTACCAGCAGCCACCCTACGGCGGAGGCTACCCACCCCAGCCCGGCCAGGAGGAGGAACTGCCCAAGAACAACCGCGGCCTGCTCTGGGGATCACTTGGTGTCGGTGCAGCCGCCATCGGCGGTGTCGTCGGCTTCCTGGTGGTCCAAGCCATGGGCGACGACGACGATGACAACGGCGGCACCGCCTCGGAGGAGACCGAGAACGAGCAGGAAGCTCCCACCGATGAAGAGGAAAACGGCGACGACGTTAACGGGGAGACTGATCCAGAGGACAACGGTGGGGGAGAGGAACCCGCCATGGAGGACGAGGTCCCTGACTTCGAGGACATCGCCACCGATACCTTCAGCCTGATGCAGTCGGCAGAGTCCCTCCGTCTGGATCTCGAGGGAGACTTCTGGGGCGACGAGGCAGAGGATTTCGGCGCTGTGCCAGGGGAGACCCAGCAGGCGGTCATCACCGGGGAGCCCGGCGGTAACCTCTGGATGAGCTTCGAGATGCTCGGCACAGACGTCGAGATCCTCGATGTAGGTACCACCGCATATATGCCGGCAGAAACCTTCCTCGGGATCGCAGAGCTGACCGCCCCGCCTGAGTTTCAGGACCTTGATTTCTCAACCATGGCAGCTGACCTCGACGGATATTGGATGGACGCCGGCGAACCCCTGGGAATCGACATTGCTGAACTGACCCAGGACTTCGACCTCGACGAAATCCCGGATGCGATGGGCGGGACGACCTCCGGAGAGCTGTCCTCCCATGATGGTCAGGACGTCTGGGTCTACAGTTACGAGGATGAGGGCGAGATGATGGAGCTGGCTGTGGTCGCAGACTCCTCAGAGCCCTATCTGGTCTATGTAGAGGGAATCATGGACGGCGAAGAAGCCTATATGGGGTTCTCAGACTGGAACAGTGCTGAGATTCCCGATGAGCCCTCCCCAGATCAGACGATGAGTGAAGCTGAGTTCGAGTCATACCTGATGGAGAATATGTAATTCAGCAGAAGATACGAAGGAGCCCCTCGGCGAACCGGTTCAACCGGTAAGCCGAGGGGCTCCTCTGTATTCCCGCAGTGCTTAAAGCGAGCGGGTCAGGATTGCGGTCTTGACCTCTTGGATGGCCTTGGTGACCTCAATGCCACGCGGGCAGGCATCCGAGCAGTTGAAGGTGGTGCGGCAGCGCCACACACCTTCCTTATCGTTGAGGACCTCCAGGCGCATATCGCCGGCGTCGTCGCGGGAGTCGAAGATGAAGCGGTGAGCGTTCACAATCGCCGCCGGACCGAAGTACTGGCCATCGGTCCAGAACACCGGGCAGGAGGAGGTGCAGGCTGCGCACAGGATGCACTTGGTGGTGTCATCGAAGCGCTCCCGGTCCTCAGGGGACTGCAGCCGCTCCGCGGTGGGAGCGGGGGAGTTGTTGACCAGGAAGGGCATGATCTCCCGGTAGGACTGGAAGAAGGGCTCCATGTCCACGATGAGATCCTTCTCCACCGGCAGGCCCTTGATGGCCTCCACCGTGATTGGCTTAGAGGTGTCGAGGTCCTTCAGCAGAGTCTTGCAGGCCAGACGGTTGCGGCCGTTGATCCGCATGGCGTCGGAGCCGCAGATGCCGTGGGCGCAGGAGCGCCGGAAGGTCAGCGACCCATCGATATCCCATTTGACCTTGTGCAGGGCATCGAGCACACGGTCGGTGCCGTACATGGTCAGCGTCCACTCGTCCCACCATGCGTCCACAGCACGCTCGGGGTCGTAGCGGCGGACTTTCAGAGTGACATCGAAGCTCTCCACCGCACCGGCGCCATCGCCAGACTCGGCCAGATCGACCTTGGAGGCAGGTTCTTGCTCAACAGTTGCAGTGCTCATCAGTACTTACGCTCCATCGGCTCGTAGCGGGTGAAGGTGACCGGCTTAGTGTCGAAACGAATGCCCTTGATGCCCTCGGTCACAGCCTCAGGATCCTTGTAGAGCATCGAGTGCAGCATGAACTTCTCGTCGTCACGGTCCGGGAAGTCCTCGCGGTAGTGACCACCACGGGACTCCTGGCGGTGCAGGGCCGAGACGGTCATAACCTCTGCCATATCCAGCAGGAAGCCCAGCTCCACGGCCTCCAGGAGGTCCAGGTTGAAGCGCTTGCCCTTGTCCTGGACGGTGATCTGCTGGTACCGCTCCTTGAGCTCCCCGATCTTGGTCAGGGCCTCCTTGATGGTCTCCTCGGAGCGGAACACCTGCATATTGGCGTCCATGGTGTCCTGCAGCTCGGCGCGGATCTGACCGACCCGCTCAGAGCCGGTGGCCTCGCGCAGCATGTTCAGCTGATCGGTCACGAAGGTCTCCGGAGTCTCGGGCAGCTCCACGAACTCCGCGTCATTGGCGTACTCGGCGGCGTAGATGCCGGCGCGCTTACCGAAGACGTTGATGTCCAGCAGGGAGTTGGTGCCCAGACGGTTCGAACCGTGGACGGAGACACAGGCGACCTCGCCGGCTGCGTAGAGGCCCGGGACCACAGTGTCATTGTCCTGCAGCACCTCGGCCTTGATGTTGGTGGGGATGCCACCCATGGCGTAGTGGCAGGTCGGGAAGACCGGGACCGGCTCGGTGTAGGGCTCCACACCGAGGTAGGTGCGGGCGAACTCGGTGATATCCGGCAGCTTCGCGTCGATATGCTCGGGCTCCAGGTGGGTGAGGTCCAGCAGCACATAGTCCTTATTCGGACCGCAGCCGCGTCCCTCGCGCACCTCATTGGCCATCGAGCGGGCCACAATGTCACGCGGGGCGAGGTCCTTAATGGTGGGCGCATAGCGCTCCATGAACCGTTCACCCTCGGAGTTACGCAGAATGCCGCCCTCACCACGGGCCGCCTCGGAGAGCAGAATACCCAATCCGGCAAGACCAGTGGGGTGGAACTGGACGAACTCCATATCCTCCAGCGGGATGCCGGCGCGGTAGGCGATGGCCATTCCGTCACCGGTCAGGGTGTGCGCATTGGAGGTGGTCTTGAAGATCTTGCCCAGACCGCCGGAGGCGAAGACCACGGACTTCGCCTGGAAGACGTGGATCTCGCCGGAGGCCAGGTCATAGGAGACAACACCGGCGACCCGCTTCTGGGTGTAGGTGGTGCCGTCCTCGCGGGTGGCCTCTTCATCGACGGTGATCAGGTCCAGCACGTAGTACTCGTTGAAGAACTCAACGTTGTGCTTCACACAGTTCTGGTAGAGGGTCTGCAGAATCATGTGACCGGTGCGGTCAGCGGCGTAGCAGGCGCGGCGGACCGCAGCCTTACCGTGATCGCGGGTGTGACCGCCGAAGCGGCGCTGGTCGATCTTGCCCTCGGGGGTGCGGTTGAAGGGCAGCCCCATCTTCTCGAGGTCCAGCACCGCGTCGATGGCCTCCTTGGCCATGACCTCGGCGGCATCCTGGTCCACCAGGTAGTCACCACCCTTGACAGTGTCAAAGGTGTGCCATTCCCAGTTGTCCTCTTCCACATTGGCCAGAGCGGCGCACATGCCGCCCTGGGCCGCACCGGTGTGTGACCGGGTGGGGTAGAGCTTGGTCAGCACGGCGGTGCGCGCGCGCTGGCCGGATTCGATGGCGGCGCGCATACCCGCACCGCCGGCGCCGACGATCACGACGTCGTACTTGTGAACCTGCATCAGCTTTCGGCTCTCTTTTCTTGATCTATGGGTGCGTGCAACTCGGATGACCTACGGGATCAGTTGGTCACACCGTGGCAGAACTGCGGTGCGACACCTTCCAGAAGGTTGCCGGCGTCGTCGGTCAGGCAGGGCTCGAAGGTGAAGATCACCATGGTGCCCAGGATGATGATCACCGCGGAGGCCACGTAGAGCATCGACTTCAGCCACAGGCGAGTCGAATCCTTCTCTGCGTAGTCATTGATGATGGTGCGCATGCCGTTGGTGCCGTGCAGCATCGCCAGCCACAGCATGGTCAGATCCCAGAACTGCCACACCGGATTGGCCCATTTGCCAGCCACGAAGGCGAAGTCGATCTGGTGGATACCGTCACCGACCATGAGGTTGGTCCAGAGGTGAACAAAGATCAGCACCACCAGGGCGGCGCCGGATACCCGCATGAAGACCCAGGCCACCATCTCGAAAGAGCCGGTGGAGGGGTTCGAGCGCAGGTACTTGGGGTCGATGCGGCCCGAACGGGGGGCTTCGATGCCCTGGCTCGGGAGCACTGCGTCAGAATTCGTCGTCGTCATGGGAATCCTCACTCTCCGCCGAAGAAAATCATCAGGTGCCGCGCGGAGAACGCCGCCATGGTCACGAACCACAGGATCAGAACCGCGTACAGCATGTGCTTGTGATAGCGGGTGCCCTGCTTCCAGAAGTCCACCAGGATGATCCGCAGGCCGTTGAAGGCGTGGAAGACGATGGCGCCCACCAGCCCGATCTCGCCGAAGATCATAATGGGGTGCTTATACGCGCCGATCACAGCGTTATAGGCCTCCGGGGAGACCCTGACCAGCGAAGTGTCCAGCACATGGACAAGAAGGAAGAAGAAAATGCCGACACCGGTGATCCGGTGGCCGACCCAGGACCACATGCCTTCGCGGCCCTTGTACAGCGTCCCCCTACCTCCGGGGGTGCTTTTTGTCTGCGTCACGTCTACTACCTTTCCTGCAACGTCGCATGGCGTTCAGGCCAGCAGTTCGCCGGTGCGGTGCGTGTCACCGGGCCGGCCCGAAGTGTGTGACGCCAGATGCGTTGGGTGATCTTGAAACATCGTAGCCGATTTGAGGGTCTACCCTTGGTTAGGTGAATCAAAGCTATGACTCAATCGAGGCCCTGCTGGATCGATTCCACGCGGTGATCCCCGCCGGGGGAGTGGGCACGCGTCTGTGGCCACTTTCCCGTGCTGGCGCGCCAAAATTCCTTCACGACCTGACTGGATCCGGTACGACACTGATCCGTTCCACCTATGAACGACTGGCTCCACTGTCCGGAACGGATGTGATGGTCGTCACAGGAGAAGCTCATCGTGAGGCCGTCGTCGGACAGATTCCTGAGCTCGGAGCCGAGGATCTCGTCCTCGAACCCAGCCCCAAGGACTCCGCAGCCGCCATCGGCCTGGCCGCGGCAATTCTGCACCGGCGTGACCCCGAGATCATCATGGGGTCCTTCGCCGCCGACCACGTGATCGCCCCGGTGGACGATTTCCGCGAGGCGGTCAGCGAGGCAGTGGCGGCCGCTGCTGGGGGCAAGATTGTGACCATCGGCATCACCCCCACCCATCCCTCCACCGGATTCGGCTATATCCGCCAGGGTGAGAAATACCATGTCCCCGGCGCCCCGAATGCCCATGAGGTCATCGAGTTCGTGGAGAAGCCCGATGAGGATATGGCCGAGAAGTATGTGGCCAGCGGCAACTATGTCTGGAACGCCGGAATGTTTGTCGCTCCGGTGGCACTGATGCTCAAGCACCTCGCCGAGGCCGAACCCGAGCTGCACGCCGGGCTCACCGAGATTGCCGCCGCCTGGGGCACCGAGGTCCAGGAGGAGACCCTTCAGCGGGTCTGGCCCCAGCTGCCCAAGACCGCGATCGACTACGCCGTGGCAGAACCGGCCGCGGCAGCCGGCGACGTCGCCGTGATCCCCGGCAACTTCACCTGGGACGATGTCGGGGACTTCGCCGCTATCGCCCGTCTCAATCCAGCCGCTCAGCAGGAAAGCATGACCGTGCTGGGCCCTGAACCGCGGGTCTACTCCGAGGACGCCTCCGGGGTCGTCGTCTCAGAGACTAAAAGGGTGGTCGCGCTCATCGGTGTGGAGAACATTGTTGTGGTAGATACAGAGGATGCTCTGTTGGTGACCACCACCGACCATGCCCAGAGCGTGAAGAAAGCCGTAGAGGCGTTGAAGGAGAAGGGAGATTCCGATGTCCTATGACGGGGACACCACCGCGCGGATCGATGAAGAGGTCGCCCGGGCCACCTCCACCAGCGCCGAGGCCGGCGAGATCATCGCCTCCCTGGAAGAGGCACTGATCGCCTTCCGCCGCGATATCCACTCCCACCCGGAGCTCTCCTGGCAGGAGGTCCGCACCACAGAGCAGATCAGCGCAGCCCTGCGTGAGGCCGGACTGGATCCGGTCAACCTTCCGGAGACCACCGGCTGCTATGTGGACGTCGGTGACCCCGCGACTCCCTTCGCCGCAGGCTTCCGGGGAGATATCGACGCCCTGCCGCTGACAGAGACCACCGGCCTGGACTTCGCCTCCCAGAACGAGGGAGTCACCCACGCCTGCGGTCACGATATTCACACCACTGTGATGCTCGGCGTGGCACTGTCCCTGCAGAAGTTGCACCAGCAGACCCCCGGCGGACTCGGTGCCCGGGTGCGAGTCATCTTCCAGCCGGCCGAGGAACAGTTCCCCGGCGGGGCCAAAGAAGTCGTCAAACAGGGAGTGCTGAAGCCTCTGCCGCGGATCTTCGCCCTGCACTGCGATCCGAAACTCACCGTAGGCTCCATCGGCACCCGGATCGGTCCCATCACTTCTGCCTCCGACCTCGTGCGGGTCGATGTCACCGGCCGCGGCGGACACACCTCCCGGCCGCATCTGACCGAGGACGTCGTCGGCGCCCTGGCCCATATCGCCACCAGCGTGCCGGCCGTACTGGCCCGCCGCATCGACGCCCGCAGCGGAGTCTCCCTGGTCTGGGGACATATCAACGCCGGCAATGCCGCCAATGCCATCCCCGCCAAGGGATCCCTGCACGGGACCATGCGCATCCTCGACGCCGATGCGTGGAAGGACGCCGGGGGAGTGCTGGCCCCGGTGGTCAACCAGGCCGCAGCCGCCTATGGGGTCACCGTGGAACTGGATCACGTCCGCGGGGTACCCCCAGTGGTCAACGAAGAGGACGAGACCACCATCATCGATTCCGCAGCAAAGAAGGTGCTCGGCGATGGCAGCCTCACCCTGGCTGAGCAGTCCATGGGTGGTGAGGACTTCGGGTGGATGACCCAGGAAGTCCCCGGCTCCATGTTCCGGCTGGGCACAAAGACCCCCGGCGGAGAGGACTACGACCTCCACCGCGGTGACTATATTCCCGATGAGCGGGCCATCGCCGTCGGGGTCAAAGTCATGACCGCGGTGGCCCAGTCATGTATCAACCAGCTGTGAGCCCATCCCAGCTAGAGTTGAGAACATGAACGACGACGACTGGGAGAGGCTCACCCAGGCCGCCCAACAGGCTATGACCAGGGCCTATGCCCCCTACTCGCAGTACCCGGTGGGAGCCGCTGCGATCACCGAGACTTGCCAGTTGATCACCGGCTGCAATGTCGAGAACGCCTCCTATGGGCTCGGCCAATGCGCTGAGAACACCCTGGTCGGTCAGCTGCAGCTAACCGGCGGCGGAAGAATCACAGCCTTCACCTGCGTAAATGCCGACGGGGCGACTATCATGCCCTGCGGGCGCTGCCGCCAGCTGCTCAATGAGTTCGCCGCCGAGGACTTCCAGATCCTCACCCCCGAAGGAATCCGCGATATGGCAGGCATCCTGCCCCAGGCATTCGGCCCCCAAGATCTCAGTGAGGTGGCCCGATGAGCTCCCCAGAAACCCAGGCCCACGATGCAGTGGACCTCATCCGCACCAAACGCGACGGCGGCAGGCTCACCGGCGACCAGATCCGCTGGCTGATCAACGCCTATACCGCCGGCGGCGTGGCCGAAGAGCAGATGAGCGCGATGACCATGGCCGTCCTGCTGTGCGGTATGGACCGCGAGGAGATCAGTCACTGGACCACCGCCATGATCAACACCGGCGAGCGGATGGACTTCAGCTCCCTGCGCCAGGCCGACGGCAGCCGCCGGCTCACCGCAGACAAACACTCCACCGGGGGAGTGGGGGATAAGATCACCCTCCCACTGGCACCCCTGGTGGCCTCCTACGGGGTCCCGGTCCCGCAGCTCTCCGGCCGCGGCCTCGGGCACACCGGCGGCACCCTGGACAAACTCGAATCCATCCCCGGCTGGCAGGCCGCACTCAGCAACCAGCAGGTGCTCGACCAGCTGGACTCCATCGGGGCGGTCATCTGCGCGGCAGGCTCCGGACTGGCCCCGGCCGATAAGAAGCTCTATGCCCTGCGGGACGTCACCGGAACTGTGGAATCGATCCCCATGATCGCCGCCTCGATCATGTCCAAGAAGATCGCCGAGGGCACCGACGCGCTGGTGCTGGATGTGAAAGTCGGCTCCGGTGCCTTCATGAAAACCGCAGCAGAAGCCGCCGAACTGGCCCGGACGATGGTCGCACTCGGCACGGACGTCGGAGTGCGCACCACCGCCCTGCTGACCGAGATGAACACCCCGCTGGGCAAAACCGCAGGCAATGCGGTCGAAGTCGAGGAATCCCTCGAGGTGCTCGCCGGCGGAGGGCCCGAGGACGTCGTCGAACTCACTGTCGCCCTGGCCGCAGAGATGCTCGCCGGAGTGGGGATCACCGATGTGGACCCCGCCGAGAACCTGCGCAACGGCAAAGCAATGGACACCTGGCGAGCCATGATCAGCGCCCAGCAGGGAGATCCCGATGCCGCCCTGCCCAAGCCCAAGCACGAACATGTCATCACCGCCGCCGAATCCGGAACCCTCAGTAAGCTGGATGCCTTCGCCGTAGGTATCGCCGCCTGGCGGCTCGGTGCCGGCCGGGCCCGCAAAGAGGACCCCGTCCAGGCCGCCGCGGGTGTGCGCATCCACGCCAAACCCGGAGATGAGGTCACCGCCGGGACCCCACTGCTGACCCTGCAGACCGACGAGGCCGAGCGCATCGACCGTGCCGAACAGGCCCTGGCAGAAGCCGTCGAGATCACCCAGCAGGCCGCATTCAGCGCCCCCGAGCTCATCAGCGCCCGGATCACCGCCCAGGACCTCTGACATACAGACATGGGCATCAGCGATTTCTTCGATCAGTTCAATGAGCTGATCATCGAGGCTGCCTCCGGCTGGTGGACTCTGGTGGGCCTGCTGGCCTTCTGCATCGCCGATGGGTTCTTCCCCGTCCTGCCTTCAGACACCATCGTGTTGGGGTTGGGCTCCGTCCAGGGCGAACCCGGCACACCCTTCTGGGTCTGGGTGATTCTGGTCGCCGCGGCCGGGGCGGTGATCGGGGACTTCATCGCCTGGAACCTCGGGCGCTGGATCGGCACCGACCGCTTCCGCTGGATGCGTCGGCCCGCGCCGCAGCGATCCCTGGTCTGGGCCCGCCACGAACTCGATAAACGCGGAGTGCTGGTGATTTTCGTCGGCCGGTTCATCCCCGGGGCCAGGGTCGCCATCAACTTCGTCGCCGGCTCCACCCAGTTTTCGCTGCGCCGATTCCTGCTCATCGACACCTTCGCCTCACTGCTGTGGGCCTCCTGGCTGACCGGACTGGGTGCGGTCGGAACCGCCCTGTTCGGCAATATGCTCATCGCCATGGCAGTGGGCATCTGCGTGGCCATTGTGCTGGGCTGGCTCTGCGAGCGGCTCTTCCGCCTGCTGACCACCTGGTTGGACAGCCGCGGCTACCAGCTCGACCCCGAGGGCTATCAGGACATCGGCGAAGTTCCGGTGGAACCGCCCATCAATCTGCGCCGCAGAAAGGACGACGACGCCTGAGGCCAGTTAGGCTTGAGGCATGTCGAAAACATCCGGGCTCGCCGCCCAGCTGCGTCAGCTGCCGAAAGTCTCCCTGCACGATCACCTGGACGGCTCACTGCGGCCGGCAACACTGATCGAACTGGCCGCCGAAATCGGCCACGAACTGCCCGAAACTGAGCCCGAGGCACTGGCCGAACGCTTCCGGGCCAATGCCGACTCCGGGTCCCTGGAGAAGTACCTCGAGGCATTCGCCCACACCACCGCGGTGATGCAGACCGCTCAGAACCTGCAGCGGGTCGCCCGCGAATATGTCGAAGACCTCGCCGCCGACGGTGTCGTCTACGCCGAAGTCCGCTGGGCCCCCGAACAGCACACTCAGCAGGGGCTGAGCCTCGATGAGGCCGTTGAGGCAGTCCAGGCCGGACTCGAAGAGGGCGTGGCTGCAGTCGGGGCAGACGGGGGCATCATCGCCGTCGGCCAGCTGATCTCAGCGATGCGTCAGGCCGATAACGCCGATGAGATCGCCGAACTGGCCCTGCGGCACCGGGACACCGGAGTCATCGGCTTCGACATCGCCGGCCCCGAGGCCGGATTCCCGCCGTCGAAGTTCTCCGCAGCCTTCACCAAACTGGCCGAGGAGATGCTCCCGGCAACCGTGCACGCAGGAGAGGGCGATGGCATCGGCTCTGTCCGCGATGCCCTGGTCCACGGGCGTGCCCGCCGCCTGGGACACGGCACCCGCGTCGCCGAGGACATCACCCTGACCGAAGGCAGCGACTCCCGCTCCAAGGCAGGCGAGGCCGAGGAGGAACTCGTCGAGGTAGAACTGGGCCCAGTGGCCCGCTGGGTCCGCGACCGTCAGATCCACCTCGAGGTCAGCCCCACCTCCAATCTGCAGACCGGCACTATCGCCAACTTCGGCGAGACCATCGCCGACCACCCCTTCGATATGCTCTACCAGCTAGGTTTCAACGTCGGAGTCAACACCGACAACCGGCTGGTCTCCGGGGTGAGTCTCACCGGCGAGCTGGCCCTGCTGGCAGAGACCTTCGACTACAGCCTGGCCGAACTGGCCGATTTCCAGATCAACGCCATCGAGGCCAGCTTCCTCGGCTACGAGGAGCGCGAGGCCCTCTCGGCCCACATCCTCGAAGCCTGGCAGTGATGGAGAACTTCACCCGCCTCAAGGAGATCATCGGGCATCTGCGTGAGCACTGCCCCTGGACCGGGCAGCTGACCCACCAGAGCCTGACCCCCTATCTGATCGAAGAGGCCCAGGAGGTCGCCGAGGAAATCCGTGAAGGAGCCCACGGCGACCCCCTGCGCAAGGAGCTCGGCGATATCCTCCTGCAGGTCGCACTCCATGCAGCCATCGCTGAGGAACGCGAAGAATTCGACTTCGACGCCGTCGCCGAGGCCATCTGCGCCAAACTCATCCGGCGCAACCCCCATGTCTTCGAACCCGACGGCACCCTGAACCCCCAGCAGGCATCGATCGAAGAGATCGACGCCGCCTGGAACCGCATCAAGCAGCAGGAGAAAGCCGAGGAGGCCAGCCGGGCTGCCGGTCTCGACTAGGCTGGGAGAGGTCACCACCTTCCCTCCCGCATAACTCACCACTCTCATAAGGAGCGCATATGTCCTTGATCGCCAGTGTGTTCGGCCGCGAAATCCTCGACTCCCGCGGCAACCCCACCGTAGAGGTAGACGTTCTGCTCGACGACGGCAGCTTCGGCCAAGCAGCCGTTCCCTCCGGAGCCTCCACCGGCGCCTTCGAGGCCGTGGAGCGCCGCGACGGCGATAAGGACCGCTACCTCGGCAAAGGTGTGACCGCGGCCGTCAAGGCCGTCAACGAGGTCATCGCCCCCGCCCTGGAGAGCCTTGATGCCACCGAGCAGCGCACTGTCGATCAGGTGCTGCTGGACCTCGACGGCACCGATAACAAGAACTCCCTGGGCGCCAATGCGATCCTGGGCGTCTCCCTGGCCGTGGCCAAGGCCGCCGCCGATGCCTCGGATCTGCCGCTGTACAAATACCTCGGCGGCCCCAACGCCCACCTGCTGCCGGTGCCGATGATGAACATCCTCAACGGTGGCTCCCACGCTGACTCCAATGTGGACATCCAGGAGTTCATGATCGCCCCCATCGGCGCAGCCACCTTCTCCGAGGCCCTGCGCGCCGGAGTAGAGGTCTACCACGCACTGAAGGCCCTGCTGAAGGAGAAGGGACTGTCCACCGGACTCGGTGACGAAGGCGGCTTCGCCCCCGACCTGCCCTCGAACCGGGACGCCCTGGACCTCATCACCGAAGCCATCACCCGCGCCGGTTACACTCCCGGCACCGATGTCGCCCTGGCCCTGGATGTGGCCGCCACCGAGTTCTACTCCGACGGCGCCTACACCTTCGAAGGCGAGGCCAAGACCCCCGAGCAGATGAGCCAGTACTACAAGGAACTGGTCGAGGCCTACCCACTGGTTTCCATCGAGGACCCCCTCGACGAGGACGACTGGGCTGGCTGGAAGACCCTGACCGAAACAATCGGGGACAAGGTCCAGCTGGTTGGCGATGACCTCTTCGTCACCAACCCCGATCGACTGGCCAAGGGAATCGACGCCGATACCGCCAACTCCCTGCTGGTCAAGGTCAACCAGATCGGCTCCCTGACCGAAACACTCGATGCCATCTCCCTGGCACAGCGGGCCACCTACACCACCATGATCAGCCACCGCTCCGGTGAAACGGAAGACACCACCATCGCCGATATCTCCGTGGCCGTAAACGCCGGGCAGATCAAAACCGGCGCCCCCGCCCGCTCCGAGCGCGTAGCTAAGTACAACCAGCTGCTGCGCATCGAAGAGGAACTCGGCGACGCCGCCCGCTACGCAGGTAAGGATGCCTTCCCTCGATTCAGCTCCTAGTCAATCGGGGGTATCTGGGCGTGTCCAGGGGGGCTGTTATAGTCCGCGCCCACTAATCTGAGCGTGGTACCAATAGCTTCCCATCATTGGTGTGCTCGATGGTTCGGTCGGTGAGCCGAACCATCGAGACATACCTAGTTAAGCCCGCGAAGGCGGTGATCCACCCGTGGCCCGACACGCACGACCCTCGGAGGTCGGACACACCGCTGCCCAACGGCGCAAACAGGAACGGGCGGAGAAAGCCCGCCAGCGCCGATTGGCCGAACGCGAGCAGATCTCCGGAGAGATCCGCACCCCCGATGCGATCACCGCCCGACGGGCAAAACGGGCTGATAAGCCCAGCCCGAGCTCGGGCCAGAACTCCAGAAAAACCCCGGTCAGCGCCCGCACTCTGGTGCCCGAACGGACCTTCTCCGGACGGATGATTGTGCTGACCATCGTCACCCTGGTGGTCATCTCCTTCCTGGTCCCCACCGTGCGCAGCTATCTCCAGCAGCGCGCCGAGCTCAACGAACTCTCAGACCAGATCGCCGCCGAGGAACAGCGTCAGGACGAGCTCTACTCCGACCTCGCCCGCTGGGACGACCCCGAATACGTCAAACAGCAGGCCCGGGAACGGATCAACCTCGTCATGCCGGGGGAGCGGCGCTATCACGTCATCGGGGACCTCTCCGAAGCAGAGGTCACCACCGACTCCGCCGAGGAGACCGCTCCAGAGCAGGACGAATGGACTGATCAGCTCTGGGATTCGGTAGTCGAATCGGCAGATGAGTAGGCTAGTGCGCTGTGAATGAGGCAGCAGCCGCAACCGGCATCCGTTCCGAGCCCACCGCCGCAGATCTGGACACCCTGAGTCTGCAGCTGGGCAGACCCGTGCGCGACGTCGTCGAGATCCCCGCCCGGTGTCGCTGCGGCAACCCCCTGGTGGCCAGCACCGCCCCCCGGCTCAGCAACGGGATCCCATTCCCCACCACCTTCTACCTCACCCACCCCACACTGACAGCCGCAGCCTCCCGCCAGGAGGCCGCCGGAGTCATGGCAGAGATGAGCCAACGCCTGGCCGAGGATGAGGAGCTCGCCGCCAGCTACCGCGGAGCCCATGAGCACTACCTCGCCGAACGCGAACGCATCCGGGTCAAATCAGGCACCGATCTCGTCGAAGAGATCGGCCACGTCACCGCAGGCGGAATGCCTGATCGGGTGAAATGCCTCCACGCCCTGCTCGGCCACTCCCTGGCCGCCGGAGCCGGGCTCAATCCGCTGGGGGATGAGACCCTGGAGCTCATCGCCGATGAGTGGACCCTCCAGAGCTGCACCTGCCAGCAGGCCTGGGACCACGAGGCCGAGGTCCCCACCAAGGACCTCTCCCGGCATGTCAGGAGGCTGGAATCATGACGCGCGTAGCCGCCATCGACTGCGGAACCAACTCCATCCGGCTGCTGATCGCCGATGTCGACCTCGACACCACAGATCCCCACACCGGTTCGATCACCGACGTCGTGCGTGTGATGACCGTGGTCCGCCTTGGTGAAGGGGTGGATGAGACCGGGGAGTTCTCCGCCGAAGCCCTGGAACGGACCTTCGCGGCGGTGGACGGCTACGCAGAACTCATCCACCGGCACCGGGCCGAAACCGTGCGCTTCGTTGCCACCTCCGCCTCCCGGGATGTGGCCAACCGAGAGGTCTTCGAAAAAGGGATCACCCAGCGGTTGCAGCAGGTGGTGCCCAGTTTCACCGGCCCCGAGGTTATCCGCGGCTCCGAGGAGGCCGGGCTGTCCTTCGCAGGTGCGGCCAGCGTGCTCGACTGGGACCCCGACCGCAAAATCCTGGTGGTCGACCTCGGCGGCGGCTCCACTGAATTCGTCCTCGGCACCTCCGCCGGAGCCCAGCACGCCATCTCCACCGATATGGGCTGCGTGCGGTTCACTGAACGGCATATGCGCTCCGATCCGCCTGTGGAGACCGAATGCTCCATGGCCAGCTTCGAGACTCTGTCCTTCCTCGAGGATGTCGCCCAGGTGATTCCCCTGCACAAGACCGAGGCAGTTGTCGGGGTCGCTGGCACTGTCACCACTGTCACCGCCCATGGGCTCGGCCTGGAGGATTACGACGCCGAGATGATCCACGGTGCCGAACTCTCCCTGGACACTATCCACCAGTCAGTGGACAACCTGGTCAACACCACCCGCAGCCAGCGGGCGGCGATGCCGTTCATGCACCCGGGGCGAGTCGATGTCATCGGTGCAGGCGCGTTGATCTGGGGAACTATCCTCGACTACCTCAATAAGGTCACCGAAGGCCGAATCACCTCGGCAGTGGCCAGCGAACACGACATTCTGGACGGAATCGCCCTTTCCGCCGCAGCAGGAGGCCAAGCATGACCAGTCGCCGAATCCGCACAGCAGGTCTCGGCGCAGTCGGACTCACCGCAGCGTTGCTGGTGCCCCCGGCAGTAGTAGCAGAGCCAGCCCAGGGCATCACCTGGCGGGACCAGGAGTACTGGCTGGAAGACTACGGGGTCGCCGAGGCCTGGGAGACCACCCAGGGCGAGGGCATCACCATCGCGGTGATCGACACCGGAGTCGACGCCGACCACCCCGGGCTCGAAGACGCCGTCATCGGCGGAACCGATGTCTCCGGCGGCGGCGACTCCGAGGGATCCCCGGTGGAGCAGGAGTACACCGAACACGGCACTCTGGTGGCCTCCCTGGCCGCCGGCCGCGGTGAGGATATCGAGGAGAACGAGGAAGAGGCCGAGGAGCTGGCCGAATTCGAGGAGCTCGACGAACTCGACGACGACGAGTGGGACGAGTGGTTCGATGAGTTCCAGGAGAGCCTCGAGGACACCTACGGGGACGATTACGACGAGATCGTCGATGAGGAAGTCCTCGACGAGTTCTACGAAACCCGGGAACTGCCCGGGATGGAGGAACTCGAAGAGGAGGCCGATGAGGACCCCGATGTCCCATATTCCGAGCGTCCTGCCGGTGTGGTCGGCGTCGCCCCCAAGGCCGAGATCCTCTCAATCTCCCTGGTGCTCGAAGATCCCAACCCGCATGGGCCCGGCACTGAGGAGCAGATCGCCGAGGCCGTGACCTGGGCGGTGGACAACGGGGCGGACATCATCAATATGTCCATCGGCTCCGGGGTCCAGGACTGGCCAGAGAGCTGGGACGAGGCCTTCATGCACGCCGAGGAGAACGATGTTCTGGTCGTCGCCGCGGCCGGTAACCGGGCCTCCGGGCACTTCTCCGTGGGCGCACCGGCAACGATCCCGGGCGTGCTGACAGTCGCCGGGGTCGATGAAGACCGCAATATCAGCGAGGACGCCTCCTCCCAGGGCATCGCCATCGATATCGCCGCCGCCTCCGAGCCGCTGGTCGGAGCGCTTCCCGAGGGCGGGTACGCGAACTGGAACGGGACCTCCGGGGCCACTCCCATCGTCACCGGAGCTGCCGCCCTGGTGATGGCTGCCCACCCTGGACTCTCGGCAGCCGAGGTCAAACACCGTCTGCTCGCCTCCGCGGATTCCACAGGGGCATCAGGAGTGGACCCCGAATACGGCCACGGAGTGCTCAATGTGGATGAGGCCGTCAACGGCAGCGTCCCCGAGTTCAACGCCGGGGACTACGAGACCCTCGAGGACTGGATCCGGGTCCACCGCCGTGCTGAGGACGATGAGCAGCCCGGCCATGAGGACATCCCGGAGGACTCCGGAGTGGTGGCTGGCCCCGATGGTGAACCCCGCGAGATGCCGCAGGCCAGTGATATCCGAACAGCCCAGGATTGGGCCGGACCGGTGACTGTCGTGGCCGGGGGAGTGCTCATTGTGCTCCTGCTTTTACTGGCCACCCTGCACCTGCTCTCGCGCAGAAACCGAAGCTGAAGCCCCTTCAGCCCGCAATACCGCAATGACCCGCACTGAACACCTATAGGATGGAGCCCATGGCACTGAAGCTTTCCGAAAAACCTCGTGTACTGATTGTCGGCGGCGGCTATGTGGGTCTGACTGTGGCCCAGCAGCTGCAGAAGAAGGTCAAGGCAGCAGGCGGTGTGGTCACCCTGGTGGACCCCCTGCCCTATATGACCTACCAGCCCTTCCTCCCCGAGGTGGTCGGTGGCCACATCGAGGCACGGCATGCCGTGGTCCCGCACCGTAAGCACCTCAAGGACACTGAGATCATCACCGGCAAGGTCACTTCAGTCGACCACGAGGCTAAAGTCGCAGCCATTGGGCTCGACGACGGCGAAAGCGTGGAGGTGCCTTACCAGGACATCGTGATGGCCGCAGGTGCGACCACCCGCGTCTTCCCCATCGAGGGACTGGCAGAGAACGGCATCGGCCTGAAGACCATCGAAGAGGCAGTCGGGCTGCGCAACCACATCCTGGAGCGCCTCGAGACTGCTTCGGTGATGACCGATGAGGCCGCTAAGAAGCGCGCCCTGAACTTCACTGTGGTCGGCGGTGGTTTCGCCGGTATCGAGTGCATCGCCGAGATGGAAGACATCATCCGGGCTGCTGTGGACCAGAACCCCCGGCTGGCCCAGTCCGATGTGCGCATCGTGCTGGTCGAGGCCATGGGCCGGATCATGCCCGAGGTCTCCGAGGAGCAGGCCGAGGGCGTAGTAGAGCACCTGCGCGGACGCGGCGTTGAGGTGCTGCTGAACACCTCCCTGGGCTCGGCCGTTGATGGCGAGCTGACCCTGATCTCCATGAAGGACAAGTCCGAGGTGGACAAATTCGCCGCTGACACTCTGGTGTGGACTGCCGGTGTGGCAGCAAATGCTGTGGCGCGTTCCTCCTCCTTCCCGGTGGATGAGCGCGGACGGATCACCGGCTCGGCGACCCTGCAGATCCTCAACGAGAACGGCGAGGTCATCGAGGGCGCCTGGACCGCAGGCGATATCGCCGCCATCCCAGACCTCACCGGCGCCGGCCCCGGCGGCTTCTGCGTGCCGAACGCTCAGCACGCTTCCCGCCAGGCCAAGGTGCTGGCCAAGAACCTCTTCTCGGTGCGCTTCGCCTCCGGTGAGATCAGCGAGTACAAGCACGAGTCCCTCGGCGCTGTCGCCGGTCTGGGTCTCTACAAGGGCGTGGGCAACCCCATGGGCGTCAAGCTCAAGGGTGTCCTGGCCTGGGCCGCCCACCGCGGTTACCACGGTATGGCCATCCCCACTGTGGAGCGGAAGCTCCGCGTGGCCGGCGGCTGGGTCAACGAGATGATCTTCGGCCGCGACGTCACCCCGCTGCGCGACCTCGAGGACCCCACAAAGGCCTTCGTCGAAGCAGCTGGCGGCAAGAAGAAGACTGCCAGCAAGTAAGCGGTCGCCCCTGTAGCCCAACCGGCAGAGGCAGCGGACTTAAAATCCGTTCAGTCCGGGTTCGAATCCCGGCAGGGGCACGATTGAGCCGAACGAAATGCCGAGCTTGCTCGAGCATTTCTGAGGCGATTGAGTGCCTGAGCGCGCGGAGCGCGCGATGGCAGTCGACTTAAAATCGATACAGTGTGGGTTCGAATCCCACCAGGGGGACCCGAACCCACACTCGGGAGCTTTCAGCTCTGCCGTCGGCGCAGGGCGATGAGCACACCGCCGGTGAGAATCAGCGCCAAGGCGATACCGCCGACCAACATCGCGGTGCTGGCACCGGTCTGAGCCAGGGGAGCACCAGACTTCTGATCACCGGGAGCCGCGGCGGCAATCTCATCCTCGTCCCCCTCAGCAGGCAGTACCTCGATCTCAGCAGATCCGCTCCGGTCAGATTCTTCGCCGGTGACCACCAGAGAGTACTCCCCAGCCTCGACCTCCTCATCGATGACCAGATCGGCCTCCATGGAGCCATCCTCATCAGCTTCGAGTTCGGCCAGTGTTGGGTTGAGGGTGACGCTCACGGCCTGATGATCTCCTCCGCCTCGGGGAACTCATCAGGAGAGAGAATCTCCAGGGTGGCCCAGCCCAGGGTGTCGCCTTCAGTGCTGTAGACCGCCAGCGCAGCCTGCCCGGCGGGGAGGTCCTCCTCATCCGGCAGCTCGAAGACGATAGACCCGTCCTCCCAGACCGCGCTGATCTCCACGGGCAGTCCTGGCTCATCAGTACCGGCGCCTCCAGGGAAGACCGCGGCCACCAACTCTGAGCAGTTGGCTGCAGCCTCTGCGCTCAGCACACCCTCGACCGCTGTGCCAGGTGCTGCCTCATCGGAGAGAAGCTCCAACTGACCAGTGGTTTCCTCAGAGAGGTCCCCACTGGCAGCCTCCCAGTCCAGCTCATCCCAGGTGCCACCGGAAATCTCACACTGAGCCACAGGTGTCGGAGGGGCAGGGGCCTCTTCCGGAGCAGGGGTCTCCTGCTCGGACTCCGCAGGGGTTTCCTCCTCTGTAGGTGAAGCTTCCTCGGAGGGTTCCACAGACTCCTCAACTTCCTCAGTAGGAGTTGTTTCCTCGGGGGAAGTCGGCTCTTCGGCAGGTGTTGCCTCGTCTGTGGGTGTGGCTTCCTCAGAGGGAGTCTCGTCGTCAGCAGGGGACGGCTCCTCGGCCGGCTCCTCCTCCGGAGCAGCGGGGGCCTCACCCAGGAAGATCTGATCGGTCTGCACGGTGGTGGTCCGGGTGTTGAGGTTCACCGGGATGGTGAACTCATCGACCACCTGCCCTCGTTCCCGTAGTTCACCTCCCAGGCCACACCGTGGTAGTGACCGGAGAGGACCAGGAAGACATTGTCGTTCTGATTCACCACGCGCTCCCGGAGCATCGGGGCATGCCCGCCGAAGCCGTAGAGGGGATCGATCCCATAGCGGCCCAGACCGCTCTCAGCCGCAGGATCATCGGAAGCCCGCAGGTACTGGTGGGTCAGGATGATGGCATTGCGGTCCGGATAGGCGGCCAGGACCTCATTGGCCCAGGGATAGTGGCCCAGAAGGGTGGAGTGGCCATAGGGGAGATGCACAGCGATGAAGTCCTCACCACCGGCGCTGAAGAGGTCATAGTGGGCGGCATTATCGCCCTCGCGCCAGGGGCCGCCGTACTCTGCGTTCTCCCAGCACTGAGAGGCCTCCTCATACGACGAGTAACTTAGGGAGAGGGATTGAACTCCACGCACCACGGCGGTAGCCCGGCGGTGAACACTCGGTAAACGCCCGGCCGAGGATTCAGTCTCAGCGCACCCCGCGGGCTGCCAGAGCCTCCGCGGTCTGATCCGCATGCCGCAGGGTCATCACCAATAGGGGAGTAGTCATCTTCACCGTCCCGGTGACCCCAGAACGCACACCTCGTGCCTGCCGAGCGCGGCGAATCTCAGAATAGAAGCCGAAGACCACCGGAACTGATCGCATGGCCAGGGACATGGCCAGTCCCACCCGCTCCGCGGTCAGACCTATCCTGCCCAGCCCGGCCCGTTCCAACGGGGTGAAAAGCCGCAGGATCAACTCCATGACATCGGAGACCCGAGTGGTCAACGTAAACAGACCCGCCAGCAGCACCACCGCCAGAATCCGAAGGGTCGTGATGGCGGCGTCGTCGTAATCTCGGAAGATCAGCTGGGGGATCACTATCAGGACAGCGAGCCATTTCAATCGCCAGAGCATCGCCCCCAGGTCCCGCAACCCGCGCAGTGGGCCGCGTGCCAGAAGGTAACCGGCCAGCACCGCAGCCCAGGCGGAAGCGGCGATTTGCCAATGATCCCGCCAGGCAGCGATCAGGATTCCCAGAGCCAACATCAGGGCAAGCTTCAGCCACGCGGGAGTGCGGTGCAGGAGGGAATGCCCCGGGCGATAGAGCGGAATCACCCGACCACTATGCCAGAGGATCTGTGAGCCAGACGGCATAATTCAGCCCCATACATGGTTAGAATGGATACAAGCTACGGATTCGCCGTTGACGACGAACCCATTCGAAGGAGAGCGGAACCACTATGGCCATCAATTTCGGCAGCTCGAGCAACCCAGCCTTCAACTCTGCTGCTATGCCGACCGAGTTCAAGAACAATGAAGAGGGGCAGCGCGCACGTGAGCGCCGCCGCTTCTACATGAACTCTGACCAGGGCACTGTCCGTGAGGATCAGAACCAGCAGACCTATGCTCAGCAGCACGGGGTTCCGCGTGCGGAGCAGCTCGAGGCCCAGTACAACCTGCCCGATGCCGCAGGTTTCGAGGGCACTCCGATGACCTACGACGACGTCATCCGCAAGACCCTGATCAGCTTCGCCGCAGTACTCCTCGGTGCAGGTGTGGCCGTCACCCTGGCTTCGATGGTGCCCGAGTTCGTGATGGGCATGGCTCTGGTCGCAGTGCTGGCCGGATTCGTGCTCGCCATGGTCAACGCCTTCCGGCGCGAGCCCAACCCCGGGCTGATCCTGGCCTACTCCCTGACTCAGGGCTTCTTCCTGGGCGCAATCACCTGGGTCTTCGAGCTGATGTACCCGGGTGTGGCCTTCCAGGCAGTCACCGCGACCCTGGTGGTCTTCGGCACTGTGCTGGCGCTGTTCAAGTCCGGCAAGGTGCGTGCCACTCCCAAGCTCACCAAGTTCTTCCTGGTCGCTACGGTCGCTTACCTCGTGTTCAGCCTGGTCAACTTCGGCCTGGTGCTGTTCACCGATATCGGCATGTTCGGTATGCGTGCCGGCTGGCTCGGTGTGGCCATCGGTGCCTTCGCCATTCTGCTGGCCACCTACTCTCTGGTCCTTGACTTCACCAACATCCAGGAAGGCGTCGAGGCAGGTGTGGCCCAGAAGTACGGCTGGGCAGCAGCCTTCGGCCTGACCGCCTCCCTGGTCTGGCTCTACATCGAGATCCTGCGCGTGATCGTCATCCTGCGCTCGATGTCCGACTGACCTCAGTCTTTTACGACAGAACCCGTCGTAGCCCCACAATTGGTCTACGGCGGGTTTTGTTGTATCCACTGCGTGCTCGACCACTTTCCATGACAAGATGGAACACATGAGTACTGGTTCCTCACCAGAAAATGCGCCGGAGGGCGCCTCTCAGGCCTCGCCAACTACCTACGCTGCCCAGAACCCCGCCGTGGCCGAACCCGTAGGGACGGCCTCGCCCCGGCTATCGGATGAGCAGCGGCTGCGCGAGGACATCCCCTGGGGCGTACGGATCGCCGCCGAATGGGCATGGCGAGTCATCATCATCCTGATCGCCGTCGGAGTGGCGATCTGGCTGCTGGGCCATGTGATGCTCATCCTCATCCCGCTGATGATTGCGGGACTGTTGGCGACCCTGCTGAGGCCTCTGCATAATCTGCTGCTGAAGGCTAAATTCCCCAGGGTCCTGGCGGCGATGACTTCAATCCTGGCTCTGCTGGGCGTGGTCTTCGGCATCCTCTACTTCGTGGGCCAAGAAATCATCACTGGCTTCGGGGAGATGGCTAACCAGGTCGAGGCCGGTATCTTCGAGGCCATCAACTGGGCCGATGAGACCGCCCAGAGCTTCGGACTGGAAATCTCCACCGAGGAGTTCAACCAGTGGATCAATGAGCTCTTCAGCTGGATTGAACAGAACCAGGACGCGATTATGTCCGGGGCCATGGGCGTGGGCTCCG
Source organism: Nesterenkonia sedimenti (assembly GCF_012641515.1). Lineage (GTDB taxonomy): Bacteria > Actinomycetota > Actinomycetes > Actinomycetales > Micrococcaceae > Nesterenkonia > Nesterenkonia sedimenti. The sequence continues at coordinate 15,340 of NZ_JABAHY010000009.1, read as the reverse complement.
CGGCGACCAATATTGCCATCGGCACCGTGCTGGTGCTCTTCACCCTGATCTTCTTCCTGGCCGATGGTCGTAAGATCTGGGACTTCCTGGTGCTCTTCAGCCCCGCCAAGCACCGCCCGGCCATCCACGGCGCCGGCCGCCGCGGCTGGACTGCTGTGGCCACGTATATGCGGGTCCAGGTCCTGGTGGCCTTTGTGGACGCCGTCGGTATCTATATCGGTGCTCTCATCCTGGATGTTCCACTGGCCCTGCCCATTGCGGTGCTGGTCTTCTTCGGTGGCTTTGTCCCGGTGGTCGGTGCCGTCGTCACCGGTGCAGTCGCAGTGCTGCTCGCCTGGGTTGCCCACGACTTCACCACCGCACTGATCATGCTCGGCGTGGTCATCCTGGTCCAGCAGATCGAGTCCAATGTTCTGCAGCCGATCGTCATGGGTAAGGCCGTCAAACTCCACCCGCTGGCCGTTGTTCTGGCCGTGACTGCCGGCACCACCCTGATCGGCATCTTCGGTGCGCTGGTGGCAGTGCCGGTGCTGGCCTTCATCAAGCGCTCCACTCAGTACATCAACCGTGAGGAGTGGCGCGGTGATGAAGAAGCTCTGGAGATGGAACGCACGGTCAAGGAAGAGGCCCTTCGCAAGGAAGCCCATAAGGAACGCCTCGAGGCAGAGGAACAGGCCACGATGGCGACCCTGAAGCGCCGCATCTTCGAGACCATTCCGGGACTGGATCCTGACCGCCCGCCATTCGGCCGGCGCCAGCAGGAGGACCAGCCAGGATCCACTGAGGCCGGCGACTCCGATGAGACCGCAGCAGCTGAAGAGAAGAAGGACACCAAAGACTCATGACCCAAACCGTGGACCAGCAGCTCCCCGGACGCGAACTCAGCGTACAGATCGAAGACATCGAGGCTGCACGGGGCCTGCTCGACGGGGTCATTGTCGACACCCCCATGGAGCATTCACGCGCCCTGGGCCGGATGCTCGGAGCCACCGTCCACCTCAAGGCTGAGAACCTGCAGCGGGCCGGCTCCTTCAAAGTACGCGGCGCCTATGTACGGATGAGTCGGCTCTCCGATGAGGAGAAGGCCCGTGGCGTCGTGGCGGCCTCCGCCGGCAACCACGCCCAGGGTGTGGCTCTGGCAGCCAAGAAACTCGGTGTTCAGGCCACTATCTATATGCCACGCGGTGTCGCGCTGCCCAAGCTGGCCGCAACCCGCGACCACGGTGCAGAGGTTGTACTGCACGGATCCAATGTGGATGAGGCCCTGGCCGAGGCCCAGCGTTTCGCTGAGGAATCCGGAGCCGTGTTCATCCACCCCTTCAACCACACCGACGTTGTGGCCGGACAGGGGACCATCGGCCTTGAGATCCTGGACCAAGAGCCTGAAGTCGATACTGTCATCATGGGTATCGGTGGTGGTGGCCTATTGGCCGGGGCCGCTGTGGCACTGAAGCAGGAGGCTGCCCGGCGCGGCCGGAAGATCAATCTCATCGGCGTTCAGGCTGAGAACGCCGCCGCCTACCCACCCTCCTTGGCTGCCGATGCTCTGGTGCCCCTGCAGGGTGTGCGCACTATCGCTGATGGTATTGCGGTAGGCCGCCCCGGAGAGATCCCCTTCGAGATCATCAAGGAATTGGTTGACGAGGTCGTCACCGTGAGCGAAGATGCCATCGCCAAGGCGCTGATCTTCCTCATGGAGCGCTCCAAGCTGGTGGTCGAGCCCGCAGGCGCGGTCGGTGTGGCCGCCCTGATGGAGGGCAAACTCGAGGAACTGGGCATCGAGGCGGAGAACGTCGTCGCTGTTCTCTCCGGCGGAAATATCGACCCCATGCTCATGCTTCGGGTCATTCAGCACGGTCTCTCGGCAGCCGACCGGTTCCTGACCGTGAAGCTGATGCTCAAGGACCGTCCCGGTGAGCTGGCCATGATCTCTCGGATCATCGCAGAGACCGACGCCAACGTCATCGGTGTGGATCACTCCCGGATCGGCGGCGAGCTGTCCATGGGGGATGTCTCGATTGTGATCAATATGGAGACCAAGGGCAGTGAACACTCAGCCCTGGTGCTGAACTCCCTGCGCGCCGAGGGCTACGAGCCGGTGACGAACTAGCTCGAAGGCAGCTGCTAGCTGTTGGGGCCGAATCGGGCCTCAGCAGCAGCACGGCGGGCCTTCTGCTGAGCCTCAGAGATCTCGGCGGGGGTGATCTCACCGGGGAACTCAGCCTCTTCACCGCTGAGCTCGGCCTCCATCTGATTGCGGTACTTCATCCGCCGGGTGCGCTTAGCCAGATCACGGACCACAAAAATCAGCAGCACCACGATCAGGGCAGTGAACAGAAAGCCCTCGATCCCCGGGCTGATATCCGATTCAGAGATCCCCGGAGCCAGGTCAGGAGATTCTTCACCGCCACCACCGGGCCACCATTGGGTCAGGAGGGGGGTGAGGGTGTCGGTCCAGGAGATCACGGCACTATTCTACCGGTCTTCAACGCAAACCGGCGAAGAGGTCATCCTCCGGGATCGAGGTCTCGACTTTGGAGTCCACCAGGACGAAATCGTCATAGGGCCACACCTCGCGCACAAAATCATTCGGGGTGGCGAAGAAGAAGCCCTCGGGCTCGACCTGGGTGCGGTGCGCACGCAGGGCAGCATCCCGGGCCTCGAGATAGTCGCCCACCGGGACCTGGGTGGTGGCCTGGTGATCGGTGAGCCAATCCGGTCGCTCGCCGTCCTCCCAGCGGGCCAGGCGCTCACCATAGGGGGATTCGATACCGGCTTCGACCAGTGCCTCATGCAGGGCCTTCAGTCGTGCGGGGTTGAAAGCGCGGTCGTAGTAGAGCTTCTGCGGCTGCCAGGGCTCACCACAGTCGGGATAGCGCTCCGGATCGCCAGCGGCCTCATAGGCCTCCATCGAAATCCGGTGGGTCATGATGTGATCCGGATGGGGATAGCCGCCGGATTCGTCATAAGTGGTGACAACATGTGGCCGGAACCGGCGGATCAGCCGCACCAGGGGGGCAGAGGCATGCTCAATGTCCAGGGTGGCGAAGGAGCCGTAGGGGAGCGGGGGCATGGGATCGCCCTCGGGCAGGCCGGAGTCGCTGAAGCCCAGCCAGACGTGCTCAATGCCCAGGGCCTCAGCTGCCTCGGCCATCTCCAGGCGGCGGACACCGGCGAGGTCCCGGTGGCACTGCTGGATCTCGCCAGCCGCCGGATTCAGGAGGCTGCCCTCCTCGCCTCCGGTGGCGGTGGCGACCATGACTCGTGCCCCGGCAGCCACATAGGCGGCCATCATGGCAGCGCCCTTGGAGGATTCATCATCAGGATGAGCGTGTACCGCCAGCAGGCGCAGTCCGGTGGAATCGGGCAGGGCCGGGGACTCCGGAGCCTGCTGGGCCAGAGCGGCCCCTGCCTGGGCGGCCCGGGGGTCATCGGCCGGTACCGTGCCGGAACCGCTTCCATGGGACTCGGTGAAAGACTGGTCACGCATGGACAGTAGAATAGCCGGTAATGAACGCCATCGAATCCGCCCGTGACTATGACCACACAGAGTTGGCGCAGCGTTATGGGACCCCCACAAAACGGCGGATCACCCCACTGGGGCAGAAGATCGCCGTCATCGCCGCGCTGGTGATCGCTGTGGCCGTCTCCGCATGGTTCACCATCGGCTTAGCCTCCGGGCAGCTGGAGTACCAGGATGTCGGCTACACCATCGAATCCGATACCCGGGCCACAGTGGAATATGAGGTGACCAAGGACTTCGATGCCACCGCCCAGTGCATGCTCCATGTGCTCGATGAGTCCTACGCCATCGTCGGCTCCCGCCTGGTGACCATCGGTCCTCATGAAGGCGGCGGAGAGGCAGATCGCGCCCAGTACTACACCTCGGAGCTGCGCACTGAGTACCGCGGTGTCAGCGGAGTGGTGGACTCCTGCTGGCTGTTGGAGGACTGAGCAGCTCAGCAGCCTCCCTCAGCTCGTTCACAATAGGCGCAATACTGAGGAAAATCGTTGAGATTCCAGGTCAGGGCGCCTACGATGTTTTCATCATGCAACAACCCCGTCGGGAACGCCCCCGGCGGGGTCTGTATTTAGGTGGACCCTAAAACCGCCGCCAAGGCATAGGAAAGAGGAGAGCACCGTGGCAACGAATACGCCCGAGACCGACGAGAACGCTCAGTGGCTGTCGCAGGAGGCCTATGATCGCCTCTCAGCAGAGCTGGAGCACCTCAAGGGCCCCGGCCGGCAGGAGATCGTTGAGCGGATTTCAGCAGCCCGTGACGAAGGCGACCTCAAGGAGAACGGCGGCTATCACGCGGCCAAGGAGGAGCAGGGCAAGGCTGAGGCCCGTATCGCCTACCTCACCCACCTGCTGGAGAACGCCCGGGTCGGCGGTACCCCGCCGGATGATGGTGTGGTTGAACCCGGCATGCTCGTCAAGGCCAAAGTGGCCGGCCGCGAGATGGAGTTCCTCTTCGGCAACCGAGAGATCGCCGGCAACACGGATCTCTCCGTCTACTCCGACGCCTCCCCGATGGGCGAGGCCATCAGCGGCGCCAAAGAAGGCGACAAAGTCTCCTACCAGGCGCCCAACGGCAGCGATATCGAGGTCGAGATCCTCTCGGCCACCCCGTACTCCGGCTGAGAGCCATGGCGAACCGCCTCGCTGACGCCCAGTCCGCATACCTCCGGCAGCATGCGCATAACCCGGTGGACTGGTGGCCCTGGGGCAGCGAGGCCTTCGCCGAGGCCCAGCGGCGGGATGTGCCGGTGTTCATCTCCATCGGCTACGCAGCCTGCCACTGGTGCCACGTGATGGCGGGGGAGTCCTTCGAGGACGAGGAAGTCGCCGCGGTCCTGAATCAGCGGTTCCTCAGCATCAAAGTCGACCGGGAGGAGCACCCCGAGGTCGACGACGCCTATATGGCAGCTACCCAGGCGATGACCGGTCAGGGCGGCTGGCCGATGAGCGTCTTCACCACAGCCGAGGGCAAGGTCTTTCACACCGGAACCTATTTCCCACCCCAGCGGATGGGGCAGATGCCCGGATTCACCGAAGTCCTCGATGCCGTATGGGAGGCCTGGACCCAAAGGCGGGACCAGGTAGAGGAGCAGGCCGGCAGTATCGCCGAGGCACTGACCAACCAGCGGCGCAAACAGTCCCAGCTGGCCACCCTGATTCCCAGCGAAGACTCAGGTGATAGCCACCAGGAGCTGGCCACCGCTGCCCTGGAGGCTCTTGTGGAGGAGGAAGACCCCGTCCACGGCGGGTTCGGGGCAGCACCGAAATTTCCACCCTCACCCCTGCTGAACTGGCTGCTGGAGGAATCATCGTGGGCACTGCACAGCGGCCGTGACGACAGAGCCGGCGGTCTGGCCCTGCACACGATGGAGGCCATGGCCCGCTCGGGGCTCTTCGACCATATCGAGGGCGGTTTCGCCCGCTATGCCACCGATAAGGCCTGGCAGCTGCCGCATTTCGAGAAGATGCTCTACGACAATGCCCAGCTCATCGGCTCCTATGCCCGGCTGAGCCGACATCCGGCAGCCGATGCAGAGACTCGCCAGATGGCCGAGGACCTCACCCGCCGGAGCATCCAATGGCTGAAACTGAGGATGCTCACCGAGCAGGGACTGCTGGCCTCCTCCCTGGATGCCGATACGGTCTACGAGGACGGCACCCACGCCGAGGGAGATACCTATCTCTTCAGCGATGATCAGCTGATCGAGGCAGGGCTTGCCAGTGGGCTCAGCCAGCAGCAGTCCCAAGCCCTTGCTGAACTCAACCGCGGGGTTCCCGCCGATGAGCACGCACTGCGCTCTGGGGCACCGCTGAACATCACCAGTGCCACACCCCGGACCCTGCACTTCGATGAGCCGCTGACCGGGGAGAACCTCGAGCTCTGGCAGCAGGTGCTCCCGGAGCTGCAGCGCATCCGCAGCGGCCGCCAGCAGCCGGCCCGAGACGAGAAGATCGTGGCCGCATGGAACGCCCAGGCAGTGACCTCCATAGTGCAGGCAAGTGCCACCTGGGCAGATCGGGAAGTCCTGGACTTCGCAATCTCAGTGGCCCAGCGGCTCTGGGATATCCATGTTGAGAACGACCGGGTCTACCGCACCTCCTACGACGGAGTCCGCGGCGAGGGGCTCGGCACACTGGCCGATCATGCCAATACCGCCAGTATGTGCTTCGCACTGGCCGGTATGGCAGAGAATGCGACCACCTGGCTGCAGCGCGGAACGGCACTGCTGGAATTCACCGTGGCGAACTTCATCACTGAGGCTGAAGGTCCAGGCCCCACCGGTGCGTCGGCCATTCTGGACTCCCTGGATGAGGGCGGGCTCCTACGCTCAGCGGCCCTGGCGGCCCATGCCACCCCCGTGGACGGTCCCGAGCCCAGCAGTATCGCCTCCCTGGCCCAAGCACTGCAGTCGGCTGAGGCCCTTGAGGTCCGCATCCAGAAGGGGGCTCAAATGATCACCCCGGATCAGATTCTGCAGCATGTGCCGGCATTGGCGGCCAAGGCGCCGTTGGCGGTGGGTGGATCGCTGCTGGCAGCCGGCCGGGCCCATCGCAGCTCCCCGGCACTGCGGGTCTTCAGCGCTGGGCCTGAGGATCTCGAAGAGGTCCGGGCCGCAGGTGCCCGGTATGGCATCCCAGTGGAGCCGGTAGATGCATCAGTCATCAGTGACGGGAACGAGCTTCAGGTCAGTATCTGCCTGAACTCTCCGGCGGCAGCTAGGTGCCTGGCGCCGTCGTCGTCAGTTGATGAGGCCCTGGCCCAGCTGCTCTAGGTGTAGAGCCCCATCACAATCGCGATGTAGTGGCAGATGAAGCCCACCAGAGTGCAGGCGTGGAAGAGCTCATGGAAGCCGAACCACTGCAGGGAGATATTCGGCCGCTTCAGCGCATAGAAGATCGCCCCGGTGATATAGGCGGCACCACCGGCGCAGACCAGCACGGCAGCAGCGATATCAGCGGCGAAGAAATCACCGATGAACCACACGGCAGCCAGGCCCAGCACAATGTAGAAGATCGTGTAGAGCCAGCGCGGGGCATCGGTCCAGAACAGCCGGAAGGCCACCCCGCCCAGGGCCCCGACCCACACCGCGCTCAGCAGAATGGTCCGGGCCGGATCCTCCAGCAGGGCCAGAGTCAGCGGGGTATAGGTGCCGGCGATGATCAGCAGAATATTGGTGTGATCCAGGCGTTTGAGCAGCCGGGCAGTCGGCGGTGACCACCGCCCCAGGTGATAAGTGGCCGAGACTGCGAACAGCAGCAGACCGGTGATCGCATAGACCGCAGAGGCGATCTTCAGCTGGGCAGTCGGGGCAAGAACGACGACGACGATCCCGGCAGCCAGTGCCAGCGGCACCATGCCGGCATGCAGCCAGCCGCGCATCCGTGGCTTCAGCGGCACATCGGTGTCGAAGAGCCGATCCGCCGGTGCCACATCACCAGTTCGTGTTCCCATATATCTAGTGTACGCCCAGAAGTGACCGGTGAGTAACTTATTCTGGATGAAGCTTGGTCACAGTCACATCCTCTACAGTGGGGCAGGTGAATGAACGGGGACCCATCAAACGATCGCTCCTGGGGCTGACCGACCTCGCGTACACGGTCTACGAGCGTCGCCTGCGCCGGGACCTCCCGCTTCCGCGGATCCCGCAGCATATCGGTGTGGTGGTCGACGGCAACCGGCGGTGGGCCAAACTCGCCGGCAGTCCTACAGCCGATGGGCATCTGGCTGGGGCGGACAAGATTGTGGAGTTCATCGGCTGGTGTGCGGAGCTGAATATCCCCACTGTGACCCTCTATATGCTCTCCACTGACAATATGAACCGCTCCGAGGCTGAGCTGGAGCAGTTGCTGGAGATCATCAGCGACACCCTCGACCGGCTGGCCGAATCCCGGCCCGGCGGCCGTCCGGTGCGGGTGCACCCCGTGGGGCAGCCCGAGCTGCTGCCCGAGCCCCTTGCCGCCAAGCTCTGGGATGTCACCAATGCCACTGGGGCAATCCCGAAGGTCACCGCCAAAACCGGTGAGGTGGAGGATCCCTGTGTGCATGTGAATGTGGCCATCGGCTACGGCGGGCGCCAGGAAATTGTCGACGCCGTCAAAGACCTCCTGCGCGAGGCCGATGGTGAGAAGACTCCGGCCGAGGTCGCCGCGGAGCTGACCCCGGAGATGATCTCTCAGCGGCTCTACACCCGCGGGCAGCCTGATCCGGACCTCATCATCCGCACCTCGGGGGAGCAGCGGCTCTCCGGTTTCCTGATGTGGCAGTCGGCCTATTCCGAGTTCTACTTCGCCGAGGCGCTCTGGCCAGACTTCCGACGGGTTGATTTTCTGCGAGCCCTTCGCGATTTCGCCAACCGGCAGCGGCGCTTCGGCAGCTGAACTGGCGGCTTCAGCAACTGTTTACCTACCTGTCACATACAGTTCGGTGTTTTGCGCACGGTCACGGGGTCGCGCGGTCTACATTGGGAAACGTCAGAACACTGACCGGAAGGCCCACAGCTTGATGCCGATACGCAGTTGGGGCCGGTACGGTCCCTGGCTGGGCAACTGGCTGCTTGGGGCTGACCGACCACCGCCCGACTATCGTTGCGGGGACGTGCCGTCGCTCGCAGCGGAGGACGAGCCTGAGACTGAACTTGGGGAAGAGTTTCAGGAACAGGCTTATGACTGCTCCGCCGCGCTGCCGAGTTCGCCCCCGGTCTGGAGAAACTGTGGCCTCCTTGAACACCACCCCCGACGTTGCTGAGGAACTCGAGACTGCTGTAGCGGCCGAACTGGCCCAGAAGTCTTATGTGTTGGACACCTCGGTCCTGCTCTCCGACCCCAAAGCTGTGCTCCGATTCGCCGAGCACGAGGTGATCATCCCGATTGTGGTGATCTCCGAACTTGAGAAGAAACGCCACGACTCCGAACTGGGGTACTACGCCCGCTCCGCCCTGCGGCTGCTGGATGAACTCCGGGTCAACTACGGGGCGCTGAACCAGCCCATCCCACTCAATGACGAGGGTGGGCATCTGCTGGTCGAACTCAACCACATCAATGAGAATGTCCTGCCGGTCGGATTCCGCCACGGTGACAATGACTCCCGGATCCTTGCAGTGGCGAAGTCCTTCGCCGATGAGGGCCGCGAGGTCACTGTCGTCTCGAAGGATCTGCCCATGCGGGTCAAAGCCTCGGCCATGGGGCTTTCGGCCGATGAGTACCGCAATGAGTGGGTGGCCGACTCCGGCTGGACCGGTCTGGCGGAGGTCACCGCCACTGAGGAACAGGTCGGGGAGCTCTACGACGGCGAGCGGATTGAGCTCGACGCCGCCGATGATCTGCCCACCAACACCGGCCTGGTCATCCAATCCGGACACGGCTCCGCCCTGGGCCGGGTGAAGATCGATGCGACCTCTAAGAAATACGTTCAGGTGGTCCGGGGGGATAAGGAGGTCTTCGGGCTGCACGGCCGCTCCGCCGAGCAGCGCCTGGCCATCGATATGCTCATGGACCGCGAGATCGGCATTGTCTCCATGGGTGGACGGGCTGGAACCGGCAAATCAGCCCTGGCTCTTTGCGCCGGACTCGAGGCAGTCCTGGAGCGGCGCGAGCATAAGAAGATCATCGTCTTCCGCCCGCTGTACGCCGTGGGTGGTCAGGAACTGGGCTACCTCCCCGGAACCGAGGCGGAGAAAATGAACCCCTGGGGTCAGGCCGTCTATGACACCCTCGGCGCATTGGTCAGTGAGAACGTGCTCGAGGAGATCATGGCCCGCGGACTTTTGGAGGTGCTGCCGCTGACTCATATCCGCGGCCGCAGCCTCCATGATGCCTGGGTGATCGTCGATGAGGCCCAGTCCCTGGAGAAGAATGTCCTGCTGACCGTGATGTCCCGGATGGGGCAGAACTCCAAGATTGTACTGACCCACGATGTCGCCCAGCGGGACAATCTGCGGGTGGGCCGGCATGACGGTGTGGCGGCCGTCGTCGAAATCCTCAAGGGCAACCCGCTCTTCGGCCACGTGACACTGACCCGCAGCGAACGCAGCCGGATCGCAGCCCTGGTGACTGAGCTTCTGGAAGAGGGCTGAGCCGCTTACTCGATGTACTTCGAGTAGTCGATATCCATACCGTCGTCGCTCTCATCGTTTTTCTTCGATGAGCTGCGGCGGCGGTTTGGTTTTCCCTCAACGGCCGGTGACGCGGCAGCCATGGGGGCCTTCTTCTGGGCCCGAGCCTCCCGGGCCTCCTTGGTGAGGATGAAGGCCACAAGCACACCCGCGATGGCGCCGGCGAGGTGACCGGTCCAGGAGATCCCCTGGGTGCCGGGGATGAGGTTCATCAGCATGGAGATGCCATAGGCGAAGGCGACGAAGATTCCGAAGATCATCGCCAGGAACCGCCGGGCGAGGATCGCATAGGTGATGATGAAGGCAGCGAAGCCGTAGATCACCGCTGATGCGCCCACGTGGTAGCCGACGCTGCCGGGGTGCCAGGGGGTGCCGATGACCCAGAGGATCGCCCCGGAGAGCAGCCAGAGGCCCAGCATCACCGAGGTGAAGCGCTTGGTCAGCATGGAGGTCATCCCGCCCAGCACCAGCCAGGACATCGTATTGCTGATCAGGTGCCAGATTCCGCCGTGCAGCAGCGGCATAAAGAGGATTCCGCTCAGCCCTGAGACCGTCCGCGCCTCCAGGGCGAGGGTTCGGTTGAACTGGTTTCCAAAGATCATGAAGAACAGGAACATCACCCACATGATCACCAGGGGCACCAGCACGGGGATGAATGTTCGTTTCATGGCAGCTTTGAGGTCGCTGCCGAGGGAGGGATCGGCCTTATCCGTCATAGTCCCATCGTACGGAAGATCAGTCCTGCGTCACCCCCTGATTTAACCCTGGTGTGGTGTGAGTCACATGTCTGATGTAATGTCACCTCCGGTGAATACCTGGTAACTGACATGGAGGCGTAATGCTCCTGGGAATCTTCGGCATCATTCTCTCGCTGGTTCTGCTGATCACATTGGCCTACCGCGGGATGCCGGTCATCATTGCGGCCCCGATCTGTTCGGTGGTGTGTGTGGTCTTCTCCGGGGCGCCGATCCTGGCCTCCTATACCGAGGTCTATATGCCTGCCCTTGCGGGGTTCGTCGGGGATTTCTTCCCGGTCTTCCTCACCGGAGCGATATTCGGCATCCTGATGACGGTCACCGGCTATGCCGAGGCGATCGCCAGGATTGTCACCGGGTGGATCGGCAGTAAGGGTGCGATCCCGGCCACGGTGATCACCTCGGCACTGATGACCTACGGCGGAATCAGTCTCTTCGTCGTCGCCTTCGTGATGTATCCCCTGGCTCGGGAGATGTTCCGAGTGGCCAATATTCCACGCCGTCTGATCCCCGGCACGATCGCCTTGGGCATCTTCACCTTCACTATGACCGCCCTGCCGGGTTCGCCTCAGGTGCAGAACATCATCCCCGCACAGCATTTCGCCACTGGTTCCTTTGCCGGCGCCGGGGTGGGTATTACCGGTGCAGTGCTGATCCTGGGGATCGGGCTGCTGTGGTTGGAGTACCGCCGCCGCAGCCTGAAGGCCAAGGGGGAGTACTTCGACTCCAAGGAGTCCGAGAAGGTCTCAGGCGGAATGGCCGACGACGGCGCCTCGGCACCTGTGGCAGTCCTGGCCCCGCCGAATAATGTGGTGCCCTTCCTGCCGCTGGCCACTGTCTTCGCCGTGAACTTTGCCTGCACACTATTCATCTTCCCTCGTCTTGACTGGTCCTATCTGGAGGAAGACACCTTTGGCGGAATCGGCCTGGATGACCGTGCCGGACTCTGGGCGGTGCTGCTGGGAATTGTGGCCGCCATCGGGCTGGTGATTGTGCTGAACTTCCGCCACCGGCAGGAGCTGAAGACCGGGTTCTACGAGGGTGCTAAGCGCTCGCTGCTGCCGATTTTCTCCACGGCTTCGGAGATTGGCTATGGGGCGGTGGTAGCCTCCGTGGCCGCCTTCGCTGTGATCCGTGATTCGATCTTCGGCATGGGTGCCAATGCCCTGGTGACCTCGGTGGTCACAGTCTCAATCACTGCGGGGCTCACCGGTTCTTCCTCGGGCGGTATGACCATTGCGCTCAACGCCTTGGGCGGTGACCTGCGGGCGATGGCCGAGGATGAGGGAACCTCCCTGGAGATTATGCACCGGCTGACGGCCATGGCGGCCGGCGGTCTGGATACCCTGCCGCATTCGGGTGCGGTCATCACCTTGCTGATCGTCTGTGGGCTGACCCACCGGCAGGGGTATAAGGACATCGGCATGGTCACTTTGGCCATTCCGACCACTGTGGTCGCCCTGCTTGTCGCCGGTGTGACCCTGCTGGGCTGATCATTGACAGTAACGAGTTCACATCCAGGAGTAGGAGCAGATGACTGTGAATCAGGATGTACAGGGCCCAAGCCTGGCCGGGCGCCGGGCGATCATCACCGGAGGTGCCTCTGGGATTGGGGCTGCCTGCGCGAGGGCCTTTGCTGCCGCGGGGGCTGAGGTCACCGTCTGTGATCTCAATGCGGAGGCCGCCCAGCCCCTGGCCGATGAGCTGGACGGTAAGGCCTGGGTGGCTGATCTCTCGGACACCGCGGCCTTGGAGTCGCTGAGCCTTGAGGCCGATATTTTGGTCAACAACGCTGGGGTACAGCGGGTGGCAGCTATCCATGAGTTTGTCCCTGAGGATTGGCGCCTGATTCACCGGCTGATGGTGGAGACACCCTTTCTGCTGACCCGAGCTGTATTGCCGGGGATGTATGAGCGTGGTTTCGGGCGGATCATCAACCTGTCCTCTATTCATGGGATCCGGGCCAGCGCCTATAAATCGGCATATGTCTCGGCTAAGCATGCCCTGGAGGGGTTCTCAAAGGTCACCGCCCTGGAGGGAGCCCCACACGGGGTGACGTCGAACTGCATCAACCCCGGTTATGTGCGCACTCCCTTGGTGGAGAAGCAGATTGCTGACCAGGCGAAGATCCACGGAATCAGCGAGGAGGACGTCGTCGAGCAGGTCATGCTGACCGAAGCGGCAGTGAAGCGTCTGGTGGAGCCTGAGGAGGTGGCTTCATTGGCACTGTGGTTGGCCGCGGATGCTTCGGCGATGGTGACCGGTTCGGCCTATGTCATGGACGGCGGCTGGTCCGCCCGGTAGATAGGATGGCTGAAGACTGAGCCGGACTGCGGCTCACCACCTACCGTCGAGTTCCGGGAGTATGCCATGACTGAGACCGAATACCGTATTGAGCGCGACACGATGGGCGAGGTCAAAGTGCCCGTCAACGCGCTCTACCGTGCGCAGACCCAGCGTGCTGTGGAGAACTTCCCGATCTCCGGGCGCACTCTGGAGGCCACCCACATCCAGGCCCTGGCGCAGGTGAAGAAGGCTGCCGCTCAGGCCAATGCGGAACTCGGTGTGCTGGACAACGAACTGGCCGAGGCTATTGTCCATGCCGCCGACCAGGTCATCTCCGGGGAGCTGGATGAGCACTTCCCGGTGGATGTCTTCCAGACCGGTTCGGGCACCAGTTCCAATATGAATACCAATGAGGTGCTGGCGACCCTGGCCAATAAGTACCTCAAGGAGAAGGGGTCGGATAATGAGGTCCACCCCAATGACCACGTCAACGCCTCGCAGTCCTCCAATGACGTGTTCCCCACCTCGGTGCATGTTGCTGCCACCGGCGCTCTGATCAACGATCTCAAGCCTGCCCTGGACTACCTCGCCACCGCGCTGGAGGAGAAGGCCGGGGAGTTCGCTGAGGTCGTGAAGTCCGGCCGTACTCACCTCATGGACGCCACCCCGGTGACCCTGGGCCAGGAGTTCTCCGGCTATGCGGCTCAGGTCCGCTACGGCATCGAGCGGGTGGACTCATCGCTGCCTCGCGTGGCTGAGGTTCCGCTGGGCGGTACCGCAGTGGGCACCGGTATCAACACTCCGCTGGGCTTCGCTGAGAAGGCAATCGCCAACCTCGCCGAGGGCACCGGCCTGCCGCTGACTGAGGCCCGTGACCACTTTGAGGCTCAGGCCAACCGCGATGGTCTCGTGGAGGCCTCCGGTCAGCTGCGCAATATCGCCTACTCCCTGATGAAGATCAACAACGATCTGCGCTGGATGGGCTCCGGCCCGAACACCGGTCTGGGCGAGATCGCTATTCCGGATCTGCAGCCGGGCTCCTCGATCATGCCCGGTAAGGTCAACCCGGTCATCTGCGAGTCGGCCATCCAGGTCTGTGCTCAGGTGATCGGCAATGACACTACTGTGGCGCTGTCCTCCACCAATGGTGCTTTCGAACTGAACGTCGGCATCCCCGTGATGGCCCAGAACCTCCTGGAGTCCATCCGCCTGCTGGCCAACACCTCCCGCGTGATGGCCGACAAGATGATCAAGGGCCTGACCGCCAACGAGGAGCGTGCAGCATTCCTGGCCGGGGCTTCCCCCTCGGTTGTGACCCCGCTGAATAAGTACATCGGCTATGAGGCTGCTGCTGAGATTGCTAAGCACGCAGTGAAGAACAAGGTCACCGTCCGCGAAGCCGTGGTCGCTCTGGGCTACCTCGAGCGCGGTGAGCTCACCGAGGAGCAGTTGGATAAGGCCCTCGATGTTATGAGCATGACTCACCCCGGCTAAATTCCGGGTTTCTACGCCTGTTATCTGCCCAGCGGGGTAGGAGAGTACGTTCCCTGTCCCGCTGGGCAGGTTCAGTTAAGCGAGCAATTGGAGTGAGTGTCCTTCTACGCGGCCCTACGGTGTGAACTCTCGGCCGGGCTTACTGGAGGCGGATCCCCATTCGGTGGTGGGAGGTACCCGTGGGATTTGAGCCGGTGATGTCTCCGGCAGAGTGCCCAGAGGTTTGATCCTGTGGTGGGTCCGGCTCGTTCGTAGGGAATCTGATGGTCCAGATCGGATCGTTCGGCAGGGATGGTGCAGCCAGTGGCCTGGCAGATCCCGTCGCGGAAGATCACAGCGTCACGTAGTCGTTCTGGTGCGAAGCGCCCGTTGTAGACCACCGAGAGGATGTCCCGGTCAGCACGTCTCTTATTTGTGCGGGTGCCTGCGGTGTACCACTCGTGATCCGCCTCGGGATCAGCGGCGAGTTTTCGGATGTCTGCCGCGGGGATGATGCTGGCCCGGTCGGTGGTGATGGCGGGTTCCTCTGAGTCCCCGGTGAGTGTTTCCTCCGGGACCATCACGCAGATCTTGGCTGAGATGGGTGTGCTGTAGCAGTGGCCATCGCGCAGCCAGGCGCTGAGCAGATCGGCCTCCCGCTGGCGGATGGTCCGGTCGTCAACGGCGTCGGT
>NZ_JABAHY010000008.1 GCF_012641515.1 Nesterenkonia sedimenti | reverse complement strand
CAGACACGCCGACGCCGCAGGATCCCCCACCAACAAGGGCTCCACGCTCAACGGTGAATAGCCCCTAAACACCTGAAACTCCAGGTCAGCCAGGTGTTACCTCAACGAATGGTGAGAATTCGGTACGCGTGGGCCGGGTGAGGTCAACAGGGGTCCTGGGCCCAAGAGTGCTCTGTGAACGGGTGATGAACCACGTTAACATGCCTGTAATGGATTGTATACAACAATTGGTTCAAACGGGTAACCTAGTTCACACTCCACCCCAAACCGGAGAAGAGGGAGCAATGACAAAAGAAGTCAA
The DNA here is from genome assembly GCF_012641515.1 of Nesterenkonia sedimenti. Lineage (GTDB taxonomy): Bacteria > Actinomycetota > Actinomycetes > Actinomycetales > Micrococcaceae > Nesterenkonia > Nesterenkonia sedimenti. The sequence continues at coordinate 147,463 of NZ_JABAHY010000008.1, read as the reverse complement.
ATACCCCAGAATTCTGAAGTTCACTGCAGCTAGCGCCACAGCCGCGTTTCTGCTCACCGCCTGTCAGGATGTGCAGACCGGTCAGGACAGCGGCAATGGCAATGGCGAAGCCAGCCAGGAGGATCGCGAAACTGTGACCTCCCATCCCATCGACGGGCGCGCCACCCAGGACGGTGGCCACCTGATCGTCGGCCTCTCCGCTGAGCCGGATCTCCTGGACCCCACCCTGTCCTCCTCGCTGCATATGCGCCACCTTGTCCAGCCCATCTGCGAGAAGCTCTACGATATCGACGAGGCCGGAGAGGTCTACCCCGTATTAGCTACCGACCTCCCTGAGGTCTCCGAGGACGAGCTGACCGTCACCATCCCGGTGCGCACCGGCATTCAGTTCTCAGACGGCACAGAATTCGACGCCGAGGCCGTGGCCACCTCCATCGACCGCCACCTCAACCTCGCCGGCTCTTCCCGAACCTCCGAGCTGGGCCCCCTGGAGGAGATCACCGCGGTCGACGAGGAAACCGTGGAACTGACCTTCTCCGAACCCTTCGCCCCCATCGATTCCATCCTGGCTGACCGGGCCGGGATGATCATGTCCCCTGACCGCTTGGAGGAGCTCGGTGAGAACTTCGCCGATGACCCCTCTTGTGTGGGCCCCTTCCGCTTCGTCGAGCGCACCCAGAACGCTGTGCAGTACGAGGCCGATCCCAACTATTACGACGCCGATGAGATCCACCTGGACTCCATTGAATACCGGTTCATCACCGACTCCTCCATCGCCGAGGCCAATCTGAACTCCGGCGATATCCACGTGGCAGACTCCCTCTCACCGCTGGATATGGACGAACTGGTGGAATCCGAGAACCTCACCATGCTGCGGGTGCCTTCCTACGGCTACCAGGGCATCACCCTGAACCTGGCCAATGAGGACGGCGCCGGAACTGACCCAGTTGAGCAGGACACTGAACTCGCCCAGCACACTGAGGTGCGCCAGGCCCTGTCCATGGCTATCAACCGTCAAGCGCTGGTGGACTCTGTGTTCGATGGCTGGTTCGACCCCGCCTGCTCACCGATCAGCCCTGATACACCCTTCAGTACCGATGCTTCCGAGGCCTGCCCCGAATACGACCCCGAAGGTGCGCAGCAACTGCTGGAGGATGCTGGTGTGGAAACCCCGGTAGAGATCACCCTCAATGTGGGTAACAACCCCGAGGCGCAACGACTGGCGCAAGCGATTCAGGCACAGGTCGAAGAGGCCGGATTCAGCATCTCGATCAACCCCCTGGAGAACGCAGCCCTGCTGGAGTCCCAGAACGAGGGTGACTTCGAAGCTATCCAGATCGGTTGGTCCGGACGCGTGGACCCCCACGGCAATACGTTCAACTTCCTCTCCACCGGGGGAGGCAACAACTACTCCAACTACTCCGACGAGCAAGTAGATGAACTGCTCAATGAGGCCACCACTGTCATTGACGAGCAGGAACGGGCCCAGATGTACGGTGAGGTCGTCGAGACCATCCATGAGGATGTGCCGATCATCTACACCCATCGCATCCGGAACCTGACCGGTATGGTCAACGAGGTCGCAGGGATCGAGCAGTACCCCGATGGCGTGCTGCGAGTCTCCCACGCTGCCTTCCTGGATGAGGACTGACCCACCCCATGGGACGTTTCCTCCTCACCCGCCTCTGGCAGTCAGCGGTCACCCTGATCCTGGCCTCCATCGTCATCTTCGTGGGCATCCGAGCCCTACCCGGAGATCCCGCCCTGGCGATGGCGGGTGAGGAGGCCTCACCCGAACAGCTGGCTCAGATCAGGGCCGAGCTGGGCCTGGACCAGTCCCTGCCGGTGCAGTACCTCAACTACATGGGACAGATCCTCACCGGGGACCTGGGCCGCTCCACCCGGTACGGCACCGAGGTCAGCGCCATGATCGCCGACACTCTGCCGGTGACCCTGTTCCTTTCGGTCTACGCGATCCTCATCGCAGTGATCATCGGCATCGGCCTGGGTGTTCTGGCCGAGCGGCGCAAAGGCCGCTGGCCGGAGTGGATGGCCAATTTCGCAGCTCTGATCGGGCTCTCGGTGCCGAACTTCTGGCTCGGTATCCTGGCCATCCTCTGGCTGGCAGTCGGGCTGGGGATCTTCCCCGCCTCCGGTTATGTGGAATTCAGCTCCGATCCGCTGCGCTCGATCTATCACCTCACGATGCCGGCGTTCATCCTGGGCGCCTCCATCATGGCGGTGATCATGCGCCAGACCAGAGCCTCCATGTTGGAGACCATGCAGACCGACTACGTGCGCACCGCCCGGGCTAAGGGCCTTCCGCCAAGCCGGATCCTGCTGCGCTACGGACTGCGCAACTCCCTGATCGTGGTGGTGACCATCGTGGGCCTGCAGCTGGGCGGTCTCATCTCCGGGGCAGTCATCACCGAGCAGATCTTCGGGCTGCCGGGCTTCGGCCGACTGACCCTCGATGCAGTCTTCACCCGTGACTACCCGGTCATCCAGGCCGCAGTGATCATCGTGACCTTCGGATATGTGCTGATCAACCTGGTGGTGGACATCCTCTACTCCGTCATCAACCCCAAGATCCGAGTAGGAGCATCCTCATGACCGTCGTCGAATCTTCACATGAACTGGGTTCGAACCGCGGAAAGGTCCTCCGATCCCTGCGCTCGGCACCCCTTGGCATGCTGGGATTGGGCATGCTGGTGACCATGGCCGCATTGGCGCTGCTGGCCCCGGTCCTCGCCCCGCACTCGCCGACCCAGGTGCATTTCGAAGCACCGTTTCAGCAGCCGCTGACCGTCGGATTCCTCTTCGGCACCGATGATCTCGGCCGCGACATCCTCTCCCGGATGCTCTACGGAATCCAGGTCTCCCTGCAGGTGGGGCTGCTGTCAGTGGCCTTGGCTGTCGTCGTCGGTGTTCCTCTGGGACTGCTGGCCGGTTTCTGGAACTGGTTGGACGGGATCATCTCCCGGCTGACCGATCTCATGCTGGCCTTTCCCTTCCTGATCATCGCTGTCGGCCTGGCCGCGATCAACGGACCCTCACTGACCAATGTGGTCATCGCCTTGGGGATCGCCCAGGTGCCCACAATGATCCGCGTGGTCAGGGGCGAGACGCTGCGGATCAAATCCACCGACTTCGTCACCGGTGCGGTGGCGATGAACGCCTCCGGACCGCGCATCATGCTGCAGCATGTGCTGCCCAACTGCACCTCGGCGATCATCGTTCAGGCCACGGTCATCATGCCGGTGGCGGTGATCGGAGAGGCCATGCTCAGCTTCCTGGGGATCGGCGTGCAGCCACCCACCCCCTCGTTGGGGATTATGCTCGCCGACGCCCAGCAGTACATCGGGCGCAGCCCCACCGCCGCAATCTTCCCCGGTGTGGCCATTGCCATCATCTGCTTGGGCTTCAACCTCTTCGGCGATGCCCTCCGTGATGCCCTCGACCCCGCAAGCGCGAAGAAATGAGCACTATGACCTCCGAGACTCAGAACCCCACCCACAGCGGGGAACTCCTACTGGATGTGCAGAATCTGCATGTCAGCTTCGGTCAGACACAGGTGCTGCACGGGGTCGACCTCCAGGTCCAGGCCGGTGAGCGGGTGGCGATAGTCGGGCAGTCCGGATCCGGGAAATCCACTGTCATCGCCGCAGTCCTGGGTCTGCTGGCCGGCAGCGGGCGGGTCACCGACGGCTCCATCCGGTTGGACACCGGAAGCACCGACGACGCCGGCAATCCTCGCGGCGAGGCGGCCTTCGAGGAGCTCACCGAACTGCCCGAATCCGGGATGCGCCGTATCCGCGGCAACCGGATCGGACTGGTGCCACAGGACCCCTCCACGAATCTGAACCCCTCCATGAAAGTCGGGGCACAGGTAGCAGATGCCCTGCGCGCCCACGGGATGAGGGATAAGCAGGCGATCAACAACCGCGTGGTGGAGCTGATGACCGAGGCTGGTATCCCGGAGGCGAGGCGCCGAGCCGGGCAGTTCCCCCACGAGTTCTCCGGAGGGATGCGCCAGCGAATCCTCATCGCCATCGCCCTAGCCAGGGAACCGCAGCTGATCATCGCTGATGAGCCGACCTCAGCCCTGGATGTGACCGTTCAGCGAGTCATCCTGGACCATATCCAGTCCCTGGTGGATGAACGCGGTACCTCGCTGCTGTTCATCACTCATGACCTTGGGGTCGCCGCTGACCGCTGTGACCGGGTGATTGTGATGCTCAATGGGCAGATCGTTGAGCAGGGTGATCCGCAGCAGATCCTGACCGACCCCCAGCACGAATACACCCGCAAGCTCATTGATGCGGCCCCCACGCTCTCCTCAGCTAAGGCCCTGTCCCAGGCCGGGACGGTCACGGAGTCCCAGGAGGGTCAGCCCACTGAGGATGCGATCCTCGTAGTTGAGAACCTGGTCAAGGAGTACCGGCTGCGCGGGACCGGGGGCGGAATCCTCCGAGCCGTTGACGATGTCAGCTTCTCCATACCGCGCGGGACCACCACGGCGGTGGTGGGGGAGTCAGGTTCGGGGAAGTCGACTGTGGCCAAGATCGTGCTGGGCCTGGAGAAGCCGACCTCCGGTACCACCCTGATCGATGGGATGGACATTAACCAGCGCGCTCATCGGAAGATCCTGCGACGGCGTATGCAGCCGGTGTTCCAGGACCCCTATGGATCACTGGATCCCACCCACAGTCTGGAACGGCTGATCGATGAACCGCTGCGGATATTCGGCATCGGCAATAAACAGCAGCGCCGGGACCGGGTCGCCGAGCTGCTGGATCATGTGGCCCTGCCGCTGTCTGCGGCACAGAAGCGCCCAGGTGAGCTCTCCGGTGGTCAGCGTCAGCGTGTGGCCATCGCACGTGCCCTGGCCCTGGAGCCCGAACTGATCATCGCCGATGAGGCGGTCTCAGCATTGGATGTGCTGGTCCAGGATCAGATCCTTGAGCTACTGGTTGACCTGCAGAACCGATTGGGGCTGTCCTATCTGTTCATCACCCATGACCTGGCCGTGGCCCGGGAGTTGGCCCACCACGCTCTGGTGATGCAGAAGGGCAAACTGGTCGAACACGGCACGGTGGATGAGGTCTTCCTCAACCCCCAGCAGCCCTACACCCAGGACTTGCTGGAAGCCATTCCGGGGCAGTCACTGGCAGCCTGAGACTACCCCGGAATAAGCCGAGGGGCTTTAGTATCCGGCAGCCAGGTCGTAGGCAGCCTCAGCGGATTCGCCGAAGTAGGGCCCATACATCCACAGCGGATTGAACACGTACTTATAGGAGTTCACCGAGGCCTGGGCGCCGGTGGGACCACTGCCCATGAACCAGGGTCCTCCGGAGGATCCACCGGTCATCGAGCAGGGGATGCCGAAGGTTGAGGGGGTCAAGGGACTGTCCTGTGCGTAGCCGGAGCAGGTCTCCAGGGTCTCCCCGTCATAGGGGGCAGCCGCCGGGTAGCCATAGGCAGTGTAGTACTGGCTGGAGTCCTGGTTGAAGGCGATGGGGGAGGCCCCGCCCACTGCCTCTTCCAGGGTGAGGCCTTCCTGTTCCTCAATGACAGCGAAGCCGACGTCATAGCTCATATCACCGGCGGCGATCCACTCCTCAGTGGCCACCAGCTCTTCAGCGGCCCACAGGCCGTATTCGGATTCGCCCTCATCGTAGGCAGGGGCAAAAACATAGTTGTCTGCGAACTCCGCTCCGGGGGCGCCGTCGTGCAGGCAGTGTCCGGCGGTGGCGACTGTGGACTGATTCTCCGAGGCCACCAGATTGCCGGAGCAGACAAAATCACCCTCCGGGGTGCTGAAGAAGACTTTGCCCACGTGTGGGGACTCCTGAGGGTCCGGGGCGCTCAGGGTGGGCTGGACCAGGCGCTCGGTGCCTCGGGCGACCTCCTCGGCATTGTCTACCAGAGAACGGTGCTCAGCCTCATCCACCTCAACGTCAGCCGGCTGGGCATTGGCCATGCGCTCTTCGGTCCAATACTCCTCGGCTGCGGTCTTCTCCGCCTCGTCGAAGGTTTCGGTTTCAGGGGAGCTCGCGCCGGCCGGGGCAGCGGTCAGACCTGCTGCACCCAGTGTGAGAACACCGGTGAGACTCAGTGTGCGTTTGATCCGTTTCAAGGGGCATCCTTAGCTCTTGGGGACGGGTTCATCGACGCTGAGGTCATACCCAAGATGACCACGGCGTCTGAATCGAACCTATCCAGGGTGCTGAGCCCCCTTCAATGAAAATCTCAGGTTTTCGTAAGTTGAGAGGGAATTATGTGGTGGCGCAAAGGCTGTGTTCAGCTGCTGGGGCGGGCGTATTTGAAGTAGGAATCCCGTGAGCCGGCTACATGATGGCGCATAAGCTCTTCAGCTCGCTGCGCCTGGCCCTGACGGACCGCATCGAGGATCAGATGGTGTTCGGCCCAGGCCTCACCGCCGCGTTTTGTCACATTGACCGCGTAGAGCCATTCGATCCGTCCAGAGATCTGATCCAACAGGGAGACCAGTGACTGGCTGCCGGAGAGCTCAGCGATGCGCTGATGGAACTGGGAGTTCAGCGGTGCCAGCTTGATGAGGTCCCCGGCCTTCAGGGTCTGATCGCCCTCGGCGAGGATTCGCTCCAGTTCGACCAGCAGTTCACTGATCTCAGCGGAGCGTTCTCCGGTCTGTGCCGCGCAGCGTTCCCCGGCCCGCCGAGCAGTAGCAGCTTCCAATTCGATTCGAATCGCAAAGAGATCGGCGGCGTCGTCGTCGGGCCGGTCTGCCACTGAAGCCCCCGCATAGGGGCGGATGGTGACCAGTCCCTCGGCAGAGAGGATCCGCAGGGCCTCCCGGATAGGCACCCGGGAGACCTCATAGCGTTCGGCCAGAAGCTTCTCGGTCAGCCGGGCGCCCGGTTCCAAGCCCCCGGAGATGATGTCGGCCCGAATGCGAGCAGCCACCCGGGCCACGTGAACACCAGACATGCGTGGGTGAAGCCTCAGCGTCCGGCGGCGTAGCCCTGGTCGCCGCGGGGGTTGGCCCCGGCGTGCAGCTGCCCGGTCTCTGGATCGCGGGAGACGGCCGAGAGTCGGCCCAGGGCCCAGTCACCGGCGCGCTTGACCTTATGGCCGCGTGCCTCCAGTCCGGAGATCACCTCATCACCCAGGCGATCCTCGACGACGAGACCGCCGGGTTCGATGGTGCGTGGGTAGAAGGAGCCCAGGATGGATGTGGTGTGGAAGTTCGGGGCATCAATGGCCTCCTGCAGGGTGTATCCGCCGATGAGCACCCGCAGCAGCATCGGCAGCTGCCACTGTTCCTGCTGATCACCACCGGGGGTTCCCAGGGCGATGATCGGCTTGCCGTCCTTGAGCACCAGAGTGGGGGTCAGGGTGGTCCGGGGCCGTTTCCCGGGCGCCAGTGTGGCCGGGTGGCCGGGCTCCAGGAGGTTCATCTGCAGGCGGGTGCCCAGGGGGAAGCCCACCTCGGGCAGATGCGGGGAGGACTGCAGCCAACCGCCGGAGGGAGTCGCAGAGATGATATTGCCGGCGGCGTCGACGATGTCGATATGACAGGTATCGCCCTTAGTCTCGCCGGTCTTGGCCACAGTGGGCTCGCCAGTGCCGGCCGGGGCGGTGCCGGGGGAGGGGGAGCCCTCCTGAAGTGGGGGCAGGATCTTATCCACTCCGGGGAGATCACCGGGGCGGAACTCAGTGGAGGCCTTCTCAGTGATCAGCGCTCGCCGGGTAGCGGCGTACTCCTCAGAGAGCAGGTATTCGAGATTGACCTCGGTGTCGCCGTAGTAGGTGTCCCGGTCGGCGAAGGCCAATTTGATGGCCTCGCTGATGAGGTGGACGCCCTCTTCGGTGCTGGGGTCCAGCTGGTGGTCCTCGTAGCCTTCGAGGATCTTCAGCGCCTGCAGCAGGGCCGGACCCTGGCCCCAGGGGCCGGTTTTGGCAATGGTGTAGCCGCGGAAGGTGATGGTCGCGGCCTCCTCATAGGAGGGGGTGAACTCATCGATATCCGCGGCGGTGATCACTGGGGCGTAGTCCTTGCCGTCGGCGTGGCGGTGCGGAGTCTCGAGGTTCTTCTCCACCGCCGCACCCAGCTTCTGCTTCCAGATCTTGCGGGCAGCCTCGATCTGGTCTTCGCGGGAGTCTCCGGGGGCTTCGGCCATTTCGCGCAGCAGTGCGCCATAGGCGGGGTTGGTGATGACCTGCCAGGGTTTGGGTGCCTCGCCGCCGGGAAGCCAGTGATTGGCGGAGGTGGGCCAGTGCTCTTCGAAGAGTTCCTTGAGCCCGGGCAGAGTCTGGACTACGCGGGGGAGGACTGCGTGGCCTTCCTCGGCGTAACTGATGGCGTATTCCAGAACCTCAGACAGGGGGAGGACACCATGGTCGCGGACTAGAGCCAGCCAGGCTTCAGTGGCTGCAGGCACGGCAGCGGCCAGTCCGCCGGCGCCCGGGACACTGTCCATACCCAGGGACTGGTAGTACTCAGTGCTGGCTTTGGCGGGGGCGGGGCCCTGGCCCATCAGGACACGAGGCTGGGGATCTTCGGCGGTGGCGAAGATGGCGGGCATATCTCCACCGGGACCGTTGAGGTGGGGTTCAACGATATGCAGGACAAAGCCGCCGGCGGCTGCTGCGTCAAAGGCGTTGCCGCCGCGTTCGAGGACTGATTGAGCTGCAGCAGTGGCCAGCCAGTGGGTGGAGGCGGCCATACCGTAGTGTCCACGCAGGGTGGGGCGGGTGGCCAGATCTGGGGCCTTGGTGAAGCTCATCAGTGTGGTGTCCTTTCCTGGAGGTCATTCCGGCGTCATCCAACCACATCAGTGTTTCACGAATGTATACAAACCTGTAAGAGGTGGCATAAGTCTGATGCGCCGCACTAGACCCAGTCGTAGCGTCCATGACCTGCAGTGGGGCAACCATGAAGGCGGGCTCCAGCTCCTCCCAACCACGCTCCTTCGTGCACATGGCGAGCTGAAAATACGCCTGGCCGATTGGCGTGGAGGTATCGAATCCGGGGCCGGTGCTCTCCAGTACCAGATGATTGCCCCTGCATCCAGGAATCGAAGGAGGAGCATCTCTCGGCGTCGAGGAGTTTTGATCTGCTCAGCCGCAGGGACAGCTATTCGGGGGCTGATGACTGGTCGCGCCCTCCAGGGGGTGTTCAATGGCATGGGGCAGGTTCAGCTACGGCGCTGATCATTTCGCCGCTAGCCGGGTTTTGGAATTCTTAGGCTTTACTCTTGCTCGAGATGGCTCGCCAGATGAATGCGACGATGAGACCGCCGAGGATGGCGAAAAGCCACGTGCCCAGGTCGAAGAATGATTCATTGACGTTTACGCCAAAGATGGCTGAAGCTATCCAGCCGCCGAGCATCGCTCCGAGAACTCCGGTGATAAGTGTTGTGATCCAGCCGCCGGGTTGGGAGCCGGAGAGAATAGCGCGTGCGATCGCTCCGGCGATAAGGCCCAGAACAATCCATCCGATGATGCCCATTGATCCTCCTAGCCAGAAGTATTTTGTAATTTCAATATACCCGCTGGATGTAGGCCCTGGCTAGCATTCACAGAAATTCATATACAGGCTTTCTGTCATGGGGTTGTGCAATTTTGCTGGGGTTCCATGGGGAGCAATGGGAGGGGATTCTGGGTGCCGTTGAATCAAGAAACCCCTTCTTGGCCAGCAAGCCAGCTGACTAGACGTGAGCCCAACGAGCACATTCGCCCTTGATCAGATGCTGAAGTCCGTCAGTGGAGGCTGGGTCATGATCCTCTCAAGGCTGAAGACCTACCTGGAAACTGGAGGCGCCCCAGGCTGACACAGCCCTGGAACTAAGAAAGGCACCGCCCGGATGGGCGACGCCTTTCGTCACAAGTGGAGCCGGCGGGAATTGAACCCGCGTCCGATCTGTAGTCACATGGGCTTCTCCGAGCGCAGTCTGCTAAGCAGTGTTGCTCGGTCCCAGGCGTCATGCAGACAAGCGCCTGACAGACCCAGCCGCATAAATTGTCGAGAGCCTCCCCTGCGGCGAGGGAGTCTCTCCAGTGGCTATCTAGCTGATGCCAGACTCTGAGTCGATAGCAAACTCAGGCTGACAGACTCGCGGTCGCTGGATTAGGCAGCGAGGGCGAAGTCAGTGCGCTTAGATTCGGCACTTATTGGGTTGCGCAAGGGGTTTTAACGTGGTCACTTGGCGTCCACGGCTCGCTTCCCCATGATCACGACAGATCGTCGAAACCGATCGGCCCCGTGTGTAGTTATCAAACAACACCGCCAAATGGCGGACTCTCTAGTTTATATCAGTAACAAGGCCGCAGCAATGCCCAATATTCCCGCGCCGAGGCCCGCCCCGGTATGTACCAGCCACAGTCCCGCAGCAACGGTTCGTTCCCCGGCCAGCCAATGCTGAGCAGCCCTGAGTGAGACTGCCGAGAAAGTGCTCAACGCCCCGATGAACCCCACGCTCACCAGGGCGGAGACCCCGGCATCCCAGGGGGTGGCCACCGCAGCGATACCGATCATCAGGCCCAGCAGCAGACAGCCCAGAGTATTGGCGATCAGAATCCCGGCCCGCCAGAGGCTCTCCAGCAGGTATCGGCAGACCGCACCGGCGGCCCCACCAAGGGCCACCGCCAAAACCAGTCCCAGGCTCACATCCAAGGTCACGGGCCATCACCCCCGTGCTTACACTGCATTCCCGTGCAGCCGAAGATTGCCCGGCCTATGGTCATCCCAGCAGCTGCTGCGGCGGTACAGAAGATCACCGAGATCAACAGATAAGCCACCATTTCGAAAAGCCCAGGCGGAATCACTTCATCAGCTGAGGTCAGGGTGAACAGTTCCCGGTCCTGGGCCAGCACCACAGCCAGCACCACCGTCGAGAAAGTGGTGAACGAGCCCAAAAGACCCGTTCCCAACACTGGAATCGTCCACTTCGGCAGCCGAGACCACGCATGGGAAACCCCCACCAAAAGCCCCAAAGCACCGGATCCCAACAGGTTGATGGCCAGGGTCATCCACGGGAATTTCATGAAGACTTCATCAGAGAGCTCCACCATCAGCAGACGCAGCACCGCCCCCACGGCACCAGCAGCCGCCACCCAGGCGATCAGAGCAATACGAGATCTCGGCACAGGCTACAGAATAGACGTCCGGGGCCTACTGAGCAGACACGCTGACCCGCACGGCGTGGGCCACATCGTGATCCAAGGGCACAGGGGAGCCTCCGCTGGCGCTGACAACCACATCACCACGGGTCGAGGAGACCACGGTCACCTGGGCGCCGATGGGCACCTGCTGCTCGGCCAGGGCCCGCAGCGCCTCCGGCACGGAATCATCCACCTGCTCCACGCGGACCTCCGCCTCGGCGGGCACCCGGCACAGCAGTGTGGTCTCCGGGTAGTTCAGGGAGAGATCAGCAGCCGGAATCGGATCCCCATGTGGATCAGTGGTGGGATGACCCAACCGGGCATCGAGCCGCTCAATGAAAGTATCCGAGACCGAATGCTCCAGACGCTCGGCCTCCTCATGCACCTCATCCCAGCCGTAGCCCAGTTCCTTGACCAACCAGGTCTCGATCAGCCGGTGGCGGCGAACCATAGCCAGGGCCAACCGGCGCCCCGCCTCAGTCAGACGCACCGGGGCATAGGGCTGATGCTCCACCAAGCCCTGCTCAGCCATCTTCCGCACCATCAGCGAAACCGAGGGGTTGGAGACCCCCAAAGTCCGGGCCAGGGCGCTTGCTGTCACATCAGCGCCCTCCCACTCCGCGAGACCATAGATAGTCTTCGCATAATCCTCCACCGAGGTGGTGGCCCCTTTGGTGGGGAGAGTTGAGCGACCCTGGTCCGAGGTACGTGGCATAGCTCTATTCTGCCAGGGTCTGCACCGCCGAGCGGCGGATCCGAGGACGACGACGCCCGGTCAGCAGGCGTAACAGATACCCCAGGGCGAACTGACCAGCAGCAGCCAGCACAATCGCCCCACCAGTGGAGATATTCAGCCAATAACTGGCATAAACCCCGATCACCGCGGCCAGAATCCCGACCGCGACCGAGATGCCCAGCATGACCGGGAAACTGCGGGCCACCAGGAAACCTGTGGCACCGGGGATAACCAGCATGGCCACCACCAGAATCACGCCCAGGGTCTGCAGGGCGGTGATCGTGGTCAGGGCCAGCAGCACCAGCAGCACCGTGGTCAGCACGCCCACCGGCAGTCCGATGGCCCGGGCATAGATCCGGTCGAAGGCCACCAGAGTGAAATCCCTGCGCTTGATCAGCAGTACGGCCACGGTCACCGCAGCCAATCCGGCCACCTGATACAGATCAGCCCGAGAAGTGCCCAGCACATTGCCGAAGAGGATGTGCTGCAGATGCGTCTGCGTGGTCACCGTGGACATCAGCACCAACCCCAGGGCAAACAGAGAGGTGAAAACTACACCGATGGTGGTGTCGCGTTTCAGAGCGGTGGTCTGACCCAGCAGCCCGATCAGAGCCACCGCCAGCATGCCGAAGACAAAAGCCCCAGCACCCAGGGGGACACCGAGCACAAAGGCCAGTACCACCCCGGGCAGGATGGAATGCGCCACGGCCTCACCCATCAGCGACCAGCCCATGAGCACCAACCAGGAGGAGAGCATCCCGCAGACCGCAGCCGAGATCACCGCCACCGCCAGGGCGTTCTGCATAAACGGATACTCCAGGGGAGTCAGCAGAAAATCGATCATTGCAGGGCCGCCCCAAAAGCTCGGGCCAACTGCTCATCGGTGAGCACCTCAGCAGGGGCGCCGGCGGCAAGCACCCTGCGGTGCAGTAGAATCACCTGATCGGCCAACTGCTCAACCCCCTCCAGATGGTGGGTGGAAATCAATACGGTAGTCCCGGCGTCGCGCAGTTCATGCAGCACCGAGGTGATTACCTGCTCACTGCCGCGGTCCACACCGGCGAACGGCTCATCCAAAAGCATCAGCGGAGCCCCCTGGGCCAAGGCCCTGGCCAGAAACGTGCGTTTACGCTGACCCCCGGAGAGCTGACCGATCCCACGGCGGCGGAACTCACTCAGCTGCACCTGATCCAGGGCCGCATCCACCGCCTGCCGGTCAGTAGCCTTCGCCCGCCGGGTGAACCCAGTATGCGGATACCGTCCCATGGCCACTACCTGATCCACAGTGATCGGAAACGTGGTGTCCACCTGCTCATGCTGGGGGACATAGGAGACCAAATTACGACGACGGGCTGCCACCGGCTCCCGGCCGAAGAGCTTCACCGTGCCCTGGGCCACCGGGGCAAGACCCAGCAGGGCCGAGAAGAGAGTGGACTTCCCCGAACCATTGGCCCCCAGCAGGGCGGTGATCTGCCCGGCCCCCAGCTCCAGGCTGACCTCCTGAAGGGCAATGACCCCCGGATAGCCAGCGGTCAGCCGCTGCACCCGTACCGGGGCAGACCGGTGTCCCTGCGCAGAAGTATCGGTTCTACTCATGACTGCTCAGAATAGTGTCGATGGTGTACTCCAGTAGCTGCAGATAGGTATCGGCATCCCCGTCCTCGGTGAGGGAGTCCACATAGAGTGGGCCGGCCAGTTCGGCCCCGGTGGATTCGGCCACCTGGGCCTGGGCGTCGTCGTTGACTGTGGACTCACAGAAGATGGTTTCCACCCCGTTGTCCTCAACGAAGTCGATCTGCGCCTCCACCTGCTGCGGGGTGCCCTCGTTCTCAGCGTTCAGCGGCCAGAGGTAATGCTCGGAGAGCCCCAGATCCCGGGCGAGGTAGCCGAAGGCGCCCTCACAAGTGACGAGATAATCAGCATCCAGCTCAGCGGCCCGATCCTGGGCCTGCTCGGCCAGTTCGGTCAGCTGCTGCCGGTACTCATCGGCCCGCTCGGCGAAATACTCGGCATCCTCAGGGGAGAGCTCGGCCAGACCGGCCTCAATATTGTCGATATAGGTGATCGCCTGCACGGGGCTGATCCACCCGTGCGGATCCTCGGGCAGGCCCTGGGCGCCATCGGGGTGATTGGGCAGACCGGTGACCTCTTGGACCTCGATGCCCTCCGAGGCGGTGACCACCGGGGCATCAGAGTGGGCGATGAACTGTTCGAACCATTCCTCCAGGTTCAGACCGTTCTCGATGACCAGATCGGCGTCGGTGACCGCCTGGATATCAGCGGGAGCGGGATCGTATTCATGCACCTCTGCGCCGACCGGGGTGATGGACTGGACCTCGATGCGATCACCACCGATCTCGGCGGTCATATCGGCCAGCACGGAGAAGGTGGTCACCACCTGCGGTGTAGCTTCCGGGCTGGCGCCCTGCTCGGTATCGCAGGAGGTCAGGGCGGCAGCGGCGAAGGCTGCAGTGCTGAGGGCGGTCGCCTTTGACCATGCCCCATTAGCAAATTTAGGCATGCCTACACCTTAGTCTCAGGTGAACCTAAACTTCAAATTGCCCGGCAGTCCTGCCAAAGCCCTGGCGTGGCGGGTAACAGTGTGGTTAGCGTGAAGCTGCGTCCTAAACACTGTGAGGAGCCCCACCGGATGAGTACGGCCAAGCAGGCATGTGTCAATGCACTCTTCGACACCGGCGCTGAGCTTGAGCGCCGCGAATACCGCACTGTGCACCAGGATCAACCCACCCCCACGGATCAGACTGACCACGATGGCGACCACCACGTGGTCCTGCTGACCTCACACCAGCAGCAGTACCGCATCGAAGTCTCCCTGAGCGGACCATCGGGGTCCTGCTGTCTCCAGCGCAGCGCCACGGTGACCATCCACCCCGGAGAGGCCAGCGAACATCTGCTGCTGAGCGGCTCACCCGAAACCGACACCACCGACCTCCAATCAACTCTGAGCGCGATGATCCGCCACCACATACTCCAGGAGGACGGATGAAGAAACTGCTCAGGACGGGGCTGGCAGCCCTGACCGCGGGACTCTTTGCATCCGGTGCCACAGTCGCACCAGCACAGGCGCAGGACGAGCTCGCCATCGATGTACTTGAACGGATCGAAACCTACGACGACGCCGACGGCACCGGCTGCGATACCCGCAATGACATCCTGGCCCGGGATCTGGACGCGGCGACCATATCCATCGATGAAGATGGCTGCACGGTCGAATACGAACCCGGAGGAATAGGCCTTCATCGAGGATCTCTTAGAGACCTCGGACTGCGCAGGAACCCTGGCAGCACCGGCTGAGGCGATGACCCAATAGGCCGGAGGCTTCAGGAGCTGAGCTCGGGGGTCAAGGCAGATAATGCTGGCTCGTGCAGCAGACCATTGCTGGCTAGGGCATTGGCCCCGGAGCAGCCGGGGTCATTATCCAGGGAGGTGAACTCCCCACCGGCCTCGGTGACAATCGGCACCAGGGCGGCCATATCGTAGAGCTCCAGCTCCGGCTCGGCGGCGAGATCCACTGCGCCTTCGGCGACCATGCAGTAGGACCAGAAATCGCCATAGGCCCGGGTGCGCCAGACGGTCTCGGTCAGACCCAGGAACTGGTCGAAGCGGCCGATCTCCTTCCACCCCTCCATCGAGGAGTAGGAGAAGCTGGCATCCTCCAGGGCGGAGACCTTGGAGACATTGAGCTGCCGGGCAGAGGAGAGAGACTTACCGGTGTAGGCTCCGCCGTCCTTGGCAGCCCACCAGCGTCGACCCAGGGCGGGGGCCGAGACTACACCCATCACGGGCTCACCGTGATCGACCAGGGCGATAAGCGTCGCCCAGACCGGGACCCCGCGGATGAAGTTCTTCGTTCCGTCGATGGGATCGAGCACCCAGCGACGGGGACCGGAACCGGATTCGCCGAACTCCTCGCCGTAGATGGCATCGCGGCCGCGGGCTCGGGAGAGCTGGGAGCGAATCAGTTCCTCCGCGCTTCGGTCGGCCACGGTCACCGGGGTGAGGTCCGGCTTAGTCTCCACCTCGAAGTCCATGGCGTTGAAATGCTGCATGGTCTGGGCGTCGACCGAATCGGCGATCATATGCGCCAGGCGCAGATCCTCGGTGTACGGGCTGGAATGCAGGCTCATGGGGTTCAGCCTAACGACTGCAGCAGCCCGCGCAGGGATTTCAGCCGGGCAGGCCCGTTCTGACCGGCATTTCCGGCCTCGACATACGCATCCAGGGCGCAGCCGCCCTCGGCGGAGAGGTGGGCGCAGTTTGATTCACAGTCGGCTGAGCCGGGGGCGAGGTCCTCGAAGGCGGCCAGCACATCATCGGGGTCGATATGGGCTAGACCGAAGCTGCGCACACCGGGGGTGTCGATAACCCACCCACCAGTGGGCATGCTCAGCGCCACCGCGGAGGAGGAGGTGTGCCGGCCTCGTCCAGTGATGGCATTGACCCCGCCGGTGGCCCGATCCGCCCCGGTGAGTGCATTGACCACGGTCGATTTCCCAACCCCGGAGTGCCCGATCAGCGCGGTGACCTTTTCGGTGAGCAGTTCGGTCAGCCGGCTGACCGCCTCCTGGGCGACATTGGCTGAGGTCAGGATGGTCAGATCCAGCTGCTCATAGTGAGCGATCAGCTCTGCGGGGTCAGCGAGATCAGTTTTGGTGATCAGCAGAATCGGTTCGATATCAGCCTCATAGGCGGCGACCAGGGCCCGGTCGATGAACCCGGTGCGGGGTTCAGGATTGGCTGCGGCGACTACGATCAGCAGCTGATCGGCATTGGCCACGATCACCCGTTCCTCCACCGCGCCCTCATCATCAGAGGAGCGGCGCAGCAGGGTTTTGCGCTCCTCGATATGCACCAGTCTGGCCAGTGTTCCCTCCTCACCAGAGGTATCGCCGACCAGGCGAACGAGGTCACCGGGTACCACCGGGGTGCGGCGCAGGGCTTTGGCCCGAACCGCGGTCAGCGGGCTTTCATCCGCCATGAGGGAACACAGGTACCGGCCGCGGTCGACCTGCAGGACCCGGGCCAGCTCAGCATCTGAGTAATCCGGGGTCTCCTTAGTCCGGGGGCGGGAGCCCTTCTTATTCGGACGAACCCGCACCCGGGACTCATCCCAGGAATCCCAACGGCTCATGGAGCCACGAGCTCCTTCCACCGTTGGGGGAAGTCAGGCATAGTCTTGGAGGTCGAACCGATGTCCTCAACGCTCACCTCGGGGATGACCAGGCCCAGGATCGCACCGAAGGTGGCCATTCGGTGATCGGCATAGCTGAAGACCTCGGCACCATGGCGTACGGGGGAGAGGACCCGGAAACCGTCATCGGTCTCCTCCGCCTGACCGCCCAGCCGACGGATCTCGGCCACCAGGGCCGCCAGCCGGTCAGTCTCATGGCCGCGCAGATGCTGGACCGAGGTGAACTTGGTCTCCTCCGGGCACAGGGCCGCAAGGGCAGCAACAGTGGGAGTCAGCTCCGCGGTGCCGTCGACGACACCTGGACTGCTCAGCCGCTGGGGTCCACGCACATACAGGGTGCCTGTGCTGTCGCTGGTGGGCTCCAGCTTCACGTCGCAGCCGAAATCCCGCAGCAGCTCCGGCCACCGCCTCCCGATCTGAGTGGAGCTCAGCGGCCAACCCGGCATGGAGACCTCACCACCGGTCACCGCAGCCGCACAGAGGAAAGGTCCGGCATTGGACAGATCAGGTTCCACCCGGACGGTGAAAGGCTCGATAACCCCTGGCTGGACCCGCCAGGAGTAGGGAGTGGGGGAGTCCACCTCAACTCCGAGATCACGTAGAACCTTCAGGGTCATCTCCACATGCTCCAGAGAGGGCACCTGAGAACCCGAGTGGTGAAGGGTCAGACCGCGGGGGAAACGGGCAGCGGCAAGCAGCAGACCGGAGACGAATTGAGAGGAGGCAGAGGCATCAATGGTCACCTCATCACCGGTCAGTCCCTGCTCGTGGGGGTGAATAGTGAAGGGTAGGAAGCCGGGCTCGCCCTCTTCGGTGATCTGCACGCCCAGGCCACGCAGGCCCTCAAGAACAGCGCCCATCGGACGGTGGTAGGCAGTGGCATCGCCGTCGAAAAACACACGGCGACCAGTCAGGGCAGCAACTGCCGGCAGGAAGCGCATCACAGTGCCGGCCAGACCACAGTCGACGGCGACCGGCTCCGCCGCAGTCTCGGCAGTGGGGGAGGAGGTCCCACCGCCGAGACTGATCGGCGTAATTCTCACCGCTGGCTCACCGGCTACTTTCAGATGCTCAATACCAGCACCCAGGCGCTCCAGGGCAGCCAGCATCAGCTGCGAATCCCGGGACTGCAGGGGATTGATCACCGTCGAAGGTGTCCCTCGCCCGGCATCATCTGCCAGGGCAGCCAGCAGCAGATAGCGGTTGGTCAGAGATTTCGACGCCGGGACGGAGACATCACCGCAGACCGGTGCCGCCGCAATCGGCGCAGTCCAGGCAGAACTATTCAGCTGACTTTGTCCTTGGCCTTCTCGGCTTCCTTGGCCGCAGCCTTGGCGGCCTTCTTGGCCTGCTGCTCAGCCTTCTTGAAGCCCTTCTTTGCGTCCTTCTCCCATGCCTTGAGGGTGTTGGCGGCGTCATCGCCGAGATTCTCGGCCCATTTGACGGTCTTCTCGCCGAACTTATTGCCCTTCTTCATAGCGCGCTTGGAGATATGCTCAGCGCGCCAGGACAGGGAAGGCTTACCGGCCAGATCCACAGCGGCGATACCCAGACCGCCCAGCAGGGAAATGTTCTTCAGCAGAGTCTTGCGCTGAGCGACCACATCCTCCTCGGTCTCCAGGGGAGCGGAGCGGTACTCGGCGTAGGAGTTGAGCTTGTGAACCCCGCATAGGGTCAGCGCAGCCAGCCGGGGGAATTTGCCGATGGCCAGCGCGGTACCGGCAGCGATCTGCACTCCGCCCAGAACCTGTGCGGTCAGCTTCGGCTTGGCAGCCAGGGACTCTGCCTGCGGGACGACAGAAGCAATCTCGTTGAGAGTCTCGGAGAGCTCCTCCGCAGCCTCATCAGGATTGCGCAGCCTCTCGACCCCGTTATAGATGAAGCTGGAGCCCAGCAGCGGTCGGGCGAACTTGCGGATCAGGGTCATGCTTCTTTCCTCCTTGCGGCTGCGGGCGGGAACCCGCATGTGAAATACGCTTGTCCTGGACCAATCTATCAAGAGCTTCCAGGGATGGGCACAGCCCCCGACCTAAGGGGCTGATGAGGCCTGAATCCCCGGTCAGGAATGTGTGGGGCGTCGTCGTCGTTCTTCTGACTATGACAGTGGCGACACTAGCCCGGCCAGGCGAGGACCAGGCGCAGCACGTAGACTCACTATTGATGAGTGTTGACGTTAATGAGGAGACCGAGGCTGCACGCCGGGCCCGCTTTGAGCGCGAGGCCCTGCAGTACGTGGACCAGCTCTATTCGGCTGCCATGCGGATGACCCGCAACCCACAGGATGCCGAGGACCTGGTCCAGGAGGCCTATACGAAGGCCTATTCAGCCTTCCATCAGTACAAGCCGGGGACCAATCTGAAGGCCTGGCTGTACCGGATCCTGACCAATACCTACATCAACATCTACCGGAAGAAGCAGCGCCAGCCGCAGCAGGCCAATACGGATACTGTCGAGGACTGGCAGATGGCACAGGCCGCCGAGCACACCAGCTCCGGGCTGCGCTCCGCCGAGGCTGAGGCCCTGGACCACCTGCCCGATTCCGATGTGAAGAATGCCCTGCAGGAGATCCCTGAGGAATTCCGACTGGCGGTCTACTTCTCCGATGTGGAGGGCTTCGCCTACAAGGAGATTGCCGAGATCCTCAATATCCCCATCGGTACCGTCATGTCCCGGCTGCACCGCGGTAGGAAACTGCTGCGTGGACTGCTGGCAGACTACGCCCGCGATCGCGGGTTCAATCGGGGCGAAGGGAGCGAGAAGTAAATGGGCACCGAGAACTGCAAAGAATGTGAGACCACCGCTGAGGCCGCAGCGCGCCTGGAGCGGATCTACGAATACCTCGACGGCGCGCTCTCCCGCTCAGACATCAACGAGGTGCAGGAACACCTCAACGACTGTCCCGAATGCGCCTCCGACTACGATCTGGAATGCCTCATCCGCACCGCGGTGAAGCGCTCCTGCACTGAGCAGGCGCCCGAGACTCTGAAGCTGACCATCATCGAGCGGATCAGCGAGATCAAGGTCGAGGCCAACCACAACTAGACAGCCTGTGAGCCGCGAGCATCGCGAGCGGCGACTTTAGGCGTGAAGCGCGGCAAGGCTTTGCCGCCGGGACCAACTCAGACACTGAAGCCCCGCAGAACTTCTCACCGATCGGTGAGCATCTGCGGGGCTTCAGTCTCTTTGGCTTATGCGTCAGGCGTTGGGCCGCTTGCCGTGATTGGCGCTGTTCTTGCGGCGTGCCTTGCGCTTACGTCCACGCTTACCCATAGCGGACTCCTTTCGTCTACAACCTGCCCAAGTTTACACCCCAAGCCACTGGTGCCAACCACGGTGTAATACCAGCCACGCGATCAGACCGTAGCCGGCCTGGCCGGGGACACCATCATTGGCGGCGAGATCCTCTCGCCACTGGGCATGGTCGACCAGCGGTGAGAAGGCATCCACATAGGGGTGGGAGCGGCGCACGGCCACATCCTGGTAGGCCTTGTTCAGTTCGGCCAGTTTGCGGTTCCACGCATCATCGACTGTGGGCAGTGGTCCCAGCACAAAGCAGCTGATGCCCTGCTGGGATGCCCGGTCGAGGATATTGGCAAGGTTCAGCCTGGCCCGCGCGGAGGAGGCCCCATGCAGGTCATGGCCGTTGAGCGCGACGAGCAGATGCCGGTCAGCGGCACCCTCACCGGCGACCGGACCGAACCGGCTGGCGGCCTCGGCCTCCCACCGCTTGGACAGTGCTTCCACACCCTCACCGGGCACGGCCAGCACATGGGACTGCAGGTGCAGCCCCTCCAAAGGTGTTTTGGACAGCACACGGCCGAACCAGCCGAGGGCCCTCGGATCTCCCAGTGGGGTGATCAGCTCATCGCCAACAGCGACCAGCCGAACCCGGCGAATATTCTCCATACCCAGAGACCCTACAGGTCGAGGTGGCGGAATGCCTTAGCCAGCAGCTCCTCGAGCTCCATGGCGTGCCGCTTGGCCTGGCCCACCGAGGTAGCAGCGGATTCCGGACGGGCCACCAGGGTGAAGTCCTGATCCAGCAGAGGCATGAATTTCAGCCCCAGGAACGGCCAGGGGCCCTGGTTCTCAGGCTCATCCTGTGCGTAGATGAACTCCTCGGCCGCGGTGTACTTATTCAGCTCCTCCTGCAGGGTCTCCACCGGCATGGGGTAGAGCTGCTCGAGGCGAATAATCGCGGTGGTGGCGTCGTCGTGCTTGCTCCGGGTGGCCAGCAGGTCGTAGTAGAGCCGTCCGGAGACCACCAGAACACGCTTGACCTTGGCGGGATCCACATCCGGGTCACCGATGACCTCCTGGAAGGTGCCGGTGGTGAAGTCCTCAACCTTATTGGCAGCGGCCTTCAGACGCAGCAGCTGCTTGGGGGAGAAGACGATCAGCGGACGGCGAGGCCGGGCCACAGCCTGGCGGCGCAGCAGGTGGAAGTAGTTCGCACCGGTGGAAGGCATGACCACGCTCATATTGTCCTCAGCGCAGAGCTGCAGGAAGCGCTCGGGGCGACCGGAGGAGTGGTCCGGGCCCTGACCCTCGTAACCGTGCGGCAGCAGCATCACAACACTGGAGCGCTGGCCCCACTTCTGCTCGGCAGTGGAGATGAACTCGTCGATGATGATCTGGGCACCATTGACGAAGTCACCGAACTGAGCCTCCCAGAGCACCAGAGCGTTGGGGTTCTCCACGGAGTAGCCGTATTCGAAGCCCAGCGCTGCGTACTCGGAGAGCAGCGAGTCGTAGATGAAGAACCGGCCCTGGTCATCGGTGAGGTTCTTCAGCGGGTACCACTCGTCACCATTGGAGCGGTCGTGGAAGACCGCGTGACGCTGCACGAAGGTGCCGCGGCGGGAGTCCTGACCGGCCAGGCGCACCTCGGTGCCCTCCATGAGCAGGGAGCCGAAGGCGGCGATCTCGGCGAAGCCCCAGTCGATGCTGCCTTCGCGGGCCATCTTGGCGCGCTTCTCCAGCAGAGACTTCAGCTTCGGATGAGCGGTGAAGCCCTCCGGGATATTGGTGTGCACCTCGCCGATATGGGCCAGAGTGTCCTCGCTGATGGCAGTGTCATCTGCAGCGCGCTCCGGAGTCTCGTCCTCCTCCTGGGAGGCGGTCGGGGCGACATCCTCACTGGAGGCGCCACCGCCGGATTCCACAGTGGAGACCGGCTGAGTCTGCGCAGCGTGGGTCTCGGTGAAGACCCGCTCCAGACGCTGACGGTAGTCCTGCAGTGCCTGATCAGCCTCTTCCTGGGTGATATCACCACGGCCGACCAGAGCCTCGGTGTAGAGCCGGCGGGTGGTCCGCTTAGCCTCCACGAGGTTGTACATCTTCGGCTGGGTCATCGAGGGATCGTCGCCCTCGTTGTGACCGCGACGGCGGTAGCAGACGAGGTCGATGACGACGTCCTTATTGAAACGCTGACGGTAACGGAAGGCCAGCTGGGCAACGCGAGCAACCGACTCCGGGTCATCGGCGTTGACGTGGAAGACCGGGGCCTGGATGGCCTTGGCCATATCGGTGCAGTAGGTCATCGACCGGGCTGCCGAGGGCGCGGTGGTGAAGCCGACCTGGTTGTTGACCACCACATGCACGGTGCCGCCGGTGCGGTAGCCGCGCAGCTGGGACATATTCAGGGTCTCGGCAACAACGCCCTGACCGGCGAATGCAGCATCGCCGTGGATCAGCAGCGGCATCACCGAGAAGCTGTTGACATTATCCGAACCCTGGTCGAGCCGGTCCTGCATGGCCCGGACAACACCCTCGAGCACGGGGTTGACCGCCTCCAGGTGGGAGGGGTTGGCCGCGAGGTAGACCCGGGTGGAGTTGCCCTTATCGGAGGTGAAGGAACCGCGAGTACCCAGGTGGTACTTCACGTCACCGGAACCGGTGCCGGCATCGCGGCCCTCGAACTCGCGGAAGACCTGAGAGTAGGTCTTGCCGGCGATATTGGTCAGCACATTGAGCCGGCCGCGGTGGGCCATACCGATGGCGACCTCGTCCAGGCCCTCGTCTGCGGCCTCGGAGAGGACAGTGTCCAGCAGCGGGATCAGGGATTCGCCGCCCTCGAGGGAGAACCGCTTCTGGCCGACGAACTTGGTCTGCAGGAAGGTCTCGAAGGCCTCCGCAGAGTTCAGCCGGCCCAGGATGCGGAACTGCTCATCCCGGGTGGGCTTGGAGTAGGGGTGCTCAATCTCGTTCTGGAACCACTCCCGCTCCTCGGGGGACTGGATATGCATGTACTCGATACCGGTGTTGCGGCAGTAGGTATCGCGCAGCACGCCCAGGATGGAGCGCAGCGGCAGCGACTGCTTGCCGCCGAAACCGCCGGTGGGCCAGTCGCGGTCCAGATCCCACAGGGTCAGACCATGGGACTCGATGTCCAGGTCCGGGTGGGAGCGCATCTTGTACTCCAGGGGGTCGACACTGGCCATGAGGTGGCCGCGGACCCGGTAGGAGTGGATCAGCTGCTGGATGCGGGCGACCTTATTGATCTGCTCCTCAGGGTTGACCTGAATATCGGCAGACCAGTGGATCGGCTGGTAGGGGATCCGAAGAGCTTCGAAGATCTCCTCGTAGAAGTTGTCCTTGCCCAGCAGCAGCTCGTGGATGGTCTTGAGGAACTCACCGGAGCCGGCACCCTGGATGACCCGGTGGTCATAGGTGGAGGTCAGGGTGATGACCTTGGAGACCGCGAGGTTGTTCAGGGTCTTCTCGGAGGCACCCTGGAACTCAGCGGGGTACTCCAGGGCACCCACACCGACGATGCAGGCCTGGCCCTTGGACAGACGCGGCACGGAGTGCACGGTGCCGATACCGCCGGGGTTGGTCAGACTCACGGTGGTGCCGGCGTAGTCGCCGGGGGTGAGCTTATTGTCGCGGGCGCGCTTGACCAGATCGTCATAGGCAGCCCACCAGTCGGTGAAGCTCAGCTCCTCAGCACCCTTGACGTTCGGCACGATCAGCGCGCGGGTGCCGTCGGGACGCGGCATATCGATAGCCAGGCCGAAATTGACATGGGCCGGCTGGATGGCGGTGGGCTTACCGTCGACGACGTCGTAGGTGACGTTCATCGAGGGGTGCTCGCGCAGCGCCTTGAGCATCGCGAAGCCGATGAGGTGCGTGAAGGAGACCTTGCCGCCGCGGGTGCGCTTGAGGTGGTTGTTGATCACCGTGCGGTTGTCGATCAGCAGCTTGGCCGGCACAGCGCGAACGGTGGTCGCGGTGGGGACCTCCAGGGAGGCATCCATATTGGCAGCAATGGCCTTGGAGATGCCCTTGAGGACAGTGTGCTTGTCCTCCTTCTTCTCCTCCGGGGGCTCCGGGGTCTCAGGCTTGACCGGCTCGGAGGGGATCGGATTGGAGGGCTCAGCCTTGCGGGTCACCGGCTGGCTGGGGGCCTGCGGTTTGCCGCTGGGCTTCTCATTCCGAGGCTTCTGGGAGCTCTTCGGCTCTGCGGGCTTGGCAGTATCCGGGGTGGTCTCGTCCTTGGCGGCCTTCTGATTGGACGCATTGGGCTCGGAGTCCACCTGGGACTTCTTCGCGGTGCCTGCGCTGTTGTTGCTGCTGCCTTCACCCTCGAGGCGGCGGAAGATATCCGCCCATTTCCGGTCTACGGCATCAGGGTTGTCCCGGTATTTGTCATATATGTCGGCGACCAGCCATTCATTTCCGGGAAACTCTTCCGCAAGACGGCTGGACGTTAGCTCTGGCACTGTGGATACGCCTCTTCCATTGAGTTCTGATGTCAGGCACTGCGCTGTGCTTCAGTGGATCATTCTGCAATCCAGCATAGTGACTTTCTGGTACGGCTTGCCACCGGGCGCGGTATCGTGTCTGTGATGCGTCTCATGAATGAACCCGACCATGACCTGACCTACGCGGACGTCTTTCTCGTACCGTCCCGGTCAGAGGCGGCCTCCCGCTTTGATGTGGACCTTGGAGCCGATGACGGCACCGGAGCGACAACGCCCCTGGTCTCGGCAAATATGACAGCAGTGACCGGCCGGCGGATGGTCGAAACGATGGCCCGCCGCGGTGGACTCGGTGTGCTGCCTCAGGATGTTCCGGTCGAAATCCTCTCCGAGGTCACCTCCTGGGTGAAGACCCGGCACCCGGTGTTGGAGACCCCGCTGAAGGTCACCCCCTCAGACACTGTCCTGGATGTCCTGCACCTGCTGGATAAGCGCAACCACGGTTCGGTCTGTGTCCTCGATGACGATTCCCGCCTGGCCGGGGTGGTCACCGCAGGAGACGGCGAAGGTGTGGACCGGTTCTCCTCCGTGGCCTCGGTGATGCGGATGCCGCAGGTTCAGTTCAGCGCCGATGAGCTCTTCGGGGACTACGACGACGCCCGCATCGCCTCCGAGGCCGACCTCGAGCCGGCTTTCAACGCCATGGAATCTGCCGGTACTGACTACGCCCCGGTCACCACCGCCTCCGGTGAACTGCTGGGTGTGCTCACCCGGGCCGGAGCGCTGCGTTCGACCATCTACCGGCCCAACCTCGACGCCGAGGGGCGGCTGACGGTGGCTGCGGCGATCGGGATCAACGGTGATGTCCGCGGCAAGGCCGAGACGCTGCTGGAAGCCGGAGTCGATGTTCTGGTGGTCGACACCGCCCATGGGCACCAGGCCAAAATGTTCGATGCCCTGGCCCAGGTCCGCCAGGCCGTTGAGGCCACCTCCTTGGTGGTCCCCATCGTGGCCGGCAATGTGGTCACTGCTGAGGGAACCCGCCAGCTGATCGAAGGCGGGGCCGATATCGTCAAAGTCGGCGTCGGACCCGGTGCCATGTGCACCACCCGCATGATGACGGCAGTGGGCCGGCCCCAGTTCTCCGCGGTGCTGGAATGCGCTGCCGCGGCCCGAGACCTGGGCAAACACATCTGGGCCGATGGGGGAGTGCGCTACCCCCGCGATATCGCCCTGGCTCTTGCCGCCGGGGCCTCCCAGGTGATGATCGGTTCCTGGTTCGCCGGAACCTACGAGTCACCCGGGGATCTGCTCACCGCCGCCGATGGCCGCCGGTACAAGGAGAGCTACGGGATGGCCTCTGCCCGGGCGGTCCAGCACCGCACCGCAGCTGAGTCAGCCTTCACCCGGGCCCGGAAGGGACTCTTCGAGGAGGGCATCTCCAGCTCCACCATGTACCTGGACCCGCAGCGTCCTGGAGTGGAGGATCTCATCGACTCCATCGCCGCCGGGGTGCGCTCATCCTTCACCTACGCAGGGGCCGCCACCCAGGCCGAATTCCGGCAGCGGGCAGTGGCCGGAGTCCAGTCCGCAGCCGGTTATGAGGAAGGTAAACCGCTGTCCTCCTCTTGGTAGGATGAAAGCCTTATGGAGTATCGACAACCCGGGCGGGTCCGCTAAGTGGAGTGGATTCTCCTCGGCATCGGCCTACTGCTGATCCTGGGCAACGGTTTTTTCGTTGCCGTTGAGTTCGCACTGGTGGCATTGGATCAGCCCACCGTCCAGCACGCCATCGATCAGGGCGATAAACGGGCTGTTCCGCTGATGAAATGCCTGAAGTCGCTCTCCACCCAGCTCTCCAGCTGTCAGCTGGGCATCACCCTGAACACCCTGCTGATCGGCTATGTCACCGAACCGGCCCTGGGCAGCCTCCTGGAGCCGGTTCTGGAGGCATCCGGAGTCCCCGATGCCGCAGCCGGTGGTGTCTCCCTGTTCATCGCGATGCTGATCGCGACCTTGGTGACCATGCTTATCGGGGAACTGGTCCCGAAGAACCTCGCCGTGGCGGAATCCTTCCGGATCGGCCGGGCCCTGGCCCGCCCCCAGCTGGTCTTCACCGCAGTGTTCAAACCTCTGATCGTGGTGCTCAACGGATTCTCCAATAAGGTGCTGCACCGCTTCGGCCTCGAGGTCAAAGAGGAGCTCTCCGGGGCACGCACCCCCGAGGAGCTCTCCGCTATGGTGCGCCGCTCCGCCAGCCTCGGCACCCTTGATGAGCAGGCCGCGACCTTCCTGGATCGCACCCTGCGCTTCTCGGAGCAGACCGCCGCTGATGTGATGACCCCACGGCCACGAATGGTGACCATCTCCGCTGATTCACCCCTGGATGAGATCATCGACGCCGCCCGCCGCACCGGCTACTCCCGGTTCCCAGTCCTGGGCGATTCCGGGGCTGATGAGGTCCGCGGCATGGTCCATGTGAAGAAGGCCGTGGCCGTGCCGAGGCAGAAACGCGAACCCCTGGTGGCAGCCACCCTGATGAGCGCTGAGTTCGCCCGGGTCCCAGAGACCATCAACCTCGATGCACTGCTGGCCGAACTGCGCCAAGCACCCCTGCAGATCGCGCTGGTCGAGGATGAATACGGCGGCACCGCCGGGGTGGTCACCCTCGAGGACCTCGTCGAGGAGATCGTCGGGGAGGTCGCCGATGAACATGACGCCCTGACCCCTGGGGTTCTGCAGTCAGCCTCAGGCAACTGGTACTTCCCGGGGCTGCTGCGGCCCGATGAGATCAACGCCCAGATCCTGGAGCTGGAGATCCCCGAGGACTCCGCTTATGAGACTGTGGCCGGTTTCGTCCTCTTTGAACTGGGCCGAATCGCCGCCCTGGGGGATGAGGTGGAGGTCCCCGGTGGCCGTCTGGTGGTCGCTGGTATTGACGGTCGCCGCATCGACCGGTTGAAGTACATCCCCGACCCCGAGGCCCGTCGGGCAGCTCTGGAGGCCCATGCCGAGCGGGTCCAGCGTCTGGCCGTGGAGCGCGCGGAGCACCAGAAGGCAGGTGGGCGATGACCTCCGATCTCTTCGGCCTGGTGTGGCTGGTGGTCCTGCTGGCCGGCAATGCTTTCTTCGTCGCCGGTGAATTTGCGGTGCTCTCAGCCCGTCGCAGCCAGATCGAACCGCGGGCCGAGGCTGGTTCCAAACGGGCCCGGACTGCCCTGTATGCCATGGAGCATGTCAGCCAGATGCTGGCCATCGCCCAGCTGGGCATCACCGTCTGCTCGCTGCTGTTGCTGCTGATGGCCGAACCGGCAATCCACCATATGCTTGCGGTACCCTTCGAGGCCCTGGGCGTTCCCGATGCCGCCAGCTATGTGGTCAGCTTGGTCATCGCCCTGATCCTGGTCAGCTTCCTGCATGTGACCTTCGGGGAGATGGTGCCGAAGAACTTCGCGGTCTCAGTGGCGGATAAGGCTGTCCTACTGCTGGCCCCGCCGCTGGTGCTGTTGTACAAGGTGTTCATGCCGATCATCTGGCTGCTGAACACATTCGCGAATCTGGTGCTGCGGATGTTCCGGGTCACTCCACGCGATGAGGTGATCTCCACCTTCACCCTCGATGAGCTGGAGTCCATCGTGGCCGAGTCCAAACGCGGCGGCACGGTCACCGATGAGGCCGGGATTATCGCCGGGGCCCTGGAGTTCACCGAACACACCGCCGCCGAGATCATGGTCCCGGTGGATGAACTGGTCACCGTTCCCCGGGATGTGACCCCCAAACAGGTGGAGAAGGCAGTCGGTCGCACCGGGTTCTCCCGCTTTGTGGTGGATTCCGAGGCCGGAGGTTATGCAGGGTACCTGCATCTGAAGGACGTTATGGCTCTGCCCGAGACTGCCGCGGACTCACCGATTCCGGTGACCGTGGTGCGTTCCCTGGGCAATATGGGCACGGGTGATGATCTCGACACCTGTCTGGCGGCCATGCAGTCCTCCGGCTCACATCTGGCCCGAGTCATCGATGAGGAGGGTGCGACCCTCGGCATTCTCTTCCTCGAGGATGTGCTCGAGGTCCTGGTCGGTGAGATTCATGACATCACCCAGGCCAGAGACTCCCGGCGGCAGCATTCTGTAGACCCGGGGTGAGCGCATCACCTGCTCTCAACAACACTCCTGATTTTGAGAACAGTTTTCAATAAGTGTACGGTATAGCTCATGCGTAAATTCCCCCTAGTCGTCATGGCCTGTGCCGGTGTGCTGATGATCTCCGCCTGCGGTGAAGCCGAGAACGGCAGCCAGCCCTTGGGTGACGGGAACGCCGATGCCGAGGACACCGGTCTGACCGTGGTGGCCTCCATCGATGTCTATACCGATCTCGTCCAGGGCATCGCCGGCGACACCGTGGAAGTGGTCCCCCTGGTGGATTCCACCGCAGTGGACCCGCACTCCTATGAGGCCACTCCTCAGGACCGGATCACAGTGGAGAACGCAGATGTCATCATCGCCAATGGTGGCGGCTATGACTCCTTCATCACCCTGTTGGCCTCCGCCGCAGACAAGGATGAGGACGTCTACCAGCTCATCCCCGGTGAGAATGAGCACTCCCACGAGTACGGCGGCACCTGGGAGAACGAGCACATCTGGTACGACCTCGAGCGGATGAGCGAATTCGTCCTCGACTTCGGCGAGCACCTCGGGGAGATCGCCCCAGAGAACGCCGACTACTACACAGAGAATGCAGAGGCCCTGGCCGCCGAGATCGACGAGCTCGCCGAACGCAATGCGGCCCTTGATGCCGAAGGCCACACCTACTTTGCCACCGAGGCACTCAGCGGATATCTCCTCGACGACGCCGGCTTCGAGAACACCACACCCGAAGAGTTCCTCAACGCCGTCGAACACGGCGATGACGTCTCCCCGCGGCTGTACTCCGATGCGCTGGACCTTGCCGAGGAGATCGACCTGCTCTCCTATAACCCGCAGACCGAGACCCAGCAGTCAGCACGTATCCGCGATGCCGCCAGCGACTCCGGGGCAGTAGTGGTGGAGTTCACCGAAACGATCGACGAGGATGCAGAGGGATTCATCGATTGGATGGATACTAATATCGACATCGTCGAAGAAGCCCTGCAGGAGATGGATTGACCCCCGCCCTGAGCCTGAACGAGGCAGCCGTCACTTTCGGCTCCCGGACCCTATGGTCCGATGTCAGCTTCGCCCTGGACCGCGGTGAATTCCTGGCAGTTCTCGGGCCCAATGGTGCAGGGAAGTCCACCTTCCTCAAAGTCCTTCTGGGACTGCAGCAGCTCTCCTCCGGCAGTGCAGAGGTGCTGGGAAAACCGGTCCGCCGCGGCTCCAACCAGGTCGGCTATATTCCCCAGCACCATAACCTGGAGGCAGAGACCCCGCTGCGTGCCCGCGACCTCGTAGCTCTGGGTCTGGAAGGGCATAAATACGGCATCCCCTGGACCTCCCGGATATCCAAGGCCCGGATCGAGGACCTGCTCACCCAGGTCGGGGCACAGGAGTACGCAGACCGCCCAGTGGGTCTGCTCTCCGGAGGGGAGCAGCAGCGACTGCGTGCCGCTCAGGCCCTGGCCGGAAACCCCGCCCTGCTGCTCTGCGATGAGCCGTTGCACTCCCTGGACCTCAACCACCAGCGGGCGATCACCGAGCTGATCCGCAGCCAGGCCGTGGACCGCGGCTCTGCGGTAGTTTTCGTCACCCATGAGATCAATCCGGTGATCGAACATGTCGACCGGGTCCTCTACTTCGCCCGCGGGGACCACCGGATCGGATCAGTCTCCGAGGTGATGCGCTCCGAGGTGCTCTCCGAGCTCTATCAGTCCCCAGTGGAGGTCATCGAGCATAAGGGCCGGCTGGTGGTCATGGGAGAGCACGCAGAAGGCGAGCACCACAATGATTGAACAGATCACCTCCAGCTTCACCACCGATAACTATTGGGATCTCTTCTGGCTGGTCCGCAACTCCGTGATCACCGCCGGAGTCCTGGGGCTGATGGGCGGGATCATCGGCATCTTCATTATGCTGCGGCGCACCGGCCTGGTAGTCCACGGCATCGCCGAGATCAGCTTCGCCGGGGCAGCCCTGTTCCTGCTGGCCGGACTGGATGTTGTCCTCGGCTCCGCCGTCGGCGCGGTGGTGGCAGCCCTGCTGATCGGGGTCCTGGCCATGCGGGATAAGGACACCTCAGGGGTCACCGCAGTGCTGATGCCTTTCGGCCTGGGCCTCGGCATTCTCTTCCTGCATCTCTACCAAGGGCGCACTGCAAACCGCTTTGGCCTGCTGACCGGTCAGATCGTCGGCGTCGACGATGTCCAGACCCGCACCCTGGTCACCGGTGCAGTGATCATCTCCGCAGTGCTGATTGTCATCTGGCGACCGCTGATGTTCGCCTCAGTGGACCCCCAACTGGCGGCAGCCCGTGGCGTGAAGACCAACTTGCTGACCATCGTCTTTATGATCCTGCTCGGCGGGGCGGTGGCGATGAGTGTCCAGGTCGTCGGCGCCCTGCTGGTGCTGGCGCTGCTGGTGGTCCCCTCAGCAGCAGCACTGAAAGTCGCCAGGCATCCGGCCGCAGTGGTCACCCTTTCCTGTATCTTCGCGGTGGTCTCAGCGGTGGGTGGGATCATGATCGCTATTATGGGCACGGTGCCGATCAGCCCGTACATCACTACCATCAGCTTCCTGATCTACGTGGTTTGCCTGCTGCTGGGCTGGCGGCAGCGCAGGGGCTCTCAGGCCGAGCCGGAAACCTCAGTCACAAACTGAACGCTCCGGCGGTTCAGCAGCTCAGCATCGAAATCCAGAGGTGCCACATGTCGGCTGCGCCGCAGAATCACTTCCCGGGTCTGGGGCACTGCCGCTTTGAGCAGCCGGACTGATGCCTGGCCGACCACCTGGTCGATCGCAGAACGCAGCAGCAGCACCGGGGTCTTCCGGTCCGCCAGCTTCGGCAGAGACCGGCGGGATTCGGCGAAGATCCGGCTCAATTCGGTCACCGCCCGCACTGGGGTGACCGGGTAGGCGATCTCACGGACCCCCGGCCGGGCGATATCACCGGCAATGGCCCCCAGGGTGGGTTTCACCGGGGCCAGCAGACGGGCCAGCAGCCCGGTCCCCGGAGTCAGCCGCAGACCAGGATTGATGGCGACGACGCCGGGGGAGTCCTTCTGCGCGGCCACCCAGAGAGCCAGGGCCCCACCCATAGACAGTCCCACCGGGACCACCTCGGTGCAGCGGGTCTGCAGACGGTCATAGGCGGCGGTTACTGCCTGCAGGATCTCCTCGGCCCGGGTGGCCGAGAGGTCCTCCCAGGTGGTGCCGTGTCCCGGCAGCAGGGGAACCTCAGTGGGGATACCGGCTTCTTCCAGGGCATCGGCCACCGGCTGCACCGAATCAGTAGTCGAGGTGAAACCGTGCAGTACCAGGGCACCTGTGTTAGTCCCGGCGGCGCGCACGCCGTGACGTGGCCCGCACAGATGCTCCACATCTGCACGGGTCCCTGACGTCACGGCTTCCGTCGCATCGCCTCTCGTTCCGCTCACGCGGAACTTCACACCTGAAGTCGGAAATTCGCTGCGCTCTTTCCTCATGTGATCAGGGGATTTCGCTGCAGTTCTTGCACAGACCGAAGAGCTCGAGGGTATGGCGGATCTCGGTGAAGCCGTTATCCGCAGCAAGCTTCTGGGCCCAGGACTCCATCTCCGGGGCTTCGAACTCCACTGCCAGTCCACATTTGCGGCAGACCAGGTGGTGATGGTGCTCCTCAGCGGCACAGAGGCGGTAGATCGCCTCCCCGTCATCGGGCCGCAGAACATCCAGCAGCCCCTCCTCCTGGTGGGACTGCAGCACCCGGTAGACCGTAGCCAGGGAAACCTTCTCACCGCGGTCGCTGAGGATGCGGTGCAGATCCTGGGCGGAGACGAAATCCTCCAACTCACTGAGGGCCGACCACACCGCGCGCTTTTGGCGGGTTGAGCGGCCTTTGACCGGGGGATTGGCAGAGGTAGTCATCGTGTTCACAGCCTAGCAGTGGTGGGCTGTGCAGGTGCTGGGTTTTGGCTTAGTCTTGCCGTATGGCGACTGTGTTTTCAAAGGTGATCAGCGGTGAATTTCCCGGCCGATTCGTCTGGCAGGACGAGGTCTGCGTCGGCTTTCTCTCCATCGCGCCCCTGGCCTATGGGCACACCCTGGTGGTGCCCCGGGCGGAGATCGACAAATGGACCGATGCCGATACCGATCTCGTGGCCCATCTGAGCACGGTGGCCCACCGGATCGGTAAGGCCCAGGTGGAAGCCTTCGGCTCCGAACGGGCCGGTCTGGCCATCGCCGGCTACGAGGTTCCCCATCTGCACTTCCACGTCTGGCCCTCCAACTCCATGGCCGACCATGACTTCACCAAGGCCATGGATGACCCCGACCAGCAGAAGATGGATGAGTCGGCAGAGAAGCTGCGGGTGGCTCTGCGCCTGATGGGCGAAACAGAGAATGTGCCCGCTGAGGAGGATCAGAACAGCTGACCGGCGGTATGAGCTGGCTGGAACGGCTGCAGAGCCTCCTGGTCGCCGCGGCTGCCCTGATCGGCCTCGCCCTGGGGCTGCTCTCACCGGTTGGTGCCTATGGCGAATACGTGATCATCCCGGCCCTGCTGGTGATGCTCACCGCGATCTTCTTCCAGATTGAATCAGCCCAGATCGGTGAGATCCGCCGGGCAAAGGCCCTGGTGGGGCTCAGTCTGGTTCTGAACTACCTCTTCACCCCGGCCCTGGCCTGGGCTCTCGGGGCGGGGTTACTGGGAGGTCAGCCGGATCTACGTATCGGTCTGCTACTGCTGCTGGTGACCCCCTGTACTGACTGGTACCTGGTCTTCACCGCCCTGGCCCGTGGCCACACCGGTATCGCTGCGGCCCTGCTACCGGTGAACCTCATCCTGCAGCTGCTGCTGCTTCCGGTCTATGTGCTGCTGCTCGGTGGTGAGGCCGCCATGGTGGATGCTGGCACTCTCGCCGAGGCCGTGGGGCTGATGCTGCTGACCCCGGTGCTACTGGCCATCGCTGCGCGCTGGCTGCTCCGGCGCCGGCGGGATGCGGTACAGGCCCGCGCTCAGAACTGGGCCTCCGGCGTCGTCGTACCTCTGCTGTGTCTGGCTGTGGCTGCGATGTTCGCCTGGCAGGCCCCGGTCATCGCTGAAAGTGGAACCGAACTGCTGATGCTGCTGCCGGCACTGGGAATCTTCTTCATCCTGCTGCCCCTGCTGGCCACCGCAGCCGCAAGGACAGTGGGGCTCAGCGGAGACCAACGGGTCACGCTGACGATGGTCACCACCGCCAGGAACTCACCGATTGCCCTAGGGATCGCTGTGGCGGCCTTTCCAGATCGTCCGTTGATCGCAGTGGCCCTGGTTTTGGGACCCCTGGTGGAGCTGCCGGTGCTGGCAGCCCTGGCCCAGATCACCCGGTACCGAGGACCTCAGCGCGCTTGACCTTGAGCAGGTCGTGGGTGTCCTCATGAGTCTCCAGCCAGAGGCGCCAGGCGGCGGCGTCGGGGACGGTGAGGATCTTCTCCTCCGGAATCTCAGCGGCCATGATGGGCCCCTAGGTGCTGTCCGGTCAGGGAGTTCTCCACGCCCAGCAGATCCCTGGGGTGCCCGGAGAAGACCACCTGGCCGCCGTCGTGCCCTGCCCCGGGTCCGATATCAATGATCCAGTCGGCGCAGGAGATGACATCGAGATTATGCTCGATGACGATCACTGTCCGCCCGGAGTCCACGATCTTCTCCAACATGCCGATCAGCCGGTCGGTATCGGCCATATGCAGTCCAGCACTGGGCTCATCCAGGATGATGGTGGCGGCATCGGAGCCGATCTCGATGGCCAGTTTGATCCGCTGGCGCTCGCCGCCGGAGAGTGTGCTCAGCGGCTGGCCCAGGGTGAGGTAGCCCAGGCCCACATCGGCCAGGCGGGTCAGGATTTTCGCTGCTGCCGGGATCTTGGCCTCGGTGGCCTCCGGGGCTTTGCCGCTGAAGAAGTTCAGTGCCTCCTCCACCGGAAGGGCTAACACTTCGGCGATATTCTTCCCGCCCAGCCGGTACTCCAATACGGCGTCCTGATAGCGGCGGCCCTCACAGCCCTCACAGACCGTGGAGATCCCGGAGACGATGCCGAGGTCCTGGTAGATGACGCCCGCACCGCCGCAGGTGCGGCAGGCGCCCTCCGAGTTTGCGCTGAACAGGGCGGGTTTCACGCCATTGGCCTTGGCGAAGGCCTTACGGATCGGTTCCAGCAGACCGGTATAGGTTGCCGGATTCGAACGCCGCGAACCGCGGATGGCCGACTGGTCGACGGCGATCACACCTTCCCGGCCTGCGACAGAACCGTGGATCAGTGAGCTCTTTCCGGATCCGGCCACACCGGTGACAGCAACCAGAACCCCGGTGGGGACATCGACGTCGACCCCGCGAAGGTTATGAGTGTCCGCACCACGGATTTCGATGGCGCCAGTGGGGTTGCGGGACTGGTCTTTGAGCTGCTGGCGGGCCTCGAGGTGCTTACCAGTCAGGGTCTCGGAGCTGCGCAGGCCGGCGAAGTCCCCGGTGTAGACCACTTCGCCGCCGTGGGTTCCGGCAGCTGGGCCCATATCGATGATGTGATCGGCCACGGCCATGACCTCGGGGTTGTGCTCGACGACCAGAATGGTATTGCCCTTATCGCGCAGTTTCAGCAGCAGTTGGTTCATCCGGGCGACATCATGCGGATGCAGTCCCACTGTGGGCTCGTCGAAGACATAGGTGACATCGGTCAGCGAGGAGCCCAGATGGCGGATCATCTTCACTCGTTGGGCCTCACCGCCGGAGAGTGTGCCGGCGGCTCGTTCCAGGGACAGATACCCCAGGCCGATGGTTACGAAGTTCTGCAGCGTCTCACCGATCGCGTCCAGCAGAGGCGAAGCCCCGGTGAGGCCTTCTGCGCTGAGGTCGAGTTCATCGAACCAGATGGCCAGATCGCTGATCTGCATGACACACAGATCGGCGATGCTCTTGCCGGCGACCTTGGAGGCTCGGGTCTGTTCGGAGAGGCGGGTGCCGCCGCAGTCGGGGCAGTCGGCGAAGGTCACTGCGCGGTCCACGAAATTACGAATATGCGGCTGCATGGCATCCCTGTCCTTGGACAGGAAGGACTTCTTCACACTGGGAACCAGCCCCTGGAAGGTCATATTCGTACCGGAGATATTGACCTTGGTGGCCTCGCGGTGGAAGAGGTCTTCGCGTTCCTGTTCGGTGAAGTCGCGGATGGGCCTATCGGGGTCGAAGAATCCGGATTCCGCGTAGAACCGCACGGACCAGCCCCCGGGCTTATAGCCGGGGATGGTGATGGCACCTTCGTTGATGGACTTTGACTCGTCCACCAGTTGACTGAGGTCGATCTGGTTGACCTGGCCGCGGCCCTCACAGCGGATGCACATGCCGCCGGTGACGCTGAATCCCGCAGTTTCCTCAGTGCCATCAGCCTTGGTGAGGGTGCCGGTTCCTGAGGAGGAGGCTACGTTGAAGGAATAGGCCATGGGGTTGCCCAGGTTGGGCTGGGCGAAGCGGCTGAAGAGGATACGCAGCATGGAGTTCACATCGGTGGCGGTGCCGACTGTGGAGCGCGGATTGGGTGCCATGCGCTCCTGGTCGATGATGATCGATGCGGTCAGCCCCTCGAGGAGATCGACCTCGGGGCGGGACATGGTGGGCATGAAGCCCTGGATGAAGGCATCATAGGTTTCGTTGATCAGACGCCGGGATTCAGCGGCGATCGTACCGAAGACCAGGGAGGATTTGCCGGAGCCGGAGACTCCGGTGAAAACGGTCAGTTTCCGTTTGGGAATATCGACATCGACGCCGCGGAGATTGTTCTCCTGGGCACCACGAACTCGGATGGACTCAAAAGACAGGCTGCGCTCACTCACCTCACAATCGTACACCGTACGCATTCATGGGCAGTACCACTGTGTGTGGGTGTATCCCCTCGTGAACTCCAAGTGAGGAGCTAATGCTCTCCCCGCCGATGTGCATCTGAGACAACGCCTAGCGTGTTTTGGGCAAAGCGAAGGGCCCCGGTCCGAGAGCTTCACAACTCTCGGGCCGGGGCCCTTTCATCCTCTGTGCGCGAGGGGGGACTTGAACCCCCACGATCGTGAGATCACTGGCACCTGAAGCCAGCGCGTCTACCAATTCCGCCACTCGCGCATCGGCCCCCGTTATCCCGGTTTTCACCAGGGCCCTGGGGACCTCCGAAGTGCTGAAAACAGCGAGAGCTATCGTACCCCGAATTTCACCCAGATGCCTAATCGGCCTCAATGGCCCCTGCTGAGCCCCGGGATCACGCCCCGATAGACTCGATAGGTCATGCCTACCGAGACTCACACCGCACCGGTCTACACCACCGCCGACCTCCACTACCCGCAGCACCTTCCGGTCACCGGTGAACGCGAAACGATCCTCGCGGCCCTGCGCGAGAACCAGGTCGTCGTCGTCGCCGGGGAAACAGGCTCAGGCAAGACAACCCAGTTGCCCAAAATGCTCCTTGAACTGGGCACTCACCAGCACGGACTCATCGGCCACACCCAGCCCCGCCGGCTCGCCGCCCGAACGGTAGCCGAACGCCTGGCCGAAGAACTGCACACCGAGATCGGCCACACCGTCGGCTACCAGGTCCGGTTCACCGCAGAAGTCGGTGAGGACACCTCGGTGAAACTGATGACCGACGGCATCCTCCTGGCCGAGATCCAACGCGACCCCCTCCTGCGGAAATACTCCGCGATCGTCATCGATGAGGCCCACGAACGGTCCCTGAACATCGATGTGATCCTCGGCTACCTCAAACGCATCCTCCCCAAACGCCCCGACCTCAAAGTCGTGGTCACCTCCGCGACCATCGACCCCGAACGGTTCAGTCAGCACTTCGGTGAAGCCCCCATCATCGAAGTCTCCGGCCGCACCTACCCTGTAGAGATCCGCTACCGGCCAGTCCTCGACCTCGAGACCACAGAGGAGGACGAAACTGCTGAAACAGCAGGCGGCCAACCCGAAGAGCGCGACCTGCTCGACGCCGTCAACGACGCCGTGGTGGAACTGGCCGAAGAGCCCGACGGCGATATCCTCATCTTTTTCCCCGGAGAGCGCGAGATCCGCGACGCCGCCGATGCACTGGCTGAAACCGCCAAACGCCACCGCAGGCTCCAGCAGGCCGAAATCCTCCCACTTTTCGGCCGGCTCTCCCTCCAGGAGCAGAAACGAGTCTTCAACCCCGGCGGAAGGCGACGCATCGTCCTGGCCACCAACGTGGCAGAAACCTCACTGACCGTCCCCGGGATCAAATACGTCATCGACACCGGCACTGCACGCATCTCCCGGTACTCCACCCGCACCAAAGTCCAACGCCTGCCCATCGAACCGATCAGCCAGGCCAGCGCCAACCAGAGGGCCGGACGCTGCGGACGAACCAGCGACGGTATCTGCATCCGGCTCTACTCCGAGGAGGACTTCACCTCCCGCCCCGAGTTCACCGACCCCGAGATCCTGCGCACCTCCCTGGCCAGCGTGCTGCTGCAGATGTCCTCGATGGGTATCACCAAAAGCCCCAAGGAACTGCTGGACTTCCCCTTCGTGCAGAAACCCGACGCCAAAGCCGTCAACGACGCCGTCCGGCTGCTGAATGAACTCGGAGCACTGAAGCCCACCGGAGAGGTCACCGGAACCGGCCGACGCCTGGCCCAACTGCCAGTGGACCCCCGGCTGGCGCGCATGATGGTCGAAGCCGCCAGACAGGACTGCCTCACCGAGGTCACCGTGTTGGTGGCCGCACTGTCCATCCAGGACGTGCGTGAGCGCCCCACCGAACACCGCGACGCCGCCGATGCCCTGCATAAGCGCTTCACCGACGACAAATCAGACTTCTCCGCGCTGCTGAACCTCTGGCGATACATCACCGAACAGCAGACCGAGCTCTCCTCCTCCCAGTTCCGCAAACTCTGCCGCCGCGAATACCTCAACTGGCTGCGCATCCGCGAATGGCAGGATCTCGTGGCCCAGCTGGGGGAACTGGCCCAACAGTCCAAACTGGCCAAACAGCGCATCCGCTCCCGCACCCGGGTGGAACATGTGTCCAAACACGACCAGATCCACAAATCCCTGCTCTCCGGACTGCTCAGCCACCTCGGGATCTATACCCCAAGAACCCGCGAATACCAGGGGGCACGCGGCGCAAAATTCGCCATCTTCCCCGGGTCCGGACTGTTTAAGAAGAACCCCGATCTGGTCATGGCAGCAGAACTGGTCGAAACCTCCCGGCTCTGGGCGCGGACTGTGGCAGCCGTGGAACCGGCCTGGGCCGAAGAAATCGGCAGCCACCTGCTCAAACGCAGCCACACCGACCCCGTATGGTCCTCCAAACGAGGAGCGGTGGTGGCCACCGAACGCGTCACCCTCTTCGGTGTGCCGATTGTGGCCGACCGAACCGTGCTCTACGGCAAAATCGACCCCCAGTTCGCCCGCACCGAGTTCATCCGGCACGCACTGATCGAAGGGGACTGGAACACTCGGCACCACTTCGACAAACGCAACCGCAGCCGGTTCAAAGAGATCGACCAGCTCGAGGACCGCACCGGCAGGCGGGGACTGCGAGCAGCCGATCACCACCTGATGGACTTCTTCGACCAGCGGCTGCCACGGGCCATCACCTCCCAGCGGGCCTTCGACGCCTGGTGGAAGAAACAGCGCCACGAAACTCCAGAGCTGCTCGACCTCCCCGAATCCACACTGATGGCCCCCGAGGCCGAACAGGTGGACCTGGAGGCCTTCCCCGAACACTTCGACCACGACGGCCTGCAGCTGGAGCTCACCTACGCCTATGAGGCCGGAGTCACCGTCCGAGTGCCGGTGCTGTTCCTCAACCAGTTGCAGCCCCACCGCTTCGAATGGTTCATCCCGGGCAGACGCACCGAGATGATCACCGGACTGATCCGCTCCATGCCCAAAACCCTGCGCAAAAACTTCGTGCCTGCCCCAGATGTCGCAGCCCAAGCCAGGGAGCAGATGGAGCAGGACAATGAGCCCGAGGTTGATGCCTTCCGCCCCGCTCTGGCAGCAGCCCTGCGGCAGCTCAAAGGCGTCGTCGTCGACCCCGCCGACCTCGATCTCGAAGCACTGCCAGACCACCTGCGGTTCACCTTCGCCGTGGTCTCCGACCGCGGCCGGATCCTGGACTCCAGCTTTGACCTTGCCGAACTCCAAGTCAGATTCAGTCAGGAGAACCGGCAGGCTATCCAGCGCTCCGTCAGCGGAGAGTCCGGAGGGGCAACAGCAAAGCCCGGTTCCTCCGGTCCGAAAAACGCGCAGAAAAGCGCCTCGCCAGGGGCAAAGCGTGGGGGAGGGGGCGCCCTTGCAGATGCCTCCTCCCAATTGCCGACACATGTGCGCCACCAGACCAGCTGGAGCTTCGGGGAGATCCCCCGGGAAGTCACCAGCCAGGCCGCCGGCCGCGAGGTCACCGGCTATCCCGCACTGACCCCGGATGCCACCACCGAGGGCAGAACCCAGGGGGTGCGGCTGACCATCACCGGCTCAGCTGCCGAACAGACACGGACCCACGCATCCGGCGTCGTCGTGCTTCTCAGGGCCGTGCTGCCCTCACCGCAGCGTTATGTGGTCGAGCATCTGAGCAACCGGGAGCGGATGGCCCTGGGCCAGTTCGCCCAGGACACCTCCACCACGGTCGAGCAGCTGGTGGCCGATTCCACCACGGCGGTTCTGGCTCACCTCATCCCCGAAGAACTGCCCTTCACCGAGGCAGCTTTCGAGGCCATCGCCCGGGCAGCCCGTGCCGAGCAGATCGAGACGACCCTGAAACTCACCGACACCCTGGCCCAGGTGCTGACCCTCAACACCGAGCTGCGCTCGCGGTTGGCCTCGGTGAAGTCCAAGGCGTTGAGTCCGGCGGTCTCCGATATGCAGGCCCAGATCGACCAACTGGTCTACGCCGGCTTCGTCACCGCCACCG
Source organism: Nesterenkonia sedimenti (assembly GCF_012641515.1). Lineage (GTDB taxonomy): Bacteria > Actinomycetota > Actinomycetes > Actinomycetales > Micrococcaceae > Nesterenkonia > Nesterenkonia sedimenti. The sequence continues at coordinate 106,604 of NZ_JABAHY010000008.1, read as the reverse complement.
GCTACGCCCAGCTGCAGCACCTTCCCCGCTATCTGCAGGGGATGCGGCTGCGGCTGGACAGACTGGAATCCGGGCAGGGGGTTGCCAAGGACACCACGGATATGCAGCAGGTTCAGGAACTCGAGGACGACTACGACGCCGCAGTCGAGGCCGTCCCCGAACAGCTTCCGGTGCCGGCGCAGCTGTCTGCGGTGAAATGGATGATCGAGGAGCTGCGGGTCAACCTCTTCGCCCAGCAGCTGGGCACAGCCCAGACCGTCAGCGCCAAGCGAATTCGGCGGGCACTGAAGCAGGCGCAGAGCAATTAATCAGCTCAATTAATCACCAGGTGTGACCCTTGATATATGCTTGAGGGTAAATTAGTCTTCCGGGAAGACAAAAGGTGTGTTGTACATCACCGTGAGGGAGAACTATGTCACCGCACCTGAGAACTCGGATCGCAACCCTGGGCATCGGTGCACTTGCCCTGACCGCCTGCGCCGAGGATGACGGCGACACCGAGGACACCAACGGTGAAGACCAGGAGGCTGCCGAGAACGAGGCGGCTGAAGGGGATGCCGAAGAGGGGGCAGACACCGAGGAGGCAGATGCCCGATGATGCCGAATACCGCGACCACCTTGCCGCCGAATACAACTCACTGACCCACGAGAACTACCTCAAATGGGAGTTCATCCAGCCTGAGCAGGGCGAATACGACTTCGAGGCCGCCGATGCAGTGGTCACCTTCGCTCAGGAACACGGCATGGATATGCGCGGCCACGCCCTGTTCTGGCACTCCCAGAACCCCGAATGGCTAGAGGAAGGCGACTTCTCCGAGGAGGAGCTGCGCGAGATTCTCGAGGACCACGTCCGCACTGTGGTCTCCCGCTACTCCGGCTGCATCCAGCAGTGGGATGTGGCCAACGAGATCTTCGACGACGACGAGGACGCCTCGATCCGAGACGGCGAGGACGGCAATATCTGGATCCGCGAACTGGGCGAGGAGGTCCTGGACGATATCTTCCTCTGGGCCCACGAGGAGGACCCCGAAGCCCTGCTGTTCTACAACGACTACAACGTCGACGGGCTCAACGCTAAGGCCGATGCCTACTACGAGCTGATCGAGGATCAGCTGGAGCGGGATATCCCGGTCCATGGCTTCGGCGCTCAGACGCACCTCTCCATGGAGTACGGATTCGATGACAGCTACCAGGAGAACCTCGAGCGTTTCGCCGATCTCGGCCTGCACAAGCGCGGGGAGGACGGCGAGTTCGAGCGCAAGCCCACCTACTGCGCCATCCAGCGAAGCCTCGTGGATGCAGCAGAGGGTGAAGGTGCCTTTGATGGGGACGAGGACCTCACCGTCTGCCAGGACATCCTGGCTGAGGTGGAGTGACCTCGCGGGCGGGCGGGGCTATTTGCCCCGCTTGCCCTTACCCTGCGCGCTGCGAGCCTCTTCCAGCTGTTTCTTGACTGTGGCGGCATAGACATCGACATACTCCTGACCGGAGAGTCGCATGATCTGTGACATCACCTCATCGGTGACCGCCCGCTGGGCGAACCGATCACCGGCGTTGTCGTAATAGGACTCGAAGGTCATCGGCTCTCCGATGATCAGCCCCACCCGGCGGACCCGGGGGATGTTCTTATCGATGGGCTGGACCTTATCGGTGCCGATCAGCGCCATCGGGATCACCGGAACCTGAGCCCTCAGGGCCAGCTGCGCGACCCCGAGCTTGCCTCGGTACAGTCGCCCGTCTGGGCTGCGGGTGCCCTCGGGGTAGATACCCAAGAGGTCCCCATTGCTCAGTGCCTCCAGGCCGCCGGCCAAGGAAATCTGGCTGGCCTGACCGCCGGAGCGGTCCATCGGAATCTGGCCGGTGATATTGAAGAACCACCGGTTCCACACACCGGCCACACCGCGGCCCTTCCAGTAGTCGTTCTTTGCCAGAAATCGAACCTGCCGGGGAACAGCCACGGGGATGAAGACAGAGTCCGAGAAGGACATGTGGTTCGAGGCCAGAATCGCGGCCCCTTCACTGGGGATATGGTCCAAGCCCTTCACCCAGGGCCGGAATATGGTATTGACTGCTGGCCCGACGGCAAATCTCTTGGCAATGCTGTAGAACGACACATGCCTACTGTAAACGGCCAAAGTGACCGGTACTGTTAACCCTATGGCTCCACCACGTGACGGAAATAACTACTACCGGCGCCGCAACGCTCAGCCGCCCTCGGGTCGGCCGGTGCCGAAGAACCTCGGACAGCGCGGCCCGCGCGACTACAGCCCCCCAGAGCTGGAGGACGACTTCCGCCCGCCGAACCCCGGTAACCCGGTGGCAGGCGCCAAACCCGGTGTGGTCATCGGCGCACTGCTGGCCGTACTGGGCATCGTGGCGCTTGTTGTCCATCCCTTCCTGCCCCTGGATCTGCCGGGCTGGACCACAGCCGCACTGATTGGTGTGATCATCCTGGGCATCGTCGTGCTCTTCATGCAGATGCCCTCCAAACGAGCCGGAACCGACGACGGCGCGCAAGTCTGAGACCGCTCTTCCATCCTGCGGAACTGTGGGTGGTGGGGTTACCTCGCCATGGCAAAAAGCACTGGTAGTGTGAAGCGGAACACATATACTGGCCGGTAAGTAGATGTAGCCCGTACATCCCCTGGGAGGAGATGGACCAATGAAAGAGCACGTAGTACCCGCCGCCGTCGAGGTTGACGCAACACTCAACATCACGGATCTTCTGGAGCGCCAGGTCGCCGAGGACCCCAAGAACGCACTCTTCGGTCGCCAACTGACTCCGGGGGAGTGGACAGATGTATCCGCCGCCCAGTTCCGAGAAGATGTCACAGGCCTCGCCAAGGGATTGATCGCTCGAGGCATCCAGCCCGGCGATCGCGTGGCCATTATGGCCGCCACGCGCTACGAGTGGACCCTGCTGGACTTCGCCATCTGGTACGCCGGTGCAGTCACCGTGCCGATCTACGAAACATCCTCGCCCTCCCAGATCGCCTGGATCGTGGAGGACTCCGGGGTCAAACTGGTCTTCGCGGAGTCTGACTCCCACGCCAAGGCAGTCGACCGTGCGGCCACCCAGGAGAAGCTCCAAACCCTGGAACACCTGCTGACCATCGAAGGTGACGACCTCGAGAAGCTGCGCAGCGAAGGCGCCGGGGTCTCCGATGACGACATCGAATCCCGCCGGTCCGCAGCCAACCTGGAGGATCTGGCCACCATCATCTACACATCCGGGACCACCGGCCGGCCCAAGGGCTGCCAGCTGACCCACGGCAACTTCGTGGAACTTTCGCTCAACGGCATCGCTTCCTTGGGGGAGGCCATCAATAAGCAGTCCTCCACTGTCCTGTTCATCCCGTTGGCCCATGTCTTCGCCCGGTTCATCTCGGTCATCTCCGTGGCCGCCGGTGCTCGAGTGGGTCACACCGCCGATATCAAACAGCTCGTCGACGACCTCGGTACCTTCAAGCCGACATTCCTGCTGGCCGTGCCCAGGGTTTTCGAGAAGATCTACAACGCCGCAATGATGAAGGCCGAAGGCGATGGCAAAGGCAAGATCTTCGCCAAAGCAGCCCAGACCGCCATCGACTACTCCGCAGCCAAACAGGACGGCAAAGTCGGATTCGGCCTCAAACTCAAGCACGGGCTGTTCGACAAGCTCGTCTACTCCAAGCTGCGTGCCCGGATGGGCGGACAGGTCACCCACGCAGTCTCCGGCGGCTCTCCGCTGGGCGCCCGTCTGGGGCATTTCTTCAACGGCATCGGCGTGCTGGTCATGGAGGGCTACGGTCTGACCGAGACCACCGCCCCGCTGACAGTCAATACTCCCACCCAGTCCAAGATCGGCACGGTCGGCCCGCCCGTGCCGGGCAACGCAGTCAAAATCGATGAGGACGGCGAAATTCTGGCCAAGGGTGTCGCAGTCTTCCGAGGCTACCTCAACCGTCCCGATGCCAATGCCGAGGACTTCACCGATGACGGCTGGTACCGCACCGGCGATGTCGGCTTCCTGGATGAGAACGGATTCCTCACCATCACCGGCCGGAAGAAGGAGATTTTGGTCACCGCCGCCGGTAAGAACGTCTCCCCGGCCCAGCTTGAGGACCAGATGCGCGCCGATGCGATCGTCTCCCAGGCCGTGGTTGTCGGTGACGGACGCCCCTTCGTCGCCGCACTGATCACTCTGGACTCCGAGACCCTGCCCTCCTGGTTGGAACCCCGCGGTATCGACCCCAACACTCCGGTGAGCGAACTGATTGAGAACCCCATGATCCGGGAGCACATTCAGTCTGTGGTCGATAAGGCGAACACCACCGTCTCCCGGGCCGAATCGATCCGTAGCTTCAAGCTGCTGGACAAGGACTTCACCATCGAGTCCGGACACCTCACGCCCTCGATGAAAATCCGCCGTGCAGACGTCATGAAGGACTACGCGGACGAGGTGGACAAGCTCTACGAAGACGCAGCGGCGCAACGTGAATCGCAGGCGGGCCAGTAACGGAGTACCCTACTGGGGTGACTGCTGCAGAAGAGACCACCCCACGCACTGAGAAACCGCTGACCGCCCCCGGCGAGATCATCCATACCGGAGCAGCCGAGTATCCGGGCCTGGACCGCTGGCGCGAGCTCCCTCTCAAGCAGCAGCCGGACTGGCGCGGCCACCCCGATTTTCAGTCCGCCTACGGCGAACTGTCCACGAATCCGCCACTGGTCTTCGCCGGTGAGGTCGATAAGCTCAAGAACCGTCTGGCCCAGGTGGCCGAGGGCAAAGCATTCCTGCTCCAGGGCGGGGACTGCGCGGAGACTTTCGACGATGTCACCGCCGATAAGATCAGCGCCAAGGTCAAGACCATCCTGCAGATGGCAGTGGTGCTGACCTATGGTGCGGCCCTGCCGGTGGTGAAGATGGGCCGGATGGCCGGTCAGTACGCCAAGCCGCGCAGCTCGGATATGGAAACCCGCGGGGATATCACCCTGCCCAGCTTCCGGGGCGAGATCGTCAACGGTTTCGACTTCACCGAGGAAGCCCGCATTCCTGACCCCAAACGGATGGTGCGCGCCTACCACAACTCGGCGGCGACCCTGAATCTGATCCGTGCCTTCACTGAGGGCGGGTTCGCTGACCTCCGCGCTGTTCAGCAGTGGAATAAGGGCTTCATGGAGAACCCCGCCCACGCCAAATACGAGCAGATCGCCGGCGAGATCGACCGGGCAGTGCAGTTCATGCAGGCCTGTGGTGCTGACTTCGAGTCCCTGAAGCGCACCGAGTTCTACGCCGCACACGAGGCGCTGCTGCTGGACTACGAGCGTGCTCTGACCCGGATCGACTCCCGCACCGGCCAGCCCTATGTGACCTCCGGTCACTTCGTCTGGATCGGTGAGCGAACCCGTGACCTCGACGGCGCCCATGTGGACTACCTCTCCCGGGTACGCAACCCCCTGGGTGTGAAACTGGGCCCCACCACCAAGCCGGAGACTGCCCTGGAGCTGATCGAGAAGCTGGATCCCGAGCGTGAGCCCGGCCGGCTGACCTTCATCTCCCGGATGGGTGCGGCCAATATCCGTGAGAAGCTGCCCCCGCTGGTGGAAGCAGTCCGGGATTCCGGCGCCAAAGTCGTCTGGGTCACCGATCCCATGCACGGCAACACCATCACCGCGAAGAACGGTTATAAAACCCGCCGGTTCGACGACGTCATGGACGAGGTCCGCGGCTTCTTCGAGGTGCACCAGGCAGCCGGTACCTACCCCGGTGGTCTGCATGTGGAGATGACCGGCGATGATGTGGCCGAATGCCTCGGCGGCTCCGATGTGATCGACGAGTCAGCCTTCGACGGTCGCTACGAGTCCCTGGTCGACCCCCGGCTGAACCATAAACAGTCCCTGGAGATGGCCTTCCTCGTCGCAGAGTCCCTCACCAAAGTCTCCTAAGGGGACTAGGGCAGCGAGGGGATGAGGCTCTCGCTGATGCCCAGCTGGAAGCCCAGCAGCATCACCACGGCCAGCACAATCATCACCACAGCCGCAGCAATACCCTGGCGGGCCGGGGTTGGGCCATTGAGCTCAGCCACCGGCCGCTGGCGCTGCTTCTTATCCTTACCGATGGGTGTGTGCGTCCGCTGAGGCTGTCGTGCCGGCTGCGGACCGGTCTCGGCATCAGCGACACTGAGCCGGGTCGGCAGGGGAACCTCCGCCACTGTCTGTCGATCCTCAACGGCCAGGGTCGCCCAAGGATCAGCCTGTGGCGCCGGGGCAGGGGCCTGCGGCCGTGGGGGAGGAGCGGCTTGGGCCTGGCCCAGGGCAGTGGTGACATCCTCATCCCAGTCCTGATCGCCGTCCTCGGCGGTGGGGAAGTCTTCGGCCGCACCCGGAAGGGCAGCAGTGGCCGGCTCGGCTGACTCCTCTTCGAAGTCCTCAGCCCCGGGCAGATCCTCCTCGAAGACCTCGTCCTCATCATCCTCGAGGGGTTCCTCGGCGGAGCCGGCCGGCATCACCTGGGTCGCCTCTGAGGTCCCGGCGGCTGGGGCGTCGTCGTCATCGGTCTCGGTCTCCGGCTCGGAGAAGTCCTCCGGCGGCGGCGGATTGTGGCGGCGATGTTTGACCAGGGCGCCGTCGAAGTCCAACTGCTCCTCAGTGAGCTCATCGCGCACAGCCTCAAGCTGCTCCAGCAGCTCATCGGCATTCTTGGGCCGGTCCGCTGGATCGGCGCGGGTCGCCTCCCGGACCAGTGAATCCAGGGTCTCGGCCAGTCCCGGCACATAGGAGGAGGGGGCGGGAACGGTGGAATTGACGTGTTGGAAGGCCACCCGGACCGGGGAGTCGCCGGTATAGGGCTGGACTCCGGTGAGCATCTCATAGAGCAGGATCCCGACGGCGTAGATATCGGCCCGCTCATCGGCACCCTCGCCGGAGAGCAGCTCGGGGGAGATATAGGCGACCGTGCCCATCAGGGTGGAGGTTCCCGAATGGTGAGTGGCGGCCCGGGCCAGCCCGAAGTCAGCGAGCTTGATCCGGCCCTCGGGGGAGACCAGCACATTCTCCGGTTTGATATCCCGGTGCACCAGGCCGGCGCGGTGCGCCGCGGAGAGCCCCGAGAGGATCGCCTGAGCGTAGGCCAAGGTCAGCCGGGGCGTCATCGGGCCTCGCTTCAGCAGCGTGCGCAGGGTCGCACCCGGCACATACTCCATGACCATATAGGCGGTCTCACGGGTCTGGCCCTGATCGAGGACCTGCACCACATTGGGGTGGCTGATCAGCGCCGAGTTGCGGGCCTCCTGCTCGAACCGCTGCACGACCTTGCGGTCCTCGGCCATATGCGGGAAGAGCACCTTGATCGCCACTTCACGGTGCAGGCGCTGGTCCTTGGCCAGGTAGACCGTGGACATGCCGCCGCGAGCCACACGCCGTTCGATGGCGTACCGCTCTCCGATGACTGAGCCGATCCAGCTCTCCTCGCTGCTCATTGTTTCAGGGTATCGAAGTCGGCTTCGCTCGGCGTTCAGGACGTGCGGGAGACCAAACGCTGAGCGAGGTCATCGAGGTCATCAAGCACGGCCGCAGAGACCCCCAGCTCAGGCAGCCGCCCCCGCGCATCCCGGCTGGTCTCGGCCAGGGCGGAAATCTCGGCCTCCACCTGCTGTGCGGCACCGCAGGAACGCAGGATCTCCTGGGCGCGGAAGACCTCCTGCTGGGTCAGTTCAGCAGTACCCAGCATCTGCTCCAGCTCATCGGCCTCCGCAGCCGGGGCGTGAGCAAGCCCATAGGCGACCAGTTCGGTGCGCTTACCTTCCCTGAGGTCGTCACCGACTGGTTTGCCCGTCAGCTCAGGATCTCCGAAGACCCCTAAGAGATCATCCTGCAGCTGGAAGGCCTCACCCAGGGGAAGGCCGATCTCGGAGAGAGCCGCCAACAGATCCTCGCTGCCGCCGCCCAGCGCAGCCCCCAGGATGAGGGGGTACTCCACGCTGTACTTCGCCGCCTTATAGATCAGGACATTACGAGCCCGGCTGCGCATAGTCTGCGGGTCGGTGGCGATATCCACCTCCGCCAGAACATCCAGATACTGCCCGGTGATCACCTCGGTATGCATCCGCTCAAAGATCCCCCGGGCAGTGCCGGAGGTTTCAGCGAGGGTCTCAGCACGGGTGAAGGCCTCATTGGCCCAGGCCAGAGCGAGATCCCCGGCCAGAATCGCCCCGGAGATGCCGAAATGTTCGGCGCTTCCGGCGAAACTGGCATCGCGGTGGCGCTGGGTGAACCACCGGTGGGTGCTGGGTTGACCACGGCGGGTATCGGAGCGGTCGATGACGTCGTCGTGGACCAGGGCCGCCGCCTGAAAGAGCTCCAGTGCGGTGCCGAGTTCAATAATGGCCTGCTGCTGTCCGGTGCTGGTCTCCTGATCACCTGCTGCAGCCCGGTAGCCCAACCAGGCAAGCAGGGGACGCAGCTTCTTCCCACCTGCAGTCAGCGCCAGCAGGGAGTCCACCACTGCAGCAGAATTGGGGTCGATCTGCTCGACATGGCGGCGCTTATCCTCCAGAAACTCCCGGCAGCGCTGATTGACGTTCTCGACGTGTCCGTAGGTGGGCATACGCTAAGCCTATGACCTCCCGAAGCCGGGCACCGATCATTGCGCATGTGGATATGGATGCCTTCTATGTGGAGGCCGAACTGCTGGACAAACCCGAACTGCGCGGTGAGAAGATCATCGTTGCAGGGGAGGGACGTTCAGTGGTGCTCTCGGCCTCCTATGAAGCGCGCCGCGACGGCGTGCGCTCGGCCATCCCACTCAGCCGAGCCCGCCAGCTGAGCCCCACAGCCATCGTCATCCCACCCCAGATGCACCGCTACCGGGAACTCTCGGCCAGGATCATGGCCTATTTCGACACGCTGACCCATCTGAAGGAACAGCTCAGCGTGGATGAAGCCTTCCTCGACCTCACCGGGGCCAGGCGCCGGCTGGGAGACCCCGAACAGATGGGGCAGCTGATCCGCGAAGGCATCCGTGCCGAAGTGGGACTGCCGGCCACAGTGGGAATCGCCGACCGGAAGTTCATCGCCAAAATCGCCTCCACACGGGCCAAACCCGATGGTCTGCTGGTGGTGCCACCAGCTGCCCGCATCAAATTCCTGCACAGCCTGCCCGCCTCAGCCCTGTGGGGTGTGGGTGCTAAGACCAATGAAGTCCTAGCCGGGATGGGTCTGCGCACCGTCCAGCAGATCGCAGAGATGCCGCGGGAGATCCTGGCCAAGAAACTCGGAGCCGTCGGCGAGCATCTACATGATCTGGCCTGGGGACATGACCCCCGCGGGGTCGAACCGGTACGGGAGGAGAAGAGCATCGGGGCCGAGGAGACCTTCGCCGAGGATATCCGCAGTACTGAGGCGCTACGCCGGGAACTGCTGCGGCTCTCCCATAAGGTGGCCGGCCGGCTGCGCAGCAGCGGACTGCAGGCATCAGGGCTGAGTATGAAGATCCGATGGCGCGATTTCACCACTCTGACCCGCTCAGCAGTGCTGCGCCATCCCAGCCAATCGGGTCCGGAACTGCATGCGGCGGCTGTGCGGCTGCTGGAGAAACTGGGAGACCGGCCGCAGCCGGTGCGGCTGATCGGAGTCCGAGCTGAGAAGCTCAGCCGCAGTGACGGCAGCCTTCAGTTGAGTTTCGACGCCCACGACGACGACTGGCTTGCCGCCCAACGAGCCTCAGATGCCGTCTCGGGGAAGTTCCCGGGGGCCGCTGTTCAGCCGGCATCCCTGCTGGATGCGGAGAAACCCCAGGAAAACCCCGATTCTGGGTAATAACTGAGGATTACATGACAACTTGATCACAGGTTTGGTCCCCGGCTATGTGCAGAGGCCCCGGAGAAGATAGACTTTAATCCCTAAGGCCATGACCGGAAATCCGAGGAGCGAGACAATGCCACTGTCGGAGCGAGAACAGCGGATGCTCAGGGAGCTGGAGGAACAGCTTCAGACTGAGGATCCAAGTTTTGCGAGCTCCCTGCAGGAAGCTCCTGTCGGCAAGCTGAATGTACGAAACCTCGTGCTCGGACTGCTGGTGGCCGTTGCAGGCATCGGTGTCCTGGTGCTGGGCATCTACCAGCAGCTGATCCCCGTGGGGATCGCCGGGTTCGTCATCATGGGCATCGGCGTCTACTTCGCCACCACGGGCGGAGTATCCTCTGCCGGTCCCAAGAACAGCAACGGTGGAAACGGCAATGGGGGAGGATCCGGTGGATCCGGCCCCAAGAGCTCCACCCCAAGCCCCTCAGGCGGCTTCATGTCCAACCTGGAGCAGAAGTGGGAGCAGCGGCGCCAGCAGTAGCTCCTCCACTTCCCACCACCTAACCCCTGCGAGAGTTCTCGCAGGGGTTTTCTTCTGTCCAGGGGGCTGTTTGTGCCCTCTCTGTGGGATCTTCCTCCACTTTCCTCCCCACCGTCCTCCAGTGGGCTCCCCACTTTCCCCCACTGAGTCCCCGCCATGTAAAACCGCAGGTCAGAAGAGGGTATCTAGAGGCGTCATCGTGAGTCTCGATCCCCGGAAACACGCCTAAGGGGTATATTCAGGGTGGTTATTGTTGGAAAGTGGGGGGAAGTGGAGTAAAGTGGAGCGCGATGGGAAAGTGACTCCAAGCGAAGGAGATGGGCGCCATGTTTCTCGGCACCTATACCCCTCGCCTGGATGACAAAGGGCGCCTCATCCTGCCTGCTAAATACCGTGACGAACTGGCCGAAGGCCTCGTTCTGACCCGGGGGCAGGAGCGCTGCATCTACGTGTTCAGCACTGACCAGTTCGCGGCAGTGCATGCACAGATGCGGCAGGCGCCCCTGACTTCCCGTCAGGCACGTGACTACATCCGCGTGTTCCTCTCCGGGGCTTCGGACGAGACTCCGGATAAGCAGGGACGGGTCACCATCCCCCCGAACCTGCGGGAATACGCGGGACTGGACCGTGAGGTCACAGTCATCGGCGCCGGCGACCGCGCCGAGATCTGGGACACCGCGGCCTGGAATAGCTACCTGGAGGAGAAGGAGTCCGAGTTCTCCTCCACCGACGAGGAAGCCATTCCCGGACTCTTCTGAGCCGGAGACGGAATCTTCGCCAGGCAATTACATAGGGGCCCTTTGGTAAGCCTCCTTACCGTTGCGGACCAACCTGACTTCTCTTCCCCGATGTCAGGCTGGACCCAACGGTGGGGGAGCCGGCTGAAGGGCCTCATTCATCCGTAGACGCCAATGCCGCTAGGAGACCGACATGGCTGACCGTGCACCCGCTGACCGGCATGTGCCGGTTATGCGTGATGCCTGCATCAGCCTCCTGAGCCAGGCAGCCCAGCGGATGCAGGAGGCCACCCCGGTGGTCATCGACGCCACCCTCGGCATGGGCGGGCACACCGAAGCCTTGCTGGAGGCAGATCCGGCGGTGACCGTCATCGGTATCGACCGCGACCCCCAGGCGCTCCAGCTGGCCGGACAGCGACTGGCCGGCTACGGTGACCGCTTCCGCAGCGTACGGGCGGTCTACGACGAAATCGACGAGGTGGCCCAGACCCTGAAGCCCGGTGAGGCACTAGCCGGAGTCCTCTTCGACCTCGGAGTCTCCTCCCTGCAGCTGGACGAGGCAGAACGTGGCTTCGCCTACTCCTATGACGCCCCGCTGGATATGCGCATGGACTCCTCAGTCGACTCCGAGGATCCCACCGCCGCCGAACTGCTGGCTGTGATCAGTGAGCCCGAACTCAAACGCATCCTCTCCCAATACGGTGAGGAGCGCTTCTCCGGGCGGATCGCATCAGCCATCGTCCGGGCCCGGGCGAACACACCCCTGACCACCACCGCCCAGCTGGCCGAAATCATCGACGCCGCCGTGCCCGCAGCAGCCAAACGAACTGGCGGGCATCCGGCCAAGCGCAGCTTCCAGGCCATCCGGATCGCGGTCAACCAGGAACTCGAAGTCCTCGAGCGGGCGATCCCCGCCGCTATGGACGCCGTCGCCGAGGCGGGCGCCGTCGTCGTGCTCTCCTATCACTCCCTGGAGGATCGGATCGTCAAACGGACCTTCACTGCCCGGACGAAATCCTCCGCTCCGGCCGGGCTGCCGGTGGAACTGGAGGAGCATCGGCCCACCTTCCGGCAGCTGATCCGCGGCGCTCACCCACCAGAACCCCGGGAAATCGCTGAAAACCCGCGAGCCGCCTCCGCAAAGCTGCGAGCGGTTGAGAAGATCACCCCCATGGCAAGGAGCACCTCATGAGCTTGGCTACGGTCTCCGATCTGCGCGAAGAACAACGCCAGTCAGGCGAATCCGGGCAGAAGCCCAAACCCGCGCTGCAGGTGCTGCCGAAGATCCGCCGCCGGCAGCGTGGACTCGCCGCCGGTGTGATCATCCTGCTCGTGGCAGCCCTGGCCGCAGTGCTCACCGTCAACATCCACGTGGCCAACACCCAGTACCAGCTGGTGCAGATGACCAATGAGCACCAGTCCCTGGTCCACGAGAACGAGGCCCTGGCCGAACAGGTCCAGTACCTGCAGTCACCCCAGGCGCTGTCGAACTCCGCGGTCACCATCGGCATGGTCATGCCCGCGACAGCTGGAACCTTCGACCTCGAAACCTCGAGCGTGGTCAACAGCGCCGAAGAGGCCCCCTCCACCGGAGCACCCAGCACCTTCGTCGGGGCACCCCAGGAGCCAGGGGCCGAGGCGCCGGCGGCTGTAGACGTCTCTGAACACATCCTGGACGCACCCGGTGGCCTCACTGGATCCGGCGCGTTGCACACCCTCACCGAGGGTTCCGCAGGACAGAATGGAGCCGGCGGAGAGGACCAGAGCACCTCCGCCGACCGCGGGGTCGGCCTCAACGGCGGAACGATCCCCGCGCCCCGGCTGGACGAAGACTAGGAGGACGGCGAGAACCCATGACACGGACCCTCTCGCTGCGCATGCGGATCGGCCTGGCCGTGATGCTTGCCATGCTCGTAGTGCTCGGCGGCCGGCTCTTCCACGTCCAGGGACTCGACCCCGCAGGTCACGCCCACGAAGCGCTGTCCAACCGGCTGCACAGCATTGAGCTGCCGCCAGCCCGCGGTGACATCCTCGATGCTCAGGGGCGGCTGATGGCCAGCTCCGCAGACCGCTTCGACATCGTCGCCGACCCCCGCCTGGTCGGCGAATACACCGTCTACGACGAGCAGCTTCAGATGCAGCGACCGGTCACCGCCGATGAGGCCGCGGTGGAGATCGCCACCATCCTCGACCTCGAAACCGAGGATGTGCTGGAGGCGATGACCGAGGAGGACACCCACTACTCGGTGATCACCCGCTCGGTCACTCCCGAGCAGCAGCGCCAGATCATGGAACTGGAGGTTCCCGGGGTCTACGCCGAACCGGTCTCCGAGCGCACCTACCCCTCGGGCCCGGTGGGCGGCTCGATCATCGGCTTCGTCGGCTCCGACGGCCCCCTGGAGGGCATCGAATCCGCTGAGGATGAAGCACTCACCGGTGAGCCGGGGGAGCGGGTCTACGAAATCGGCGCCGACGGAGTACGCATCCCCAATGCCACCTATGAGGAGATCGCCGCCGAGGACGGTCAGGACATCCGGCTGACCATCGACCAGGACCTGCAGTGGTTCGCCCAGGAGGCCATCGCCGAGAAGGCCAGCCAGTACAACGCCCAATGGGCCAATGCCACGGTTCTCGACCTCAAAACCGGCGAGATCATGGCCATGGCCGACTCCGAATCAGTGGACCCCGCCAACCCCGGGGACTCCGATGAGCTCTTCCGCCGCCCCCTTGCCCTGACCCAGGACTTCGAACCCGGCTCGGTGGGTAAAGCCCTCACCTTCGCCATGGCCCTGGAAGAGGGTCAGATGCAGCCCGATGACGCCTTCACTGTCCCGGACCAGCTGACCGTCGACGGCGAGACCATCCAGGACGCCCGGCCCCATGACACCTACGAGATGACTGCCGCCGGTATCTTCGCGAGGTCCTATAACACCGGCACCGTGATGATTGGCAACGAGGTCCCCGAGGCCACCCGCTACGACTACATGCGCAAGGTCGGCCTCGGCGAGACCCTGGATGTGGGCCTGGGCATCGAGGCCGAATCTATCCTGCGCCCACCCGAGGAATGGGACCCCCGCCAGCCGCTGACCACCCAGTTCGGCCAGGGCTACACCACCAGCGTGCTGCACAATGTGCAGCTCTACCAGATGCTGGCCAATGACGGGGTGAAACAGCCCCTGCGCATTGTGGACTCCTATATCGACCCCGACGGCGATGAGCACCCCGTGGAGACTGAATCCGAACGGGTCTTCTCCTCGGAGACCAGCCAGGAGATGCTCAAACTCATGGAAGGTGTCGTCGACTATGGCTCGGCCATGGACGCCGAAATCGAGGGCTACCGGGTCGGCGGAAAGACCGGCTCTGCCGAAACTGCCGGTGAACACGGCGGCTTCGACGGCTACACCCAGTCCTTCATCGGTGTGGCACCGCTGGAGGACCCCCAGTACCTGGTCTCCGTGACCCTCCACCGGCCCCAGGGCCAGTGGGGCGAATGGGAGATCACCGACACATTCACCGAGATCATGTCCCACACTCTGGCCTCCTACGACGTCGCGCCCACAGGGGCCGACTCGGAGGCATATGATGGATTCGTGGGCGAGAGGCAGGACTATCCGTGGTAACCGTGGGCAGTCTCACAGAACACCTCAGCGCCACGGGATATGATCCGATTCTTACCCCCGTGGCGGATTTTGCCGACCGCACAGAGATCACTGGCGCCGCCATGGCACCAGACCGGGTCGAACCAGGAGATCTCTTCGTCGCGATCAGCGGAGCCCGGGCACATGGGGCAGATTTCATCGATAAGGTCATCTCCCGCGGGGCAGCCGCCGTACTCACCGACGCCGCCGGTGTCACCAAAATCCGGGAGGCCATCGGCTACCGGATCCCAGTGATCGAAGTTGCCGCAGTCCGGGACGCCGCCGGCCCCGCCGCAGCTGTCATCTACGGCACAACGGCAAGCTCCGATCCGGCCCTGTTCGGGGTCACCGGCACCAACGGCAAGACCACCACCACCTACTTCCTGCGGTCCCTGCTATCGACTCTTCTGGAACCGAAGCAGAAGAGCACCGGGCTGATCGGCACCATCGAGATCGCCGCCGGGCCCAGCCCCGAGACTTCGGAGCGTATCGCCTCGGATATGACCACCCCCGAGGCAGTGGCCCTGCATAAGCTCATGCATGAATTCCGGTCCAAGAACGTGGCCGCAGCCGCCATGGAGGTCTCCTCCCATGCGATCAGCTACCAGCGGATCTCCGGGCTGTATTACGACGTCGCCGGCTTCACCAACCTCACCCAGGACCATCTGGACCTGCACGGGACCATGGAGGAGTACTTCGCCGCCAAGGCAGGACTCTTCCGCCGCTCCCGCACCCGGACCTCAGTCATCACCGTCGACGACGCCGCGGGCCACCGGATGGCTGCGGAGGCCACCGGACATGTGGTCACCCTCTCCACAAGCGGCCAGGCCGCCCAGGCGCACTGGGAGGTCGAGGACACCGCAGCCGAGGGGCTGGGCACCGCATTCACCCTGACCAATCGACACACCGGCGAACGCATCCGGACCTCCACCGCCCTGCCCGGGGACTTCAATGTCTCCAATGCGGCATTGGCGGCGGTCATGGTGCTCGAAGCTGCCAGCGACCCGGAACGGCCCCAGGAGTTCAGCCGCGAGGACGTGGTGGAGGCGCTGGAGAGCAAACAGCCCTTCCACGTCCAGGTGCCCGGCCGGATGCAGGTCATCGCCGAAACCCCTGCCGCCATCGTGGACTTCGCCCATAACCCCGATGCCATGATCCGCACCCTCGAGGCCGTGCGGAAACCCATGCAGGAGCAGAACCGCGGCAAACTCATCCTGGTCATCGGCGCTGCCGGTGAACGCGATGCCAGCAAACGCCCCACTATGGGAGCCATTGCCGTGCGGATGGCCGATCACGTGATCATCAGCGATGACGACCCCCACGGCGAGGACCCCGCAGAGATCCGCGCCGGGCTGCTCGAAGGCGCCCACGATGCGATCACCACCGGCGGGCTGGAGACTGTTCTCGAAGAGATCACCCCCCGCGGGGATGCCATCGCCGCCGCTGTGGCAGCCGCAGGCGAAGAGGACACCATCCTGCTGGCCGGACGAGGACACGAGGACCACCAGGATGTCGCCGGAGTCCGGGTGGCCATTGACGACCGGGCCGAGCTGGCCGCCCAGCTGAAGGCCCGAGGATTCACAACACTGACTGGTAGTGGTGCCGCATGATCCCGTTGACCGCCGCAGAGATCGCCCAGGCCGTCTCCGGGAGACTGCACGGCGTGGAGGACCCCGAGGCCCTGACCCTCACCCACGCCGAAACCGACTCCCGGCAGATGCGTACAGGCAGCCTCTTCATCGCCAAACCCGGAGAGACCACCGACGGGCATAACTTCATCGACCAGGCCCTGGAGGTCGGGGCGCAGCTGGTCCTCGCCGAACGCGAAACCCAGGATGCCAGCGGCAACCCGCATCCGGCCGTGATCGTCGACGACGCCGTGGCAGCCATGGGCGCCCTGGCCGCTGAGGTAGTCCGCCGCATCGGGGACCATTCCCCGACCACCGTCATCGGGATCACCGGCTCAGCCGGAAAGACCACCACCAAGGATCTCCTGGCCGCACTGCTGAGCCCCGAAGGCCCCACAGTGGCCCCCCAGGGCTCCTATAACGGTGAGGTGGGTGTTCCGCTGACCGTATTCACCGCCGAGCTGGACACCCGATTCCTGATCATCGAGATGGGAGCCGATGCTCCGGGCAATATCCGGGAACTCTGCGAGATGGTCCACCCCGAAATCGGTGTGGTCCTCATGGTGGGAACCGCCCACGCCGGGAAATTCGGCGGCACTGACAAGATCGCGGCAACTAAGGGAGAACTCGCCGAGGCCATACCGGCGCAGGGACATGTGATTCTCAACGCCGACGACGCCCAGGTCTCCGCCATGGCTGAGCGCGCCCAAGCGCCCATCACCTGGTTCGGAGAATCCAGCGCGGCCGATCTCCGGGCCGAGAACCTCACCCTCGACGAACAGGGGCACCTCGTCTTCGATCTGGTCTCTGAGACTGGTCGCAGCACCGTCACCTCGGGGCTGATCGGGGCCCACCACATCACCAATATCCTCGCCGCCGCCACAGCCGCCCACCGGGCCGGGGCCGAGCTAGAGGAGATCGCCTCCCGCCTGCAGGGACTGGGACCCAGCTCACGCTGGCGGATGGAGCGCACCGACCGCTCCGATGGGGTGACCATCATCAATGATGCCTATAACGC
Organism: Nesterenkonia sedimenti; assembly: GCF_012641515.1. Taxonomy (GTDB): domain Bacteria; phylum Actinomycetota; class Actinomycetes; order Actinomycetales; family Micrococcaceae; genus Nesterenkonia; species Nesterenkonia sedimenti. The sequence goes on along the minus strand of NZ_JABAHY010000008.1, from coordinate 89,259 downwards.
CAACCCCGAATCCATGCGGGAGGCCCTGCGCACCCTGGCCATCCTCAGCCGGGAGGCCGGCCGGCGCAGTGTCGCCGTACTGGGTGAGATGCTCGAGCTGGGGGAGGAGTCTCCCTGGCGGCACCACCAGATTGGTGAGACCGTTGTACGCCTGAACATCGACCAGACCCTGGTGGTCGGCGAAGGGGCATATCCGCTCTACCGCGGTGCCATTGCCGAAGGTTCATGGGCAGATGAAGTACATTGGACCGCTGACGCCGAGCAGGCCGAGGCCTGGCTTCGGGCCGCCCTTCGACCTGGGGATATCGTTTTGTTTAAATCCTCCAACGGAGCCGGTCTTAGACTTCTGGGAGACATAATCGCAGCTGAGGAAAGGAACTGAGTGATCGCAGTTGTCATCGGTGCCGCCCTCGGGCTGCTGTTAACCCTCGCCGGCACTCCGCTGTTCATCCGTTTCCTGGTGAAACGTGGATACGGCCAGTTCATCCGCGACGACGGCCCCACCAGCCACCACGTCAAACGGGGCACCCCCACGATGGGTGGTGCGGTGATCATCCTTGCCGTCTTGGTGGCCTATGCCGCCACCCACGGCATCATGATGCTCACCTCGGATGTTGCCACCGGCCCCACTGCCTCCGGTATGCTGCTCCTGCTGCTGCTGGCGGGTATGGGTGTGGTCGGATTCTTCGACGACGCCGCCAAGATCACCAAGAAGCAGTCCCTGGGACTGACCCCCTGGGCCAAGATCTTCGGTCAGGGTGCCGTCGGCGTGCTCTTCGCCGTTCTGGCACTGCAGTTCGAGGACAGCCAGGGACTGACCCCAGCCTCAACCGCAGTCTCCTTCGTCCGGGAGACCGCCTTCGACTTCGCGGTCTTCGGCACCATCATCGGCGGCATCCTCTTCGTCATCTGGGCGAATCTGATCAATACCGCGACCACCAATGCGGTCAACCTCACCGACGGGCTCGATGGGCTGGCGGCAGCGGCGACCGCAATGGTCACCGCTGCCTATACGATCATCTCGATCTGGCAGTACAACCAGGCCTGCAATGGGGGACGGCGCGCGGTCGAGGAAGTCTGCTATACCGTCCGTGACCCCATGGATATGGCCATGCTGGCAGCCATCATCACCGGCGCGCTGATCGGCTTCCTGTGGTGGAACACCTCACCGGCGAAGATCTTCATGGGCGATACCGGCTCCCTGGCCCTCGGCGGTGCCTTGGCCGGTTTCGCGATCCTAACCCACACCCAGCTGCTGCTGGCCATCCTGGGCGGGCTGTTTGTGATCATCACCTGCTCGGTGATCATCCAGGTCGGCTACTTCAAGCTGAGCAAGGGCAAACGCGTCTTCCTGATGGCCCCACTGCAGCACCACTTCGAGCTCAAGGGCTGGGCAGAGGTCACCGTCGTGGTCCGGTTCTGGATCATCGGCGCACTCTCCGTCGGCCTCGGCCTCGCCGTGTTCTACGGCGAGTGGGTGGTGACGCAGTAGCGTGTCTGCCACCCTCCCTGAGCTGCACGGCTGGGACGGCCCCTGGAAGGGACTGAAGGTCCTGGTCACCGGACTCGGGGTCACCGGCTTCTCAGCAGCCGATACCCTGGCCGAACTCGGCGCCGAGGTCGTCGTCGTCGACGGTGTTGAGACCGAGAAGAAACGCATGGATGCAGCGACCCTCCAGATTGTGGGGGTAGCCGATATCCGTTTCGGCAAAGAGCACACAGAGAATCTGCCCGAGGGGCTCGACCTCATCGTCACCTCACCGGGGTGGCGGCCGGACTCTCCGCTGATCTCAGCGGCAACCGCGGCCGGCATCCCCGTCTGGTCGGATATCCAGTTGGCTAGGCGCCTGGGACCCCGTCCCGGTGCACGCAGCCCCGAATGGCTCGTGCTGACCGGCACCAACGGGAAGACCACCACAGTGACCCTGCTGGAGCAGATGCTCATCGCCGCCGGCCGGCGAGCCGTGGCCTGCGGCAATATCGGTATGCCCATCCTGGACGCCATCCGCGACCCTGAAGGCTTCGATGCTCTGGCCGTAGAACTCTCCAGTTTCCAGCTGCACTACACCGAACCTCTGCAGCCCCTGGCTGCGGCAGTGCTCAACCTCGCCGAGGACCACGTGGACTGGCACGGTAGCCAGGAGGAATACGCCGCCGCCAAGGCAAAGATCTACGAGGGCACCCGGATCGCCTGCGTCTACAACGTCGAGGACCCCACCACGGAGAAGATGGTCGCCGAGGCCGATGTGACCGAAGGCTGCCGGGCCATCGGGTTCACCACCGGGGTCCCGGATGTCTCGATGCTCGGTGTGGTCGACACCGAGGAGGGCGACGCCCTGCTGATCGACCGGGCCTATCTGGACAACCGCCGCAACCAGGCCCTAGAACTGGCCGCACGCTCCGACTTCGGTCCGCTGGCCCCGGCCCATCTGGTGGCCAATGCCCTGGCCGCAGCAGCACTGGCGAGGGCCGCCGAGGTCCCCCCGGAAGCAGTCAAACAGGCGGTCGTCGACTACCAGGCTGCCGAGCACCGCATCCAACCGGTGGCCAAGGCCGATGATGTGCTCTGGATCAACGACACCAAGGCCACCAACCCCCATGCCGCCGCAGCCTCCCTGGCCGCATTCACCGATGTGGTCTGGATCGCCGGGGGCCTGCCCAAAGGCGTGGACTACACCGACTTAGTCCAGCAGGCCGGGCATCGGCTGCGCCATGTGATCCTCATCGGTACAGACTCTTTTCAGCTGCGTTCCAGCCTTGAGCGACACGCCCCGCAGGTGCCCATCACCGAGGTGAGCACAGGTGATGATGGACAGCGAGCAATGCGTGAAGCAGTCGCCGCGGCCGAGGATGTCGCCCAACCGGGGCAGACAGTCCTGCTGGCCCCAGCAGCTGCCTCGATGGACCAATTCGCCTCCTACCAGGAGCGCGGAGAGGCCTTCATCGAGGCCGTGGCGGAACTGATGCAGCGCAAAGGATTTACGACCTAAAGGGAGGCTGGGATGACGACGCTGCGGCCCGTCGACGACCTTCCTGAGACCTCTGACGAGAACGAGACCACGGAGAAGCCCTCCGACGGCTCTGCCGGCCGGGCCTGGCGCGCCGAACGCGCGGCCCGGCGCCAGGAGCGGGTCAAAAAGTTCTGGAACATCTTCGAAGGCGGCAACCCCTACACCAACTACTGGCTGGTGCTGGGGGCGACAATCGCCCTCGCCGCCATCGGCCTGACCATGGTGCTGTCCTCGACCTCCATCGACGCCGATGGACAACCCTTCACCACCGCCACCCGGCAGGCAGTCTGGGCGGTGATCGGAGTCGTCGGCATGTTCGCCATGACCCTGATCCCCACCCGCTGGATGGGCTGGATCGGCTGGGCCATGATGCTCTTCTCCGCGGTCCTGCTGGCCCTGGTGGCCTTCTCACCCTGGGGCTACACCGGTGGTGGTTCCACCAACTGGCTGCGCATCGGCTCCGTCCAGGGCCAGCCCTCTGAGCTGGCCAAACTGGCCCTGGTGCTCTGGGGCTCAGCGGTGCTGGCGCGCAAAGGCAAATTGGTCAGCCAGTTCACCCACTGGATGATGCCCTTCATCGCCCCCGGCACCCTAGCCGTGCTGGTTCTGGTGCTCGCCGGCGGTGACCTCGGAACCTCCATCGTGATCATCGTTCTGGTCGGGGCCATGATCTTCGCCGCCGGCGTTGCCATGCGGTACTTCGCCGTGGCCGCCGCCGGGGCAATCGCAGCAGTGGCCCTGCTGATGTGGATCACGCCCTACCGCATGGAACGGGTCTACGCCTGGCTGGGCACCAACTGTGACGGCCCCGGGGACCCCTGCTACCAGACCCAGCAGGGAATCTACGCCCTGGCCTCCGGCGGCTTCTGGGGCGTCGGCCTCGGCCAGTCCCGGCAGAAATGGGACTACATCCCCGAGGTCCACAATGACTTCATCTTCACCATCATCGGTGAGGAACTCGGCCTGCTGGGCACCTTCCTGGTCCTGGGACTCTTCGCGACCCTGGTGGTCGGCATCTTCCGGGTGGCCAATGGAGTCACCGGCACCGGCACCGAAGCCCGGTTCGTGAAACTGGTCTGCATGGGCATCATCGCCTGGCTGGTCGGTCAGGCCTTCATCAATATCGCCATGGTCACTGGTCTGCTGCCCGTGGTCGGGGTGCCCCTGCCGTTCATCTCCTACGGCGGATCAGCGCTGACCTGTGCCCTATTGGCCATCGGCGTGGTGCTGAACTTCGCCCGGCGTCAGCGGCTCGAATCCCAGAAACCGACCAAGCGTCCCAGCCGCCGGCCGAAGCGGAATAGACTGGCACCGCTGAACGCCTAAGACCACCCAGGGGAGGAAACCCGTACATGAGCGCTGCCACCGTAGTCCTGGCAGGCGGAGGAACAGCCGGACACATCAGCCCGATGCTCGCCATCGCCGAAGCCCTCAAGCGGCTGGCACCGCAGACCCAAGAGTCGATGATCGGCACCACCTCCGGCCTGGAGACCCGACTGGTCCCCGAAGCCGGCTACGAGCTGGACTACATCGACAAGGTTCCCCTGCCGCGGCGCCCCACCCGGGATATTTTCCGGTTCCCGGCACGGTTCAAACAGGCCACCGCTGATGCCGAAACAATCCTGAAGAACCGCGGAGCCGACGTCGTCGTCGGAGTCGGCGGCTATGTCTGCCCACCGGTCTACCGGGCCGCGAAGAAACTGGGCATCCCGGTGGTGATCCATGAGGCCAATGCCCGCCCCGGAATCGCCAACCGGCTCGGAGCACGCAGCGCTGCCTTCATCGGCACCGCCTTCGAAAACACCCCCCTGAAGAAATCCCAATGGGTGGGAATGCCGATGTCTCGACAGATCTCCCAACTCGACCGAGACGCCACCCGCGAGGAGGCCCGCCGCGAACTGGGCATCGACCCCGAGAAACCCACTGTGGTGGTCACAGGTGGATCCTCCGGGGCGCTGAACCTCAATAAGGCCATCGCCTCCGCACTGCCGGATATCCTGGAGACCGGCGCTCAGCTGCTTCATCTGACCGGTGAGGGCAAGACCGTCACCGACGAGGACGGCCAGCCCCTGCAGGCCAGCGACTACCACCAGCGCGAATACCTCAACGGTATGCACCTGGCCTATGCCGCCGCCGACCTCATCGTCGCCCGGGCCGGTGCTGCCACTGTCTCCGAGGTGGCTGCGGTGGGACTTCCGGCAGTCTTCGTGCCACTGCCCATCGGCAATGGCGAACAGGAGCTCAACGCCCGTGGCCTCGTCGACGCCGGCGGGGCACTGATGGTCAAAGACGAACACTTCACCCGCCCCTGGATCCAGCGCAATATCCTCCCGCTGCTGGAAGACCCCCGTCTGCTGCAGACCATGCAGCAGCACTCTGCCGAACGCGGAATCACCGACGCCGACGAGCGGATGGCCCGTGCGGCCCTGCAGGCTGCAGGTATCGAGGTGGCCGAATGAAGCTCGACGAACTCGGCACCGTCCACTTCCTCGGCATGGCCGGAGTCGGTGTCTCCGCGGTGGCCCGGCTGATGCTGGAGGCCGGTGTGCCCATCTCCGGAACAGATGCCAAAGACCTCCCGGTCCTCGAGGAGTTCCGGGCCGCCGGAGTCCCCGTCCGTGTCGGCTACCGGGCGGAGAACCCCTCCGATATCGAGGCAGAGACCGGCCGGCCCATCAACACGGTGGTGGCCTCCTCAGTGGCCCGGGCGGGAAACCCCGAGTACGACGCCGCAGCCGAGGCAGGAGCGCGCCTGCTGCACCGCTCGGAGGGACTGGCAGCAGTGATGGCCGAAAAGCGCGCCATCGCCATCGCCGGAACCCACGGTAAGACCACCACCAGCTCCATGACCGCGGTCATGCTGGAGGCTGCCGGATATGCCCCCAGCTTCGCCATCGGGGCCAATGTAGCTGGATTCAACACCAATGCCCGGACCGGAGCGGGGGAGTGGTTCGTGGCCGAGGCCGATGAATCGGATGCCTCCCTGCTGAACTACCGGCCCGAAATCGCCGTGGTCACCAACGTGGAGCCCGACCACCTCGACCACTACGGCACTGCCGAGGCAGTCGAACAGGTCTTTGTGGACTTCACCGAACGGATCACCGAGGGTGGAGCCCTGATCTACTGCGCTGATGACCCCGGAGCAGCCGCATTGGGGGAGCGGACCGCAGAGGCCCTGGCCGCCCGAGGGATCCGCAGCATCTCCTACGGCACCACGCCTGAGGCACAGCTGCGGCTGAGCGGGCTCACCGCCGATGGCCTCGACCAGCGCGGGCAGCTGCACTGGCAGGACCAGAGTGCCGAACTGCATCTGGTGGTGCCCGGGGAACACAATGCGCTCAACGCCACCGCCGCAGTCGCCGCCGGACTGGCCGCAGGCTTCCAGCTCAGCGAATGCGCCCAGGCCGTGGCGGATTTCCGCGGAAGTTCCCGCCGCTTCGAGCTCAAAGGCGAGGCCGGGGGAGTCCGAGTCATCGACGACTACGCCCACCACCCCACTGAGGTTGAAGCCGTTCTCGCGGCAGCCCGCAGTGCCTGCACCGGATCCGTCCACGCTGTCTTCCAGCCCCATCTGTTCAGCCGGACCCAGTCCTTCGCCGCCGAGTTCGGCAATGCGCTGAAGGCCGCAGACACGGTCAGCGTTCTGGAGATCTACCCCGCACGGGAGGAGCCCATCGCAGGAGTCACCAGTGAACTGCTGGGACACCCGGTGCGCAGCCGCGAAGAGGCCACAGCCGCCGTGGTGGGCTCCGCGGAGCCCGGCGACCTCGTGCTGACCATCGGCGCCGGAGACATCACAAGTCTCGGGCCCGAAATCGTCACCGCACTGCAGAGCGACCTCGCCCAGGAGCGGCCTGCATGACCGAAGCACTGGCTTCCTTCCCGGAGCCGGAGGCAGTCGGGGCACGTCGCCGCCGTCGCCGTGGGATCATCGTGCTGATCGCCGGACTGGCCGCCCTGCTGGGGCTCATCGCCACGATCTACTACTCACCACTGCTGCCGCTGCGCAATATCGAGATCAGCGGCAATGAGCTGCTCACCGATGGGCAGGCCGAGGAACTACTCTCCGATCTCTACGGAGAGCCGGTGGCCCAGGTCGGCCCCGGGGACGTCCGCCAGCGGCTCGAGGAGCAGAATGTGCTCGCCGAGGTCGATTCCAGGCTTGAACTGCCGGATACGCTCGTCGTCGAGGTCGTGGAGCATCCCCCGGTGGCAGAGGTGCACCAGGATTCTGATGTGCATCTCTACAACGAGCACGGCGAGATCATCCGTACCTTCGCCGGGGCCGAACAGCTCGACGCCGAGGACTACGCGACCCCACAGGTCTCCTCTGAGGCCGCACTGGAGGATGAGGCCGTCTTCGGCACTATCGTCTCCGTCTTGGGGCAGCTTCCCCCGGAGGCCCGAGCCCAGATGGATTCGGCCACTGCAGACTCCATCGACTCCGTTCAATTGGAACTGACCGATGGACGTGTGGTGGTCTGGGGTTCTGATGACCGAGGCCAGGAGAAGGCCGCTGTGCTCGAGGCGATCCTCGCCTCCGAGGATGAGGCCTTCACTGAGGCTGAGGTGATTGATATATCCACGCCGTCCACCCCGGTTACCAGCTAGCCGGAGGCCCTGCGGGTAAGGTGGTCGAAACAACTGAAGATGAAGCCCTCTGCCGGGGCGATCCGCTAAGGTTCAAGCTCAACTTGAACCTTGCTGGTAGGCCCCGCGGAACAGAAGAATGACACCTGTCACGAAGGCTCCCGTCCGGAACAGCCAGGACGATGTCGACAGTGCTTGAACTCCCCGAGGCATCCGCGAACTGCCTCGGTGGGTATCGGACACACTGGAGACGGGGAAGACAGTGAGGAGTCGTTCATCCGCTTCCCGGCGGGGGTCTTCGTGCACCTGGACTTCTCGAGACTAAGGGACTAACTCACGTGGCAACACCGAACAACTACCTGGCCGTGATCAAGGTCGTCGGCATCGGCGGCGGCGGCGTCAACGCCGTCAACCGCATGATCGAGGTCGGACTGCGCGGCGTGGAGTTCATCGCCATCAACACCGATGCTCAGGCCCTGCTGATGTCGGATGCCGACGTCAAGCTCGATGTGGGCCGGGAACTGACCCGTGGCCTCGGCGCCGGAGCCAATCCTGAGGTCGGCCGCCAGGCCGCCGAGGACCACTCCGAGGAGATCGAGGAGGTCCTGCGCGGAGCCGACATGGTGTTCGTCACCGCCGGTGAAGGCGGTGGAACCGGCACCGGTGGTGCCCCTGTGGTCGCCCGCATCGCCCGTTCCCTGGGTGCACTAACCATCGGTGTGGTCACCCGGCCCTTCACTTTCGAAGGTCGCCGTCGTGCCACCTCCGCAGAATCCGGTATCGAGGCGCTGCGCGATGAGGTCGACACCCTCATCGTCATCCCCAACGACCGGCTGCTGTCCATCAGTGACAAGAACGTCTCCGTGCTGGACGCCTTCCGCTCCGCCGACCAGGTGCTGCTCTCCGGTGTCCAAGGCATTACCGACCTCATCACCACACCCGGTCTCATCAACCTCGACTTCGCCGATGTGAAGTCCGTGATGCAGGGTGCCGGCTCGGCACTGATGGGCATCGGCTCGGCCAATGGCGAGGACCGTGCGGTCAAGGCCGCCGAACTGGCCATCGCCTCCCCGCTGCTGGAAGCCAGCATCGACGGCGCCCACGGTGTGCTGCTGTCCATCCAGGGTGGTTCCGACCTCGGCCTCTTCGAGATCAACGAGGCCGCACGCCTGGTCCAGGAAGTCGCCCACCCCGAGGCCAACATCATCTTCGGTGCGGTTATCGACGACGCCCTCGGTGATGAAGCCCGGGTGACTGTGATCGCCGCCGGCTTCGACGAGGCCGATATGACCTCCAAGCCGGCAACTCCGGCACCGGCAGCCAGCTCGCCGCAGCGGCCGGTGGCTCCGGTGGCAGGTGCGACCACTGCCGGCACCGGTGCTGCTGCCACCGCAGGCTCGGCATCCTCCCAGGACACTGCCCCGACCCCGCGCGCCACAGAGCAGCAGGCCCCGGAGCAGCCCGCAGAGGAAGAGCTGCCGGAGATCATCGAATCCGACTACAGCGGTAAATCCGACGACGACCTGGACGTCCCCGACTTCCTGAAATAAGGGCGCCGGAGCCTATGAGTCTCTACTGGGAGACCGAACACCGGGGATTCCGGCTGGGCTTCACCTCCGCTGAGACCGGCAACCTCTCCCTGAACCTGGGGGAGGCCGGCTCAGCACAGGATCATCGGAACCGCCTGGCCGAGTATCTCGGTCACACCGAACTGAAGTTCCTCAGCCAGGTGCACTCCGCCGATGTGCTTGACGCCTCCGGTGTGCCGGTCACCGAGAGCCCCACGGCGGATGCCTGGATCTCACCGGATGGCAGCCATCCGCTGGCGATTATGGTCGCCGACTGCCTGCCGGTGCTCTTCTACGCTGAAACTGCTCAGCACAGCCCACTGACCGCAGCTGCCCATGCCGGACGTCCCGGACTCTTGGCCGGGGTCCTGGAGAACACGGTGGAACAGCTGCGCGAATACGGGGGAGAATCCATCACCGCCTGGATTGGGCCTGCCGCCTGCGGTGACTGTTATGAGGTCCCCGAAGATATGCACGCTGAGCTCACCGCAGATCGCCCCGCTCTGGCCTCGACCACCAGCTGGGGGACTCCTGCTCTGAACCTGCGTGCTGAGGCACGTGCTGTGCTGGAAACTGCTGGGGCCGACGTGGTCGATATCTCCGGCTGCACTATCGAGGACCCCACCCTGTTCTCCCACCGTGCCAGCCAGCAGCAGGGGCGGCCCGAGGGGCGCCTGGCCGGGGTCATCGCCCCGGCAGCCCAGTAGGGTGGTACTGATGGATTTTGCGACTGCCTTCCACTCTGCTGCGGAGAACACCACTGATGAGCGCACCCGCGAACTGGCCCTGAACCTCGCCGCCGTCCATGAGCGGATTGATGAGGCCTCTGTGGCTGCCGGGCGAGAGGACCGCCCACAGCTGATCGTGGTCACCAAATACTTCCCGGCCAGCGATGTGCGCAGACTCCACGAACTGGGAGTGCGTCATATCGGGGAGAACAAAGACCAGGAGGCCGGTGCCAAAGCCCAGGAAGTGGGCCCCCTGGAAGAGCTCACCTGGCATTTCATCGGCCAGCTGCAGTCCAATAAAGCCAAATCGGTGGTCCGCTACGCCGATTGGGTGCACTCGGCAGATCGAGTCAAAATCGTCAACGGCCTGCATAAGGCAATGGAGAAGGAGATCGGCGAAGGCCACCGGGAGCAGCCGCTGAACCTCCTGCTGCAGGTGGACCTCCGCGATCCCGTCTCCGAGGACGGCCGTGGCGGCTGTTCCCCCAAGAATCTCAAAGCGCTGGCTGAGGCCGCAGCATCCAGCCCCCATCTGCGACTCAGTGGACTCATGGCAGTGGCTCCACTGGGGGAGGAGCCTGAACCGGCATTCGCCCGGCTGGCCACTATCGCCGAGGACCTACGGGCCGACCATCCCGGTGCGAGCATGCTCTCGGCGGGAATGAGTCAAGACCTCGAAGCCGCTGTGGCCCATGGTGCGACACACCTGCGCATCGGTCGCGATGTCCTGGGCGAAAGGCCCTACCGCTAGTAATGTCGGAATCGCGACACAACCAAAACCTTCCCCAGGAGCTTGAACCATGGCCGGTGCATTCAAGAAGACCATGATCTACCTCGGCTTGGCCGACGGTGACGACTACCAGGAGGACAGCTTCAGCAACGAGGAGCGTCCGAAGTCCTCCCGCCAGACATCCTCCGCTCCTGCAGCAGCCGCTGCAGCCCCAGCACGTGCCGCCGCTCCCGCTGCGAGCGTTCAGACCCAGCCCGCCCCCTCCGCCGCTGCCAGCCAGCCGCAGCCCACTGGCGCTGTGGTCTCCCTGGCTGACCACGCCGCAGCCCAGGCTGAGGCGCCCCAGCAGGACGCCGCGGGCTCCTACAACCAGACCAACCTCGCCGTGGACCCCGATTACCGGGCCCCGGTGACACCCATCAAGCGTGCACCCTCCTCCCGGGACGAAAGCTCACCCATGCGAAAGATCACCACTGTTCACCCCCGCTCCTACAACGACGCAAAGATCATCGGTGAGTCCTTCCGCGAGGACATCCCCGTGATCATGAACGTCACCGAGATGGGCGAGGCAGAGGCCAAGCGTCTGGTGGACTTCGCAGCCGGACTGGTCTTCGGTCTCGGCGGCTCCATCGAGCGGGTCACCAATAAGGTCTTCCTGCTGACCCCGAAGAACGTCGAGGTCCTCGCCGAGGAGCAGGCCGCGGAAGCAGAGCCGGCAGAGGCCGGCGCTAAGTTCTTCAACCAGAGCTGAGGATGTCCCCTCGGAACTGAAACGGTAGGCTAGTCTGCTGTGGACATGATCACTGCACCCCTGTACATCCTGCTGACCGTCTTTCAATTCGCACTGATCGCAAGGATCGTGTTCAACGTGACCGAATCCTATGCGCGGATGTGGCGGCCCAAGGGAGCAGTGTTGGTCCTGGCAGTAGCCATCTACGGCATCACTGATCCGCCACTGCGCTGGCTGAACCGGAAGATCCCCCCGCTGAACCTCGGCGGTGTCGCATTGGATATGGGGTTCATCATCGTCTTTATGGTGGTTATGATCGCCAAGTCTCTGATTCTCGGAAACGCTGACGTCGTCATCAGGCAGTGACTGTAACCCTGACTTGAAGGTTTGGGTCGAAGCGCATACTGTCGCCTGGGTATTCTGACCGGGATACGGTTACCAGCTAACGGCCACTGACGATGAGGTGACGCTTCCCATGGCTCTGACGCCTGAAGACCTCCTGAATAAGGAGTTCCCGGAGACCAAGTTCCGCCCGGGCTATGACAAGGACGAGGTCGACGACTTCCTCGATGAGGTTGTGGTCGAATGGCGGCGGCTGATTCAGGAGAATGAGCAGCTTCAGGCTGAAGTCACCTCCCTGCAGGAACAGCTGGTCGAGCCCGATGACCTCAACGATGCCGGCCTCTCCGGCTACGCAGGCAGCGCAGCCGAGGTCACCGGCACTATGGAGAGCGTCGAGGAGGAGCCCGAGGCGCCCGCCGAGCCGGAGCCTGCACCCGAGGCAGCCGAGCCCGCCGAGAGCGAGCCCAAGGCCGATCCCAATGTCACCGCATACCCCGAATACGCCCTGGGCACCCGGCCGGCCCAGGAACGCCCGGCATCCACCGGCGAGAGCGGTCAGCCCGCTGCAGAGGCAGCCGGTGTGCTGGCAATGGCCCAGAAGCTGCACGACCAGTACGTCGCCGAGGGCGAGCAGACCCGTGCCGCCTACATCAAGGAAGGCGAAGACACCCGCGCGGCCTACATCGCCGAGGGTGAGCAGAAGCGTGCCGAGCTGATCCACGAGGGTGAGACCAAGAAGGACGAGCTCATCACCGAGGGTGAAGAGACCCGGGCCAACTACATTGCCGAGGGTGAGCAGAAGCGCACCGAACTGGTGACCGAGGCTGAGACCCGTGCGGAGAACATGATCGAGGAGGCCGAACTGACCTCCACCCGCACACTCAATGCCCTGGAGCGGAAGAAGACCGACCTCGAGGCCAAGGTCAGCGAGCTCACCGGCTTCGAGCGTGACTACCGCGCCCGCCTGAAGGACTACATCGAGGGCCAGCTCAACGAGCTCAACTCCCAAGGCTCCATTGAGAAGGAAGCCGCCGGAGAGTGACGTAAACTGGCGGGGATGTCAGAAGCCCCACTCAAAAAACCAACACGCAGGACCGCGATCCTCCTCGCTGCGGGGGTCGCGGTCTTTGCGTTGCTGCTGGACCAGGTCGTCAAGATCTGGGTCGAGACCACCATGACCCGGGCCGATGAATTCGAGGTCATCCCCGGTCTGGTCTACTGGCGCTACCACCTCAACCCCGGTGCTGCCTTCTCCATGGGCACCGAATACACCTGGGTGTTCACCATCATCCAGGCCACCGTGCTGACCTTCGCAGTGATCTACGCACTGCGGCTGGGCGGTTCCTGGCTCTGGGCATTGGGCTTAGGCGGACTCGCCGGGGGAGTGGCCGGCAACCTCACCGACCGGCTCTTCCGTGCCCCCTCCCTGGTGGACGGCAGCTTCGAGCAGTTCGGTCAGGGACATGTGGTGGATATGATCGCCGTTCCTAATTTCGCCGTCTTCAATGTGGCCGACAGCTTCATCGTCTGCTCCATCATCGGACTCTGCGCCATGATGCTCTTCGGGCTCAATATCGACGGCACCCGCGAATCCCAGAAGAAGACCAAATCCAGCGACGACGACTCCGAAGAGGTCACCCAATGACAACCCCCTACCAGGTGCCCCAGGAGCTGGGCGGAAAACGGGCCGACGCCGTCGTCGCCGGTCTCTGCGACACATCCCGGACCGAGGCTGCCGCCTGGATCGCCGAGGGACGGGTCGCCTGGGCTGAGGACCGCAGCCAGAGCCACGCCCAGCAGAACCGGGCTGCCGGTGCCCTGGTGAAGAAATCGGAGAAACTGCCCACCGGGGCGGCGATCACCGTCGATATCCCGGAACCGGTGGACCCCAGCGAGATCAAGGTGGAAGCCGTGCCAGAGATGCGACTGCTCTTCGAGGATGAGGACCTCGTGGCCGTGGACAAACCGGTAGGCGTAGCAGCCCACCCCTCACCCGGATGGCAGGGTCCCACAGTCATCGGCGGACTGTTGGCCGCCGGAGTGGAGGTCTCCACCTCCGGTGCCCAGGAGCGGCGCGGGATCGTCCACCGGCTTGATGTGGGCACCTCCGGGGTTATGGTCGTGGCCAAAACCGAGCGGGCCTACAGCGTGCTGAAGAACGCCTTCCGCGACCGCACCCCAACCAAGACCTACCACGCACTGGTCCAGGGTCTACCCGACCCCCATGAGGGCACTATCGACGCCCCCATCGGCCGGCACCCCGGCCACGACTGGCGCTTCGCTGTGCTCGAGGGCGGACGTGAGGCCCGAACCCACTACCGGCTGCTGGAGGCCTATGGCCGGGCCAGCCTCATGGACATCACCCTGGAGACCGGGCGCACTCACCAGATCAGGGTGCACTTCTCGGCCCTGGGCCACCCCTGTGCCGGTGACCTCACCTATGGGGCAGATCCCCACCTCGCCGCTGAGCTGGGACTGACCCGGCAATGGCTGCACGCCCACCAGCTGGGCATTGCCCACCCGGTCAGCGGCGAAAAGATGACCTTCACCTCTGAATACCCGAACGATCTCGATCAGGCTCTGGAGATTCTCAGATGAGCAAGGATTTCGTCCACCTGCACAACCACACCGAGTACTCCATGCTCGATGGTGCCGCCAAGATCGACGAGCTCTTCGCCGAGACCAAGCGGCTGGGCATGAACTCGATCGCGATGACCGACCACGGGTTCCTCTTCGGCGCCTATGAGTTCTGGAATAAGGCCCAGGACTACGACATCAAGCCGATCATCGGCCTGGAGGCCTATCTGACCCCCGGCACCCACCGGACGGATAAGACCCGTGTGCGCTTCGGCGACGGCGTCGACGACGTCTCCGGAACCGGTGCCTATACCCATATGACCATGTGGGCCTCCTCCACAGAGGGTATGCACAATCTCTTCCGGCTGGGTTCCCGCGCCTCCTTGGAAGGGCACTTCTACAAGCCCCGCGCCGACCGTGAGCTGCTCAATGAATACGGCCGCGGGCTCATCGCCACCACCGGCTGCCCCTCCGGAGAGATCCAGACCCGACTGCGCCAGGGCCAGTACGAGGAGGCCAAGAAGGCCGCAGGGGAGTTCCGGGATATCTTCGGGGCCGAGAACTTCTACTGCGAGATCATGGACCACGGCAACGAGATCGAACGCCGGACCAAGGCCGAGCTGCTGCGCCTGGCCAAGGATATGAACCTGCCGCTGGTGGCCACCAATGACCTCCACTACACCCATGAGCATGACGAGCACACCCACAGCGCACTGCTCTGTCTGCAGACCGCGGCCACCCTGGATGACCCCAAGCGCTTCAAATTCGAAGGCGAGGGCTACTATCTGAAGTCCCCGGCCCAGATGCGGGAACTGTTCAAAGAGTTCCCCGAGGCCTGCGATAACACCCTGGACATCGCCGAGCGCTGCGAGGTGGAGTTCGACCTCGATGCCAGCTATATGCCCCGGTTCCCCGTCCCCGAAGGGGAGACCGAGGAATCCTGGTTCATCAAAGAGGTCCAGAAGGGCCTGCACTACCGCTACCCGGACGGAATCCCCGACGACGTCCAGGACCAGGCCCAGTACGAGATCGGGGTCATTACCCAGATGGGCTTCCCCGGGTACTTCCTGGTGGTCGCCGACTTCATCAACTGGGCCAAGGAGAACGGCATCCGGGTGGGCCCCGGCCGTGGCTCCGGTGCAGGTTCCATGGTCGCCTACGCGATGCGAATCACCGATCTCGACCCCCTGCAGCACGGACTGATCTTCGAGCGGTTCCTCAACCCCGACCGTGTCTCCATGCCCGACTTCGACGTCGACTTCGATGATCGTCGCCGCAGCGAGGTCATCGACTATGTGGTCAAGAAGTACGGTGACGAGCGGGTGGCGATGATCGCCACCTACGGCACCATTAAGTCCAAGCAGGCGCTGAAGGACTCCGCACGTGTGATGGGTGAGCCCTTCGCCACCGGTGAGCGTCTGACCAAGGCTATGCCGCCGGATGCCCAGGGCAAGCCGATGCCCCTCGGCGAGATCTTCGATAAGCAGGCTCCGCGCTACGCCGAGGCCGGGGAAATGCGCGAGACCGTGGAATCGGATCCGCGGCTGAAGGAGATCTTCGATCTGGCCTCCGGTCTGGAGGGTCTGAAACGCCAGTGGGGTGTTCACGCCGCAGGTGTCATCATGTCCTCCGACCCCCTGCTGGACATCATCCCGCTGATGCGCCGCGAGCAGGACGGGGCGATCATCACCCAGTTCGACTACCCCACCTGCGAGACCCTGGGCCTGATCAAGATGGACTTCCTGGGTCTGCGAAACCTCACGATCATCTCCGATGCGATGGAGAACGTGCGGCAGAACAAGGGTGAGGAGATCGACCTCGAGAACCTCGACCTCAATGACAGGCCCTCCTATGACCTCCTGGCCAGCGGTCACACCCTAGGCGTGTTCCAGCTGGACGGCTCGGGGCTGCAGTCACTGCTGAGGCAGATGCGTCCGGATAACTTCGAGGATATCTCCGCGACCATTGCCCTCTACCGTCCGGGTCCGATGGGTGCGAACTCGCATACCAATTACGCCAAGCGTAAGAACGGGCAGCAGGATGTCACCCCCATCCACCCGGAGCTGGCCGATGCCCTCTCCGAAATCCTGGACACCACCTATGGCCTGATCATCTATCAGGAGCAGGTGATGGCCATTGCGCAGAAGGTCGCCGGATACTCCCTGGGCCAAGCCGATATTCTGCGCCGCGCCATGGGTAAGAAGAAGAAGGCCGAGCTGGATAAACAGCAGGTCGGCTTCTTCGACGGTATGAAGTCCAACGGCTACTCCGAGGAGGCAGCCCAGACGCTCTGGGACATCCTGCTGCCCTTCTCCGACTACGCGTTCAACAAGGCGCATTCGGCCGCCTATGGGCTGATCGCGTATTGGACCGCCTACCTCAAGGCCAACTATCCGGCTGAATACATGGCGGCCCTGCTGACCAGTGTCGGTGAAAACCGGGACAAGCTGGCGATGTACCTCTCCGAATGCCGCCGGATGGGAATCACCGTCACCCCGCCCTCGGTCAATGATTCCGATCTGACCTTCACCCCGGTCGGTGACGACACCATTCGCTTCGGTATGGGCGCAGTCCGCAATGTCGGATCCAATGTGGTGGCCGGAATCGTCTCCGCCCGCGAGGAGCAGGGGGCTTACACCTCCTTCAGTGACTTCTTCAAGAAGGTTCCGCCCCAGGTGTGCAATAAGCGCACCGTGGAATCTCTGATCAAATCAGGGGCCTTCGATGAGCTCGGTCATACCCGCCGGTCCCTGGTGGCTATCCACGAATCTGCCGTCGACCAGGCGGTCAAGCAGAAGAAGGATGCCCTGCAGTACGAAACCGATATCTTCGGTGCGCTTTCCTCAGGTGATGACGGGCTGGATAGTTTCGACGCCGTCGTCGTACCTGAGCTGCCCGAATGGGAGAAGACCGACAAGCTGGGCTGGGAACGGGAGATGCTGGGACTCTACGTCTCCGATCACCCCCTGCAGGGTCTGGAGCGGATGCTCTCCCAGCACGCTGACCGCTCTGTCGCCTCGGTGATGAGTGAGGATGGACCGCCCGATGGCGCCACGGTGACCATCTGCGGAATGATCACCTCTCTGCAGCGGAAGGTGGCGAAATCCGGTAACCCCTATGCCCGGGCTGAGATCGAGGATCTGGTGGGCACTATCGAGGTCATGTTCTTCGGCAAGACCTACCAGGCGGTGTCCATGGTTCTGGCCGAGGACCTCATCGTGGCGGTCAAAGGACAGGTTGACCGCCGTGAGGATGGGGGGGTGGTGCTCAAGGCCATGGACGTCACCGTTCCCGATATCCAGGAGGACGGAGAGACTGGGCCGGTGGTGCTCTCTATGCCGGTGCAGAAGGCCACCGAGAAGGTGCTTACTGAGCTGGGTTCGACCCTTCAGGCCCACCGTGGACGTTCAGCAGTACAGATCAAACTGGTCACCGGTGAACGGGTCGAGGTTATGCAACTGGGGCACGACTATCAGGTCACGCCCTCGCCCTCGCTCTACGGTGACCTGAAAGTTCTGCTGGGGCCAGCCTGCCTGGAGAACTAATATTAGAGGTATGTTCTGCCCATATTGCCGCCATGACTCCTCGCGAGTAGTGGATTCCAGGTCACTGGAAGACGGTTCAGGAATTCGCCGTCGTCGCCAGTGTCCGCAGTGCTCTAAGCGCTTCACCACGGTGGAGACCACGAGCCTGAGTGTGATCAAGCGCTCCGGTGCCGCTGAGCCTTTTGACCGCTCCAAGGTCATCAATGGTGTGCGTAAAGCCTGCCAGGGACGTCCGGTCACGGCAGATGATCTCGCGGTCCTGGCCCAGGAGGTGGAGGAGACCATCCGTGCCTCGGGTAATGCTGAGGTGGACGCCAACGACGTCGGGCTGGCCATTCTGGGACCCCTGCGCCGGCTGGATGTAGTGGCGTATATGCGATTTGCCTCGGTCTACCGCGGGTTCGAGAACCTCGATGACTTTGAGTCAGCGATCAAAGAGTTGCGGGAGGAAGAACTGCAACCTGAAACCTCTACTGCAAAGATTGTGCAGCCGCGGTTCGGTTTCCGCTAGACTGTTGTTCAGCCTGGCGGTGGTCTCTTCAGGGGAAGGTTGAGATCACCGCCGGCTTTTTTATATCCAGATGCTGATACCGGCGGGGCAGGGATCCCCGGCTCCTCAGATCAGGTGTTCGGAACAGCATGTTTCATAAAGGTGCTAAAGGTGTCCCGAACGTCTGCGGGGACGGCGAGTTCCTCCCACCATCCGAACTTAGGAGCTGCCCCGGGGCTCCATCCTTTTTTGCTGAGATTATCTGACACGGAGTCTCCTCTAAGGGCCTGTTGTACAGCTGTCTGCATCTGTCCGGTTGCGTAGTTGGCCACCGGGCCGATGAACATCAGCACAATGCCAACAAAACCGAAGAAAGCACCCAGTGAAATACTCAACGGAACTCCAAGGCCCGTGAACGCCGCCGGGGACATGTTGATGGACGCTACTCCCAGGATGAGAAAAGGGAGTGCTGTGAAGCTGATGACAACTCCTCCCGCTGTTACTCCGATGTCAGAGATTGTCCTCCGCGGAATCAGCCGTTAGGCGTGTCGCTTCACTACCTGAGAACGGGCTGCCATTGTGACAGCCACATCTGCGCGTTGTTGCTCTTCGTGCGACAGAATATTCGCAGTTTTGTTGAAATTCCTGAGAAGCTGGGCTTCCTTCTCCCAAGGGAGCGCAGGGAATGAGGGCATGTCGGGGTGCCCGCGTACCGTTAGTACATGGAGACGAAGCTGGCGATCCAATGCCCTGGGAGGCCCTATTCTCTGGGGGAACATGGCCGTGTCCAGCCCCCTCGTACAGTGGAAATATGAAGACGATCAGTGGTTTAGGAAGGGTGACGTGCCGGGTATCTGGGCATGTCCACCCCCAGGGGTAGCGTGGGTTTTATGAAGGATGAACAGCAGTTTCCCCGCCCGGAGATACCGGAGCGTGCCTCTCACCTCATCGGTGATGAGGAACTGGAAGCTGCCTGGGAATCCATCGTCGACGCCAACCGTGAAACCGCTGCCTCTATCGAACACTTCCTCACCCACCGTGAGACCCGGTGGAAAGAAACCATGGGCGAGAACCCCCATGTACGAGCTGCAAATAATCGCCAGGCCAACCGGCATGCCGGACTCCTGCTGGGGATGAGTGACCAGCAGGCCACCGCAGTACTCAATGCCGCCGAATACGTCCGTGAACATCTGCCGAAGTTCTGGAAAGCCTTCCGCTGTGGTGCCATTGCCCTGACCAATCTGCGCAAGGCCGCAGTGGAGACCCTCCCACTCATTCACCGAGACGGCCTCTTAGAGATCATTGACGAGGAACTGGTCGACATCGCCCCGGGAAAGACACCCACCGAGCTTCGCTCCTGGATCATCCGGCGTATCCCCGAACTGGATATGGAGCTCTTCAACGAGGCAGCCGAGGACGCTAAAGAACGCCGGTCTGTGACCTTTACCCACTTCGGAGAAGGCATGAGCCTGGTTGAACTCTTCATCCCCACTATTGAGGCCAAGACCATCGAGAAGAAGGTCAACGCCGCAGCGCGAGGCATGAACCGGGCACAGCCGAGGGACACTGACCAGCCACCCATCGGGGGACCCCATCCCGCCGCGGTGGGGGTGGGCGATACCACGCCAGTGGATCACGACGCCCCGTACCACGACCCCGAAATCACCACTGGCGGGGTCGATGACCGGACCATCCGTCAGCGGGAGGCCGACCTCCTCAGCGCCTGGCTGCGAGATGGCCACTGCTACAGCACACCCATCTCCGCAAAGATCTGCGTGATGGTCCCCGAAGAATCACTCACCGGGGAATCTGAGGAACCCGCGGTCAGTGCTGATCGGGCCAGCGTCATCCCAGCGGCAGACATCAGGAAGATGGCAGCTGATCCCGAGGCGGATCACGAGTGGTACACCGCAGGCACGCAGAAGGACAAGAAACGGGCTGACCGGGACATCCTCACGGTGATCTACAACGGACGGTTCGCCCCCGAACGGCTACGGGACGCTGTGATCTTCCGGGACGGGGTCTGCCAGGCCACCGGATGCACCATCCCTGCCGAACGCAGCGATCTAGACCATCAGATCCCCTACGAAAGAGCCGGACCCACCACAGGCACCAACCTCTGGGCACTGTGCCGCAGACATCACCGGCTCAAATCCCACGGCTACCTACCCCCACCCAACGGAGACCCACCCAAGTCTGACACTGGGAAAGAAACTCACCGTAAAGCCGCCTAGGTTATGCCGGTTCGACCGTGTGCGTGAGTAGCCTACGCTTACTGCGATCAGGTGGTGGTGAGGGCTTGGCGCAGTTGCCGCCGGGATTTCAGCTCAAGCTTGGTCAAGATATTGGCCGCGTGATACTCCACAGTGCGCACTTAAAGTACCAGCTCCTGCGCGATCTCCTTATTCGTCAGCTGCTTTCGGACCAACAGTGCAACCTCCTGCTCTCGCCGGGAGAGAAGCTCCAGCTTCTCCAACAGGGCGCCATCCGTGGCTGAGGGCGCAGGCTCAGACTCCTGCACCATCGCCGGTGGTGAAGGTACTGCGACAGGGGTTCCCTGTTGTTCACGCAGTCGCATGGTCAACGAATTCGCATATTCAACTTGACTCTCTACACCGCAAGCCTGGTAAACAGTGGCGCCCCAGCCCACCAGTTCAAGGGCCTGCGCCCTATAAGCTTCTAGCTCCTCGGGGAAGGATAGAACCAAAGCAGCGAACTCCACCGCAAACATTGCCCGTGCCAGGCGTAGCCCCCCGCCCTCACCGGTCGGCTGCGTGGGACGAATAGATGGCAGTGCATTCAGCCGTTCCAAAGAGCTATGGAAAGCGCGCATGGCCTCCTGAGGTCGGCGTCCAGCCCAGTACTCCAGCCCCTCCATATACGAAACCATGAGCAGCCCAGCCGGCCCCTGCATGGTCGGATCCTGCTGAAGGCTCCGGACCAAGGTCGGCAGCATCTCCACCCGACCGCTGGAGCGAAGAGAGCGGCCCAAAGCCATGACCAGGTCGAAAGAAGCTGGCTCCAAGCCGGTTGGGCCGTCCCGCATATTCAGTACGTGATGGGTGGGACTGCTGCACGGATAGGTGACAGTTCCTAGTCACGCCGCCAATGCGACGGCTTCTGTGTAAACGGTCTCGTATTCGACCGGGGTCAGTTTATCCAGGCGCCGCTGCCTGCGGCGTCGGTGATAGGTCCTCTCAATCCAGTAGATGATCGCGGTGGTCAGCTCCTTCCCGCGTGCGCCAGGGCTGGGCGTCGAGGACGTTGTTCTGCAGCAGCGAGTAGAAGGACTCCATGGCGGCGTTGATGCTCCTATAGTTGTCAAGTAGTCGCTGAGGCCGGCTCCGCGGCAGGAGGTCGTGCCTTGATCAGGTGATAGACCTCGCGGATGACATAGCGTTTGAGACACCGGATGATGTCGCGTGTGGACTTGCCTTCAGCTGTGCGTCGAGCGACATAGGCGATGGTGGGTTCGTGGAACTGCATCCTCACGATCACGGTCCTGTAGATCGCCGCGTTGAGCTGCCGGTGCCCGCGGTGGTTGATCCGATGTTTCCCGCTGGTCATTCCGGAGCCAGTCGGCACCGGGCTGATCCCGGCGAGCTTCGCGAACGCAGCTTCAGAGCGGATACGTTCTGGATTGTCTCCAGCAACGATGAGGATCTCCGCTGCCGTGTCCACCCCCACCCCGAAACGTTCCAATATCTCAGGGCAGGTCGTCACGACCAGGTTCTCCACCATCGCCGCGATGTCCTTGACCTCAGCATCGAGTGCCAGCCAACGCCTTGCCACAGTCGGCAGGCTATGTCGTAGCGCATCTTCGGGGATCGTCAGCTTCCGCGGCCGCAGTCCAGCAAGGTGGCGGGCGAGCTTGATCTGAGTCATGCGGTTGGTGGAGGCCCGCAGCTGATCATCACCGTGGACCAACATCGCTTTCAGCCTCACCATGGCACCTGTGCGGTCCCTGACCGCGGTGTCGTGGACGATCTTTAGCTGTCGGATCATCTCCACTGCCCCGTCGGCGGTCTTCGCAGTCGCGGTCGCTAATCCGGATAGTGCCGCTGGTGCAGCGTTGTCGGCATCGAGAGTGTCGGACTTACCATTCATCCGGCGCATTCGCCGATCTGGCCTGCCAGCCTCTAGGACCTTGTGCCCTTTCCGAGGCAGGTACGTGGTCAGGGTGGCCCCGTAAGAGCCGGTGCCTTCGATGCCGAAGACCAGAACCTTCCCGAAGGACTCTGCCCAATTCAGCAGCTGTTTGAATCCACCAGTGTCGGTGGCGATCGTGAGGGTTGCCAGCATGCCGGCCACGGAGTCCATGACGGCCGCGACGTGGATGTGTTTGTGGGTATCGACGCCAATGACGAGGTATCCCGACCTGATCTCTGGTTCTGTGGTCATAGTCCCTGCGCTGCTGGGCGAAGTAGTGTGAACATGGCACACTGTCGTCGGCCAGCAGGACAGGACTGTCACGAGGAGGCTTCGTTGACTTGCTTGCTCCAGGCTCCTATTAGGTCACTACTGGTCGGCGGCAGCGTGTTACTGCGCGCCCGACCGCAGGCTCGACAGTACAACGCCAAGGCACCATCAAGGGCCAATCGCCAGCAAGGGTCAGAACACTCCGGCCAGGACTACCTGATCTTCGCAAGACCCGGTGAAAAGAGACTGACAATCCCCGGCAGCACCGACCCTGCCCATTGAGCCGACCATGCGGTGACGGCTCAGCGCGCGCAGGAATATCCTGCTTCGAAACTGAGATCCTCTGTCGCTGTGAACCACGCAGCCGGCGACATCACCGCGCATCGCGGCGGCGTTCTCCAGTGCCTGAACGGCTAGCCGGGACTTCATTCTCGAGTCGATCGAGTAGCCCACGATCCGGCCAGAGAACGCGTCCTTGATGGCGCATAGGTAGAGCTTGCCTTCGGCGGTCTTGTGCTCGGTGATGTCCACCAGCCAGAGTTCGTTCGGCGCATTGGCGGCGAACACATGCCGCACCCGGCCGTGCTCGTCAACGACCGCGCAGAGGTCGTCGTGGACGGGTGGACCGGGCTTGCGGGCCTTGCCGCGCTTGGGTTTCCCGAACGTGCTGAACCACCCATTGCTAGACGCGATCCACCACGCCGTCCGATCTGACATCGCCTCGCCGTTGTCGCGGGCTTCGTCGGCGAGCAACCGATGCCCGAACTCAGGGGTCGTCCTGGTGGGCGTCGAAGAGCGCGTTCGCGCGATAGGCCTCCACCATCTCGCTGGGAGTAATAGGATTCGCCAGCCACCGGTAGTAGGGCTGCCGGGAGAGCTTGAGAACCCGACACGTCACCGTCACAGGTATTCCCGATTCGGCGAGCTCTGTCACGAGCGGGTAGAGCCTTTTGACGGCAGGTTCGCCTGCGACAGATATGCCGCTGCCCGCCGGAGAACCTCGTTCTCCTGCTCCAGCAGCCGGTTCCGTTTCTTCAGTTCACGGATCTCCGCCGACTCGGACTGGGACTGGCCGGGCTTCGCGCCCTCGTCGATGTCAGCGTGACGTAACCACTTCTGCAGCGTCATCGGATGGACACCGAAGTCTTTCGCGATCTGCTCGATCGTCACTCCAGGCTCACGGTTGCGGGTGACGCGCACGACGTCGTCACGGAACTCGCTCGGGTAGGGCTTTGGCACAGCAACATCCTTCCAGGCTCGCCCTCCCGAGCAAGCCAGCTCAGATGTCACCTACTCGCGCAGCAGTCCCGAGCGCTTTTGGTGGCCTGAGGTTGATGGTGGGGACGGTGGTGGCGTCGATGTTTTGGCGCAGGAGCATTTCCACCATGTCCTCTTGGCGGGGTTGGCCGAGAGTCAGGCGATACCGGGTCAAGGCTGAACGCAGTTGTTCGAAGCGTTCGATATCCCGGCTCATGGGGTACTGAACAAGTACACGCTGGATTTGAGATTCGCCACGGTACACCCACCAGGGAGAGAACTCGCCCTCCTCAGTCTCAACTTTCTCG
Organism: Nesterenkonia sedimenti; assembly: GCF_012641515.1. Taxonomy (GTDB): domain Bacteria; phylum Actinomycetota; class Actinomycetes; order Actinomycetales; family Micrococcaceae; genus Nesterenkonia; species Nesterenkonia sedimenti. The sequence goes on along the minus strand of NZ_JABAHY010000008.1, from coordinate 64,964 downwards.
GCCGCAGAGAAAGCCGCCCGCCAAGCACAAGCGTCCGTGGAGTCCAGCACGTCATTCCAATGTGCCCTGGCCACGTTCTTACGCACCGCGTGTCCGCCGTACCTATTCACCCGGCCCTCGCGCTGTTCGAAGTCCACCGGGTTGCTAGGCAGATTCCAATGCACCACGCTGTGACTCCACCAGTGGAAATCGATACCCTCCTGCCCCACGCTGGTAGAAGCCAACACAAATGGGGCGAACGGGCTATTGAACGCCGAACGCACCACCGACTGACGCGCCACGGCCGAATCCGTCTCGCTCCGGGCCTGCTCCCCACCGCCGTAACGCACCGCAAACCGCGCCTGCATAGGTAGTTGAGTGCGTTCAAGATCTGCCTCATGCGCCACATACCTCGCAGGGCGCAAGCCAAGCGCTGCAGCTACTTCTTGGCCAAGGGCAATCAGCTTCTCATCGTCCATCTCTGCCTGCCCGGTCTCACACCACAGCTGGAAGAGATACTCATCCAATACCGCCCGAAGGTTACCGTCAGCGCAGTAATCCAGCACTCGCCGCCAATAGGGAGCCGAGGGACTCTCACCTTCCGCTAATTGATCCAGGAGACCCTGAACCTCCGGGCGGTTAAACAGCGTACGTAGACCTTCTGCAATGGTGAAAGCAGCGCGCCATTTACCCTGACGAGTGCACTTCTCACCAGCAATAGTCGACACCGCACGGTAGGCCACACTTCCTGGTGAGAACGCTGCGATTCGTGCGAGGTCTGGGTGGCTCAACTCCCCGCCGTCGTGCTTTGTTGTGAATTGCTGTGCCTGCGCAATATTTGATTCCAAACCAAGTGAGCCGCCCGAGCGCCGTTCAGTTTCTACCGTGAATGCGAGGTCAGCGACTTCTTGGTCGAAGGCGCCCGGGACCGCGAAGAAAGCTTCCCAGGCCCGCTGTGCAGGTTCTCCGGTGGGCATTCTGGTTTGCAGCGTATCTACCAGCAACTTAGGGTCTAGTAGTCCATGGTTCTCTCGTGCAGCTTGGAGCTGATCAGTACGGGAGAGCAGGCTCGGGTGCGGCCAGAAAATAGCCAAGGTCGAAAGACTCGTGCCCTGTCCGTCCTCATCGCGCCGGTATGTGAACCGCTGGGTGGCGTTCTCCGGGGCATCGGCATTGCGCCCGCGCTTGCCTAAGCCCATCATGCGCCGTTCGGCCTCGTGGCTCAGGAGCGTTGCTATAGCTGTGGGTGCTGCAGACCACGCCGAGAAGAGCACCTGTTTGGTGACGCTGCCCGGCTCCACCGAGGAATAGACCGGCCCAGGCGTGAGGTAAGGCATGGAGGGTGGCATCCACAATAACTTCCACCACTCTTGGTCCAGAGTTTCGGCGATCAACGCGCGCAGCGGTCCGCTGCCTGGATCAAGCTCCGCACTACGTTCTACCGCAGTTTTCTTTAAGGAACGCATCTGTCGTAGGTTCTTCGCGATTGCTTGCCGCTGTGGCCCTGGTGGCAGCTCGGTCAACTGTTGACCAATCCGATAGCCACTCATGAAGTTCACAAAATACGGAACCGACTTCCAGTACTCCGGGCTCACCGCCGAGCCGAGGGACTTTCCAAGATCTGCCAGTGCCACCCACTCGGAGAGATCCTCTGCGCTAGGTACAGGCACATCAATATGCCGCATGGAGACGAGATCCCGTTCTTCGATCAGACTGGGACGTTCCGAACGGCTCATCACCGGCAACAGTTCGGCACGTACCTCCTCAGCTGCAGCTTCGGCTCCGTGACCGGTGCCGACCGCATCTCGGTAATGACTAAGCGCCGCACGGACGTTAGCGACTTTCTCCGGATTGTGACCAGACAGAAAACTGATGGTGGCGAGGAAGTCTTCGTAGTGGTCCTCTTCATCCTCGTCCGCCCGAGTAAACGGCTTATATGGGGTAGCCGAGAGCAGCAGGACCTTCGCATCCGGGTAGCTAAAAAGCGCATCCGCTAACTCCGCAGACTCTCCCCCACGCTCAGGGTCCAACAGTGATTTGAAACGCTGGAACTCATCCAAGATCACCAGGTTCGGTTGCAGGGTCTGCACGCTCGCACGGGCAAGCAGGGCTCGAAGTTTGGATATAGCGTTCTGCAACGGGTGCCAGATGTCCCACGGAACATCCGGTGCTGGCATATCTAGTTCCTCATGCCCTTCCGGGTAAACATCGGCCATCCAATCGCGCACCCTGATGAATTCAGGGACAGCTTCCGGGCGCGCTAGCCGATCGAACTCGTTTCTGATGGCCGGGTCAATCCCGTCGTCGTCGAATTTTTCAGCCAACCCACCTACGTAGAGGTCACTGAACCGCTGGGCGGAGGAAACCGTGCCCCGAAACATCACACGGGTCAGGTGCTGCTGGTGCGGAGTCTGTTCCAGCAACTCGTCTAGGAGCAATACCAATAGTGCCCGCTCCTCGGCGCTGCCCTGCCTCCAGGATGCTGTGGTGAAGGAGGTCCCCGGGGTGAAAGACACCAGGTTGATGGGCTTCTGCGCGGGGCTTTCAACCGCACTATCTTCCGGCGATTCCTGCGGCGCATGGTTCTGTTCCTGGGCGGTTTCCTTCAGCCGCGCAGTCTCCTTAGCTAATAAGGAGAGCCGAGTAGCCATGGCAATCTCACGCTGGCCAGTCACATTCAAGCGGCCCAGGTTCTGGCCCGCCAGATCACGGTTACTGCAGATATAGACGATAGTGATGCGGTCTACGTTGGGATCAGCTTCCAGCTCCCGGATGGCTTTGGCCACTACACCCCGGGCGATCACGCTCTTACCCAGGCCGGTCTCATCCGCGATCAAGAATCGCCCGCTTCGCTGCTGGGCGTCCTCACCGTAGAACTGTTCGCTGACGTGTTCCACCGCGTCGATTTGGAAGTCACGCAATCCGGCCAAGACCGCGTCCAGATCTACTGCACTCATGAGGTTGCGCCTTTCTTCCCCTTGCCGGACTGCAACTGAGACTGCCGGGCCGTCCACACGTTCGCCCAGAGTTCGGTGAAGCCCTCCGGCAAATTGATAGCTTCCTGGCCTTCCCCCTCGGATTGGTTTTGGATCTCAGCGAGGATGCGTTGGACCACCTCAAGCCCATCGTCACCGCGTGCGAGGGAACGCAACAGCGACTCAAACAGTGCAGGATGGGCAGCGTGACTACCCCATTGGCCAGCGGCCTCACCGTTTGCTGCCCCGAGCCCGATGCCCTCAGCGCCGGTGTTCAGCAACAGTGCGAGGAGTTTGAAGAACGCTTCAGAGTCCGCGATTCCCCTGGCCAGTACCGCGTCCCGCCTTCCCGGGACATCATGGTGCAGTTCCGCGGAGACGATTGTGCTGTCGGAGATTTCCGTACCGTCAATGCGTTGGGTGGCGGTGAGCTGAAGGAATGGGGAGATGGCCGCTAGCTGCAGATTCCGCAGCTCGGTGCGCTCCTCAGCGTGGGTAGGCATTGGCTGATTCTGGCCCTTCTGGGTGTGCAACGCCCAGGTAAGTTCGATGCCTTGTTCAGTCAGTTCGCTGACTTTCTCGTGTACCGACGGCTCGCACCAGATTTCTGCACCGTAGGGATCACCATCGGTCACTTCGAGATGGAATTTCCCGACGGCGAGCTGCCGTAGTTGTGCTGCTAATGCTTGGCGTCCTACCTCAACATCGCTGGCTTCCTGACCACCGTTGGAAGGATACGGTTCCAACATAGAACGCAGGGACTCGAGCACTTTCTCCGGGCCAAGCTGGCGCGTGTGACCGTGTAGTTCCACCATCAACTCCACATTGCGATGAAGTCCGCCACCGGTGAGATTGGCCGAACCGATGAGCGCTCGAGAGCGGCTAGAGTATCGCCTTTCGCGTAGGAAAACAGCCTTAGCGTGAAGACCCGAAAGTGTTCCGGCTTCCGTACCCTCGACTTCGGTAAGCAAATCATCCAGCACAAACGTCTGCAGACTCGTGGCTGCACTTCCGGTCTGCAGTGCTTCCGTGGGCAGCTGGTCAATGGCGTCTGGCCGGGAAATCAACGTGCTGAATTGCGATACATCGCCGAAAGCCGCGTGCATACCTTGTGCTGTCACGAAAGGTGAGATCGTCAAAACGTCCCGGGCCGGAACCTCGAACATGGCCGAACCATTAGGTAAGCGACCATCAGAACCATCAAGAAGGTGGAATTCCAGGTCCGTTATCCCAGGCGGTAGTTCCCAGTCCACTAAAGAAACTCGCTCCGCCAGGCCATGAATCTGCTGGGTTCGCTCAGCCGGAACACCGCTGATGCTCATCTCTGGTAGTCGAGTCAGCAGATCAACCAGAGGCTGATTGCGTCTGGTGCACTCGTCATGGTTCGCAGGTGTGGCTGATTTGCCGTCCAGCCTGACGCTCAGGTCCCAACTGCGGTCCTCGGTCAGGTTCCTGCTCAGGCACAGGAACCGGTAGGCACGCTGAGGTTCACGCGCTGCGGATCCCGGAGACTGGTTCCCGACGTCGTCGTCCTTCTCAAATTCCAGGAACCATACTTTGGGGTGAAAAATACCGGTTGTCGGATTCACCGGGTGAATGACTTCTTCCAGCAGCGCCACCAGCTCCGAACGCATACCGGAACTGATATGCCCGGCTTGGGTGAAAATGGTGATCCGGTCACTGTACTGAGCCAGGGCCGCGAGGATTCCGACGTCGTCATGAGCAACCAAATTCCGCGAGGCAAAGCTCAACGGAATGGAGAGCGCTGTGGCTAAATCCAAGGTGAAGGTAGTGCCCACAGCATGTGCCAGGCTGTATCCGCGAGGTGGCTGCAACATCTCAGTGAGCAGGGAACGATTATTCGGCTCAAGCATGCTGTGCGACCTCAAGGATTTCCGCTGGTTCTGTTCGGTCCTGTGCCGTTTCCCCGGTGGGTCCAGATGCCAGGGCAGTTTGGATATCGCCCAGAATGGTTTTCACATAAGACCAGCGGTAAACGTAACTACCAGCACCTGAGCTGCCGCCCCAGGTCTCTAGGCGCTTCTTATTGCCAATCCGCGCCATCGCGCCCTTATTCCGGCTTTCCCGCTTCCTGACGAGATCCCCGGCCGCGCTAGAAGTGGTGAAGGTGCGCGGGTCTGCGCCGTCGAGTATTTTCACCCAGTCACGTACGAACGCCTCACTTGAAGCACCCAGACGAGACCCACGGATCTTTGTGATCACCAGGAAGAAATCCTCAATATCCCAATCCGTCGCGGGTTGGTTATCAACGAACTCTTGCGCCCACTCGCCGTACCGCTGGGTGAAGCTTTCCGCAGGGTTCTCTATTTTCGTGAAACCTGCGGCCTCGTAGCTTTCGGCGATCAGCAGGTTATAGAGCAGTTGAGCACCGTGGATGACTTCGGAAAAACGTTGGGCATGGTGAAGAATGCGCGCACGTTCACCCGTTGCCGCCAGGGCTGCAGGTTCTTCCCAAGGGACTGCGTTTTCAGTAAGGGAGGGCTGAGCTGCAAGGTGGGCGAGCATGGACTCTGGTTGGCTATAGATGATGCGCTCCCGCAGCCAGTCGGCTTCTTCAAAGGTCAGCTCCATGCCCTCAGGAACTTCATTGGGAAATCCCTCGGGCGCTTCAGGAATGCCTGCGTGCCATGCGCGAAGCGTGGCCTCGCCCAATTCTTCAAGTTCGGTAGCCGCGTGAGCCCCATGCAGGCTCAGCGCTTGTTCGCGGTTCAGATTGGGGTTCTGCAGAATGCCGTAGGTGCTCAATGCTGACCAATAAATGGTGGAGGGCATAGTCTGCAGTGCACTGCCCGCTTCATAGCCAATGATCCCCTCATTGCGGCTGCCTTGATCCCTGAGGGTATTCACTAGCGTCAGTTCGAGTTTGCGCGCGTCCTCTAGGGTTCCGCGCCGAGTTGAGATCTGTTGGAAAATCCACGGGCTGAAGAGCATATAGCGGGCGCGAGTGTGCAGCGTGGACGTACCAGGGAAGAGCCCGTCGCCCAGAGCATCACGGATCTGCCCCAGCCCGAGTTCCTCACGACTTTCCTTGTCTGAGAACAACCCAAGGATCTCCCGCATCCGCTTCTGCTCTTCGCTAGAGGCATCCAACCAAGATATCGACGACGCCATTGTCCTCCCTCTGTGACCAGGCTCTTCCCAGAATAAACGTGAGGGTGGGGCTCATATGTACCCCACCCTCACGTGTTACTCAGTACGCTTCGTTGGCGCCGTGTTCAGCTTGCTCTTGGGTGAAGCCTTCGAACACGAGCTGGTCGATCAGCCCTTGCAGCGAGAAGGACGTAAATTCAAGGTACGACTCTGCTGACCTAACGGCCTGTTCGTTCCAATCGACTTCCACATTATCCACGGCATACTCTGCATCCTCGCGGGAGAAATCCTCGAACTCCAACTGCTCAATGAGGCCCTGGCGAGAGAAACCGGTGTAAGCGAGGTACGACTCGGCTGACCGGAGGGCATTGCGCTGGCCCGAGGTCACATCGTCGTCGTCATCTTCGTCTTCCTCCGCTGCGGCGAGCTCCTCTTCCTCTGCTTCTTGCTCATTTAGCACTGCCTGTGCCTCAGCGAGTTGATCCTCACGCTCATCCAAATCAGATTCGAGGGCTGTTAGCGCCTCTTCACGCTCATCAATGTCAGCCTCACGCTCATCGAGCTCAGTCCGGCGTTCTTCAATGTCCTCCGGCTCAACTTCGACTTCAACCGTGGTCTCAGTTTCCTCAGCTGCCTCTGGCTCAGAGTCTCCTCCTGCGGCTCCGATTCCGATTCCCACGAATAAGGAGCCTGCGATCCCAACAATCCAAGGCCATTTCTTAGGCTTCTTTGCTGGCTGCTCGGTAGCGTCGAATGGTGCGCCATAATCCTGCGCCATGATTTCCCCCTGGTGATTCACTTATGCGAGTGGTGCGAGTGAGACGACGAACATAATCATCGTCGATTCACAGCTTATCTCAAGGCAACATGGGGGACCCTTTCAGTTGCTACCGGCGAGCAGCGCTTTCCAGTTAACGCTGGAAGCCGCGCGGGCAGTTGCTCAGCACGTTCGAAACCCGCCCATGTCCTTATCATTTTCGGAATATAGTAAAGAAATCATTGGCAGGACAGGAGGGGCGCCGTGGAAGCCTTCGAGCAGTTCGTCGCCCTCGCGATGGAATCCGAAGGTTTTGTCGTATCCGGCGCGCTCAAGTTCCCAGTCTCACGCCGCACACGGAAGACCAACTACGAGGAATGGCAGACTCACGGTTACGAGGTCGATCTGGTCGGCGCGAACTCCGAGCGCTTAGTGCTCGCGACCGTGAAATCGTTCTTCGGCTCCCGCGGCGTAGTCGCCGAGGAGGTCATGGGTATGAAAGGACACACAAGCCGGTACTACGCACTCAATGAGCCAGAGGTTCGTGATGGCATCGTGCACGGGGCTTGCGAACGTTTCGGGTACCGGCCTGATCAGGTTGAAATGCGTCTATACGTCGGTAAATTCGCTGGCGGTGGCCATGAGGAGCAGATCCGGGATTGGGCGCAGGATGAGCGCCAGTGGGTCGGCGGTCGCCCGATCAGGGTGGTCGGCGCGGACGAGGTGGTGGCTGAGGTGCGTAAGGTCGCCCAGAGCAAGCAGTATCGGGATAATGCAGTATTGGCGACGTTGAAGGTGTTGCAGGCAGCGGGCGCTTTAGCGGAATGAGAAAGCTGCGACCGCACGAAATCCGCGAACGCCTTCGGTGATTGTATAAACGCCAGAACCTCCTTGGAATGACCCCGTTATTAGGTCCACTCGTTACGCGAGTCGGGGGTTCGTTCTCCTTTGTGCCGGCATTGCCGGGCGTAGCCTGCAGGTGGCAGATAGCCCAGGGCTGAGTGCCTGCGGATTTCATTGTATTGCTGCTTCCAATCACCGATGATCACTTGCGCGTGCAGCAGCGAGTAGAAACTGTTGATATTCAGGCATTCATCTCGGATCCGGCTATTGAAGGACTCCACGTACCCGTTGCGCCACGGGGCACCTGGTGGGATGTAGTAGATCCCGGCTGCCTGCCCCCGTGAACAAGTCCGTCGGGACCTCCAGGACGCGAGGCTGCTGGCCCAGATGTGGGCGATGTTCAGCCGCCTGGACGGCACTGCGATCTTCGACCAGTTTAATGTGCTGGTCGATGAGGCCCGCAGCTCCCGGGGGACTGAACACGCCCATGCGGTGCTGCATACGGTCCGGGGCGCTCTGCTGCGGCAGACCGGTCCCCAGGAGATTGCCTATGAGGACCTTTCCTGGGCAGTGCAGAATCAGGGCTACCTCGATGACGGCGACGCCACCCATGCCCGGGTCCAATTAGCTCTGATCTGTTTCGACGCCGGTCTCTGGGATGAGGCAGCCCAGCTAGCCGAAGCCGCCGCCTCCGAGGTGCTGGCTGAATCCGAAGGGCCACTGTCCATGGTGGCCTATGGTCTGGCCGCACTGATTCCGGCAGCACGCGGCCAGCTCGGAGCCTGGAGCCGAGTCCTCGACGTCGTCGCCAATTCCTCAATCCGACACGGTCAGATGGGACAGCATGGCCGCACCGCAGCCCTGATCTGGGGAGCATTCGCCCGCGTGGACTTCGAGGATGCTGCAGCCCTGCTGCTGAAACCCCGCAGGGAACCGGCATTCTGGCGAGATGCCCTGACCTCAGCGGTACTGACCGCCCGGGCTGAGTACTACTGCGGCCGGGCAGCAGCTGGCAGAGCTCAGCTGGCCGAACTGGAGGGTATTCCCGGCGGGCCACCCAGCCTGCGCAGCTTCGCCGGGGACTATATCCACGGTCTAATCAAATCTGGGTTGGGGGATCCCGAGGGAATCGGCCTGCTCTACTCCGCCCTGGAGACCATCGGGGCTGAGCGGGCGCAGCTGCGGATCCGAGCCCCTGGCCCAACAGGCTCAGGGTGCCCACCGAACTACCCTCTTGGATCAGTGATGAGGCTCAGGCGAAACTGGCTGCCCTGACCAGTCGGGAGCGGGATATCGCGCTGATGGCAGGGGAGGGGCTGTCCAATAACGACATCGCCGAACGGCTTGTCCTCTCCGTGCGGACTGTGGAGTCCCATATGAGCAATATTCTGGCCAAACTGAGGCTCTCCTCGCGCCGGGAGCTGTTCCGGATCCTGCTGCCCTCCACCCTCAATTAGGCCAGGAGCTGGCGCAGTCCCTCAATGGCGGCGTCGGGATCCTCAGCGCCGAAGACCGCAGAACCTGCCACAAAAGTATCCGCCCCGGCCTCGGCGGCCCGCAGAATGGTCTCCCGGTTGATTCCACCGTCGACCTGGACGGCGACCTCACCGCCGAGGTCATCCACCGCTCGCCGAGCTGCAGTGATCTTAGGCAGCATCTCGTCCATGAAGGCCTGACCGCCGAAACCCGGCTCCACGGTCATCACCAGCAGCATGTCCAACTCGCTGAGCAGATCCAGATGCGGCTCCAAAGCCGTCTTGGGTTTGATGGCCATCGCGGCCTTGGCCCCATGGGACTTCAGATCCCGAATCAACTGGCGGGGCCGTTGGGAGGCCTCCACATGGAAGGTCACTGACTCCGCTCCGAGTTCTGCGTAACCAGGAGCCCAGGTATCGGCCTCATCGATCATCAGATGAATATCCAGCGGCAGCGAGGTTGCCTCCCGGATGGCTTTGACCACCGGCAGGCCCATGGTCAGATTTGGCACGAAATGGTTATCCATCACATCCACATGTACTGCGTCACTGGAGGGGATGCGGCCCAGCTCGGCGGCGAGATTGGCGAAATCTGCGCTGAGAATACTCGGGTTGATTGCGGTCATGGTGATGTCCTTCTAGACAGGCGCTTTTCTCAACAGGGCAAAGAACATGGCGTCGGTGCCGTGGATATGCGGCCACAGCTGAACAGTCTTCGCGGCCACCTCACCAGTGGGATTCTGCTGCGGCTGGACCAGCTCCGCCCCGGACGGCAGGGCAACTTCGGCCATGAACTCATGAGCATCCAACAGCTCCAGATCCGCGTGCCTGGACAGGGCATCCTCCACCTGCACCAGGGTCTCCGCCATATGCGGTGAACAGGTCACATAGGCCAGCAGCCCATCAGGGGCCAATACTCCCGCGGCGGCATCGATGAGCTCAGCCTGCAGCACCGTCAGCTCAGCCAGGTCACTGGGTGTGCGTCGCCAGCGGGACTCAGGACGGCGCCGCAGCGCTCCCAGACCCGTGCACGGAGCATCGACGATGATTCGGTCAAAGTCAGTGTCCAGCTCGCCGATGGTCCGACCGTCACCGGTGCGCAGGCTCCAGGCCTGCTGCGGCACCGGGCTCAAGGCCTTCTGCACCAGCTCAGCCCGATGCGGGGTCGGCTCATTGGCCTGCAGATGCACCTCGTACTCAGCGGCCAGGGCAGCCAGCAGCGCAGCCTTACCACCCGGTCCGGCACAGAGATCCAACCAGCGTTCACCGGGACCCACCGTAGGGGAGGTCAGCGCCTGGGCGATCCACTGCGAACCGATGTCCTGAACACGCAGCACACCCTCAGCGACCCCGGGCAGCCGTCCGATATCACCACCGCGGAAGACCGCAGCACCTTCGAGATACTCCGAAAGCTGGGCCCCAGCCTCCACTGCGGAGGTGAGCACCTCATATCCGGTGGGCTCCAGCTCGCCGGGCAGACCCACCAGATGAACCTCCGGGGCAGCATTATCGGCAGCCAGCAGCTCGGCCAGCTCCTCACCTCGACCCTGGGCCTTCAGGGCCTGGCGCAGGGCGCGCACCACCCAGGTGGGGTGGGCATGGCGCAGCGCCAGGGCCTCAACCTCGCCCAGATCTGCGGTCAGCTCATCGACCCACTGTTGATAAGACTTCTCACCGACTTTGCGCAGCACCGCGTTGACTAGTCCCGATGGGCCGGTGCCGATCTGATCGCGTACCAGGCCCACTGTCTCGTTGACTGCGGCATGGGTATCGACTCGCATCTGCAGCAGCTGATGAGCACCCAGTCGCAGGGCATTGAGCACCGGGGGATCCAACTCGGTGAGCTTGCGGTCCACGTTCTGCCCCAGAATCGTGTCATAGGTGCCCTGGGCCCGCAGAGCGCCATAGGTCAGCTCCGTGGCGAAGGCGGCGTCGCGCTTATCCAGTTTGGCCCGGCGGATCTCAGCCGGCAGCACGAGATTGGCATAGGCGTCATCGAGGGCCACGGCACGCAGCACCCGGAAGGCCACCAGGCGGGCCGGATCCGCCCGGCGGCTGCGCTGCGAGGGTGCCGAGCGGCTGAACTGACGCTGCCCTCCGCGGTTGCGCTGACGGCCCTTGTGATTCCGGCGGTCATCACGGCTCATGCCGAACCTCCCAGCCGGACAGCACCCTGCTGGCCGCGCAGCCAGTCGGTGGCGCTCATCATCCGTTTCCCAGCAGGCTGGACCTCACTGAGCACCACACCGCGTCCGTCACCGGCGGTCATCACCACCGCCTCCTCACCACGATTGCGGTCCGAGGTCAGGGTTTTGACCTCACCGGGTTCCCCACCGGCCTCACGGGGGAAGAGCCGAGCCACGCCCAGTTTCATCCGGTCATGGCCGTTGAAGGTCCAGGCACCGGGTTCGGGAATGGTGGCATTGATCCGACCCACCAGCTCCGAGGCAGGCTTGGCCGGATCGATGAAGGCATCCTCACGGGTCAGCTTCGGAGCCAAGCTCGGTGTGCCCTGCTGGGGGACCGACCGGGAAGTACCGGCCAAGAGATCCGGAATTAGCTCCACCAACATCCGGGCACCCAAGGAGGTCAGATCCTCCAGGACATCCCCGGCTGAGGACATATCCGGGACCTCATAAGTCCGGGCGCCGTGGATGGGGCCGGTATCCATCCCCTTCTCCAACTGGAAGACAGTGGCCGCGGTGGTCTTCTCCCGGTTCAGCAGAGTGTGCTGGACCGGAGCCGCCCCGCGGTATTTCGGCAGTGCGGAGTAGTGCAGATTCACCCAGCCACGGTCCGGGACATCCAATGCCGGCTGGGGCAGCAGGGCACCATAGGCGACGACGACGCCGAGACTCGGGTTCAGCTGCTGGAGCTGAGCGGTGACCTCCGCATCGACTTTGACCGCTTTGATCACCGGCAGTCCCGCCTCGGCGGCGATCTGGGCAACAGGGGAGGGGGTGATCTTTCGCCGCCGGCCCACCGGGGCATCGGGGCGGGTCAGCACACCGACGATCTCCCAGTCGGCCTCCGCGCTCGCCTTCAACAGCTCGGTCAGGCACTCCGCGGCAATAGCCGGTGTTCCGGCAAAGATGATCCGGCTCATGCAGCCACACACCCACTGCGCAGAGCACGGTAAGCCTGTTTCTTATGTTCACCGGTCAGCCGGTCCAGGAAGAGCTTGCCGTCGAGATGGTCCAGCTCATGCTGGAAACAGGCAGCCAGAAGACCCTCAGCCTCCACCCGAATGGGTTCACCATCCGGATCAGAACCGGTCAAAACAACCTGGGGGTAGCGGGCCACCGGAGCGTAGATACCACCGCGAACCGAGAGGCAGCCCTCGCGCAGAACGTCATCGTCCTCTTCGCCCTCGCGGGCAACGAAATCAGGCTCCCCGGAGAGCTCCAGCTGGGGGTTGATCACCGCGCCGCGGCTTCCGGCCACATCCCAGGTGAAGATCCGCAGCGAAACGCCTACCTGAGGGGCTGCCAGCCCGATCCCATTGGCCTGATCCATCGTGGCGAACATATCGTCCACCAGCTTAGTGATCCGCGGCTGGGGAGCATCCCCTCCGAGCGGGACCTCCGAGGCTGGGCTGCGCAGGACCGGGTCACCGATCTGCCGGAGTTCAAGGACAGACATTCGTTATTAGCTTCCCATCTCATTGCTCTGCCGCGGGCAGTACCCGCCTCAACACTTCTGCTTATTCTGTCATCTGTGGCGCCGGACCCGGCGGCGGCCCGATCGGCCGCAGCGCCCGGCCCTGCTCGGTCACCGACCGGGAATGCTCCCAGACCTGGCGCAGTGCCCAGAACTTCCGCCAATGCGCCCGCAGACAGGTGGGGTCGGCCTGAACCGGAACCACCTCCGCCTCCGAGATGGCAACAGCCAGCAGGATCGGCTGTTCACCCTCATCGCCGGTATGCGGCCAGGGCTCCCAGGTGCCGGATGCGGCATCGGCCAGTCGCTCCTCGGCGCGCATACCCGCCACCAGCTGCATCACCACTGAATCCTGCAGCGGTTTGGCGCGGCCATCCCGGCCCACACCCTTTGTCTTGAAATCCAGCAGACAGACCCGGCCGCCGATCTCGGCCACCAGATCCAGGGTCCCGGCATAACCGACAGTGTGGTTCCACACTGTGATCTCCGCCGCGAGCGGTTTGACCCCATAGAGATCCCACCACTGGTCGAAACGGTCGGCAAATGCCGTCTCACCGTGCTCATGCAGCAGGTTCCGGGCCGAATCCGGATCCCCGCTGCCGTCCAGAGCGGCCAATGCGACCTGCTCGGCATAACTGTGCACCCGGTCCCCACGGGCAGCGGCAGCATCCCGGAACCGCTCAGCCGCCGATGACGCCTGCCGGGCCAAGGTCCGCAGCTCACCGGGGGAGCCCACCGCGCCGCCGAGACGCGAATCGCTGATCAGTTCAGTGGCAGCCATATGTCCCGCCCAGCCGGTCATGTCCTTGGCCTCCTGGGAGATCACTGTGGTGATCGAAGGGGCCTCCGGGGCCGAAGACAGCGACCGCGAATACATCCGGCCGAACTCCGTGGCATGGGCAAGTTGGGGGTCAGTCATAGGGCTAGAGCCTATGAACCAACCCCCGATTGGACCATCCTGGGATTTCTGGGTTAGAGTGTCATGTCGTCGAAACGCCCCGCGGGGTGATCGAAGATAGTGCGGATGTAGCTCAGCTGGCTAGAGCATCACCTTGCCATGGTGAGGGTCGCGAGTTCGAATCTCGTCATCCGCTCGTAGGGGACACAATTGGACCCACAACAGCCCGGTGGGGTGGCCGAGTGGCGAGGCAGCGGCCTGCAAAGCCGTATACGCGGGTTCGATTCCCGTCCCCACCTCGCAACGGCCACCAGGCCGGCTGCAAATGCGTGATTGGCGCAGCGGTAGCGCGCTTCCCTGACACGGAAGAGGTCACTGGTTCGATCCCAGTATCACGCACGGAACTGAGGCAGGACTCCTGCCCCAGAGCCACGCGGATGTAGCTCAGCTGGCTAGAGCATCACCTTGCCATGGTGAGGGTCGCGAGTTCGAATCTCGTCATCCGCTCTGAGTTGGTCCCGGCGGCGGGCCCCGTCCCGCCGCCTCTCGCTTCGCTCACTCGCAGCTCTTTTGTTCTCTTTGCTGACACCTCCGTATGGCACACTGATGCTTACTGAATACTTCGTGCTCCGGGGTCGGTGAAAGTCCGAACCGGCGGTGATAGTCCGCGAGCCGCTGACCGTCTTCCTCGGCTCCTTCTTCGGGCTCGACGAAAACCCCTCCCTGTTGGGCCAAGCCGGCCGCCAGATCATGTTCCTGGCCGTCTCCATCTACGGCTGGATCCGCTGGAGCCGCAGCAACCGCGGCAGCCATGCCGGAGAATCCGGAGCGATCACCCCCGAATGGGCCAGCTGGCGGGTGCGCATCGCGCTTATCCTCGCAATGATCCTCGGCACCGCAGCCCTGACACGACCGTTAACCGCCATTGCGGCCGGATACCGGTCATCTGCCGATATATGGCACCATAGATTCACGCGCTCACGGGATCGGTGAAAATCCGAACCGGCGGTTACAGTCCGCGACCCCCTCGCCGTCCGAGGGGTCGAGCTGGTGGAATTCCAGCGCCGACAGTCAGAGTCTGGATGGGAGTAGCGCGAGAAGGAGACCGCTAAATTGGGCACTGCCCAGCCGACCGGCCAGGACGCCGCAATGCATGCGGCCCTCCAGGCCGCTTCAGAAGGACCCCGGGGTGCAAACCCCCTGGTCGGAGCCGTGCTCCTTGATGACCACGGCAGCATCATCGCCACCGGATACCACCGCGGAGCCGGCACCTACCACGCCGAACGTGACTGCATCATCCGAGCCGAGGCCGCCGGGATCACCGATTTCAGCTCCACCACCCTCTACACCACCCTGGAACCCTGCACCCACTATGGGCGCCAGCCTGCCTGCACCGACCTCATCACCTCCGCCGGTATCCCACGGGTCAGAGTCGGCGCTACCGACCCCTCACCCAATGGGGGAGGAGCCCAGGTGCTGCGCGGCAGGGGAGCAGAGGTCGTCGTCGGGGTTCTTGCCGATGAATGCCGTCAGCTGAACCACCGGTGGAACCAAGCCGTCACCCAGCAGCGACCCTTCGTCACTGTCCATCTCGCCCAGAGCATCGATGCGCGAATCGCCGCCGCCGACGGCACCAGCCAATGGATCACCTCCGCAGTCTCCCGGCAGCACACCCACGCCATCCGGGAACGCGTCGACGCCATCCTGGTCGGCACCAACACAGTAGAGATCGACAACCCCCGGCTCACCGCCCGTGACGCCGAAGGCAACCTCACCGACTCCCAGCCCCTGCGCACTGTCATGGGACTGCGCGAAACCCCAGCGGAGGCCAAGCTGCGCCAGGGTCAGCCCGAAGGCCAGGGCTGGCTGCAGCTGCGCACCCGCGACCCACTGGAAGCACTCCAGCAGCTGGCCGGAACCACCCATAACGGCTACCCCGTCAAACACGTGCTAGTCGAAGGCGGACAATCGGTGCTCTCAGCATTCTTCGCCGCCGACCTCGTCGACGAAATCTTCTTCTACACCGCACCACTGATCCTCGGCGCCGGGCGCAGCAGCCTCGGTGACATCGGAGTCACCACCCTGGCCGAAGCCCGCCGCTACACCCTCGACGCCACCGATGGTGGCCCCACCCGCATCATGGACGACGACGTCTGCATCCACCTGCAGCCGGAGCCGAAAGGAGCCCCCGAATGTTCACTGGCATCGTCACCGGCACCGGTACAGTCACCGAGCGCATCCCCGATCCCACCAAAGGCGTGGAACGGCTCAGCTTTGAAGCCCCCGGCCACACCGAAAGTCTGGCCCTAGGCGGATCCATCGCCGTCAACGGGGTCTGTGTCTCCGCAGTCGACATCCAAGCCGAGCTCATCACTGTCGAACTGATCCCCGAAACTCTGAAGCGCAGCACCTTCGGCGAACTCGCCCCCGGCCACCGGGTCAACCTCGAACGCTGCCTGCCCAGCGGAGCCCGGCTCGACGGCCATGTGGTCCAGGGACATGTCGACGGAATCGCCACCCTGACCGAACGCGACCTCAACGATGGGCGCCACCGGTTCGAAATCCCCGGCGACCTCGCCGAGTTCATCGCCGAGAAGGGCTCCATCGCCATCGACGGGGTCAGCCTCACCATCACCGATGTCGGCGACCGCTGGTTCGAGGTGGGTCTCATCCCCGCGACCCTGAACGAAACCACTCTCGGGACCAAAGAGATCGGCAGCAACGTCAATATCGAAGTCGATGTGCTGGCCAAATACGTCCGCCGGATGCTCGGCTTCGACAATGGGGCGCTGAAACCCATCGGGGAGACCGAACTGCCCGTGGTGCCCAAACCCGATACCCCCGCACCCCTGCTGGACTCCATCGAAGTCGCCCTGAACCAGCTGGCCGCTGGCCGGCCGGTGATCGTAGTCGACGACGCCGACCGGGAGAACGAAGGCGACCTCGTCTTCCCGGCAGCAGCAGCTACCCCAGAACTGATGGGCTTCACCATCCGGTACAGCTCAGGGGTGATCTGCACCCCGATGACCGCCGAGCGCGCCCAGCATCTGAACCTGCCGCCGATGGTCACCGATAACCAGGACCCCAAAGGCACCGCATACACCATCAGCTGCGATGCCGTGGATGTGCATTCCACCGGAATCAGCGCAGCCGACCGGGCCATCACCGCCCGGGTGCTGGCCGATGCCGATTCCAGCAGCGCATCACTGACCCGGCCCGGGCATATCTTCCCGCTGATCGCCGACAGCCGGGGTGTGCGCGGCCGCGATGGCCACACTGAGGCCGCCGTGGACCTCTGCCGGCTCTCCGGCCACCCGGAGGTCGGAGTCATCGCAGAACTGGTCCACGACGACGGCTCCATGATGCGGCTGCCCGCCCTGCGTGAGTTCGCAGACACCCATGATCTGGCCCTGATCAGCATCGCTGACCTCATCGAGTACCGCGGCGGAACCGCCAACCCCGAGGCAGTGCGCGAGTCCTATCTCGCCTCCTGGGATACCCCCGAGCAGGAGGCGGCCAAACTGGTCACCGGCGGCCCGGTCATCACCCTGCCCACCGATTTCGGAGCCTTCACGGCCCAGGTCTGGGTGGAGAACACCACCTCCGGCCAGCCCGGTCACGAACACCTGCTGGTCTCCGCACAGGGCACCGCTGCCCAGCAATCACCCCTGGTGCGGCTGCATTCAGAATGCCTCACCGGAGATGTCATGCACTCCCACCGCTGCGACTGCGGAACCCAGCTGGTCAGCGCCCTGGAGACCATCCACGAAGCCGGCGGCCACCTCCTCTACCTGCGCGGCCACGAGGGCCGCGGCATCGGTCTGGCCAATAAGCTGCGCGCCTATAAGCTCCAGGAACAGGGCGCAGACACTGTAGAGGCCAATGAGATGCTCGGCCTGGCCGCCGAACTGCGCGACTACACCGGGGCCGCAGCCATCCTGCATTCGGCCGGGATCACCCGGTTGCGGCTGCTGACCAATAACCCTGCCAAAGTCAGGGCACTGGCGGCCACCGGCCTGGAGGTCGAACAGGTGCCCAGCAATGGGATCGTCCACGAGCACAACGCCCGCTACCTGCGCACCAAACGGGACAAGATGGCCCATATGCTCGACCACCTCGCCCTCAACGAGCAGAACGAAACCACCGCACCCACAGGAGAACAGTCATGAGCGGCACCGGAGCACTGACCATCGACCAGGATGAGCTGGCCACCCTGCAGCAGAGCGCCCGGGACTTCAAGGTCGCCGTCGTCGCCTCCCGATGGCATACCCAGGTGATGGACGGACTCACCGCCGGGGCACACCGCTTCCTGAAAGAGATCGGGATCGACGACGACGCGGTGACCACCCTCAGTGCCCCCGGCAGCTTCGAACTGCCGGTGCTGGCCAAACATGCCGCAGCCGGCCATGATGTGGTGATCGCCCTGGGTGTGGTCATCCGCGGCGGGACCCCACATTTCGACTACGTCTGCTCGGCAGCCACCGAGGGGCTGACCGATGTCTCGGTGAGCACCGGAACCCCAGTGGGCTTCGGCCTGCTCACCTGCGATACTGAGGACCAGGCCCTGGACCGCGCCGGACTGGAGGGATCCTCGGAGGACAAGGGCTATGAGGCCGCTCACGCCGCCGTCGCCGCTGCCGCCGAAATCGCGAAACTCCAGGGGTAGCACCAGCAGCGGAGCTGTAAGCTGGGCACGATGAAAAGTTTTGATGATCTCTACGCCGAACTGGTTCAGAAGGCCGCCGACCGTCCCGAGGGCTCAGGCACAGTTGCCGCCCTGGACGCCGGGGTCCATCAGATCGGCAAGAAGATCGTAGAGGAGGCCGCCGAGGTCTGGATGGCCGCGGAGTACCAGAGCGAGGCCGAAACGGCCGAGGAAATCTCCCAGCTGCTCTACCATCTGCAGGTCATGATGCTCGCCCGCGGGCTGAAGCCAGAAGACATCTACCGCTATCTCTGAACCTCCCCCATAAAGACCTGAGGAAAGACCACCAATGCCAGAATCCACTGCCATGCTGCGGGTGGCGGTCCCCAATAAGGGGGCGCTCTCCGAGGCCGCAATGTCCATGCTCTCCGAGGCCGGCTATCTGCAGCGCCGCGACCGCAAGGAACTCGTCCTGGTCGATGAGGAGAACGGAATCGAGTTCTTCTATCTGCGCCCCCGGGACGTGGCCGTCTACGTCGGCTCCGGAATCCTGCATCTGGGACTCACCGGCCGGGACCTCTTCCAGGACGCCCGGGTCGAAACCGGGGCCAAAGAGGTTATGGGACTGGGCTTCGGCCGCTCCACCTTCCGCCTGGCCGGACCCCGGGGAACCTTCAGCTCCGCTGAGGACCTCGCCGGCAAACGAGTAGCCACCTCCTATGACGCACTGCTGGATCACTGGTTCACCCAGCAGGGCATCCCCGATGTGGAGGTCGTCCACCTCGACGGTGCAGTGGAATCCGCTGTGCGACTGGGGGTCGCCGATGCCATCGCCGATGTGGTCGAAACCGGCAACACCATCAAAGCCGCCGGCATGGAGACCTTCGGGGAGCCGGTGATGAAATCCGAGGCGATCCTGATCTCCGGCAATGGAACAGCTAATGAGGACGACGCCGCCATCGAACGCGCAACCCAGCGGCTGATCCGCCGCCTGCAGGGCGTTCTGGTGGCCCGGCAGTACGTGATGATGGACTACGACATCCGGCGCAGTGACCTCGATGCCGCCACCGAGGTCACCCCCGGACTGGAATCCCCGACCATCTCACCACTGGCCGATCCCAACTGGGTGGCCGTGCGCTCCATGGTCCCGGCGAAGAAGACCAACCAGCTGATGGATGAGCTCTACGAGCTCGGCGCCCGGGCTATCCTGGTCTCCTCCATCCACGCCTGCCGAATCTAGCCGAACACCGAAAGAGGGGTCCTCCAAGTGTCGTTGGCCGTACGTGTCATCCCGTGCCTCGACGTCGATGCCGGCCGCGTGGTCAAAGGCGTGAACTTCCAAGAGCTGCGCGATGCCGGTGACCCAGTGGAACTGGCCGAACGCTATAACCAGGCCGGGGCCGATGAGCTGACCTTCCTGGATGTCACCGCCTCCACCGCCGAACGGGAGACCACCTACGAGGTTGTCACCCGCACCGCCGAGGAGGTCTTCATCCCCCTGACCGTCGGCGGCGGGGTCCGTTCCGAGGAGGATGTGGATCGGCTGCTGAAGGTCGGGGCTGATAAGGCCTCGATCAACACCGCAGCGGTGGCCCGACCGGCGGTGATTAACGAGATCGTCGCCCGTTTCGGCAACCAGGTGCTGGTGCTCTCAGCGGATGTGCGCCGAAGCGAGGAGACCGGCTCCGGGTTCGAGGTCACCACCCACGGCGGACGCCGCGGCACCGGAATCGATGCCCTGGATTGGTGCGCAGAGGCCGCCGAGCGCGGAGTCGGGGAGGTCCTGCTGAACTCCATCGACGCCGATGGCACCAAAGAGGGCTTCGACCTGGATATGATCTCCGCCATCCGGGCCGTGACCCGGGTCCCGCTGATCGCCTCCGGCGGGGCAGGCAAACCCGAACACTTCCCCGAGGCCATCGACGCCGGGGCCGATGCAGTCCTGGCCGCCAGTGTCTTCCACTTCGGACCGGTGGATATGATCGCTCGGGTCAAAGACGAGATCCGGAAAGCAGGTCACCATGTCCGCTAGCCTCCAGGACGTCAACTACAACGATGACGGCCTCGTCCCGGCCATCGCCCAGGAAGTCACCACAGGCCAGGTGCTCATGATGGCCTGGATGAACGCCGAGGCCCTGACCGCCACCCTGGAAACCGGCCGCGGCACCTACTGGTCGCGCTCCCGCGGCCAGCTCTGGGTCAAAGGCGAGACCTCCGGACATACCCAGCAGGTGCAGTCAGTGTCCCTGGACTGCGATGGTGACACGGTGCTGCTGAAAGTCGAGCAGACCGGACCTGCCTGCCACACCGGGGCCCAGACCTGCTTCACCGGAAGGGAGCTGAGCTGATGCATTCCCTGGGAACAGTGACCCCCAGCCGCGAGGAGTTCCTCCAGCTGGCCGCCGAACACCGGGTGATCCCGGTGAGTATGAAAGTCCTGGCCGACTCCCACACCCCGCTGAGCATCTACCGGGCCCTGGCCTGTGATGACAACCAGCAGGGCGTACCGGGAACCTACCTGATGGAATCGGCTGCCCCGGGTGCCGCCTGGGACCGGCACAGTTTCATCGGCGTGAACTCTATGGCCACCCTCTCCGAGAAGGACGGGGAGGCCCATTGGATCGGCACCCCACCGGCGGGGGCTCCCCAGGAGGGAACCACCGCGGAGATTCTCCGCCAAACCCTGGAGTTCCTAGGCCAGCGGGCCTTCGCTGAGCAGCTGCCGCATCTGGCCTCCGGGCTGGTGGGCTATATCGGCTGGGATGTGGTCCGGCACTGGGAGAAACTGCCCAACCCCCCGCAGGACGATCTCGGTCTGCCCGAGATGGCCATGAACCTCATCTCAGACCTCGCCGTCCACGATAACCGCGACGGCACCGTGACCCTGATCGCCAATGCGATCAATAAGGATGGTCAGCCCACCGGTGCAGAACGGGCCTACGACGACGCCCTGGCCCGTCTGGCGGCCATGCAGCATGCCCTGGCCCGCCCGGTCTCCGCCGAGGTGGCCACCGCCGAAGCCGACTGGGGAACGCAGGTGGAACTGGATCTGGCCGATAAGGTCACCAACAGCTGGGACCAGAATGAATACCTCGCCACCCTCGGCAAGGCCAAAGAGGCCATCGTCGACGGCGAAGTCTTCCAGATCGTGGTCTCCCGCCGTTTCGAAGTCGAAACCGGGGCCGACGCCCTGACCGTCTACCGGATGCTGCGGCTGCTGAACCCCAGCCCCTATATGTATCTGATGCACTTCCAGACCCCCGAGGGGGAGCCCTACCAGGTGGTCGGCGCCTCCCCGGAGGCCCTGGTGACTATGGATGCCGAGCGCACCGTGGTCTCCCATCCCATCGCCGGCACCCGGCCCCGGGGCAAAACACCGGCGGCCGACCAGGAGCTGGCCGAGGACCTCCTGGCCGATCAGAAGGAACGGGCCGAGCACCTCATGCTGGTTGACCTGGCCCGCAATGACCTCGCAAAGGTCTGCGAACCCGGCTCAGTGGAGGTCACCCGGTTCATGGCCGTGGAACACTTCAGCCACGTCATGCATCTGACCAGCCATGTCCAGGGGCAGGTGGCGGAGACATCCTCGCCCTATGACGTCCTGGCTGCGACCTTCCCGGCAGGCACCCTCTCCGGGGCGCCGAAACCCCGAGCCCTGCAGCTGCTCGACGAATGGGAACCCACCCGTCGTGGGGTCTATGGGGGAGTGGTCGGCTATTTCGATCTCTCCGGACGGATGGATGTCGCCATCGCCATCCGCACTGCCGTGTTGTCCGGAGGTAGGGCCTATGTGCAGTCCGGCGGCGGAATTGTGGCCGACTCCATCGATGAGGACGAGCGCCAGGAGACGGTCAATAAGGCCGCGGCCCCACTGCGAGCCGTGCTGGCCGCTGATAGGTTGAAGGTTTCATGATCGGACATCTGGCCTACTTCTTCCAGCGCAAGGTCACCGTTGTGGTGATCCAGACCGGCTCCATCCTGCTGCTGCTGTCCACTGTGATGGCCTGGGTCCACCTCGAGCCCGGTCCCGAGGCGCTCAATGGCAATGAAGTCTCCACCCTGGTGCGGCTGATCGGCCTGCTCGGTGTGGTCTCCGGTCTGCTGGTCTCGATCTTCCAGGGCTGGCTGCGCGGGATCCTCGCCGCAGTTCTGCTCGGCGGGGGCTTCTTAGCGATCATCACAGCAGCTCTGACCATCTCCAATCCGGTGGCCGCCTCAGTCACCGGCATGCAGCAGCTGGGCCTGACCGCCGAGACCGCCCGGCTGGCATTCGGGGCCTGGTTCGGGCTCGCCGGAGCCATCCTGCTGTCCATCGGGGCCCTGGCTGCCCTGCTGTTCTCCTCCACCTGGGACGATGAACCCGAGACGAAGAAGACACGTTGATGAAAGCCCGAATCTTTTCCCGCCGCAACACTGTCCTGGTGGCCCTGCTGGGGGCCGCGATCCTCTTCGGCGCCTCGACCCAAACCTGGGTCACCGCCATCGGGCTGACCGATATGGCCCAGACCCAAAGCGCTGAGATCCCCGGCTCGGATATCTCTGAGGCGGTGCCAGCGGTGGCACTGGTGGCCCTGGCCGCGGCAGTGGCCACCTCGGTGGCCCGCAGGGTAGGGCGCTGGATCATCTCCGTGGTGCTCTTCGCCGCCGGAGTCTTCGGGCTGGCCAGTGCGGGTTCGGTGACCCTGACCCCACGGACCTCGAGTCTGCGGGCTCTGAGCGATATCACCGGAACGACCGAATTCGCCGCCGAATACACCCTGAACTGGGGGGTCTACGCCGCCATGGCAGGTGGTCTGCTCATCGCCGCAGCGGGCCTGGTGGCCTTCATCTTCGGCCGCAGTTGGCCGGTGCGCACTGCCTCCAAGAAGTACAGCCGCAGTGCTGCTGCAGGAGCCGAAACAGACGCCGAGGTTGATGAGTATGACCTCTGGGACGGGCTCAGCGAGGACGACGATCCCACGGAGTCCCGTTAGCGTGGCAGAATGGTTCTAAGCACATTTCGACATCGTGTAGAGGAGTAGGCGCATGGCCACCAGCCCGGCAGGAGTTCGCGACGTAGAGCAGCAGCCGAAGACTGATGACGAGTACATTCACTACGACCACATCGGTCACGGCTCCACCCCCGCAGCCTGGGCGCTCTCCGGGACAGTCGTTGCCGGCTCCACAATCGCCGGTGTAGGCGCCATCGGTCTCTACTGGTCCGATGCCTGGTGGACTGCCATCTGGATCGGCGCTGCCCTGATGCCAGTGGCGATCATCCTGGGCATCGTGCTGAAGAAGGCCGGCTACGGCGTGGAGATGGACTCCAAGGCAGTGCTGAACGAGGGCGATGACCCCCGTGAGCACGCCGGCCCGGCCAGCCCGGACAACACCGGCGGCGGCGCTGAGAAGCGTGAACCCGCTTCGGGCACCAACTAGGCCGGCACCTGACCTGAATGGCGACAGTTCTCGACCAGATCATCGAAGGGGTCCGCGAAGACCTCCAGGACCGACGAGCAGCCACCCCGCTGAAGGAGATCCAGGCCCAGGCTGCTGATGCTGCCCCCGCCCTGGACGCCTACGCGGCACTGAAAGACGGCCGCAGCGACAGCACCGGGGTGCGCATCATCGCCGAGGTCAAGCGCAAGTCCCCCTCCAAGGGTGACCTCGCCCAGATCCCGGACCCAGCCGCCCTGGCCCATGCCTACCAGCAGGGCGGAGCCAGCGTGATCTCCGTCCTCACCGAGGCGCGCCGATTCAACGGCTCCCTGGCTGATCTCGCCGCGGTGCGGGCCGCAGTGGATATCCCGGTGCTGCGCAAAGACTTCATGGTCGATGAGTACCAGTTCCACGAGGCCCGGGCCTACGGTGCCGACCTCGTGCTGCTGATCGTCGCCGCGCTGGATGACGTCCAGCTGCGTGACTACCTCGCCCTGACCCACGAGCTGGGCATGAACGCCCTGGTCGAGGCCCACACCGAGGAAGAGATCGAACGCGCGGTGGCCGTGGGCGCAAAGATCGTCGGAGTCAACGTTCGAAACCTCAAGACCCTCGAGGTCGACGTCGCCCACTACTCCGCAATGGCCCGGCATCTGCCGGAGGACCTCGTGCGGATCGCCGAATCAGGTGTGGACGGACCCCATGTGGTCCTCGACTACGCCCGCCAGGGAGCCGATGCCGTATTGGTCGGCGAGGCCCTGGTCAAACACGGCGACCCCAGCACAGCCGTCAAAGACTTCCGGCAGGCAAGCCTGGCGAAGGAGACACCATGACCGACCAACCAGCCAGTCCGCATTTCCAGGACACCCCCGGGCCCTATTTCGGCGACTACGGCGGCCGCTGGATGCCCGAATCACTGGTGGCCGCACTGGATGAGGTGGCCGATACCTTCGAGAAGGCCAAGGCCGACCCCGAGTTCACCGATGAGTTCCAGCGGCTCTGCCGCGACTACACCGGACGGCCCTCCCTGCTGACCGAGGTGCCCCGCTTCGCCGCCGAGGCCGCCGGCTCCGAGGACTCGGCGAGGATCTTCCTCAAGCGCGAGGACCTCAACCACACCGGCAGCCATAAGATCAACAATGTGCTCGGTCAGGCCCTGCTGGCCAAACGGCTGGGCAAAACCAGGCTGATCGCCGAAACCGGCGCCGGCCAGCACGGTGTGGCAACAGCCACCGCCGCAGCCCTGATGGGTATGGAATGCGTGGTCTACATGGGCGGAGAGGACACCCGACGCCAAGCCCTCAACGTCGCCCGTATGCAGCTGCTGGGAGCCGAGGTGGTCCCGGTCGAACACGGCTCGGCCACCCTGAAGGACGCCATCAATGAGGCCCTGCGGGACTGGGTGGCCACCGTGGAGAACACCCATTATGTCCTCGGCACGGTAGCCGGACCCCATCCCTTCCCAGAGATGGTCCGCTGGTTCCACCAGGTCATCGGTGATGAGGCCCGCGAGCAGATCCTGGCCGCCACCGGCCGGCTGCCCGATGCAGTGGCCGCATGCATCGGCGGCGGCTCCAATGCCATGGGCATCTTCCACGGCTTCCTCGACGACCCCGAGGTCGAGCTCTACGGCTTCGAAGCCGGCGGCGAGGGCCTGGAGACTGGCAAACACGCCTCGGCCATCACCCTGGGCCGCTCCGGGGTGCTGCACGGGGCCCGGTCCTACCTCATGCAGGATGAGGATGGGCAGACCATCGACTCCCATTCCATCTCAGCGGGCCTGGACTACCCCTCCGTGGGACCCGAGCACGCCTATCTCAACGACGCCGGCCGGGTGAACTACCAGCCGGTCACCGATGCCGAGTGCATGCAGGCCTTTGAACAGCTCTGCCGCACCGAAGGGATCATCCCCGCCATCGAATCCGCCCACGCCCTGGCCGGGGCAGCCCGGCTCTCCCGGGAATGGGGCAGCGCCGGAAGCCAGAAGGTCATCATCGTCAACCTCTCCGGCCGTGGGGATAAGGATGTGGCCACCGCGGCCAAATGGTTCGACCTCCTGCCGGCCGAGGACGAAAGCGACGCACCGGATACGGGGGTAGAAGCGTGAGCAAGACAGCAGCGGCCATCGACGCCGCCAAGGCCCAGGGCCGCACTGCCTTCATCGGCTACCTGCCCGGCGGCTACCCCGATAAGCAGACCAGTATCGATGCCGCCATCGCCCTGGTGAACAACGGGGCCGATGTCATCGAAATCGGTGTGCCCTACTCCGACCCGGTCATGGACGGTCCTGTCATCCAGCAGGCCACCACTGAGGTATTGGCCCGCGGCTTCCGGGTCGACGAGGTCTTCGAGATCGTCAAGGCGGTCACTGAGGCCACCGATGCCGCCGTGTTGGTGATGACCTACTACAACATCATCGACCGGATGGGTGCAGCCACCTTCGCCCGCCGGCTGGCCGAGGCCGGGGGAGCGGGAGCAATCACCCCCGATCTGATCCCCGATGAGGCCGCCGACTGGATCGCAGCCACCGAGGAATACGGTCTGGACCGGGTCTTCCTCTCTGCACCCACCTCCAGCCCGGAACGGGCAGCGATGATCGCCTCAGCCTCCCGCGGCTTCGTCTACGGAGTCTCCCTGATGGGGGTCACCGGGGCTCGAGCCGAGGTCTCCCAGGCCGCTGCCGAGGTGGTCGCCGCTGCGAAGTCCGCCGGAGCCGAACGCGTATGCGTCGGCCTCGGGGTCTCCACCCGCGCCCATGTCGAAGAGATCGGCAGCTACGCCGATGGCGCAATCGTCGGAACCGCCCTGGTGGCCGCCCTTCGGGACGGCGGACCAGAGGCCGTTGCCACCCTGGCAGCCGAACTCTCCGGCAAGAACTTAAATCCTAGAAACGACTGATACGGTGCCCACTATGAGTCTGACCCCTGTCTTCGAAGCCACCAGCCTGCTGGCCTCCGGCTTCCCCCCACCGCCGGCCCGCGGTATCGACCTCCCCGGGCCGTTCTTCCTCGCCTTCTACACCCTGGCGATCATGCTGGGAATCGTGGCGGCCGTCATCGTGGCCAGCAAACTGTGGAAGTCCCGCGGGGGCAACAGCGACGACGTGTTCTCCGCAATGCTCTGGGCGGTGCTTATCGGCATCATCGGAGCCCGGGCCTACCACGTGATCAGCTCCCCGGATGCCTACTTCGGGGAGGGTGGGGACATCCTGCGGGCCTTCCAGCTCTGGCACGGCGGACTCTCCATCATCGGAGCCGTGGCAGCCGGTGCCCTGGCTGTCTGGATCTTCTGCCGGCGCTCCGGGATCAAATTCCCGGCCTTCGCCGATGCTGTGGTGCCCGGCATCCTGCTTGCCCAGGCTATAGGCCGTTGGGGCAACTACTTCAACCAGGAGCTCTACGGTGACCGCACCTTCCTGCCCTGGGGCCTGCGGCTGGACACCGAACAGCAGTACCAGGCACCGGAGATCGCCTCCACCACGCCGGTGGAAGAGATGCTCTTCCACCCCACATTCCTCTACGAGTCCCTGTGGAACCTCCTGGGCTTCTTCGCACTGCTGCTGCTGTTCAAGCGGTTCCAGTTCCGCCAGGGCCTGCTGGCCTGGACCTATGTGGCCTACTACGCCCTGGGCCGGTTCTGGATCGAATCCCTGCGAATCGACGAACTCGACAAATCCACCCAGTATCCGCTGGACAATCTCGGCCTGGACTGGCGGCTGAACCAGATCATCGCTTTCGTGGTGTTCGTCGTCGCCATCGCGGCCCTGATATGGCTGTTTGTGAAGCGCCCACAGAGCACAGAAGAGATCATCGAGCACAAAGAGATCTATACTGTTGAGGCTCGCAAACAGGCTGCCGACACATCTGAAAAAGACCTGACTGATGCCTCCGCGGAGACCCCGGAAGAGGCTGAGACCGGTGAATCACAACTTGCACCGGCAGAGACTGAAGCGGAAGATAGGACTTCGAGCTAGCACCTAGCCGCAGGCCTAGCCGCACCTGAAGCAGCATGATGTGCACCAATCCATGCTGCCGTCATCACGTACGTCCTGCCCAAGGAAGGAACACCGAAGATGTCAGTGCCGAAGGTGATCAGCCCCTATGAGCGCTATGCGGCGTTCCCTGAAAAGGCAGGGCTCTACGATCCGGCCAATGAGCATGAGAACTGCGGTATGGCCGCTATCGCGACCCTGCGCGGAACCCCCGGTCACGACATCATCGACCACGCCCTCTACGCCCTGCGCTGTGTGGAGCACCGCGGTGCAGTAGGCGGAGATGTCGGAACCGGCGACGGCGCCGGAATCCTCACCCAGCTGCCCGATGAGCTCTTCCGTGCCGTGCTGGACTTCGAGCTGCCCGCGGCAGGCGAATACGCCGCCGGCACCGCCTACCTCCCGCAGGATGAGACCGAGCGCGCCGATATGATGGCCACCTTCGAGCAGATGGCCGCCGATCAGGGCCTGACCCTGCTGGGCTGGCGCGATGTTCCGGTCGATGCCTCGATGATCGGCAGCCTGGCCCGGGAGGCCATGCCCTTCTTCAAACAGGTCTTCCTCTCCATGGCACCTGAGGATTCCATGGAGTACCAGGAATCTGCCGAGGGCACCCTGGACCAGCGGGCCTGGCGGCTGCGCAAACGTGCCCAGGTCCGCCTGGGCATCTACTTCGCCTCGCTGTCTTCGAAGACCATCACCTATAAGGGCATGCTGACCACCGCTCAGCTGGAGCCCTTCTATCCGGACCTCTCCGATGAGCGGTACAAATCCACTCTGGGGATTGTCCACTCCCGGTTCTCCACCAATACCTTCCCCTCCTGGCCGCTGGCCCAGCCTCTGCGGCATATCGCCCACAACGGTGAGATCAACACCGTCAAGGGCAACCGGAACTGGATGCGCGCCCGGCAGGCCACCATGGCCGGACCCGTTCTGGGTGATGATCCGGAGTACCTCTTCCCAATCTGCACCCCCGGCGCCAGTGACTCCACCAGCTTCGATGAGGCCGCCGAACTGCTGATGCTCTCCGGTCGGCCAATGTCCCAGGCGATGCGGATGATGATCCCCGAAGCCTGGGAGAACCACGAGTCGATGGACCCCGATCTGCGGGCCTTCTACGAGTACCACTCGACCATGATGGAAGCCTGGGACGGCCCAGCTGCCATCGCCTTCACCGACGGCGACCAGCTCGGTGCTGTCCTGGACCGCAACGGTCTGCGCCCGGCCCGCTGGTGGGTCACCGATGACGGACTCGTGGTGCTCTCCTCCGAGGTCGGCGTCATCGATCTCGAACCCTCCACTGTGGTGCGTAAGGGCCGGGTGGCCCCGGGCATGATGTTCCTGGCCGATACCAAAGAGGGCCGGATCATCGAGGATGAGGAGATCAAGGCAGACTTCGCCTCCAAGGCGCCCTGGCAGAAGTGGGTGGAGGAGAACCGCCTCACCCTGGATGACCTCCCCGAACGCCTGCATGTCAAGCACCCCTCCGGTTCGGTGCGGCTGCGCCAGCAGACCTTCGGCTATACCCATGAAGAGCTGAAGATCCTGGTCGGCCCCATGGCCGCAACCGGTGCAGAGCCGCTGGGCGCAATGGGCACCGATACCCCCATCGCTGTTCTGGCCGAACGGCCCCGGCTGCTCTTCGACTACTTCGTCCAGACCTTCGCCCAGGTGACCAACCCGCCCCTGGATGCCATCCGAGAGGAACTGGTCACCTCCCTGGGCCGGCATATCGGACCAGAGGGCAACCTCCTGGCCACCGGACAGGTCAAGGCCAAGCAGATCCAGCTGGACTTCCCGGTGCTGACCAATGACCAGCTGGCCCGGATCGCCAACCAGCGCAATGAGGACGGCACCAAGAGCGCCCTAAAGATCCGTGGACTCTTCAGGGTCGGCTCCACTGAGGAGGAGTTCCGCCAGCGGATCCGCACCCTCTGTGAGCAGGTCTCGGCCGCGGTGCACCGCGGTGTCGGCTACATCGTGATCTCTGACCGGGACTCCAATGCCCAGTGGGCTCCGATTCCCTCCCTGCTGCTGGTCTCGGCCATCCACCACCACCTGCTGAAATCAGCCACCCGCACCAGGGTCTCGCTGCTGGTGGAAGCCGGTGACGTCCGCGAGGTCCACCATGTGGCCTGCCTCATCGGCTACGGCGCCTCGGCGGTCAACCCCTATCTGGCCATCGAATCCGCAGAGGATATGGTCCGCCGCGGTGAGATCACCAATGTCACCGAAGAGCAGGCCGTGGAGAACCTCATCAAGGCCCTGGGCAAGGGTCTGCTGAAGATCATGTCCAAGATGGGCATCTCCACTGCCGGCTCCTACTGCGGTGCGCAGACCTTCGAAGCGGTCGGACTGGCCCAGAACGTGGTGGACCAGTACTTCTCCGGCACTCACTCGCCGATGGGCGGGGTCGGCGTCGACGTCATCGCCGCCGAGGCCTCAGCCCGGCACGCCAAGGCATATCCGCCCGATGGCAACGACCTCGGCCGCGGAGACGAACTCGAAGTCGGCGGTGAGTACCAGTGGCGCCGCGAAGGTCCGCCGCATCTGTTCAACCCCGAGACCGTGTTCAGGCTCCAGCACGCCTCCCGGACCCGCCGGTACGACATCTTCAAGCAGTACACGAAGTCGGTGGATGATCAGTCCAAGGAACTGATGACCCTGCGCGGGCTGTTCAACCTCAAGGCCACCCGCAGCCCGGTTCCGATCAGCGAGGTCGAACCGGTCAGCGAGATCGTCAAACGCTTCAACACCGGTGCGATGAGCTACGGCTCCATCTCACAGGAGGCCCACGAGACTCTGGCGATCGCCATGAATCGCCTCGGCGGGCGCTCCAACACCGGTGAGGGTGGTGAGCATCCGCAGCGGCTGATCGACCCCGAACGCCGCAGCGCGATCAAACAGATCGCCTCCGGTCGTTTCGGCGTGACCAGCCAGTACCTCACCCATGCCGATGATCTGCAGATCAAGATGGCCCAGGGCGCAAAGCCCGGTGAGGGCGGTCAGCTCATGGGCAAGAAGGTCTACCCCTGGGTGGCCGAGACCCGGCACTCCACACCCGGTGTCTCCCTGGTCTCCCCACCTCCGCACCACGACATCTACTCCATCGAGGATCTCAAACAGCTCATCTACGACCTCAAGCGCGCCAATACCGGTGCCCGGGTCCACGTGAAGCTGGTCTCCCTGCATGGAGTGGGCACGGTCGCAGCAGGTGTGGCCAAGGCGGCAGCCGACGTCGTGCTCATCTCCGGGCACGACGGCGGAACCGGCGCCTCCCCGCTGAACTCGCTCAAACACGCAGGCACCCCCTGGGAGCTCGGACTGGCCGAAGCCCAGCAGACCCTGATGCTCAACGGGCTGCGCGAACGGGTGACCGTACAGGTCGACGGTCAGCTCAAAACCGGCCGTGATGTGGTCATCGCCGCGCTGCTGGGTGCTGAGGAATACGGCTTCGCCACCTCCGCGCTGGTGGTCTCCGGCTGCATCATGATGCGGGTCTGCCACCTCGACACCTGCCCGGTGGGTGTGGCCACCCAGAACCCGACCCTGCGTGATCGATACACCGGTAAGGCCGACCACGTGGTGAACTTCTTCGAGTTCATCGCCCAGGAAGTCCGCGAATACCTCGCCGAACTGGGCTTCCGCAGCCTCGATGAGGCCATCGGACATATCGACGCACTCGATTTGGACCAGGCCAAACGGCACTGGAAGACCGAAGGACTGGACCTCACCAAGGTGCTCACCGGCTGGGACCCCGAGGCTCCGGAGGCGAAACTGCGCCGGACCTCCGAGCAGGACCACGAGCTGGAGAAGCACTTCGACGTCAAGCTCATCGAAGCCGCCCAGGAGGCCATCCACAACGGCACAGCGGTCACCATCGAATCCCCGGTGGTCAACACCGACCGTGCAGTGGGCACCATGCTCGGCCATGAGGTCACCAAGGCCCTGGGGCTGAAGACCCTGGAGAACAACACCATCGAAGTCAACCTCACCGGTCAGGCCGGTCAGTCCCTGGGCGCATTCCTGCCCCAGGGTGTGACCATTCGCCTGGCAGGCGATGCCAATGACTACGTGGGCAAGGGGCTCTCCGGAGGGCGGATCATCATCGCCCCCGAAGAGGAGGCATCCTTCGAAGCCGCTAAGAACGTGGTGGCCGGCAATGTGATCGGTTACGGCGCCACTGGCGGTGAACTGTTCCTCTGCGGACAGGTCGGCGAACGTTTCCTGGTCCGCAACTCCGGGACCACCGCAGTGGTCGAAGGAGTCGGCGACCACGGCTGCGAATACATGACCGGCGGCCAGACCCTGATCCTGGGGCCGGTGGGCCGGAACTTCGGCGCCGGAATGTCCGGCGGCACCGCCTATCTCCTGGACTTCGAGGAGGGCAAGCTCAACACCCAGGCCGCCGCCGGGGGAGAGCTGCTGCTGCTTCAGCCCGATGAGGAGGATCAGCAGATCATTCGCGACCTGCTGCGCCGGCACCATGAGGAGACCAACTCCGTAGTGGCCGCCGAACTGCTCGAAGACCCCGAAGCGACCCTCGGGAGGATCACCAAGGTGCTCCCACGTGACTACGACCGTGTGCTCGCAGCCCGCAGCGCCGCCCTCGACGAGGGGCTGGACCCGGACGGTGACGCCGCATGGCAGAAGATTCTGGAGGTGACCAGTGGCTGATCCACGCGGATTCCTGAAACACCGGGAGCGGCAGTCCCGCCCCTCGCGCCCGGTCCCGGTGCGCATCATGGACTTCAAAGAGGTCTACGAACGGCAGGAGAAAGGGGTCACCCAGACTCAGGCCGGCCGCTGCATGGACTGCGGCATCCCCTTCTGCCACACCGGCTGCCCCCTGGGGAATCTGATCCCCGAGTGGAATGACCTCATCTGGCGCGACCAGTGGGAAGAGGCCTCCAACCGGCTGCATATGACCAATAACTTCCCGGAGTTCACCGGGCGGGTCTGCCCCGCACCCTGTGAGACCTCCTGTGTTCTGGGCATCAACCAGCCGGCAGTGACCATCAAACAGTCCGAGGCCGAGATCGCCGATGAGGCACTGGAACGCGGCTATGTGGAACCCATTCCGCCCCAGCGGCTGACCGGCAAAACCGTGGCTGTGGTCGGCTCCGGACCCGCCGGTCTGGCTGCCGCCCAGCAGCTGACCCGCGCCGGGCACACTGTCGCCGTCTACGAACGTGACGACCGGCTCGGCGGCCTGCTGCGCTACGGCATCCCCGACTTCAAGATGGAGAAGGGGCTGGTGGACAACCGGATCCAGCAGATGGAGACCGAGGGCACCCGCTTCTACACCTCCACCGAGATCGGCTCCGATATCACCTGGGACGCCCTGCGGGAGTCCTACGACGCCGTCGTCGTGGCCACCGGTGCCATGGTCCCGCGTGACCTGCCCGTGCCCGGCCGCGGCCTGGGCGGGATCCACTTCGCCATGGAATACCTCGTCCAGTCCAACCGGGCTGTCGCCGGCGATGAGGTGCCCGAGCAGATCCACGCCAAGGACAAGCATGTGGTCATCCTCGGCGGCGGTGACACCGGAGCCGACTGCATCGGCACCGCCCACCGGCACCAGGCGAAATCGGTGACCACCCTGGCCATCGGTAAAGAACTGCCCACTGAGCGTCCCGATCACGAGCCCTGGCCCATGGACCCCCGGGTCTTCGAGGTCTCCAGCGCCCATGAAGAGGGCGGAGAGGTCAAATGGCTGGCCTCCACAGTGGAGTTCCTCGGTGACGAGAACGGCAATGTCCGTGCCCTGCGGGTGGCTGAGACCCACTACAACGAGGACGGAAGCCGCACCCCCAAGCCGGGCACCGAGCGCGAGATCCCCGCTGATCTCGTGTTCCTGGCCCTGGGCTTCACCGGTGCAGAGCCGGAGTTGCTGACCGGCCAGCTCAATGTCGACTTCTCCTCCCGCGGGACCGTGGACCGGGCTGAGGACTACCAGACCAATGTGGATGGGGTCTTCACAGTCGGCGATGCCGGCCGTGGCGCCTCCCTGGTGGTCTGGGCGATCGCCGAGGGCCGTGCAGTGGCCGCGAAGGTCGATGAATACCTCGAGGGCAGCACCCGTCTGCCGGCTCCGGTGGCACCCAGCGATAGGGCTATCTCGCTGCACTGACCCGTGCCTCATAAGGTAGGCTCGTATAGTTAGTTGGCTCAGCGTCGCGCCGCGTTCCGTACTGCTCGACAACCCCGTGAGGTGAGGCATGAGACACGCCAAGATCGTTGCCACATTCGGCCCGGCCACAGCCGGCTACGAACGTACCCGTGAACTCATCGAGGCAGGTGTGGACGTGGTCCGGGTCAATATGAGCCATGGTGACTACACCGTCCATGAGGACACCTACAACACCGTGCGCGAGGTCTCCGGTGACCTTCGCCGGGCGGTGGCCATCTTCGCCGACCTCCAGGGCCCGAAGATCCGCCTGGGCCGCTTCAGCGACGGCCCCCACCAGCTCGATGAGGGCGACCGGTTCACCATCACCACCCGGGATATCGAGGGCACTAAGGAGATCTGCTCCACGACCCTGAAGACCCTGCCCCAGGATGTGGAACCCGGCGACACCCTGCTGATCGACGACGGCAAAGTCTCCCTGCGTGCCCTAGAGGTCACCGAGACCGATGTGGTCACCGAGGTCGTCGTCGCCGGTCCGGTCTCCAATAACAAGGGCATCAACCTCCCTGGGGTCGCAGTCTCAGTACCCGCCCTGAGCGAGAAGGACGAGGAAGACCTCCGCTGGGCCCTGCGCACCGGCTTCGACATGATCGCCCTGTCCTTCGTCCGCGATGCCGCCGATATCGAGGCCGTCCACCAGATCATGGAGGAAGAGGGCCGCTACGTCCCGGTCATCGCGAAACTGGAGAAACCCCAGGCCGTGGACGCACTGCAGGATGTCATCGACGCATTCGACGCCATTATGGTCGCCCGCGGTGACCTCGGTGTGGAACTGCCGCTGGAAGAAGTGCCGGTGGTGCAGAAACGCGCCATCGAACTGGCCCGCCGCTGGGCCAAGCCGGTCATCGTGGCCACCCAGGTCCTGGAGTCCATGATCGACAACCCCCGACCCACCCGCGCAGAGGCCTCCGACTGCGCCAATGCGGTGCTCGACGGCGCCGATGCCGTGATGCTCTCCGGTGAGACCTCAGTGGGCAAATACCCGGTCAAGACCGTGGAGACAATGTCTTCGATCATTCAGGCCACCGAGGCCCGCGGCCTCGAACGCATCCCGCAGCTCGGCACTAAGCCCAAAACCCGAGGCGGAGCCATCACCCGGGCTGCCAATGAGATCGCCGAACGGCTCGAGGTGCCCTATCTGGCCACCTTCACCCGTTCCGGTGACTCCGCCCGGAGGCTCTCCCGCCTGCGGCCCAAACAGTCCATCTTCGCCTTCACCCATGTGGAGCACACCCACAACATCCTGTGCCTCTCCTGGGGTGTGCAGCCCCGCTGGGTGGAATTCGCCCCGCATACCGACAAGATGACCGGACAGGTGGACAAACTGCTGCTGGAGGAAGGCATCGCCAAGGACGGTGACCTCGTGGTCATCGCCGCCGGTTCACCTCCAGGCCAGGCCGGAACCACCAATATGGTCAAGGTCCACCGCATCGGAGACCTCCCCGACGGAGGCATCGACGTCGAGGCCCTGCGCCGCGGAGAAGGCCTGCCCACCAAGGAACCCATCGGCCCCTGGCCCTCACGAAGTGCCGCCAGTGCGGCCAGTGCGCAATCTGCGCATTCGGCCCTGTAAACTGGACCGGCCCCCGAATGGCGGAATTGGTAGACGCGCTCGACTCAAAATCGAGTACCTCACGGTGTGTGGGTTCGAGTCCCACTTCGGGGACAGTGTTTGTCCCGGCGGCGGGTTCACGCCCCGCCGCCTCTCGCTCGGCAAAGCCTTGCCGAGCTTCGCGCCTTAAAGTCGGCGCTCGCTTCGCTTGCGCCTCACGCAACAGGGGTATACTTCCCCTCTTCCTTGCTCCTACCTCCATCTCAGCGCAGGCCTATGTCCAGTGATCTGGCTGAGGCTGCCTTTATTGTCAGCCGGGAATCCTCAGGGACGGCCGAACGGATAGAGGCCGTTGTGGCCTCCGAACGGGCCGGGACCTGGTATGAACGCGTTGTGGTGACCCACACCGGAACCGCCGACGACGCCGCCATCACCTGCAGCTGCCCCGATTCCCCAGAGGCCGAAGGTGCAGACTGCTCCCACGCCCATGCGGTCCTGGTCACCGCAGGTCGTCTGCCCCCGGATCTGGGCCCTGAGTACCGGCGGATCACCGAAACCCCCACTGTGGAACTGGCACCCGCTCCGACCCCAGAGGGCACTGCCGAGGAAGGAGACTGGTTCGACCTCAACCTGCGAGTCACCGTCGAGGACCGGGAGATCAGCTTCTCAGAGCTCTTCACCGCCTTAGCCCGCGGCGAATCGGTGCTCATCCTCGAGGACAACACCTACCTCCCGCTGAACACCCCCGAACTGGAACACCTGCGTCTGGTCATCGAAGAGGCCCGCACCCTCAACGACACCGAGCCCAACTCTCTGCGACTGAGCCGCTACCAGGTCAGCCTCTGGGAGGAACTGACCGAACTCGACATTGTCGAAGCCGACCAGAACAGCTGGTGGCGCAGCATCTCCGAACTCACCGGGGGAGTCGAAGACCAAGAACCACCCGAGGGACTCAACGCCGAGCTGCGCGACTACCAGAAGCACGGCTACTCCTGGCTGAGCTTCCTACGCCGACACCAGCTCGGCGGAATCCTCGCCGATGACATGGGCCTGGGCAAAACCCTCCAAGCCCTGGCGATGATCCAACAGACGGTCAACAACCAGAACAGCGACACAGAGCAGGACTCAGCCCCCTTCCTGATCATCGCCCCCACCTCAGTGGTCAGCAACTGGGAACGCGAAGCAGCCCGGTTCACCCCCGGACTCACCGTGGCAGTACTGGACGAGACCCTGCAGCGCAGCGGGGTGACCCTGAATACCCGGATCGCCGAGGCAGATCTGGTGATCACCAGCTACGCCCTGTTCCGGATGGAGGCTGAGAAATACCAGCAGGCTGAATGGGCCGGTCTCATCCTGGATGAGGCGCAGATGATCAAAAACCCCGCCTCCCAGGGCTACCGGGCCGCCAGGGATCTCAAAGTCCCCTTCACGGTGGCCATCACCGGCACCCCGATGGAGAACAACCTCCTAGAACTCTGGTCAGTGGTCTCCCTGTGCTGCCCCGGGCTGCTGGGCACCCGGGAACAGTTCACCGAGGGCTACCGCAAACCCATCGAGAAACAGCAGGACAGGCAGGCGCTTCAACGCCTCCAACAGCGGCTGAGCCCCTTCCTGCTGCGCCGGACCAAAGAGACCGTGGCCGCCGAGCTGCCGCCGAAACAGGAACAGATCCTGGAACTGGAGCTCACCGAGGAACACCGCCGGATCTACGACCGGCGGCTGCAGCGGGAACGGGCCCGGATCCTGGGACTTATGGACGACCTCGGCTCCAACCGGTTCAAAATCCTGCAGTCCCTGACCCTGCTGCGCCAACTGGCCCTGGACGCCTCCCTGGTGGAGAACTCCCAAGCACCCTCGGCCAAACTCGAAGCCCTGGGCGAACTGCTCAGCGAAGCAGTGGGGGAGGGGCACCGCGTCCTCGTGCTCAGCCAATTCACCCGGTTTTTGACCAAGGCCCGGGCCACCGCCACCGACCAGGGGCTCTACAGCGCCTACCTCGATGGGTCCACCACCAACCGGGGTGCGGTCATCGACTCCTTCCGATCCGGGGAGGCCTCAGTCTTCTTCGTCTCCCTGAAAGCCGGCGGTTTCGGACTCAACCTCACCGAGGCCGATTACGTCATCCTCCTTGACCCCTGGTGGAACCCAGCGGTGGAGGAACAGGCCATCGACCGGGCACACCGGATCGGTCAACGCCGCAATGTGATGGTCTACCGGCTGGTCGCCAAGGACACCATCGAATCCAAGGTGATGGCACTGAAGGAGTCCAAATCCCAACTGTTCAGCCAGGTGCTGGACTCCAGTGAAGCCATGGGCAGGGCCCAGTTCAGCGCAGAGGATATTCATCAGCTGCTCAGCTAGTGCCTCCGATAGGCTTGAGACATGACTGAAACCGAAGAACCCGCTGGCCAGAACTCCACTGCTGAGTACAAGCAGCGCAGGGTCCTGGTAGCCGAGGACGAGACACTGATCCGGCTCGACATCGTCGAAATCCTCACCGGTGCCGGTTACGAGGTAGTCGGTGAGGCCGAGAACGGTGAGCGTGCCGTGGAACTGGCCCGCGAACACAAACCAGACCTCGTGGTCATGGACGTGAAGATGCCGGTGATGGACGGAATTACCGCGGCCAAGACCATCGCCGAGGAGAAGATCGCCCCAGTGGTGATGCTCACCGCCTTCTCCCAGCGTGACCTCGTGGAATCCGCCCGGGAAGCCGGAGCCATGGCCTATGTGGTCAAACCCTTCGGGGAGAACGATCTGGTCCCGGCCATCGAGGTCGCGGCCGCCCGGTTCGAGGAACTGCGCGCACTGGAGCAGGAAGTCTCCTCCCTGACTGAGAAGTTCGAGACCCGCAAACTGGTCGACCGGGCCAAATCCCTGCTGATCTCCACCATGGGACTCTCCGAGCCCGAGGCCTTCCGCTGGATCCAGAAGACCTCCATGGACCGCCGGCTGACCATGCGCGAAGTCGCCGAAACAGTCGTCGACCAGATGGGCTGAGAAAACCCCCGTGGTCAGCACCGGTGCGAAACCAGTGCCGACCACGGGGGTTGTTCTATCTAAGGACCCTCAGCAGGAGCCGCCGGACTCCCAGGGACCATAGGGGTCACCGGGTTCCTGATTGCGGCTGTACCACTTCGCGGTGAACAGTTCGCCCTCATGGACGACAGTCTCACCACCTTCGAAACGGGTGCTCTCAGCCCAGGTGGGAACCGACTCGGAGCCGCATTCGACTTCCTCACCGAGCTCCGACCAGGCGCTGTAGGGATCAGCGCCGGGAACCTGATTCTGGCTGTACCAGAGCGCCTCAAAGGTGGCATCCTCATAGGTCACCACATCACCTTCGGTGTAGACCTCATCGGAGGACCACTCCGCGGGGGCGTCGTCGTCATCGTCGTCGTCATCCTCTTCGCGAGGCTCCAAGGCGTCGACGATCTCCCAACGGTTCTCCGCCCCGGCGTTATGCGGGTGCAGAAGCAGCAGCTCGGCGACCTCAGTGAAGTCACCCTCCTCCTCGTCACCGCCGAGGCCGATGAGACCCTCAGGACGGGTCACCGGAATCTCAGTGGAACCTTCAGCGGTGGAGAAGATCCCGTCATCGGCATCGCCGAAGAGCAGATGCTGAGCCTGGGAGAAGGTGATGCCCTCCAGAGAGGAGATCTCACTGCCGCCGGAGTGACCGAAGACGGAGAACTCGAAGGCGGCCTCACCGGAATCCAGCTCCTCCTCGCTCAGACCGAACCACTCCAGTGGGAAGGCCACCAGCATGACATTGCCGTCATAGGGGCGGGTGTCCACATCGCCGCCGCGCAGATACGGCAGGGTCCGGCCCTGCAGCTGACAGTCCAGACCATCAGTGTCGCAGGCGTCCACCGTGACCATAGTGCTGTCTGCGATGACATCATCGATGCTGCTCAGGCCTACATAGGCCTCGTAGACAGTGTCCTCGGTCTCTCGTTCCACCGTGAAGTAGTCCCAGGCGCCGAAGCGGCCCCAGTCGTGATGGGTGGCGATACCGATGCCGATCATCGGAGTGCCCTCCACCTCGAAGTACTGGGTGCCCACCGCGGCGAGGTCCACGGCAGCCTCAGAGGCTGCGCCGAACTCCTCGGGATCGGTGGCATCGCGAGTTGCGCCCAGCTGCAGAGGAGCGGTCAGGGACTCATACCGAGCCTGGCCCTCACCCTGGGCCAGACCGCGGCCGGTGAGGTTCAGTACTGAGTCCTCAGCACCCTCCTCAAAGAGCACATCATCACCGGTGGTGGCAGAGGCCGGACGCACATTGGCGTTGACCGGCACATTGAGCTGATCAGCAGCCGGGGCGCCGGTCAGCTGGATCCATCCGGACTCACTGGCCAGGAACTCGCGGACCAGACCGGGGAAGATGCCCTGCAGTGCGGGATCGGCCGGATTCATGGTGGGATCCATGACCTTAGCCAGTGCCGAGACATCGTAGACGCTCAGGGTCACATTAACTTCAGTGCTGCCGGAGGCCGGAACGGTCACTGACTCAGGGACCTGGTAGGTCACACCGGGGATATCCTGCTGCGCCTGGTAGTCCAGACCCAGGGTGACATCCTCATCGTGGTAGTTCTCCACCACCAGCTGACGGGTCACCGAGAGCTCCTCGGTGGCCTCCACCGGATCGAAGGCCATGGAGACCAGACCGGGGTTCTCCGCGTCATAGGCGATCACACGGTTCTCCACCGCGGCGGCACCATCGATCCGACCGGCGCCGATCCGCTGGGGACCAGCCGGGGTATCACCGATAGTGACCTCATGGGCGGAGGTGTTCATCAACAGTGCCTTATGGCGCTGGGCATTGAGCCAGCCACCATCCTCGGACCAGCCGTGGGACTCCACAGCCAGGGCGGCAACACCTGCAGCAAACGGCGAGGCCATCGAGGTGCCGGAGCTGGTGGAGGCACCAGTGCCGGTGCCGGAGTCCGCCGAGGTCACCGAGGTGCCCGGAGCGGCCAGATCAGGCTTGAGCAGATCGAAGGAACCGGGGTTACCGCGAGAGGTGAAGTCGGAAACAGTATCGGCGACCTCATCCACACTCACCGGAACGGAGCCGTTGTACTCGGCGGGATCCAGACGCAGCTGCACCTCACGGGTGAGCTCCACTGCACCGGTGGCCGGATCGTACTCGGCGAAGCCGGCCAGATCGGAGGCCGGCAGCTGGATACCGGGGGTCTCGGCGTTGCCGCCGATGCCGGTGCCGAAGGCCTCCAGGGTGGAGGTCAGCAGCACACCCTCGGCCCCGGCCTCTTCAGCCACATCGAAGCGAGGAGTCGAACCACAGGGCAGGGCGGCGTCGTCGTCCCATGCCAGGACCAGGACATTGCCCTCGACCAGTTCTGCGTCCTCCTCGGTCAGTGGCTCACAGCCGGAGAGATACTCCAGGGAGTTATCCGGATCCAGGGTCACCAGCTCTGCGGGTTCGCTCATCCCCTCACCGGAGTAGTTGACCGAGGCCTGGCCGGCCAGGATCTCGGGCTCCTCCTCACCGTCGAAGTAGAACTCGGCGCCGTCGTAGAAGAACTGTCCGGAGACAGAGCTGGCCACCGAGATCGCATCCGGGGCGGCAGCGGGAAAACCGCTGACCCCGGGGATATCGCCGGAGTTACCCGCGGAGGAGACCACCGTGACACCCATATCGGCCAGGGCCTCCACATACTGGGCCTCCGGCAGATCCGGGGCCGGGAAGGTCCCGCCCAGGGAGAGATTCACGACGTCGATGAAGTCATCAGGCTCACCGCCATAGGCCTCGGGGTCGAGGTTATGGGCATAGACCCAGTCCAGGGCCGTGGTGGTCATCTGGGTGCTGCCATCGCGGCCGAAGACCTTCAGCGCAACCAGCTCAGCAGCCGGTGCGGCACCGGGGCCGACCTGGAAATCCTGCAGGGCATAGTTGTCCAGATCGGAGTAGTCGCCGGTGTAGGTATTGCCGTCGGCGTCGACACCGCGGCCGGCGGCAGTGGCTGCGACATGGGTTCCGTGACCACTGGCCAGTCCTGTGGTGGTGTCAATGGGATTGGGATCCGGCTCCGTGGTTCCGGCCTCCCCGATGTAGTCGTCACCGACGAAGTCCCAGCCGTTGATCACATTGCCCTGCGGCCAGTCCACCTCGCCGTCGTGCCGGGCAGCCTCATAGGCCTCGACAGTTCCGGCGTCCTCGGCGTCATTGAAGGTCGCATGGGTGTAGTCGATACCGGAGTCGATGACCGCAATCGTGACATCCTCACCGAGAACCCCGGTTTCCCACCAGGCCTCATTGGTGGCGGTATGGATGATGTTGCCGGAGTTCGAGCTGATCTCATCCTCGAACTCCAGGGCCAGGTCAGGCTCGCTCAGCGCCTCCATCTCGGGGATGAGCTTCACCGAGGCGATATCCTCGCGCTCGCGCAGCAGCCGAAGATCGGCGGCATCGGCGGCCACGGCGAAGCCGGTCAGATGAGCGCCGGTCTCGTAGAGCCACTGCCCCTCGGGGAGATCAGCCAGAACCTCCTCGGTCTTCTGCGTGACCAGGGCCTCGGCATCGGAGAGTGCCGAACTCTTCTGGCTGCGGGTGGCGGAATCGGCGAAATCCTCACCGTGGCTCTGCCGCAGCGTCTCCGTGGCGGAGTCCAGATCGGCGAACTCCACATAGGCGGCAACCCGCCCGCTGGCATGGTCGAGGGAATCGGTGGCCGGCTGTGAGGTTTCTCCCTCACCACCGGGACTGGGGGCGATGGGATCAGTCTCCGTCGCAGTGGCGGGGACGAATCCCAGACCTGCCAGGGACACTGTCAGTGTCCCCACAGTTGTGGCCCAGCCCAGGCGGGAGAGCCCATTGGTTTCTCGTCTCAAAGTTGTTCCTTCATCAGGGTGCACTCGGACAGATCAGATCCAGGTGATGTACTTCACATAGACCTGACACCCTTGACATTATCTGAAAGTAACTCCCCGATTTAGGAAAAATGTTTACGCAGTTGGAGCAGGACCTTTACATTGCCTTAACAAGCCCAGGTCACTCGCATAGTGAGACAGTCCACTGAAACGCTGGGGCAGTTTGAATATGAAGACGTAGAATCAGTCACATGTCCGCACCCACAGAGGAAACCGCACCGCACACTCCACCCAAGGCTGTGACCGGCCCGTCCTCGGCAGAGAAGCCGCGGTCCTGGCAGGTCACCGACGGTTACACCCGGGCCCCGGCCCGCGGCATGCTCCGTGCAGTAGGGATGGGCGACGACGACTGGTCCAAGGCCCAGATCGGCATTGCCAGTTCCTGGAATGAGATCACCCCCTGCAACCTCTCCCTGGATCGGCTGGCCAAGGCCTCCAAAGAAGGCGTACACGCCGGCGGCGGATACCCCCT
Source organism: Nesterenkonia sedimenti (assembly GCF_012641515.1). Classification (GTDB taxonomy): domain Bacteria; phylum Actinomycetota; class Actinomycetes; order Actinomycetales; family Micrococcaceae; genus Nesterenkonia; species Nesterenkonia sedimenti. The sequence continues at coordinate 22,107 of NZ_JABAHY010000008.1, read as the reverse complement.
GGAGTTCGGCACCATCTCCGTCTCCGACGGAATCTCCATGGGACACGAGGGAATGCACTACTCCCTGGTCTCCCGCGAGGTGATCGCCGACTCCGTGGAGACTGTGATGCAGGCCGAGCGCCTGGACGGCTCCATCCTGCTGGCCGGCTGCGATAAATCCCTGCCCGGGATGCTGATGGCCGCCGCCCGCCTGGACCTCTCCAGCATCTTCCTCTACGCCGGGTCCATCATGCCCGGCACTGCCCGCTTCAAGGACGGCACCGAAAAAGAGGTCACCCTCATCGACGCCTTCGAAGGCGTGGGTGCCTGCGCCCGCGGAACGATGAGCGAGGAGGACCTCGACATCATCGAACGTGCCATCTGCCCCGGCGAAGGCGCCTGCGGCGGTATGTACACCGCCAACACTATGGCCTGCATCGGTGAGGCCCTCGGTCTCTCCCTGCCCGGCTCTGCGGCACCGCCCAGTGCCGACCGCCGCCGCGACTACTACGCCCATAAATCCGGCGAGGCCGTCATCGAACTGCTGCGCCGGGGCATCACCACCCGCGATATCCTCACCAAAAAGGCCTTCGAGAACGCTATTGCGGTGACCATGGCCTTCGGCGGCTCCACCAATGCGGTCCTGCACCTGCTGGCCATCGCCCGCGAGGCCGAGGTGGACCTCGAGCTGGAGGACTTCAACCGGATCGGCGATAAGGTCCCGCATCTGGGTGACCTCAAGCCCTTCGGCCAGCATGTGATGACCGATGTGGACAAGGTCGGCGGTGTGCCCGTTGTGATGCGAGCACTGCTGGATGCCGGACTCATCCACGGCGATGTCCTCACTGTCACCGGTAAGACGGTGGCCGAGAACCTCGAGGCCATCAACCCGCCGGATATCGACGGCAAGATCATCCGCACCCTGGATAACCCCATGCACCACAACGGCGGAATCTCCGTACTGCGCGGCAGCCTCGCCCCCGAGGGTGCAGTGGTGAAATCCGCCGGCTTCGACGCCGAGATCTTCGAAGGAACCGCCCGGGTCTTCGAACGCGAACAGGCTGCACTCAAAGCCCTCGAGGAGGGTGTGATCCAGGCCGGCGACGTCGTCGTCATCCGTTATGAGGGCCCCAAGGGAGGCCCCGGTATGCGCGAGATGCTGGCCATCACCGGTGCCATCAAGGGCGCCGGACTGGGCAAAGATGTCCTGCTGATCACCGATGGCCGCTTCTCCGGCGGCACCACCGGACTGTGCATCGGCCATATCGCGCCTGAGGCAGTCGACGGTGGGCCAATCGCCTATATCGCCGACGGCGACACCATCCGGGTGGACATCCCCAACCGGACCATCGACCTCGTAGTTGAGGAACAGGAACTGGAGACCCGGCGCAACAGCCCCGACTGGGAGCCGCTGCCGCCGTATGTCACCACCGGTGTGCTGGGCAAATACGCCAAACTGGTGCGCTCGGCAGCCGAAGGTGCCTACTGCGGATAGTCCACAGTTTGAGACACTGGTAGCAGAATTGACTTCCGTCACAGGGCGGTGTTCGATAGGGATATGCGCCAAATGCTATCCGTAGTAGTACCCGTCATTACCCCCGCCGGGGAATGAGCGGTCGACTGCGATGCATTGACGCGAACCGAATCGATCACCCCGGCACGAGGGCCCCGCACAGGGACTCCAAGGCCGGGGTTTCGTCTGTGCAGGGGCAGATAGGGATTGAGTATGTTGACGACGACCACCGCTGATGAGCGGATATACGGACCAGCGCGCAACGTTGCGCCCGAAACTGTCACAGGCAGCCAGGCCATCATCCGAAGCCTGGAGGAACTAGGCGTCACCGACGTCTTCGGGATCCCCGGTGGAGCCATCCTGCCCACCTACGACCCCCTGATGGACTCCGAGAAGGTCAACCACATCCTGGTCCGCCACGAACAGGGTGGAGGCCACGCCGCCCAGGGCTACGCGATGGCCACCGGCAAGGTCGGAGTCTGCTTCGCGACCTCCGGCCCCGGTGCCACCAACCTGGTGACCCCACTGGCCGATGCCCATATGGACTCCGTGCCCATGGTGGCCATCACCGGACAGGTCAACGCCTCGGTCATCGGCACCGACGCCTTCCAAGAGGCCGATATCGTCGGGATCGCCACCCCGGTCACCAAGCACACCTTCCTGGTCACCGATGCTGACGAGATCCCGCGGGTGATGGCAGAGGCCTTCCATATCGCCTCCACTGGCCGGCCCGGACCCGTGCTGGTCGATGTCACCAAATCCGCCCAGACCGCCCAGACCACCTTCTCCTGGCCGCCGAAGCTGGGCCTCACCGGCTATAAGCCGGTGACCCGCGGACACGCCAAACAGGTCCGCGAGGCCGCCAAACTCATCGCCGCCTCCCACCGTCCGGTCTTCTACCTCGGCGGCGGAATCATCAAGGCCGAGGCCAGCGAGGAATTCAAGGCCCTGGCCGAGGCCGTCGGCGCCCCGGTGGTCAACACCCTGATGGCCCGCGGCGCCTTCCCCGACTCCCATCCGCTGAATGTGGGCATGCCGGGTATGCACGGTTCAGTCTCCGCCGTGGCGGCCCTGCAGCAGTCCGATCTGCTGATCACTCTGGGCGCCCGCTTCGACGACCGGGTCACCGGCCAGCTGGAGAGCTTCGCCCCAGAGGCCAAGGTCATCCACGCCGATATTGACCCGGCCGAGATCTCCAAGAACCGCTACGCCGATGTGCCGATCGTGGGCTCGTTGAAGGAGATCATCCCCGAACTGGCCACCGCGGTGGAGGATGTCTTCAGCAACCAGGAACGCCCGGATCTCGGCCCCTGGTGGACCCGCCTGAACCGCCTGGTCGAGACCTACCCTCTGGGCTGGACAGAGCCGGAGGACGGGGCCATCGCCCCACAGAAGGTCATCCAGAAGATCGGCCAGGCCTCCGGCCCCGAAGGGGTCTATGTGGCAGGAGTCGGCCAGCACCAGATGTGGGCCGCCCAGTTCGTCGGCTATGAACGCCCCCGCCAGTGGCTGAACTCCGGTGGCCTCGGCACGATGGGCTACTCCGTGCCCGCCGCCATGGGCGCGGCAGTCGGCAACCCCGACCGCACCGTCTGGGCCATCGACGGCGACGGCTGCTTCCAGATGACCAACCAGGAGCTGGCCACCTGTGCGATCAACGGCATCCCGATCAAGGTCGCGGTGATCAACAACTCCTCACTGGGCATGGTCCGGCAGTGGCAGACCCTCTTCTATGAGTCCCGCTACTCCAATACCGACCTCAACACTGCCCTGAACCCCTCAGGCGAACAGGTGGTGCGCATCCCGGACTTCGTGACCCTCGCCGAAGCCTATGGCTGCGCGGGCCTGCGCTGTGAACGCGATGAGGATATCGACAGCGTCATCGCCCAGGCCCTGGAGATCAACGACCGCCCAGTGGTCATCGACTTTGTGGTCTCCCGCGACTCCATGGTCTGGCCCATGGTCCCGGCCGGGGTCTCCAACAGCGATATCCAGGTTGCCCGCAACCTCACCCCCGACTTCGACGGAGAGGACGACTGAAGCGATGGCACCCACAAACGCTGACGGCGTTGCACGACGCACACTCTCCGTTCTGGTTGAAGACGTCCCCGGAGTGCTCTCCCGGGTCTCCGGGCTCTTCGCCCGCCGAGCCTTCAACATTCATTCCCTGGCTGTCGGACCCTCTGAGATCGAGGGCCTCAGCCGCATAACCGTGGTGGTTGATGCCGACGCTCACCTGCTGGAGCAGATCACCAAACAGCTCAATAAGCTGATCAACGTCATCAAGATCATTGAGCTGGAACCGGCCCAATCGGTGCAGCGGGAACACCTGCTCATCAAGGTCAAGGCCGATGCCGCAACCCGGCTGCAGGTCACCCAGGCCGTGGAGCTCTTCCGCGCCAAAATCGTGGATGTCTCCACTGACTCACTCACTGTTGAAGCCACCGGAGCTGCCGATAAGCTCGATGCGTTGCTTTCGGTCCTGGAGCCCTTCGGGGTTCGGGAGATCGTCCGCTCCGGAACACTGGCCATCTCCCGAGGCGCGAAGTCCATGACGGACAAAGCCCTCAAACAGTAAAGACCTCATCACCACTGACACTAGGAGTAACACCGTGACCGACCTCTACTACGACGACGACGCCGATCTCTCTGTGCTGTCCGATAAGACCGTGGCCATCATCGGCTATGGGTCCCAGGGCCACGCCCACGCCCTGTCCCTGCGCGACTCCGGTGTCGACGTCGTCGTCGGCCTCAAGGAGGGCTCCTCCTCCCGCGCCAAGGCCGAGGAGCAGGGCCTGAAGGTCGCCACCCCGGCAGAGGCAGCCAAGGCCGCCGATATCGTGATGATGCTGGTTCCCGACCAGCACCAGGCAGATGTCTACGCGGAGTCGGTGGCCCCGAACCTGCAGGACGGCAATGCCCTGTTCTTCTCCCACGGCTTTAATATCCGCTTCGACTACATCCAGCCCCCGGCGACTGTGGATGTGGCCATGGTTGCTCCCAAGGGCCCTGGTCACGTGGTCCGCCGCGAATACGAAGCAGGCCGTGGTGTGCCCGCGCTGATCGCCGTGGAGCAGAACCCCACCGGCAAGGCCAAGGATCTGGCCCTGGCCTATGCCAAGGGCATCGGCGGCACCCGCGCCGGCGTCATCGAGACCACCTTCACCGAGGAGACCGAGACTGACCTCTTCGGCGAGCAGGCTGTGCTCTGCGGCGGTGCCTCCCAGCTGGTGCAGTACGGCTTCGAGGTGCTGACCGAGGCCGGATACAAGCCCGAGATCGCCTACTTCGAGGTCCTGCACGAGCTGAAGCTGATCGTCGACCTCATGGTTGAAGGCGGTCTGACCAAGCAGCGCTGGTCCATCTCTGACACTGCAGAGTTCGGCGACTACGTCTCCGGCCCCCGGGTGATCAGCCCCGAGGTGAAGGAGAACATGAAGGCCGTGCTGGCTGATGTGCAGTCCGGTGCCTTCGCCCAGCGGTTCATGGACGACCAGCGCAACGGCGCCAAGGAGTTCGCTGAGCTGCGGAAGAAGAACGAGTCCCACCCGATCGAGCCCACCGGCCGCGAGCTGCGTAAGCTCTTCAGCTGGATCCCCACTGATGATGACTACCAGGAAGGAACTGCAGCGCGGTGAGCAATCGTCCTGTTGTTGTCCTCGCCGAGGAGCTCTCCCCGGCAACTGTTGAGGCCCTGGGCCCCGACTTTGAAATCCGCCAGTCCGACGGCACTGACCGGCCCAAGCTGTTTGCCGATATCGCCGACGCCGATGCGCTGATGGTGCGCTCTGCCACCACAGTCGACGCCGAGGTGTTCAGCCACGCCAAACGGCTCAAAGTCGTGGCCCGTGCCGGGGTCGGCCTGGACAATGTGGACATCCCCGCTGCAACGGAGGCCGGGGTGATGGTGGTCAACGCCCCGACCTCCAATATCGTCTCCGCCGCCGAGCTGACCTGCGCTCATATCCTGGGACTGGCCCGGAACATCTCCCCGGCCCACCAGGCGCTGAAAGCAGGGGAGTGGAAGCGCTCGAAGTACACCGGTGTCGAGCTGCAGGAGAAGACCCTCGGGGTCATCGGCCTGGGCCGCATCGGTGGACTGGTGGCCGAACGGATGAAGTCCTTCGGTATGGAGATCATCGCCTATGACCCCTATGTGACCTCGGCCCGTGCCCACCAGCTCGGCGCCCAGCTGGTCACCCTGGAGGAGCTCTACGCCAAGGCCGATGTGATCACCATCCATATGCCCAAGACTCCCGAGACGGTGGGGATGCTGGGCACCGAGCAGTTCAAGGCGATGAAGCCCAGCGCCTTTGTGGTCAATGTGGCCCGCGGCGGACTCATCGACGAGGAGGCACTTGAGACCGCCCTGGCAGCAGGGGAGATCGCCGGTGTCGCCGTGGATGTCTTCGCCACTGAGCCCTCCACCGACCTGCCCTTCTTCACCCGGGAGAATGTGGTGGTCACACCGCATCTGGGTGCCTCGACCTCCGAGGCCCAGGAGAAGGCCGGTGTGTCCGTGGCGAAGTCAGTGCGGCTGGCCCTGGACGGTGAACTGGTCCCGGATGCGGTCAACGTTGCAGGTGGGGCCATTGACGCTCTGGTCCGCCCCGGTATCCCGCTGATGGAGAAGCTGGGTCGGGTGCTGACCGCACTGAGCTCCGAGGCCTTCACCGATATCGAGACCGAGGCTGCAGGCGAAATCGCCGAGTTCAACGTCTCGGCCCTGCAGCTGGCAGCGCTGAAGGGCGTGTTCACCGATGTGGTCAACGATCCCGTCAGCTATGTCAACGCTCCGGTGCTTGCCGAGCAGCGTGGCATCTCCACCCGGCTGACCACCACCTCCGAGGTGGAGGACTACCGCAACGCCCTGACCATCCGCGCGGCGACTTCCTCGGGTACGAACCTGGAGGTGCGCGGAACCCTCACCGGTCCCAAGCAGATCCAGAAGATCGTGGGCATCAACGGCTATGACCTGGAGATCGCCCTGACCGATCACCTGGTGGTCTTCGAATACGCCGACCGGCCCGGTGTGGTCGGTGCCCTCGGTGAGATCCTGGGTGCCCACCAGGTCAATATCGCGGGCATGCAGGTCTCCCAGAACACCCGCGAGGGACGGGCCCTGGCCGTACTGGCTGTGGACTCCGCCCTGCCGGCCGGTGTGCTGGACACTATGAGCGCAGAGGTCGACGCTGCGCTTGCCGCTGAAGTGGACCTCGAGGAGAACTAGGGAAAGCAATGGCAGAGCAGCCAACGTATTACATCACCACGGCGATCTCATACCCCAATGGGGAGCCGCATATCGGCCACGCCTACGAGTACATCGCCTCCGATGCGATGGCTCGGTTCAAGCGGCTCGACGGCTATGAGACGTATTTTCTGACCGGCACCGATGAGCACGGCCAGAAGATGCAGCAGTCCGCGGAGAAAGAGGGGATCACCCCCTATGAGTTGGCCACACGCAATGCCGCTGCCTTCAAAAAGGTCGACGACGAGGTCCTGGGAATCTCCTACGACCGGTTCATCCGCACCACCGATGAGGACCACTACGAGGCCTCTAAGGCGATCTGGCGGAAGATGGTCGAGGCAGGAGATATCTACCTCGACAAATACGCCGGCTGGTACTCCATCCGCGATGAGCGGTTCTACAACGAGGATGAGACCGAGGTCCGTGAGGACGGGGAGCGCTACAGCATCGAGACCGGCACTCCGGTGACCTGGACCGAGGAGGAGTCCTACTTCTTCCGGCTCTCGGCCTACCAGGAGAAGCTGCTGAGCTTCTACCGGGATAACCCCAGCTTCGGCGGCCCCACCAGCCGCTTCAACGAGGTGATCCGCTTCGTGGAGAACGGTCTGGAAGACCTCTCCATCTCCCGGACCACCTTCGACTGGGGTGTCCCGGTGCCCAAGGACCTCACGGAGTCCGAGACATCCCTGGACCATGTGATGTACGTCTGGGTCGACGCCCTGACCAACTACCTCACCGGTGTCGGCTTCCCCGACACCGAATCCGAGTCCTTCAAGAAGTTCTGGCCCGCAGATGTCCACGTCATCGGTAAGGACATCTCCCGGTTCCACTGCATCTTCTGGCCCGCCTTCCTAATGAGCGCGGGCCTGCCGCTGCCCAAACGGGTGATGATCCACGGCTTCCTGCACAATGCGGGGGAGAAGATGTCCAAATCAGTGGGCAATGTCGTCGCCCCCGAGGCCTGGGTGCAGACCTACGGCCTGGATGTGGTGCGGTTCTTCCTGCTGCGTGAGTTCCCCTTCGGCCAGGACGGCTCCTATACCCACGACGCCGTCGTCGGGCGTAAGAACTCCGATCTGGCCAATAACCTCGGTAACCTCGCCCAGCGCAGCCTGAGCATGATTGTGAAGAACTGCGATGGCGCCATCCCGGAGCCCGGTGAGCTCACCGAGGCTGATCAGGCGATCCTGGCCCAGGCGGAGAAACTGCTGGAGATCAGCCGTGAGGCCTACCAGATCCAGGACTTCCACCACGCCCTGGAGCGGACCTGGTACGTCCTCGGTGAGGCCAATGCCTACTTCGCCGACCAGGCTCCCTGGCAGCTGAAGAAGACCGATGAGGCCAGGATGCGCACGGTCCTCTACGTCACCGCCGAGGTGGTGCGTAAGGTCGCACTGCTCTCCCAGCCGGTGATGCCCGAATCGGCCGGCAAACTGCTCGACGCACTGGGTGTGGAAGCATCCGGGGATGCCGGTGCCACCAATGCCTCCAACACCGGAGCGCGGTCCTTCGCCGCCTTCGGTCAGCAGCTGACCCCCGGCACACCGCTGGAGAAGCCGCAGCCGATCTTCCCCCGCCACGAGGACTGAACAGGAGTACGTATGAACACCTTCAGCATCGCCGTCATCGGCGGCGACGGGATCGGCCCGGAGGTCACCGCCGAGGCCCGTAAGGTCCTCGACGCCGCCCTGGCCGGTGAAGAGGCCACCTTCGAGTACACCGAGTATTCACTGGGCACCCAGCACTGGCTGGCCACCGGTGAGACCCTCCACGATGAGACTCTGGAGAAGCTGCGCGGACATGACGCGATCCTCTTCGGAGCCATCGGTGCGGACCCGCAGGATAAGCGGATTCCCTCCGGTGTGGTCGAGCGGGACCTCCTGCTGAAGATGCGATTCTCCCTGGACCATGCGGTCAACCTGCGGCCCTCCCGCACCTACCCCGGGGTGAGCACCCCGCTGGCTGAGGGCACCGAATTCGACTTCGTCGTCGTGCGTGAGGGCACTGAAGGCCCCTATGTGGGCAATGGCGGCAGCCTCCGCAAAGGCACCGACCAGGAGATCGCCACCGAGGTCTCGGTCAACACCGCCCACGGCGTCAAGCGGGTCGTGGCCGATGCCTTCGCCCGGGCCGAGAACCGGCGCGGGAAGCTGACCCTGGTCCATAAGCACAATGTGCTCACCAACGCCGGTGACCTCTGGCGCCGCTGCGTGGAGGCAGAAGCTGCCAAGCACCCCGAGGTCACCTGGGACTATATGCATATCGACGCCGCCACTATCCATATGGTGGCCAACCCCGAGCGTTTCGATGTCATCGTCACCGATAACCTCTTCGGCGATATCCTCACCGATCTCGCCGGTGCAGTCTCCGGAGGCATCGGCCTGGCGCCCTCGGCATCGATCAACGTCGACGGCACCGCACCCTCAATGTTCGAACCGGTGCACGGCACCGCCCCGGATATTGCCGGTAAGGGCATCGCCGACCCCACCGCGGCAGTGCTCTCCACCGCCCTGCTGCTGCAGAACCTGGGGCTGGACCAGGCTGCCAAACGCATAGAAACTGCGGTGCATCAGCAGCTGACCGAATGGGCCGCCGCAGGCACCGGAGAGCAGCTGAGCACCGCCGAAAAGGGCGACGCCTACGCCGCTCGTGTGCAGTAGCGTATAAAGTGAGCCACACGACATCCTGACCGTCCCGGACTGAAGAGAAGAGGTCCTCGCCATGACCGAGTTCACTGCCATCGAACACCCCAATCCCACTCCACAGGAGAAGATCACCGAGGCTCTGGCTAACCCCGGCTTCGGCACCCAGTTCACCGACCACATGGTCACTGTGGAGTGGACCGAGGACGGCGGCTGGCAGAACGCCAAGGTGGAGCCCTATGGCCCCATCAGTCTGGACCCGGCAGCCTCCGTGCTGCACTATGCCTCGGAGATCTTCGAGGGTATGAAGGCCTACCGGCACAGCGACGGCAGCATCTACACTTTCCGGCCCGAGCAGAACGCCGCCCGGTTCAACCGCTCCGCCAAGCGGATGGCACTGCCGGAGATCCCCGAGGACCTCTTTGTGCAGTCTCTGGAGCAGCTGCTGGCCAAGGACAAGGCTTGGGTCCCCGGCGGTGAGGGGGAGTCCCTCTACTTGCGCCCCTACTCCTTCGCCACCGAGGCATTCCTGGGGGTTCGGCCCTCCAAGGAGGTCCGCTATATGGTCATCGCCTCACCGGCCGGGAACTTCTTTGGCGGCGAGCTCAAGCCGGTGAAGATCTGGGTCTCGCGCGACTATGTGCGCGCAGCTCCCGGCGGCACTGGAGCAGCCAAGACCGGCGGCAACTACGCCGGCTCCTTGGTCGCCCAGGAACAGGCCGCGGCCAACGGCTGCCAGCAGGTGCTCTTCCTGGATCCCCTGCACGAGAACTCCGTGGAGGAGCTCGGCGGGATGAACGTCTTCCTGGTCACCAATGACGGCCGGGTGCTCACTCCGGAGCTGACTGGCACCATCCTGGAGGGTGTGACCCGCTCGGCCCTGATCCAGCTGGCAAAGGACCGCGGGCTGACCGTCGAGGAGCGGCGCATCACCCTGGACGAATGGGCAGCCGGTGCAGCCGATGGCACCATCACCGAGGCTTTCGCCTGCGGCACCGCCGCAGCAGTGACCCCCATCGGGGAACTGCTCGACGGCGATAAGACCATCAGCCACACCGGCGATTACTCCACCACACTGGCTCTGCGTGAGGAGCTGCTGGGCATCCAGACCGGCAAGGTCGAGGACCGGCACGGCTGGCTGCATAAGCTGGCCTAGAGCTTCGCGAGGGTCTCCTCGAGATCATCCAGCCCCAGGGCACCGATGCTCAGGGCCTGCATATGCCAGGCCTTGAGGTCGAAGCTCTCCCCACGGGATTCAGTTGCCTTGCGGGCGGCCTCGCGTCCGTTGAGCCAGGCACGCTCACCGAGCTTGTAGCTGATCGCCTGTCCGGGCCAGCCCAGGTAGCGGATGATCTCGGAGGTCACGAACTCCGCCGGGCTGCCGGTGTGAGCGTTGAGGAACTCCTCGGCCAGCTCCCGGGTCCAGGTCTGCCCGGCGCCGATCGGGGAGTCCTCCGGCACGGTCAGCTCCAGGTGCATACCGAGGTCGATGACCACCCGGATGGCCCGCAGGATCTGGGCATCGAGGTAGCCCATACGCTCCTCGGGGTCGAAGTAACCCAGCTCATCCATCAGCCGCTCGGAATACAGCGCCCAGCCCTCGGTCATCCCGGATGAGGAGCCCAGAGTGGTCTGGTACACCGAGAGGTCCTTGGACTTATAGGCCCACTGGGCGAACTGCAGGTGATGGCCGGGCACACCCTCGTGGTACCAGGTGGAGACGAGGTCGTAGATCGGGAACTCCGTGCGGCCCAGGGTCGGCAGCCAGGTCCTGCCCGGGCGGGAGAAATCCACTGCCGGCCGGGTGTAGTACGGGGCGGCTGCAGAGCCCGAGGGCGCGATCATCGCCTCCACAGTCTTGATCGGTTCGGCGATATCGAAGTGGGTACCGTCCAGCTCCTCAATGGCGGTATCCATCATCTGCTGCAGCCAGCTGCGGACCTCCTCAACACCTTCGACCCGGCGGCCGTTCTTATCCAGCCAGGCCATGGCCTCCACCGGAGTTGAACCGGGTTTGATCTGCTCGGCCAGCTCACACATTTCGGCGTAGATCCGCTTGTACTCGGCCCAACCCCAGGCATAGACCTCCTCGGGGTCAATACTGGCGCCCATGAATCGGCGGGTGTTCAGCAGGTACCGTTCCCGGCCCACAGCATTTGGAGTGCCCTCTGCGGCCGGCAGATAGGTCTGCTGGAGGTAGTCGCGCATCTCGGCGACTGCTGCCGCGGCGTCGTCGGCGGCTTCCTGCAGCTGCCGGGACAGGGCCTCCGGGCCCTTGGCAGCGAACTGGTGGAACCAGGTCTCATCACCCTCCAGCCACTCCTGGAGCTGACCGATCACGGTCTCGACCTGCAGGGGTGCGGAGGTGATCCCGCGGCGTCGTCCCTCCTCCAGGGTTTCGCGCAGGGAGGCGTAGCTGGCGCTGAACTGCCCCAGCCGCCGGGCGATCACAGCCCAGTTCTGGTCGGTCTCCTGGGGCATCAGCAGGAACAGGGAGCGGGCGGTGTGGATGGGGGAGGCGATATTGCGCACCACCCGCAGGTTCTCCCCGGATTCGTGGACTTCGAGCTCCACGCCGATCCGGTCACGCAGCAGATCCGCGCAGCGCTGCTCCAGCTCGTTGAAACCCTGTTCACCGGCGGCAGCCTCCAGCTCATCGAGCTGGTTCAGGATCCGCTGGCCCAGCTCGGCACGGGCGTTGAGCGCAGTGGGGGAGTAGTCGGGCATCCGGTCCTCATCAGGACGCATACCCAGCATGGTGCCCACTGTGGGGTCGAGGTCGCAGAGCGCCTCAACAAAGTGGTCAGCCAGCTGCCGGGGTGTCTCAGGGTTTTGGGAAAATTCGTTGCTCATGGCAACAATCCTGCCAGAGCCGCGCTGAGCTGCAACCGGCGATAGAGTGTGACTATGCGCATTGCACGATTCGTTACTGACTCTGATCCCGCCTACGGTGTTGTGACCGGTGAGCCCGGTGAGGAGACCATCTCCCAGCTGGCCGGGGATCCCTTCTACCAGGGCATCCAGGAGACCGGGCAGACCCATAAGCTCGAGGACGTGCGGCTGGTGGCCCCGATCATCCCGCGCTCCAAACTCATCGGTGTGGGGCGTAACTATGTGGACCACGCCAAGGAGCTGGGCAACGAGGTGCCGACCACCCCGCTGCTGTTCCTGATGCCGAACACTGCTGTGGTGGGCCCGAATGAGCCGGTGACCCTGCCCAGCTTCGGCCAGGAATTCAGCTATGAGGTCGAACTGGCCGTGGTGATCGGCCGGATCTGCAAGGATGTGCCCGCCGACCGGGTCAATGAGGTCATCTTCGGCTACACCGTGGCCAATGACGTCACCGTCCGCGATGTCCAGCGCACCGACGGCCAGTGGGCCAGGGCCAAGGGCTTCGACGGCTCCGCGCCGCTGGGTCCCTGGATCGAGACCGAGCTGGAGCCTGATGACCTGCGGATCGCCGGCACGCTCAACGGCAAGACCGTCCAGGACGGCCGCACCAAGGACATGGTCTTCGATGTCACCTACCTCGTCTCTTACATCTCCCAGGCAATGACCCTGTTGCCCGGTGATGTCATCCTCACCGGTACCCCCGCCGGTGTGGGCCCACTGCGTGAAGGCGATACCTTCACCGGTGAGATCGAGGGCATCGGCTCCCTGACCAACACTTTCCGCGCCTGACCGAGGAGAAAACCACCCCACCATGAGCACTGCAGCTCCGAATACGATCCCCGCTGTGGACGCCAACACCCCCGTCCGCGTGCGGTTCTGCCCCTCGCCGACCGGCACCCCGCATGTCGGTCTGATCCGCACGGCCCTGTTCAACTGGGCATATGCCCGGCACACCGGTGGGAAGCTGATCTTCCGCATCGAGGACACCGATGCCGCCCGCGATTCCGAGGAGTCCTACCAGCAGCTGCTGGAGGCGCTGCGCTGGTTGGGCATTGATTGGGACGAGGGCGTGGAGGCCGGAGGGCCGAATGAGCCCTACCGCCAGTCCCAGCGTGGCGAGATCTACCAGGACGTCCTGGCGAAGTTGACCGAGGCCGGCTACGTCTATGAGTCCTTCTCCAGCCCCGAGGAGGTCGAGGAGCGGCACCGGGCTGCTGGGCGTGACCCCAAGCTCGGCTACGACAACTACGACCGCGACCTCACCGATGAGCAAAAGGAGGCCTTCCGCGCCGAGGGTCGCCAGCCGGTGCTGCGCCTGCGGATGCCCGATGAGGACATCACCTTCACTGACCTCGTCCGCGGGGAGATCACCTTCGGTGCCGGTTCCACCCCGGACTTCGTGGTGGCTCGGGCCAATGGTCAGCCGCTGTACCCGTTTGTGAACCCGGTGGACGATGCACTGATGGGGATCACCCATGTTCTGCGCGGGGAGGACCTGCTGTCCTCCACACCGCGTCAGATCGCCCTGTACCGGGCTCTGCACGCTGTGGGGGTCGCCGAGTACCTGCCGGCCTTCGGACACCTGCCCTATGTGATGGGGGAGGGCAATAAGAAGCTCTCCAAGCGCGACCCCGAGTCGAACCTCTTCCACCACCGCGACCGTGGCTTCACCCGTGAGGGTCTGCTGAACTACCTGGCTCTGCTGGGCTGGTCGCTCAGCGCTGATGAGGACATCTTCACCGTCGATGAGCTGGTGGAGAACTTCGATGTCGCAGATGTGCTGGGCAATCCGGCGCGTTTCGATGTGAAGAAGGCTGAGGCCATCAACGGCACCCATATTCGCAAACTGGAGGCTCAGGATTTCCGGGACCGCCTGGTGCCGTATCTGCAGGCACAGGGACTGGTCGGAGACCAGCTCAATGAGCGGGAGGCGTTCCTGCTCGACGGGGCGGCACCACTGGTCCAGGAACGGATTGCCCTGCTGGGCGAGGGGGCAGACATGATGGCCTTCCTCTTTGTCGCAGATGACCAGCTGCAGATCGAGGATAAGGCGTTCAGCGGTCTGGGGGATCAGGTTTTGGAAACCCTCGACGCCGCCACCTCGGCTCTTGAGGGCATTGAGGCCTCTGCCTGGACTACAGAGTCCATTGAGACTGCTCTGCGGGAGGCTCTGATCGAGGGGCTTGAGCTGAAGCCTCGGAAGGCCTTCGGTGCGGTGCGTTCGGCAATTTCGGGACGGAAGGTTTCCCCGCCGCTGTTCGAGTCCATGGAGCTTCTGGGCAAGGATTCTTCCCTTGCTCGGATGGCACGTTTCCGCTCTCTGGTGGAGCAGCAAGGCTGACTCAGAGGGCGGATTTGCTGAGCCAGATAAAAGTGGTGTAAAGTATCTAGGCGTTGCCCAGCCAGTCTGGCGAAGCAATGGGCTATGGTGTAATTGGCAACACGACGGTTTCTGGTACCGTTATTCTAGGTTCGAGTCCTAGTAGCCCAGCGGTCCGATTTGAGGATCAAAGAGATAGTCTGCTAGACTATTAAAGCCCTCGGCGACGGGGGCATTGTTATGAGACAATTTCTGTTTCATAACAACAACAATCGCATATGGCCCCATCGTATAGCGGCCTAGTACGCCGCCCTCTCACGGCGGTAACGCGGGTTCGAATCCCGCTGGGGTCACTTCTGCACCCTCGCACGCCCAAAAACCCCGGAAACACGGGGAAGACAGGCGGCGGGGGTGCTTTTGTATGTCCAGAAATGACTGCTTTTTTGGCTGCACATAATTCCGCGCTTCTCAGCAGCCGCCTCAATGGGCTTATCTCCTCGAATCCACGATCAAGCAGTTCTGCTTTCAGTGCTCACCACTGCCAGCATCAAGATACAGTCTCATACGAAGTTAAGAGGCTCTTCGGATCTGGGGGTGGGGCTGGCGACTCGCGGAGGAACTTGAGTAGAGCATGAAGGTGGGGTCGGGGCCTCGATGATGTGTAGCGACCAAGCAAACACATTGCAGAAAGACCCCGACCCCGATGTTCGAGAATACGCGCCCTGTCCCTGCCTGCCCAACAGTCAAGCTCAGCTACTGCCACAACTGTGATCTCTTCGCCGATCTTGATGGCCTCCATGTGACCGCTGTTGACCGCCCGGCAATGAAGTCGGCGCTGATCGTGTGGGTCGAGTCAGCCAAAACAATCACCGGCTGCCCCGACTGTGGAGTCGTCGCGGTCAGTGCTGGGCGCCGGGAAGTAGAGCTGATTGATGCTCCGGTCTATGCAGGCCCAGCCCGGCTGATCTGGCGTAAGCGACGCTGGCGCTGCGAAGACCGGGACTGTTCCCGCGGGGTGTTCACTGAGCAGAACCCCACAGTCGCAGCGCCCCGGGCGCTGCTGACTCGGCGCTGTATCGCCTGGGGCATCAGGCAGATGCGGCGAGAGAACCTATCGATCCACGGCTTGGCCCGTCAGCATGGAGCCTAGTTCGAAAGCTGATGCGATCCGGGTCATCGAAGAAGCCGGGGTTGTTGCGGCCCCGTCGCTGCGGACCCTGTGGCGACACCTTGGCCGGCATAAGGATCAGCAGTGGCGTGATGCCGCCTGCCAAGCTGGGGTCCATGCTCCGGCACAGACTCTGTTGGCGATGGACATCGACCCTGAACTGGCACTGGGCGCACTGAGACTGTCCTTGGGCCGTGGCACTGTTGAAGCGGATATTCACGCCGCCGTCTCAGCGTTGGCTGAAGCAGCGCAGAGCTAGAGTGTTCCAGCTGCACTCAATCCTTCAACCGGCCTGGGTTCACTGGCGATGGAGTCACGTGGCAACCAGGCGAATAATGGCTCACCGCAGCGTGGCACAGAAGAGAAGTATCAGTCCCCCAGATTATCGGTCGGGATCGGCACGGTCATCGCGATGCCTGTTGGGTGGGGAGCAGCTGGTGCTCAGCGGCTGAGCAGGTCCTCGGTCTTGGTGCCCGGCAGACCGACTGACACGTGGGTTCCCCACGGGTCAGAGGCCGTCACGCGGTTGCCGTGATCTTGGAACTTGGCACCCTTCAGCCTCAGGCGCTCTATCAGAGCATCGAGGTCCTCCCGGCCGGGGACGGTGACTGAGACATCACCAAGTCCAAGGCGGGCAGCACGGGGGCCGGCCCCAGGACTGTTCCAGGTGTTCATCGCGACGTGGTGATGGTACCCACCGGCGGCTGCGAAGAGCGCGCCTGGATAGCCGGTCACCGTGGCTTCGAATCCGAGGGTGTCAATATAGAAGTCCTTAGCGACTGCTATGTCACCGACCTGCAGGTGCACGTGGCCCACGATTCCTGCACGGTCCGGTCCGGCGTCAAGAACCTGTTGGTCTAGGTGGGACTTCAGGAAGGCGTGAGGGTCCAAATACAGTGTTTCCATTCGCAGCTCGCCATTCTTCTGCTCCCACTGGTCTCGCGGGCGATCCCGATAGAGCTCGATCCCGTTGCCCTCAGGGTCTGTGAAGTAGAAGGCTTCACTCACATGGTGATCGCTGGAGCCGACGAATTTTGACCGAGAGTCCTGGGAGGCACGGTATGCCGTGGCGGCGAGGCTGGCCTGGTCCTCGAAGAGGAACGCGGTGTGGAACAGTCCGGCCTCGCGGGGGTCGACGCCTGGCAAGCCGGGAGTGTGTACTAAACGGACCAGTGGAGTAGTGCCACGGCCCAGCACGCGGTGAACCTCTGCCCCGCGGCTGCGTTCCTCCAGGGCTACCATCGCCAGCGCGTTCTCATAGTAGGAGGACATATTCTCCAGATTGCCCACGTGCAAGGTCACAGCGTCCATCGACGTTGCCGGGTTCAGATAGCGTTCGTTGGCTGCACCGGCTTCGTCACCAGTCAGCTTTGCTCGAGCCTCAGATTTCGACTGAGAATCAAACATTGAGTTCCACCTTCATTTCATCGTGTTGGGCGGGAGCGGTCATAACGACTCCCCAGTAGGTCTTGAGTTATATGGCTGACGACGCCGTACTTCACAGAGTTACCCGGGGACATCGCCCGAGCCGCTTCCACTGGCCGGAACCGTGAACATTCGGCCCTCGGGGTCAAGTTCTCCGAGCAAGGACTCAGCGATTGAGGACAGTTGTGCCGTCTGTTCTGGTGTGAGCCTGTCAAACACCAGGCGGCGCACATTCTCAACATGTCTCGGAGCCGCTTGGACCACTGCAGACCAGCCCTTCTCGGTCAAGGTGACGTTCCTCGCCCGTCGGTCGTTGTCGCAGAGGCTGCGAGTGATCAACCCGGCCTTCTCCAGTCCTGTGAGCACCCGAGAGATCCTGGGAAGCGTGGCGTTGGTCATGTCAGCAAGTGCCTTGATTCGCAACGTTCGCTCAGGTGCCTCCGAAAGGGACGCCAGGGTGAAGTACTCGAAGTGCGTGAGATCATCATCGCGAAGCAGTTGGGCGTCGAGCGCGCCAGGGAGCAGTTCGAGCACCGATGCAAGGTTCAACCATGCACTCCGCTCATCGTCGGTAAGCCAGCGAGGGTCAGCCATGGGTCCATATTAACTGATAGTTGTAGGTACAAGCAATACCTTCTATGACTAGTTGTGCCTACAACCTAACTATCTGGAGTTTCATCATGACGTCATTCACCATTTTCGGCACCAGCACTATGGCCACCGCACTCGCGAGCGTTCTCACCAAGGGGTGGTTTCTCTGTTGAGCACGTCAGGTGCGCAAGAGATCTCCGTAGCGGTCAGTGGCGAGATCGTGATTCTTGCCGTGCCGCAGCCGTCGCGCTGATCGGACCAGGGCGGACATCTCTGGACCGCGTGATATTCGGTCCCCGGAAGTCTGGGCTCCAATCGCTGGCCTGAGTGAGTGTAGGATCCCGTGGTTCATGTCATGCGCGTCAGCCGCTGACATGGGAAGTGACATTTCGTTAAGACACGGGTCTGTCTCACTAACTTGTCGTATTCCTCAGGTCTGTTCTTGAGGACGCCTCGGTGGACCCAAGGCTGAGGGGTAGGAAGTTCGAGATTACTTAGACCGGCATGCTCGAACTTGCTCGTGGCGGAGCCGCTTCTCTGTGATGGCGATTTCTGGTTCGATCCCTAATTGCTTGGCGTAGACCAAGCGCATTCCGAGGACGTCCCCAAGTTCGTCGGCCACCACTTGCCGCTCCTTCTACACGGGGCCACAGGGGGATTATTCGGGGGACTTTGACCTGTCGAGTGTCTGAGAAGCCCGGGGCAGTTCAACCTAGCTAGTCTCATCCTGGATGGACTGCGCCTTACGCTTATTCCTGATCCGCTGGCCCTAGGCCAGGATGTCGCTGCTGTAGCCCGGGAGCTCGGGGTGACTGAGGCGACCTATTACAGGTGGAAGAATCAGTACGGCCGGTTGAAGGCCGAGGACGCCAAGCGCCTCAAGGAGCTGGAGAAGCAGAACGACCGCCTGAAGCGTTTGCTGGCTGATGCTGAGCTGGAGAAGGCTGCGTTGAAGGAGCTGGCGGAGGGAAACTTCTAAGCCCTTCACCGGCGTGGTGCGGGGGTCCATCACCTGATGAAGAAGATGGGTCTCTTTCGAGCCCAAGGCGACGGTGCTGGCCGGGCTGTCTCGTTCTGCATTCCGCCGACCGCTCAAGGGGGGACCGCCGCTGACGCTGATTCCGGGTTCAGAGCCTGGCTGCGTGTCTATGCGAAGGCTCACCCGCGGTGGGGCTATCGGAGGGCCTACCATGACGCCCGGGGTGAGGGGTGGGTGGTCAACCATAAGAAGGTCCAACGCCTCTGGAAAGCAGAGGGACTCCGTGTCCCGGTGAAGCGTCGAGGTAAACGGGTGGGTGCCTCCACTGCTGAGGCCCCGGCAGCTACTGCGCTGAACGTGGTGTGGGTGAGTGGATTTCTAGTTCGACGCCGACGAGCACGGCCGAGCCATCAAGATTGCCACGGTGGTTGATGAGCACACCCGTGAATGCCTCGGGGGCCTCGTTGAACGCAGTATCACTGGTGAGGCTCTGAAGGCCCATCTCGACACGGTCGCCGCCCAGCGTGGGTTCCCTCAGGTACTGCGTTGTGACAATGGACCGGAGATGATCTCTTAGGCCATGGCCGACTGGGCTGGTGAGCAGACCGGGATCTACTACATCCCACCAGGTGCCCCGTGGCGCAACGGGTACGTGGAGTCCTTCAATAGCCGGATCAGGGACGAGTGTCTGAATATCAACAGTTTCTACTCACTGCTGCACGCGCAGGTCATCATCGGTGATTGGAAGCAGCAATACAATGAAATCCGCAGGCACTTAGCCCTGGGCTATCTGCCACCTGCAGGCTACGCCCGGCAATGCCGGCACAAAGGAGAACGAACCCCGCGACTCGCGTAACGAGTGGACCTAATAACGGGGTCATTCCACGATCAATGGACTCATTGAACTCGCCCGGAGAATCGCCCGCGGGTTCCGCAATCGCGAGAACTACCGGCTACGGATGCTGCTCATCGGGGGAGGCCTCGACGGCCACCTCCCCACCTAAAATCCGAAGAGCCATATTAGGTCTCACCAGTACTCCAGTCTGCCCCAAGGGCCCCTCATTGCTTTTCGATGCCGATCTCCTTGAGGTTCTGAGCCTTCTGGCTCTCAGGGTCGAAAGGCCGAGCAGCGGTCATCGTCACGCTCAGATTCTCTGGTGTCACGACGTCGACCTCTGCAGAATTCCACGGTTTCACTGTCGGCTCAGATGCACTCCCGGGCAGCAGGCGCTGGCAGGAGGCCGCCATCTCCTCAAGCTGGTTCTCCACACAGGCGAAGCTGACAGCTGCGGTCGAAGTCTGAGCGGGAGGCTGACCAGGGACTAACAGTACGTCCTGAAAGGCCCACCGACGCAGATGCACAAACTGGCCCTCGGCTGAGAAGAAGTCAAAGAAGCCGAGCCCCTCCGACCAGAACCGAGTGGATGCCTCCAGGTCCGCGGTGGGAACCGTGACGAACGCAGGCATACCGTACATACCGTGGAACAGTTCGGGAACGGGTGTATCCGAGCTGGGCTGGGGGACTGGGCTGATGCTGAAAGCGGGATATATCTCTGTCATGCAGCACAGCCTCCACCCTCACGTCACGTCAGGGTCAAGACCTCCAGCAGCAACTACTGCCACAGCCGCAGTTTCTCCGGGTTGCGCATGATCCAGACCTGCTCAATCGCCCCTTCGACGACGCCGCAGGCCAGCAGCCCACCAACCTCCTCACCCAGACGGAACAGCGCTCCCTGTTCGCCTCCTGCCAGGGTGACAAGTTCAACCCCGGCCTCGGGAAACTTCTGCCGCAGACCCACCAGCATCTTGGCGACGTTCTCGGCGGTGATGACCGGGCGGCGCGCAGCCGAGACGATCCCGCCGCCATCGGACCTCAGCTCCACGCTGGGATCCAGCAGCCGAGTCAGTTCCGCGATGTCACCGGTGGCGCAGGCCTGTGCGAAGGCTCGCACCAGGTCAGTATGCCCGTCCTCCTCGGAGCCACGGGTGGCCTTGCCCGCCTGGATCTTCTTCCGGGCCTCGGATGCCAACTGTCGGCAGGCCCCGGGACTGCGCAGTACTACCTCTGATATCTCGGAGAACCCAAGACCGAATGACTCCCGCAGCACGAACACCGCCCGCTCGGCGGGACTCAGCCGTTCCAGCACCACCATGAGCCCATAGGAGACCTCGGTCTGCAGAACTGCATACGACTCAGGAGAGGCGTCGTCGAGTTCCTCGCCACGACCGGGAATGGGCTCCGGAAGCCATTCGCCCACATAGAGTTCGCGCTTGCGGTGGGCAGGCTTCAGCACATCCAGAGCAACCCGACCAGTGGTGCGCATCAGCCAGGCCCCGGGCCGGTGAACTGTTGCCCGCTCCTGCTCCGGCAGCGCGTAGAACCTGCTGACCGCCTCCTGCACCGCATCCTCGGCATCGGCCACAGTGCCCAACATCTGATAGGCCAGACCCAGCAGCCGAGGGCGCTCGCTGTCGATGTCGAGAAGCTCGGCAGTCATGCTCCCCATGATCTCACCTGACATTCTGGCCGGCTGCCTCGTCGTCTCTATAGGCGCAGATTCCTGCGCAGCACGAACGATATGGAGAGGAACACCGAAATGAAGATCACCGTCGTCGGCGGAACAGGAACAGTCGGCTCGCTTGCAGTCGCGGCAGCCCGGGCCCGAGGCCACGAGGTCACATCCGCATCCCGCAGGACCGGCGTCAATGTTGCCACCGGCGAGGGGCTCAACGAGGCATTGAGCGGCACCGACGCTGTAGTCGATGTCTCCAGTATGCCCACACTTTCTGCCTCACCCGCTGTGAAGTTCTTCAGCGCGGCGGCCAATAATGTCCTGACCGCAGCTGAAACTGAGAAGGTGCCACATGTGGTGCGGCTGTCCATCATCGGGGTGGACCGGAATCCTCATGGTTTCTACGCGGGCCAGTTGGCAATGGAGAAGATCTACGACGACGCCGCCGTCCCCACCACCGTTCTGCGTGCGGCACAGTTCCATGAGTTCGCGGCGCAGACCCTGCAGCGTTCCACCGTGGGGCCGGTTGTGCTGGCCCCACGTGCACGGGTGCAGCCTGTGGCCGGCAGGGAGGTCGCTGAGAAGCTGGTCAGCTTGGCCGAGGGGCAGCCACTGGGCAGGGCTGGGGACCTCGCTGGTCCGCGGGAAGAAGACTTAGCCGAGATGGTCCGCGCCTACGCACGCAGTCAGGGGAGTAGGCGGCTGATTCTTCCTGTGCGCCTGCCCATGCCGATGATGCGGGGAATGGCAGCCGGTCTACAGCTGCCCAATGGGTCAAGTCCGGTGGTGTGGTGTATGAGGGGTGATCCTTCAAGCGTGTAATTCTGGGTTATGCGG
>NZ_JABAHY010000007.1 GCF_012641515.1 Nesterenkonia sedimenti | reverse complement strand
TATCCAGCCACCGCCACGCCGCTGCTCCCCGTCCCTGCCTCTACACCCTCAAATACGAAGAGCCCTTTAAACTAGCTCAGGAGAGCGAACTGGGGGCGAAGAGGCTATTTCCCGGACTTCTGAGGACAACTTCACGCAGCAGAAACCCTCCTCACTGTTTCTGCAGGGGTCTCCCCACGCATAAAATCTTCCCGAAACATTGAGCGCAGTACTCTATTGGTCGTGCCCAATGAGCCTTCTAAGATTCCACACTCCCCTGCCGAGGATGTCCTTGGCGTATTTATCGGCACCTTTATGGCGGCCATGGGGCTGTATCTTCTCGAACAGGCGGATGCCGTCACCGGTGGCACTGCGGGCCTGGCCCTACTGCTGACTCATGCCACTCCACTGAGCTTTGCGGCACTGTTCCTACTGGTCAATGTCCCATTCTTCGCCTTGGCCCTGTGGCGCAAGGGCTGGAAGTTCACCCTCAAGACCATTGTCTGCGTGGGAATTGTCTCCGGGTTCACCGTGATCTGCGAGATGTACTTCCCGGTCCCGGATATGCACGCGGTCTTTGGTGTGGTCGCCGGCAATGTTCTGGTGGGG
This sequence comes from Nesterenkonia sedimenti, assembly GCF_012641515.1. Lineage (GTDB taxonomy): Bacteria > Actinomycetota > Actinomycetes > Actinomycetales > Micrococcaceae > Nesterenkonia > Nesterenkonia sedimenti. The sequence goes on along the minus strand of NZ_JABAHY010000007.1, from coordinate 157,963 downwards.
ATGGCTCTGCTGGCTGTTTTCCGTCATGGAGCAAGTTTGGGCGGGTTCAATATCCTGGCCCTCATTGCCCAGGAGCAGTTCAAGATGCGGGCCGGTTATGTGCAGATGAGCCTGGATGTCACCGTGGTGCTCTTGGCTTTGACAGTGATCGCTCCCCAGGGCGTTCTGCTGTCGGCTTTCGGTGCGGTGATTATGAACATCATCCTGGCCTTCAACCACCGACCCGGCCGGTACAGGGCATAAACCCATGAGCGATTCCACCCCTGCGCGGATCCGCCGCCTCTCCCCTGCTGATGATGCGGATATTCTTGCGGCCTTCACTGTGGATACGGAGATGGAGCGTCAGGGCGATGTCACGGACCTCGCATCTGCTGCGAAGTACCGCGAGTTCCTCACCAATGGGGATGAGGGAAACTGCGGTTTTGCCGTGGAAATTGATGGTCGCTGCGCCGGGATTGTCGGCATCAATGGTGCGACCCAGCATCGTCTGGGCTGGTTCTTCTACTGGATGCATCCCGATTTCCGGGGCCGCGGACTGACTGGGCGAGCTGCTGCCACCGTTGCCAACTGGGCTCTCAGTGAGGGTAGCTTCGACCGACTAGAGCTCGGCCACCGGGTAAACAACCCTGCCTCCGGCGCCGTGGCCACCGCAGCGGGTTTCATCCACGAGGGCACCGAACGTCAGAAATTCCTCATCGATGGCCAGCGGATCGATGTCTTCACCTACGGAAGGCTCTCCACGGACCCCGTTCCGGAAACCCTCCCACTGCCAGGCCTCGGTTCAGCTGTCGATTAACAGTCGTCGGCGAGGGGCGGCTCCCTTGCCGAGAGCACACCCCTCGCTGACTTTATGACCTGGACCGGGCAACAGGAGTGCCGGATACACAAAAATGCCGCCGACCAGGATTTCTTCCGGTCGGCGGCATTTTCCTTCGGGGTGAGCGACGGGGCTTGAACCCGCGACCCTCGCGACCACAACGCGATGCTCTACCAGCTGAGCTACGCCCACCACGTGCTTTGGGGCGAGCCCCGAAAGCAACCAATACATAGTACACCTTCAGTGACCCGGAAGGCACATCGAGCGTCTATGTGTCCTACCGGTAGGCCCGTTCGTACTGTCCCGGCAGGTAATCAACGCTATGGCCCAGCTCCTGAGCTGCCCTCAGCGGGAAGTGCGGATCCCGCAGCGCCTCCCGTCCGATCAGCACGACATCGGCCTGACCGGTGGCCAGAATATGCTCAGCCTGAATGGGTTCAGTGATCAGCCCGACAGCGGCAACGGGAATCTGGGCCTCACTCCGAATCCGATCTGCGAAGGGCACCTGATACCCCGGGCTCAGCGGGATCCGTGCCCGCTCGTTACCGCCGGAGGAGACATCAATGAGATCCACGCCGGACTCACGCAACCAGCCGGACACCTCAACAACTTCGTCCACACTCAGCCCCTCATCCAGCCAATCGGTGGCCGAGACACGGACCAGCAGCGGAACGTGCTGACCGATGCGAGCGCGGACAGCCTCCACCACCTCCAACAGGAACCGGGCACGGTTGGCCAGGGAGCCGCCGTAGTCGTCGTCGCGCTTATTGCTCAGCGGTGAGAGGAACTCATGCAGGAGATACCCATGTGCGGCGTGGACCTCCATGAGATCAAACCCTGCGCGCAGGGCACGCTCTGCCGAATCAGCGAAAGCCTCTACCAGTTGGGCAATACCGTCTGTGCTCAGGGCCTGGGGTTCGGCCAGTCCCGGATAGGCCACTGCGGAGGGCCCCACAGTGGTCCAGCCACCTTCGGTCTCGGGCACACTGCCGGTCTGCTCCTCGCCCCATGGGCGGTAGGTGGAACCCTTGCGACCGGCGTGAGCCAGTTGAATCCCGGCAGCCGCGCCCTGAGAATGCATGAAATCTACGATCCGAGCCAGGGCCTTCTCCTGCTCGTCATTCCAGAGACCGAGGTCCTCCGGGGCGATCCGCCCCTCGGGTGTCACACCGGTGGCCTCGGTGATCACCGCACCTGCTCCTCCCCTGGCCAGTGATCCCAGGTGAGCGAGGTGCCAATCGGTGGCCACGCCGTCGCGGGCTTCGGCTGAGTACTGGCACATGGCCGGAATCCATACGCGATTGCGAATGGTCAGCTCGCGGAGGGTGATCGGTTCGAAGAGCTTGGGCGACATTCAGCTTCCTTCATCTCTGGCTTGCAGATCCACTAGTACTCAATCACCGAGAGGCTCCTGTGATTCCCGCCGTCCACATTTTGGATACTGCTTCCCCCAACCCCGGGGTGGGATGTGTAAGCATGAGCGACATGAATCCTCGCCCTTCAACTACTGCACCCTTCGTCGGCTCCGAGGTCGGCCAGCTCCGCCAGGTGATCGTCCACCGTCCTGGAACCGAGCTGCTGCGCCTGACCCCGGAGACCAAGGATGAGCTGCTCTTCGATGATCTGCTCTGGGTCCGCCGGGCTCAGGAGGAGCATGATCAGTTCTCCCAGGCTCTCTCTGAGGCCGGGGCGGAGGTGCTGCACCTGGATCAGCTGCTGCGTGAGACTCTGGCCGTGCCGGAGGCCAAGTCATTTGTGCTGGACCAGACATTCGATGAGCGTCTGCACGGCCCCGCTGCCGCCCCGGTGCTGCGCGATGTCGCCGAAGGGCTGGACCCCGGCGCCCTGGCGGAGCTGGTCATCGGCGGCCTGACCAAACGGGAGCTCCTTGAGCTCACCGATGAGCCGCGCTCAGTGGTGCTGCATTCGCTGGGCCCCGATGATCTTGTGGTCCCGCCGCTGCCGAACCACCTCTTCGCCCGGGATGCCTCCTGCTGGGTCTATGACGGGGTCGCGGTGAACTCCATGCAGAAACCAGCCCGGATGCGCGAGACCGTCACCTATGAGGCGATCTACCGCTGGCATCCACAGTTCGCAGAGACCAGTTTCAACCGCTGGTCGGATGGGCTCGACGACGGCCGGGCCACTGTTGAGGGCGGTGATGTCCTGGTCATCGGCAATGGTGCCGTCCTGGTGGGTATGAGTGAGCGGACCACAGCCCAGGGAGTCGAACGCCTGGCCAAGCGGCTCTTCGCCGCCGGCTCAGCAGACCGAGTGGTTGCTCTGGATCTGCCCAAGCAGCGTTCCTTCATGCATCTGGACACGGTGATGACCATGGTCGATGAACGCTCCTTCATCGAATACGCCGGTCTCGGGGAGCTCGCCTCCTACACGATCACCCCGCGTGGGGAGAGTGAGCTCAATATTGCCGATCACGCCCCGGGCCAGGCCCACCGGGCGATCGCAGAGGCGCTGGGTCTGCATGGGCTGCGGATCCTGACTGCTGAACAGGATGTGCATTCAGCTGCCCGGGAGCAGTGGGATGACGGCTGTAATGCGCTGGCGGTGGCCCCCGGTGTGGTCATCACCTATGACCGGACTCCGACCTCGAATGCGTTCCTGCGCGAGTCCGGGGTCGAAGTCATTGAGGTCCCAGGCGGTGAGCTGGGCCGCGGGCGGGGCGGGCCGCGCTGTATGAGCTGCCCGACCCTTCGTGAACCCCTGGGCTCCTCAGCGACTCAGGCCGCAGCGTAGAGCTCGGCCAGCAGGGCACGCAGCTCAGCCAACGACGCCGTATCCTCACCTCGGTGCCAGGTGATCCAGACGCCCAGGGGTGGGGCATCAGTGATGACCTTGTATTTGATCCCGGAGCGCTGATGCTGGTGGGCGGTGGCCTCGGAACTGACCCCGAGCCCCCGGCCTGCTGCAATGGCATCGAGCCATTCGTCCACTGAACTCACATCGGCTGAGACATAGGGCCTGCGGCCTTCTGGCCAGAGTTCCGGGGTTGTGGTCCCGGCCCGGGTATCGGCGATCAGCGGGCGGCCGGCGAAGTCTCTCATTCGCAGCACCCGTCGTCGGACCCAGGGGTCGTCCTCGGGGAAGCAGGCCACCCGGCGCTCGGTGCCCACCAGAACGGAACTGAATCTGCCGGGATCCGGCTCGGTGCGCGTGATGGCAGCATCCACTAGGCCCTCACCGAGTCCGGCCAGCGCACCTGTGGCCCGGACGAAGGCGAGCTCCCCTTGGGGATGCAGTCTCTTCCAGCGGCGGTGCAGTGCGGTGGTGTGTTTACCCGCCCCAGCCCAGGCATAGCCGATTCGGAGTCGGCCCTGGCCACGCGCCTCGGCCTCCATCTGTTCGGCAAGCTGCAGCAGACGCCGCCCCTTGGTGACAGCCCGTTGGCCTTCGGCAGTCAGTACCGTATCCCGGGGCTGCCGGCGCACCAGCAGCACACCCCAGGCATCTTCGAGACTCTTCAGAGTTCGGGAGACCTGGGCCTGGCTGACCCCGAGGGCCGCTGCGGCATCGGTGAGACTGCCATGATCGGCGATGGCCGCAAGAGTGCGGATATGCCGAAGCTCCCAGGACATGCATCAAGCGTATATCAGTGCACAGACTTGCATTATGTGCATAACATTTTGCGCGGGAAGATGAAGGACGTGAGTGATCGAACCCCGCAGTCCACAGGGAAACCAGAGAATTCCGCCAGCGGATTCGCGCTGATGGCAACTGCCGCCTGCAGCAGCCAGACCGGCGCTGCTTTCGGCTCCCGTGCTTTTGATTCACTCGGGCCGGTCGGTGTGGTCGCAGTGCGCCAGATCGTGGCTGCGGTGATCCTCGCGGTAATCTCCCGGCCACGACTGTGGCAGTTCACCCGCTCCCAATGGGGCCCGATCATCCTGTTGGCCCTGATCTTCGCGGTGATGAACACTGCGCTCTACGCCTCAATCAGCCGAGTGGGCCTGGGTATGGCAGTGACCCTGGAGTTCCTCGGCCCCCTGGCTGTGGCCATCGGCTCTTCCCGGCGCCTACGTGACGGGATCGGGGCTCTGCTTGCCCTCGGCGGGGTGGTCCTGCTGACCCAGCCGGGCCCCACCAGTGATTTTCTCGGCATCGGGCTTGGACTCTTGGCCGGTGTCTGCTGGGCCGGCTATATCCTCACCAATCGTGTGGTGGGGCGCCGGATCCCTGGGGTCCAGGGGGCCGCAGCTGCCACGATCCTTTCGGCAACGGGGATGCTGCCGGCCGTCGTCGTGATCATCTACAGTTTCCAGCCGCCCTGGCAGGCCTATGTCTTTGCTCTGCTGGCAGGACTGTTCTCCACTGCTGTGCCCTATGCCCTGGACCTCATTGTGCTGCGACGAATCTCGCCTCTGATCTTCGGGCTGGGCATGTCACTGCATCCGTTCTTCGCCGCATTGATCGGCATGGTCTTCCTCGGCGAAGCGCTGGGAGTTCTAGCCTGGTCAGGAATCGCCCTGGTCATCGCCGCGAACACAGTGACCCTCCTGGGGTCCCGCGGCGAGCCTGAGCCGGTCACGGCCAGCCTGGATCTGCAAACCGGGGCACATGCTGTAGTTCCAGCACCTGATTCACATAAAACTCACAGAAACTAAGATCACAGCTTGATAACGAAGCTAGATCCGCATGATTCCGGGGTTTTTGACCTGAGAGACCCCCTGATTCCCCGGTTGACGTGACCGTTCCGAGACTCTTTACTGGAGTGCGGCAAAACTTCTGTGATGTTTACGTGACCTACCGCGCGTTCCCATCGCGTCATGAAGTACAGATTCAGAACTCTCGACTAAGTGAGGAATAAGGCACTAATGAAGACTCAAAAGACTTTCAAGCGGATCGTGGGCGGCTCCATGGCTGCCGCAGTCCTGGCCGGCGGCGCAGTGGTCGCTCAGGCCCCCGTTGCAAACGCCCAGAGCGACTGGGACCGGCTGGCCGAGTGCGAGTCCGGGGGCAACTGGTCCATCAACACCGGTAACGGCTTCTACGGTGGACTGCAGTTCATGAAGGCCACCTGGGACTCCATGGGCGGCCAGCAGTACGCCGAGTACCCCCACCAGGCCACCCGTGAGCAGCAGATCGCCGTAGCCACTGAACTTCAGGCCCGCTACGGCTGGGGCCAGTGGCCATCCTGCTCCGCACAGCTCGGCCTTTCCGGCTCGCCCAGTGGCGGCGGCGGAAACACCTCTTCTGGCAACAGCGGTTCTTCTGACTCCGGCAGCAACGCGAGCAGCGAGAACCAGCAGACTGAATCCCAGCAGAACCAGCAGTCTCAGCAGCAGAGCCAGCCGCAGCAGCAGGAGACTCAGCAGGAAGCTCCCCAGGAGCAGCCCCAGGCTGAGACCCCTGCCCCGGCCGCTGCGGAGTTCTCCGCTGAGCCGAACACTGACGTTGAGGTCTCCGATGAGACCTACACCATCGAGTCCGGTGACTCCCTGGCCTCCATCGCCGAGGAGCTGGACCTCGACTGGGAGGACCTCTGGGGCGCCAACGCCGAGGAGATCGAGGATCCTAACCTCATCTACGTCGGCGATGAGCTCAAGCTGCCCGTCGTTTAGTCCGAGGAAGACGACGAGGAGTAAGCTCCCCGCCCTCAGCCGCAAGGCTGAACACAACGGTCCCGTGCAGATCTGTGCGGTACACCCCGGCACCGAGTGCCTCGAGGGATTCGAGAATCTCGGCAGCCGGGTGACCGTATGTGTTGTCCTCACCAACTCCAATCAGCGCCACGGTGGGCTGAGTCCGTTCAAGGATCTCAGTACCGCCATTGGCTGCTCCATGGTGTGAGACTTTCAAAACATCGACCTCCGCCGGTAGGGCATCACGGGTGATCATGAGTCCCGTGACCTCTTCCTCGAGGTCACCCATCGCCAGTAGGCGCAGCGGATTGTTCGCGGATCCGACTGCGCCTACTGGCGTTTTGGCATCCCAGAGGTCAAAACTGACCACTAGGGAGTTGTCATTGGGGTTGGGGTACCAGTCGGCGGCCGCCCAGATCTCCCAGCTGAGCGGATACTGTCCCTCATGGATACCCTCCTGCCCCACCTCAGCTCGCAGCTCAGGCAGTTCCTCGAACTCCAATGCCTCCGATGGCGCCCATCCCGCTGAGGCCGAATAGAGAACAGTCTCCACGTCAGCGGCCGCCAGCACTCCGGGTGTCCCGCCATAATGGTCGGCGTGATCATGAGTGATCATCAGGATCTGCACCTGCTCCACCGCCAACTGGTTCAGACACCGTTGCGCCTCAGCAGGCTCCTGCCCCGCATCGACCACAATCCCACTCTGCTCCGCGGTACGGATGACCAACATATGCCCCTGCCCCACATCGCAGAGCGCCAGGCGCCAGTCCTCGGGCAGACCACGGCCGAGTATCCCGGCCATCAACATCTGACCGGGTACCACCACGGCGATGAGGCCACCTGCTGTGCAGCTGAGCAGCAGTCGCTGCCCGCGACCGCCCAGGGACCCAGTGATCACGGCCCGGCAGATGAGCACCGCCGCCGCCGTGTAGATCCCCGCTAAGACCCATCCCAGAACTCCCTGTGGCCAGGGTGCCAGTGCCTGCGGCAAGGCAGCCGCCGAATGACCGATCAGGGCAATGGCTGCTGCGGGGAAGCCGGCCAGCCACAGCAGAGCCTGTGAGACCCAGGGCAAGGCCGTGGAGATCACAGCTGCTGCGGTGCCGGGGACGGTGACCAGGGGCAGCAGAGGCCCGGCCAGGATATTGGCGGGGATACTGTAGAGGGTGATCCCCTCAGCCAGCGGTAAGAGCACCGGGGTGACGAACAACTGGGCGGAGCTGGCAAGGGCCAGCGGGGCGGCGATGAAGCCTGGCAGCCAGCGCTGGAAGTAGAGGTTCAGCCTCGCTCCGACGAGCACTATGCCAGCCGTTGCGGCCACAGAGAGTTGGAAGGCAGCTTCACGGGCGAACCAAGGGTCGTAGAGAAGCAGCAGGACCACACAGAGGCATAGTAGGGCCGATGAGGTTCTCCCCCGGCCTGCGAAGACCGCCAGCGCCCCGATTCCTCCCATCACGGCAGCACGGATCACGCTCGGTGCCGGCTGCACCAACATCACGAACGTAGCCAGCCCAGCCAGCAGTACCGGGGGTATCCACCAGCGCGGTACGCCGGTGATTCGCATCAGTCCCAGCAGTGCACCCATCACCAATGCGCAGTGTGTCCCGCTGACCACTGTCATATGGGTCAACCCCGATATCCGCATGGCATCGGTGAGCTCAGCCCCCTGTCCTGAGCGATCACCCAATATCACCCCCGGCAGCAGGGCCGGAGCCTCCCCCAGGGTGTGCTGGGACTGCTCCGCTGTGGCCTGCCTCAGCCCGTTGAACCTGTCCATCACCTCAGACCAGAGATCGGGCTCCAGCTGCCGGGGGATTCCCTCAGAGCCGAAGGGGCGCAGCACTGCAGTCACCCGGTCGGTCGATGCGGTCTGTCCGGCCTGCATGAGTCCCCGGTACCTGCTGCCGGCCTCTAGGGGTGCCTGTGCCGCAGTCGTCGATTCCGAGCCAGCTGAGGCGTGATTCTGCGCGGGGAGGATGGCAACCGCTTCGGCTCCGACTGCAGTGAACGTCTCCCCGCCCGGACTGCGGTAGGACAGCACACGCACTGGCAGCCGGACCTGGTCCGTCCCATCGAAACCACGGCTCTGCAGCGGCTGGGCGTCCCCGGTGATGCGCAGAGTGACCTCCACGGGGACATCACTGGCCACGGCATCGGCCCAACCAGATTGGACCCAGCCGTCCTTGGTATTGGCCACCGTGAGCAGTACTGCCGCGGCCACACCGGCACAGAGAACACTATGGGCCAGCAGGGACCGCACGGATATCCCTCTGAGGCGACGGCGGGCGGAGGTCAGCAGCCAACAGCCGATGCCCAGGGCCGCGGCCAGAACCAGCACGGTGGCAGTGACCCGCAGTGCGGTCACAGTGAGCCCCACCCCGAAGAAGGCTGCTGGCCACAGGACCAGCACCGCAGGCAGCAGCCGCAGGTCCAGGGGCTGGGCTTCTTTGATGCTGCGACTCACCAGGTCACCGAATCTGTGATGTTCTCGATAATCGCCGGTCCGATCCCGCTGACTGCAGCCAGCTCCTCCACGGAGCCGAAGTCGCCGTGGGTCTGCCGGTAGGTGATGATGCGTTCGGCAAGTGCTGGACCGATACCGGGCAGCTCTTCCAATTCCTGTGCATCGGCGGTGTTGATGTTGATGGCGGCTTGATCATCCCCCGCTGTCCCGTCATCGGCATCGGGTGCGGTGCCTGCTCCGTTATGGGGCAGCTCGGCGCCCGCACCGGATTCGAGCTCCTCGCTGGTCGGGACATAGATCAGGGTGCCGTCCTGGGCCTCTGCTGCGAGGTTGATGCCCTCTGCGGCGGCTTCATCGGTGAGGCCGCCTGCTGCTTCTACCGCCTCGATGACCCGGGCCCCGTGGTCAAGTTCCACCACCTGGGGTTCGGCCACGCCACCTGCGACATGGACCAGGATAGGGCCTTCGCCGGTGTTGTCCTCGCCCTCAGCAGAGGCGCCGCCGGGGCTTGGCGGCCGGTTCTCCTGCTGTGTCTCCCCGGGGTCGTCCTCCTGGTCCTCCTCACCCAGGGCGGGGGCTTCCGGTAAGGGTTCGGAGCTCGCAGTACGGTCCAACAGCCAGGAGACTGTCATCCAGCTCAGAGCTCCGGCGAGGACGACGAGCACTACTGAGATCCCCAGTCGCAGCCGCACCGGTGATGCGTTCTCCACCTCCCTCTGGGCACGCAGCCGTTCCCGGCGGGTGAAGATTTCCCGATCCTCGGGGAACCCTTCCAGCTCGGGGTCATAGTGCTGCATGCTCTGAGGCTAGAGCTGGACAGGCTGCACAGGACCCAAGGTCCAGACGACTGTGGGCACAGCGGCATGTCGCTACCGTCTAGGGCTGGACTGGGGAAATCCCCAGGAACCAGTCTGTGCGGTAGGTCTAGGAGAGGTAGCCCGGCGGGGTCCGGAGCAGGGGATGCCCGTCTTTGGTGATGGTGATGCCCAATGCCCCCAGTCCGAGGTGTGCGGCCAGGGCAGGAGGAAGTTCTAGCACCGGCACGGGTTCACTGGAATGCGGCTGCAGCTTATCGGCCAGGTCCTGGGCCTGCTGCAGGTTCCCGCAGTACTGGACACCCAACCGGGGTGTATCGGCGGCATCAATCTGCTGGACGTGGCTAATGGCGGCTTCCTGCATCCGCGAGACAGCTCGGTTCATGGAGTGTGTCAGTTCCAAGGGGGCAATCTCCCCCTGCCGCAGCTCCAGGACTGGTTTGATCCGCATCATCGAACCGAATACCGAGGCGATCCGGTTGATGCGGCCTCCTCGGCGCAGCTGTTCCAGACTTGGTACCGCGAATACCGACCGGGAACTTGCCACCATGCCATTGACATTGGCGGTCACCCACTCCAGATCGGCACCGGTACGCGCCTGCATGGCTGCCCAGAGTGCTGCCTGGCCCAGCCCGAGGCCCGCATGATGGGAGTCGACGACATTGACCGGCAGGGGGGCTGATTCCGCGGCGAGCACGGCGGCGTCGTAGGTTCCTGACAGATGCGCGGAGAGGTGGATGGAGACCACTGCGGAGAAGCCTTGCTGGTGCAGCCGTTGATAGACCTGCCCGATCCGCCCGACTGCCGGCCGGGAGGTGCGCACCGGAAGCCCCTGGGCCAGGGCCAGCGGGAGATCACGGCTCAGCTCCGGTGAGTACTCCGGGTACATCTCGGGCCGCTGGTCGCGGTGCCCGCGGTCGATCATCACCGGGATCGGCACGATCTCCAGGTGCTCGCCGAGCACGCCCAGGACAGGCCGGCCGGTGGTGGGGTCCACCGGCAGCCCGCAGGCTGCATCGGTGACCACTGCCACCCGGCCACGCCGTCGGCGCAAACTGGGCCGGACCAGGGTGACATGATGCCGTCTCAGGCCCCGAATGGTTTCCAGCCGGCTGTTCTGAGCCTGGACCCACCGGTTGTTTCTAGCCTCGCCGTCAGTTCTGCTCATGATCTATCCCTGCCTTGGGCCCGATAATCCGGGTGTTTCTCGCAGGGATCAGCCGGTGACGACGTTGACCAGTTTGGGTGCGCGCACAATCACCTTCCGCACACCGCCGTCCTCGGCGATGTAGCGCTGGATCTTCGGCAGCGCCAGGGCCTTCTCCTCCAGTTCGGACTCGCTGATGTCCACCGGGACCTCCAGCTTGTCACGCAGTTTGCCCTTGACCTGGACCACTGCGGTGACGGTGTCCTCGACCAGCAGGGCCTCCTCATAGGAGGGCCAGGTGGAGTTGGACACTGATGCCTGATGGCCCAGCATCTCCCACATATCCTCTGCGGTGTAGGGCGCGGCCAGGGACAGGATCTGTGCGGTGACCTCTGCGGCCTCGCGCACGGCGGGGTCGGCGCCACCGGCCCCAGAGTCGATCTCCTTGCGGGCAGCGTTGACCAGCTCCATGAGACGGGCGACGACGACGTTGTACTTCTGGTCCTCCAGCAGCGCCTGAGCATCAGCGATGGTCCGGTGGGTCACCGCACGCAGGCCCTGAGCACCCGTGGCGGCATCCGCCCCGGGGTCGCTGGAGACGTCCTGGGCCAGTCGCCAGGCACGGGCCAGGAACTTCTGGCTGGCTGCGGGGCTGACATCTGCCCAGTCGACATCGTCCTCCGGTGGGGAGGCGAAGAGCATGGTCAACCGGACCGCGTCGACGCCGAATGCCTCCAGCTGCTCGCCGAGGTTCACGCCATTGCCCAGGGATTTGGACATCGCCTTACCGCCATTGATGACCTGCCCCTGGTTGAGCAGGGCCTTGAATGGTTCGGTGAAGTTCACCAGGCCCATGTCGTAGAGGACCTTGGTGAAGAACCGCGAGTAGAGCAGATGCAGGATGGCATGTTCGACACCGCCGACGTACTGGTCCACCGGCAGCCATTCATTGACCAGTTCGGTGGGGAACGCGGCCTCGGTACTCTGCGGGTCGATATACCGGATGTAGTACCAGGAGGAGTCCACGAAGGTGTCCATGGTATCGGTGTCCCGGGTGGCGGTCTTACCGCACTCCGGGCAGTCCACGGTCACCCAGTCGCTGTTGGAGGCCAACGGCGACTGGCCCTTCGGCGCCAGCTCCTCACCGCGCATATCGGTGGGCAGCTGCACCGGCAACTGATCATCGGGCACCGGCACCTCCCCGCAGTCGGGGCAGTGGATGATCGGGATCGGCGCACCCCAGAACCGCTGGCGGGAGAGCAGCCAGTCGCGCAGCCGGTAGTTCACCTTGGCCTCGCCGGCGCCATCGGCCTCAAGAACCTCGATGGAGCGGGTGATGGCCTCGTCCTTGGCCAGCCCGTCCCATTTCGGGGAGTTGACCGCCACACCTTCACCGGCGGCCGCCTCGCCGCTGACGGCGGGGTTCTCGTTACCGGTATCGACCACCACGTTGACCGGCAGCTCGAATTTCAGGGCGAATTCGAGGTCACGCTGATCGTGAGCGGGCACACCCATCACAGCGCCGGTGCCGTAGTCGGCCAGCACGTAGTCGGCAGCCCAGATCGGGATCTGCTCACCGGTCAGCGGATGCACCGCGTAACGGCCCAGGAAAACTCCGGTCTTCTCCCGGTCGGCGGACTGCCGCTCGATCTCGGAGACCGATTTCAGCTTCTCCCGGTATTCCTCCAGTTCAGCGCGCTGGGCATCGGTGACCAGTTCGGCGGCCAGCTCAGCGTCGGCGGCGACCACCATGAAGGTGACCCCGTAGAGCGTATCGGGCCGGGTGGTGAAGACCTCGATGTCCTCGTAATCTTCGACGCGGAAGCGGACAGAGGCGCCGGTGGATCGGCCGATCCAGTTGCGCTGCATCGCCAGGACTCGTTCGGGCCAGCTGCCTTCGAGCTGTTCCATATCGTCGAGCAGCCGGTCGGCGTAGTCGGTGATCTTGAAGTACCACTGATTCAGGGCCTTCTTGGTGACTGGGGTCTTGCAGCGTTCGCAGACGCCATCGCCGATGACCTGCTCATTGGCCAGCACTGTCTGGCAGGAGGGGCACCAGTTGACCGGGGAGTTCTTCCGGTAGGCCAGGCCGCGTTCGTAGAGTTTCAGGAACAGCCACTGGGTCCAGCGGTAGTAGAGCTCATCGGAGGTGTGCAGCCGGCGGCTCCAGTCAGTGCTGATCGCGTAGCGCTTGAAGCTGGCGGCCTGGGTGTCGATGTTGTTGTATGTCCACTCGGCCGGATGCGCGTTGTTCTTGATCGCGGCGTTCTCGGCCGGCAGTCCGAAGGAGTCCCAGCCGATGGGGTGCAGCACGTTATAGCCGCGCAGCCGCCAGTAGCGGGCCGGCACATCCCCGATGGCGAAGGCCTCGGCGTGACCCATGTGGAGATCCCCGGAGGGGTAGGGGAACATATCGCAGACATATTTCTTGGGCCGGGTGTCGGCCTCATCGACCACAAAGGTCCCGTCCTGCTCCCAGAACGGCAGCCATTTGGCTTCGATCCGCTGGAAGTCATACGAGGGCTTAGCAGTTTCGCTCACAGGTGCGCACCTATCCAAGAGTTCACGGAAAATTCGACTCCCTACAGTCTAGATGTTTCACCGAGTGGATACGCTGGCATGCGTGAGCAAGACAGCGACGACGACGCCGGCCCGTTTCCTGCCGACCCCTTGGGTGAACTATCCACGGCGAGAGGCGAGCGAATCTAGGCTCGATATCCGCCTCGAAACTGCTGGTCAGCAGGTGGGCACCGAGGTGGGTCTTTGGACATACAGTCCTCACCAGGAGAAACGCCCAGCTAAACCGCCGAGGATTCTGCTAATTCATGGCTTTCGTGGCGATCATCACGGGATGCAGCTGATCGCTGATGCGCTGCCGGAGTATGAGGTCTTTGTGCCGGACCTCCCCGGTTATGGGCTGACCCAACCGCTTCGGGGCGCCGATGGCACACGTACTGAGCACACAGTGGAACTGTATGCGAAGTTCGTCGAGGCCTTGGCGGAGAAATTAGGCCTGGGCCCCGGGGATCTGCTGCTGGGGCATTCCTTCGGCACTATTGTCTGTTCGGCCCACGCTGCGCTTCATCGGCGGGAATGGGCGGGTCTGGCCCTGAGTGCACCGGTGACGAATAATGTCTTCGCCGGCCGGCTGCTTCCCGGAGCTGCAGTGGTAGAGCTCTACTATCGGCTCAGCCAGCTGCTGCCCGAGACAGCCGGCAATGCCTTCCTGCGCTCACCGACGATTCTGGAGGTCACCAATGTGACCCTGGGCGTGGGGTGGGACCAGAAGCTCACCGATTACGTGCGGGATCAGCACCGGCAGTTCTTCGGCGGCTACACAGATCGGCAGACCCTCCTGGAGTCCTACCGGGCCTCCAGCCGGTACACCGTGGCAGATTTCGCCGCGCAGATCGATCTGCCCACGCTGCTGCTGCCCGGTGCCAAAGACAATCTGAGCACGGTGGCTGGACGGATGGCCGTCCGGGATGCGCTGCCGCAGGGCCAATTGGAGATCATCCGGGGCTCTGGGCATCTGGTCCATTACGAGAAGCCAGTTCAGGTGGCCAGGGCAGTGCGCCGCTTCGGCCGAGAGGTCGGTGTCACGGGGGCGTAGGATCGCGGAGGAAATAGTTAATCACCCCGCACTCCAGGAGGCTCTTGTGGTCGATGCGCATACTCTTCTGACAGTCAATGAGGACCGGCTGGTCTCTGACCTCGAGGAACTTGGCAGGTTCGGCCGCAACGAGCAGGGCGGGGTGGACCGGGAGTCCTTCTCCCAGACCGATCAAGAGGCCCGCCGGTGGCTGATCAGCCGTTGTCAGGAGGCCGGGCTGGAGGTCCGCACCGACAGCATCGGCAATATGGTCATCTCCTCCCCCGTGCTGGAGGCTGCGGCCCCGGATAAGGCCCCGGTCTGGTCCGGTTCGCATATCGATGCTGTGCCCAATGGTGGGATCTTCGACGGCCCCCTGGGTTCCCTGGCCGCCGTGGAGTGTCTGCGTCGGCTGCATGAGACCCAGACTCCGCTGGCGAGGCCGGTTCAGGCAGTTGTCTTCAGCGATGAGGAGGGCAGCTATGCCTCTCTGCTGGGCTCCACTGCCCTGACCCATGGCTTCACCACTGAACAGCTTTCTGACCTGAGTTCACGCTATGGCCAGCCGCTGGCTGAGGCCCTGCCTGCCGCTGGTGGGGACCTTGCCGGTGCCGCCGAGCTGAAGCTGGCCCCGGGCTCGGTTCATGCCTCAGTGGAGCTGCATATCGAGCAGGGCCCTGTTCTGGAGGAGACGGGCACCCAGATCGGTGTGGTCACCGCGATTGTGACCATGGGTGGTGGCACTGTCCGGTTCACCGGTAAGGCGGATCATGCCGGTACCACTCCCCTGGACCGCCGCCAGGATGCCTCATTGGCCGCCGCCCAGTTCATTCTTGCCCTGCCGCAGAAGGTCAGGGCGATCAGCCCAGATGCGGTGGCCACCACCGGCATCATCCGGGTGGAGCCCAGCAGTGCCAATGTGGTCCCGGAGTCTGTCGAAATCGTGGTGGATTTCCGCGATCCTTCCAGGGAGAAGGCCGAGCAGCTGAAGACCGCGGTTCTGGAAGCTGCTCAGGCTGCTGCCGATGAGCACAGTGTCCGATTCACCGATGGGCTCAAGCCACTGGTGGATGGCGCTGTGATGGACAGTGGTATTCGGCAGGTGATTGCTGAAGTGGCTGCCGGCCATCTGTTCTCCACCATGGATATCCCCTCCGGGGCAGGTCATGATTCACAGAATATGGCCGCCATCGCGCCCACGGGGATGATCTTTGTTCCCAGCACCGGCGGGCACAGCCACAGCCCGGCTGAGCACACTCCTTGGCCGGATGTCATCCGCGGGGCCAATACTCTGCTGGGCACTCTGACTGCCCTGGCGAAGGAGTGACCGGCTCAGAACTGCAGGGATGAGACATCGTCGACGGCGATGCGCAGGGCACGCGTAGTGCCCTTCTGGGGTTTGGCGCTGGTAGTGCGCCTGACTCGGCGGATCTCGGCGATGACTTCCTCAGCCTGGGCATAGCCGAAGAACAGCAGCCACCGGGATTCACCACCAGGGGCTTCGGCGGGGCCGATCCAGTCCAAGCCTGCCGGCAGTTTCACCTCATGGATCAGCCCACGGACCTCTGTGGGCTCTCCGGTGACCGAGAGCATCCGGGTGGCCGGGGGAAGGTTCAACTCCAGGCGCCGGTAGAGCTCACGCCGTGCGTATCCGGCAGGATCCCAGCGCACCAGCGCCCCGGTCAGCTCCTGGCTCTCCGCGGTGACCACCACGGCCCCGCCCTCACTCCGCGAGCGCGCCAGCGAACCTGCCCGAAACCACCGGGAGAGCACCTGGCGGGGCACATCCAGGCCATCACGCACCAGCTGGAGGTCTCCGTCGAGGAGGATCACCGCACTGTAGCCGGCGGCGGCCACCGGTTCCACTCCGGGGGTGGAGACCACCAGGGCAGGCTTCTCCCCCACCTCCGGAATTGACTGCCCCGCAGTGGAGAGAATCACCGGCACATTCGGAAAGGCCCGTCCCAGCTCCTGCCCGGTGCGCTCAGTGCCCCGGGCAGCGGCACGGAATTCGCGGTGACCGCATTCAGCGCAGCGGTGCCCCCGCTGGTGGATCCCGCACCAGCGGCAGCGCAGTGACTGCGACTGTCCATGATGGGCCGGCAGGGCCAGCGGACCATGACATTCCGGGCATTGCTGGCGCGTCCGGCAGCCAGCGCAGATCACCGCCGGCACGAACCCGGAACGTCCCACCTGGATCAGCACTGGCCCCTGTTCCAGACCCTTGCGGATGCTGCGGAAGGCCACTGCCGGAAGGCGGGACTGCTGCAGTGTGGGGTCCCGCTCCTGCTGATAGGAGTCCGAGGAGGCGGTCACCAATGGGGTGCCAGCCCGGCGGGCGTCACGGTCCGGGGCGGTCTCGGTGAGCCAGCCGCGTTCGACCAGCCGCTGCACTTCCAGACTCCGGGAGGTGGACAGGAAGCGGATGCTGGCCCCGGTCTGCACTGCTCGCAGCAGGGCCACCTCACGCACATGATGATAGGGCGCCCGGGGCTCGGCGTGGCTGGGGTCGTCGTCGTCGAAGATGATCAGCTGGCGCAGATTGGCCACCGGGGCGAAGACTGCCGAGCGGGTGCCCACTGCGACCCGGGCCTGGCCGTAGCGCAGCTGCAGATAGGACCGGTAGCGGGGCGTAGGCCCCATATCCGCGCTGAGCCGGGCTACCACCTCGGTGCCCAGGTCATCCTCCAGGAGGCTGGCCACCTCCTGCGCATCCCTCTGATCAGGAACGACGACGACGGCGTCGCCTCCGGCCTGTAGGGTCTGCTGAACCCGGTGGAGGATCTGGTGGGCCCAGCTGTGCTCACCATAGGACTTCAGCGCCAGACCGGCTTCCCGCGGCCCCGGCTCCTCAGCTGGTTGAGCTGTCTGCGGGGGCGGCTGGCCGATGAACTCCTTCTCGACTCTGGCTACCCGTTGGGGGATGGCTGCACGCAGTACATCGGAGGTCACCCCGGCATAGCGGGCGGCCACCCGCTGGGCCAACTCTAGGATCTCTTCGCCCAGCAGCGGCAGTGGTGAGACCACCCGGCGGATGGAGCTCAACCGGTGCGCGGTGGCGCTGCGCTCCAGGCGCTTGAGCACATAGCCGGGCATCTCCCGGCCGGAGAACATGACTTTGACCCGGGAGCCGGGGACCACTTTCTCCTCGAGGTCCACCGGTACCGCGTAGTCGAAGGGTCGGTCCAGATGGGGAACTGGGGATTCCAGCAGCACCTGGGCGATCGGCAGCTTCGATGTGGTGCCGGCGGGTAGGGCGGGGGCTGATCTGGCGGCTTCGAAGAGGCCAGGCTGGACAGCGGTCAGAGCGGTGGCTGACTCCCCGTTGGGCTGCTGTCCTGTCATGGACTCGATGCTACTCGGGGGCGGGGACATGGAGCATGTCCGGGCGCGGTGATCAGCGCGGATGACATACTCAACAGATGACCTCGCAGAACACTGAGCCACTTCATGACTTTGTTCCGGCGGCGAATCAGGGCCAGGACCCGGCCCTCTATGAGCTGGAGAATGAGGCGATCGACCCCAGTGGTGTGCTGTGGCGGCGGCTGCGGCAGGCCGCTGATTGGCAGGACAAGGTCCTGGTGGATCTCGGCTGTGGTTCCGGGTTCTGGCTGCCGAAATACGCTGATGCTGCCGAGGTCATCGGGGTCGAACCCGATCAGCGGCTGCTGGGCCCGGCCCAGGCCAGGGATCCCGCGATCCAGGTGGTGCACGGTTCGGCTGAACATGTTCCGCTGCCGACTGCCAGTGTGGATGTCATCCATGCGCGGTTCGCCTATTTCTTCCCCAGCGAGGGCTTCGACCCGGTGGCCGGGCTCCGCGAGGCCGAACGAGTGCTTCGCCCCGGCGGGAAACTGGTAGTGGTGGACAATGACCACGTGGCCGGGGATTTCGCTGAGCTATTGGCTGCCAGTGCCCCGGCCGCTGCCCAGGGACGGGACAGCTACCCCACCCGCTGGTGGGCCTCCCATGGGGCGCAGACTGTCCCGGTGATGAGCAGTTGGCAGTTTCAGCGGCGCAGTGACTTCGAACAAGTTCTGCATCTGGAGTTCCCGCAGCAGGTCGCCGAGCAGTGGCTGGCCCGGCACCCTGAGTCACTGGGGTTGAGCTACGGGTATCTGCTGCATATCTGGCAGCGCAGCTAGAGCTTCCTGGCTCTGCAGGTACTGGCTAAGGCTCAGGCGCCGAAGTACTTCCGGAGGGCATCGACCCTAGTGAGCTTCTCCCAAGGGAATTCCTCGCGCCCGAAGTGACCGTTCTTCGCGGTCTCGGCGTAGATGGGGCGCTTGAGGTCCAGATCCTCGATGATGCCCAGGGGCCGCAGGTCGAAGACCTCGCGAATTGCTGCGGCGATCTGGACCGGATCCACCTTCTCGCTGCCGAAGGTCTCCACATAGACACCCACCGGATGTGCCCGGCCGATGGCGTAGGCAATCTGGATCTCAGCACGGTCGGCCAGTCCCGCGGCCACCACGTTCTTGGCTACCCAGCGCATGGCGTAGGCGGCTGAGCGGTCCACCTTGGAGGGGTCCTTACCGGAGAAGGCTCCACCGCCGTGGCGGGCGAAGCCGCCATAGGTGTCGACAATGATCTTCCGCCCGGTCAGCCCGGCATCGCCCACCGGACCGCCGATGACGAAGGGACCGGAGGGGTTGATGATCTCGTCGAGATCGCCGAGGTCCAGTCCGCTGGATTCGATCACCGGGGCGATGACCTGTTCGGAGATATCGGCCTGCAGCTTCGACTGGGTGACCTCATCAGTGTGCTGGGTGGAGACCACCACGGTGTCGAGGCTCACCGGGCGTTCGCCGTCGTAGCCGATGGTGACCTGGGTTTTTCCGTCCGGGCGCAGGTATTCGAGGTCCCCGGACTGACGGGCCTCGGTCAGTCGTGCCGAGAGCCGGTGAGCCAGGGCGATCGGGGTCGGCATGAAAGTATCTGTCTCATTGGTGGCGTAGCCGAACATGATGCCCTGATCTCCGGCACCCTGTGCGTCGCGGGGGTCCTCGGCACCGCCGGTGCGGGCCTCCAGGGAGTTGAACACACCTTCAGCGATCTCAGCGGACTGCTGACCGATGGAGATATTGACTCCGACCCGTTCGCCGTCGAACCCATTGGCTGAGGAGTCATAACCGATCTCGACCAGAGTGTCGCGGACCAGTCGTGGGATCTCCACATAGCCGGAGGTTGTCACCTCACCGGCCACCTGCACCAGACCGGTGGTGGTCAGTGCTTCCACAGCAACCCGGGAGTTGGGGTCCACGGCCAGCAGGGCGTCCAGAATGGAGTCCGAAACCTGATCGCAGATTTTGTCCGGGTGCCCGATTGTCACTGACTCGGAGGAGAACAGGCGCAGAGAATCTGATGAGCTCACCGGGTCATCCTATCGCGGCGGGCAGGGGCTCTTGGGCCAGTTGTCATCTTCAGTCGAAGAAGGAATTCAGCACTTCTCGGCGCAGCACTTTTCCGGTGGTCGAATGGGGCAGCTGGGCTGCGATCTTCACAATTCTGGGGCATTTATAGGCCGAGAGCTCAGCCCGGGCGTAGTCCTTGACCTCATCTTCGGTGACCTCAGTATCGGGATGAGGGACGACGACGGCGGCGATCTCCTGTCCCACCCGGTCATCACTGAGCCCGACGACGACTGCCTGACGGATCCGAGGGTGGCGCTGCAGGGTCTGTTCCACCTCGGAGGGGTAGACGTTATAGCCGCCGCGGATGATCAGTTCTTTGAGCCGGCCGACGATGAAGACATAGCCCTGCTCATCGATGCGGGCGAGGTCTCCGGTGCGGAACCAGTCACCGGCGAAGCTGGCCTCGGTGGCCCCGGGGTCCCCCACATAGCCGTTGAAGATGGTGGGGCCGGTGACCTGCAGCTCGCCGATCTGGTCCTCACCTGCCGGTAGGACGGTGCCCTCCTTATTGGTGACCCGCATTCGGATACCCCAGGAGGGAGTTCCGACTGATCCGATTTTGCGTTCCTGACGGCTCTGGTTCACACAGATCGAGGAGGTGGTCTCGGAGGCGCCGTAGCCTTCGAGCAGGGCCGCATTGGGGAAGATCTCCTCGAATTGGGAGATCAGCTGCAGTCGCAGGGCTGATCCCCCGGAGGTAACCCTGCGGACAGTGCTGAGATCACGTCCCCCGGCACCGGCGGCGACGATATCGCTGAGCATGGTCGGCACCGCCGAGAAACGGGTCACCCGGTGGGCCTGCACCAGGTCCAGGATGCCCTCGGCATCGGGTTTCTCCATCAGCACCAGGGTCATCCCCCAGGCCATGGAGACATTGAGAATCCCTGACATCCCGAAGACATGGAACATCGGCAGGCAGCCCAAAGCGATCTCATCTGAGGTGGGGTCACTGCGAGTGTTCAGGGTCGTGCAGCTCATCCAGAGGTTGAAATGGCTCAGGGCTGCACCTTTGGGCCGGCCTGTAGTGCCGGAGGTGAAGATAATCACGGCGTCGTCGTCGGCTCTGCGCCCTGACTGAGGGCCTCCGGCTGCCTCAGGACCGGCTACTTCAGGACCGGGGGTCAAAAGCTCTGCGAAGCTCAGCTCACCCTGCTGCAAGGGGCTGTCCTCGCCCGTGGGATCAGTGTCGATCACCAGTAGGAAATCTTCGATTCCGGCTGCCGCAGCTCGGACTGTGGCAGCAGTGGCCTCACCGACCACGGCTGCTCGGCAGTCGGCGACGGTCAGGATGTGTTCGACCTCGCGCTCAACGGCCAGCGGGTTGAACGGGACCACCACCAGGCCGGCCCGCAGCACCGCGTAGTAGGCGATGACGAAGGACGGTGTGTTCTTCAGCTGCAGCCCCACCGCTTGGCCCGGTGTCAGGCCCTGGGCGCGCAGCTGGTTGGCCACAGTGGTGATGGCCGCATCGAGCTCGGCGTAGGTCCAGTGCTGTTGACCTGAGATGAGAGCAGTTTTCTGCGGGAACTGCCGCGCCGACTGGGCCACCATCATCGACAGGTCAAACATTGAGTTCCTTCTCCTCCGGGGGTATGCATCACCCACTCCCACACTCAAGGGAGTGACTCACAACACACAATCACCAGGCGGGGTCGGAGGCAATCAAAGCCGGGGGCTATTACCATCTCCCCACCTACTTGATACCCCCTGAGTATCAGTACCCCGTAATAGTGGCCTGAGTCATACATTCAGGGATATGAATAGTGGAGGCCCAGATGCGTGACTGGGATCACAAGCCATGACAGTCAACGTCACGGGAGATTATTTTGACCATCCACTTCAGCCGCCGCAGCTTCCTGGCGGGCGCGGCCGGACTTGCCGCGGCGGCCTCCCTGAGCAGCTGTGCAGCAGGCGCACCTGCTGCCACCAACTCCGCGCTGCCCCGGCAGTTCGTCTGGTCGACTTATGGCATCGGCACCGGTACCTATAACGACCTCGCTGCTGTGGCCAATACACTCACCAGCGAAGTCGGCATTCCGGTGCGATTGATGACCTCTGATACCGGTATCGGCCGGCTGGCGCCTCTGATCAACGGCACCGCGGACTACGCCCGCGCTGGCGATGAGTACTACTACGCCTTCGAGGGCAATGATGAGTTCGCCTCCGAGACGTGGGGCCCGCAACGACTCCGCCAGGTCTGGACCCCGCCGGGTAACTACGGTGTGCTGGTCCGCGAGGACAGCGGTATCGAAACGGTCAGCGACCTCGAGGGTCGGCGCTATCCGCGGCTGACCGCCAGCACCTCGATGAACCGCAAACTCGAGGCCATCCTGAATTACGGAGGACTCACCGGCGAGGACGTCGTCCAGGTGGACATCTCATACTCCGAACAGGTCGAGGCCCTGCGCACCGGACAGCTGGATGCGCTCTACCACAATACGGTCGGTTCCAATATTGAGGAGCTGGCCTCCCAGTACCCGGTCCGGTGGTTGGACCTCGGCGGCGATGATGAATCCCGCTACAGCACCTGGGAGGAACTGGCACCTATGGTCCGCCCCGGGGAGTTCACCGATGGTGCCGGTATGGAGCCGGGGGAATCAGCGGTGAATATGCAGTACACGATTCCGCTGACCACACTGGCCGACCGGCCCGCCGACGAGGTCGCCCAGCTGATCGACTACATCGATGAGCTCTTCGACCATTTCAAGGACGTCACCCCGGATGCGCAGAACTTCCATCGGGATGTGGTGCTGCTGGATCCCATGGTGGTGCCCTTCCATGAAAGTTCTGTGGCCTTCTTCGAGCGGATCGGCCGCTGGACCCCGGATCTGCAGGCCCGCCAGGACGCCCTGCTGGAGCGCGAGGAGCTCATGGCTGATGCCTGGCCCTCCTTCCTGGAGAACAACTCCGATGCCGAGGATCTGGCTCAACGGTGGGTGGACTGGAAATACGAGAATCTGCCCTCCCTGCCCAGTGTCGACGATGTGCCCGACCCCATGGACGAGCAGAACCGCCGCGATTCCGATGACGGGCAGACAGACGGCGATGACGACGACGCAGAGCAGAACGGAGCCGGATGATGACAACCACCACCGAAGAGGTCTCCACGCGGGCCACCGATGGTCAGGACCGCGCCCAGCAGCCCTCCGGCGGGGATGTGCAGAAGCTCATCGCCACCACTGCGGCCAAGAACCCACGGCTGACCCGCTTCTGGAGCGTTGTGGTCATCGCGCTGACTGTCGTCGGCGTGCTGCTGTCGATGAACCAGGTCTTCTTCTGGAACTTAGGCGGGCTGGCCATTCTGACCAATTCCTATCTCTATCTGCTGCTGGCCTGCTTCCTGCCGATCGTGTTCATCGTCTGGCCGCTGCGCAAGGCCAAGGACACCGAGACTGACGGCGGAGACGAGACCGAGGCAGCTGCCGAAGCTCAGCCGGCTGCCGCAGCCCAGGCGAGCCCCCGCACCGGTGTCCCCTGGTACGACTGCCTCATTGTGGTGGCCACGATCCTCACCTGCGGCTATTTCGCGGTCAACGGGGTCGAGATTCAGGAATACGGCTGGGAGTTCATCGCCCCGACCACCGCGACCGTGCTGAGCTTTGTGCTCTGGCTGGTGGTCTTAGAGGCCCTGCGTCGCAGTTCCAGCTGGATCGTCGCCGCCCTGGCGCTGGCCCTATCCCTCTACCCGCTGATCGCCGAGGGGATTCCCTTCGCGATCCTGCAGGGCATCCCCTATGACGTCACCACGCTGGCCCAGGTTCACGCGATGGGCCCCGAAAGCATCCTGGGTCTGCCCATGGAGACTGTGGGCTCCATACTGATCGGCTTCCTGCTCTTCGGCATCGTGCTGCAGCACACCGGTGGCGCTGACTTCTTCCATAACCTCTCGATGGCGATCTTCGGCCGTTACCGCGGCGGCTCGGCCAAGGTCTCGGTGGCCAGTTCGGCCACCCTGGGCATGATGAGCGGTTCCGCGGTCTCCAATGTGCTCACCACCGGGCCGATGACTATCCCGGCGATGAAGAAATCCGGCTTCAGCGCCCGGATGGCCGGTGCAGTGGAGGCCACTGCGGCATCGGGCGGTTCCATCACTCCCCCGATTATGGGAACTGTGGCCTTCCTGATGGTCTCCTTCGTCGGAGTCAGCTACACCGAGGTGCTGATCGCCGCGACCATCCCGGCAGTGCTGTACTTCCTGTGCATCTTCATCCAGATCGACGGCTACGCCGCCCGCGAGGGTCTGGCCGGAACCTCCAAGGATCTGCTTCCCCGAGTGGGTGCGGCCCTGCTGGCCGGTTGGCCGTATATCGCCTCGCTGGTGGTGCTGACCATTATGCTCTTCAGCGCCGGCTCCGAAGCTCAGGTTCCCTACTGGATTGTGGGCATCCTGCTGGTGATCGCCTTCCTGAAACCGGGACTGAGCTTCGGCCCTAAACAGTTCACCGCCATGCTGCTGGACGCCGGTAAGACCCTGGGTCAGATCATCGGGCTGATCGCCGGTGTGGGTCTGATCCTCGGCGGACTTTCGGCCACCGGTGTTGCACTGTCCCTCTCCCGAGATCTGGTGGCCCTGGTCGGCGATAACCTCATCCTGATCCTGATCGCCGGTGCAGTGGTCTGCTTCGTGCTCGGTATGGGACTGACCATCTCAGCTGCCTATGTCTTCCTGGCGATTGTGATGGTCCCAGCAGTCACCGCCCTGGGCGTGGACCCCATTGCCGCCCACCTCTTTGTGATCTATTGGGCCTCGGTCTCCTACATCACTCCCCCGGTGGGTCTGGCAGCCTTCGCCGCGGCCAGTATCTCCAAGGCCTCGGCCATGGCTACCTGTCTGACCGCGATGAAACTGGGCGCGGCCAAATACATTGTGCCCTTCGGTTTTGCCCTGAACCCGGCTCTGGTGGCCCAGGGAACTGTCACCGAGGTCCTCTCGGCCTTCGCGCTGAGCCTCATCGGCGTGGTCGCCATCGCCAGCTCCATCAACGGGTGGCTGCCGGCTGTGGAGTATGTCCTGGGCTGGCCAGCCCGGCTGATGCTGGGCGTCGGCGGAGCGCTGCTGTTCCTGCCCATGCTCTGGGCGGCGGTGACCGGTATCGGTCTGGTCGCAGCCGCAGCTGCAATCACCTATCTGTCCAAACGCTCCGGTGCTGCACCAATTACCGGGGCCGAATCTGCCACCCGAACTGAGACTGACCAGGAGGAGAACGTATGAGCACCTCGAGCGCATCCACATCAGCAGCCCCTGAACTGATCGCTGTTGAACGCAGTGCCGGGATCGCCTGGATCACCATCAACCGTCCGGAGTCCCGCAATGCGATGAACCGTCAGGTTCTTGCCGAGGTCTCTGCGGCACTGGATGAAATCCACGACGACGCCGAGACCCACCTGGTGATCTTCACCGGCGCCGGAGAGAAGGCCTTCGTAGCCGGTGCCGATATCAATGAGCTGGCCCAGCGCACCCCGGTGGACGGGCTGGCTGCGACCATGCAGCGGCTCTATGAGCGGATCGAGAACTTCCCCAAACCCACAATCGCCGCGGTCAACGGCTATGCCTTCGGAGGAGGCCATGAGCTGGCCCTGGCCTGCGATATCCGCATCGCTTCCAGCAACGCCCAGTTCGCCCTTCCCGAGACCGGCCTGGGCATCATCCCCGCCGCCGGAGGCACCCAGCGACTGGCCAAGATCGTGGGCATCGGCCGGGCCACCGATGTGATTCTCACCGGCCGGCGAATCCGCGCTGAGGAGGCACTGTCCTGGGGGCTGGTCTCCGAGGTTGTGGAACCGGAAGAGCTGAAGGAGGCGGCCCTGCGCCGTGCCGAGAGCATCCTGGCCCGCGGCCCACTGGCGGTAGAGCTGGCCAAGACTGTGGTCCAACACGGTTTCACCGTCAATCCCAGCACCGGAATGCTGCTGGAACGCCTCGCCCAGGCGGTGCTCTACAGCACCGAAGAGAAGGCTGAGGGCACCAGGGCCTTCATTGAGAAGCGCCGGCCGAATTTCCGTCCCGATGCCGACACCGCCGAGCACAGCTAAGGAGATCGTCTTGACAGAAACCCAGAGCACTACCGCCTCAGAGATCAACCGGGTCAGCGTCATCGGTGCCGGCACAATGGGCGCCCAGATCGCCATGGTCGCCGCCCTGGCAGGGTTCAGCACTGACCTCATCGATATCAAAGAACAGCAGCTCGAGCAGGCACGCACCAGCTTGGCCAAACGCCTCGACCGGGATGTGCAGAAAGGCCGGCGGAGTCAGGATGAGGTCGATGCCACCTGGGACCGGATGAACCTGACCACTGATCGGGATGCTGCGGTGAAGCAGAGCGATTTCGTCATCGAGGCCGCAGTGGAGGATCTCGGGATCAAAAAGAGTCTCTTCAGTGAGCTGGATGAGCTCTGCCCACCGCACACCATCCTGGCCACCAACTCCTCCAATATCGTCTCCTCCCGGATCGCGGAGGCGACCAACCGGCCGGAGAAGGTCTGCAATATGCACTTCTTCAACCCCGCCCTGGTGATGAAATGCGTTGAGGTCGTGCCCAACCCCCAGACCTCGTCCGAGACCGTGGCCACCACCACTGCCCTGGCCGAGGCCATGGGCAAGGATCCGGTGCAGCTGCATAAAGAGGTCCCCGGTTTCGTGGCCAACCGGCTGCTCAACGCCCTGCGCAAGGAGGCCCTGGATCTCTACAACAAGGGGATCGTGGACTTCCAGGACATCGACACTGCGGCCAAAACCGCCCTGGGCCACCCGATGGGCCCCTTCGAGCTGATGGATCTGGTCGGCATCGACGTGGTCTATCTGATCCGGCTGGCCGAATACGAACAGACCGGCGACCCCGCATCCCTGCCCGACCCCGCCGTCAAAGAGCTCTATGAGGCAGGCCGTTATGGCCGTAAGAGCGGCCACGGCTGGTACAGCTACGAGTCCTGAACCGGAACCGGGTGCCTCAGTGTTCGACGTTCCGGGGATCGGGGAACATCCGCTCAGCCAGATCCACCACTGCGCGCAGGGCTGGACTGGTATCGGCAGCCCGCCAGATCATCCGCACCTCGAGGGGCTGACCACCGTCGGCCACCGGGATGAAGGAGACACCATCAGAGGCGATATTGTCCCGGACCGAGTCCAGAGTCAGCGCACAGCCCAACCCGGCTCCGACCAGCACCACAAGAGTCCAGGAGTCCGGTGCAGTCTGCACCACCCGGGGAACATAGCCGGCAGCCATGGCCAGCGAGTTCAGCCGGTTCTGCAGGGCCGCACCGGCCCCGGCGGGAAGGACGATCCAGGGCTCCTGGGAGAGCTCGGACATACTGACCTGCTCTCGGCCGGCCAAAGGATGAGACTCCGGCAGAGCGAGCATCAGCTCCTCCAGTCGGATGACTGCGGAGTCGATCCCTGGGGGCAGGAAGTCCCACCGACCGATGACCAGATCCAGAGATTCGTCCAAAACCCGCTGCAGCCCGAGATGGGAGAACTGAGAACTGTGCAGCTCCAGATTGATACCGGGACGCACTGCCCGGATATTTCGGGCCAGCTGGCCGACCTGCCGGTTGATCGAGGCCCCGGCGAAGCCCAGGCGGACCCTGCCGGTCTCACCGGTCATCGCGCTGCGCACCGACTGTTTGGCGTTCTCCGAGACCGAGACCAGGGTCTGGGCATCTTCCAGGAGAGCCTGTCCGGCCGAGGTCAGTGCCACATGGCGGGTGCTGCGTTCAAAGAGCGTAGCGCCCATGGAGCGTTCCAGCTGGCGGATCAGGCGGCTCAGCGGCGGCTGCGCCATTCTGAGCCTGGCTGCTGCCCGACCGAAATGCAACTCCTCGGCCACCGCAAGAAAGGCCCGGGCCTGATGGACTTCCATATCCCTCCTACTCTTGCATTTTAGGTATCAGAATACACGCGATTTTGTATTGGACAGACAGTAATCACCAGTGATTCTGTGGTTCATAGCACACTGAACGAAAGAGGAAATATGCCGGATGTATCCCAGCACATGGGCGCCTCCTCGACTGGATCTCAGTCGGGGGCACCCCAGGGGCCGCTGAGCGGCGTCGTCATCGCTGATTTCACCCGAATCCTGGCCGGACCGTACTGCACCATGCTGCTGGCCGATATGGGTGCCACAGTGATCAAAGTCGAGGCCCCTGCCGGGGACGACTCCCGGACGTGGATTCCGCCCGAGCGTGACGGGGTGAGCACCTACTATCTCGCGGTGAACCGGAATAAGCATTCCATTGTGCTGGACCTGCGCGATCCCGAGGACCTCGCCACCGCCCATGAGCTGGTCGGGCAGGCCGATGTGTTCGTGGAAAACTTCAAACCAGGTGGTCTGAGCCGCTATGGGCTTGATGCCGAGACGACCACCACTAAGCATCCGCAGCTGATTCACACCAGTATCACCGGTTTCGGCAGCGGCGGGGGCAAGGATATGCCCGGCTATGACCTGCTGGTTCAGGGACTCTCCGGGCTGATGTCGGTCACCGGCTCACCGGAGCGTCAGCCACAGCGGGCCGGGGTGGCGATGTTCGATGTGATCACCGGGCTGCATGCAGCAACCGGCATTCTGGCGGCCCTGCATGAACGCAGCGTCTCCGGCCGGGGTCAGCATCTGGAACTGGACCTGCTCTCCTCTGCCCTCTCCGGCCTGGTCAATCAGACCGCCGGTTATGCCGCCTGCGGCAATGTTCCGCAGCGGCTGGGCAATGACCATCCCAGCCTCTACCCCTATGGCCCCTTCCCCACTGCGGATAAGGAACTGATCATCTGTGCCGGCAATGACCGACAGTTCTCCCGCCTGGCTGAGGCCCTGAGCTTCGGATGGGCCGCCGAGGACCCCCGGTTCTCCTCCATGGAGGCACGGAATCAGCATCGCGAGACTCTGCGCGAGCTGCTGGTTGAGGCCCTGGCTCAGCAGCCGGCTGACCATTGGTTCGAGGTCCTCCAGGGACAGGGGATCCCCTGTGCGCCGATTCTCAATATCGGCGAAGGTGTGCAGTTCGCCGAACGCCTGGGACTGAACCCGGTTGTTCCAGCAGGCAGCGCCGAGGAGACAGTGCCCACCATCAAACACCCAGTCTCCTTCAGCCGCACCCCGGCCCACTACACCAAAGCCCCACCCCGATTGGGCGCGGATGGAGATGAAGTCCGTCAGTGGCTGCGAGCCCGCAGCACCGCACCGGCTCAGGAGGCAGCCCGATGAGCTATACCCCACCCGCTGTTGCTTTCCAGGCCCCGATCACTATCCGCTGGTCAGACCAGGACATCAATGGGCATGTGAACAACGCCCGGGCCCTGACCCTGGTGGAGGAGGCCCGGATCAAGGCCTCCGACCACTGGGCCGGCGGCAGTGCCGAACGCCATCGCTTCCCCCGGGTGGTGCGCAGTATGAACGTACAGTTCCACCGGCCGATGCACCACGGCAGCGAACTGAGCGCCTATGTGTGGATCACCCGCATCGGCAACACCTCCTATGCAGTCCGCCACGATCTGGTTCAAGAGGACAACCTCTGCCTCAGCTGCGAAGCGGTGATCGTGCTGCTTGACCCGCAGACAGACAAACCCACCCCGGTGCCCGAAACTCTGCGCACCGCCCTTGCTAAAGCCCTCTGCGAAGACGCGAAAGGTAACTGATGACATCTGTAATTGAGCACCCCGACTACTTCCTGCTCGACGAGGGGCTCTCAGCCCAGGAGGCCCAGCTTCGGGATACTGTGCGCAGCTTCGGTGATGAGCATGTGCTGCCGGTGATCAATGAATACTGGGAGCGCGCAGAGTTCCCCGAGCCGGTGCTTGCCCCACTGGCTGAGCTGGGCATTGTCGGGGGCTTCATCCCCGGCTACGGCTGCCCAGGGCTGTCCCGGCGGGCAGCCGGGGTGATCGCCCGCGAAATGGGCCGGATCGACGGCTCGGTCAACACCTTCCTGGGTGTGCATTCGAATCTCTGCATGGGCACGATCTATATGCTCGGCAATGAGGAACAGCGCAGCCGCTGGCTGCCGGAGATGGCCCAGCTGAAGCGCACCGGCGCCTTCGCTCTGACTGAGCCCACTCACGGTTCGGACTCCGTCTCTCTGGAGACCTCGGCCCGGAAAGAGGGTGAGACCTGGGTGCTCAATGGGCATAAGCGGTGGATCGGCAATGGTCATGCCGCTGATGTGGTGACCATCTTCGCCCGCGATGAGGCCGATTCCCAAGTCAAGGCCTTTGTCCTGGAGCGCCAGGCCGACGGTTCCTATCCCGAGGGCTACCGCCCTGAGGTCATCACCGGGAAGGTGGGCAAACGCTCCATCAACCAGGCGGATATCGTCATCGAGAATCTGAGGATTCCGGCCGAGAACCGCCTGGCCGACTGCAACAGCTTCAAGGACGTCAATCGGGTGCTGCGCGCCACCCGGGGCGGGGCCTCCTGGGAGGCGGTCGGCCATGGCATGGCCGCCTTCGAAATCGCAGCAGAGTATGCCCTCAATAGGGAGCAGTTCGGTGCAGCGATCGGCAGCTATCAGCTGATCCAAGAGAAGCTGGCGACAATGCTCTCTGATCTCACCGCCATGCAGCTGATGTGCACTCGGATGGCTGAGCTGGCTGAGGCTGACCGGCTCACCGACGGGATGGCCTCTCTGGTGAAGATGACCACCTCCCGCAAGGCCCTGGCGATGTGCCGGCAGGCCCGGGACATCCTGGCCGGCAACGGACTGCTGCTGGAGAACCATATTGCGCGTCATCTGACCGATATGGAGGTGGTCTCCACCTATGAAGGCACTGATTCCATGCAGGCACTGATTGTGGGCCGGGATATCACCGGGATCTCCGCCTTCACCCGCACTTCCCGACGCTGAGCCCCTGCTCCCCCACTGCAATCTCTTGGAGGTTTGATCATGTCTTCGCCCAGTTCCGCATCTGCCCCGGCTGCCTTCCTGGTCGGCGGCACCCGCACCCCGGTGGGCCGGTATGGCGGCGCCCTTTCGGCTGTGCGCCCCGATGACCTCGCTGCCCTGGTGATCCGTGAGACCGTCCAGGCTGCCGGTATCGACCCCGCTGAGGTGGATGAGGTGGTCTTCGGCAATACCAATGGTGCCGGTGAGGAGAACCGCAATGTGGCCCGGATGTCCTGGCTGCTGGCCGGGTTCCCGGATACGGTGCCGGGGATGACGGTCAACCGGCTGTGTGCCTCGGGGATGTCTGCCATTGCCACCGCATCGCAGATGATCGCCGCCGGTGATGCCGATCTCGTGGTCGCCGGTGGTGTGGAGTCCATGTCCCGCGCCCCCTGGGTGATGGCCAAACCAACCACTGCCTTTGCCCGCCCCGGTGAGATCGCCGATACCTCTATTGGGGCTCGGTTCATCAATCCTGAGCATCTCAAGCATGAGAAGCGGATGATCTCCATGCCGGAGACTGCCGAGGAGGTCGCTGAGCTGGATGGGATTTCCCGGGAAGATGCTGATGCCTTTGCCCTGCAGTCCCATCAGCGGGCTGTTGCCGCCACAGAGGCCGGCCGTCTGCGCCGGGAGATCACTCCGGTTGATGTCCCGGGCCGAAAGGGTCAGGTCACCACCGTGGACACCGATGAGGGTCCCCGTCCGGACACCTCGGTGGAGGTCCTAGCCAAACTGCGTCCGGTAGTCTCGGGTGGTTCTGTGGTGACAGCAGGCAATGCCTCGAGTCTCAATGATGGCGCCTCGGCTGTGCTGGTGGCCTCTGAGCGAGCGGTGGAGAAATTCGGCCTTCAGGCCCGAGCCCGGGTGGTTGCCCGAACCAATGCCGGGATCTCACCGGAGATCATGGGCCTGGGACCGGTTCCGGCTACTGAGCGGGTGTTGCAGCGCAGCGGCTGGTCTCTGGATGAGATCGGTGCCGTGGAGCTCAATGAAGCCTTTGCCTCCCAGTCGCTGGCCTGTATCCGCCGGCTGGGCCTGGATGAATCAGTGGTCAACGCCGATGGCGGGGCTATTGCTCTGGGCCACCCCTTGGGTTCCTCGGGCAGCCGTATTGTGCTGACGCTGCTGCGTCGGATGGAGGATGAAGCGGTTGACCGGGGCCTGGCCACGATGTGTGTGGGCATGGGTCAGGGCGCTGCGATGCTGCTGGAGAAAGTCTGATCTTCGCCGATCGGCCTGAGGCCGCGGGGGTCAATCGGTCAGCAGTCTGCTGAGACAGCCGATGACGGCCTCCGCGGCCTGCTGTTTGGTGCCACGTACCCGGACACCGGGCTCGGGCTCGCTGCCGGTGGCTGCCAGCTGCTCTTTAGCCGCCTCTGAGGCCAGGATCTGAATTTCTGTGGTGTCCTGACCGAAGACGAGATTCTCTCCCACC
This sequence comes from Nesterenkonia sedimenti, assembly GCF_012641515.1. Lineage (GTDB taxonomy): Bacteria > Actinomycetota > Actinomycetes > Actinomycetales > Micrococcaceae > Nesterenkonia > Nesterenkonia sedimenti. Next base: position 125,810 of record NZ_JABAHY010000007.1, on the reverse strand, counting down.
CGGTTGAAGACCAGGAGGTCGCAGCCTTTGCGCTGCAGTTTCTGCTGGGCCAGCTGCAGGGGGTCGGTGGATTCGTCTCCGGTCTCAGCGGCAAAACCGACGATGACGCCCGGGCCGATGCCCTGCTCTTTCCGGCGGGTCACCGTCTCAGCGAGGATATCCGGGTTGCGCTCCAGGGTGATGACCGGGTTCGTACCGTCATCGGATTTCTTGATCTTGGTGGCCGCATAGTCAGCCGGCCGGAAGTCAGCCACGGCGGCAGCCATGATCAGTGCATCGACCGTATCTGCTTCGCGCAGCACAGCACCATGCAGCTGTTCGGTGGTCTCCACGGGTACGACCTCGATACCGCGCAGTTCGGGACCAGGTTGTACGTCCATGACCCCGGCGATGAGTTTCACCTCTGCTCCGGCGGCCTGAGCTGCCCGGGCCAGCGCCAGCCCCTGCCGACCGGAGGACCGGTTGCCCAGGTAGCGCACCGGGTCCAGGGGCTCGCGAGTGCCGCCTGCGGTGATGAGGACCGTTTTACCCAGCAGAGGCGGCTGGATATTCGGATCTGGTGCGTAAAACTCTCCGGTTCCCGCGGCGTAGGCATGTCCAAAGTTCTGCACACCCAGCAGAGCATCTGCCTGGGTTTTGATGTCCTCGGGTTCGGGCAGCCGCCCGGGGCCGGAGTCCTTGCCGGTCAGGCGCCCGGTGGCCGGTTCCATCACCTGGATTCCGCGGCCACGCAGGACTTCGACGTTCTCCACGGTGGCTGGATGCTGCCACATTTCGGTGTGCATGGCCGGCACCAGAAGCGTCGGCGCCTCAGAGGCCAGCAGGGTGGAGGTCAAAAGGTCCCCGGCCATTCCGGCACGGGCCTTGGCCAGAAGATCCGCGGTGGCAGGAGCGACGACGATGAGGTCAGCCTCCTGGCCCAGCCGCACATGGCGGACCTCATCCACCCCTTCGAAGACCGAGGTGGTCACGGGCCGGCCGCTGATGGCCTCCCAGGTAGCCTTCCCCACGAATTCCAGCGATGCCGGGGTGGGGATGACATCCACCTGGTGTCCGTCCTCTTTGAAGAGTCTTGCCAGATGAACAGCCTTATAGGCGGCGATGCCGGCCGAGACACCGAGGACGATTTTCATGGAGTGTCAGTCGCTCAAGCTGCCTCGGCGGCGGGGGCTTTCTGCTCCAGGAGGTCCTCGTTCACCTCGCGCAGTGCGATGGAGAGTGGCTTCTCGTTCAGCTTGGTCTCCACCAGCGGACCGATGTGGTCGAAGAGCCCCTCGTGCAGCTGAGCGTAGTAGTTGTTGATCTGGCGGGCGCGCTTGGCTGCGAAGAGCACCAGGGCGTATTTGGACTCTGCCTTCTTCACCAGGTCGTCGATCGGCGGGTCGATAATGCCTTCAAGCTGCTCAGTCACAAAGTTCCTTCAGTCTGGGGTTTCGGTTCGAAGCCCATTCGGGCCACAAGTTCTGCTGCCGCGCGCTCGACGTCGTCGTTGATGATGGTGACGTCGAATTCCGGCTCCGCGGCGAGTTCTATTCTAGCGGTTTCCAGCCGACGCTGCCTCTCCTCCTCATCCTCAGTCCCCCGGCCGATCAGACGGGTGACGAGGTCATCGAAGCTGGGCGGGGCCAGGAAGACGAACTGTGCCTCCGGCATCTTCTCCCTGACCTGGCGGGCACCCTGGAGATCGATCTCCAGCAGGACGTTCTTGCCCTGGGCCATGGCTTCCTCCACAGTGCTGCGCAGGGTGCCGTAGCGGTGCTTCTTATGCACCACCGCCCACTCCAGGAACGCGTCCTCAGCCAGTAGCTGGTCGAAGCGTTCGGGGCTGATGAACAGGTAGTCCTCTCCGTCGACCTCACCGGGCCGGGCTGGCCTGGTGGTCGCAGAGACCGAGAAGTGGACTTCGGGATAGGTGCTGCGGATATAGCGGCTCAGGGTGGACTTTCCCACCGATGTCGGGCCGGCTAGAACGGTCACATGGGGCATCAGGCTAATTGTGCCAGATGCGCGCCCAGAGATTTGCGCTGCTTGACCCCCAGACCTCCGAGTCGGCGGTTGATTGAGACACCAAGCTCCTCCAGGATCCGGGTGGCTGTGACGCGGCCGATACCCGGCAGCGACTCCAGCAGCTCGATAGTCTTCAGGCGGGCTACTGCCTCGGACCTATCGGCCTTGGCCAGGACCTGGTCGAAGTTAAGCGATCCTTCACCGAAGCCCTTTTTGACCTCTGCGCGTTCAGCGCGGGCGGCCAGAGCCTTCTTCCGGGCGGTATCTCGCTCTTCCTGGGTCAGCTCTCTCAGTGCCACTGTGCTACTCCTCCACGTAGTGGTGCCCAGTCAGGACATTTCCTTGTGGCAGAATCTAGCGGCAATTTGCGTCTAGGGCAATAGCTCGTGACACCGTTGACTAGGAGATAGGCGGTTTCAGTCCAGGTCAGCGCGGGATGAGGCGACAGAACTGACCAAATCTGACACGCCGGGGCCAGCACTGAGAATCCCCCGTGAGGAGTTGACCAGCACCTGGTCCCAGGCTCCGGCGAATCCGGTTCTGATCTGGGCGGCTGTGGCTCCTTGGGCTCCGTAGCCGGGGGCCAGAATCGGCGGACGCCCCACGGAGAGATCTATGCCGTGCTCAGCGGCCAGCTGGACGGTGGTGGCTCCGATAACCAGGCCGATGCCTCCCAGGCGCTCTGGGGCGCCGTTGACGGCCGCTGCTTGGGCAATCACGCTGCCGGCCACAGTCTCTTTCCCCTGTTCAGCACTGGCTGCCCCCGTCTCCCCCGCGGCGGCCAGCTGCACCTCTGCGCCTTCCGGATTCGAGGTCAGCCCCAGGACGAAGAGCCCTGCACCGTAGTCCTGTGCGGCTTTGATCGCAGGGCCCAGGGAGCCAAAACCCAGATAGGGGCTCACAGTCAACGCGTCCACGCTGAAAGCATTGGCCGGATTCAGCCACGCCTCAGCGTAGGCGGCCATAGTGGAGCCGATATCACCGCGTTTGGCATCGCCGATCACCAGCAGTCCGGCCTCTTTGGCGCTGCTGGTGGTCTCAGCCAGTACCGCCATGCCCTCGGGGCCGTAGCGCTCATAGAAGGCCACCTGAGGTTTGATCACCCCGACCCGGCCGGCGCAGGCCTCGAGCACCCGCTGGCCGAATTCGCGCAGCCCCGCTGCGTCATCGCTGAGTCCCCAGTCGGTGAGCATCCCCGGATGCGGGTCCAGACCCACACAGAGATGCCCGTACTCATCGATGGCCTCGGCCAGCCGGGTCCCGAAGGGCGTCGTCGTCATTCTGCTCCTGCCACGGCGAGTCCGGCTCGGTGGAGGGTGGCGGCGTGTTCCTGGAGGGAGGCCACCGACCACCGGTAGCTGCGCTGGGCTTCGATGCCTTGGACTGCGGCGACGAACTCCGCGATAGTGGTGATCACCGGCACTCCGAGGCTGGTTGCTGCCGCGCGAATCTCGTAGCCGTCGCTGCGGGCGTCCCCGCCGGAGGGAGTGTTGATGATGAGATCGATCTTGCCGTCCTCAACCAGTGGCAGCACAGTTCCCTGCCCCTGGTCAGTTCCGGCGATCTTCTCCACGACCTCGCAGGAGATCCCGTTGCGGCGCAGCACATCGGCGGTCCCGCCGGTGGAGATGATCGAGAAGCCGAGGTCGGCCAGACGTTTGACCGGCATGATGATTCCGCGCTTATCCCGGTTGGCCACCGAGACGAAGGCTTGACCGGAGACCGGCAGGGGGTTATTGGCTGCCAGCTGGGATTTCGCGAAGGCTGTGTCGAAATGCGCGTCGATGCCCATCACCTCACCGGTGGAACGCATCTCCGGGCCCAGCAGGGAGTCCACAACCCGGCCCTCCGGGGTCCGGAATCGGGCGAAGGGCAGCACGGCCTCCTTGACCGCAACCGGGGCCCCAGGCGGCAACAGGGAGCCGTCGCCACTTTCGGGCAGGATCCCGGCGGCCTCGTGTCCGGAGCCGGCACGCAGTTCTGCGATGCTGACCCCGGTACCGATCAGTGCGGCGGCCTTGGCCAGCTGGACACCGGTGGCCTTCGAGACGAAGGGCACAGTGCGCGAGGCACGCGGATTGGCTTCGATGACGTAGAGGACATCGGAGGCCACGGCGAACTGGATATTGATCAGGCCGCGCACGCCGACTCCTGCGGCGATGGCGGCAGTGGCTTCGCGCACCCGCTGCAGCACATCGGGGCCCAGGGTGATCGGCGGCAACACGCAGGCGGAGTCCCCGGAGTGGATTCCGGCCTCCTCGATATGCTCCATGATCCCGCCCATGTAGAGGTTCTCGCCGTCGTAGAGGGCGTCGACGTCGACCTCGATAGCGTCTTCCAGGAAGCGGTCCACCAGCACGGGGTGCTCAGGGGTGACCTCGGTGGCATTGGCGATATAGCGCTCCAACCCGGTCTCGTCGTAGACGATCTCCATACCGCGGCCGCCGAGCACATAGCTGGGCCGGACCAGTACGGGGTAGCCGATGGAGTCGGCCACAGTTTTGGCCTCCTCGAAGCTGACGGCGGTCCCGTTCTTCGGCGCGATCAACCCCGCTGAGTTCAGCACCTGGCTGAAGGCTCCGCGGTGTTCGGCCAGATCGATGGCTGCCGGGGTGGTCCCGAGGATGGGCACACCGGCATCGGCCAGCTGCTGGGCCAGTTTCAGCGGGGTCTGGCCGCCGAGCTGGACGAAGACACCGGCCACTCCCCCGGTGCGTTCCTCGGCGGCGATGACCTCCAGGACATCCTCGAGGGTCAGCGGTTCGAAGTAGAGCCGGTCGGAGACGTCGTAGTCGGTGGAGACGGTCTCGGGGTTGCAGTTGATCATCACCGTGTCATACCCGGAGCCGCCCTGGGAGAATTCCTTCAGCGCCATCGTGGCGTGGACGCAGGAGTAGTCGAATTCGATGCCCTGGCCGATCCGGTTGGGGCCCGAGCCCAGGATGATCACCGAGGGTTTGGCGTGCTCGGCGATCTCATCTTCGAAGTCGTAGCTGGAGTAGTGATACGGGGTGAAGGCCGGGAACTCGGCGGCACAGGTGTCCACTGTCTTATACACCGGGCGCACGCCGAGTGCATGCCGCAGCCCGCGGACCACGGCGGCCTCCATATCCCGCAGGGCACCGATCTGCTCATCGGAGAAGCCGTGACGTTTAGCCAGCTGGAGGGTGGCCCGGTCCAGCTCAGGGGCCTCCCGCAGGGTCTGGGCAGTCTCGTTGATCAGCTGGATCTGGTCCAAATACCAGGGGTCGATGGCGGTGATCTCGAAGATCTCCTCGAGGTCGACTCCGGCGGCCAGTGCTTGCTGGACCTGGTAGAGCCGTTCGGTGGTGGAGGTCGCCATGCCCTGTTTGAGCGCCTCGACGTCGACGTCGTCGGTCTCGAAGCTGAATTCGCTGCCGCGCTGCTCCAGAGAGCGCAGTGCCTTCTGCAGGGCCTCGGTGAAGTTACGGCCGATGGCCATGGCCTCGCCCACTGACTTCATGGTGGTGGTCAGGGTGGGGTCGGCTGCCGGGAACTTCTCGAAGGCGAAGCGCGGGACCTTGACCACCACGTAGTCCAGGGTGGGCTCGAAGCTGGCGGGGGTCTTCTGGGTGATGTCATTGGGGATCTCATCCAGGGTGTAGCCCACGGCCAGTTTGGTGGCGATTTTGGCAATGGCGAAGCCGGTGGCCTTCGAGGCCAGTGCTGAGGAGCGGGAGACCCGGGGGTTCATCTCGATGACCACCACGCGTCCGGTGGCCGGATCCACGGCGAACTGGATATTGCAGCCGCCGGTGTCCACGCCGACCTCTCGGATCACGTTAATCGCGATATCACGCAGCTTCTGGTATTCCCGGTCGGTCAGGGTCATCGCCGGGGCCACGGTGATGGAATCCCCGGTGTGCACACCTACTGGATCGAGGTTCTCAATGGAGCAGACGACGACGACGTTATCGTTGGCGTCGCGCATCATCTCCAGTTCGTATTCCTTCCAGCCGAGGATGGACTCCTCCAGGAGCACCTCGGTGGTCGGTGAGTACTGCAGTCCCGCACCGGCGATCCGGTGGAGGTCTTCCTCGTTATAGGCCATACCGGAGCCGAGTCCGCCCATGGTGAAGGAGGGACGCACGACGACGGGGTAGCCCAGGTCTTTGACTGCCTGAAGTGCCTCATCCATGGAGTGCACGATGGCCGATTTCGCCGATTCGGCACCAGAGCGCTCGACCACGCCTTTGAACTTCTCGCGGTCCTCACCGAGTTCGATGGCCGCGATATTGGCACCGATGAGTTCCACCCCGAATTTCTCCAGGGTGCCGTCCTTATCCAGGGCGATGGCGGTGTTCAGTGCTGTCTGTCCGCCCAGGGTGGGCAGCAGCGCATCGGGGCGTTCCTTCTCGATGATCTTGGCGACCACCTCGGGGCTGATCGGCTCCACATAGGTGGCATCGGCGAACTCGGGGTCGGTCATGATGGTCGCCGGGTTGGAGTTGACCAGGATGACCCGGATGCCCTCTTCCTTGAGCACCCGCAGGGCCTGTGTGCCGGAGTAGTCGAATTCGGCTGCCTGGCCGATGACGATCGGTCCCGAGCCGATCACCATCACGGAGTTGAGGTCAGTGCGTTTTGGCATCTTAGGCGTGGCCTCCAGTGGTCTCTGCTGCGGCAGACGGCCGCCGATCTTCAGGGGGAAGGGTGTCCGCGCCGGTGACGACGCGGTCAGTGGTCAGCATCTCGACGAACCGGTCGAAGAGGTAGGCCGAATCATGGGGTCCGGCGGCTGCTTCGGGGTGGTACTGCACGGAGAATGCGGGGATATCCAGGCAGCGCAGACCCTCGACGACGTCGTCGTTGAGGCTGGAGTGCGAGACCTGGACCCGGCCGTACTGCTGCTGCGGGGCGGTGACCACTTCGCCGATGGGGGCATCGACGGCGAAGCCGTGGTTCTGGCTGGTGATCTCGACTTTGCCGGTGGCGTGGTCCATCACCGGCTGGTTGATACCGCGGTGGCCGAAGGGCAGTTTATAGGTGCCGAAGCCCAGTGCCCGGCCCAGGATCTGGTTGCCGAAGCAGATGCCGAAGAAGGGTTTCTTCGCGTCCAGGACCTCGCGCAGCAGCCCGATCTGGCCGGCTGCGGTGGCGGGGTCGCCTGGCCCATTGGAGAGGAAGACGCCGTCGACCCCGAGGGCTTCGATATCGGCGAAGGTCGTGGTGGCCCGCAGGACGTGGACCCGCAGGCCGCGTTCTGCCATCCGGACCGGGGTCATGGACTTCAGGCCGAGGTCGATGGCGGCCACAGTGGCCACCGGCTCACCGGTGTACCCGTGATCTGCCGGTTCGACTGTGTAGGCCTCTTCGGTGGTGACCTCCTCGGCCAGCCGGGCGCCGAGCATATCGGGCTGGGTGCGCACCTGTTCCAGGAGGCCCTCGCGGCTGGCGGCAGCTGCCTCACCGGAGAAGATTCCGGCCTTCATCGCGCCCTTATCCCGCAGGTGGCGAGTGATGGCGCGGGTGTCGACGTCTTTGATGCCGACGATCCCCTGCTGGTCGAGTTCCTCATCGAGGCTGCGGACAGAACGCCAGTTGGAGGGGCGGCGGGCGGCGTCGCGGACTACATAGCCGGCGACCCAGATCCGCCGGGATTCGGGGTCTTCGTCATTGACCCCGGTGTTGCCGATATGCGGGGCGGTCTGCACCACAATCTGGCGAGCGTAGGAGGGGTCGGTCAGGGTCTCCTGGTAGCCGGTCATCGCGGTGGAGAAGACGGCTTCGCCCAGAGTGGTTCCCTTGGCCCCGTAGGACTGTCCTTCGAAGACGGTGCCGTCTTCGAGGACCAGAACCGCTGGTGTGGCTCCAGTTGTGCTCATTCGGTGGTCTCTCCTTCAGTCTTGCGGGTCAGCGCCTGCAGCAGGGCCTGCCCTTCATCAGCTCGGCGGGGCCGGAAGGCGGTCTCGACCTCGGCGTCGCCGAGGTTCCAGCCCAGGATGATCGCCCCGTCTTTCTCGACGAATTTGCCGACCACTCCCCGGTCGGTGCGCACATAGGTCAGGGCGGTGGTGGAGATCAGGAAGTTTCGGGTTCCGGCGCGGAAGACGGCTGCTCCCTGGCTGTGGACTTCGATTCGGCCGGTGGTGCGCAGGCCGAGTTCGTGCACGGCGATCCGCTCGAGGTAGTCCTCGGCGGAGACGGTGCCGATCACCATGCCCTCGGCTGCGGCCTCGGGCTCTGCCTCCAGCAGGTCGGCGGGCACATCGGCCGGAGCGGGAACACCGGACTGACGGCGTTTGCGGTTGCGCCAGCCCCACCAGATCAGCAGACAGAAGACGACGATGACGACCAGGGCCACCCAGAGGTAGTTGAGGTAGGTGCCGGTCATCTCCAGATTGCGAGTCAGGATCATGCGCCTGTCCTTTCGGTCACCGGCTGGGTCAGCTCTGCCTGGGCGAGTACCGGCTGGCCGGCCAGGAAGGTGTAGCGGACCTCGCCAGGCAGCTCGATGCCGCGGAAGGGCGAGTTGCGTCCCTTACTGGCGTGCTGCTCGGGGGTGATGGTTTTGCTGGCCGCGGGGTCGATCAGGATGATGTTGGCGCTCTGACCTGCTGCGATCTCCTGACCCTGGTGCTGATGGCCGTAGATTTCGGCAGGCCGGGTGGAGGTGATCTCGGCGAAGCGCCGCCAGTTGATCAGCCCGGTTTCGACCATGGCGTGCTGGACAGCGTTGAGCGCGGTCTCCAGTCCGGTCATACCCATGGCGGCCTGGGCCCATTCGCATTCTTTGGCCTGCTCCGGATGCGGGGCGTGGTCGGTGCCGATGACATCGATAGTGCCCTCGGCCAGAGCCTCGCGCAGGGCCTGGGTATCAGCTTCGGTGCGCAGCGGCGGATTGACCTTGTAGACCGGGTTATAGGTGGCCACCAGCTCATCGGTGAGCATGAGGTGGTGCGGGGTGACCTCGGCGGTGACCTGGATGCCGCGGGCCTTGGCCCAGCGCAGGATCTCGACTGAACCGGCGGTGGAGACATGGCAGATATGCAGTTTGGCGCCTACGTAGTCGGCCAGCAGCACATCGCGGGCGATGATGGCTTCCTCAGCCACCGAGGGCCAGCCGGGCAGCCCGAGGGTGGCGGAGACGCTTCCTTCGTTCATCTGCGCGGCGTTGTCTGTGCCCCAGGCGGTGAGATCGGTGTCCTGGGCGTGCTGGGCGATGAATCCGTCGATAGTTTTGACGTATTCCAGGGCCCGGCGCATCAGCTGGGCGTTGGTTACGCAGTGCCCGTCGTCGGAGAACATGCGGACCGCTGCGGCGGATTCAGCCATGGCCCCGAGTTCGGCGAGGCTTTCACCGGCCAGTCCCCTAGTGACTGCACCCACGGGGTACACCTCGGTCCAGCCGGCCTCGACGCCGAGTCGGTAGACCTGTTCGACCACACCGGCGGTATCGGCCACCGGGGAGGAGTTGGCCATGGCGTGCACGGCAGTGAAGCCGCCTTTGGCTGCTGCGCGGCTGCCGGTTTCGACAGTTTCTGCGTCCTCGCGGCCGGGTTCGCGCAGGTGGGTGTGGAGGTCGACCATCCCGGGCAGGGCGATCAGGCCGGTGCCGTCGATGACCTCGGCGTCATCGGCCTGGAGGTTCTGTCCGATATCGGCGATGACCCCGTCGCGGATCAGGAGGTCCTGGGCTGGTTCGCCATAGGGTTTGGCGCCGGTGATGAGGTAGCTGGTGGTCATGAGTGCGATTCCTCCTGGTGGCTCTGGGACAGCAGCAGGTGCAGCACGGCCATGCGTACGGCCACACCGTTGGCTACCTGTTCGGTAATGCGGGTCTGGGGTGAATCGGCGGCTGCTGCGGAGATCTCGACTCCGCGGTTCATCGGTCCGGGGTGCAGGATCACCGCGGGTTTGCCGGTTTCCCCGAGGGTGAGCTTTTCGACGACGGAGAGCCGTTCGTCGGTCAGGCCCCAGCGTCGGGTGTATTCGGCTGCGGTGGGGAAGAACGCTCCGCCCATCCGTTCGGCCTGGACCCGCAGCAGCATGACGGCGTCGGGGGCCGCGGCCAGGGCGTCGTCGAGGCTGTAGTGCCCGGTGGCTGGCCACTGCTCGACACCTTGGGGCAGCAGGGTCGCTGGTGCGGCGAAGTGAACTTCGGCTCCGAGGGTGCGCAGCAGCCAGAGGTTGGAGCGGGCGACTCGGGAGTGCAGGATGTCACCGACGATCAGCACTTTCATCCCGGCCAGATCGGTCCCGCGGGGGCTGTCCTGGCCGTGGGCTGCGGCCCAGTCGCGGCGCAGGGTCAGTGCGTCTAGGAGTGCCTGGGTGGGGTGTTCGTGGGTGCCGTCCCCGGCGTTGACCACTGCAGCCTCGGACCAGTCGGAGGCTGCCAGCTGGGCGGCTGATCCGGCGGCCGAATGACGGATGACGATGGCGTCTGCACCCATGGCGTCCAGGGTTTGGACGGTGTCTTTGAGGGATTCCCCTTTGGAGACTGAGGAGCCCTTGGCGGAGAAGTTGACCACATCGGCGGAGAGTCGTTTGGCGGCGGCTTCGAAGGAGACCCGGGTGCGGGTGGAGTCCTCGTAGAAGAGGTTGACCACGGTCCGCCCGCGCAGGGTGGGCAGTTTTTTGACCTCGCGGGAGGTGACTGCGGCCATCTCCTCGGCGGTGTCGAGGATGCGCAGGGCGTCGTCGTAGGCCAGTTCGGCGGTGGAGAGCAGGTGCCTCATCGGATGATCACCACCGTTTCCTCTGCGGCGGGGACCTCGTCTATTCCGGAGATCTTCACTGAGACGCGTTCGCTGCGGGAGGTGGGGATGTTCTTGCCGACGTGGTCAGCCCGAATGGGCAGTTCGCGGTGTCCGCGGTCGACCAGTACGGCCAGGCGCACTGCCTGTGGCCGGCCGTAGTCGGAGAGAGCGTCCAGAGCGGCCCGGATGGTGCGTCCGGAGAAGAGGACGTCGTCGACCAGAACCACTGTCGCCCCGTCGATACCGGCTGAGGGCAGCTGGGTGGGTTCGGGGGTGCGGGCTGCAGCGGTGCGGAGGTCATCCCGGTACATGGTGATGTCCAGGGCACCGACATGAGCGGCGGCGTCGAAGCCTGGATCGATGCTGATCAGCTTCTCGCCGAGGCGTTTGGCCAGCGGGACTCCGCGGCGCGGGATGCCGAGAATGATGAGACCTGTGGTGCCCCGTTGGGACTCCACGATCTCATGGGCAATACGGGTCAGGGCGCGGTCGATATCGGCAGCGCTCATGACCTGAGAGGTCTCAGGTGTGTCCACCATTCGACTCCTTCCTCGCCTCACAGGACGATCATTAAAGGAGTGTTTATTGTCTACTCCAGCCTATCAGGCCATCAGCCTGCTGCTGGCTCCGCCGGGAGGGTTCATCCGAGGGTCGGTTTGAGCTTCTGAATCCTGCCCAGGATGCCGTTGACGAACCGCGGGGATTCATCGGTGGAGAGGCGGCGGACCATGCCCACTGCCTCATCGACGGCGGTGCCGTCGGGGACCTCGTCGTTGTGCAGCAGCTCCCAGGTGCCGATGCGCAGGGCGATGAGGTCCACCCTCGGCATCCGCTCCAGGGTCCAGCCGCGGGCGTAGGTGGCCAGCAGCTCGTCGATCTCTTCTTTGTGCTCCCACACTCCGGTGATCAGGGTGCGGACATACTCGTCGACGACCAGTTCGGCCTTCTCGGTGCGTGTACTCAGAACCTCTTGGGGGCTGCAGTCGCGCTGCTCTGCTTCGAAGAGGATCTCCAGGGCCCGCATACGGGCCTTTGTGCGTTTGACTGCCACGGTGTGATCAGTCGTTGACGCGGCCGAGGTAGTCGCCGTTGCGGGTGTCGACCTTGACCTTGGTGCCCTGCTCGACGAACAGCGGGACCTGGATCTCTGCACCGGTCTCCACCGTGGCGGGCTTCGTGCCGGCCTTGGAGCGGTCGCCCTGCAGACCGGGGTCGGTCTGGGTGATCTCCAGGACCACTGAGGGCGGCAGTTCCACGTAGAGCGGGGTGCCCTCGTGCATGGCGATAGTCGCTTCGGCCGATTCCAGCAGGTAGTTGGCGGCGTCGCCGACTACAGAGGCGGGGACGTTGATCTGGTCGTAGTCGCGCAGATCCATGAAGACGAAGTCATCGCCGTCCTGGTACAGGTACTGGTAGTCGGAGCGGTCGACTGTGGCGAACTCCACTTTGGCACCGGCGTTGAAGGTCTTGTCGACGACCTTGCCTGAGGTGATGTTCTTCAGCTTGGTGCGGATGAATGCTCCGCCTTTACCGGGCTTGACGTGCTGGAACTCCAGAGTGGACCAGAGTTGTCCCTCGAGCTTCAGTACAGCACCGTTCTTGATGTCATTCGAAGTAGCCATGATTGCCCATCCTACCCTCTTCTGGGAGGCGGTCCTGCGGCGCGGTTCGGCACGTGGGCCTAGGGTATGGGCTTGCGTGAGTCGTAGCGCATGAACCCTGGCAGCCAGCGCATCATCAGCGCTGCCACCACGGCACACGCGATACCGCCGATGATCATGGTCCAGTGTTCACCGATGGCCTCACCCACTGAGCCGGAGACCATATCTCCTACCCGAGGACCGCCTGCGACCACCACGATGAATACGCCTTGGAGCCGGCCGCGCATATGATCCGGGGTTGCCGACTGCAGCACGGTGGAGCGGAAGATCGCCGAGACTGAATCAGCCGAACCGGCCATCATCATGAAGACTGCCGCAGGCCAGACCCACCAGGTCAGGGACCCATCACCTGGTACTGGGTGACCGGAGGCAAAGAGCACGACGACGCCGAAGCCGGTGATGGCTAGGCCATAGGCGACCACGGCCCAGAAGATCGCGGCTCCGTGTCGGTGAATGCGGGTCAGCGGCCCGGAGAAGAGTCCGGTGAAGAATGCACCGGCGGCCATGGCGGCCATCAGGATTCCCACGGTGAGCTCTCCCCCACCGATCATAATCGCCCCGATAGCCGGCAGCACTGCCCTGGGCGCTGCCATGACCATGGCGTTGATGTCGATCAGGAAGGTCATCCGCACGTTCTTGCGGGTGGAGAGGAATTTGAAGCCCTCCAGGACTGAACGCAGCCCGGCCCGGCGGCTGAGAGCCTCGTCGTCCTCTGCTTTGCCCGGTGGCAAGCTCGGCAGCAGCCACAGCGCCCAGAGTGCGGCCAGGAAGGTCAGCACTTCGATGGTGTAGGTCCAGGCGAAGCCGACGGTGACCACCAGAGTTCCGGCTAATAGGGGTCCGGCCATCATGGCGATGGACATGGTCAGCATGTTGAGCGCATTGGCTGCTGGCAGCAGCTCGCGGCCTACCAATGCTGGGATCATCGCGCTGCGGGTGGGCTGGTTGACTCCCTGGGCGGCTGAATGTGCAGCGATCAGGCCATAAAGCACCCAGACATTCCCGAGTTCAAGCCACGCCTGGGCGGCAATTCCGGCGGCTGAGGCCCAGAGCGCGAAACCTGAGATCAGGGCGACCTTGCGCCGGTCGTAGTTATCGGCGATGGATCCGCCGTAGAGCCCGGCGATCACCAATGGGACCAGGGCGAAGAGTCCCACCAACCCCACGTAAAGGCTGGAGGCGGTGAGGTCGTAGACCTGCAGGCTGACTGCGGTGAGGGTGACCTGCACGCCGACGGCGGAGATCGAGTTGCCGATCCAGAGCCTGCGGTAGGCCGGTGAGACCTTCAGCGGGGTGATATCGGCAAGGAATCTGGACACCAGAGAATTCTAATCCCGCTCACGCCACCCCGCTTGGTCCACTGACCGCGTAGCTGTCAGATTGTCGCGTCCCTATAAGAGCGCGACAACTCAATAAGAGCGCGGCGAATGGGCTTGCCGCGGGGCATATTCCAGTGGCCAACCCACCAACTTTACTGAGGGTTCCTGGCCGGACCGCTACTTATTCACATCCAGTGGATAGCGCCTGACGGATTCTTCAAAGACGGCAATGCTGGGGGTATGCACTACGCCGCAGACCCTGCTCCGCTCCGGCTGGCCGGACCACAACCTGATGGCCGCCACTCCTCGGAGGAACTCTCAGCTGCGATGAAGCAGGGACGCATGCTACGAATCCGCCGCGGAATCTACATCTCCACCGCTTTATGGCAAAGTATTCAACCCTCTCAGCGCTATCAGCTGAGTATCGCCGCAACTAGTCTTCTACATCCAGGCGCCCTATTCTGCCGAGAGTCGGCCCTAAGCATCCACGGCCTTCCGCTGCTCTCACTTCCACAAAAGGTTCACCTACGGGTCGGACATAAGAGTTCAGCCCGGCCAAGCCGGCAATGCCCCATGACTGGATCACTCACGCCTGAAGACTTTCTTAGACGAGCTAAGGAATCGGAAGCAATAAGCGCCGACAGCACTACCTCGAGACTTCTTCAGGGCTTCGATATTGCCCGCCATATGGGCACCGCGCTTGACCCGGATCCGGAAACGGCCCGGCTTCCTCTGCCGCATCCCGGTCAATCAGATGACAAACTGCACCACCTGCCCCTACGGGTCGAACCTCTGGGAGCTTGCTTAGTCGACACTCTTCCGAGGCTACCCTTTGCCGATGCCACTGTGGCGTTGGAAGCGGTCATGAGCCGATTCAGAAAACCTGCACCTTTGGCCTCGCCGGAATTACTGGAGCTTGTGGAGGATGGGATTAAATCGCAGCGAAAACGGCGGTACCTCACCCAGCTCCTGCAGTTTGCCTCATCCCTTTCGGAATCACCTGGTGAGTCACTAACCCGGGTTCGGCTTCATGAGCTAGGAATCGTTCAGCCTGACCAGCAGGTGGAGCTTGAGGCCGACGGGAAGAGATTTCGAGTGGATTTTCTCTGGGAGAAGGCCAAGGTCATTCTGGAGTTCGACGGGTGGATGAAATACCGGAACCATGCTTCCTCATTCGACCAGACCCATAAGCAAGAGAAACTCCGTGAAGATGCCCTCCGCAGCCTGGGCTACTCGGTGCTCCGGGTCTACTGGGAAGACCTCATGGAACCAGGCTGTACAAGACTGCGAAAGCTGCTTCACCGGCACGGGATCCCATCAGCCAATCCTGATGCACATACTCGATAAGGTCGGATCGACGGGAAGACATTAAGGAGGAGCTCCTGCTCATGGGAATGTTCGATGAAGTCCGGTGCCGGTACCCCCTGCTTCGTGCTCAGGATGAAATATTCCAGACTAAGGACCTCAACTACCTCGTCTTCGGCGATCACATAAGCGGCACTATGAGCCTGTTCGAGATTACTGAGACAGGCCGACTGCGTATCGAGAAGCACGAACGCAAATGGGTAGAGGCACCTGAGGCTGTCCTAACAAAGGGTTACTACAAATCTGTTAAGAGTTGGTGGGAGCAGGTGGACAGTGTCCACGGTGATCTGCGTATCTACACCAACCTCGAGACGGGCGGCCAAGAGCCGGAATGGGTGGAGTACTGTCTAAGGTTTACCCACGGTCAGTTAGAGAGCGTTGTAGACGCCTCAGAAAACTGTCCAGACGAAGTAGCAACGCCGGAGACCAGTGGCACATACCTAGTTGTCAAGGACGAGACACCCTTATACATCGGTAAGGGTGGCCCAGAACGAGCGCATACGAGCCAAACTAACAAAGGCGGAAGTGATTTCATCATGCTCGCTTACGGCATCACCTCCGATGAAGCCCACCGGGTTGAAACAGCGGTCATGCGAGCCTTCGAGGTCGCTGGTCTCGAGGTGGACAACGAAGTCAAGGGGCACGGGAACAAACGTCTGGACCAGTCCCTGGTTCTCGCCGATATGACGACTCCCAAAACAGGTCCTCGAAGAACCCTGACCGGTGCCGACACTGGTCTGGCGATTGTCGTACCCGTCGATTTAATTCATTCGGAAGCAGGAGACAATAGGCACTTTGCAACTTCTGAAGAGAGAGTTCATTTCAATATGACCCGATGGTGGAGGATGGACTCGGCGAAACGTGTCCTGACCTCCGAACTGGCCAGTGCTGGCCATCCCGTCCGGCTGATTGCAGTGGTCCCAGGTGCTACCAATGGAATCGTGGTCAAAACCTATCTGATTACCTCAGTCACAGTGGATGACTCAGGCGTCATCTTTGACACTGAGGAGGACCCGCAGGGACCGCAGCTCACGGGACACTTTGGACCATTCCCTCGCCAGCTATCCATCCAGTACATAAGCTCTAGAGGCAGCGGCGCCACCCCATTTATTGAAGAGGCAGAAGAGACTCTCAGAGCGGTCTCCTAAGATGCACAGCCCAGCCCGATAATTCACCGTAGCTCTGTTGGGAAATCATGGCCTTATAGGGCGGCGACGTCCCAACAGGTAAGCGGCAAATGAGTGGGTCAGAGGCTGATGGTGGTGGAGGTGTCCGGTTCCTCGGCGATTTCCTGGTATGTGGCAAAGAGGATGGAGGGATCGGGGATCTCGACAGTGGTCGGGGATCCGATGCCGTTGAGCAGCACGAAGCGCAGGGTATCGCCGCGGTTCTTCTTATCCCGGCGGATGCCCTCCAGCAGCTGGTTCCAGCGGTCTCCTCGGTAGGTGACCGGCAGGCCCAGGCTTGTGAGAATCTCGTGGTGCCGGTCAGCCTCGGCGTCGCTGAGTCGACCAAGGGAGCGGGCCAGCTCTGCGGCGAAGACCATACCCACCGAGACTGCTGCACCGTGGCGCCACTGATAACGCTCAGCCAGCTCGATGGCATGGCCCAGGGTGTGCCCGTAGTTCAGCGATTCCCGAACTCCGGATTCGCGCACGTCCTCACCAACCACCTTGGCCTTGACTCGGATCGAGCGCTCAACCAGCTCCCGCAACTGCCAGGAGTGCGGGTTCTGCGCCTGATCCGGAGCAGATTCGATGATCTTCAGGATCTCCTCATCGGCGATGAACCCGCATTTGACCACCTCGGCCAGCCCGGCCACCAGCTCATTGCGCGGCAGAGAGATCAGAGTGTCCAGATCGGCCAGGACCCCTGCGGGCTGGTGGAAGGAGCCTACGAGGTTCTTACCCTCGGCAGTGTTGATACCGGTCTTACCGCCCACGGCGGCATCGACCATACCCAGCAGGGTGGTGGGCATATGCACCACGCGGACCCCACGCAGCCAGGTGGCGGCAACGAATCCGGCAACATCGGTGACTGCCCCGCCACCGACTGAGACCACCGCATCGGAGCGGGTGAAGTCGTTCTGTCCCAGCACCTGCCAGCAGAAGGCCGCGACCTGGATGTGCTTGCCCTCTTCGGCGTCGGGGATCTCGGCCGTCACGGCCTGGAATCCGGCCTTCTCAAGGTCCTCTCGGACCACATCGCCAGTTGCCCGCAGAGCACGGGGGTGGATGACCAGCACACGTTCGGCCTGGGTGCCGATCATAGTGTGCAGCCGGGCGAGCAGACCATTGCCGACAACGACGTCGTAGCCGAGCTCCTGCCCTCCGGCCCCGGTACCTTCGCCGACGGTAATAGTTGTAGATTCGGTGCTCATAAAGTCCTGTCGCGTCCTTTCCTCATGGCCTCCACGATGGTATCGACTCTGTGGCCCACCGTCGCCTCGGCCGCGCTGACTACGAAGTCAGCGCAATCGCGGTAGAGAGGCTCGCGTTCGGCGTAGATTCTCTTCCACCGCTCCACTGGGGCTTCTCCACCCTTTGTCAGCATAGGGCGTGTGGTCGCATCGCCGATACGGGCCTGTGCCTGTTCCTCGGTGACATCGAGCATCACCACGTATTGGTTTTTCAGCAGCTGGCGAATTTCTGGCGAGAGGATCGAGCCTCCGCCGAGGCTGATCACTGAGGGTCGCGGCGAGTCCAGCAGCTCGGCGACAACCTGGGCTTCCCGTTCTCTGAATGCTTCTTCACCGTGCTCGGCGAAGAACTCCGGAATGGGCCCGTAACGAGCTACGAAGAAGTGATCAGTGTCGATATGCGGCCGGCCCAGCTTTCGGGCCAGGGCCGCGCCGACAGTGGATTTCCCGGAGGCCATAGGGCCTATGAGGACTACGTTGCTCATGGGCCCGTCAGGAATCGGACTGCATGGCGGCCGGGGCCTGTACGGGGTCCCCATCGTGTCCGGCGAGGCCGGGTTCGCTGCCGACCTCGGGCAGGGCTGCCAGGTAGTTCTCCAGGTTGCGGCGCACCTCGGGCAGGGAGTCCCCGCCGAATTTCTCCAGTACTGCCTGGGCCAGCACCAGCTGGACCATGGCCTCAGCCACGACTCCTGCGGCCGGCACAGCGCAGACATCGGAGCGCTGGTGGTGGGCGGTGGTGGCGTCGCCGCTGGCGATATCGACTGTGCGCAGGGCGCGCGGAACGGTGGCGATGGGTTTCATACCGGCACGGACCCTCAGGGTCTCCCCAATGCTCATCCCGCCTTCGATACCGCCGGCCCGGTTGGTGGTGCGGATGATATTGCCCTCGGCGTCGCGTTCGATCTCGTCATGGGCCTCGGAGCCGCGGCGTGCTGCGGTGCGGAAACCATCACCGACCTCCACGCCCTTGATGGCCTGGATGCCCATCAGGGCTGCGGCCAGGCGGGCGTCGAGGCGGCGGTCCCAGTGCACATAGCTGCCCAGTCCTGGGGGCAGACCATCGACGACGACTTCGACGACGCCGCCGAGAGTCTCGCCGGCCTTATGGGCTGCGTCGACCTCGGCCACCATGGCTTCGGAGGTCTCGGCGTGGAAACAGCGAAGGGGGTCGTTGTCGAGGTATTCGACATCGTCTGCCCCCGGTAGCGGAGCATCCTCTGGGGAGCTGACCGTGCCGATGGCGACGGTATGGGAGACAGTGCGGATGCCCAGGCCGCTCAGCAGTTGGTTGGCTGCAGTGCCCAATGCGACCCGGGTGGCGGTCTCTCGGGCTGAGGCGCGTTCCAGCACTGGCCGGGCTTCGCTGAAGCCGTATTTCTGCATGCCGGTGTAGTCGGCATGGCCAGGGCGGGGACGGGTCAGGGGCGCGTTGCGGGCCAGGCCTTCGACCTCGGTGGGGTCCACGGGATCGGCCGACATGACCTTCTCCCATTTGGGCCACTCAGTATTGGCGATCTCGATGGCTACCGGTCCGCCCATGGTGACTCCGTGGCGTACGCCGCCCAGCAGCTGGACCTGGTCCTTTTCGAATTTCATCCGGGCGCCACGACCGTAGCCCAGGCGGCGCCGAGCCAGGGCATCCTGAATCTGCTCAGTGGTCAGTTCGATCCCGGCGGGCAATCCCTCGATGATGCCGGTGAGGGCTTTGCCATGGGATTCTCCGGAAGTCAGCCAGCGCAACATGGGGTTCATCCTATCGTTGTGGTCAGCCGAGGCAGCCTCAGAGGCCGACGGCCGAACGCATCCGCTCGACCATGATCAAGTGCTGTTGCTCAGCCAGCTCCCCGGCGGGGTTGGTGGTGCTGGCAGTGAACAGCTCAACCTGTTTGACGGCTTGGTGCAGCAGCATGTCTAGCCCGCTGATCACTGTCCATTCGCGCTCAGTCCAGGCCTGGGCCAGCACTGAGGGCCAGGGGTCATAGGCGACATCGAGCAGGATCGGATAGGGAGGACCTGCTGGTGGAAGCTGACTGACCAGGGAGTCTGCTGCCCGCGGAGGCAGAGTCGAGACGACGACGTCGACGAGATTGTCTTTCAGGTCCTCGCCCAGCTGGTCCAGCCTGCGAATGACCAGGGGTAGACCGAGCTGTTCGGCCAGGGGCGCGGCCGAGGCGGCTCGTTCGGGGCTGCGGGCGTAGACGCGGGCTTCGGCGAAGTTCAGTTCAGCGGCGGCTGCCAAGGCGGCTGCCGCTGTTCCCCCTGCGCCCAGTACGGCGAAGCTTCCAGCAGCCTGCTCATCCCGGGCTACGCCCTGTTCGCGAAGTGCGTTGACGATGCCATCGACATCGGTGTTCTCTCCGTGCAGGGTTCGGCCCCCGTGGCCATCCTCACCAATAACGACCGTGTTGAGCACGCCCAGGGCGGAGACGCGCTCTGAGACGGTGGTCATCTGCTCCACCATGGCGGCCTTCAGCGGCATGGTCACTGACCAGCCAAGCCACCCCTGCTGGGCGCCGTCACCGGTGAGGAACTCTGAAATATGGGGTTCCTCCACCTCGATGCGGGTGTAGTCGATCTCCAGCCCGAGGTACTGGTAGGCGGCACCGTGGAGCTGCGGTGATTTTGAGTGGCTGATCGGAGAGCCGAGTACTGCAGCTCTCTGATCTGAGGCGGGCTGGCTCATCCGTCCAGTTCGTCCTCAGCGGCTTCCACATCTGCCGGCCCACAAGCGCCAGGGTTGTCACTGCAGAATTCGAGGAATTCATCCACGTCATCCTCGTGTTCAGCGTAGGTCTCGTTGAACCGGGTCTCACCGGTGACCGGGTTAACCGTCACCCAGAAGTAGGCGTTGGTATCTGCGGGATCGGCAGCCGCGGTGATGGTGTCACCGATGGGTGCTGCAATCGGGCCTGGGGGCAGACCGGGATGCACATAGGTGTTGTACTCATTGGACTCGTTGAGTCGTTCTTCCTCCGGGAAGTGCAAGTCCCCAGTCAACCCCAGGCCGTAGTTGACCGCCGCGTCAATCTGCAGAAGACCTTCAATACCCTCGTGATCGGGGTTATCAATGCGGTTATGGATGGCTCCGGCCATAATCCGGTAATCCTCCAGCCGCTCTTCGCGGGTCCGTTCCTCAGTGATGGAGTTATTGGCCTCAGCAGTGATCAGCGAGGCGACGATAACCGTCTCCCACTGCTCATCGGGGTCGGTGATGCCGGCCTCCTCAAGACGATCGAAGGTCGGCTGGACCAGCATCTGTAGGACTTCCTCGGCTTCGGCATCCAAGGGGATGTCCTCGTACTCACCTGGGGCGATGAACCCTTCCAGGTTTTCGGCTTCCTCAGGGAGACCGAAGTGTTGGGGGTTCTCGTTATATTCCTGCAGCTCGGCCATGGAGATGCCAGTGCGGGTGGCAACCTGCTGCAGAGCCTCGTCAATTGTCCAGCCGGTGGCGATGTCGATGTAGTCTCCGCCGGCGTCTGCGCCGAAGAGTTCGGTCACAGCGTCCTCAGCGGGCATCTGCTCACGCAGTTCGACTGTGCCGGGCTGGGGTACTGGCTCACTGTCCAGTTCTCCGATGGCATCGCGGAAGGCGTCCGATGAGGCGACGATCTCCTCCTGGACCAGCCGTGTGGTGATGGAGTCCAGGCCGTCGTTCTGCACGATCTCGAATTCAACGGTGTCGCCGGCGACGGTGTCGTAGTCATAGACAGTGTCATCGGTGAACATATCCCTGATGAACCACACCAAAAAGCCCATCACAGCGATGAAGCCCACAACTGTGATGAGCAGCGTGATATTGCGCCGGCGGCGTTTGGCCCGACGCTGCCTCAGCAGGTTGCGGCTCATACGTCCCTCCATCGGGGCGACGGTCTGATAGCCGCGTCCATAACCGGAAGCGCCAACCAGCACCGGGGCGCCGTCTTCGTCATGGTCGATATGTTCGTCGTGGTACTCGGGATCCCACTCGCCGAACTCGTCGTATTCCCAGGGATATCCCTCATCGTAGCTGTGGTCCTCGAGCTCCTCATAGTGTTCCGCCTCCGGTGAGACTGCGGAACGCGAGGGAGCAACGACCTCTTCGAAGGGAGTCGCCGGTGCCGGGGAGATCGAAGGCTGAGGTGCAGGCTGTCCCGTCTGGGGTTCGGGCTGCTGAGGCGCCGGTGTCGGAGTTGCCGGCGGAACCGCCTGATTGTCCTGAGTCTGGAGCCTGCGGCGTTCTTTGCGGGAGACGAAGTCACGCTGGCCAGAGGCCGAACGTTCCTTGCGCTTGTCCTTGGGTGTGGTGGTCTCCTGGTCAAAGAGCGCAGGAGTGGGCTCATCTGCAGTGGATGAGTTGCTCAGCCGCCGCACCGCGGATTCGCGTTCGCGCTGGGCTGCTCGCTCTCGCTCGCGCGCCTCGCGAATCTCCCGGCGCCGACGCCGGGCCCCCACCTCATGGATGGGCTGTTCATCGCTCACGCGGTTCCTCGCTGGACATGTCGACGGCTCGGTCTGTGGGCAGAACTAGAGCAGCGCCTAATTCCGGACCCAAACGATTGTAATCTACCTGTGACCTTAGCTCGAAGTGAGCATCTGCAACCAACTCCGGCGTGCCGCCAGAGCGTCCTCAGCTTCGCGTTTGGCCTTGTCATCCCCGGCCTTCTCGGCTGCGGCCAGTTCATCCTCCAGTTGAGCGATGGTCTCCTCCAATTGGATGACCATGTCGTTCTGGCGGTCATTGCGGGCCGAAGCGCGGGTATCGGTACCTGCACCCTGGGCGTCACGGAAGGCGCCCTGGACCTCCCCGATGGCGCGTTCCATACGCTTGACGTCCCCACGCGGAACCTTGCCTGCTGCCTCGAATTCGTCCAGCAGCTTGAAGTACCGGTCCCGGACGGCGTCGGGCTTGGTGAAAGGCATCAGTTCCCGCAGTTTGCCGAGGATCTCTTCCTTCTTCTTAAGGTTCTCGGCGTACTCAGCATCGATCTTGGCGTTAGCTTCATCACGTGCTGAGAAGAACGTGTCCTGAGCCGCACGGAATCGGGTCCACTGGGCGTCCTCAGTCTTACGGGGTCCGCGGCCCAGGGACTTCCACTGGTCCATCAGGCGGTGGTAGGCCTTGGTGGTCGGCCCCCATTCAGTGGAGCTGCTGAGCTTCTCAGCCTCAGCGATCAGCTCTGCCTTGGCGCGCTTGATCTCAGCGGCTTCCTTATCGCGTTTGACGAAGAAAGCCTTCCGGCTGCGCTCAAAGTTACTGCGAGCCTCCCGGAATCGCTTCCAGAGGGGATCCTCCTGGGATTTGCTCAGCCGGGGCGGGGTCCGCTGCTCGGTCTTCCACTGCTCGAAGAGCTCAGCCATCTTCGCCTGTGCAGTCTTCCAGTGGGTGTTGTCGGGATCGGAGGCGGCCAGCTGCTCGGCTTCGGCCACAATCTCCTCACGCTGGGCGATCTTGGCTGCCACAGCTTCTTCGTTCTGTTTCTTCTCCTCCTCGGAGATGCCCTCGATACCGGATTCGATCTCCTGCAGGATCCCGCGCAGGGATTCCACGTCACCCACCCACACTCCGGCCTCGAGCTCTTTGCGTAGTGAATCCAGAGCAGTACGCAGCGACCCCGAAGAGTCGGCCTGGGTGGCCACCCGCGCCCGCAGCAGCAGTGACCGGTTATAGAGGTCGTCAAACTTGCGGATGAAATACTGCAGGGCTGCCTCGGCATCGCCGGCGGAGAACTGGCCGACGTATGCTTCCTCGGCTCCCGGGGTCGGGGCTACATAGACGTGCCCCTCCCCATCCACACGGGTGCGGTCGGAGACCTCCTCAACGGAGGTCTGGTGATACTTCGGCTTGATCGCAGGACTCATGTCTTCAAGAGTACCGCCTGGCGGTATGATGGTCAGGTTTGACACCATCAGTTGAAGGAGCAGAACCCGCAAATGGCACGTCAGGCCTCGCTTTCCGGTTACCTCGAGCTACTGCCTCAGGAGCGCCTGGCCGAGCTGCATCTGCTGGACACTCTGCGTGGAATCTTTGAGTCTCACGGTTACGGATCTTTGGAGACACGGGCGGTGGAGACTGTCGAGACTCTGCTGCAGAAAGGCGAGATCGACAAAGAGATCTATACGGTCTCCCGGATCCACGACGACGGCGCGAAAGACGCCCGGCTGGCCCTGCGTTTCGATAACACTGTCCCCTTCGCCCGGTATGTGACAGAGAATGCCGGTCACCTCGCATTTCCCTACCGGCGCTATCAGATTCAGAAGGTATGGCGCGGTGAGCGCCCCCAGGCCGGCCGGTTCCGGGAGTTCACCCAGGCCGATATTGACATCGTGGGCGATGGTGCCCTGCCGCCGCGGGCTGATGTGGAGATTGCGGTGGTGATGGCCAGCGCTTTGGAGGCTCTGCAGATCGGTGACTTCACCATGCGGATCAATTCCCGGAAGCTCTCGGAGGGCTTCTACCGCGCCATCGGCATCGAACAGACTGCTGAGGTGCTGCGCGCGGTGGACAAACTGGAGAAGATCGGCCCTGCCCGAGTGGAGCAGGAGATCATGGAGACCGCCGGAGCCACCAGTGAGCAGGCTCAGCAGGCCCTGGCCCTGGCGCAGATCCGCACCCCGGATGTCTCCTTTGTCGAGCAGGTCCGTGCACTGCTGCCGGATCAGACCGGCCACGAGCTGCTGGAAGAGGGCCTGGCCGAGGTCACCGAGGTCATCCACGAGATGAGCATCCGGGTTCCCGGCCGAGCCGTGGCGGATCTCTCGATCGCCCGGGGTCTGGACTACTACACCGGCACCGTATTTGAGACGGTGCTGCATGATCACCCGCAGCTGGGTTCGATCTGTTCCGGCGGCCGCTATGAATCCCTGGCCACTAAAGGCAAGCGGACGTTCCCCGGCGTCGGGCTTTCCATTGGCGTAACCCGGCTGCTCTCAGCACTCTTCGACTCCGGTGAGCTGGTGGCATCCCGCAGTGTGCCCACCGCGGTGTATGTGACCCTGCGTTCGGATGACGACTGGGGTGCTGCCCAGAATGTTGCCGATACGCTGCGTTCCCGCGGGATCAACGCCGAGGTCGCTCTGAGCGCGGAGAAGTTCGGCAAGCAGATCAAATACGCCGATAAGCGCGGCATCCCGTTTGTGTGGTTCACTGACGACGACGGCCGCCACGAGGTCAAGGACATCCGCAGTGGTGACCAGGTTCAGGCGGATCCGGCCAGCTGGACTCCGGCTGATGAGGACCTCTCCCCCCAGATCATTCGCAAGACAGCAGACCTTTAGGAAGGACACCGTGCTCCGCACCCACACCACCGGCGAGATCAACGCCGGATTGATTGGCCAGACCGTCACCCTGACCGGATGGGTTGCCCGACGCCGCGATCACGGCGGCGTCGCCTTCTTGGATCTGCGGGATGCCGCCGGCATCGCTCAGGTGGTTGTCCGCGATGAGGCTGATTTCGACCCGCTGCGCAATGAGTGGGTGCTGAAGGTCACCGGCACTGTGGAGCGCCGCCCCGAGGGCAATGAGAACCCCAACCTGCCTTCTGGTGAGGTGGAGATCATTGTCGAAGAGCTCGAGGTGCTCAATAAGGCTGCCGCGCTGCCCTTCCAGATTGATGAGCATGTGGAGGTCGGTGAAGAGGCTCGCCTGAAGCATCGTTACCTGGACCTGCGCCGGCCCGCCCCGGCCAAGGCGATGAAGCTGCGCTCTGAGGCCAACCGTGTGGCCCGTGAGTACCTGCACGAGCAGGACTACACCGAGGTTGAGACTCCGACCCTGACCCGGTCTACCCCGGAGGGCGCCCGCGACTTCCTGGTGCCGGCACGTCTGGCGCCCGGCTCCTGGTATGCACTGCCGCAGTCCCCGCAGCTGTTCAAGCAGCTGCTGCAGGTCGGCGGGCTCGAGAAGTACTACCAGATTGCCCGCTGCTACCGCGATGAGGATTTCCGTGCTGACCGTCAGCCGGAGTTCACCCAGCTGGACATCGAGGCCTCCTTCGTGGAGCAGGAGGACATCATCTCCCTGGTGGAGGAGTTGGTTCGCCGTCTCTGGAAGCTGGTCGACGTCGATATCGAGACTCCGATTCCGCATATCACCTACCGGGAGGCCATGCGGCGCTACGGCACCGATAAGCCGGATCTGCGCTTCGACCTGGAGCTTACTGAGCTCACCGAGTTCTTCAAGGACACCCCCTTCCGTGTATTCCAGGCACCCTATGTGGGCGCTGTGGTGATGCCCGGTGGCGCTGACCAGCCGCGACGCACCCTGGATGCCTGGCAGGAATGGGCTAAGCAGCGCGGCGCCAAGGGTCTGGCCTATGTGCTGGTTCAGGAGGATGGCGAACTCGGCGGCCCGGTGGCCAAGAACCTCTCCGATGCGGAGAAGGCTGGCCTGGCTGAGGCTGTTGGCGCTAACCCCGGTGACTGCATCTTCTTCGCCGCCGGTGAGGTCTCCCCCTCCCGGGGACTGCTGGGTGCGGCCCGCAACGAGATCGCTCAGCGGCTCGGGCTCATCGAGGAGGGCAGCTGGTCCTTCGTATGGGTTGTCGACGCTCCAATGTTCGAATCCGCTGCCGAGGCCACTGCCGCTGGCGACGTCGCCGTCGGCTCCGGTTCCTGGACTGCAGTGCACCACGCATTCACCGCACCGAAGCCGGAGTTTGCCGATTCCTTCGACACCGACCCCGGTGAGGCTCTGGCCTATGCCTACGATCTGGTCTGCAATGGCAATGAGATCGGTGGCGGGTCCATCCGTATTCATCGCCAGGATATGCAGGAGCGGGTCTTCAAGGTCATGGGCATCTCTGAGGAGGAGGCCCAGGAGAAGTTCGGCTTCCTGCTCGATGCGATGAAGTACGGCGCTCCCCCGCATGGTGGTTTCGCCTTCGGTTGGGACCGCACAGTCGCGTTCCTGGCTGGCGAGGAGTCTATCCGCGAGGTCATTGCCTTCCCGAAGACCGGCGGCGGCTACGATCCGCTCACCGCAGCTCCGGCAGAGATCACTGCCCAGCAGCGTAAGGAAGCCGGCGTGGATGCCAAGCCGGAGCCGAAGGAAAAGAAATCCGCCGACAGCTAAGCCGCACGTAGACTCATGAAGCGGTCCCCGGAGGTCACCGGCCTCCGGGGACCGCTTTTTCTTGGCGACATCAGTGTCTCAAAGACCTCGATTAGCGTGAACTCACGATCATCACATCAATCTCTTGCTCCTCACCGCCGCCGGTAGCCGTAAAAGGAGCTAGCCAAGAGTCGACCAGAACCTCTGATTCCCGCTATTCGAGGGGTCATAAACTTCAGTCTCTTGGAGCTACACGCAGCCGGATTCCGTCCGGATCAGCTGCCACAAAAGTCCGACCAAATACCGCATCATGGGGTGGCTCGAGGATCTCGACGCCGCTATCGAGAAACTCGCGGTACGCAGCATCGATAGCCTCCGGCCCCTCGTCCAGGGTGATACACAACTGCAACCTTTCCGTTGTCTCTCAGGGACATGAGCAACGCTAAGCAGATAAGGTGACAGAAATTGACCAGTTTCGAGCGATGAGGTTGACGTGACTCCGGACCGGCTCTTTCTGCTGCTGCGGCTGCTGGAACAGAGCCCCACGACGACGGCGAGTACCCTGGCCTCCCAATTAGGCGTCTCGGTACGCACTCTCCGCCGTGATCTGCAGTGGTTGAGTGAGGCTGGCTTCCCCGTGCTCACCAGACCCGGTAAATATGGCGGGGTGACCTGGGTGCCGGGCAGTTTCTATGATCTCAGCAGGCTCAGCCCTCAGGAGCTAGTCCGCGAGTGGGAACAGCACGGGGACCTAAGAGTGCAGCTTCGCCTGGCACCATCCCAAGTGGAACGCGCCCATCGGCTGCTCGGGTCGCGACTGGTACCGCCGTCAGATGTTTCTGAGCAGCCTATCGGCGACGGCGCATCAGAGTGGGTGAGATTGGACTATCGCTATCGGGACCTTGAAGACATCCGTGGCCTGTTGCCCTTCGGCCCAGACCTGCTGATCATCTCACCACCCGAGGCTAAGCAGCGACTGCGCGAACTGGCAGAACAGACAGTGGCCCTGTACCGCGACTGAACTCTGCACCTCATTCCGAGAGGCCTCAACTACGTTCAGCCTCTACCAGGTGCCGCGTGGAGTGAGCGATGAATGCACCGTGTTCCCGAATGTGGGCGTCCATGTCTCTGAGTCTCTGGCGGTAACGCTCAGCGGTGAATTCCGGAACCCACCAGGGGCATTTCCGCAGAATCCAGACCACCGCCCCAACATCGAAGAATTCCATGCGGCAGCGGGCGGTGTGCAGGCCAATCACCCTGAGCCCAGCAATCTCGGCCTCAGCTCTTTCCACTTCGGGATGTCGGCGTCGTCGTGTGTCCTCTGACTGTGGCCCCAAGAAGAACTCTGTCAGTTCAAATGCCGACGCCGGCCCAACATGCTGGGCGAAGTAGCACCCGCCTGGTTTGAGCACGCGTGCAATCTCCGACCATACGGGAGTCACTGGATGCCGGCTGGTCACCAGATCGAAGCTGGCATCCGATAATGGCAAAGGCTCCCCTGGCACCGCCTCCAGCACCTCAACCCCGCGCGGGCCGAGCCGCTCGCGCGCCAGTCGGAGATTAGGCTCCCAGCCTTCTGTGGCGACCATCCGCCCCGGAAACACCGGGGCTTCGTTGAGCACTTCTCCCCCACCGGTGTCCAGATCGAGCGCAGACGACACCTGGGCCAGCCGATCGCCTAGCAACCGGGCATAACCCCAGGGCGGGCGTCCCTCAACGGCACGCCCCTTCAGCCATCCGAAGCCCCAGCCATCGACATCCGCGGCCGAGGCCTCAGCTACTAACTCCTGGCAGTCACGCACAGCCCCGATTCTTCCACGTATGAAGCATCCGCCTGCTCTAGCCCGCACTAGGCAAAGGCGCTAAGCTAAGTCGTGGCGATACGCCTCGCCGAACCTCCATCCACCCGGTGCTCGCGCCACCGGGGGTCGCGCAAGCGGCGGAGGCAAAGGGGACCGAAGAGTGCTCGGCGTGCGGAATGACCGGATCCCGTTAACGGGCGTATGTCCCGGCGGGCGCGAGCCGCTGACAGGCGCCTGCATGAGACGGAGAGACCGATGACCGCCCAAGAATCCCTGAAGAAACGCATCCGCGCCCGCATGGCCAAGACCGGCGAGCGCTACACCGCCGCCCGCGCCGCCCTACTCGAACAGCCCGCCCCACAGCCGAGTCACGCCAACTGGGCAGCTACTCCCCCACACAACGAGACCGCAATTCGTGAAAATACTGGCCACAGTTGGGATGAGTGGGTCGCCCTGATCGATGCCGGCCCCGGCCGGGAGGCAGGACACACCGCCATCGCCACCTGGGTGGTGGAGGAACACGGCATAGGCGGATGGTGGGCTCAGGGCGTCACCGTCGGCTACGAGCGGATCACCGGGCTGAGACTGCCCGGTCAGATGAAGGACGGGACCTTCACTGTCGCCAAGACTAAGAAGTTGGACCTTGACGGCACAGAGTTCCGTGAACTGCTCAACGACGACGACGCCCGTTCCTCCCTGCTGCCGGGCCTGACCTCACAGCCACGGTCCAAGCCCACAACTAAGGCCCCGAAGTTCAGCATCGCCGATGCAGAGACCGGGGACGACCTCGGCATTCTGCAGTTCCGGGTCGATCCCGCTGCATCAGGATGCAAACTGGTGGTCACCCACGAGAAACTCCCCGATCCGGACTCCGCCGAGACCTGGAAACAGTACTGGGCGGACTGGCTCGAGGACCTCGCCGACCAGGACCGCTGATCAGACCACACTCCCCTGGGCTGCCGGCGAGAGGTGTCTACGAAGACCCCGGTGGACTGTTGAGTTCCACCTGCCCCCGGTGGGCGGCCACGAGGTACCACTGGTCTGCTTTCAGGACCAGCCCAAGTGGGTCGAGTAGCCGTTGGACATGCAAGGGGTCCCGCTGGGGGCGCCGGTACCGGATCTGTAGTCGCTTACCGGACCAGACTGCTTTGGCCACCACCGGCAGTGCCCTGGGCTTCTCCGGCTCGATGAACCAGCGTCCGTGGTCCACATAGAACCGCTCCATGGTCGACTCACCGGCCTCGGCCGCCGGAGTTCGAGTCGCCAACATCTTCAGCCGGGCAGTCTCGAGATCTGCCTCCAGCCCCAGGTCCGTGGCCCCGGCCTCCCCCATGAGCAGTGCCTGCAGTTCGGTTGCGGTCATACCGGTCAGCGGCGAGCGCCAGCCTTGGACCAATCCGACACCACCGCTGGGGCCAGGTTGTGTCCAACCCCTGCGCCTACCGGGTGTTCGACGTCGATGATCTCTTGGCCAATACCTCCGGTGCCCTACTGGGTGCAGTAGCCGCAGCCGTCCTGGTGGCTCTGCGGGAGCGTATCTTCCCCGCCGACCGCCCTCGCACCGGAACCCGCGGTGTGACCACCGGCCGACGGCTCACGGCCATGGTCTGCGACCTGCTGTCCATGATCCTTCTCGGGGTGGGCGCCGGTGTGGCCAGCAACGCCTATCAGATCTACGTGTGGGACCGTACCTCCGCCAAACTCGACACCCACCTCACCGGTCAGATCAGCCTCTGGGCTCCGTTGGTGCTGCTGGGCCTGCTGACCCTGGCCACCGGTCGCACTGTGGGCGATCACGCCGTCCGGTTGCGCTACGCAGATTCCTCCGGTGGGTCCAATCTGCTGCGGGCCGCCATTCGCTACCTCGCCGGCATCGGAGGCTTCCAACTCTTGGGGCTGGTTTCGCCGGCGGATCTGGCCTTCCTGATCCTGAGCTTCGCGGCGATTTTCATCACCAAGGACCGCGGCGGACTCCCCGGTCTGCTCTCCCGCAGCACCCTGCAGGACGATGCTGCCCCTGTCACCACGGACTCCCCTGCCTCCAGGTAGTAGACCGTTGTCACCTGCCTCGGGCAGCAATACCCTAGTGTGACAGTTAACACAGGGGGCAGGAACATGTGGGAGCCAGTACGCCGGCGGTGTACTCCGCCGCGCCTATTCGCCATCGCGATATCGGGGCCACTGCTGCTGGCCGGCTGCGCTGGGGAGTCCTCAGGACCCGGTGAGCCGACGGAGACCACCAGCGCCACCCCCTCCACCACGATTTTCGTGGAGCAGTCCGATTACGACGACGTCCCCACCTCCACAGTTGAGCTACCGGACGGGCGAGACCTCGAGGTTCAGGCCCAGGAGGCTCTGCTGCGCGATGATGTCACTGTCACTTTCCGGGAGTTCGGCGACTCCGACGGCGGCATGATCGTGGCTACATCTGAGGCGGAAGAGCCGGTGCTGATCTCAGCAGAGATTGCCATGGAGGACGGTCCCGCCGACGGAGTCCTACTGCTGGCCAGCCCTTTGGATGTTGGTTACGAGCGCGGTGAATGGGAGTACGCCGAACCGCCGCGCACACCTACTGTGCTGCTGCCACCTGGGGGCGTGGCGCCGGTCAGCCCTGCCGGCACTGGTCTTGAGATCCTCTGCGTGGAAGTGGTCTCAGAGCGGGATACTAGTCCACAGAATGATTTCGAGGCCGATGTGCCGGGGCTGCGGGTCGACACACTGTACCGCTCCTCTACCGGCACCTTGGAGATGGCCTGCTCAGAACTGGACTCCGATCCAGCGGAGGTCACCACTGAGACCTGGGCCTATGAGCGGCTGAATATTCCTGTTCTAACCGACGAATATGCTGACCTCGCCGTCGATATCGAATCCGAACTGACCGAGACCGATGATTCTCTTCAGCTGGATATGACGGTCACCGCCTTGGAGGACATCACTCTTCACGCACCAGGCACCAGAGATGCTTTCTTCGTCGTCCTGGGCGATGCTCAATGGATACCGGATATCAGCGCCGAGGAGAGGGAACTCGCAGCGGGGGAAGACTTCGAGCTGACTGAGGAATTCTCTCCCCGGCTCCGCAGCCGCACAGACAGTCTCACTGTGTGTTTCGAGGCCCACGGCGAGGAGATAGCCACCAGGGCCTGCCATGATGTGGAGGACTGGTGAGTCGGCTACGACGAGTAGGCTAGCGGTGTGACTGGTGACCTCTTCTCAACCCCTGAGGAAGACTACGACGACGCCGCTGAATCTTCCGGTGGCCGTCGTCGTCATACCCCCTTGGCTGTGCGGATGCGGCCACGTTCCATCGAGGAGATCGTGGGGCAGAAGCATCTGCTGAAAGAGGGGTCTCCCCTGCGGGTTCTGGCCGAGGGCGCGAAGGGGCCGGCCGGACCCAGTTCGGTGATCCTCTATGGTCCTCCCGGTACGGGTAAAACGACAATCGCCCATGTGATCGCCCGCGGCGGCTCGAGGAAATTCGTGGAACTCTCGGCCATCCGTGCCGGAGTCAAAGACGTCCGGCAGGTGATGGATAAGGCCCTGGATGATCGGGATCTGCGGGGTATCACCACCGTACTGTTCCTCGATGAGATTCACCGGTTCAATAAGGCTCAGCAGGATGCGCTGCTACCAGGTGTTGAGAACGGGTGGGTAATCCTGGTGGCAGCGACCACTGAGAACCCGTCCTTCAGTGTGGTGGCCCCGCTGCTGTCCCGATCGCTCCTGCTGACGTTGACATCCTTGACCAGTGAGGATCTCGGTGAGCTCATCGACCGTTCACTCCATGATTCCAGGGGCTTGGCTGATCAGTTCACCCTCGACGACGACGCCCGAGATCATATTCTGCGGGTCTCCGGAGGTGATGCCCGCCGAGTGCTGACCACTCTGGAGGCAGCTGCGGCAGTGGCGGCCGGGCGGGATTCTGCCGAGATCACCTCAGCCGATGCCGAGCAGGCAGCCGATTTCGCCGTGCAGAGGTATGACAAGGATGGCGATCAGCACTATGACATCATCTCGGCCTTCATCAAATCCCTGCGCGGCTCCGATGTTGATGCGGCCCTGCACTATCTGGCGAAGATGATCGTTGCCGGGGAGGACCCGCGGTTCATTGCCCGGCGCCTGGTGATTGCAGCCAGCGAGGAGGTGGCCATGGCTGACCCCAGTGCCCTGCAGACCGCTGTGGCCGCGGCTCAGGCTGTGCAGCTGATCGGGATGCCTGAGGGCCGGATCATTCTGGCCCAGGCGACCGTGCATATTGCCACGGCCCCGAAGTCGAATGCTTCCTATAAGGCCCTGGATGCGGCAATCGCTGATGTTCGTGCCGGCAAGGGCGGGCCGGTGCCGCCGCATCTGCGTGATGCTCATTATTCAGGGTCACATCGCCTCGGGCATGGCAAGGGTTATATCTACGCCCATGATGCGCCTCATCATGTCGCTGCCCAGCAGTATCCACCCGATGATCTGGTCGGCACTGACTACTACTCCCCCACCCAGAGTGGTTATGAGCGCAGCGTCAGCGAACGCTTGGAACGGCTCCGCGACATCGTTCGAGGAACGTGAGGGAAGCAACCCGTAATTTCCAGAGCATCTTCCCTATGTTTTTTCCATGGACGGATCCCGGGAGCAGGCCGAGGCTGAAGAGCTGAACTCGGAGCCCAAAAAGCCAAAACAAGCTCGGAGACGCTGGGTGAAACACGTGGTTACGAGTGCACTCCCGTTGGCCATAGTTGCCGGTATCGGGCTCTATAAACATTGGCCCCTCAGCGTGCCTACTAAGCGATGACTTGCGGGTCAGAAGCGAAAACCAGTGCATCAGCAGGTGACGCCCAGCACCCCCTCACCCCAGCCCATGAAGCCCGGGTCCGCAGGGCGGCTGTGGGCTCCCGATCTCAGAGAACTGGAGGAGCTGTTCGACGTCACTTTCCGGCACCACATTGGCGACCTCGATCAGGAGCACTCCACCGATAAAGGCAGCAGCATGGTCGTCAGTGATGAGGAAACAGCGCTCCAATGTGGACGACCCACCGCATGCTGCTGTCAAGAGCCGGAGATCGACTCACTCACCGAGGCTGGGCTGTACCGGCTAGAAGAAGTCCTCGATGATGCCGACTTCGAGGTGGTCCCTGCACCCTGGGCGGTCAAACAGCGCCTGCGGGCCATGCTGGCCGCCAAGGACATCTCAGCGGTCCAGAACGCCCGAATTGACTTCTAGATGACCGTGGCAGCCGCTGACATGGTAGAGACAGACAAGATGGCGGCCACCGTCAAGAAGTGGTGGACCGAGATCAAAGTCTTCGTGCGCACCCGAATCAACAATGGACATACTGAAGCCGCCAATACCGCGATCAAGCACATCAAACGCGCCGATCGCGGGTTCCGCAACCATAGGAACTATCAATCACGTATCCTAGGCACCAGCGTCAGGCACACATGCCGACACCAAAGGATTTCCTACCGACAAAGACTCCACGCTCCACGGGTAATAGCCGTTCCAGGGTTCTTCAAGCAAATTGTTCATTGGTGGCGGGAAAACGGCGTCGTCTTCATCGCCGATGAGGTGCAGACAGGCTTCGCCCGCACCGGCCGCTGGTTTACAGAAACTAGATCACGCCGCCCTATGAGTCGAAGACCTTGTCCGCGAACGCCTTGAAGAGGTTCAGAGAAGTGATCCGCGAGTATGGGATATACGGGACCGCGGAGCAATGCTGGCTTTTGAACTTTTGGATCCTGCGACAGAAGGTCTCGACGCGCCATTGACCTCGGCTGTGGCGTCGGCAGCCGGTCAGTCAGGTACGACCACTGTGACCTGCGGAACCTATTGCCATGTTGTCCGCCTTCTCCCCTACCCGCTCATTGCCAGCCACGATCTCCCCATTGAGGGTCTCGGCGTCATCACTGACGCTTTGGCTGAAGCTTGAACGCTGTGCCACGACTCAGCCAACCCGACTGCTCACGGCGAGCAGGGCCAGCCGCCCCTCCCGGACTAGCGTCTTGTTTCTGACGAATCGCTTGTGGCTGCCGGAAACATGGCTTCTACCAGCATTGCGGCAACATCTCTGCTGGGACCGGCCCAGGGGTAGTGATGACCGGTAATGAGCGGGCTACTGTTGACTTCTAAAACGTGTGGCTCGCTCCCATTGCCATCCCTGGGTAATAGCATGTCGAGACCCGCGACACGCAAACCTGGGATAGCGCGAGCAACGTTTTCTGCCATCGCTATTTCTCCAGGAGTCATATCGTCAGTGGCATCATGGGCCTCACCGCCACTACTGACATTTGAGTTTGAACGCAACCATACTTTCTGACCACGTGCAGGAACAGAATCCAGACTCAACCCTTGGGAGCCTAACTTGCTTAACACGGCGTCGTCGATAGTTATTTGAGATTCTATATATATTTTATTTTTCGAACTCAATCTCTGCTTATTTTTATTGTGTATAAGTTTGTTTATAGTTGACCTGCCATTTCCTAGAATATGAGCTGCAATACGCCGTTGAGCCGCCGCGACTTTTCCGTAGATGAGCAGAACTCGATGTTCCTCTCCGGGGATGAAACGCTCAACAAGGACCTCGGTCACAGACTCTGCAACCGTGTTGAAGGCACTTTCGAACTCAGCGAACCCGTCGATACCAACATGAACCAGGTCGCCCTTACCTCCGTTGGGAGGCTTCACCACCACTGGCAACTTGCACAGAGCCCACTGCCATGCTGGGCCAACATGTTCTGCACCGAACACCATGTTATCTGGTGCATTGACACCGTAATTTCTAAGCAGCCGGGCCGTCACGTCCTTATAGAGGGTGCAGCGCCTAGCCAGCACTTTATTGATATTCGATCGCGAGCCGTCAAACCAGATGCGCCGCTTCCCGAGATAAAGCGTCAACCGCCGACGCTCATCGGAAGACACCGCGATTCCACGACTCATGGCCCGGTTGGCAATTAAGGTGGCCGTGGGGCCAGCATTAATGCCGAGTTCACGCAGATGCTTGCGTGTTTCCGCGAGGTCCACTGAGCAACCTTTCGCTGTCCGCCAACGAACCAATACAAATCCGTCATTTACTGAACCACTGTCCTGGTTGTTGATTCTAAGCTTTTCAATAGTCATGCGCAATTTCGTTACTTCAGAAGAGCGGTCACCATACTGCCCTTACGAACGAGGTAAGCAAGCAGGTCATGGACACACGCCTAGATGAAGCTGACTGGGGTCTGGTGATGACACTTCGCAAATAAGCCCGATGTGGTTCTCCTTTAAGGAATCTATCAAACGACACTTTCTCTATTCTTTTAAAGACACATTGGCGGTTAATTGCGGAGGTATGTTGAGTCAAGGTGCTCACCCCTGTTGAATGATGGGTTTGCGAAGAATCAGATTGTCTACCGATGGACGCGAGCTATGTTCCAGCCTACGGACCCACACCCCTCTCTGCCCACTGCCAGCAGCCATGCCGAAGCCTTTCAAGATCCGGTCTCGGTGGTGTTCAACCTCGTCGGCTACCAGTAACAGCCTGTGATCTGCCGCTGGGTGGGCGCCGGGTCATCGCGGCGGCCAACAGGAGATAGGTGGCATGCCCGGACTGCGGTGTGATCTCGGGCCGGGTACGCCAGTGAATCAAGGACCTCGGGGCCGGGGGTGCCTCCAACTACGGCACGATCAAGCGGGTAACTACCCAGCTGGGCTACGGGGTGGAGTGCCTGCGCAGGTGGGTCCGCCAGGTTGAGGTCGATGCCGGAGAAGCACCGGGCGTTAGCAGCGAGCAGTCAGCACGGGAGAAGGCCTTGGAACAAGAGGCCCGGGAGCTGCGGCGGGCTCATTAGATCCTCAAGCGTGCAGCGTCCTTCTTTGGGGCGGAGCTCGACCGCCAGCACAAGATCTAGCCGATTTTATCGACACCCATAAAGACGAGATCGTCGAAGGTCGGCGGCTTGGAGTCGAGCCCATCTAGGCTGTCCTGCCCCAGGCGGGGTGGCAGGTGGCTTCCAGCACGTATTTCGCGGCGAAGATCCTGGCTCCTTCAGCCCGGGCGTCCCGGGACGCTGACCTAGTTGTAGTTCCCCGTGAGGTTGTGAACGCGAGCTGAGGGAACAGCGCCTCCTGGCGCGGTGTGGGTTCTGTGGTGATTGTAGTAGTGCAGGAAATTCTCGTACGAAGCTGCACGGCAGGATTCACTGATGTAGGAGCGAGCGTAGGCCCATTCGTTCATCAACGTGCGATTGAACCGCTCCACTTTGCCGTTGGTCTGTGGCCGGCGGGGTCGGGTTCTCTTGTGCTTGACCTCTGGACCGAGGGCGTTCTTGAATTCGCCTGAGCGGTAGCAGGAACCGTTGTCGGTCATCACCGCGCTGACCTGGACTCCGATGCTGGTGAAGAAGGCCTCCGCCCGGGCCCAGAACCTGGCTGCGGTGTGTTTTCGCTCATCATCGAGGATCTCCGAGTAGACCACTCTGGAGTGGTCATCGACCGCGTGATGCAAGAACCGGTAGCCACGAGAAGCTGGCGCCCCGGCTCGGGCTGCTGCGTCCGTGGCGCGGTGGGCCATAAGATCCTGGACTGACNGCCCCGGCTCGGGCTGCTGCGTCCGTGGCGCGGTGGGCCATAAGATCCTGGACTGACCCGCGGCCGTGGGCCCGCCATCCTCCTCCGTCGGGGATCCGGCCCAGCTTCTTGATATCGACATGGATCAGCTGCCCGGGGGTTGAGGCTTCATACCGGTTCGCCAGTGGGCGGCGGACTCGCAGCCCGGTGGCCTGATCGATCCAGGCCAGTTTCGGCATCCGATACCGATCCAGGACCCGGCCCACGGTTGATCGAGGGATGCCCAGCCGGGCGCTGATGCGATGTGGTCCCCACTGGCGGGTGAACCGCAGCGCGATGATTCGGCGTTCCTTTCCTCGGCTGAGCTGACGCGAGCAGCGGCGTGGCCGGCTGGAGCGGTCCCCGAGTCCTTGGTGGTCTCGTGCTCGACGGACCCAACGAGAAACGGTAGCCGGTGAGACCTGGAAGCGTTCAGCGACCCGCCGCTGCGGCCAGCCATGATCGAGGACGAGAGCGACCATCCGAGCTCTGCCCTCAGGTGTCATTGGGGCGTTACGGTGAGTCATGGAGACCTCCGGTTCTAGGTGTGCTGGTGGTACACACACCGATACCGGAGGTCTCTGTTCAACTCACGGACCGTTCACAACGTGTCGAGGAACTCAACCTAGTCCGGCAGCTAGTAGCCCTGCATGCGGGGAACTAGAGCGTCTATGGGGTCAGGAAGCTGTGGAAGGCCGTCCAGCGGGCCAGGGTGGGCCTCGGTCGGGAGTCAGACCGCCAGGCTGATGAAAGCAGCTGGGGTAGAAAGTGTTCAGCGACGGAAGAGGATCCGTACCATCACGCTCGATGCGGCAGCGTCTCGGCACCCTGATCTGGTGAACCGCCAGTTCACTGCCACCGCGCCGAACCGGCTATGCGTCACCGATCTGACCTTCGTGCCCACCTGGGCCGGTGTTGCTTATGTGTGTTTCATCATCGACGCGTTCAGCCGGATGATCGTCGGTTGACGGGTGGCATCCAATATGCCCACCGAGACCGTACTGGATGCCACTGAGATGGCCCGCTGGGCCAGAGGCCCGAAGCATGACCAGCTGCGGTGTCATTCGGCTGCCGGCATCCAATTCACCTCCATCCGCTACGGGGACCGGTTGGCTGAGATCGGGGCGGTGCCCTCGATCGGCAGCGTCGGAGATTCCCATGACTGTCAGTCTGTTTCCAGCGGGTTCTGCAAGAATCGAGTAGTCCCGGCCGGAGCGCTCTGACCCTTGCTTATGATTGGCTCCGAAGGTGTTTTGGCGTTGTACTGTCGAGCTGCCGGCCGGGCAGGCAAGAACATGCTGCCGGCCGGGTTGGGAGTGACCAATAGGACTCTGGAGCCAAGCGAGTCAACGAAGCATCCCCGTGACAGTCCTGTCCACCTGACCGACGACAGTGTGCAACGTTCACACTAGGCCGGCAAGGAACACCAGCACTATGGGCACAGAGCCTGACATCAGATCCGGGTACGTCGTCATCGGCGTCGATACCCACAAATACATCCACATCGCCGCAGTGATGGACTCCGTCGCTGGAATCCTGGCCACGTTGACGACCAGCACTGATACCGGCGGGTTCAAGCTGTTACTGACCTGGGCAGAATCCCTCGGGAAGGTCCTTGTCTTCGGCATCGAAGGCACCGGCTCTTACGGGGCCACCATGACCTCATTCCTGGGCCGAAACGGCCACAAGGCGATCGAAGCCGGAAGGCCAGATCGGCCGATGTGCCGGATGAACGGCAAATCCCACACCCTCGATGCCGAGAATGCCGCACGAGCGAGACTCTCAGGGCTGGCCACAGCGACCCCGAAGACCGCTGATGGCGCCGTGGAGACGATCCGGCAACTGAAGGTCATCCACGACACCGCAGTGCGTGACCGCTCAGCAGCTATGGTGATCCTCAAAGACATGCTCGTCCACGGCGACGACGACCGCGCACCTTCAGTCGGTGCGGGGGCGTCGTCGCTATTCAGCTATTGGGCCTCAGTGGCCGTGGGGGTCGTGGCCGTGCGGCTTTCCGCTGGTCACCGACTCCTGAGACTGGGCCGCCTCGAGACCGGTGGTCTCGTGGTCGTGGCCATGGTGCTCCAGGGCCTCGAGGTATTCCTCGCGGCTGACCGGCTCCACACGGTCCTCGAACCAGATGCGGTTCAGACGTGCCCGAATCTTCTCGGTCAGAGTCACCTTACCCTTGGCGTTCGGCTGCGGGCCGGAGGGCTCCGGTGCCTCGTAGGAGACCAGAGTCCACAGCTCGTACTCCGAGGGCATCTTGTGCCTCTCGTGGAACTCGCCCTCAGGGCTGACCTCAATGACACCAGCCTCATGGCCGTGCAGAGCGACCTCACGGTCCTTACGCTGCAGAGCCAGGCAGATGCGCTTAGTCAAGATGTAGGCGATAACCGGGCCGAGGAAGAACAGCACACGCGACCAATAGGTGATGTCGTTCAACGACAATCCGAAGTGGGTCGCGATGAGGTCGTTGGAGCCCATACCCCACATGATGAGGTAGTTGGTCACGACAGCAGCGCCGAAGGCGGTGCGGGTCGGGGCGTTCCGCGGACGGTCCAGCAGGTGGTGTTCCTTCTTGTCCCCGGTGATCCACGCTTCGATCCAAGGCCAGACGAACATACCGAGGAATATCGCCGCCACGGGCAGCATCGGTATCAGCACCGGCAATGCCAGTGAGTTACCGCCCCATGGTGTCGGGATCACCCATTCCAGGGAAAAGTCGCCGAGATAACCGGGCATCAGACGCAACACACCCTCGAAGGGTCCGATGTACCAGTCAGGCTGGGCGCCTGCCTGCACCGGTGATGGGTCATAGGGGCCGTAGTTCCACAGCGCGTTGATCTGGAAGGTACCTGCGATGAAGCACAGGATGCCCAGCACGATGAAGAAGAAGCCGCCAGCCTTAGCTGCATAGACAGGTCCGACCGGGTAGCCAACCACATTGCGCTCAGTACGACCGGGTCCGGGGTACTGAGTGTGCTTGTGA
Source organism: Nesterenkonia sedimenti (assembly GCF_012641515.1). Classification (GTDB taxonomy): domain Bacteria; phylum Actinomycetota; class Actinomycetes; order Actinomycetales; family Micrococcaceae; genus Nesterenkonia; species Nesterenkonia sedimenti. The sequence goes on along the minus strand of NZ_JABAHY010000007.1, from coordinate 85,922 downwards.
ACGACCACCATGAACAGGTGGACCGCGATCAGGATCAGGATCAGCGCCGGAATGATGAAGATATGCAGGCTGTAGAGGCGCGGGATGACCTCGTTACCCGGGAACTCTCCACCGAAGAGGAAGAAGCTGATGTAGGTACCGACCACCGGCACAGCCTTGAGCATGCCGTCGATGATTCGCAGACCGTTACCGGAGAGAACCTCATCGGGCAGGGAGTAACCGGTGAACCCGGCACCCAGACCCAGGATCAGCAGCGAGCAGCCGACGACCCAGTTCAGCTCACGGGGCTTGCGGAATGCACCGGTGAAGAACACGCGGAGCATATGCACGCTCATGGCCAGGACGAACAGCAGTGCGCCCCAGTGGTGCAGCTGACGCATGAACAGACCACCACGGACATCGAAGCTGAGCTCCAGTGCGGTGGCGTAGGCCATGGACATCTCCAGACCCTGCAGCGGGGCGTAGGAGCCGGAGTACCGGGTGGTCGACATCGAGGGGTCGAACCAGAAGGTCAGGAAGGCTCCGGAGAGCACGGTGATGATGAAGCTGTACAGCGCCACCTCACCGAACATGAATGTCCAGTGGTCAGGGAAGACCTTGCGTCCAAACTCCCGGACGATGTTGGTGCCGCCTACACGGGTGTCCACGTAGTTGGCGATACGCCCGGATTGAGTCTTCGGCTCGTACTGGTCGACCTCGAGGTACTGGGCCTCGGTGTATTTCTCTTTGGAGGCACTCATGATGCTGGGTAGTCACCTTCCGGGTCGGTGTGGCCGCGCTCCCAGTAGGTCGGGCCGACGGGTTCGGTGAAGTCGCTGGTGGCGATGAGGAAGCCCTCGTCGTCCACGCTGATCGGCAGCTGCGGAAGCGGACGTCCGGCAGGGCCGAAGACCACCTTGAATTCGTCAGCTGCGTCGAAGGTCGACTGGTGGCAGGGGCAGAGCAGGTGGTGGGTGTGCCGCTCGTAGAGCGCCACCGGGCAGCCCACGTGGGTGCAGACCTTGGAGCAGGCGATGATGCCCTCGTGGGTCCAGTTCTCACGTCCGGGGGTGGGCTCCTGAAAGTCATCCATCGGCAGGCGCATCAGCAGGGTCACGGCCTTGGCCTTCTCAGAGAGGCGGGTGCCGTGGCCGGGGATCTCGCGGAGGGTCTCCGGGATCACGTGCATGGCCGAGCCCACGGTGACATCTGCTGCCCGAATGGGGGTACCGGTGGGGTCACGCACCAGGCGAACACCGGGGCTCCACAGGGAGTGGCGCATACGCTCGACGCCGAAGTCCTCACTGCGGTCGAGGTCACGGAACATGACCACTGCCGGCAGCGGGGCCAGCAGGGCGGCAGCGATCAGCGTGTTCCGCATCAGCGGGCGACGCTTGATCTGGGTCTCGTCGATCACGTCATTGACGATCTTCTCCGCCTCTTCGCGATCCTTCTCCAGGCGCAGAGGCTTCCGGTCCTCCACAACCTCGTGATCAGGCATCAGAGTCTTGGCCCAGTGGACCACGCCGAGACCGATGCCCAGCATTGCCAGGGCGGATCCGATGCCGAGCAGGGTGTTCTGGACCCGCAGAGCGGACATGCCTTCGAAGTAGTCCTCAAAGGCATCCATGCGGCCAACAGCGAAGTAGCCGACAAAGAAGATCACCGTGCCGATGATGGAGATGAGGAACAACGTGCTGACCTGGCGCTCACTGCGCTTGGCCGCCTTCTCGTCCACATCTGCCAGCCTGGGGCGGTGGGGCGGCAGGCCAGGGTTGTCGATGGCGTACTGGCCCGACTCCCCCTCGCCGGTGGCGACGACGGCGCTTGATGAGTCGCCGTTACCGTGCTCGGCCATATGGTTCTCGTCCTTTGCTGTGTCTTAGGTGCGGTATGGGTTTTTACAAGGGTGTAGCTAGGAGGACCGTGAGGTCAGCCAGACCATGGACCCGATCAGCAGGGCCAGGCCCAGGGTCCAGATCAGCAGACCCTCCGAGACTGGTCCAAGGAAGCCCAGTGAGAAACCTCCTGGGGTTCCCTGCTGCTCGTAAGTCTGCAGGAAGGCGATGATGTCTCGCTTATCCTCCGGCGGAATGTTCGAGTCACTGAAGACCGGCATGTTCTGCGGACCGGTGGTCATCGCGGTGTAGACATGCACCGGCTCAACACCGTGCAGACTGGGCGCGTACTTACCCTCGGTCAGTGCACCACCGGCGCCGGCGGCGTTGTGGCACATAGCGCAGTTGATGCGGAAGAGCTCACCGCCGCGGGCGGGGTCACCGGCTTCCATATCCAGGTACTCATCATCCGGAACTGCCGGACCTGCACCCAGGGAGGCCACGTAGGCGGCCATCTGGGTGGTCTGCTCTTCATTGAACTGCGGCGGCTTCTGCTGAGCCTGGGGGCCCTGCATCTGCATCGGCATACGGCCGGTGCCCACCTGGAACTCGACCGAGGCGGCGCCAACGCCCACCAGAGAGGGTCCAGCGTCGGTGCCCTCGGCGTTCATGCCGTGGCAGGTCGCACAGTTGGCGACGAACAGCCGCTCGCCCTCGTCTACCTGTTCGTCGTCGTACTCGCTGGCCGTGTTGGTGGCCTGCGCCTGGTTGACGGTAGTCGCGGCAGCATAGAGCCCGCCGGTCAGCAGCAGCCCCAGGAGGAGCAATGCCACGAACGCGAACGGGTGGCGGCGCTTCTGCGAGAGTGCCTTCACTTCAGCCGGTTCCTTTTCTTGTCGGTGCGGTGTACAAGCTTGGGTGTTCGGGTCATACCAGCAGCGGCAGGATGTAGACCACGCCGAAGAGCGCGATCCAGACAACATCCACGAAGTGCCAGTAGTAGGAGACGACGACGGCCGCCGAGGCTTCCTTATGGGTGAACTTCACGCTGAAGTACGCCCGGGCGATCACGTACAGGAAGGCGAAGAGACCGCCGATGACGTGAAGGCCGTGGAAGCCGGTGGTGATGTAGAAGGCGGAGCCGAAGGCATTGGTCTGGATGGAGACGCCGTGGGAGACCAGAACTGCGAACTCGTAGGACTGGCCGGCGATGAATACAGAGCCCATCAGGAACGAGAGGATGTACCACTCGACCATGCCCCAGTTCTTCACATTCCAGAACCCGCCAGTGCGGCGGGGCTGGTGACGCTCAGCGGCGAAGACGCCGAACTGGGCAGTCACCGAGCTGGCGACCAGAATCACGGTAATGATTCCGGCCAGCACAATGTCCAGGCGCCCACTGTACTCGGCCCACATGGCCGGCTGCGTGGAGCGCAGGGTGAAGAACATGGCGAACAGGCCGGCGAAGAACATCAGCTCGCTGGTCAGCCAGACCATGGTCCCCACGGAGACCATGTTCGGGCGATTCGGCAGCGTGCGAGCCGGCGAGGCGGGGGCTTCGGTTGCAGACGTCACACAGACATTATGTCCTGAAAACACTGCGCTTTGCATACGCACCGGCAGGTGTGGCGTGTGGATGCGATCCCTGCAATTGCAGTGTTTCCGCGCCATCTCTGGGATCGGAGGGTACTGGGGGCTCCGAAAGTGACGAAAATATTTCTACGAGAGGTAGAAGAACTTTGACATCGAGGGGTCCTCTCAGTGGCTAAGGTGGGGTGCATGAGCGATCCGTCGAAGACTTCTACTGTTACGTGGGCCGAACTTCTGGAGACCCTATTGGCCGGCGAGGACATGTCCGCCGAGACTGCCTCCTGGGCCATGGACCAGCTCATGGGCGGCACGCTCAGTGATGCCGAGGTTGCCGGATTCCTGGTAGCCCTTCGCGCTAAGGGTGAGACCGGCCCAGAACTGCTGGGGCTCTCTGAGTCCATGATGGGCAAGGCCACTGCGATATCGATCCCCTCCCCTGCTCTGGACATTGTCGGCACCGGAGGTGACCGGCTGGGTACGGTCAATATCTCGACGATGAGCTCATTGGTGGCTGTGGGGGCCGGAGCGAAGGTGGTCAAACATGGCAATCGCGGCGCTTCGACCACTGCCGGAGCCGCTGATGTGATTGAGGCCCTCGGCGTCGATCTCTCGATGCCCACCGAGCGAGTAGCAGCTGCTGCTGAGGAGGTCGGTATCACCTTCCTCTTCGCCCAGCAGTTCCACCCGGCGATGAAACACGTTATGGCTGCCAGGAAGGGCCTGGGTATCCGCACGGTCTTCAACTTCCTGGGGCCGATCTCCAACCCGGCACGACCCCATGCACAGGCCCTGGGATGCGCTTCAGCTGAGCTGGCGCCACAGATCGCCCAGTCACTGGCTGTACGCGGCACGCAGGCGCTTGTGTTCCGCGGCCAGGACGGCCGGGATAAGGTCACCACCTCCGCGGCTACGGACATTTGGGAAGTCCGCGACGGCGCGGTGACTCACCTCGAGCTGCGGCCAGAGGATGTGGGACTCCCCCAGGTCAGAGTGGAAGATCTCCAGGGCGGTGGAGCCGCGGATAATGCCGCGACAGTCCGGCGAGTACTCGGTGGTGAGCCTGGTCCGGTCCGGGATGCGGTCTTGCTGAACACCGCCGCGGGACTCACTGCGCTGAACCCTCAGGCCGAGGGTGACCTTGTCACACGACTGCGGTCGAATATGGACAAGGCCGCCCACTCCATTGATTCTGGAGCGGCGGCCGGTGTCTTGGAGAACTGGGTTCAGTTCAGCCGAAGCTGATGATGCACGGCCACTGGCAGCGGATTCAGGCGCTGCCAGTGACTACTCCTCGTCTGCGCCGAAGGGATCGGGGTCTACTCCTGGAAGCCAGGAGTGTCCCGGCTGATTCCAGCCTTCGCGTTTTACGATCTTCTTCCAGCGTTTGGCATAGCGGTCATTGAGCCGGTTCACATAGAGGCACCCGTCGAGGTGGTCATATTCGTGCTGCATGATGCGCGCGAACCATCCACTGGCTTCGAAGTGCAGAGGGTTTCCCTCGGGATCAATGCCGGTGATCTCAATGTGGTCGCTGCGTTTCAGGGGGTAGGTGTACCCCGGCGCAGAGAGACAGCCTTCGGATTCCTGGTCCGGATCGGGGTTCTCCCGGGAGACTTTGCCGATCAGCCGAAGCCTTGGATTGATGATGGCACCCTGGGGCGGAACACCTCCGGTGTCACCGCCGTATTTCCACAGAAAGATCCGCAGCCCCACCCCGATCTGAGGGGCGGCGAGCCCGACGCCGTTTGAGGCATCAAGGGTGTCCGCCATATCAGCGAGGAGGCTGCGGATCTCGTCGTCGATGGTGTCAACCTCGGCGGCCCGTCGGTGAAGGACGGGCTCACCGTGGATGACAATCGGTCGTACTGCCAAGGAAGGAACCTGCCCAGTCTCAGTGGGCGTAGGTCTTGCGGTTGCCCTCCATCACCCAACCGGTGATGAAGAAGACAGCCGGGATGCATGCGATGAGGAAGACCCACCAGTCGATGGCGATACCGAAGAACAGGAACGCCAGGGAGGCGCCCAGGCCCAGCGGCCACCAGCTCCAGGGGTAGAACTCACCGTAGTTGCCTGCCATGTCAGCGATCTCGCCCTCGGGGTTGTCACCGTCCATGGCACCGTGGTGCTTATCGGTGGAGCGCAGGTACCACCAGAGCATGAAGCCCAGACCGGCGGTCAGCAGCAGCAGTGGGAAGCCTGCCAGCTCGGTGAAGCCGGTGACGAACCCGTAGATGAAGGCTACGACCAGGCAGAAGACACCCAGCATGGCGAAAATGCCGATATTGGTTTTCATCCTTAGATACCTGCCTTGTCTTTCTGATCAGCCGGACCGAAGACCTTACCTGCCGGGCTGTGCAGGCTGTGCCGCTCTGCCAGCTCGGGGTGGTGGAGGTCGAGGGCGGGACGCTCGGAGCGGATCCGCGGCAGCGAGTAGAAGTTATGCCGCGGCGGCGGGCAGCTGGTGGCCCACTCGAGGGAGCCGCCGAAGCCCCAAGGATCGTCCACCAGGACCTTCTTGCCCTTGCGGTGGGTGATCCACACGTTCCAGAAGAACGGGATGAGGGAGGCACCCAGCAGGATGGAGAAGATCGTGGAGAACTGGTTCATCGCGGTGAAGCCGTCTTCGACCATGTAGTCGGCGTAACGACGTGGCATACCCATGACACCCAGCCAGTGCTGGATCATGAAGGTGCCGTGGAAGCCGATGAACAGCATCCAGAAGTTGATCTTGCCCAGACGCTCGTTGAGCATCTTGCCGGTCCACTTCGGCCACCAGAAGTAGAAGCCTGCGAACATCGCGAAGACCACGGTGCCGAAGACCACGTAGTGGAAGTGGGCGACCACGAAGTAGGTATCGGAGAGGTGGAAGTCCAGCGGCGGGGAGGCCAGGATGATTCCGGTCAGACCACCGAAGAGGAAGGTCACCAGGAAGCCGAGGCACCACAGCATGGGCGTTTCGAAGGTTATGGACCCTCGCCACATAGTGCCAATCCAGTTGAAGAACTTCACACCCGTTGGGACCGCGATCAGCATGGTCATCAGGGCGAAGAAGGGCAGCATGACCGCACCGGTGACGTACATATGGTGCGCCCAGACGGTCACCGAGAGGGCTGCAATGGCAATGGTCGCGTAGACCAGGCCCTTGTAGCCGAAGATCGGCTTACGGCTGAAGACTGGCAGGATCTCGGAGATGATGCCGAAGAACGGCAGGGCGATGATGTACACCTCGGGGTGGCCGAAGAACCAGAAGAGGTGCTGCCAGAGGATGGCACCGCCGGATTCTGGATCGAAAATGTGGCCGCCGAAGCGCCGGTCCATACCGAGACCGAACAGTGCGGCTGCCAGCGGCGGGAACGCCATGAGCACCAGGATGGAGGTGATCAGGGTGTTCCAGGTGAAGATGGGCATACGCCACATGGTCATACCGGGAGCACGCATGCAGATGATGGTGGTGATGAAGTTGACACCACCGGCGATGGTTCCGAAACCGGTCAGCGCCAGACCGAAGACCCAGAGGTCGCCACCGACACCCGGTGAGAACGTCGTATCGGATAGTGGCGCATAGGCGAACCAGCCGAAGGATGCCGCACCCTGCGGGGTCAGGAAGCCGGCGACGACGACCAGGGAGCCGAAGAGGAACAGCCAGAAGGCCAGGGCGTTCAGACGTGGGAAGGCCACATCCGGTGCGCCGATCTGCAGCGGCATGATCACGTTGGCGAAGCCGGCGAACAGCGGGGTCGCGAACATCAGCAGCATCACCGTGCCGTGCATGGTGAACAGCTGGTTGTACTGCTCCTTGGTCTGCAGGAACTGCATACCCGGTTCGAACAGCTCGGCGCGGATGATCAGCGCCATCACGCCGCCGAGGCAGAAGAACAGGAAGGAGGTGATCAGGTACATGTACCCGATCGTCTTGTGATCGGTTGTGGTCAGCCAGTTGACCACAATCCGGCCCTTGGAGACAGGCACCGAACGCGACACCTGCCCGCGGGCGTCATCGGAGGAGTATTCCATCGTCGTCATCGTCAGTTATTCCCTCCGGGAAAATCCTCAGCCTCGTGCAGGTCTTCGGCGTCGTGCATGTTGACGTTCCGGTTGTACTCGTCGCCCAGGTGGCCCTCGTCCAGAGTCTCGAGGTACTCAACGAAGACATCGGGTTCGACAACCTCAACGTTGAACAGCATCTCTGAGTGGTACTCACCGCAGAGCTCGGCGCACTTACCGTCGAAGCTGCCGGTCTCCTGCGGGTTCAGGTAGATGTAGGTGGTGCGGCCGGGCACCATATCCCGCTTCTGCAGGAAGGCCGGTACCCAGAACGAGTGGATGACATCGCGAGACTTCAGCTCGAAGGTGATGTCGTGGTCCACCGGGAGGTAGATAGTCGGCAGAGTGTCGCGCACGCCCTCTTCGCCGGCCTGGTGAGCCTCGTTGGCCTCGAAGTGGGCCTGAACGGAGGTGTCGTGCACCTCGTACTCATTGCCGTTCTCATCGGTGTAGGTGTAGTTCCAGTCCCAAGCCCACTGCTTGCCGTAGACCTCGATGGTCATATCGGGGTCCTCGTTGGGCTCATCGACTGACTGCTGCACGCGGTCGGTGTAGAAGAAGAACACAGCGACCATCACCAGCGGGACCAGGGTGTACATGATCTCCAGCGGGATGTTGTAAGCCAGCTGCCGTGGGTAGCCGGTCTCACCTTTGCGCCGGCGGTAGGCAACCATGCACCAGAGCATCAGCCCCCAGGTGATGACACCTACGATCAGCGCGGCGATCCAGGAGTTCACCCACAGGTCGGTGATCTCAGCGGTGTTGCTTGTGGTGTCCCGTTCGCCGGGCAGCCAGCCGCGGCGTGCGGGGTGGTCCTCAGCACAGGCGGTGAGCACCAGCAGTGCCACGCCGCCTAGGGCCAGCGACTTCGCCGTGCGGCCGAAGTTGCCGGTCGATTTCTGCGAAGAACTCACAGACGGCCCTTCCTCTTCACTTGTGTGCGAGTGACTCGCGCACGATCACTTGGGTCTTGACTGAGTCCAGACTACTACGAGTTGTAGAGGAAGTGCTGGAGCGCACAGGCCGGTAAGCCCCCCTTAAAGCGGAAACCCGCGTCCCTGAAGCGGAACGCGGGCCCAATATGACTTCTACATTACGTAGAGAAACTGCGATAGCGGTTTCTCTCTCCCTCAGTGGAACGAATCGCCACAGGCGCAAGAGCCCGTTCGGCCGATTCCCACGCTGCGCATTGCGCACCGCGGGTCCCGACGGCCTCTCTTACACGGCGGCTAGTACTTCAGTCCTCAGTGGAACGAGTCGCCGCAGGCACAGGAGCCACCGGCGTTGGGGTTGTCGATGGTGAAGCCCTGCTTGGAGATGGAGTCCTCGAAGTCGATCTTGGCGCCGTCGAGGTACGGCACGCTCATCTTGTCGACGACGACTTCGACCCCGTCGAACTCGCGGAGAGCATCGCCGTCGAGGATGCGCTCGTCAAAGTAGAGCTGGTAGATCAGGCCACTGCAGCCACCGGGCTGCACAGCCACACGCAGTCGCAGATCGGTGCGTCCTTCCTGCTCCAGCAGGGAGCTGACCTTCTGGCTGGCGGCTTCGGAAAGGTCCACCTGGTGGGTCTTGTAGCCCTCGACCTCATTTCCGCGCGGTGCGCTCTCTTCGGTGAGGGTCGCGTCCACTGTTTCCTGGGTCGGAGTGCTCATTGTCTCCCCTTACTCAACTCGGCTGGGAACTAATAGTTGTCTTGCACGGTATCAACGACGGGGGCCTCGGCAACATTCCCCTGTTACAGACAGCACAAGTACACTGGTTTGGTGCTTGGTTTCAAGAAGAAGACGCAGAATGAGATTCCGGAGGCGGATACTGCCGCCGAACCCGAGGCGGTAGACACCACTGAGGAGACTGCGGAGGAGCCCAAGAAGAAGCTCCCGCAGAAGAAGGGCGTGCCCACTCCCACCCGTAAGGAGCGCGAGGCTGCCCGCCGTCGCCCCCTGGTGCATAACAACCGCAAGGCTGCCCGCCAAGCACAGCGCAAAGCCCTGCAGGAGCAGCGGGCCAAGATGCGCCGCGCCATGGAAACCGGTGAGGAGAAGTACCTCCCGGTGCGGGACCGCGGCCCCCAGAAGCGCTACGCCCGTGACTACGTGGATGCACGAATCGGTCTGGGCGAATGGCTGCTGATCCTGATGCTGATCTTCCTGTTCGCCTCGTTCATGATGACCGATGTGGCCCGCGGAATGGTCACCTACTTCATGTTCCTACTGATGCTGGGTGTGCTCATTGAGCTGATCTGGGTTGCCCGCAGCGTGCGGAAGCGACTCGAGGCCAAATACGGCGTGGGCAATGTGGAGAAGGGCGTGCGGTTCTACTCCGCGATGCGCGCCCTGCAGATGCGCCGGCTGCGTCTGCCCAAGCCGATGGTCAATCGCGGAGAATTCCCGAGCTAATCCCGGCGGCAAGTTCGCCAATTGAATCTGAGCGGTGGGTGCCCCTCCGCCCCGACACACCGCTCTATTTCTTTGACTTCTTCTTCAGCTTGGCCAGGCCGCGGTTGATGCGGCGGACCCAGAACGGGCCTTGGTAGATGAATCCGGTGTAACCCTGGACGAGGTCGGCACCTGCCTGCAGCCGTTGGGCCACATCTTCTGCACTAACCACTCCCCCGACAGAGATGACGACGACGTCTTCGGGGAGTCGATCTCGCAGCTGCTTCAGCACCGCTGCTGAGCGCTGAGCCAGAACAGGTCCGCTGAGCCCACCTGCGCCGATAGGTTCCACCTCAGTCTCCGGGGTACGGAGCCCATGCCGGGAGATCGTGGTGTTGGTGGCGATGATTCCTTCCAGGCCCAGTTCTACAACGAGGTCCGCGACCGCATCGATATCCGCATCGGCCAGATCGGGTGCAATCTTGACCAACAGAGGCACCTGCCGGCCGGCCGCGGCGGCTGACTCCTCACGCACTGCCCGCAGCAGTGGCCGCAGGGAGTCGATCTCCTGCAGCTGCCGCAGACCCGGGGTATTGGGGCTGGAGACGTTGACCACGAGGTAATCGGCCAAGGGTGCAAGGATCTTCGTGGAGCTGAGGTAGTCCTCCACTGCCCCCTCTAGGGGCACCACTTTGGTCTTGCCGAGGTTCACTCCGATAACCGGTGTATGCCGGCCGCGGCTGCGCAGTCGTTCGGCCCGCTGCCGTGTTTTCTCCAGCCGACGCCGGACGGCTGCTGCGCCGTCGTTGTTGAATCCCATCCGGTTGATCAGGGCTCGATCGGAAGGCAGGCGGAAGAGCCGGGGCTTCTCATTGCCGGGCTGTGCCTGAGCGGTCACAGTGCCGATCTCAATATGGCCGAAGCCGAGGCTTCCCAGCGGCAGCACCGCAGTTGCACCTTTGTCGAACCCTGCGGCCAGACCGAAGGGTGAGGGAAATTCCAGTCCCAGGGCCTGGGTCTTCAGTTCGGGTGCAGGCCGGGTGAGTTTTTCGAGGATTCCGCCGAACCCAATCCGGTGGGCGGTACGCAGACCTGTGACCACCAGGTGGTGCGCCTGTTCGGGCTCCATCCGGGTGAAGACTGTTTTGAAGAGCAGGGAGTACAGAGGCGCGGACATGGTCTCGATCCTATCGACCATCCAGGATCCGTACAGCCGGCCCCTCCTAGAATCGGTTTATGGCCACTTCCTCCTCATCAGCTCAGGTTGCCCAGGATGCTGCTGCTCTGCTGACTGACTCCGAGCCGGATACCTGGGTGGAAGATTACCTCACCGGCTGTTCCCGGATGACTCTGCCGCTCGGCGAGGATTTCGAGGGCACGGTCTCGGCCACTCTGGTCCGCTGCGAGCGCCTCCCAGAATCTGCGGAGGCCCCGGCTCCCCCTGTACTGCAGGTCCATGGCTGGTCGGATTACTTCTTCAACCTGCCGATGGCGCATAAGTGGGTTGATCGCGGGCACCGGTTCTACGCCCTGGACCTGCGCAAATACGGACGGAGCCTACGCGATCATCAGACTCCGGGGCATATTGAGGATCTTGCCGAATACGATGCCGAACTCAATGCGGCAGTCGAGGTCATCGCCAGAGAAAACCCAGAGGCGGGCCCTCCCATTGTGGTGGGGCATTCCACCGGTGGCCTGGTCACCGCCCTCTGGGCCCAGCGGCATCCTGAATCGGCTTCCGCCCTGGTGTTGAACTCGCCCTGGTTGGAGTTACCTGGCCACTCCCCTGCTCGGGCGGCTGCTGAAGGTATTGTCACCCCGCTGACGCTGGTGAGTTCGACGGCGACGCTGAAAGTCCCCCGGTTGGAGACCTACTGGGAGTCGCTGTCGGATCAGGCCCATGGGGAGTGGGATCTGCACCCCCGCTGGAGGCCACGTAAGTCCTTCCCAATGACGATGGGCTGGTTGAAGGCCGTCTTCGCCGGCCACCGGCAGGTCTATCACGGGCTAGATATGGATACTCCGGTCCTGGTTCTGCTGTCGACCCGGACTGCATACCGTACGAACTGGTCACAGGACTGCCAGGAGAGCGACAGCGTCCTGGATGTGGAGCTGCTGGCCAGGCGTGCACCGAAGCTCAGCCGGCGGGTCACCGTGGTGCGGGTACCGGGTGCGATGCATGATATCTTTGCCTCGGCCGAACCGGTGCGGCTGGCCGCCTTCGAGGAGGCCAGCCGTTGGCTGCGGGCCTATACCTAGGAGCTGACCTTATCCACCGCTCCCCCATACCGGCGGTCCCGGCGGGCGTAGATCTCCATGGCCTCCCACAGGGTGGTGCGGTCGACGTCGGGCCATAGGGTGTCCAGGAAGACGAACTCCGCATAGGCGGACTGCCAGAGCAGGAAGTTGCTCAGTCGCTGTTCTCCTGAGGACCGCAGGAAGAGGTCGACCTCGGGGAGATCTGGCTGCTGAAGATGAGCCGCGACGGTCTTTTCGCGGATCCGCTTGGGATCCAGCTCCCCGGCTGCTGCTTTCTCTGCGATGGTGCGTACCGCATCGGTGATCTCGGCCCTGCCGCCGTAGTTCACGCACATCGTCAGGGTGGCCCGAGTGTTGTTCTTAGTCAGCTCCTCAGCAGCCTCGAGCTCTTTGATAACGGATCGCCAGAGTTTGGGACGGCGCCCATTCCAGCGGATGCGCACACCCCAGGAATGCAGAACATCGCGCTGGCGCCGCAGAACATCGCGGGAGTAGCTCATGATGAACCGGACTTCTTCCGGGGAACGTTTCCAGTTCTCGGTGCTGAACCCGTAGACACTGATGTGTTCGACGCCGGCCTCGATCGCCCCGGCCATGACCTCCATGAGGCTGTGCTCGCCTGCCCGGTGGCCCTCAGTGCGGGGCAGGCCGCGCTGGTTGGCCCACCGGCCATTGCCGTCCATCACCACTGCGACGTGGCGTGGGATTAACTGCTTGGGCAGCTCCGGCGGTTTCGCCCCTTCCGGGTGGGGCCATGGGTCCTGATAGGTGCGTTCTTTCATCGAGCCTCATTCTGCCAGGTCCCACAGCCAGCCCAGGGATGCCGTGCAATATCGGTATTCTCTTGACATGACAGCCCAGGAGGAACCCCAGGCTGAAGGGGAAAGACACAGCCGAGTCCGGGTGCACTGCTGTGAATGACTCCGATGATGAGACACATCAGCTGCGTCTCCAGCTGGCCACCGAATGCCTCTGGGCCGAGGGAGTGACTGAGGACCAGGATTTCCCGATGGAACAGTTCATCCGACCTGAGGGTCACTGAAACCCACATCTGGGTTCAATAGGCGTAGGCGCCCAGTGAGGTCAATCGGCGTTCCAGATGGTGCTGGGCGTAGTCGGTGACCACCGCTACTGCCTCATGGCGAAGGTCTGCAGTTGCCTCGGTGGTCTTCTCCCATTGGCCGTGCTGCAGGGCGTGGAGGAACTCCGCGATTCCTGCGGTGAGGTTGCGGGTCCCCGGTGGGCGGCAATCCTGGCAGACCGGACCGCCGGTGGGTGCATGGAAGCCGGTATGCGCCCCGGGTTTGCCGCAGGCCACACAGGAAGACCAGGTCACCGCCCAGCCGGCGGTGCTCATCGCCCGCAGCAGATAGGACCCCAGAACCAAGTCAGGGGCATGGACTCCGCGGGCCAGGGCCGAAAGTGCCCCATGCAGGAGGTCGAACTGTGAGCGGTCAGCGGTCTCGCCGGTATCGGTGAGCCTCTCTGCGGCCTCGGACATCGCCGATGCTGCGGTGTACTTCTCGTAATCAGCGGCGATCATCGTGCCATAGGAGCTGCGCCCCTGGGCCTGGGTAATGATGTCCAGGCTGCGGCCGTGGACCAGCTGCACATCGGCAACCATAAAGGGCTCTAGGGTGGCGCCGAACTTTGAACTGGTTCGGCGCACACCCTTGGCCACTCCCCTGATCAGACCGTGGAATGCGGTCATCAGGGTGATGATCCTATCGGCCTCCCCCAGTTTCTGGGTGCGCAGGACTATCGCAATATCGCGATAGCTGCGGGAGGCGAAGGTGGATCCGGCCATGTCACCACCTTACGAGGTTCCCCGCAATTGCGGCCCGAGGCGCGAGCGGTGCCGGCCCCGGGCTGTATCCGGGCTCAGCGTCCGGCGCGATTGACCGCGGAGATCACGGCCTTCAGGGAGGCCAGTGTGGTGTTGTGATCAATGCCCACACCCCAGAGCACTCGCTCGCCAATGGCCAGCTCCACGAAGCTGGCGGCCTTGGCGTCACCTGAGGCGCTGAGGGTGTGCTCGGTGTAGTCCAGCAGCCGCACGTCCGCCCCGTCTTCCTGCAGGAGGTTCAAAAGGGCGGAGATCGGGCCGTTGCCGGAGGCCAGCTGTTTGCGGTTCTCGCCACCGACTGTCAGTTCCACATCCATGGTGAATTCGCCCTCGGCGGTGGACTGTGTGGTTACCGTGCCCAGGCGGTAGTGGCCCCACTGTTCGGCGCCATCTTCTGCCGGGAGGTACTCATCCTGGAACATCCGCCAGATCTCTTCGGGTGTGACCTCGCCGCCGGATTCGGCGCGGCGCTGGATGACCCCGGAGAATTCGATCTGGGCCCGGCGCGGCAGGTCGATACCGTGTTCGGCCTTGAGCACATAGGCCACACCGCCCTTGCCGGACTGGGAGTTGACTCGGATGACAGCCTCGTAGCTGCGTCCGATGTCCTTGGGATCGATGGGCAGGTAGGGCACCGCCCAGGTGATCTCGTCCCGGGAGGTTCCTGCGGCCTCGGCGCGTGCGTCCATATGGGCGAAGCCTTTATTGATGGCGTCCTGGTGGGATCCGGAGAATGCGGTGAACACGAGATCGCCGCCGTAGGGGGAACGCTCAGGCACCGGCATCTGGTTGCAGTATTCGACAGTGCGTCGGATCTGGTCCATATCGCGGAAGTCGATCTGGGGGTCCACACCTTGGCTGAAGAGGTTCATCCCCAGTGTGACCAGGTCAACGTTGCCGGTGCGCTCTCCGTTGCCGAAGAGGCAGCCTTCGATCCGGTCGGCCCCAGCCTTATAGCCCAGTTCCGCGGCAGCGACTCCGGTTCCACGGTCATTATGCGGGTGCAGCGAGAGGATAATGGACTCGCGGTTGCGCAGGTTGCGGTGCATCCATTCGATGGAGTCGGCGTAGACATCCGGGGTGGCCATCTCCACGGTGGCCGGCAGGTTGACGATCACCGGTTTCTCCGGGGTGGCACCCAGTACCTCGAGGACCTCATTGGAGATTTGAGCTGCGAACTCCAGTTCGGTGCCGGTGAAGGATTCGGGGCTGTACTGGTAGACGATCTCAGTCTCAGGGGATGTGGCGGCCAGCTGCTCTTCGAATTTCTTGCACAGCCGGGCGCCGGTGGTGGCGATATCCACGATGCCGGCCTTGTCCTGTTTGAAGACCACTTCCCGCTGCAGCACAGAGGTGGAGTTGTAGAGGTGGACGATGGCCCGCGGGGCGCCTTCGAGTGCTTCGAAGGTCCGCTCGATGAGGTGTTCCCGGGACTGGGTGAGGACCTGGATGTAGACGTCGTCGGGGATTTTGTTCTGCTCAATGAGCTGCCGGACGAAGTCGAAGTCGGTCTGCGAGGCCGAGGGGAATCCGACCTCGATCTCCTTGTATCCCATGTTGACCAGGAGGTCGAACATGCGGTGTTTGCGCTCCGGGCTCATGGGGTCGATCAGCGCCTGGTTGCCGTCACGGAGATCGACTGCGCACCAGCGGGGCGCGGTGTCGATGGTCTTATTCGGCCAGGTGCGGTCGGGAAGGTGGACGGTGATCTGGTCCTGGAAAGGTGTGTAGCGCTGGTAGGGCATTCCGGAGGGCTGCTGCAGGGTACGCATGGACTGCTTCCTTTGAGGTCTCGAGGTTCTTGAGGGGAATCGGGCCGAGTTCAGCAGAAGGGGGTCTCCGCAGCGGGGATCCGGCCCGGGAAGTCCTTGCGTTTGAAGGCAGCTGTTATGCGCACGCAAGCTCTTCCCCGCTGCGGCGGAGAAGTAGCTCGTTTAGTAGCCCAAGGGGACGCATGATCTGCACATCACGAACCTAACACATGTGATCACGACGACGCCCACAGCTTTCAGACGAAGTCATAGGAGCGGATGTCGCAGCGCTGGTTACGGCCATAACCGGCTCAGAAGCCGAGGCGGTTGAGCTTCTTGGGGTCCCGCTGCCATTCCTTGGTGACCTTCACATGCAGGTCGAGGTAGACCGGAGTGCCCAGCAGTTTGGTGATCCCCGCCCGGGCCTGGCTGCCGATCTCCTTCAGCCGGGAGCCGCGGCGGCCGATGATGATTGCCTTTTGGGAGTCACGCTCCACATGGATCGTGGCATGGACATCCAGCAGCGGCTTATCCTCCGGCCGATCCTCCCGAGGGATCATCTCCTCGATGGTCACCGCAATGGAATGCGGCAGCTCGTCCCGCACATCCTCCAGTGCGGCTTCCCTGATGAGTTCAGCGACCATCACCTGTTCGGGCTCATCGGTCAGCTCCCCAGTGGGGTACAGCGGCGGTGAGGTGGGCATCATGGCGATCAGCTCATCGGCAACGACGTCGACCTGCTCCCCTGCCACGGCAGAGACCGGAATGATCGCTGCGAAACCATCGGCCTGTTTGCCCTCCCCGGCCAGGTGTTCGCGGCCCAGCTGATCGATGGCCATCAGCTGCTCAGCCAGCTCCTTCTTGGGCAGCTTATCGGTCTTAGTCACCAGAGCCACCACCGGCTTATGCGGCAGTTTGGTCAGCTGCCCGGCAATGAACTTATCCCCCGGCCCGACCTTCTCATCAGCGGGAATGCAGAAGCCCACTGCATCAACCTCGGAGAGAGTGTCGATGACCAGATCGTTAAGCCGTGAGCCCAGCAGGGTCCGTGGCCGGTGCAGTCCCGGCGTATCCACCAGCACCAGCTGAGCCCCTGGGGTGTCCTCGGTCTGGGGTCGGTGGACGATCCCCCGGATCGTATGCCGGGTGGTCTGGGGCTTGGAGCTGGTGATCGCCACCTTCTCCCCCACCAGCGCATTGGTCAGTGTGGATTTTCCGGCATTGGGCCGTCCCACGAAGGAGACGAATCCTGCCCGGTAGTCTTCGGTGTACTCCGGGAACTCCGGCAGCTCAAACTCGTTCATAGTCCTCTTCTCGGCTCGCGGGGGATTCGTCTTCAGTGCCCACACCGGCGCGGGCGCCTCGGCGTTCCTCGCCGTCTTCGGTCTCGTCTTCCCCGAGGTCAGCATCCTGCAGGGGTTCGGCGCCGGGTCCCCGCCAGGCCAGCACATGGGAGACCCGATTGCGACGGCCGGTGAGGCGGTCGGCATGCAGCACCACGCCCTCGATCTCCACCTCTGAGCCGGCAATCGGCACCCGGCCCAGCATCTTGGCCAGCAGTCCCCCGACGGTGTCGACATCCTCCTCATCGTCGAGGTCCAGGCCGAAGAGCTCACCGAAGTCGTCCACGCTCATCCGTGCCGAGACCCGGTAGCGATGGTCCTCCAGTTGTTCGACCTCGGCGTCCTCTCGGTCGTATTCGTCCACGATCTCACCGACCAGCTCCTCGATGAGGTCCTCCATGGTCACCAGGCCTGCGGTGCCGCCGTATTCATCGACGACGACGGCGACATGGGTGGATTCCCGCTGCAGCTCGGAGAGGAACTCGCCGACGGCTTTGGACTCGGGGACATAGCGGACATCGCGCTGGAGCTCACCGACCACAATCGTCGAGGGGCTGCGATCAGCGAAGGCCGCCGGGGCCCGGCCCAGCCGCATCATATGTTCCAGATAGGCGACATCTTTGAGATAGACCATCCCGGTGATGTCATCGGCAGAGCCCCTTGTCACCGGCATTCGGGAGAACCCTGAGCGCAGGAACAGGGTCATCGCCTCTTCGAGGTCGGCGTCCTCTTCGATGGTGACCATATCGGTGCGTGGGACCATCACCGAGCGCACTCGGGTATTGGAGAGATCCAGAACTGATTCGATCAGTTCCGCCTCGGAGTCCTCGATGACATCGGATTCATTGGCCCGGGCGATGTACTCCAGCAGCTCGTCGTCGTCGAAGAATCCTTGATCATCAGCGGTGCCGGGCAGGATCTTCCCGCCCAGGGCCGCCAACCAGCCCGGGATCGGCCCCAGGGAGATCCGCAGTCCGCGCACCATCCGCGCTGTAGCCGAGGCGATGGGCATATGGTGTGCCCGGCCGATCTTTCGCGGGGAAACTGCCGCTGAGAGCACTCCGACCACAGCCAAGGCCACCCCTGCGGTGAGGGCACCGAGTTCGATATCCCCGATGACGCCCACGGCAGTGATCGTGGTCAGCACCACTGCTGCGGTGGTGAGCACCCATCGCCAGATCTGCAGGGCCAGGGTATGCGGCACCGGTTGGCTCAGGATCTGGGCCACCGCACGGGAGCCGTGTTTGGCGGCGATCTCCTCGGCCTCTTTGCGGGTGAGCCGGATGAATGCGGCCTCCGCGGTGGAAAGCAGGAAGGCCAGCATCGCTGCGGCCAGGGCCGCTGTCATCAGCAGCGCAATGGTCATACCCGGTCGGCCTCCGGTGGGGCAGGTGCGGGGTCTGATTCAGTGGGCACAGGGGCTGGCCGGCCCAGGTATTCGGTCAACAACTGGGCCTGAAGGCCGAACATCTCGGCCCGTTCCTGGGGCTCATCGTGGTCGTATCCCAGCAGGTGCAGCACCCCGTGGGTGGTCAGCAGGCAGAGTTCATCGGCCAGGCTGTGCCCGGCTGCCTCGGCCTGGGCTGCGGCCACTGGCGGGCAGAGCACAATATCTCCCAGAGTCCCCTCGGTCACCGGTTCCTCGGCGGTGCCGGGGCGGAGCTGGTCCATCGGGAAGCTCATCACATCCGTGGCTCCGGGCAGGTCCATCCATTCCAGGTGCAACTGTTCCATCTCGGCCTCATCCACCAGGGTGACCACCAGTTCCACCTCCGGCTGCAGGTGCAGCTTGGCGTAGAGGAATGCGGTGAGGTCTGTCAGCTCCGCGAGGTGATCTGCGGTGACCTGGGAGCTGCCGGAGGATTCGGTCAGAGAGATGTTCACCGTTGTCGCCTCCCATTGTGCTCAGCCTGAGCGTTCTGGTGTTTCTCATAGGCATCCACAATGCGGCCCACCAGCGCATGGCGCACCACATCCTGGGAGCCGAATTCGGAGATGGAGATGTCCTCGACGTCTTTGAGGATATCCAGCACAGTCCTCAGCCCGGAGTCGGTGCCCCGCGGTAGGTCCACCTGGGTGATATCCCCGGTGACCACAATCTTGGAGTTGAAGCCCAGGCGGGTCAGGAACATCTTCATTTGCTCGGCGGTGGTGTTCTGCGCCTCGTCGAGGATGATGAACGAGTCGTTCAGGGTCCGCCCGCGCATATAGGCCAGTGGGGCCACCTCGATGGTTCCGGCTGCCATCAGCTGAGGGATGGACTCCGGTTCGATCATGTCGTACAGGGCGTCGTAGAGCGGCCGCAAATAGGGGTCGATCTTCTCGTTGAGCCCGCCGGGGAGGTAGCCGAGTTTCTCACCGGCCTCGACTGCTGGTCGGGTCAGGATGATCCGGTTGATCTCCTTGGCCTGCAGGGCTTGGACTGCTTTGGCCATGGCGAGGTAGGTCTTACCAGTACCGGCCGGTCCGATCCCGAAGATCACAGTGGACTCATCAATGGTGTCCACATAGGTCTGCTGGTTCCGGGTCTTGGGCCGGATGGTCCGTCCGCGGTGGGAGAGGATATTGGTGGCCACCATCCGGGCTGAGGCCGGGGCGTCCTGGGCGCGGACCATAGTGGCGATCTGCTCGACGACATCCGTTGTCGCGGTGGTGCCGGAGGCTGCCAGGGTCTTCAGCTGGGTGAGGATCTCAGCGATCTGGTTGACGTCCTCCCCTGCCCCGGTGACGGTGATCAGTTTCTCGCGCAGCCCGATGGAGGCCTTCGGGTAGAGGCCGGCCAGGATACGCAGGGCCAGGTCCTGGACGCCGAGGGTTCGGAACATCGTCTCGGCGTCGGCGAAGTGGACTTCGCGCTCAACAACGGTGGGGGTGGGAGTCTCGGTAATCAGATGCCTCACTGACAGTCGGTTCTGGGTGTTGCCAATTGTACTCCCCCGGCTTCAGCTTGAAATGGGGGATTTTTTGCCGATACTGGTGCCTAGTCCCAGCGGCCCAGCAGCAGTTGGACGGCTGCCAGGGCGGAGGGACCGGCTGTGGAGCTGCGCAGCACGTTCTTCCCCAGTCGCGCCACCTGGGCTCCGGCCTCGGTCAGCTGCTGGACCTCCCGGTCGCTGATCCCGCCCTCGGGTCCGACCACCAGGTGCAGTTCGGCGGCCTCTGGCACCGATTCCACGGCTTTGGCCAGGGTCGCCTCTTCCGTCTCATGGAGAACGACGACGGCGATATCCGGGTGCTCTGCCACGGCTGCGGCATACTGGCCAGTGCTGTGCAGCTGCTCCACCTCTGGGATGACTGCCCGGCGGGTCTGTTTGGCCGCTGCACGGACGGTGTTGACCCATTCGCTGTGCTTCTTGGCTTCACGTCCGGCCTTCCATCGGGCCACCGAGCGTTCGGCCTGCCAGGGAATGATCCGGTCGACTCCGAGTTCGGTGGCTGATTCCACGGCTTGGAGGTCGCGTTTGTCCTTGGCCAGGGCCTGGACTAGGACCAGATGGGGTCTCTGGGGCTTCTCCTGGTGGACCTCTTCGAGCTGGATGCTCAGCTGGTTGCCGGTGACCTCTTGGATGGTCCCGGTCGCCCGGTGCTGGGCGGTATCGGAGAGTTGGATGGGCTCACCGGCCTGCAGACGCATCACAGTGGCGGCGTGATGGCCTTCGGAGCCTTCCAGCTGCACCACTGAACCAGGCCCGGCGCCGTCGAGGGCTCCGGGGCTGAGATGGAACAGGGGTGCAGTCATCGGTGGTCTCCGGTCACAGGGATTCCCAGGCCTCGCGCAGCTTCTTGAACATGCCCTTATGTTCGGTCACTGATTCTCCGGGTTCCTCACCGCGTTCCTCGGCGAGCATGCGCAGCATCTCTTTCTGCTTCTCGCTGAGCTTGGTGGGGGTCTCGACCTTCAGATGGACCTTGAGGTCTCCTCGGCCCATTCCGCGCAGATGGGAGACGCCCTTACCGCGCAGGGTCAGGGTCTCACCGGACTGGGTGCCGGGTTTGACCTCCAGATGCTCTTCGCCGTCGAAGGTGTCCAGGGTGATGGAGGTGCCCAGGGCGGCTGCGGTCATCGGGATGGTCACCGAGGCGTGGAGGTCGTTGCCGCGCCGGGTGAAGACATCATGGGGCCGGATGTCGACCTCGATGAAGAGGTCGCCGGAGGGTCCGCCGGCGATTCCGGCCTCGCCCTCGCCTGCGAGGTGGATGCGGTTGCCGCGGTCGACACCGGCGGGAATCTTGACCTTGAGGCTCTTACGCTCACGGACCCGGCCCTGACCGTCGCATTCCTGGCAGGGGTCTTCGATGATGTTGCCGAAGCCGGCGCAGCGGGCACAGGTCTGGGTCTGGATAACAGTGCCGAGGATAGAGCGCATCGGCCGCTGGGTCTGGCCCTGGCCACCACAGTCGGGGCAGGTGGTCGGTGAGGTACCTGGCCGCATGCAGGAGCCGTCGCAGACGCTGCAGGTCACGGCAGTCTCGACCTCGACCTCTTTGGTGGTGCCGAAGACGGCGTCTTTGAGGTCGATGCGTACCCGGATCAGGGAGTCCTGTCCGCGGCGGGTTCGGGATGCGGGTCCGCCGGAGCCGCCTCCGCCGAAGAAGGTCTCGAAGATGTCGCCGAAGCCGCCGAATCCGCCCCCGCCGGCTCCGCCGAAGCCTGCACTGCGGCCGTCGGGGTCACCGGTGGTGTCGTAGTTCTGCCGCTTCTGGGGGTCAGAGAGGACCTCATAGGCTTGACCGAGCAGTTTGAACTGGTCTTCGGCGTCCTCGGCTGGATTGACATCCGGGTGGAGTTTTCGGGCCTTCTTCCGGTAGGTCTTCTTGATCTCCTCGGTCGATGCGCTGCGGTCTACACCGAGTGCCTCGTAGTAGTCAGTCAATTCTCACCCTTCAGACAGAATGCGGGACAAATAGCGTGCCATGGCGCGCACAGTCGACATAGTGGAGCCGTAGTCCATGCGGGTCGGTCCGACCACG
Source organism: Nesterenkonia sedimenti (assembly GCF_012641515.1). Taxonomy (GTDB): domain Bacteria; phylum Actinomycetota; class Actinomycetes; order Actinomycetales; family Micrococcaceae; genus Nesterenkonia; species Nesterenkonia sedimenti. The sequence goes on along the minus strand of NZ_JABAHY010000007.1, from coordinate 63,923 downwards.
CCGAGTTTGGCGCCGGTTCCGTGGTTCTCCACCGGTGTGTACTCGGCGGCGACCACGGCAGTCTCCTGCAGCGATTCGTGGGAGGTCTCCTGACCGATCCGGATGCTCAGCCCGCGCTGGTCCTGCTGCATCTCGTGCAGCAGCCGCAGCAGCACAACCTGTTCTTCCAGGGCCTCCAGTATGGGCCCTATGGCTGGCCCGAGGTCACCTCCCGACCTGGCGAGGTTAGCAGTCCCGGCCATCACGATGCGATCCACGCGTCCGGATTCCAGGATGGTCTGCACGGCATTGGCCACCACCGCCATGGCCGGCTGCAGGTCCGGTTCCACTGCGGTGATCAAAGTGTCCACCGGGATCGGCAATGCGGAGGACGACCGGTTGAATAGCTGTTCGCTGAGCCGTTGCCCCAGGTGGTGCAGGGACTCCTCGCTGACCGCCTCGGCCAGGGTGACCATCCGCTGTTCGACCTTCCCGGAGGAGAGGATCACGATGACCAGGGCCTTCTGGGGTGTCATCTGCACGATGTCGACATGCCGGATGCGGGCGGTGACATGTTGGGGGTGCTGGATGACCGCGACCTGGTTGGTCAGCATGGCCAGCAGCCGGACGGTCTGCTCCAGCATGGAGTCGTAGTCATCGGCGGTCTCGGCCAGGATGTCCATGGCCCGGCGTTCGGCCTTCGACAGTCGCCGGACCTCGGTGATCTTATCCACGAACAGCCGGTATCCCTGATCAGTGGGGATCCTTCCGGCGGAGGTATGTGGGGCTGCGATGAGCCCCTCCTCCTCGAGGTGGGCCATATCGTTGCGGATCGTGGCCGGGGAGACTTCGAGGTTATGCCGTTCCGCTAGGGCTTTGGAGCCTACGGGTTCCCGGGTGTGGACGTAGTCCTCCACGATGGCGCGCAGCACCTGGAGCCGCCGGGTATCGGACATAACTCCTCCCCACTGGTTAGCACTCGATAAGTTCGACTGCTAATTCTACGACTCTTTGCCCCCGGAGACGAGCTGCCACAGCGCCGATCCCCGGGATTGGGCTGCCCAGCCCTGCGCGCGTCCGCCACCTGAAATCAGCCGCGGGAAGCTAAAGTGCCAGCTTATGTCCTTCACCAACTGGAACTCCTGGGGCGCCCAGGATCTTACGCAGCGGCGGCGGGCCCAGCAGCGGCAGCTGCCTCAGGTGCCCGCTAATCCGGGCACTGAGGTGGAGGAACGCGCCTCGGGCTGGGTCGGCGTCGTCGTCGGTGTGGAGGCCTCCGGTGGCATCAAACTCGTCCGCCTGCGTGACTATGGCGGGGCCGAGCGGGCCTTTCCGCTGGGTTTCGGATTCCTGATCGATGGTGAGGCGGTGGAGCTCACCGCCCCGGTGCGCACTCAGAAGCCCACCGGCCCGCAGCGGACGGCCTCAGGCTCCTTTGTCAGTGCCACACCCCAGCCGGCCCGGACCGCTCGGGCCTCACGGATCTGGGTGGAGGGAACGCACGACGCCGAACTGGTGGAGAAGGTCTGGGGCGAGGATCTGCGCGGTGAGGGGGTTGCTGTGGAACCACTCCACGGCGCCGATGACCTCGTGGCGGCCCTGGCCGATTTCCAGCCCGGCCCACAGCGGCGGGTTGGTGTGCTCTTGGATCACCTGGTGCCCGGTTCCAAGGAGTCTCGGATCGCCCAGGAGGCGATGGCCTCCCCCGGGGCTCGGGGCAATGTTCTGGTGCTGGGGCACCCCTATGTGGATGTCTGGCAGGCGGTGAAGCCCCAGCGGGTGGGACTGCGCGAATGGCCACAGATCCCCCGAGGCACCGATATCAAGATCGGGACACTGAAGGCCTTGGGCTGGCCGCATTCGAACCAGCGGGATATCGCCCAGGGCTGGAAGCGCATCCTAGGCACAGTGCGCAGCTATACCGATCTGGAGCCGAGCCTGCTGGGCCGGGTTGAGGAACTGATCGATTTCGTCAGCACAGAACCGGCAGAATCCTAGGGATCAACACGCCCCTGGCTGTGGAGTGTTCTCCCAGATTCGGGCTCTAAAATACACAGAAAGCACATATTTCTCATCCCCTTACCTTCCCCCTCCGAAAGGATGACCATTTCAGTGACCCAATCGCAGCAGCGACGTCCAGCCCCTGCGCAGGCAGCCCCGATGCTGACCCGCGAGGAAGACACCCGGTGGGCCATGCTGTCCCACTTCGGGGCGGTGGCCGGCTGCATTCCCGCGCTGATCATTTACTTGATCTTCCGCGACCGCGGCCCCTTCACCGCCCAGGAATCCAAAGAGGCACTGAACTTCACCCTGCCGCTGACCGTGGTCATGCTGATCTGCTACGGCCTGGCCTTTGTGCCCGCAATTGCGGCCTTCGCCGGTCTCGGTGGTGTGCTGATCTGGGCTTATATGGCGATCTCGGGGCTCATCGGCGGCTCCGAATGCAATAAGGGACGCCCCTACCGCTACCCGCTGAATCTCCGACTGATCCGCTGATTCTGCTGACTGCTCAGCAGGTGGTCAGCCCAGCAGCCGGCGGGTGACCGCATCGGCCAGCAGCCGACCCTGCAGGGTCAGCACAACCCTGCCCTGGGAGGCTGAACTCGACTGGGACTGCTCTGCTTCGATGAGACCTTCTGCGACCAGCTCAGCCAGCACCGCTGGTGTGATGGGCTCGGCACCGGGCAGTTGGTTGTACTCAGCGATATCCAGGCCTTCCCGGATGCGCAGGCGCAGCATGAGGTACTCCAGGACTCTGGCCTCATCGTCGAGCAGTTCGCGGCCGTGCCCCGGGGAGGTTCCCTGGTGCAGCCGCTGGGCATAGGCAGCCGGATGCTTCACATTCCACCAGCGCATCCCCGCCAGATGGGAGTGCGCCCCGGGGCCTGCACCCCACCAGTCGGAGTCCAGCCAGTAGTTGAGATTATGCTGCGACCGGGTGGCCTCACTGCGGGAGAAGTTCGAGACCTCGTACCACTGGTAGCCGGCGGCTGAGAGCAGCCGGTCGGTCACCAGGTATTTCTCGGCGTGATCGTCCTGGTCGATATCCGGCAGCTGGCCTCGTTTGACCTGGGCTGCCATGGCGGTGCCCTCTTCGATGATCAGTGAATAGGCCGAGATGTGATCCGGGGCCAGGGCGATGGCTGTCTCAAGGCTTCGCTGCCAGTCCTGAAGGGACTCCCCCGGTGTTCCGTAGATGAGATCCAGTGAGGTCTCCAGACCGGCTGCACGGGCGGCGTCGTGGGCTGTGGGGACGTTCTCCGGGTTATGGGTGCGGTCCAGGGTCTTCAGCACCTCTGGGACTGCTGACTGCATGCCCAGGCTGAGCCGGGTGAATCCGGCATCGGCCAGCAGTTGTGCTGAGGCCTCGGTGACTGTATCCGGATTGGCCTCGGTGGTGATCTCAGCCCCGGGGGCGAAGCCGAAGAGTTCCCGGGCCCGGGTCAGGATCCGGGCGAGGTCCTCGGCCGGCAGCAGGGTGGGTGTGCCTCCGCCGAAGAACACCGTGGACAGCTGCCGCTGTGGGGCCCCGGAGGACTCCAGCAGGGCGGCGGCGAGTTCCAGCTCGGAGATCAGAGTCTCGGGATAAGACTGCCGGGAGGCCCCGGGACCGAGATCCTCGGCGGTATAAGTGTTGAAGTCGCAGTAGCCGCAGCGTACCGAGCAGAACGGGATATGGACATAGAGCCCCAGGGGCTTATCCGAACGCTGCGGCAGGGCCTGCAGTACCGCTGGCGGGAAACTGCCGTCGGCCGGAACGGGGTCACCCAGCGGAAGTGTGGATGGCATGTAGTCCGGTCACTTCTTGGCTTTTTCTTTCGCGTTGCCCTCATCGGAGCTCAGGGCGGCGATGAAGGCCTCCTGCGGGACCTCCACAGTGCCGACCATCTTCATCCGCTTCTTGCCTTCCTTCTGCTTCTCCAGCAGTTTGCGCTTACGGCTGATGTCACCGCCGTAGCACTTAGAGAGGACGTCCTTGCGGATGGCCCGGATATTCTCGCGGGCGATGATCCGCGAGCCGATGGCCGCCTGGATGGGGACCTCGAACTGCTGGCGCGGGATGAGGTCCTTGAGCTTGGAAGCCATTTTGACCCCGTAGGAGTAGGCATGGTCCCGGTGGGTGATGGCGGAGAAGGCATCGACCTTATCGCCCTGCAGCAGGATATCGACCTTGACCAGATCGGCCTCCTGCTCCCCGGTGCCCTGCCAGTTCAGGGAGGCATAGCCCTTGGTCTTGGACTTCAGCTGGTCGAAGAAGTCGAAGACGATCTCGGCCAGCGGCATCTTATAGCGGATCTCCACCCGTTCCTCAGAGAGGTAGTCCATACCTTCCATCTGGCCGCGGCGGGACTGGCAGAGCTCCATAACTGCGCCGATGAACTCGGCTGGCACGATCACGGTGGCATCCACTACCGGTTCGCGGATCTCGGCGATCTTGCCCTCGGGGAACTCCGAGGGGTTGGTGACCTCGTGCGTCTCCCCTGCCTCATCGGTGACCTGGTAAACCACATTGGGCGCGGTGGAGATCAGCTCCAGGTTGTACTCCTGCTCCAGGCGCTCCCGGGTGATCTCCAGGTGCAGCAGGCCCAGGAAGCCCACACGGAACCCGAAGCCCAGGGCAGTGGAGGTCTCGGGTTCGAAGTTCAGGGCGGCGTCGTTGAGCTGGAGTTTCTCCAGGGCCTCACGCAGCACCGGGAAATCGGAGCCGTCGATGGGGAACAGCCCGGAGAAGACCATCGGCCGGGGGTCCTCATAGCCGCCGATGATCTCATCGGCCGGGCGGTTCTGGCTGGTGACGGTGTCACCGACCCTGGACTGGCGGACGTCCTTCACACCAGTGATGAGATAGCCGACCTCGCCGACACCCAGGCCCTTGGTGGCCTCGGGTTCGGGCTGGGAGACACCGATCTCCAGCAGCTCGTGGGTGGCTCCGGTAGACATCATCTGGATCTTCTCGCGGTGGCCCAGGGAGCCGTCCACCACGCGGACGAAGGTCACCACACCGCGGTAGGTGTCGTAGACGGAGTCGAAGATCATCGCCCGGGCAGGGGCATCGGCATCGCCCTCTGGCGGCGGGATCTCCTGCACGATCCGGTCCAGCAGGGCCTCTACGCCCTCACCGGTCTTACCGGAGACTCGCAGCACATCCTCGGGCTCGCAGCCGATCAGATGCGCCAGCTCCTCGGCGTATTTATCCGGCATGGCCGCCGGGAGGTCGATTTTGTTCAGCACCGGGATGATCGCCAGATCGTGTTCCATGGCGAGGTAGAGATTGGCCAGTGTCTGGGCCTCGATGCCCTGGGCGGCGTCGACCAGCAGCAGTGCGCCCTCACAGGCGGCCAGGGAGCGGGAGACCTCGTAACTGAAGTCCACGTGTCCCGGGGTGTCGATCATATGGAAGGCATAGGTGGTGTCATCCAACTCCCAGGGCATGCGTACCGCCTGGGATTTGATGGTGATCCCGCGTTCACGCTCGATATCCATCCGGTCGAGGTACTGGGCTTTCATATCCCGCGGCTGGACCACCCCGGTCAGCTGCAGCATCCGATCGGCCAGGGTCGATTTGCCGTGGTCGATATGGGCGATGATGCAGAAATTGCGAATCACATCGGGGCTGGTACTGGCAGGCACCTGCGGGGTGCGGGCCTTGGGACTCACGTGGGTTATCCATCCTTCACATCGGGGCTCAATCCATCATACGTGGATACGCAGAAGGCCCCGCGCGTCTGCAAACGACGCGCGAGGCCTCCGGCGAAAGAAAGTCAGATTAGAGCTTAGCGACCAGCTTGGCCAGACCGGACTTGCGGTTGGCTGCCTGGTTCTTGTGGATGACGCCCTTGGAGGCTGCCTTGTCCAGTTTGCGGCCGGCCTCGCGCTGAGCGGCTGCAGCGGCGTCCTTATCGCCGGCTGCCACAGCGTTGCGGACCTTCTTCACGGCGGTCTTCAGCTCGGTACGCACACCCTGGTTGCGCTGGCGGCGCTTCTCATTGGTGAGGATGCGCTTCTTCTGGGACTTAATGTTTGCCACAGGTGTTTTCCTTTTGTCGTGCGGTTCAGGGGCAGCACTGCCAGTTACCCGTGGGGCACGACGACGGCGGAAGACTTCAGTGGTGTGGGGCACCTTGGCGATTCACGCTGAGCTCTTCAGGTAGAGGGGCCCATGAGCTTACAGCGCGCTATTGCCGTCGTCGGGCAGTGCATGGTCCTTTTACGGACCTAGACACTAGCCATTAATACTAGCAGAAACCCGGCCGATCGCCTTTTCCACGGCGTATTCCGGCGCACGTGAGAGACCTTTGACCTCGGCATCGGCCTGGGCGACGGCTTCTACGGCATCTGCGGCGGCCCGCGGGCTCCACCGCCGGGCGGTCTCAGCGGCCTGGCGCAGCTGCCAGGGCGGCAGGCCCAGAGCCGATGCCAGCTGGTTCTGCGGACCCCGGTGATCGACCAGGGCCGCGATCTGCCGGCCCTTTCTGGCCAGGGCGGCGGTGATCGCAACCGGGGAGACACCGGTTGCCACCGCATGGCGGTAGAGCCGGGTAGCGGCCTCAGTTCGCCCTTCAAAGGCGGCATCGGCGACTTTGAAGGCACTGGCCTCAACGCGGCCGCCGAAGTATTTATCCACCTCTTCGGCGGTGATGTCACCGGTGATATCGCGCATCAGCTGCTGGGCAGCACTGCCGAGATCCGAGAGTGTGGAACCGGCGGCGGCCACCAGGGCCCGGGCGGCATCGGGGTGGATAGTCCGGGCAGCGGCCCGGAACTCCTGGCGCAGGAAGTCGAGTTTGTCGTTATCGGATTTCACCGGGGCACAGTCGACGACGACGGCCTTGGCACCCAGTGCATCCAGCAGCTTCTTGCCTCGGTTGCCCCCGGAGTGCCGGAAGATCAGGGTGACATCGGCATCGGCGGGCTCCTCCAGAAATTGCAGGGCCTCGCCGAGGAAGGTGTCGTTCATCTGGGCCAGATCCTCGGCCAAGATCAGCCGGGGTTCCCCGAAGAGGGAGGGTGAGGCCAGGGTGCTCAGTTCCCCGGGGGTGGCAGCGGAGACATCCAGGCGGGTGTACTCCAGTTCGGGGTGCCGGGACTTCAGCTCAGCTTTGACCCGGTCCAGGGCGCGGGTGGCCACATAGTCCTCGGAGCCTTTGAGCAGGATCAGCGGGGCAGGCTCCACGGCCCGGAAGTCTGTGCCGGTGGATTTGGCCCGGCTGCCTGAGCGTGGCGGCATGGTCTTCAGTCTACTCAGCGGCGCAGTCTACTCAGCGGGCCCGCGCCAGCGCCGCCAGTACCTCGTCGAGATCCCGCGGCTGGCCCATGGGGCTGGAGATCACCTGGGTGATCCGCTGACCGGGGTCCAGGATGAAGGTATTGCGCACTGGGCAGCCCTTTTCGGCGTCGAAGCTGTCATAGGCCTGAGCGACCTCGCCATGGGGCCAGAAATCGCTGAGCAGTTCGAAGCCCAGCCCCTGCGCATGATCCTCGGAGGGTTCAGCACTGAGTGCTTCGGCGTAGGCCCGCAGGGTATGCACCGGTTCACAGCTGATGGCCAGCAGTGCGGCATCGATATCGGCGAACTCCGCCCAGCGCTGGTGGATCTGGGCCAGCTCGGAGCCGCAGACGCGGCTGAAGGCGAAGGGGTAGAACATCACCGCAACTGGGCGCCCCGACCGCGCGGAGAGCGCTACAGTCTCACCGTGCTGGTTGCGCAGGCTGAACTCTGCCGCCTGCTGCCCCGGGGTCAGGACCACGATTTGCGGTGCACCAGCCGAGTGGCCGACCAGTCGGCGCTGACTCCGGCTGAGGATGTCACATGGAGTCCGGCATCGGTGGCGGCATCCTGGATCTCCACCGGGGCCACGGCACCATCACGGCCCGGCCGTGGAGTCATCAGCCAGACCACACCGTCCTCCTCGAGAGTGGTCAGCGCATCCATCAGCGCCTCGGTGAGATCATCCTCACCTTCGCGGAACCACAGCAGCACCGCATCAACCACCTCCTGCTCATCCTCATCGAGCAGCGGCTCAGCCAACTGCTCATCGAGGGCATCGCGCAGCGCATCGTCGACGTCGTCGTCAACGCCGATCTCTTGCACCAACGAATCGGTGCTCAGCCCAAGCTCCTCAAGGAGGTTTTGGTTGTCAACAACATTCGTGGCGGCATCGTAGTTCTGTCCCACAGAGCCAACGTTACGCGGATTCCGGCCTCAGCGGGAAGTGCGACACAACGTGAAACCGGTAGAGTTGCCACAAAAGACCCACGGCGGCCGCCACCCATGCGGACCACCGGGAGGTTGCCCCGGCTGTCTGGAGCGGCCTCAAAGACCTCGACAACGCCCCGCCAGAAGCGGAGCATAGGCAAGACAACGTCAGAAAGGTGCCCACAGTGAGCGCTGGCGAAGAGACTTCCCACATCCGCAGCAGCCTGATCGACCAGCTGCCGGATAAGGATCCTGAAGAGACTAGCGAGTGGCTAGAGGCCTTTGACCAGCTGGTCGAAACTCATGGCACCGGCCGGGCCGAATACATCATCCGGACCCTGCTGCAGCGTGCCGGTGCGAAGTCCATCGGCGTGCCGATGGTCACCACCACCGACTACGTCAACACCATCCCGGCCGATCAGGAGCCGGAGTTCCCCGGTGATGAGGAGATGGAGCGCCGCTACCGTCGCCTGCTGCGCTGGAACGCCGCAATCATGGTCCACCGGGCACAGCGTGAGGGCATCGCCGTCGGCGGTCATATCTCCTCCTACGCCGGTGTGGCCACGCTCTACGAAGTCGGGCATAACCACTTCTTCCGCGGTCAGGACCACCCCGGCGGCGGTGACCAGATCTTCTTCCAGGGGCACTCCTCCCCCGGCAACTACGCCCGCGCCTTCCTGGAGGGCCGGCTCTCGGAGGAGCACCTCGACGGTTTCCGCCAGGAGATCTCGGCTGCCCCGCACGGACTGAGCTCCTACCCGCATCCGCGGCTGATGCCCGAGTTCTGGCAGTTCCCCACCGTTTCGATGGGTATCGGCCCGATGAACGCGATCTACCAGGCGCAGTTCAACCGGTACCTGCACAACCGCGGAATCAAGGACACCTCGGATCAGAACGTCTGGGCATTCCTGGGCGACGGCGAGATGGACGAGCCCGAATCCCGTGGTCTGCTGCATCTGGCGGCCAACGAGAAGCTGGACAACCTGCACTTCGTGATCAACTGCAACCTGCAGCGCCTCGACGGGCCGGTGCGCGGCAACGGCAAGATCGTCCAGGAGCTGGAGGCCTTCTTCCGCGGTGCCGGCTGGAACGTCATCAAGGTCCTCTGGGGCCGTGAATGGGATCAGCTGCTGGCTAAGGACGACGACGGCGAGCTGGTCCGAGTGATGAACGAGACCCTCGACGGCGACTACCAGACCTATAAGGCTGAGTCCGGCGAGTTCGTCCGTGAGCACTTCTTCGGCCGCTCGGCTAAGACCAAGGAGATGGTCGCTGATCTCACCGATGACCAGATCTGGGGTCTCAAGCGCGGCGGCCACGACTACCAGAAGGTCTATGCGGCCTATAAGTCGGCGGTGGAGACCCGCGAGAAGCCCACTGTCATCCTGGCGCAGACCATCAAGGGCTACGGCCTGGGCCCCAGCTTCGAGGGACGCAATGCGACCCACCAGATGAAGAAGCTTACCGTCGATGACCTCAAGCGCTTCCGCGACACCCTGCGCATCCCGATCAGCGATGAGCAGATCGAGGCCGATCCCTACCAGGTGCCCTACTACCACCCCGGTGAGGACGCCGAGGAGATCGCCTATATGCGTGAGCGCCGCAAGGAGCTCGGCGGGCCCCTGCCGGAGCGTCGGGTCCCGGCCAACACCCTGGAACTGCCCGGCGAGAAGGCCTATGCCGGTGCCAAGAAGGGCTCCGGTAAGCAGCAGGCGGCCACCACGATGGCCTTTGTGCGTCTGCTCAAGGACCTCATGCGGGAGAAGGGCTTCGGCAACCGGATTGTGCCCATCGTCCCCGATGAGGCCCGCACCTTCGGTATGGACTCTTTCTTCCCCACCGCCAAGATCTACAACCCCAAGGGTCAGAACTACATCTCGGTGGACCGTGAGCTGATGCTCGCCTATAAGGAGTCCCCGCAGGGCCAGCTGCTGCACCCCGGTATCAACGAGGCCGGCGCAGTGGCAGCCTTCACCGCCGCAGGCACCAGCTACTCCACCCATGGTGAGCCGATGGTGCCCTTCTACATCTTCTACTCGATGTTCGGCTTCCAGCGCACCGGTGACTCCTTCTGGGCAGCAGCCGATCAGATGGCCCGCGGGTTCATCATCGGCGCCACCGCAGGTCGGACCACGCTGACCGGTGAGGGCCTGCAGCATGCCGATGGGCACTCCCCCATCCTGGCCTCCACCAACCCCGCGGTGAAGCACTTTGACCCCGCCTACGGCTACGAGATCGCCCACATCATCGAAAACGGGCTCCACGAGATGTACGGCAAGCACGATGGCGACCACAACGTCATGTACTACCTCACCGTCTACAACGAGCCGATCTCCCAGCTGCCCGAACCGGAGAATCTGGACATCGAGGGCGTCAAGCGCGGTATCTACAAGCTCAAGGCCAGCGAGGCTGAGGGCGAGAAGGTCCAGCTGCTGGCATCCGGTGTCTCGGTGCCCTGGGCCCTGGAGGCCCAGGAGATCCTCGCCGAGGAGTGGGGCGTCAGCGCCGATGTGTGGAGTGTGACCAGCTGGAACCAGCTGCGCCGCCAGGCCCTGGAGGTCGAACAGGCCGCCATGCTGGATCCCGAGCGGGAGCCTGAGGTGCCCTTCGTGACCCAGCAGCTGGAAGGTGCAGAGGGTCCGATCATCGCCTCCACCGACTACACCACCGCCCTGCCGGACCAGATCCGGCAGTTCGTGCCCAATGAGTTCGCCACCCTGGGCGCTGACAGCTACGGGTTCTCCGATACCCGGGCTGCCGCCCGCCGGCACTTCAAGATCGACTCCCACTCCATGGTGGTGCGCGCCCTGCAGATGCTGGGTAAGAAGAAGAAAGCCGCTCTGGCCATGGAGAAATACGATCTGGGCAACCCGCAGGCCGGAACCTCCGGCACCTCCGGGGGCGACGCCTAACTCAGTAATCCCACCGCACTCGTTTGTAGGGAGCCCACAATGTAGGCTCACTGATGATGAGTGTGGATACCGGGAAACTGCCCCCCGCAGTGCGGGTCAGTCAGGAAGCGCTGCAGGCGCTGCGCAGCAATTCGGGACTGCTGACCACTGAGGTCGGCCAGCACCTGGAGGAGAAGCTGCCGTGGTACCAGCAGCTGACCACTGAGGAACGTGCATCTCTGCGGCTGATTGCCCAGCGCGGTATCGCCGGGCTGGGCAATTGGCTGCGAGACCCCGGGGCACGCTCACTGCCCCTGGTCAACGAACTGTTGGGACCTGCCCCGACAGATCTCATGCGCACGATCTCCCTGCAGCGTGCCCTGCAGCTGATCCGCACGATCGTCGAAGCCGTTGAGGCCCGCTTACCGGGCCTGATGCCGGCAGCAGATCAGCCCGCGATTCTGGAGGCTGTGCTGCGCTACTCGCGTGAAGTGGCCTTCGCCATCGCCGATGTCTACGCCCGGGCCGCCGAATCCCGCGGCGCCTGGGACTCACGGCTTGAGGCACTGTTGGTCGACGCCGTACTGCGTGCCGAACCTACCGAGCAGATCGCCTCCCGGGCCGCAGCAGTTGGCTGGCAGTCCGGGGCCGGCGTCGTCGTCGTTGTCGGTTCCGCCCCTGATCAGGCCGATGCGGTCTTCCTCTCCCATCTGCGCCGGCAATGTGTGCGTTTCGCCGCCGATGCGGTGGTCGGTGTCCAGGGTGATCGGCTGATCCTGCTGCTGGGTGGGGTGAGCTCACTCAGTGAGGGACTCGAACGCGTGCTGCCGCATTTCGGGGAGGGCCCTGTGGTCTATGCCCAGTACGAGGGCACTGTCGCCCAGGCCTCACGCTGCGCCCAGTCGGCTTTTGCCGGGTTCACCGCTGCCGGGGCCTGGCCGCAGGCACCGCGGCCGGCAGCTGCCGGGGACCTCCTGCCAGAACGGGCGCTCTCCGGTGATCCGCTGGCCAAAGAGGCCCTGGTGGAGGGCATCCATACGGTGCTGAAGGAAGCCGGACACGGATTGCTGGAGACCGTGGAGGCCTATGTGACTACCGGGCATTCTCTGGAGGCCACCGCCAGGGAGCTGTATGTGCACACCAATACCGTCCGGTACCGGCTCAAACGCGTCACTGAGGTCACCGGATGGGATCCCATGGAACCGCGCGATGCCTATGTTCTGCAGACGGCCCTGGCACTGGGACGGCTCTGAGCTGAGCTTGTAGGGTTTCTACAACGAGGCGGGCTCGACGTGGTCAGCCTGAACCGGTCAGAACAGCGGACTCAGATGGGAAGGTTGAGACTGTGCTAGCGATCGTATGCCCAGGACAAGGTTCACAGACCCCCGCAATGCTCCAGCCATGGCTGGAATTCGATGAGGCCGCCGAGCATCTGGCTCGGTACACCGAGGCCTCAGGGGCTGATCTGCAGACCCATGGCACCACCTCGGATGAGGAGACGATTCGGGATACCGCTGTTGCCCAGCCGCTGCTGGCAGCCGGTGCCCTGATATCCGCCGGTGCGCTGGGCCTGACCCCGGATAAGCTGCCCGCCTACGGTGACTCCGTCCTCCTGGCCGGACACTCGGTCGGTGAGATCCCCGCTGCCGCTTTGGCCGGAGTGATCAGCGATACCACTGCCATGGAGCTGATCGGCATCCGTGGCCGCGCCATGGCAGAGGCCGCAGCCGCCGAGCCCACCGGCATGGCTGCAGTTCTCGGGGGCACCGAGGATGATGTGCTCACCGCCATTGAGAACGCCGGGCTCTCCCCCGCCAACGTCAACGGAGCCGGCCAGATCGTCGCCGCTGGTTCCACCGAAGGGATCACCACGCTCAGCGAGAACCCGCCGGCAAAGGCCCGGGTCATCCCGCTGAAGGTCGCAGGAGCATTCCACACCAGCTATATGGCACCGGCTGAGGGCACCCTGGCCCAGGCAGCCCAGCGCGCCGAGACCGCTGCCCCGGTGGTCCGTCTGGTCTCCAACCGCGACGGCGCGGCAGTCAGCACCGGTGATGAGGCCCTGAGCCGGATCGTTCAGCAGGTCACCCGCCCGGTGCGTTGGGATGCCTGCATGCAGTCCATGGGCGAGGCCGGGGTCACCGGTGTTCTGGAGCTGCTGCCCGGCGGAACGCTCTCCGGGCTGATCAAGCGCAGCCTGAAGGGCACCAAGACCTTCGCAGTGAAATCCCCAGAAGACCTTTCGGCCGCGGCTGAGTTCATCGAAGAGCACACCGCCTGAAAACCCTGGCATACCGACCCGAGAGATAGAGATCGTGACCCAGCACCCCGCACTGACTCCCACCCAGCCCATCGACGGCACTGCTGTGCTCGGCCTCGGCGTTCATCGGCCCAATGTGGTGGTGGACAATGAGCAGATCTGCCGGTGGATCGACTCCTCCGATGAGTGGATCCGGCAGCGCACCGGCATCGTGACCCGGCACCGTGCACCGGCCGATGTCTCCGTGGTGGATATGGCCGAGGCGGCCGCCCTGGATGCGCTCAAGGACGCCGGCATTGAGGCCTCCCAGCTGGGTGCGATCATCGTCTCCACGGTCACCCACCCCTATAAGACCCCCTCGGCTGCCGCAGCCCTGGCTGCCCGCCTGGGTGCAACCCCGGCACCGGCCTTCGATGTCTCGGCTGCCTGCGCGGGCTACTGCTACGGCGTGGCCCAGGCTGACTCGCTGGTCCGCTCCGGTCAGACCAAATACGCCCTGGTGGTCGGTGTGGAGAAGCTCTCCGACATCATCGACAACCACGAGCGCTCCATCTCCTTCCTGCTCGGCGACGGCGCCGGTGCTGTGGTGATCGGGCCCTCCGAGACACCGGGAATCTCCGCCAGTGTCTGGGGCTCCAAGGGTGAGAATTGGGAGTCGGTGGGGATGGACAGCTCCCTGCTGCGGCTGCGCGATGCCCTGGCCGAGGCCCAGGAGACCGGTGACGCCAGCCGCCTGCTCGACCGTGAGGAGCACCTCTGGCCGACCCTGCGCCAGGACGGCCAGACCGTCTTCCGCTGGGCGGTCTGGGAGATGGCCAAGACCGCGAAGCTCGCCCTGGAGAAGGCCGGCATCAACCCCGAGGACCTCTCGGCCTTCGTGCCTCATCAGGCCAATATGCGCATCATCGATGAGCTCTCCAAGCAGCTGAAACTGCCCGAGCATGTGCTGGTCGGCCGCGATATCGCCGATGCCGGCAACACCTCGGCTGCCTCGATTCCGCTGGCCCTGCACCGACTGCGCGAGGAGAACCCGGAGATCTCTGGCGGTCTGGCCCTGCAGATCGGCTTCGGCGCCGGCCTCGTCTACGGGGCACAAGTGGTCCTTATCCCGTAGGTTAGATCACGCAAAGATTTCGCACTACCCCAATAAACCGCAACACATGAGAGGAGCCCAAGTGGCTGACAAGAACGCAATCCTGGCTGGACTGGCAGAGATCGTCGAAGAGGAGACCGGCCTGGAGACCGAGGAGATCCAGCTGGAGAAGTCCTTCACCGAGGACCTGGACATCGACTCCATCTCGATGATGACCATCGTGGTCAACGCCGAGGAGAAGTTCGACGTGAAGATCCCCGACGAGGAGGTCAAGAACCTGACCACCGTGGGCGACGCCGTCGACTACATCGCTAACGCAGCTGGCTGATTTCGGCCTAACCGCTCAACATCTGTGAGTCGTGTGGGGGCTCCGGCCCCCACACCACCATTCGCTCAACATCAGTAGCAAGGAAAATCCATGTCGCAACGTCTAGTCATCACCGGACTCGGAGCAACCACCCCGCTCGGGGGCACAGTCCCCGAAACCTGGGACGCTGCGCTTGCTGGGACCCCCGGGGCGAAGACCCTCGAGCACGAGTGGGTGGCGCAGTACGAACTGCCGGTCACCTTCGCCGCTGAGGTCGCTGTCGAGCCCTCCGAGGTGCTCTCGCGCCCGGAGACCAAGCGGATGGATCGATCCACTCAGCTGGGCATGGTTGCTGCGCGGGAGGCCTGGGCTGATGCCGGGCTGAAAGATGTGGAGCTCGACGGCGAACGCGTCGGGGTCAGCTTTGCCACCGGTATCGGTGGGGTCTGGACCCTGCTGAACTCCTGGGACACTCTCCGGGAGAAGGGCCCCCGCCGGGTGCTGCCGATGACAGTGCCGATGCTGATGCCCAATGGCGCATCCGGGGCGATCAGCCTCGAGTTCGGCGCCAAGGCCGGCGCCCGCACAGCTGTCTCGGCCTGTGCCTCCGGTGTTGAGGCGCTGATCATGGCCCAGGAGCTTCTGGAGACCGGTCAGGCTGATGTAGTGCTTGCTGGTGGCACTGAGGCTGCTGTGCACCCGCTGCCCTTGGCCGCGTTCGCGAATATGCAGGCCCTCTCCCGCCGCAATGATGATCCTGCTGCAGCATCTCGGCCCTACGACGTCGACCGCGACGGTTTCGTCATGGGTGAGGGTGCTGGTGCTCTGGTCATTGAGACCGAGGAGCACGCTAAGGCTCGTGGCGCGACGATCTATGCAGAACTGGCCGGCGGTGCGGTGACCTCTGATGCTCACCACATCACCGCCCCGGATCCTGAGGGCCTGGGTGCTACCCGTGCACTGCGTCGGGCTCTGGAGTCCGCAGGTGCATCTGCTGCCGATGTCAGCCACGTCAACGCCCATGCAACCTCCACTCCCCTGGGCGATGTTCCCGAGTACATTGCGATGAAGGCCGCATTCGGCGATCACCTGGACAATGTCTGCGTCTCAGCGACGAAGTCCCAGACCGGGCACCTCCTCGGTGCCGCCGGTGCGGTGGAGTCGGTGCTGACAGTCAAGACTCTGGCTGACCGGAAGGCCCCGGTGACGATCAACCTGGATAACCAGGATCCGGAGATTCCCCTGGATGTAGTCAGCGGCACCGCGCGCGAACTGGGGGCCGAGGAGCAGGTGGGTATCTGCTCCAGCTTCGGCTTCGGCGGCCACAACGCCGTGGTCGCATTCCGCACTGTTTAGTCCCGGCGGCGCGCGCGCCGTGACGTGGCCCGCACAGATGCTCAGCATCTGCACGGGGCCCTGACGTCACGGTTCCTGTCGCGCCGCCTCTCGTTCCGCTCACGCGGAACTTCACACCTGAAGTCGCTGCTCGCATGGCTTGCAGCTCATGGGCACTGACGCCAGACGGCACAAAGACGAAAAGAACCTGTAGAAACCCGAGCCCCTCAGGGCCCGCAGTTTCTACAGGTTCTTTTCTTTGACCGCGGGGCTAGACTGCAGCGCTGCTGAGCCAGCGTACGGGGGCTCCTTCGGCGGCGTGCCGGAAGGGTTCGAGTTCTTCATCCCATGCTTCCCCTAGGGCCAGAGACAGCTCCTGGTACATGATGTTGGGATCGCCTGCGCCAAGTTCATAGGCGTAGCGGATGCGGTCCTCGGAGACCATGATGTTGCCGGCGTTGTCGACAGTGGCGTGGAAGATACCCAGCTCGGGGGTATGCGACCACCGGGAGCCGTCGATCCCTGGGGTGGGGTCCTCGGTGATCTCGAAACGCAGGTGGCCCAGGGTGCGCAGGGTGGAGGCCAGTTTGGCTCCCAGGCCCGGTGTTCCGGTCCACTGCAGTTCGGCCCGGTGGGTTCCGGGCGCAGCAGGTTGAAGGGTCCAAGCAAAGTCCACTCGGGCATCAACAGCTGAGGCCACTGCCCATTCGACATGTGGGCAGAGGGCGCTGGGTGCCGAGTGGATGTGCAGGACACCCCTGGCTGCGTATTCAGACATATCCATCCTCCACTGTTCGCGTCTCGGTACGTCTTCCCCTACGACCGATCACGATTCCGTGTGGTGAATGCGGTTCAATCTTAGCATCGACCCCATTCAGGGCTGATGGGACCGGAAATCTGGGGCGGCCAGGCGCGGTTGCCGCCGTGGCTCAGGCGCGTGGGTGCGCTTGTGCGTAGGCCTTGGTCAGCCGGTCCACGGAGACGTGGGTGTAGATCTGGGTCGTGGCCAGGGAGGCATGGCCCAGCATTTCTTGGACAGTTCTGAGATCAGCGCCGCCGTCCAGGAGGTGGGTGGCTGCTGTATGGCGTAGAGCATGGGGGCCGCGAGCCGAGGTGGTGCCGAGTCCGGCGAGCGCCTCGTCGATGACTTTGCGCACCACCCTGACGTTAATGCGGGCTCCGCGTTGTCCGATGAACAGTGCCTCACCGGAGTGGGGCTGTTCCAGCACGGGTCGGGCTTCGGTGATCCAGCGGTTGAGGGCTTCTTGGGCTGGAGCACCGTAGGGCACCATGCGTTCTTTACGCCCTTTGCCCAGCACCCGCACCATCCGCTGGGCGGGATCCAGTGCTTCCCGGTCCAACCCTGCCAGTTCGGAGACGCGGATGCCGGTGGCATAGAGCAGTTCGATCATGGCCTCATCCCGGACGGCCACTGCCCAGCCGGGGAGATCTTCGTCTTTGATCTTCTCGTAGGCCATGCGCATCTGTTGGGCCCCGTTGGTGAGGTCCTCGACGTGTCCGGATTGCAGGACATCGGGCAGATGGCTTCCTCGGGGTGCAGATTTCAGCCGGACGGCGGGGTCTTCGCTGAGGTAACCCCGTTGGTGGGCCCATGTGCTGAAGGCTCTGGCTGAGGCTGTTTTGCGGTTCAGGGTGCTGCGGCTGAGTCCGGCAGCGTGCAGATCGGCCAGCCAGGTGCGCAGACCGGCGAGGCTGAGTCGGGCCAGTCCCCCGGTATGCTCGCTCAGCTGGGTCAGATCCGAGATGTAGCCGCGGACGGTATGGGCAGAGAGCCGTCGCTGGTCGGAAAGATGTGCGGCGAATTCCTCGACCAGCGGGTCGGTGTCCTGTTGCCCTGGGGCCTGCTCCATGTGCATCACCTTAGCGGCCTTTGCGCCAATGCCCATTAGCTGCCTCGGCGAGGTTGAGTCTCTGCAGTTTGGTCAAGGTGGTCAGCACAGTCGGAATGGGCAGTCCCGCTACCTCGGCCAATTTGCCGGGGGCAGTGTATTTGCGCACCGGCAGGGCGTCGAAGATTCTGTCCTGAACCTCGGTGAGCTGGTCTTGGGCCGGCTCCTTCTCTTCCTCTGTGGGGGCCGGCTCCCCGTTCTGGGCGTGGGTAGGTTCGAGGTGCCCGCTGATCAGCTGGGCGGCATCTGCTGCATCGGTGATCAGTCGGGCTGGGGTCTCTTGGAGCAGGCGGTGGCAGCCTGCGGAGGCGGGTTCGAGGATGCTGCCTGGGACGGCACCGACTGCTCTTCCGATATTCAGTGCGTGGTTAGCGGTAGAAAGCGCTCCGGAGCGCCAGCGGGCTTGGACGACAACTGTTGCTGCGGCAAGTGCTGCGATGAGCCGGTTGCGGTGGAGGAAGCGGGATTTGGTCGGGGCTGATCCCGGTGCCATCTCGCTGAGCAGCAGTCCGTGCTCCTGGATCTGGCGCAGCAGTTTTTCGTTGCCTGCTGGATAGAGGCGGTCCACTCCCCCGGCCAGGACCGCCAATGTTGGCGATCGTGGGCATTCTTGGGCTCGGTTGAGGGCTCCGCGGTGGGCGGCGGCGTCGATCCCATAGGCACCGCCGGAGAGGACGGTGAGTCCATGGCCGGCCAGCTCGGCGGCGATTTCCCAGGCGATCCGGCCGCCGTAGTCGGTCATCTCCCGGGCCCCGACCAAGGCGATGCTCCGCCCTGGCTGTGGCAGACACCTCAGGCTGGGCTCCCCGCGGTACCAGAGTGCCAGGGGCTGGCCGGGGTGGAGGTCTTCCAGCTGCTGGGGCCAGGCCTCGTCTTCGGGGATGAGTAGCCCGCCGCTGAGTCTGCCGATGGCACGCAGCTGCTCAGCAGCATTGAGCTGACCCAGTCGGGTGCGCCATCTGGCAAGACCCTGCTCCAGGCTTCGCTGCCGAGGACCGAGCCCGGAGGCTTCGGCGGTCTCCCCTACTTTCTGCTGTTGTTGGGCTGTGGGGTTTGTCCCACCGGTGATCAGGCGATGCAGCTCCCCTGGACCTAGGGCCTGTACTGCGGTGGCCCCGAGGAGGTCTCCTGGTTCGATCAGGCGGCTGAGGTCAGCACGGATGAGGCGTAGCTGCTGAAGTTCTGTGGAGTGTGTCATGGTCTTTCCTCTAGGGGCGGTCCCCGGATGGCCGCAGGTGCATGGCGGCATCGATGTCATCGGCCTCCGGCTGAGGTTTGCCGCTGATATCTGCCAGGGTCCAGGCGATCCGTAGGACCCGGACGTAGCCGCGCAGGGATATCTGGGCCCGGTCCAGGGCGTGGTCGAGGGCTCGCAGGGTTCTGCCCGCCAGCCGCAGGTTGGAGGAGAGCAGTTTCAGGGGCGCTTGGCTGTTGAGCCTGAGCCCATGGGGTCCGAGACGTTCTGCCTGCTGGTGGCGAGCCTGGATGACTCGGGCTGCCACCTCGGCAGAGGATTCTGCTGCTGTTTCCAGGGCTAGGGCTGCTGACTGGGGCCTGTGTACCTGGATCTGGATATCGATCCGGTCCAGCAGGGGCCCGGAGATCCGGCTGAGGTAGTTGCGGCGCTGGGCCACTGAACAGCTGCAGTGGGTCCCTGGACCGATGTTCATGCCGCAGGGGCAGGGGTTGGCGGCCAGGACCAGTTGGAACTGGGCGGGGTAGGTGACCTGGCCGGCTGCGCGGTCCAGGGTGATGATGCCGGTCTCCAGGGGTTGGCGCAGGGAGTCCAGGGCTCGCCGTTGGAATTCGGGGGCTTCGTCTAAGAACAGTACGCCCAGATGTGCCCTGGTGACCGCTCCCGGTGCGGGGATTCTGGTTCCCCCGCCAACGATCGCTGGTGTGGAGGCACTGTGGTGAGGGGCTTCGAAGGGCCGGTTGCGCAGCAGATGGGTCACCGGTTGAGCACCCTGGCTGATGGAGGCTATTGCGGTTGCCTCCATGGCCTCTGTTTCGTCCAGCGGCGGCAGGATACTGGGCAGGCGTTCGGCCAGCATGGTCTTGCCTGCTCCTGGGGCTCCGAGGAGCATCATATGGTGTCCGCCGGCCGCTGCCAGCTCCAGGGCGAACCGCGCCTCAGCCTGTCCACGGACTTCGGCCAGATCCTTCTGCTGAGCCGGTGCCGGAGGCGGGGCTTGGCTGGTGTCCCCACCGAGGATTCGTTGGATGGGTTGGTCGCTGGCAGGCGCTGGTTCCTCGGCCTCCGGGGAGTAGAAGTGGGCTGCCACTTCGGCGGCGTGAGCGGCGGCCAGGATCTCCATTCCTGGGACCAGGGCGGCCTCAGCGGCGTTTTCAGGGCAGACCACCGCGGTGTTGATGCCAGCCTCGGCAGCTGCTGCAAGGGCCGGCAGCACGCCCTTGACCGGTCTGAGTCTTCCGTCGAGGCCCAGTTCGGCCAGGAAGACCACATCGGAGGTGCCCCTGAGGTGGCCATCAGCGGCCCATGCGCTGACCAGGATGGCCAAATCCAGTCCGGAGCCGGACTTCGGCAGTGAGGCCGGGAAGAGGTTAACGGTCAACCGGCGCCGGGGAAGGTCAAGCCCCGTGTTCTTGGCTGCCGAGCGGATCCGGTCCTGGCTTTCTCGCAGCGCGGCATCGGGCAGTCCGAGCAGAACGAATGCCGGCAGCGTCTGTCCGATATCTGCCTCGACCTCGATGACATATCCCGTCATCCCGACCAGGACCACCGAACGGGCTCTGCCCATCGTGGACGTTGCGTCCTCAGTTGGGGCTGTCGTGGTGCTCATCCCCGTAGGTCCTTGAGATAGTCCAGTTCAAGGACCTCCTCGTCCCCGCTGTGCTGAGGACTGCCCAGCAGCACGGAGACAGCATCGACCCGGCGAGGCAGCGCCCACATGTTATGGGCTGAGGCGTATTCGGTGATCAGCCGCTGGAGTCGTTGGAGTTTCTGGGCGGTGACGGCTTCCAGGGGGTGGCCGTAGCCGAGTCCGCGGCGGGTTTTGACTTCTACGGCGACCAGCTCGCCGTCGTGGAGGGTGACCAGGTCCAGTTCACCGGTTTTACACCGCCATCTTCGGTCCAGGATCCGGTGGCCGGCTTCCTGGAGGAAGTCGGCGGCTTTCTCCTCACCGATGAGGCCGGTGTGGTCTTTGGCTCGCATGGGTGTCCTCTCGCCTTCGGAAGACCTCCAGCATGCTGGGCCGCCTTACTGAGGAGGTGAGAAATTCTCCGAGCTGTGGAGACACCGGCGCGCCCTCAACCCCCAGCCCTCATCTGGGGAAAACTGGTTAGCCCAAGTTCCAGCTTCGCCGATGGTGCACGCTGGGGCCGCCTAGGCGGATGGCCTCCCGGTGGGCGGCGGAACCGTAGCCCTTATTGGAGGCCCAGCCGAACTGCGGGTATTCGCTGTCGAGTTCGGTCATCAGCTCATCGCGTTCAACTTTGGCCAGCACCGAGGCGCAGGCCACCGAGAGCGCCCGGGTATCTGCCTTGGCCATGGTGCGCACCCGCGGGCTGGCTCCCCCGGTGATCCAGTCGTGGATCCCATCGAGGATCACCATGTCCAATTCCCGGCCCAGCTGCCGTTCCACCTCGGTGAGTCCGGCCCGGCCGGCCGCACTCATCGCCCGGGTCAGGCCCTCGGCATCAATGGTCTCGGGGCCGCTGTGCTGAACACTGAAGGCTGAGGCGTGTTCGCAGATCTGGGGGTGCCACCGGGTGCGGGCAGCGGGAGTGAGAAGTTTGGAGTCCCGGACGCCGTCGAGCTTCGTCCACACTCCGGCAGGTTTGACCTCTTCGGGCAGCGCATCGAGATCGACGACGACGACCCCGATACTCACCGGTCCGGCCAGAGCACCTCGACCCACCTCGTCGACCCCAGCGATCAGTCGCGCGCCGGTCTCCCGGGCCAGTGCCAGTTCAGGAAGCAGGGTTGCCGGTGTTGCTGCCGGGCTCACTGCGGATCTGGAACGTGCTCGAAGGGCTCACGGTCGGAACCGCCACCGCCCCAACGGTCCACTGGCCAGACGATGCTCAGGGTCCGGCCGATCACATCTTCCTCAGGCACCGCGCCCTGGTCGGGCTCATGGGCGTGGGAGCGGGAATCGGCGGAGGCTGCCCGGTGGTCACCCAGCAGCCAGACATGATCCTCAGGCACGGTCACATCGAATTCCACCGAGCTGGGGTCATTGCCCGGGAAGACATAGGGCTCCTCGATGGGTTCACCGTTGACCAGGATGCGTCCCTGGTCGTCACAGCACTGCACCTGGTCGCCTTCGAGTCCCACCACGCGCTTGACCACGTAGTGCGAGGAGGTATCCGGTGCCAGGCCGATGAAGATCATCGCGTCCTGGATGGGATTGGTCTCCGGTGCCGGTTCGCCCCACCAGTTGCGGGTGTCTTCGAAGACCACAACGTCACCGCGGTGGATGTCCATCACCCCTGGGGCTAGGAGGTTGACCACGATCCGGTCATCGACCTCGAGGGTGGGCTGCATGGATTCTGAGGGGATGTAGAACGCCCTGAGGAAGAAGGTCTTGATGATGAAGGAGATCACCACGGCCAGACCGACGATGACGCCGAGTTCGATGAGGAAGGAGACGGCCCAGTGCCGTTTCTTCTTGCCCCGCTTCCCGCTGGCCTGGGGCTCTTCGGGTGGGATGGCGGCGTCGTTGTCTGCAGCGGTCACTGCCTGCCTCCTTCGATATCGCGCCGATCACCCCAGGGCCAGACCACTTGGGTCACTTCCCCGATGATGCGCTCCTGGCTGATCATACCGCCGCCGGGGGCGCCCAGCAGCGCACGGGAGTCTACGGAGTCCTCCCGATTATCGCCCATCACCCAGATTCTGCCCTCCGGGACCTCAGCCTCAAAACTGAGCTCAGATGCTGGTGTGTCCGGGCTGGGGCTTTCGGCAAGGTAATCCTCGTCCAGGGGTTCACCGTTGACGCTCATCTGTCCCTGGTCATCACAGCAGACGACCCGGTCGCCGCCGATACCGATGACCCGTTTGACGTAGACATCTGGGGGTGAGCCGATGCCGATCCAGTGCCCGGCCCTCTCCAGGGCCCGTTCAAGACTGGGGCCGCCGCGGTAGGGGGTGAAGGACCCTTCGCCATCGAAGATGACGATGTCCCCACGGGCGGGTTCATCCTCCTCGGGGTAGGACTTGGCGACCAGGACTCGTTCCCCGTCCCCGAGGGTGGGTTCCATGGATTCCTGGTTCACGGTGTAGATATCCACCGCGTAGACCCGCACCAGTGTGCTGATCACCAGAGCTAATACGACAACGACGCCGACACTGATAATCCAGCGTCGGCGTCGTGTCACAGCGTATGTGGGTATGCGAGGAGGTTAGGAAGCCTCGACGGTTTCCTCAACATCCTTACCCAGGGCGCGAGCCACCTGGGACTCACGCTTCTCCTTGATGCGGGCTGCCTTACCGTGGCGGTCGCGCATGTAGTACAGCTTGGCGCGGCGGACGTCACCGCGGGCGACGACCTCGATCTTCTCGATCACCGGGGAGTGCACCGGGAAGGTACGCTCCACGCCGACACCGAAGGACACCTTGCGCACGGTGAAGGTCTCGCGGACACCGCCGCCCTGGCGGCCGAGCACATAGCCCTTGAACACCTGGACACGGGTGGTCTTACCCTCAACGATGTTCACGTGAACGTTCACGGTGTCACCGGGGGCGAAATCGGGGACGTCATTGCGCAGGTTTGCTGCGTCGACGAAATCGAGCTTCTGCATTGTTCTCCTTCGCAGGCGCTGCCACAGGTCAACACCTCGATGTCAGGGACCCGGACCGCCTGATGCGCCGGTGGGCGTTGGCGGTGCTGGTCTTAAGGCTTGTATCCGGTCCGGGCGGTGGGCCGCGGTATCCGGGGCCTGTCTGTACGGCACCTATCCCCTATGGCAGAGTCGGCGCCCAGCAGGCACAGCTGTATATCTTACTCGCTCTGGGTCCGCTTTGCCACCAGACGGCGGGCCCAGAGGTCGGGGCGGATGCGTTTGGTCCGCGACTCTGCCTGTTCCTGACGCCACTGGTCGATTTTTGCGTGGTTTCCTGAGAGCAGGACCTCGGGGATCTGGTGGCCGCGCCATTCAGCCGGTTTGGTGTAGACGGGGTATTCCAGCAGCCCGTCGGTATGGGATTCCTCTTGGAGGGAGGCATCGTTGCCGATGACGCCGGGGATCAGCCGGGTGATCGCCTCGACCATGACTACTGTGGCGACCTCTCCCCCGTTGAGGACGTAGTCGCCGATGCTCAGCCGGCGCAGGTTGAAGTGTTCTGCAGCCCAGTCGGTGACCCGCTCATCGATGCCTTCGAACCGCCCGGGCGCGAAGACAAGGTGCTGGTGGGTGGCCAGTTCCTCGGCATGGGCCTGGGTGAAGACGTCACCGGAGGGGGTGGGGATAATCAGGGTGGGCTTGCTCTCTGCGGCCTCGGCGCCTTCGAGCACCGATTCCAGGGCCTTCGCCCACGGTTCGGGCTTCATGACCATGCCGGCTCCGCCTCCGGCTGGAGGTGAGTCCACGGTGCGGTGCTTATCGTTGGTGAAGTCCCGCAGGTTATGCCGGTTGATCTGCAGCAGTTGGTCCTGCTGGGCCCGGCCGATCAGGGAGAGGTCAAGGACCTCGAAGAACTCCGGAAAGATGGAGATCAGGTCAATCCGCATATCCCACTCCTCACTGATCTTCAGAGAGTTGTTGACTCTGCATAGAGCTATACCACTCTGCAGAGTCAACAGGTCTATGCATAATCGGGAAGCGGATCATGGGAAGAGCCCCTCGGGTGGGCGCAGGGTGATCTGTCCGGCCTCGGGGTCGATGCCGGGCACCAGTTCCTCCACAAAGGGAACCATGACTTCCTCGCCGGCGGGGGTACGGACTACCAGGAGGTCCTGGGCGGGGCCGGTGACAAGTTCGACGACGACGCCGAGCTGCTCACCGGTCTCGTCCACACAGCTCAGACCCTCCAGCTCGTGGGAGTACCACTCATCCTCACCCTCAGCGGTCTCTGGAGTCTCCACAAAGAGGGTGGTTCCACGCAGAGCCTCGGCCGCGTTCCGGTCGGGAATCTCCTCGAATCCGAGGAGGCAGATCTTTTTATTCCACCGCTGGGAGGTGATGGTCAGCGGGGTGGTGGCCTGGTCCTGGGTCTCAGTTCCGGGCTCACGAACCACAACGGCACCCGGGGAGAGGCGCGCCTCCGGCTCATCGGTGTAGAGCTGGACGGTGACCTCCCCACGGATGCCGTGGGGTTTGCCGATGCGCGCTACGCGCAGGGCTTCCATTGGTTTTTCAGCGACGACGGTCGGTGTCGACCACGTCTACCCGGACGTCATGGCCGCCGGGCAGTGCTGCGACCACAGTACGCAGAGCCTTGGCGGTCCGGCCGGCCCGGCCGATGACCCGGCCGAGGTCCTCGGGGTCGACCCGAACCTGGAGGGTGTCGTAGCGTCGGCCGTTCTTGCGGCGGACATCGACCTCCTCCGGGGAGTCGACGATCCCGCGGACCAGGTGCTCTAGTGCGTCAGTGAGCGCAGCGTCGGTGCTCATGCCTCGGTGTTCTCCTCAGCAGCTTCCTCGGCCGGAGCCTCGGCGGCTGCTTCCTCAGCGGGAGCCTCTTCCTTGGCGGGCTCCTCGGACTTCTCAACGATGACCGATCCCTTGGAGGGAGCGGTGAACTCCTCCTTGGGGGCCTTAGTCTTCAGAGTGCCCTCGGCGCCGTCGATGCCCTTGAACTTCTGCCAGTCACCGGTGACGTTAAGCAGTGCCTTGACCTGCTCGGTGGGCTGAGCGCCCACGGAGAGCCAGTACTGTGCCCGCTCGGAGTTGATCTCGATGAACGAGGGCTCCTCGGTGGGGTGGTACTTGCCGATCTCCTCGATGTTCTTACCGTCGCGCTTGGCGCGGGAGTCGGCAACAACAACGCGGTACTGGGGGGCAAACTTCTTGCCCATACGCTTCAGACGAATCTTGACTGCCACTTGTGTGGTTTCTCCTGTTATGTCTTGGGGTGCGCACTCATCCGCTGCGTGGGGGTATGCAAACAGCTGGTGCAGGTGCGCTGAACGTTGGTCAGATCAGCGAGAGTAGAGGGTGCCCGCCGAACCTGAGCAAAGTACCTGCCTATTCTGCCAGATAAACGGAAGTATCGCATGTTGCGGTGGGTGCCCCTCCGGCCCGACACCTCCTCCTTCACTCGCCGATCCGCCTTCGGCGGAGTCGGCTCCTCACAAGGGATCCTCCGGTGTCGGGGCTGCGACCCACCGCAGACGTCTACTTGAGGTACTTCTCGAAGCCGCTGGGCAGGTCGAGCTTCTCCGGGTCGAAGTCCTTGGCTCCGGCGCCGAAGCTGGCTCCGTCCATCTGCTTCTGCGCCCTGCGCTGCTCAGCCTCGCGAGCCTGCTGGGCCGCCTTAGCGGGGTTGCCGGACTTGCCCTTCTGCTTCTTGGGTTTGCCGCCCTTTTTCTTCTTGCCGCCACCGGCACCGCCCATCCCTGGGGGCATGCCGGGCATTCCGCCACCGGGCATTCCCGGCATACCACCTGGCATGCCGCCGCCACCGGCCATCTTCTTCATCATCTTCGCGGCCTGCCCGAAGCGCTCCAGCAGCTGGTTGACCTCGGAGACGTGGACACCGGAGCCCTTAGCGATACGGGCACGGCGTGAGCCGTTGATGATCTTCGGAGCATTGCGCTCATGCGGGGTCATCGAGTTGATGATCGCCTCGACCCGGTCCAGCTGGGAGTCGTCGAACTGCTCGAGCTGCTGGCGCATACCGGCAGCTCCGGGCATCATGCCCAGCAGCTTCTTCATCGAGCCCATCTTCTTGATCTGCTGCATCTGGGCGCGGAAGTCTTCGAGGGTGAAGTCCTCCTGGTCGGCGAACTTCTTGGCCATTTTGGCCGCTTCGGCCTTATCCCAGTTGGCCTCGGCCTGCTCGATGAGGCTGAGGATGTCGCCCATATCCAGGATCCGCTTGGCCATCCGGTCGGGGTGGAAGACTTCGAAGTCCTTCAGGCCCTCACCGGTGGAGGCATACATCACCGGTTTGCCGGTCACCTGCGCGACTGAGAGGGCAGCACCACCGCGGGCGTCGCCGTCGAGCTTGGTGAGCACCACGCCGGTGAAGTCCACACCTTCGTTGAAGGCCTGGGCGGTGTTGACCGCGTCCTGGCCGATCATCGCGTCGATGACGAACAGGGTCTCGTGAGCGCCGACGGCGGCCTTGATATTGGCAGCCTGGGCCATCAGCTCTTGGTCGACACCCAGGCGGCCTGCGGTATCGATGATGACCACATCGTGGAGCTTCTCCCGGGCGGTGCCGACACCGTCGCGGGCCACGGCAACTGGATCACCGGTGGGCACCTCGGCCTCGGAGCTGACGCCAGGATGCGGGGCGTAGACCGGAACTCCGGCGCGCTCACCGCCGACCTGGAGCTGTTTGACCGCATTGGGGCGCTGGAGGTCACAGGCCACCAGCAGTGGGGCGTGGCCCTTGCTCTTGAGGTGGTTGGCCAGCTTGCCGGCCAGGGTGGTCTTACCGGCACCCTGAAGACCAGCGAGCATGATGATGGTCGGCGGCTGCTTGGCCAGCTGCAGTTCGCGGGTCTGGCCGCCGAGGATGCCCACCAGCTCCTCGTTGACGATCTTGACCACCTGCTGGCCGGGGTTCAGCGCCCCGGAAACCTCGGCGCCCAGCGCGCGTGCTTTGATCCGGGCGATGAACTCGCGGACCACGGGCACGGCAACATCGGCATCGAGCAGCGCCCGGCGGATCTCGCGGGCGGTGCCGTCGATATCTGCCTCAGTGAGGCGACCCTTGCCGCGGAGGTTCTTAAACGTCGCTGTGAGGCGGTCGGAGAGGGAATTAAACACGTCTGGTGTGCTTCCTTAGTGACTCGTCTAGTTTGAAGTCTTCTTCGCACCGCCGGTGTTCAGCCCCAGCTTGAAGCTGACACCAGACGGTTAACTGCCAAAGCTCTAGAGTAACAATGTGAGCCAAACTGCCTCTGCCGACGCCGCGGTGATCCACTCTGCCCTGCAGACTCACCTGGCGTATCTGCGAACCGCTGAGAGTGCTCATCGCTCTGCTGGACGGGCGCTCAGCGGGCATCCCGACCTGTCTGTTTCGGCTGGTGGACAGAATCCGATCACGCTTTCGGCCGCCCACCGGGCTCGGTGTGCCTCCTATGGACAGCGCGCCGAATTCGTGGAGCAGCTGAACACCTTTCCGGTTGCTGGGCTGATGACTCTTTCTGCCCATGACATGCGCAGCCTGCAGGTTCCGGCCCATATCGGTGAAGCCGCGGTGCCGCCTGAGGTGGCGGCTCGGATTGCTGAGCGGGAGAACCAGGCTCGGGCTGCTGCTGCCCGTCCGGCGGCCAGGCCGGCCGCCGACCGGGCACGGGTCGGTGAGGATCAGGGTGCTGGACAGGATGCCCCGCCGCAGACCGGTCAGCATCCGGGGGCGCCGAAGCCCAAGACGCCTTGGCATAAGCGCAGTTTCAGCGACATCCTGTTCGGCCGCAGGTAGTACATCATCAGATCGCCATAGGGGACACTGAAGGCATGACAGAGAACACTCACCACCGCGATGAGGACCAGGGCCCTGCTGGGGGCCGCCCACCAGCACCGGAGGATTTCAGCCTGCCCGCTGATTTTTCGGATGAGGATCTCTTCGACACTGTTCCCGAAGACACCATCCCAGAAGCTTCAGCGGCCCAAAACCCGTCCTCCAGCGAGGATGCCACCGCGCCTGTACCCTCCCCCGCGGCAGAGACTGCCAGCACCGGAGCTGACCAGCCGGCAGATGAATCTGAGCCGCAGTCACCGGAGCCAGTGGAACCAGTAGAGCCAGCTGAGGCCGAGGAGCCGGCAGCTGCCGAGGCCGCTCTGCCCGCCGAGGAGGATCTGGACGAGTCCGAGGACGACGACGTCGTCGTCGAAGATGAGGAGCCCGAGGAGATCGTGGTCCCCACCGATATCGGGACCAATGCCCAGCAGGTGGTCACCGCGCTGCTGGGACATCAGCAGGATCTGGTCGCGGAGCTGCGCAGTGTGTACAACCGGCTGGAGGAGGTCCGCGAGGTCGACTACGCGGCCCTGCAGGAGCGGGTCACCGCTGCGGAGTCCACGGTGGATGCCACCCCGACCACCGCTGAGCTGGAGCAGCTGGTCAATCTTCTGGAGGAGATCTCCGGGTCTCTGAAGGATCAGGAGACCAAACAGGCTGAGCTGGAGGCCCAGCTGAAGGAGGCCACTGAGCAGCGGGCCGCCCAGCTGGCTGAGCGCGATGCCCGGATCTCTGCTCAGAACGCGCGGATCGAGGAGTTGGAGTCAGCGATCACGGCTGCCGCTGAGAGCGCCGACTCCGCCCATGAGCGCTTAGAGGCCCTCGCCCAGGAGACCGGATCCAGTGTCATCCACCGGGTTCAGGACCGGGTCTCCCCTGCCGCGCAGCAGGCGAAGAACGCTCTGAACAATATTCGCCGCCGCTTCAAGCGGTGACCTTGGCGAACTACGACTGTGTGGGAGACTGAGAAGCGTGGAAACCAGTGTCTTAATTACGTTCATTGTCCTTGGTGTCGTTCTGCTGTCCCTGCTGGGCCTGTTCCTGGTCAAGGGGCGGCCCGCCGCCGGTCAGGACTTGCCCACTGCAGCTCCGACTGGTGAGGAGGTTCCGCCTGGTGCCGCTGAGGATTCGGAGGCTGAGGGTTCAGACACCCTGGTTGCGGACCGACCCGAGGTTGAGGCTGAGGATGCGGTAGCCGAGCCGGAGACCGCTGAGCCTGAACTGGAGACCCCGGAGCCGGTGGGGACCCGTCTGGCGCGGCTGCGCGCCCGGCTGGTGAAGTCCAACAACATCTTTGGCAAATCCCTGCTGGCCCTGCTGAGTCAGGACAAGATCGACGACGACGTCTGGGATGAGATCGAAGAGACCCTGCTGACTGCCGATCTGGGTGCTGATTCCACCTTCGAGCTGGTCGAAACTCTGCGTGAGCGGGTCAAGGTTGAAGGCTCCAAGGACCCCGAGCGGGTCAAGGCACTGCTGCGCGAGGAGCTCATCAAGCTGGTCGACCCCGAGTTCGACCGCAAGCTTAATGTCGATACCCCCGGCCGCCCTTCGGTGGTGCTGGTCGTCGGCGTCAATGGTGTCGGTAAGACCACCACTGTGGGCAAGCTGGCCCGTGTCATGGTCGCCGAGGACAAGGATGTGATCCTCGGTGCAGCCGATACTTTCCGTGCCGCTGCTGCTGAGCAGCTGACCACCTGGGGCTCCCGGGTGGGCGTTCCGACCATCTCCTCCGATGTGGAGGGCGCTGATCCTGCATCGGTGGCCTTTGAAGCCGTGGATAAGGCTGTCGAGGACGAATACGACGTGGTGATGGTCGATACTGCAGGGCGACTGCAGAACAAGGCCAACCTCATGGACGAGCTGGGCAAGGTCAAGCGAGTCATTGAGAAGAAGTCCGAGGTGGATGAAGTCCTGCTGGTGCTGGATGCCACCACCGGGCAGAACGGCCTGAACCAGGCCAAGGTCTTCTCCGAGGTTGTCGATGTCACTGGCATCGTGCTGACCAAACTGGACGGCACCGCACGCGGCGGTATCGTCGTCGCTATCCAGAAGCAGCTGGGTGTTCCGGTCAAGCTCATCGGTCTCGGCGAGGGACCTGATGACCTCGCCCCGTTTGAGACCGAATCATTCGTAGATGCTCTCCTGGAGGAATAACCCATTCCCCAGGAGAGATTTAACTCTCCTGAAACATCAGGGCACTCGGCACGAAACACGTTAAGAGAAACATGGTCCCCAGCTCGCACCGGTGAGAGCCACCGGTGAGCAGTTTTCCTGGAGGGAACCATGGAAGTTTATGAAGTGGTCTGGCTCATTGTGGCCGGTGCCCTGGTCCTGTTCATGACCCCTGGCCTGGCCCTGTTCTACGGTGGCCTTTCCAAGGCGAAGTCCGCGGTCAACATGATGATGATGAGCTTTGCCGCCATGGGTCTGGTCGCCTTGGTCTGGGCCCTGTGGGGCGACAGCATGGCGTTCGGCGAATCAGTCGGAGCACTGTTCGGCAACCCCGCGGATAACTTTGCCCAGAGCGATATGGTCGGCTCTGAAGACCAGTACGCCCTGGTGGAGGTTGGATTCGGTGCGACCTTCGCGATTATCACCACTGCGCTGATCTCCGGTGCTATCGCCGACCGGGCGAAGTTCTCCACCTGGATGATCTTCGTTCCGATCTGGATGACCCTGGTCTACGCTCCCCTGGCCCACTGGGTATGGGGCGATGGCCTGCTGACCACCGGCCCCATCGGCTCCGCCGTGGGTGAGGCTGTTGACTTCGCTGGTGGCCTGGTGGTGCACATGTGCGCCGGTCTGGCTGCCCTGGCCCTGGTCCTGGTGATCGGCCCGCGTAGTGACTTCGCCCCGACCCGCGGTCACAATATGCCGCTGGTTCTGCTGGGTGCTTCGATCCTGTGGTTCGGTTGGTTCGGCTTCAACGTTGGTGAGGCCGGCGACGCCGCCCAGGTGGGAATCAACTGGATCAACACTATGCTCTGCCCCGCTGCTGCCCTAGTGGCTTGGCTGATCACTGAGTGGGCCCGTGGCCAGAAGCCCACTGCCACAGGTGCTGCATCCGGCATCGTTGCTGGTCTGGTCGCCATCACTCCGGCCTGTGCCTATGTGACTCCGATCTGGGCGATCGTCATCGGTATCGTCTCCGGTGTCATCTGCCAGATCGCTGTGAACCTGAAGTTCACTCTGAAGTACGACGACACTCTGGATGTTGTGGGTCTGCACTTCGTTGCTGGCCTGTGGGGCACTATCGCGATCGGTCTGTTCGCCGATGAGAGCCTGCTGGCTGCCGACGAGTTCGAGTACGCCGGTGGCCTGCTCACCGGTGGTGGCATCGACCTCCTGATCGCTCAGGCTGTCGCATGCCTGGTCACCCTGGTGTTCACCTTCGTGGTGACTTACATCATCGGTCTGGCCCTGCACAAGACGATTGGCTTCCGTGTGGAGCCCGATGTGGAGGAAGAGGGTATCGACTCCGCTGCTCACGGCGAGACCGCCTACGAGCTGGCTGCACCTGCTGCCAAGGAGTAACTCCACCAGCGACTCATCACCGCACCTTGAGGAAGGGGCGGGTGTCAGTTCTCAATGACTGGCACCCGCCCCTTCTGTCATGCCGGGGCAAGTGGGTCGGTCTGCTCGAGCTACTCCGCCATGTCAAAGGTCTCCACCATGTGGGCGGACTCTCCATCGGCCAGCCCAATACCGGCGCGGGTGACCAGCATGGCGATGTCACTGGGACGCCCCTCGATGTTCAGCTCTGCCCCGTCTGGAATGATCCGGGCATCGCCATCCGGGCGAGTTAGCCCCAAGCTGTCAGCAAACTCGTTGATGCCCAGGCCCAGTCGTTCAGGGGCGGCGGCCCCGGTGAACCGTATTCGAAGAGCCCGAGACTCCTGGGCAGGTGGAAGGCTGAAGCCGCGTTCCTCGGCTGCATCCGTCACGAAACGTTCTGCAAGCCGCTGGGCTTCCCGCCGTGACCCTCGAGAAAATTCACGCAGATGAGGATGGTGGTTGACTCTCTCAAGGATCGCGCCCTCGGCACTCTCCAGTGTGGCTACTGCCAGAGTCACACTGGCCATATCCAGACCCGGCATCGCTTCAACCGCTTGAATCGCAAGCTCTTGGAGGCCCGAATCCAGATCGTTCAGGGAGAGCTCTTCCTTACGTCTCTCACCCGCAACCGCCAATACGGCTCCACCCCGCACCAGTATCCGCACTATCTGGTGTCCGGGTGTGGTGGAGACTAGTAAGGACTCCTCAAGCTTTGAGTTGAGTTCAGTGACTGCTTCGCGAACCGCTGCCGGCTTCTCCGCAACTCGTCGATGACTTCCGGACTGCGAAGAGACTAGCACTGGTAGCCCGGCCAACCGGGCGAACAGCACCGCTTTTCCGCCCGCATTCTTCGGAACGGTTCGGAATCGAGGGACAGGCAGTCCCGAAGCGTCCACGGTCATCCAAGTCCGGGGCAGGGACCGCGCCTGCCCCATCCCGGCGTAGGTGGTGCCATATGAGCCGAGGTGTTTGTAGGCCAAGGCAACCTCTCCCCCCACGCGGGCAAACACCATGTCTCCGGGCATGCTCGTGGTTGCAAGGCCCCTTGCCAGCATCGCAGTTCGCAAGCACCAAGCATCGTACTGGCCGGTGTTCAACGACGCAGGATTCGTCAAGGATTTCGCCTTCTTCGTGTCAGGCATGAATCACTTCCACTTTCTTGGGATCCAGACCGTAGGGGCTGTGGATACTCAAAGCCAGCCATGCTGCGACAGGTTCTGCTCCACCCTGAAGGTCGACTTTAATTCTTCTGCTCCCGATGGGACGAAGCCGGCAGTCGAGGCCGAGATCCATTGCCTGTCGTCGCAGCCACCTCCGGTAGCGGGGGTTCCTATCAGTGGCGTCTATTTCAGCGTGGACTGACAAATGAGGGTTATATTCACGGAGGCTTATTCCTGCAGCCTCGGCGGAGGCCTCCACCATTTTCCGCGGCACAGAAATGGGCTCCCCGTAAAGGGGGTACTCATGTGAATCCACTGAAGGCATTGAGTTGATCTCACAGATCGCGGCCCGCTGCTGGTCGAGAGGTTTCTCAATATCGGAAATGATGAAGTCAACACCTCCGAACCCGAGTCCGGGTAGGGCCTTGACCGACTCCACACTGGCCTCAAGGATCGATGGGTGCATACGGTCTAGGACCTGAGCGTGTTCACCACCCTGGCTGGTATTCGAACCATAGGTGATCTCTACGGTCCGGCCGGGCTCCAGGACGGAATCGAGAGTGACGTCTTGTCTGGCCAACAGGTGGGTCAGCCGGCTCCCCCTTCGAATGGGTCGTGCCATCAGATGGGGGTTCAACAGCCGCTGTTGCTGTCGTTCCTCGATAAGCTCCCTAACCGTTTTCTCACCATCGCCGGTGACGGCACCTCGTCGGCTGATCAGTGCCGAGACTACTTCGTCTCCAAGCACGATAATCCGATAGGCCTCTCCCTCGATGTGTTCTTCCAGAATGACATCGTCGCGTGCATGCGCAGATTTCGCGAGACTATCGAAGGCCCAAGCCAGTTCCTTCTCATCCGAGATTCCGGTGACGACCCCTCGCCCATGGGTGCCCCGCAGCGGCTTCACGACGACGGGATAGCCGATCTCCTCGGCATAGGATGCAGCCTCAGCGAACCTCTCCTGGGAGAACAGCCGCCCTTTCGGGGCAGGAACTCCAACCTGCTGGAGCAGCATCCTGGTGGAGTGCTTATCCATGGTCAACGGGGCAGCCGGGCGGGAGCTGAGCACAGTGCCGCTCTTGTTGAAGGGCAGACGACGCCCCTGGGAGTCTTCAGCAATGAAACTCTGCCGTGATGTGCGCAGGGTGGTGAGCCCGTACGCCAGGCACTCTCGTTCCAGCAGGGAATTGGTTAGCTCTGTCTGGCCGAGCTGCCGGAGCGGTTTCGCGATGGGATAAACATTCGCTGACAGCATTCGTACACGATGCACATTGTTCCTGGACGCCGGCTAGTTATTCACAGAGTGTTCCTGTACAGCAGACTCTCCGGGACTGCAGTTCGAGTTCCCGTGGCGGCGCTAATCGAATGAGCCCGGACAACCCGCGGACCGCCAGTGAGCGGCTCCCCGAAGCCGGCGAGACACCTGGACGCTGCGCGGAATCGATAAGCTCACCCATTCCGACGACGGCAATGGCCACCAAGAGCGGGACCCTCGTATGGCACGACTGAAAAGTGGGTGGGGCCGAAACGCGACTGATGAGGTAGGCGGCGATGAAGGCCTGTCGAGATATTCGAAGGTGCCGAAACCCTGGACTCGACACGCAGGTGCAAAACCGCATGTGCCAAAGCCAAGTCGAGTCCTTCAGGTACGTCGCCATTGGTCACGAAAACGCAAAAAAGAGCCTCTTACACCGTGCATCAGTCTGCTGAATGACAACTAAAGATCCGGTAGTTCACCCACACCATATTCCGGCTGCCATCGACTCCCGGCGGGGCGCGCCCAATATGACAGGGGAAAAGATAGGCTGACATCCAGATACGAGGCCTGTCGTGGCCTTCCCTGCAGGGACCCAATGATTTTAAAAGGAGTGCGCTATGGAGCGCGAATGGCCGGAGTATTTCACCCCGGACGTGGTCAGTTCATCCTTCGGCTCAGGGGTGTTATCAAGTCATACAATCGCTCTTGAAGCGTGGCGGCGCGGCCTGCGCGTAAAGCTCCTGGCGCCCAATGGCAGGAAGCTCGAACTTTCTGACGGCGTCCGCACCGTTCGCTTCGACCGCTCACGAGCTTCGAGTGAAATCTCGCGCAACGCCTACAACACTGTGGAATCGAAATACGCGACGACCGCGTCTCTACGTGCTGCCGGGGTACCCGTGCCGAAGTCCCAAGAGCTCCGGACATCGGAAACGACTGCCGGAGCATTAGCCGATCGCGCTGGGCAACTGGGTTATCCTGTGGTCCTCAAACCATCCCACGGATCGCGTGGCCGAGGAGTCTTCGCGAATATTCAAGACGCATCACAACTTGAGGAATGTTATACGCACCTTGTAGATGAACTGCGCGTACAGAAAGTCGTCCTTGAACGCCACCATTCTGGCGACGACTACCGAATCTACGTTGTGGGAGACAAATTCGTAGCAGCTGTCCGCCGCATCCCAGCCCACGTAATCGGGGACGGCACACGCAGTGTAAGCCAACTGATTGCTGACAAGAACCAGGAACGAAGAAAGAACCCGTTCCTCGCTTCGGGGCTCATCAGAAAGGACTATGAGGTCCGTTCGATGCTAAATCGGCGAGAAATGACGCTCTCCTCAATTCCAGCAGAAGGCGCCCATATTCAGCTACGGGAAAAAGCAAACGCCAGCGCTGGAGGAGACGTCGAAGACGTTACTGAACTAGTGCCAGAACACCTCAGGGAAGCTTCTATCCGGGCCATAGCCGCGATTCCAGGCCTGCCTGCGGCCGCCGTCGACGTCATTTGGAACCGAGATCCTCAATCTGAACAGGATAATGACTTTGTCATTATCGAGCTCAATTCACGGGCTCACATTGGAGTGAACATGTACCCAACTCGCGGTACTGGTCGCGACCTCCCTAAGGCGATTATCGATCACTTCTTCCCGGATACGCCGCGACCCCAGGACCAAAAAATCAAAACACTGACCTTTCACAGGCCAGATGTTCTACAGCCTTTGCTTAATGGAACTTCAAGCGCTGTTGAGCTAACACCTCTCCCTGAGAATCGCTTACCTCTGCGTCAAGAGTATTCAATATCAGCTACCACGGCGAAGCTGCCCCTCAATCAGCAACGACTCCGCGTAGCCTATCGGCGAACTGGAGTTAGCGGGAGACTGCACACAAGTGATGATCCACCCCGACTGACCGTCGCAGGGGATCCCGACTCGATACGACAGTGGCATGAAAGAGTCACGCATGCTTTGGGGGAGGCCCCCATGCTAGTCGGGCCGTACGACGGAGTGATCTGTTTAGGGTTTGGAGTCCGGGATTAACCTGGGTCTTTCATGACACGAGGGTTTGAGAGGCCATAGATAGACGAGAGTGCCGCTCTGACCTGGGATGATGGGAGTTGTCGAAGCTCCAAAACCCCAAGTCGGAGGGCACTCTCAAAGTGAAGCGTATCCCGGGTACTGGCCGCATGAAAGTCTCCGCCGACGGGGAGGGAGTCGTGTCGCATGCCGGGGTCGGGATGCTGCGAGAACTTGCCGAGCGCACTGGCCTGGTGGCCGGGCTTTCGGAGTCGCTTCTGGACTCCTATAAGGGGTTGCCGGTGCACGCCCCGGGTCGGGTGCTCACTGATTTGGCGGCCGCGGTCGCCGACGGGGCCACCAACATCTCAGGAATCCAGACGTTGACTGATCGCCAGGATGTTTTCGGACCGGTAGCCTCGATGCCCACCACCTGGCGAGTACTGGACCGCGTCACTGAGCAGAGGCTGCCGGCGATCCGGACAGCGCGTACTGACGCGCGCGCCAGGGCCTGGGATGCTGGTGCCGGGCCTGACCTTGGTGCTGAGGATCCTGGGCCTTTGGTGATCGATGTTGATGCCACCATCAGCATTGCCCACTCAGAGAAAGAGAACGCCGCCGCCACCTGGAAACGCTCCTTCGGTTTCCATCCGCTGTTGGCGTTTCTGGACCGGCCAGAAATCAGCGGCGGTGAGGCCCTGGCCGGGATCCTGCGGCCTGGCAACGCCGGGGCGAACACTGCTGCTGATCACATCACTGAGATTGATCAGGCCGTCGAAGCCCTGCCAGAACATGTACGTCCTGGTGTTGAAGGCGGTCCTGGTGTGCTGGTGCGCAGCGACAGTGCTGGAGCTTCCCATGCGTTCGCTGACCACTGCCGGGATCTCGGGGTCGAGTTCTCTTTCGGCTACTTCATCACCCAGCCCGTCCAACAGGTGGTCGATCAGATCCCCGCCCATCTGTGGCAGGCAGCGATCAACACCGACAGCTCAATCCGGGAGGGCGCGTGGGTGGTTGATGCCACTGACTACGTGAACATCACCAGCTGGCCAGCCGGGACCCGGCTGATCCTGCGCAAGGAGCGCCCGCATCCTGGGGCTCAGCTGTCCTTCACTGACGCCGACGGGCACCGAGTCACCGCGTTCATCACCGACACCGACCCAGAAACCGTGGACCACAAAATCCAGGGCCTGGAGCTGCGCCATCGTCAGCATGCCAGGGTCGAAGACCGGATCCGGCAGGCCAAAGCCACCGGCCTCGCCCGATTCCCCGCCGAAGGATTCGCCGAGAACCTAGCATGGCTGCAGGTAGTAATGATCGCCAACGACCTGATCACCTGGACCAAACTGATTGCCTACCAGCACCACCCGGCCATCGGTCGGGCAGAGATCGCTGCGTTCCGGTACATGATCCTGCACACCGCCGCCAGGATCACCCGCGGCGCCAGGCAGATCCGGCTACGCGTCGATGCTGGCTGGCGATGGGCCACCGAGGTCGCCCACGGCTACATCGCAATCCGCGAGGCCTTCACATGACGATCCAGCCCATCTGCCCCAACGACTGAGGAAAACCTGGAGAACCGGCCACCCGAGACGGCACCCTCGGGCCACACCCCTGCCCTGACCTTCTTCTTGGCCTGAATCAGCTCACCAGCCGGCCCTCAGCTCCGCTCAACGGTGTCCCATGAAAGAAGGAGGTTAAGACTCTTCCAAGTTTTTCCCATTACCAAAGTTGCGGTTCTTTCTGACCAACGTTTCCGGCGCAACCACCCAAGCCCCTGCTGCGAGCATCAAAATCAGCCCAGCGAGGCCAAAGGCCCAAGTGTACCCGCCGTGGTCTACCAGAAGCCCCGCCAGGAGCGGGCCAATGATGCCGCCTAGGTCCTGCACCATTTGAAAAGTGGAAATGACGGTACCACCGTTGCGCCCCTCCCCCACAATGTCCCCCAGGGCCGCCTGCTGGGCAGGCACAATCAGGCCGGTACCAGCACCGCCAATGAGGCTGAGAAGCAACAGCACCCACGGCTCAGGGGAGAACCCTAGGGCTCCTGTGGCGACTCCTGCGGTAAGCAGTCCAACGATGATGGGCGGGCGCCGCCCCCATGAGTCGGAGCGTTTGGCGAGAGTAAGCACTATAGCAACGTTGCCCAAGGCAAAACATGCCAGGGCAATGCCTGCAAGCTGGCCAGAGTCGATGAACCAGCTGGTACCGACGAAGGCTGATGCAGCAAAGAGTGGAACCACGGAGTTTCGTAGTCCGAAGGTTGCCCACCCGTTCGCAAAGCCAGAGGCCAGGGCAGCCCTATAGCTACCGTTACCTAACGCTTCCTTGACTGATGCTCGCTCGCGATTATCCTTGGTTTTCCGGTCCTCAAGACGGGACTTGCGGAGTATGAAGAACACGACCCCTGCTGCAGCGACCAGCGCCGCCCCGTAGACGAGGAACGGGACCCGCTGGCCGAAGATTAGCAGTGCAGAGCCCAGCACGGGTCCGGCGACGTTACCGATGAGAAAGGCTGAGGCATATGCGCCCATAACCCGGCCCCTGATGTGGGGCGGGGATTTCCGGGCGAGGAAGGTCATAGCGGCGACGGTGAAGAACGTCGACCCGATGCCGCCCAGCGCACGGAACAAAAGGAGAAGCTCGTAGGTGGGAGCATAGGCTGTAGCAATCATCGAGGCAGCAACAATCAGGAGGCCAATCACGTAGACCGGAGTCTCCCCCAGGACGTGTGTCAGCTTGCCAGAGGCGGGTGCGAAAATTAGCCGGAAGAGTCCGAATGCTGACACAACCGCGGAAACCGCCATAGCTGAGACGCCGAAGTCTGAGGCGTACTGCGGCAGGATCGGTGACACGATGCCGAAGCCGATGGCGATGATGAAAGCCGAAACTATCATCACCTTCAGCTCGGAAGGGATGGGAGTCTTCGCACCAGCGTCATCTCTAGTCACACCATTTGGTCAACTCATTTCGCCACTGATGTGTTCCCTCCCCCGAGTTCCTCATGCACTGGGGAACAATCCAACCAATGTTATGGTGCCGGCTTATAAATGAGTGAGCGAAACCATCGGTGCCCGACGGTTTTCATGTCCCACGCCGGCGATCGCTTTAATTGCAGCAAGAGCGAGATTCTCCCCCTCAGCGCGCAGCTCAATATGAAGGACTTCCTCGGCGGGGTACTGCACTGGCCCCAGGACCTCATATCGTGGGGGTACTAATACCTCCGAGAATGAGCGCCAAAAAGTCTCGGCTGCGACAAGACCGGTACATTCGACGGCCACAGCGTGCCTGACGCCACCTCGCTGGGGCTCGATTCCGTTTAGTTTCAGCTCGTGATTGACAACTGTACGGGCCACCTCGAGGTGCGTTTCGATGGGGGCTCCTCCGAAGTCCTGCAGCTTAGGCGAAGACCTCACTGTCACGACCTGTGCATCTTGACCGTTTGGGGTGCTCTGGACATCATCGGCTTCAATACGGACGACACCAAACTCCAATCCCGGAACTGCCCGGAGTGCCGCAGCACCAAGGCTGACGAACCCTTCATGCACAGTCTCAGGCATAATGATCTGCGGCAGCCGGCC
Organism: Nesterenkonia sedimenti; assembly: GCF_012641515.1. Classification (GTDB taxonomy): domain Bacteria; phylum Actinomycetota; class Actinomycetes; order Actinomycetales; family Micrococcaceae; genus Nesterenkonia; species Nesterenkonia sedimenti. Next base: position 23,782 of record NZ_JABAHY010000007.1, on the reverse strand, counting down.
CCGGAGCCCGCCCAGCAGCAACTTGTCCCCCAGGAACAGCAAGTCGAAGGTGCCTCCGGGCCTTTTCTTCCGCACAATTGCCCGACGGTGAGGTGACTTAGGGCCAGCACGGAGCGAGGTCATCGCTTCCAACAGCTCTGTCTCCGAACTGGCAGTCCAGGTGCGTTCACCCTTTTCCCTTCCAAGCTCCACTGGGTACCCGATACGAGCCGCGAAGGCGGAAGCGGCCTTAGTACCTGTGACACGGAATGACTTCCAGGCCGGAACAGGTAGCCCCTCCGAGCCTAGAAGCGACCAAATGCCGGGCCTCTTCTTCGAAAGCAGCATTCCGCCGAAGGTGCTTGTCGATGCACTCAAGCCCATAAAGGACAGATCAGACTGTAGGGGATCCACGTACACCACGCCGCCTGGCAGAAAGTTGACGTTGAACCCAGAATTGATCAAGTGGGATGCGACGAGCCACGTATCGTAGCTCGGCGCATCCTCTGCGGCAGGGTTCTGCGTGTCAAGAGGACTCATAGTTCCGCCGCCTCCGTAGTAGTCACCGACGTTGAAGTTCCGCCGCGGTGGGCCACTCCCACACTCTTCACAGGGCTGCCTCGCAGGCCGAGGTGGGCGAACGAAACAAGGATGCTGACCATATGCGGGGAGCCGAACCACGCCCCTGAAGCACGAGTGGACGTTATTCTCGCGACTTCTCCGGTCACTCCGAGGGACTTAGCCTTCTCATTTAACCACTCCACGTAGGTCTGATCTTTGAACCGACCCACGATCTCAACGTCAACGTCAACGTCGGTAGCGGGGGAGTTGCGAAGACGCACCCCTGATTCACTTGCCGAATGAAGTAAAAGTTCACTGATTACTGGCCGAGGCTCACCAATCAGCGGATATTCATGCGTATCTGCACCCGGAACTGAATTTACTTCGCAGATGGCCGCGCCCTGCGTCTCGATGGGTTGAGTCGGATCTTCGATGAGAAAATCCACTCCAGCGAATTTGAGTCCTGGAATCGCCTTCACTGCTTCCACACTTGCCTCAAGGTACGAACTATGCACCTGACTGATGACCTGGGCATGTTCGCCCCCTTGATGTGTGTTCGAACTATAGGTGATGAGAACTTCTTCGCCTTCTGCCGGTACTGATTCCAAACCATAGCCCTGCTGGGAGAGGAGCTGATTCGTCGCCTCAGTAACTTTCAGAGGACGTGATAGCAAGTGTGGGTTTGCCCGCCGGAAAGCCTGCTTCTCCTCAATCAGTGCGCCTACACTCTTCGACCCATCCCCGACAATACGCCCCCGGCGCTTATAGAGAACGGACACGACTCTGTCCCTGATGACCAGGAAACGGTATGCTTCCCCCCGAATTTGCTCTTCGACGAGGATGTCACCGCCTCCATAGGCTGATTCCTCTACATGGGAGAACGCCCATTCGAGCTGAGCCTTGGACATAACATCAGTTACGACGCCCTTGCCCTCCATGCCGTTCAGAGGTTTCACGACTACTGGATACCCCAGAGACTCTGCATACTCCTCTGCCCAAAGAAGATCAGAAAACCTGAAGCTTCTGCCCTTGGGCACAGGAATGCCCGCTCGTTGAAGCACGAGACGGGTCGAGTGCTTATTCTTCGTAATCGGCCCTGCCACTCGCTGAGTCAAGGATGACCCCGTACGGGAGAATGCAAGTGACCTCCCTTCCGTATCCCAGGCAACAAAATCGGCAGCCGCTGTCCGCATGAGGTCAAGTCCATATGCGAGAGAATCCCTTGCAAGCAGAATTGTACTTAGGGGGCGTTTCCCAAACTCTTCCAAATGTTTGGCGATGGGGTACGTATTAATGTTCAACACTTACCTCCACCGCCATGGCCGGTTCGGGAAGAAGATCACCAGAGACGGCAAGCTCCAGAAAGAGCGCCACTTCGCCCACCCCACCGGTGAGACTGCCGTGGACCTTGCCTGCCACCGCATCCCGGGTGCCTAGTTCGATATGGAGCCCTGAAGAGGCAGCGACGGTTTCCAGTACACTGCAGTCGCGGTCGACTTGGGAAAGGCCGTCGAAGGCAAAGTCCACAGTCACTTCTGCCCATTCTGAGGCAGCTTGCGATGAACTATCCGAGCTCCCAGCCTGTAGCACCTTGTCCGCAAGCTCCGCCATCGCAGTGGGGTTTACCCGGTGCTGTACATGTAGCCAGGGGCGTTCAGAAACTGCGACCACTGTAGCTATGTTGTCCGTGCCAAAGGCGGAAGTAGCATCAGGCACCTTGATATCAATCATCCCGACTGACATTCCCGGTATCGCCTGGTGGCAAGTCTCTAGGAGACGCACGATATCTCCGTGGACCTGCCCAACGATTTCCCGTGCCTGCGCTGTCGCGGACCAGGGGCCCTCCTGCAGGTGAACGGCTGAAACGAGTTCGCCATCTACAGTGAGCAGCCGAACATAGTCTCCCTCGGGGCTCTCCTCGACCAGATACCGATAGGTACCCCGGGCGCGAGTGCTGGTACTGGTCTTGGGAGTCAGAATCTGGGTGAATGCATAGGAGGAAGTGGTGAAATGAGGCCTCCCAGTAGGCACACGACCGTAGTACCGGATGGCTTGGGAGAGTTCTTCCTCATCGGCGATGCTTTCGAAGACCTCGATTGTGGACTCGCCGATCATTGGCCGCAGAGTCACGGGGTATCCCAGCTCATGGGCAAAGGCCATGGCATAGGGGGCGCCGCGCCGAATGGAAAAGCTGCGTCCGCGAGGAACCCGAATTCCGGCTGCTTCCAATTGATCGCGAGTCATCCGTTTGTCTTGGACCAGGGTCGCAGTGGACAGCCACGTGGTATTGGGCACCCCATGTGCGAAGGCGGCGCCATGCGCGGGGTCGTCACCGGTATATGTCATCAATGCCTGCCCAGGAAAGAGTAGAGTGCTCTGGCCCCTATGAAGCGCCGCGGCATGGACCAGCCAGCCGTCAGCCAACTCTGCTGGGCAGGACCGCAGAACTCCCCGATACCCGGTGTTAACCGGGTGAATGGGAGCCGGTTCGAGGGTCTCAAGCTCTGCTGGATTCGTCATGCTCTGCTTCCTCTGCTCGGTCCTCAAGTTCCTCAGCGCTGACCTGTTCAGCCTCGTTGGGAGCATATTCCTCAAGATGTTCCTGACGCTGATCTTCGGAGTTGAGCGTCTCGAAGACCTCTTCGAAGTCCTCTACATCACTGCCGGAGCCGGGTTCGCCAACCTTAGCGCCGACTAGGTCCTGATCTTCATCCAGGACAGTGAAGCCTTCCTCTGTTGGGGCAGCACCCAGATGCGTGCTCTTTACAGATTCCGGTGCAGACTTTGGCGGTCCCAGGACTGCAAGAGTGGCCATCGCCGTCACCGCTTCCACCGATCCGGAGATGACCGCCTCAGCCTCTCGTTCCCCTGTACTGCGGATCCAGCCGCGAAGTCCGGAGCGCTCGGCGCGGCGTCCGAACCATCGCCTGTAGCCCACGCCTGTAATGCCTCCGCGGATAACAAGTTTCAGGTGAAGCTGTTCGGCCCGCTCAGGCCATACTTCAAGGCCAAAGTCCTTAGCGCATTCAAGGATGAAGCGCTCTGAGAGCCGACGCGGAGTGCCGTACATGGGATACTCCGCCACCGGCAGTGCTGCCATAGCGTTGAGCTCGCAGATGGCTGCATCCTGTTCATCCAGCGGTTTCGTGTGGTCTTCCAGCAGGAAGTCGACACCGCAGTACCCCATCCCGGGCACCGCTTTAACCGCTTTGACGCAGGCCTCCTTGATGCTGGGGTGGAGATCATCCAAGATCTCGATGGAGTCGCCGCCCTGGGTGAGGTTGTTGGTGCTCAGGAGATAAATGCGCTTTCCTTCTGGCACAATGCTATTGATGGATAGCCCCTGCTTCTCGAGCTCGTATTCCACCGCGGGGGTCCATTTGATCTTCAACGGGCCCAGGTGGGAGTTCTCCCGCCTGGCCATGTTCTTATCGATGATCAGCTGCGCAACAGTCTGTTGACCGTCACCGGTGATATTGGCGGGAATCCGCTCAACTGCCGCCGCAACCTCGTCGCCGATCACCATGATGCGATAGTCCCCGCCGTTGATGTGCTTTTCGACGATGAACTCGTTATTGCCGTGGGCTGTGGTGGAGAAGAGCTCCAAGGCACGAACCAGTTCCTCTTCAGAGCGGATATTGGCCATCACGCCGACACCCATGGATCCCTCGGCAGGCTTCAGGACCACGGGGTATCCGATACGGGCTGCGTACTGAAGGGCGAGGCTCTGGTCGTTGCCGTGAAAGGTACGCCCCTCGGGTACTGGGCAGCCGGCTCGCTTCAACAGGATGCGCGTGGCTTCCTTATGGCGTGCCACCGAAGAGGCCACCACACCCGATTTGGGCCAACGGGTGGTGCGGAACGGGAGCTTCTTGCCGTGATCATCGCTGACCACAATGCTGGACTTGGTGAAGCGCCAACTGTTGAGCCCGCGGGCCAGCGCTTCCCGCTCCACGATATGCCCGTGGACGGCGTATGACCCGATGGGGGCGATGTAGTCCACATCGCTGTAGGTGTTCGGCGGAGTGTCCCCGAACTGGGCCGTTGAATTTGGTTTGGGGTGCCGCACACGAGCCCGGGAGCGGGAGATGAGGTCCTTATAGTCGGGAATGAGACCGGTTCCCCTGCGCAGAAGGGGTGAGCGCAGTTTTGAGGAGGCCCGGCGCGAAACGTGAAACCTCTTGTCGACCTCAGCCGAGGCGGTGGCCCAGGTCAGTTGCGGCAGAACCTTAGCGAGGTCCCGGTGGACGATCTGAGTGACTCGAGAGGCTCCAGGTGACTGGGTCAACAGCAGCTTGGCTTCCGGCGCAGTGGAGCTGATCTTCTCTGCGGTCTCCAGGGTTCGCAGGATGCCGCCGAGTTGGGCCGGACGCAAGTTGATTGCACGAAGCCTATTGCCCAAAGTGTTGATGAGCTCCGCGGTGTCATTGGGACCTGCGCTGCGCCGCAGAATGTGAATATCCGGTCCCTGCTCTCCCAGAGAGTTGAGGGAATCACTGAACTGTTGCAGGTCTGGCGCGCCGGGATCAGGCCGCTGGCTGGTCGGGTTCTGGATAATGATGGTCTGGGGCAGGTGCCCAGCAGCGGATTCCGAGTGAATCTGGCGGATGGCGTCCTGGGCCGTCTCAAAGTCGTACCGGCTTCGGAAGTTCACCCACAGGGGTTCATCGTTCAGCCGGGGACGCTGTGTGCGGCGGATCTCGGTGACCTTACGCATATGGGCCACGTCGTCGTCGACGGTTTCGCCCCCGACCACACGTACCGGGCCCCGGTAGTTTCGCGGCAGTCCTGCGAAGAACTCCTCGATATCGTAGTCTTCCTTGGCCCGGAGCACACGAGGGGTCTCCGATGAGCTCAGCCGCCGCCGTCCCAGCAGATCCGCCAGGGTTACTTTCTTGGCCTTGGCAGCGAGGTCCATAAGGGCTGTCTCCAGTCCCATAACAGTCGCCCGGTTTCGGAAGACGACGTTCTCCTCATCTGTTCCGGCTTCAGCCTCCATATAGGCCACCCACTGCCGAATATCTTCGAGTGGATCGTTGAGCTTGAGCTCGAAGCCCACCAGCTCTTCCAGCAGTCGGTCCAGGAACGGCCAAGACTGTTCGTGCAGGTCGCCTGTCTGATTAGCACGTGGCTGGGCTTCCCCCACGCCCACATATTCCTCTCCCTGCGAGGAACGTGCCTTGAGGGTGATGAGGTAGTTGAAGGGAGCTACTGTCCGCTGAGATTCCTCTGCCGTGAGGTCCATGGGGACGCGGTAGGCAATCGCTTCTGTCTCAACGATGGCCAGAGTGGCCGGGCGTTTGCCTGGGATAGGGATGGAAAGTCTCATACGGGTTCCTTCGTAGGCTTGGCCTCTTGCGTATCGCGTAGCCGCTGGGACACTACCCGAGTAGACCCGTCCTGGCGCATGGACACGCCATAGAGTGCGTCTGCGATCTCCATAGTCCGTTTCTGGTGAGTGATGACGATCAGCTGAGAATTCTCCCGCAGCTCTTCGAAGATCACCAACAGGCGGGAGAGGTTGGTGTCATCGAGGGCTGCCTCCACCTCGTCCATCACATAGAAGGGAGAGGGCCGGGCTTTGAAGATCGCCACCAACAGCGCCACCGCGGTCAGCGAGCGCTCCCCGCCGGAGAGCAGTGAGAGACGGCGGATCCGCTTCCCCGGGGGCCGAGCCTGGACTTCGATGCCTGTGTTGAGCATATCCTCGGGGTTAGTCAGCTCCAGCTTTCCCTCTCCCCCAGGGAACAGACGCCCGAAGACCCGCTCGAACTGCACTCGTGTGTCTTCCCAGGCTTCGGTGAAGACCCGATGAACGGTGGAGTCGACCTCAGCGATGATGTCCAGGAGGTCCTGGCGGGATTTCTTGAGATCGGCCAGCTGCTCCTGCAGATAGGTATGCCGTTCCTCCAGGGCAGCATGTTCTTCCAGCGCCAGCGGATTGACCTTGCCGAGAGCTTTGAGATCTTTGCGTGCCCGTTCCAGACGGGTTTCCTGCTCCGCCCGGATATAGGGCACCCCGGCCTCTCCCTCCTCCTCGGAGTCAGTTTCCGCCTCCGGGTCAGGGATCAGCTGGTCGGGGCCGTAGTGCTCAATGAGGTACTCAGGAGTGAGGCTCAGTTCCTCCTCAGCCCGGCTCTCAGCTGCTTCCAGGGCCAACCGAAGCTCTGTCTGCCGGACTTCTGCCTGGTGCAGCCGGGCGGTGACCTCTTCCAACTCTCCGGACTCGACGGCACGCGCCTCGGTGAGCTCAGCGACTTTGGCCTTCAGCTGCTGGTGGGCCTCCTGGGCGGCTTCCTTGGCAGCCTGTACTGCAGCCAGCTGGCTCTCGATGCGTCCCACGGCTTCTTCGGCCTCTGCACCGATCTCCTCTGCCTTATCGGCTCGCTCGGAGCGTATGGCTGCGGCTCGCTTGGCCTGTTCGCGCCGGTGCTCCTCGGCTTGGGCGGACCGGCGCAGGGAGGCTGCTCGTTCCAGCAGCTGCTTGTGCTGGTCTTCTGCCGCCCGCAGGGCCAGTCGGGCATCGACCTCGTCCCGTCGTTTGGCTGAGGCTGCTTCGGCCAGCTGGTCCCGTTCTGCGGTGGAGGGTTCCTCCACCAGCTCGTCATTCTCGGCTGCCTCCAGTCGTGAGCTGACCTCCTGGAGCTGTTCGGCGGCATCAGCGGCAGCAGTTTCAGCTTCTGCGATTTCCTTAGCTGCTGCTTCGATCCGCTCCTGGGACCTGGAGGTTTCCTTGTTCAGTCGTTGCAGCTGCTCAGTGGCGGTCTTGACTGCCGACTCACTGGCCTGCAGGGCGTCAGAGGCCTCATTGGCCTTCAGCTCGGCGGCGGTGACCTCGCTGCGGCTGGCTTCCAGTTTCTTGGCCACCTCCTGCAGCTGCTGCTCGGCTTCCTGCAGTCTGTTGGTGAATTCCTCGCTCTGGGCGCGTAGGGTTGCCGCTGTGGACTCTCCTGCCACCCATTCACCGTCGCGGATAACTGCCTGACCCAGGGCCAGGGCGGCTGCGGCCTGGCCGTTGTCGACCAAACGCTGCCCAAAGTCCTTGTCATCGACGACGACGGCCCCCTCCAGGGTCTTCTCCAAGGACTCGGCGAGGTCGGTGCTTGCCTGGACAAGTTCCAGGGGGAAAGCTGCTCCGGGTTCGTTGAGTTTGACGGTCTCCTCAGCGGCGGCGAGCGCAGTTTCCAACCCTGAGATGCGGGCCCGGTATTCGCTGACAGCAATCTCGAGCCGGCGTTGTTCGGCAGAGAGCTCGTCATGGGTGGCCCTGAGCTGCTCATAATGCCGCCGTGCGATCCGGTAGGCCTCTTCCAGGCTGTTCTCACCGGTTTCCAGTTCTGCCAGCTTCTGTTCGAGCTCCTGGCGTTCGGCCTGGGAGCTCTCCAGGGAGATCTGCTCGTTCTCCTGCTGCTGTTCAGCACGGCGTTTCCTAGCCTGGGCGGCATCGACCCGGCCCTGCGCGGTCTCGACTCTGCCGCGCAGGGTGGCAAGACCTGCTTTGCGGTCGGCCACGGCCCGCAGCTGTTCGGTGATGAGGTTCTCCTCGGCCTTGAGTTGTTCCTCGGTCTCGGCCCTGGCTTGGCTGATCGTCTCCAAGTTCTGCTGGGCGGACAGGACCTCTGCGTGCTGAGTTTCCGCCTCCTGGGTCATCTCCTCGGCCTGAGCGCGCAGCTGCTGTGGATCGCGCCCGGTGGAGAACTCCACTGTGCTGTTGCTGCGCAGGCTGCGGGCCCGTTCGGCTGCCAGAGAAGCCACTGACCGGAGCCGCTCCTGGACTTGGGAGAGCCTGTGGTGCCCACCGGCAAGTTTCTCCGCCTGGCTGCGCTGGGCCTCAGCCGCGGCACTGAGTTCATTGATCCGGGCATCCTGTTCAGCCAGGGCGGCCTTGAGCCGGACTGCGGCATCATGATCCTGCTGCTCACCCTGAGATGAGGCCTGCAGGGCTGTTGCAGCGGCTACGAGGTCATCGGCGATGATCCGGGAGAGCGCATCCCGCAGGTCGTATTGGATGCGTTGTGCCCGGCGGGCGACCTTGGCTTGGCGGCCCAGTGGGGCAAGCTGGCGTGAGATCTCGCCGATGAGATCCTCGAGGCGTTCGAGGTTGGTCTGCATGGATTCCAGCTTGCGTACTGAACGCTCCCGGCGCCGTCGGTGTTTGAGCACTCCTGCGGCCTCTTCGATGAAGCCTCGGCGCTGTTCCGGGGTGGCGTGCAGGATCTGGTCCAGCTGTCCCTGGCCGACGATGACATGCATCTCACGGCCGAGACCGGAGTCCGAGAGCAGTTCCTGGATGTCCAGCAGGCGGCATTTGGTCCCGTTGATGGTGTATTCGGACCCCCCGGATCGGAACATGGTCCGGGAGATGGTGACCTCGGTGTAGTCGATGGGCAGAGCGCCGTCGGAGTTATCGATGGTCAGTGAGACTGAGGCTCGGCCTAGGGGCTGTCGTTCGGCTGTGCCGGCGAAGATGACGTCTTCCATGGACCCGCCTCGCAGGGACTTCGCCCCCTGCTCCCCCATGACCCAGGCCAGTGCGTCGACCACATTGGATTTACCTGACCCGTTGGGGCCGACCACCGCGGTGACTCCGGGTTCGAATTCGAAGGTGGTGGCAGAGGCGAAGGATTTGAATCCGCGGACAGTCAGGGTCTTCAGATGCACCGGTGCGGGCCACCTCCTTTACACGGATCAGATATCGGCTCTGCGAGGACAATCCCCACTATTCTGCCTGATGCCCGGTAGCATCGCCTCCATGGCTGATTCTCCGCGCTCCTCAGAGGTGCCCGAAAACGCTCCCCGCGACCCCAATCCGGGTTTCGTCAAACCCGGTTTCGTCAAGCGGTTCGCTCAGCGGGCGGTGGAAAACGTCAAGGATCCCCTGGGCGTTCCGGAGCGTACTGCGCGGACTCTTCGTTACCGGCGCCGTCAGCTCAATACTGCCCGGCTGTTCCTGCGTAAGGAGTTCCGCTGGGAGACTCAGTGGTCGAACCGCAAGCCGGAGTGGTGGCGGCGTGGCTTCCTGTCCCGTTCGGTCACTCTGTATGGGCTGCCGGAGAACGACCCCTCCCTCTACATCAATGACGTTCAGCGGTATCTGCGCACCAAGCGGATGGTCAGCCCCCATCTGCAGGAGGTGCTGGACAATAAGTTCTCCTTCTTCCTGCTGGTGAACTCGCTGGGACTGGAGTCCGACGTCGTCGATCTTCTGGGTGTGCACACCCGCGGGTTCGTCCACCCCTTCCCGGAGGCCGGCCGGTTGGAGATCTCTGAGTTCCTGAGCCAGTCCCTCGATGAGCGCGGTCATATCTTCGTCAAGCCTCTCCATGGTGCCGAGGCCAATGGGGTCCGCTCCCTGAAGAAGACCCCGGAGGGCGGTTACCGGATGGATGGTCAGCCCACCAGCATCGAGGAGATGGCTGACTGGGTGCGGGAGTTCCCCAAGCCCCTGCTTTTCGAGGCTGCTGTAGCCCAGCATCCTGAGCAGGCGGGCCTGAACCCCCATTCGACCAACACCATCCGTCTGCTGACCATGCCGGATGTCACCGATGACTGGCAGCCGTTCATCGCCCGAGCCTCGCAGCGGGTCGGCTCGGTGCGTTCCGGCCATATCGACAACTGGACCAAGGGTGGGTTCAGCGCCAATGTGGACCTCGAGACCGGCAAGCTCTCGGCGGCCACTCAGCTGCCTGAGGATGATTCCCTGCATTGGTTCAGTGCGCATCCGGACTCCGGAGCCCAGATCGAAGGCCATCAGGTGCCCTTCTGGGAGGAAACTCGAGAGCTGATTCTGGATGCGGCCCGCCGGCTGTCCTTCTTTGAGTACATCGGCTGGGATGTCATCATCAGCCCCAAAGGTCCGGTGATCCTGGAAGCCAATATCAACTCCGGGATGAATGTGCTCCAAGCCCATGGCCCGCTGCTGGCTGATCCCCGGGCCGCCGCCTACTACAAGCTGCGCCGGGTTATCTGAGCCTGCTACGCCCCTGAGCGGCCCCTTAGGCGCCGGGTCGGAAGTGGGCGCTGGTCAACTCCAGGAGGATACGGGTCACCGCTGTGCGGTTGGTCGGCTGCTCCAGCAGCATCGTCCGCTCAGCACCGGCGAAATCTCGCAGGGGCCCCAGCAGCTGGTGATCAGCGGTCACCAGATGGGTGACTACTGCTGCCAGCGGAGTCTCTAACTGCTGGGCTGCCTCGACTACCAGCACTGTCGGCACGCTGTGGGTCTCTGCGCGGATCAGCATATTGCGGACGGTGGGAGCAATCACCACCGCCGCTCCAGTACCGTGTTCCTCTGAGACTGTGCTGGGACCGATCACCATGGCATCCAGACCTCTCAGCCGCGCGGTTTTGATCTGTGGGCTCTGCAGGTCCATCGCCTTGCCGGGTAACGCCAGGCCGGTGGTTCCAAGAACGGCAATTCGTGGGGCGATCTGGCTGCGCAGGTTCCGCCATCGGCGGCTTATCCGGCGTTGCTGGCGGCGCAGCACAGGCAGTGCCTTCTGCGCGAACCAGCCGGTTGCCATGGGTTTATCAGGCATTCTGCACCCCCTTGACCGGGTCGCTGTCTTTCAGCTGCCCCTGGTGCTCCTGCAGCCAGAGGGTCAGCATCGCCAGACCACGGATGAGGTGCTGCGGGCGCTGGCTGTTGAGCATGCGCTGCCAGGTCATTAGCCCCCCGGGTGCAGAGAGATCAGCCTCTCGCAACTGCGGGGCGAGTAGCCCGGAGGCTGGGCCGTTCTGGATCAGCCCACCCAGATAGGCAGCAGCCTCCACACTGGCGATGCGCCGTTTGTGGTGCCGGCGGCCCATGAGGTCATCTGCTGTCTCCATACCCTCCAGCCGGGGGTCCGCAGCCTTGAGCAGATACGGGTACCAGGCACCATCGGCTTTGACCTCGTGCGGCAGACTCAAGGCCAACTGAGCCACGGGATCGCTGACCATGGGCATCAGCGTGGGTTGGGCCCTGCCGAGGACCTTAGCCGGGGCTGGCGCAATACCCGGTACGGTACGCAGGAGGTAAGAGGTCAGCGTATGTCCATTGGGATGGTCGAGGTACTGCTGGGCGACAGGCTCCGCAGCTGCCGAACTGCGGCTGCTGACACCGGCAGCGGCTGTCTCAGCCAGCACCTTCTGCGCCTCGGTGAGGTAGCGAGCCCGGGACCCAATACGGGCTGCGACGAGATCCTGCCGGCTCAACCGGTGGGCGTTCGGGGGATCTGCGAAACCGCCCCCGAGCAGCACTCCCCCGCCGATACCGTCGAAGATGGGCCCCGGTGTCTCCTTAAGCCGGCGCACCACCGGCATCAGCCAGAAGTGGAAGGATGCCTGATAGTCCACCGCATCGGCGTACTCCGTGAAGTCCTGGGCGAATTGGCTGTACCGCCCGGTGATGATCCGGTGGTCGACCTCCAGAGTCTCGGCCACCTGTGCGGCAATGAGCTCCTCCAGGGCTGTCCCGGAATCTGAGCTGGTGGTCCAGGCGGTGACCTCAGTGGTCTCGGCAGATTCATTCAGGGCCAGGGCAGTGAGCATGCGGGAGTCCCGCCCCCCGGAGAGCATGGGATTGGCAGTGCCTGCCTCGGCGATATAGGGCCGCATCTGGGCTGACATATGCCCGATCGTTGCCTCGGTGATGTCCTGGAGATCTGATACCGGTTGTGGGGTGTAGTCCTCCCAGGCCCAGTGTGCTGCGCCTCGGTTGACTCGCCCCTCCCCTGTGGTCTCGAGGTACTCCATGGGCTTCAGACGGTGGATGCCTGCGAAGGTGGTCCGTCCAGAGAGGGGCGCACCGAAGGCGATGATCTCGGTCCAGGACTGCCAGTCCGGGCTCAGCTGCTCTGCGGCCCTGGTCAGCCAGCGCAGCCGGGTGGAGAAGAGAACGACGCCGCCTGGGGCCTCGTAGACATAGAGCACCTGGGTGCCGGATACGCTGCCGTGCAGGATCCAGGAGCCGTCGCTGCGCTGATGAATGCCACAGGCATCAGCCTCCCGGGCTGCAGCAGTCCAGTCTGTGGCGGGGTTCTTGGTAGGAGCCAGTGCCGCTGGGAGTTCTCCGGCGGCATTCCACAAGACGCTCGCCACACCTGCCGCGGAGGTTCCGGCTGCTGTGTAGAAGATCCCGGTCTCGTTGTGTCCTGCCGCCTGGAGCTCAACTCCCTCCTGCTGGGCGGCGGTGACCATGTCCTCAGCCTGTTGCTGGGAGGCGGGTGTCAGCTGCCCGAGCACTCCGCATACTGGCGTACTCATTCAGCCATCACTCCGTGGTCAGCCAGACGTGCGAGGTGACGTGCGGGACCGTAGTTCAGGGCGAACTCCTGGCCGAGCCGGGACTGCGCGAGGTATGCCTCTTCGTCATTTGAGATGCGGTCGATCAGCTTGCTCACCCCGGCGGGGTCGCTGTAGAGGGCTGCCTCTCCAAAGACGGCCTTCAGATAAGTGGGCAGGATGACCACACATCCTGCAGCCAGGGCTTCGATGATGGCCCGGCCGAAGGCTTCCTTCCATTCTGGGTGGTGCATATACACCCAGAAGTCCACCCCCTGGAGGAAGTCCGCAGGTTTGGCAGCACCGAAGGGCAACACCTCCCAGGAGTGCGGGACTCGGCCGAGAACTTTCTCTGGGATCTCCCCCCCGCCGAGGATTCGCACCGGGTGCTGTCCGTTCTCGGGGTATGCCGCCAACATTTCCTCAGCCGTTGCCGGCCATTTCTCCTTCTGCGGCCGGGAGTGCCGGCCGATAATCGGCGGGTGGGCTGTGAATCCGGTACGGGGCGTCGCCGTCGTCTCGGTGCCGAAGATATTGACCCAGTCCTGCTCACGCAGTTGGATACGGGAGACTTCCTGGGCGGCGATGGAGTCCCGGACCACGGGGCTGATCGGAGCCCAGAGAGGATCTGTGCCGAAGAGTTCGGTGAGCCGGGCTGTGGTGGCTGCAACGTCGTAGTGCCATGTCCCTGCCGCATCCACCGCGGGATGGTTGGCCACCAGGAGTACAGATTCGGCGCTGATGTGTTTGAAGCCTGCTGCAGCGGTCTGGGCCACCAGGGGGTGCCGGACCACCAGGAGTTCGGCGTGCAGTGCTGCACGGGGCGAGACCACGTGGACACCAGGGAGATCCATTACGGCCTGGATGTGCTTGCTGAAGCCGGTGGAGGTTTTGGTGGCCTCACTCTGGGCGTGGATCAGAGCAGTGGTGAGCCCTGCGGCTGACTGGGCACGGACTTCCTCGGCAATGGAGGCGGTGGTTCCGCCGGGGAGCCGGAAGTCGGAGACCAGGGCGATATCGACCTCACGGGGCTGGTCGCTGCCCAGAACGTCCAGTTTTGCTGAGAGGATGCTGACCTCCCCGGCGAGTTCGGCCACTGTCTTCTGTACTGCGGCCAGTTCCTCTTCGGTGGCACTGCGGGAGATGCGGCCCAGGCGGCGGCGGAGGTCCGTGAATCGGCTCATCAGCGCAACTCTATCGCTGTCAGCCGGCCCGAGTGGGGCGGGTGCCCTCGGAGAACTCCACCTGGACCGGGGCCAGTTTCAGCAGCGTCCGGTCATAGACGATCTGGGCTGAACGCATCCGGCCATTGGATTTGTGATCTGTGTACTCCTCATATTGGGCGCAGACCCATTCGGGGTCGCCGTCGGCGAGCATTCGGCCCTGTTCGATCCAGATGACTCGGGTGCACATCTGTTTGATAGTGCCTAGGGAGTGCGAGACCAGGAAGACACAGCCTGCTTGGCTGCGGACTTGGTCCAGGCGCTTCTTGGTGCGGGCCCGGAACTGGGCGTCACCGGTATTCAGGGCTTCGTCGATGAGCAGGATATCCGGGTCCACGCTGGTGGCAATCGCGAACTGCAGGCGGGCTGCCATACCCGAGGAGTAGGCTTTCAGGGGCATGTTCAGTGCGTCCTCGTCGAGACCGGAGAGTTCGACAATCATGTCGTATTTCTCGGCGGCCTGTTTGGGTGAGAGCCCCATGGCCAGACAGCCCAGTTTGATGTTCTCCCGGCCGGAGATCTCTTTGACAAGGGCGGCGTTGACACCCAGCATTATCGGCGTAGAAGTGGCGTAGACCTCTCCGGTGGTAGGCCGCACCTTACCGGTCAGCAATTTCATGAGTGTGGACTTACCGGAGCCGTTGGTGCCGATGACGCCCACCGTCTCCCCACGATTGACCACAAAGCTGACTTCTTCCAGGGCTGGGATTTCTGCCCACCCAGAGCCCAGCACCCGCTGAACTTGTTTGCGGATGCGTTTCTTAGACTTGAAGTGCTCATTACCGGAGCGAACGCGGTAGATCTTGGACGCATAGTCCACCACCACAGACACTTTATTCTGGTCCACGGGTTCGACCACAGGGGCGGAGTGTGTAAAGGGAGCGTCGTCCCAGTGAATCTCTTCGATCTCCTCGAAACCGTAACCAGACTCATCAAGCAGTTCAGGATCGAGATCGAGGTTCTCCTCGACACCGCTGTTCGAGGTGGCCAGCCAATTAGCCCGGCGTGGGGTGTAGTTGGAAGTTGGAGTGCTCATATTTAGATCTCAGCGCTCCCTGCCGTAGGTCTCTTCACCACGCCAGAAGAACCACAGGCCGAAGAGCATGGCTCCCACGCCCCAGGCGGCCAGCACAATCCAGCGATAGGGCTCGCCCCAGCCGTCATAAAGCCAAGCATCGCGGATGATGTCCAGCACGCAGAAGGCTGGGTTGTGGTGCATGATCGGGGTAACCCAATCTGCCCCAGCCTCAGCAAAACGGTCCACCGAGAAGATCACTGCCGAAGTGTAGAACCAGATACGAGTGCCGATGCTGACTAGGTGTTTAACGTCATTATGCGCATTGACCATGCGGGCAAGGATTAGCCCCAGTCCGGTCATCACCATCAGCGCCAGGGCGATGACGGGGAAGAACAGCAGCCAGTGCCAGCTCAGGCTGACGTCCGTGCTGATGGCTCCGGGGATGTGGAAGTCGCCGATAACCAGCACGAGGATCGCCATGACCACAAAGACGGGGACTGTGGCGAATAGTTCACGTACTGCCGCAGAAATTGGTAAGGCAGCACGCGGGAAGTTAAAGGACTGGACCACCCTTTGATTCCCTGCAATGGAGTTGGAGGCGCTGGTAACTGCTCCGGTAATAAATCGGAAAGTCAGTACCCCAATGATGAGGTAGCCGATGAAGTTCACCACACCACGGCTAGTCTCCAGGATGATGCCGAACAGGGTGAGGTAGATGGCTGCCTGCAGCAGTGGGTTGACTACCATCCAAACGCGACCCATGGAGTCCAGGTTGTTCTGGGACGACACCCGAGACTGGGAGTCGTACCAGAGGAAGTGGCGGAATCTCCAGAGGTCGCGGATGTACTGGAAGAAGGTTGGCCGGGCCCCTACTCGGACCAGCCGGCGACCATCCATCTGGACTACACGCTGGGTTCCCAGTTGGAATCCATCGTGCCGTTCAGCGGCAGGTGCTGCCATGTCTCAAGTCCTCCCGAGGTGAAATGCGCGCCGGTTGTTTATCCAGGCGGCAGAGCGCGGCCAAGTCTATCAGCGGCTGCTCAGCAGCCGTGGAAGCCGAGCGGGGGTGTATGCAGATCAGTCGTCGTCTTCGTTGTCGTCGTCAGACCTGACTTGGGCCGGACGGATGGGCTTGTCCCAGTACTCTGCGCGCAGGCGGGTCTGCCGGGCCACCACCGAGGCCAGTC
Organism: Nesterenkonia sedimenti; assembly: GCF_012641515.1. Classification (GTDB taxonomy): domain Bacteria; phylum Actinomycetota; class Actinomycetes; order Actinomycetales; family Micrococcaceae; genus Nesterenkonia; species Nesterenkonia sedimenti. The sequence goes on along the minus strand of NZ_JABAHY010000007.1, from coordinate 7,550 downwards.
GACGTCCACGGCCGAAGGCCGGGTACCGATGGGGCCCCATGCTCGCGCGGCAGTCTGCGTCCAGCAGTACCGCATCAGTGGCACTGTCCAATCTGGTGGTCAGGAGATCGATACAGGTCATTCCCAGCCCGGGGATCGCCGCAGCTGCCTGCTCTGCCAGAGCTTTCAGGTCCTCGCTAACTTCTCTTGTCACGTCCAGTGGCAAACTTCCCCTAGGCATATTCGTCACCTCGTTGAGGATATGTAGATCGCCCTTCTGCGGAATATCGGTCAACCGTGGCGCACGAGGCGAAAGAAGTCGCTCGTTGATTTCCGGCAGTGCTCGGCGCAGCGCTACGTGCCGGCGGCGGTGTTCGAAACTCTCCTCCAGTAATTGATGCACAGTCTTGTGACCATCACCGAGGACGAACAAAGGCGTCCTGAGTAGTGCAGCCCACGCCTGCCCTGCAATCACGAAGAACCGAAGGTTTATTCCGTCATAGAACTTCTCCAAAAGCAGTTCCTGACTAACCCTGCCATCCTGCGGAAGGTTCGCTCGAGCTTTCTGCCACGCGTGGGTGAACTCTTCTTTGGAAACCACAGGAAGGCTGACACCACGGCCGTAGCGTGCTGAGTCCAACTTCACGACCCAGGACCTGCCCTTGCAAATCAACTTTGAAGCCTGAGCATCTTCACCCTGGGCAAAACGGTGGGTCTCTATCACTGGCAGGCCAGCACTAGACCAATATGCGCGACTCAATGTCTTTGAGGCCGTGGCCTCAGCCGCCTGGTCGCTGATTAACGTCGTCAGCCGAACTTGTCTGCCGCCGACCACGCTACCGTTGTAAAGAAAAGCTACTCGTGACCCCCCAAACTGGTGGGTTCGAATGCCGTGGCGGTTCAGCATGACGTTCATCGCTTGATTGTGCGTATATACAGAGCGGTACGCATTGAGGTCCTCCCACTGGGGAAGGACCTGTTCGGTGATGAACTGGCCGACCGGGCGTGCAGCGTCGTTCACGTCAGTTGAACCAGATGCCGATCTCGCGTTCTGCGGATTCGATGGAGTCCGAGCCGTGGACGAGGTTCTTCTGGACCTTCTCGCCCCAGTCCCGGCCGAGGTCACCACGGATGGTGCCGGGTGCTGCGGTGGTGGGATCGGTCTGTCCGGCCAGGGAACGGAATCCGGGGATTACACCCTCGCCTTCGGCGACGGCGGCCACAATGGGCCCGGAGAGCATGAAGTCCACCAGGGGCTGGTAGAAGGGTTTGCCCTCATGCTCGGCGTAGTGGGCGGCCAGCTGCTCGGCGGTGGCAGTGGTCTTCTTCAGCTCGGCGATCACGTATCCCTTGGCCTCGATGCGGCGCAGGATTTCGCCGGTGAGCCCACGGGCTACACCGTCAGGTTTGATCAGCACCAGGGTGCGTTCGCTCATGAGTCAGTCTCCTCATTGTCGTTAAGTCGTTGTTCCAGTCTGTATCTTTCCATCTTTTCGACGTCCAGCTGGGCGCCTTTGTCCACGGCGTACCACCAGCAGGCGGCGAAGGCCATCCCCGGCAGGACGGCCATAGTCATCACAAGTCCTTCGGCGGTGACCATGGCCCCTGCGACGAAGCTGGCGATGATCACACCCTGCAGCGCCCAGCCGGCAGCGTAGCCCCATGGCTTGTGCAGCACCGCGCAGGTCATCACACAGACTACGGCGAGCACACAGGCTCCGCCGAAGATCCACCAGGCGAACCATTCGTTCTGATTCAGCCCCCATGCGGCCAGTCCGAAGAAGAACATCAGTGCGCCTTCCAGACAGAGCACACTGGATGCGAAGAGGGCTTTGACCGAGCGCGGAGGCTTGGGCTGATCGGGGTCCCATTCGCGCTGAGACCGTGTCTGACGTGGCTTCTTGGCCATCACACCTCTCCTTCCGGGATACCGGTGCCGGAAATGCCGAACAGGGCGCGGGCCTCCCCTACCAGAGTGATGGAACCGGTGATCAGGATTCCACCGGTCTCACTGGCTTCCTCCTCGTCAATGCGCTCCACTGACCAGGCCACGGCCTCATCCAGCCGGCCGGTGGTGTGGATGTCCTCCTCGCGGAAGCCAGCATCCAGTGCCATCTCTGCCAGATCTGCAGCCGGGATAGCCCGCGGGGAGGTGGATTCGGTGAAGCAGATTTCGCTGGCCAGTCCGCTGTACTGGTCGAAAAGTGTCTTCAGCATTGTCGCGGCGTCCTTCTCCGCGAGGATGCCCACCACCAGGACCAGTTTGGTGAATCCGAAGCTCTCCCGCAGCGCCAGGGCGCTGGCCTCAATGCCTGCGGGGTTATGGGCAGCGTCGACGACGACGGCAGGTGAGCTGCGCAGGGTCTCCAACCGTCCTGGGGAGGTGATGTGCTCGCAGGCGGTGCGAAGGTGCTCGATATTGAGCTCCTGCTCTCCTCCCCCGATGAAGGCTTCCAGAGCGGCGATCGCCAGCGCGAAGTTCTCCGCCTGGTGGGCACCCAGCAGAGGCAGCAGCAGATCAGGGTAGCGTCCGGCGATGCCCTGGATGGTCAGCTGCTGACCGCCCACGCCGGGCAGTCGGTCTGCCACGCCGAATTCCACCCCTTCGAACCGGAAGGGCACTCCGGCTCGCTGGGCGGCTTCGAGCAGCACATCGGCGACATCGCGCTGTTGGGCAGCGGAGATGAGGAAGCCTCCGGGTTTGATGATCCCGGCCTTCTCCTCAGCGATCTCCTCCTCGGTCTCGCCGAGCATATCGGTGTGATCGAGGCTGATCGGGGCGATGACCTGGACACTGCCTTCGGCGACATTGGTGGCATCCCAGGAACCGCCGAGGCCCACCTCCAGGACGATCACATCCACGGGTTCATCGGCGAAGACCGCGAAGGCCAGCACGGTCAGCAGTTCAAAGAGGGTCAGCGGCTGTTCTCCGCGGGCCTCCAGCTGCTGGTCGACCAGGCTGATCGGTGGGCGGATCTCGTCCCAGATGCGTACGAAGGTCTCATCTGACACCGGCTGACCGTCAATGCTGATCCGCTCGGTGACCGATCCCATATGCGGTGAGCTGTAGCGTCCCACCCGCAGGTCATGGGCCAGCAGTCCGGCCTCGACCATCCGGGCGATGGAGGTCTTGCCGTTGGTGCCGCCGATATGGATGACCGGGGCTGATTTCTGCGGCTGGCCCAGGACTTCCATGGCCAGCTGCATCGGTTCGATGCGCGGGCGCATATCGTTCTCCGGGGCACGGGAGAGCAGCTCAGCGTAGATGCTGGCCACAGAGTATTCATCAGCCATTTTGGGTCTCCACCACTTCCACGCTTGCGCGGGTCTCCTCGGTGCCTTCACCGGCCACCAAGTTCAGATCCAGGGTCAGGGTTTCGGTCTTCACCAGTTCCGCATGGGCCTCCACTGCGGCCACCACCCCGGGGGCGGCGGTCAGGGTGGCGCGGATCCGGTCGGAGACCTCCAGGTCAGCGTCCTTTCGGGCGGCCTGGATAGTGCGGATCACGTCTCGGGCGGTGCCCTCAGCGACCAATTCATCAGTCAGTTCGGTATCCAGCACCAGGAAGCCTCCCGCTGACTCCAGCACGGTGACTGCCTTATCTCCCTGTTCATCGGAGACAGTGGTGGTCAGGGTGTACTCCCCCTCTGTGAGCGCCAAACCACCGGCGACGACGGCGCCATCGGCCCCTACACTCCAGTCACCGGATTTAGCACCCTTGATGGCCTGCTGGACGTCCTTGCCCAGACGGGGGCCGGCCACCCGGGCGTTGACCACCAGCTGCTGGCCGATGCCGTATTCCTCAGCGGAGACCTCGGCAGTGTCCTTCAGCTCGACTTCTTTGATATTCAGCTCATCGGCGATGATCTGCTCATAGGTCCCGCGCAGGGCCTCAGCACCGGGCACAGCCACAGTGAGTGTGGCCAGCGGCTGGCGGACCCTGCGCTTGGCCTGCTTGCGCAGGGCTGAGCCTGCGGAAGTGATGCTGCGGGTCAGATCCATCAGTTCCACCGCGCGTTCGTCCTTGACATAGGACTCCGGGTCAGGCCAGTCGGCCAGGTGGACGCTGCGCCCGCCGGTGAGTCCGCGCCAGATCTCTTCACTGACCAGGGGCAGCAGCGGAGCTGCGACCCGGGTGAAGGTCTCCAGAGCGGTGTAGAGGACATCATAGGCGGTGAAGTCCTCATCGTAGAACCGCTGACGGGACCGACGGATGTACCAGTTGGTCAGGGTTTCGGCATAGCGACGCAGGGCCTCACAGGCCGAGGAGACATCAAACTCGTCCAGTGCCTCAGTGGCCTCGCGGACGAGGTCGCCGGTGGCGGCCAGAATGTAGTGATCCAGGGGGGTGAGGCGATCGTCGTCGTCGTTGACTGCCTTGGCCTGGTATCCGGCACCCTTATTGGCGGTGTTGGCGTAGAGGGCGAAGAAGTGCCAGGCATTCCACATCGGCAGCAACACCTGACGGACACCTTCGCGGATGCCCTCCTCGGTGACGACGAGGTTGCCCCCGCGCAGGATCGGTGAGCTCATCAGGAACCAGCGCATGGCATCGGAGCCGTCGCGGTCGAAGACCTCGTTGACATCCGGATAGTTCTGCAGGGATTTGGACATCTTCTGCCCGTCGGAGCCCAGCACGATGCCGTGGCTGATCACATTGGAGAAGGCCGGCCGGTCAAACAGGGCGGTGGCCAGAATGTGCATGGTGTAGAACCAGCCGCGGGTCTGGCCGATGTACTCCACGATGAAGTCGGCCGGGTTGTGGCCTTCGAACCAGTCGGCGTTCTCGAAGGGGTAGTGCACCTGGGCAAACGGCATGGAGCCGGAGTCGAACCAGACATCGAGGACGTCTTCGACCCGTCGCATCGTGGACTGGCCGGTGGGGTCATCGGGGTTGGGCCGGGTCAGCTGGTCGATCCAGGGCCGGTGCAGATCCGGCTCTCCTGCGGCGTTGCGCGGGTAGTCACCGAAGGCCTCTTTGAGTTCCTCCAGTGAGCCGTAGACCTCCATCCGGGGGTATTCGGGGTTATCGGATACCCAGACCGGGATGGGGCTGCCCCAGTACCGGTTTCGGGAGATGGACCAGTCGCGGGCGTTCTCCAGCCATTTGCCGAACTGGCCGTGTTTGACGTTCTCCGGGATCCAGTTGATCTCGTTATTGATGGCCAGCATCCGGTCTTTGAACTCGGTGACGGCCACGTACCAGGAGGTCACGGCCTTGTAGATCAGCGGTGTCCGGCAGCGCCAGCAGTGCGGGTAAGAGTGGGCATAGGACTGTTCACGCACCAGGCGCCCGTCTGCCTTGAGCACGTTGATGATCTCGCGGTTGGCCTCGAAGACCTGCTTGCCGGCGATTGCCGCCAGGGGGCTGTCGCCCTTGGGGGTGGGTTCGGCGAACATCGGCAGGAATTCGGCGGCGGCGTTGACCGAGAGGATCACCGGGATCCCGGCCTCCTCTGAGGACCTCTGGTCCTCTTCACCATAGGCGCTTGCCTGGTGAACCAGGCCGGTTCCGTCGGTGGTGGTCACATAGTCCTCGACGAGGACCCGCCATGCGTTCTGGGTGCCCCAGGATTCGGCATCGGCGTAGTAGTGCCACAGCGGCTCGTACTCGAGCTGGGCGAGGTCCTTGCCGAGGTACCGGCCGATGATGGCAGCCCGCGCGCTCTCTGCTGCGGGGACGTCGTCGTGGTCCTCGAAGCCCAGTTCCTTGGCGTAGTTACCGACCAGTTCGGCAGCCAACATGTGCTTACCGGGCAGAGGCCCATCCTCGGGGGCCTGGACGACGGCGTATTCCACCTCGGGGCCGACTGCCACCGAGAAGTTGGTGGGCAGGGTCCAGGGGGTGGTGGTCCAGGCCAGGAGGTTCACGCCTTCGAGCTGGTCACCGAGGTGTCCGCCGCCGGTGATGGGGAAGGTCACGGTGACCGAGGGATCCTGGCGTTCCTTGTAGACCTCGTCGTCCATCCGCAGTTCGTGGTTGGACAGTGGGGTCTCGTCCTTCCAGCAGTAGGGCAGCACCCGGAAGCCCTGGTAGGTCAGACCCTTGTCGTAGAGCTGTTTGAACGCCCAGATGACCGATTCCATGAACTCGACGTTCAGGGTCTTATAGTCGTTTTCGAAGTCCACCCAGCGGGCCTGCCGGTTGACGTAGGCCTCCCATTCCTTGGTGAACTTCAGGACGTTATTGCGGCAAGCGTCGTTGAAGTGCTCGATGCCCATGGACTCGATCTCGGCCTTATCGGTCATGCCGAGGTCTTTCATCGCGGAGAGTTCGGCGGGCAGGCCGTGGGTGTCCCAGCCGAAGCGGCGCTCGACCTTCTTTCCGCGCATGGTCTGGTAGCGGGGCACGAGGTCCTTCACATAGCCGGTCAACAGGTGACCGTAGTGGGGCAGACCATTGGCGAAGGGTGGGCCGTCGTAGAAGACGAACTCTTCGGTGTCGGGACGGTTGTCTACCGAGGCCTTGAAGGTTCCGTCGGCTTCCCAATACTTCAGGATCCGCTCTTCGATCTCCGGGAATCGCACGGAGGTGGGGACCTGGCGCTCTTTGGCAGAGGTCGCGCGCGGGTAGACGTCAGCGGTGTTGTCAGTCATGAAGGCAATCCTGATGGTACGGGCCGGTTATGGGTCACTTACCACAAGGACGCTCATCCACCGAGGGATTTCAACCCTCCGTTTGTAAGCGCGGTACCACCTTGCTTATGCCAGCGATTCGGTCTACGTAACCGAAGGTCTGGCACCTCTTCATGACTGCTGTAACGGGCTTACCCGTCCGGTTCTACTGAGGAACAGCGGCTGACGCCGCCTTTCCCGTTCTTCCGGAAGCTCACCGGTGATGGCCGGTTCAACGCTGATGGGCGTTATTCTACGCGAGACTCATCAATCCACAGAAAACGTGTGAACTGGGTTTTCTGGCTCCGGTACCTAGCTGAAGCTACCAGAGGGTGCGTAGTCTCGGATTATGGAGCTTGAGCTGATTCCGGACTCCTTGGGCACCGAGGCCCTGCTGCTGGGCTGCGCTTTTGTGCTCTCAGCGGTGATCGGTCTGGAGCGGGAGCTGCGGCAGAAATCTGCCGGGGCCAGAACTCATATTCTGGTGGGCCTTGGCTCTGCTCTGTTCACCCTGGTCTCGGCCTATGGCTTCGCCCATCTGCTCGGCGACGACGTCGTCCTGGATCCTTCTCGTATCGCGGCTCAGATCGTCTCGGGTATCGGCTTCATCGGCGCCGGGGTGATCTTCGTCCGGCAGAACATCGTCTCCGGGCTCACCACTGCCGGCTCCATCTGGGTCACTGCGGCTGTGGGGATGGCATGTGGTGCGGGCATGCCGCTGATCGCGACCCTGACTGTGATCTTCTATATTCTCGCGGTCACTCTGGTGACCTGGGTGGCCAGAAAGATCCCCAAACACGGCCGGACCCAGCAGTTCATGGTTCGTTACCAGGATGGGCACGGGATCCTGCGAGATGTCCTGCAGGCAGCCTGGGAGTTGGGATATCAATCCGGCCATTCGCGGTTGAGCGTGGAGGTGTGTCGAGTCAAGGGGCTCGCGCCCTTATTGGATGAT
>NZ_JABAHY010000064.1 GCF_012641515.1 Nesterenkonia sedimenti | reverse complement strand
CGCCGCACCGCCGAAGGACGCACCCTCCGAGAGATCCGCCGCTGCCTCAAGCGATACCTCGCCCGCGAGATCTACCGACACCTCAACACCGCAGCCCGAGCCCAACTTGCGACGACTTGACAAACATAGGAGATTCAACGGCAGGCTCGAACACCTCCGCGGCACCGCCCTGGGATTCCGGAACCTGACCAACTACATCACCCGGGCCCTACTGGACACCGGAGGATTCAGGCCCCTCCTATGTGATGTCTCAGGGGATCGTGCACAGATGTGTCTCAAGACATCGTGGACATATCTATGTCT
>NZ_JABAHY010000063.1 GCF_012641515.1 Nesterenkonia sedimenti | reverse complement strand
GGACCATCCGCCAGCGGGAGGCCGATCTGCTCAGCGCATGGCTCCGGGATGGCCACTGCTACAGCACGCCAATCTCCGCCAAGATCTGCGTCATGGTCCCGGAGGAAACACTCACCGGAGAATCAGAGGAACCCGCCACCACCGCTGACCGGGCCAGCGTCATCCCGGCTGCAGACATCCGAAAACTCGCCACTGATACCGAGGCGGAGCATGAGTGGTACACCGCCGGCACCCGCACAAATAAGAGACGTGCTGACCGTGACGTTCTTAGCGTGACCTACAACGGACGGTTCGCCCCCGAACGACTAAGGGACGC
>NZ_JABAHY010000062.1 GCF_012641515.1 Nesterenkonia sedimenti | reverse complement strand
TATGTGCGATCAAGGATGTCTTCAGCAACCGGATCGTGGGCTATGCGATCGATTCCAGGATGAAATCACGGCTGGCTGTGGCCGCCCTGCATGATGCGGTTTCCCGCCGCGGAGGACCCTCAGAAGTGGCCGGATGCATTGTCCATTCGGATAGAGGGTCGCAATTTCGTTCACGGAAATTCCAGCGGGCGCTGAAGGGATACAAGCTGGCTGGGTCCATGGGACGGGTCGGGGCTGCTGGGGATAACGCGGCGATGGAGAGCTTCTTCTCGACGTTGCAGAAGAACGTGCTCAACAGGCAGTCCTGGGCCACCAGGGATCAGTTGCGAGCCCGGATCATTCACTGGAT
>NZ_JABAHY010000061.1 GCF_012641515.1 Nesterenkonia sedimenti | reverse complement strand
CTGGTGCTGTATGTAAAGGAGAATGACACCAGTGAATACCGGTGTGCTGGGATCAGAAGCCGTGGATGCGGCCTGGTCCCGGGTACTTAGGATGCAGGACAAGCTGCACCGTTGGGCACAAGCTGATCCAGCTGGTGTCTTTGATGATCTGTTCAACCTTGTCTATGACCCTAGTTTCATGCTGGCAGCATGGGACCGGGTGCGGGGCAATAAGGGTGGCCGGACCCCTGGTGTCGATGGGATCGCTCCGCGATCCCTGCTGGGGGATCAGGCCATGGTGATGCTGTCTGATCTACGCCAACAAGTGAAGACCAGGCAGTATGTGCCCCAGCCTGTGCGTGAACACAAGATC
>NZ_JABAHY010000060.1 GCF_012641515.1 Nesterenkonia sedimenti | reverse complement strand
GGGTTTTTTCACCCAACCAGCGGGCGGGTAGATTCCTACTCGTTTGAAAGGTTGGATCCCGTGTCAGAACAGCAGAAATCGTCCGCCTCGACTGGGGGTAAGCGTACCCGGCTGGGGCCTTCGGAGAAGTATGAGATCTATGTCAACGTGCTCTCTGGTCAGGCCACTCAGCGTGAGGCCGCTGAACGGTTCCAGGTGGATCGTTCTGTAGTGGTCCACGCCTGTCGGGTCGCCAAACAGGGCGCTCTGGACGCTTTGGCGGCTTCGGTGCCGGGCCGTCGGGCAACGACGAAGAGTGCGGAGCAGCGTCAGCTGGAAGAGGCCCAGGCAGAGATTGAACGGCTCCGGGCCAC
>NZ_JABAHY010000006.1 GCF_012641515.1 Nesterenkonia sedimenti | reverse complement strand
GTCCTGAGACCAACTGTCCACGATGTCATGAGACAGAAGCGTCCACGATGTCCTGAGACTTCACAACGTGGATGCCTCTACACCCTCAAACGCGAAGAGCCAGATAAGTGTAGAGACACCTGTTGGGGGATCAGGAAATACGCCAAAGGCCCGGCACTCACTGGATTAGAAGTGGGCGCCGGGCCTTTGGGAAAAGCCTATGAGGTCTTAGCGCTTCTTGGCGTTGCGGTAGGCCTCAACGATGTCGCGGTGCAGACGGCCGCGCTTGGCGACGGTATAACCGTTCTCGACGGCCCACTCGCGGATCTGCTTAGCCTCGTTCTGCGGCGATGGCGGCGGAACCGCCTGGGCCTTGCGCACGTACTTCTTCAGAGTGTCGCGCAGTTCCTTCGCATTGGAATCGGAGAGGTCAATTGCGTAAAAACGCGAGTCAAGACCAAAGTAGACGGTCTCCCTTGCCGGAGAGCCATCGAGGTCATCGACCAGGATTTCTTGAACTTTCTTGGCCATAAGCTTCACACCTCATTGAGTCAGGTTCAGCAGAACAACAGTCTCTTAACGCGAGCTGTCTTTCTGCTGACGAATTTGTCAGCAACTTCCGGGAACTATCAGTCCGGGTACACCATCATTGTTTCAAGAATAACTAATTGCCGTCAAACTGCTAAAGTCATCGAAACGATGACGAAACCACGCACTAACGTGTTTTATTTCCCACCAGGATCGTGATGTTGATCACTGGACTCTTCACGTACCTGGGCCTCAGCTGAACGCTCATTGCGGTCGGCGCGGAATATGGCACGCATTGCAACCCAAAACACGAGACCGACGCCTATAGATGGCGCCAGTACTGAAAAATACGTCCAGAATTCATCCATTGTTCGCGGAGCTTTCGGGGCGGAGAAGCGGGAAGAGAATAGTCTCGCGAATCCCAGCACCAGTGAACAGCATCACCAAACGGTCGATGCCGAGGCCGATTCCGCCCATCGGAGGAGCGCCGTACTCCAGGGCACGCAGGAAATCCTCGTCCAGCTGCATCGCCTCAGGGTCTCCCCCGGCGGCCTGCAGGGACTGTTCCTCCAGCCGCTGCCGCTGAATGACGGGGTCGATCAGCTCCGAAAATGCGGTCCCGGTCTCAGTGCCGGCGATGATCAAATCCCACGCTTCAATCACTCCGGGCTTATCCCGGTGCGGACGGGCCAGCGGCTGGGCGGCCGGCGGGTAGTCGCAGACGAATGTCGGCTGCAGCAGTGTGGGCTCGACAATCTCGCCGAAGAGCTCCAGCACCAGCTTCTGCGCATCCCAGGAGGGGTCGACGGCGACGTTGTGATCTGCTGCGATCTTTCGCAGGGCCTCGGCCTCGGTCTCGGGGACGATCTCCTGGCCGACAGCTTCCGAGAGGCCGGGGTAGACACTCAGCCAGCGCCATTCGCCGTCGAGGTCCACTACGCCGTTTTCGGTCTCCATCCGCCGGCCGACACCCATGGCATCTGCGGCGTTGAGGATCATTTCCTTCATCCGGTCGGCCATATCGTACATATCGGCCCAGGCCTCGTAGGACTCCAGCATGGTGAACTCCGGGGAGTGGGTGGAGTCCACGCCCTCATTGCGGAAGACCCGGCCGATTTCGAATACCCGGTCGATGCCGCCGACCACAGCCCGCTTGAGGTACAGCTCAGTGGCGATACGCAGGGTCATCGGCTGGTCGAAGGCGTTGAGGTGGGTGCGGAAGGGCCGAGCCTGCGCTCCGCCGTGGATCAACTGCAGGATGGGAGTTTCGACCTCGACGTAGTCGTGGGAGTTCAGGGTCTCACGGATGGCCCGGGTGATGGCTGCCCGTTGATAGACCATCTGGCGAACCTCGTCGCGAACGATGAGATCAGCGTAACGTTGCCGGACCCGGGTCTCCTCGTTAAGGTCGGCATGCAGCACCGGCAGGGGCCGGATGGCTTTGGCGGCAACAGTGAAGGACTTCGCCATCACCGAGAGCTCGCCGCGGCGGGAGGTGATGACCTCTCCGGTGACCTGAACGTGGTCGCCGAGGTCCACCAGGGCCTTCCAGTCGGCCAGGGCGTCTTCGCCAACCTCGGCCAGCGAGAGCATGGCCTGCAGCCGGGTGCCCTGCCCCTGGGGGCCGCCCTCCTGGAGGGTGGCGAAGCAGAGTTTGCCGGTGTTGCGGATGAACATCACCCGTCCGGTGACCGAAACTGTCTCTCCGGTGGATGCCCCGGGTTCCAGGTCTGGGAAGCGTTCGCGCACCTCTGCCAGGGATGTGCTGCGCTCCACGGTGACCGGGTAGGCCTCGAGACCTTTCTCCAGCAGGCGAGCACGCTTATCCATGCGCACTGCACGCTGGTCGTTGGTGTCGAGTTCGGCTGCGGCGGAGTCCTGGTTAGTCACGGCACTATCCTACTTCTTCTACATGGTGTAGAAAGTCCAGTCCGCCCGATTGAGCCCAGGGCCAACCCGCGCCGGGTTCACCAGATAGTGACGCGCTCCTGCGGGGGCAGGTACATTCCATCGCCCTCTGCGGTGCCGAATGCCTCGTGGAAGGCATCGACGTTCTTCACCGGCTGGGTGGCGCGGAACTCTGCTGGAGCATGGGGGTCGATGCTCAGCAGGGTCAGCGCCCGCTCGGCCCGGGAGATGTGCCGCCAGGCCTGGGCCCAGGCGAAGAAGAACCGCTGATCACCGGTGAGACCGTCCTCAGCGTCCTCATCCTGGGTATCGGGGCCTTCGACCTCGGCGATGCTCACGCCTTGGTTATTCGCAGCAAGCCAGAGGCGGTAAGCCTTATGGGCGATGCCGATGCCGCCGAGGTCCCCGATGTTCTCACCGAGGGTGAGTTCCCCGTTGACGGTGTGTTCGTCGTCGAGGACTGTGGGGCTGAGGGTGTTGTACTGCTCCACCAGTTTTGCGGTGCGCTCCTCGAAAGCTGCCCGGTCCTCCTCTGTCCACCAGTTGGTCAGAGACCCATCTGCGGCGAACCGGGAGCCCTGGTCGTCAAAACCGTGACCGATCTCATGCCCGATCACAGCGCCGATGGCCCCGAAGTTCTGGGCCATATCCCGGTCCATGGAGAAGAAGGGCAGCTGCAGGATCGCGGCCGGGAAGCAGATGACGTTCTCGATGGGGTGGTAGTAGGCGTTGACCGTCTGGGGGGTCATATGCCATTCGTCCTCATCGGGACCGTTGTCGATCTTGGCGAGGTCACGCTCAAACTCGGCCACTGAGGCAGCAGCGCAATTGGCGACGACGTCGTCTCGGGTCACCTCAACCTGGGAGTAGTCCTTCCACTGGCTGGGGAAGCCGATCTTGGGGGTGAAAGCATCGAGTTTCTCCAGCGCCTTCTGCCGGGTCTCCTCCCCCATCCAGTCCAGGGTGGAGATGGAGCGGCGGTATGCCTCAATCAGCGCTGCGATGAGCTCGTCCATCTTCTCCCGGGCCTGGGGCGGGTAGTGCCGGGCCACATAGATCTGGGCGACATCCTCACCGAGGTTGGCATTGGTCAGCGCGACTCCACGCTTCCAGCGTTCCTTCATCTGGGGCGTGCCGTTGAGGGTCTTGGAGTAGAAGTCGAAGTGCTCCTGCACCAGTTCGGCATGCAGCAGTGGTGCATTGCTGCGGATGAGGTTGACCCGCAGCCAGTGCTTCCAAATCTCCAAGGGTTCCTCAGTGAGCGCGGACTGGAAGGCCGGCAGCACATCGGGCTGGCTGACCACGATTTCGGCGGCCTGAGACTCGGAGAGCCCCCAACCTTCGATGGCCTCGGCGATCAGCGGCATCAGTTCCTCGACCTCAGCACGGGTCTTGAGGTTGTAGCGCTTCTGGGCGTCCCGGGTGGCGACCCGGTCCCAATGCGCCTCCGCCAGCCGGCCCTCCAGAGCGAAGACTGCCTCGGCTGCGGCCTGGGCGTCGTCCTCGGAGTAGCCGCCGATGCTCAGCAACCGCACGAGGTGCTCCTGGTACTGCTGGCGGATCTCGGCGTAGGTGTCCTCGTGGTAGTAAGCCTCATCAGGCAGGCCGATACCGCCCTGGACAACATGCCAGAGTTCGCGTTCGGGGTTGCCGGCATCGCGCATAACCCCTGCCTCAAGCAGTCCGGAGACTCCCTCGCGCTGCCAGGTGGCCACGGTGCGCAACAGTTCCCCGGGACTGGCGATCTCATCGATGGCATCCAGCCGCTGCTGGATGGGGGCCAGTTTGAGCTCCTCGGCCCGCTCAGCGTCCATAAACGCAGCGTAGAAAGTGCCGATGCGCTGTTGGATCTCACCGAATTCGGGGTCCAGACTGCTGCCCTGGGCTGCCTCGGCGGCTTCCTCCAGAATGGCGCGGACATCGGCCTCTGCCTTATCCCGCAGCTCCAGGAATGAGCCGTAGGCATCGAGATCCTCGGGGATCTCTGCGGTCTTCAGCCATTCTCCGTTGACGTGCTGGTTGAGGTCGTCCTGCGGCCGGACGGAGGAGTCGAGATACGGGAAGTCAGTGGCAGTGCTCATCCTCCCAACCTACACCGGCTCAGGTGGCTGAAGCAGTCGCTCGCAGTTCCATATTGTCGATCAGCCGGACCGGTCCCACCCGGGCGGCGATCAGCGCCAGGGCCTCCGGGGCATCACGGCGCACGGCATCCAGCATGCCCTGGGGCGCACCGTCTCCATCCGCGCACTGCAGAACTCCACTGCTGGTCAGCACCCGGTCCCCCGGTATCAGCTCCTGAAGGTTCAGAGGATCGACGACGACGAGGTAGTCCAGTCCCACACCGGGGGTCGCCTTCAGCTGCTCGCGCAGACCTTGGACATCCAGCGGCTGCCCTTCGCGGGCGCGGTCCGCGAGGGTGAACAGCGCCCGGGAGAGGTGCAGGGCGTCGTCGTAATTTTGTGCTGAGAGGCGTTGGTTCCGGCTGGAGAGCGCCAGCCCATTCTCATCTCGGACGATCGGCACCGCGCGGATGCCCACCGGCAGGTTGAGATCGCCGACCATTCGGCGGATCACAGCCAGCTGTTCGGCGTCTTTCTCGCCGAACCAGGCCTCGAACCGGGCCGGGGCCGGTGGGGACATGATGGTGAAGAGCTTGGTGACCACAGTGGCGACCCCATCGAAATGCCCGGGCCGGAAGCCGCCTTCCCATTTGCGGCCCAGTTCTCCGGCGGTGACCCGCACCAGGGGTCCTTCCGGATAGCCGGGGTACATCTCTTGGAGGTCGGGGGCGAAGATGAGGTCCACCCCGTGGGCGGACATCAGCTCAGCGTCCTGCTCCAGGGAGCGGGGGTAGTGCTGGTAGTCGGCGTCGTCGTCGAACTGCAGGGGGTTCACAAAGATACTGGCCACCACGATGTCGCCCGAGGCCCGTGCGGAATCCAGCAGGGCCGCATGCCCTGAGTGCAGCGCCCCCATAGTGGGAACGAGGCTGACCAATGGGGTCTCTGATGGGTCAGCGGGGGCGGGGAGTTTGGCGAGGGACTCAGCGAGCGCCTGGCGGAAATCGCGCGCCGTGGTGAGGACTCTGGTCACCCCACCAGCCTACCGCCGGGAGCCCCTGTGACTGGCCCCGGCTGGTGCAACCGATTGTGCAGGACCTTATGCGCACTGCAGCATCGGATAAGCACCTGCAGAGTGAATAAGCGCCTGCTTTTCGGAAGGGCGATGGGTTGCCCCGAAGGCCGCTGGCCGGCCCGGGAAGATGCCCGGGCTCAGGGCCCGGCCGGGGGCTGGGAATCCTCGGCCAGGACCTCGAGCAGTTCGGCGGCCTTGGCCTCGTTGATGGTGCCCTGCTCCAGTGCCCGTTGGGCGGTTGCCTGGGCCAGTGCCCGGTAGGCGATCAGGATGTCCTCGGGGAATCCACCGGCCTGAAGGGTCTGCAGATGCCCGCGCAGGGTCCCAGTGTCTCCGCGGGAGATGGGTCCGGTCAGCGCCGAGGGCCCCGAGGCCAGGGCATTGTCCAGAGAGGCCTGCATCAGTGGACCCAGCACTCGGGAGGGGTCGGTCACCCCGATCTCTTCCAGTATCTGGGCGGACTGGGCGGTGATGGTGTTGAGGTGGTTGGAGGCATGGGCCAGGGCTGCATGATAGGCCCCGCGGTGCTCCTCAGCGACGACGACGGGCTCCCCGCCCATCTCCACCGCCAGAGCCTGGGCCACCGGCAGAACCTCCTCGGCGGCGGTGACTGCGAAGGCGCAGGCCGAGAGTCGTTGCAGGTCCAGGCTCATTCCGGTGAAGGTCATGGCTGGGTGGATGGCCAGTCCGATGGCGCCTGCCTCCTCCGCAGGTGCCAGCACTCCGGTGCCGTAGCGGCCGGAGGTGTGGATGACCAGCTGCCCGACCTGGAAGTGCCCGGCCTCGGCGGCTCCGGAGACGACCTCGGCCAGGGCGTCATCGGGGACTGCCAGCAGGATCAGTTCGGCCCGGCGCAGGATTTCGGGGACCTCGAGGACCGGCACCTCCGGCAGCAGGGATTCAGCCCGGTCCCGGGAGGCCTCGGAGACTGCGTGGACACCAACCACCTGGTGGCCGGCATTGCGCAGGGCCGCTCCCAGGACTGCGCCGACTTTTCCGGCGGAGATCACTCCAACACCCAACCGGCCGTCGCGGGCTGAGGGCGGCAGTTCCGCGGCATAGGGGTCGATCGGCATTGTCATCTCAGTTCGACCTCGTGTCCTCGAGCTGGTCGGATTCCAGCTTCTCGACGACCTCGGCCACGTTCTTCTCGAATTCGTGGAGTTCCTCGGGCTTCATCCACTGGTTGCGGTCGGCCAGCCGGCGGGCAGTGGCCGCATAACCGGCCTCCTGCTCGAAGAGGTCCTTGATCAGCTCGATGTCCTGGTTCTTCGCCCGGGCGGTGATCGGCCCGGCCGGGATGTGGATGTTCAGGGTGGCGATCTTCGCCTTGCGCGCCAGCGGACCCTGCTCCAGGGAGGCGGATTGGATCCGCTCGTGGGGGACCATGCTCAGCCGGCGGGTAGTCCACCCGTCCCGCAGCATCAGGGCACTGGGGGTGGCGAAGAACCCACGACGACGCCGCACCAGCGGATCGAAGATCCGCGCCCTGGAGGGAACCTCGGTGAAGCCCAGCCGGGTGCCGCGGCCGCGGAGCCCCTCGGTGAAGAGTTCCTCGGGGTTGTCGACTTTGAGGTCGGGAAACATCTCGGCGGTCAGCTGCATGACATCTACCTGTTTGCCCACCGGCAGCAGGGTTGAGCGGGCGTCGAGCCCGTAGCCGGCTACGGTGACCTGGACTCGGTACCAGCCGAAGGGCCGCCAGAGCAGTCCCTGCTGGATCTGCAGGGCCTGGACTCGTCCCGGCGGCACAGTCTGGGTGTTGGTTTCCAGCAGGCCGTAGCGCAGCCGGAGCCCGGCCTTGGTCATTGTGGCGGTGAACTTCCAGCCCGAGGAGATCTGGTTGTAGTAGCTGAAGGCTGCGGCGATGAGGATCGGCACGAGCACGGGGATATTGACCCCGGTGATCTCGCTCATCGTGTCATCGGTGAACAGGGCCCCACCGATGATCATCACGCCCATGAAGATCCCCCAGGCGATCAGCAGTCCCAGGAAGACCAGGGTTCCGCCGCCGAAGAGTACCGAGCCGATCAGCCGGCCCACCGGGACCCGGAGGATCTCCCGGTCGGGGCTGGGGCTGCCCGCAGCGGGGGCTGCCTCCTGGGGTGCCTGACCCTGGGTTGTCTGGTCTGCGGTGCCCTCAGGGGGCGCAATGCGCACCCCGTAGGCAGGCTCAGCGGCCCCGGCGTCGGCGTACTCCCCAGCCTGTGTCGAAACCTCGGAAACTCCGCGTTCTGCGTCCGGGGCGGCTCCAGGGCCGGGGGTTTCGCTCTCTCCTGCGGCCCGGTCCATGATCTCGGCGCGGAGGTCCTCGGCCTCGTGTTTGCGCAGGAAGGCCAGGGTCGCGGCGGTGCCATCACCCTCGGCGACCTCAAACCGCAGTTCGGCGAGTTTCGCGATCCGGGCCAGCAGCGGCTGCCGGAGGTCCACTGCCTGGACCCGGTCGATCCGGGCCTGGCGGTGTTGGCGGATGAAGATCCCGGATTTCACCATGACGTGTTCTTCGGTGATCTTGTACCGGGTAAACCACCAGGAGAGGGTAAAGCCCACGAAGATCAGCAGGGCCAGCACCAGGAAGGCGCCCCCGCCGAGGAGGTACGGGGTGGGGTTGGCCTGGAGGTTATCGGCCAGTTCCCCGGAGCGCCAGGTCCTCCAGATATCGGTCCACATCTGCCAGTTGTAGCTGAAGAAGGCGACCGGGATGGCCACGATGGTGACCCAGCCGCGCACCAGGGGGCTGAGCGGGTGGACTTTGGTCCAGGTCTCGTCGAACCACTTATCACTCTCGCCGGCATCTGGTTCTTCACCGGTCTCAGAAGGCTCGACGACGGCGTCGTCGTTCTCCCGCTGTCCCAACTGGGCAGGGTCTTCAGGTTCATGGGGGAAGGGGCTCTGCTGCGTCATGGGCGTCCCTCAGAGCCCCGCCAGGCGGGCCTGGCCGCGGGCGGAGAGTTCATCACGCAGGCGTGCGCCCTCGGAGCGGACTACACCGGGGATAGTGGCATCGGTGGCGGCGGATGCGGTCTTCAGCTGGACGGTGCACAGCCCGAATTTCCGCATAATCGGCCCGGCCTCAATATCCACATACTGCAGACGGCCATAGGGCACCGCAACGACCCGTTGCCAGAGGAGGCCCTTGCGGATCAGGAGGTCATCTTCGCGTTCGTAGTAACCGATGGCGCGCACACGTCGGGGCACCAGGGCGAAATCGGCGATGGCCCAGAGACCGAGGATGCTCAGACCGGTGATCTGGATCCAGACTGGAAGCTGCCCCCAGACTCCGGTCCAACCGAGCACTAGGGGCACAGCCACGATGGCGAAGGTGATCAGCCAGCCGAATGTGGTGGTGATGAATTTGACGGTGATGTACTTTTCATCGACCCGCTGCCATTCGATCCCGATGGGGTCGATGGCCTCAGAATGCAGCACAGCGTCTCCTTAGACAGTTTCACGGACCGGGGTTCCGGCCGGGAGGGCGGCGATATCCGCCTGATCACGATAGTGGGCCCGGTTTGCGTATCCGGTGCCGGGTTCTTGGTCGAACCCTTCCACGTTCTCATCATCTGCCGGGGCATCTCCACCCTGATCAGGGGGAACGCGGCAGAGCTGTTCGACAATGAATCCGATGAGCACCCAGAGCATACCGCCCGTGACCATCACGATGGCAGCGGTGACATTAGGGGTGCCGGCCCCGGCGGCGGGTGCGAGGTCCATCAGCACCCCGGCGTGCCAGCCGGCGATCAGCGCTCCGGCATAGGCGCAGGCCTGTCCGGCGGCGACTACCCGGGCGGCTTGGAGGGGGTGCATCCGGCGGCGGCGCACCGGGGGATTTTCGGCGAGTCGGCGCTGATCGCGCCAGACCACCAGTCCCAGAGCCAGCACGATGAGGCCCACTGCCGCCAGAGTGACTCCGGAGGACAGCGGCAGTACCGGGGAGGTGTAGCCGGCCCGGACCATCAGCACCGTGGAGAGGTAGCCGGCCAGAGCCGCACTGGCCCCGATCAGCAGCAGCCACACCGGGCGCAGCTGGCTCATGGTGAGACCTCGTCCAACCTCACCACATCGTCGTGGTCACCGGCCTCGGCGGCCAGTTCTCGTACGGGCCGGCCGTTAAGCAGCGCCACCGGATCCATCCAGGACCAGGGCAGCAGCACGAAGGCTCGGTCTGCGGCCGAAGGGTGGGGCACCTGCAGGCGCGGGGAGTCGATCGTCGCCGATGCATAGGTCACGATGTCCACATCCAGGGTGCGTGGGCCGTGGCGCTGATCGCGCACCCGGTTGTGGTCAGCCTCGATCTGCTGGGCCAGATCCAGCAGCTGGTGCGGTGAGAGCTGGGTTTCGATCTCCAATACCTGGTTGAGATAGTCCCGCTGATTGGCGGGTCCCCCAACAGGTTTGGTCCTGGCCAGGGGGGATGAATTGACCACGACGACGCCCTCGGCCCCCTGCAGTGCTTGGGCTGCTGAGGCCAGGGTGGCCCGGGAGTCACCGAGGTTGGAGCCCAGGGCCAGCACTGAGCGGATGGGGAAGGCTGCCGGCAGTTCGGGGTCCCGGGTCTGGGCCGTGCTGGAGGGGGATTCTGCGGTGCCGGCGGTGGCACTGACCTCGGAGAGCGAGATCCGGTCATAGGGTCCCCACCTCGCCGTCGGTGTGGTGACTGTGCCCTCAGCCTCAGCCGCCGGGGCCGGGATGTGGGCGGAGTCCGGTTCAACTGCGGGTTCGCTGACCGCCTCGGCATAGCTGCGCCTGCGTTGGATAGTCACAGCGACGTCGTCGAAGGTATAGGGCAACGGGGCATGGGGTTTGTGCACGGTGATGCCCACAGTTGTGATCCGCATATCGGCGGCGAGAATATTGCCGGCCAGGGCTTCGGCCAGAGCTTCGATGAGCCCGAACTGACTGCCGGTGACCACGGCGCGGATGATGTCTGCGATCTCGGCGTAGGAGACGGTGTGGTTGAGGTCGTCGGTGCGGCCGGCTTCGGCGAGGTCTACGTGCAGTTCGGTGTCGATGACAAGTGGCTGGTCAGCATGCTGTTCCTGTTCGAGCACTCCGATGCGCCCGGAGAGCTGAAGTCCGGTCAGCCTGATCACATCTTGACCCATAGCTCTAGGCTACAGCGGCAGCCACCGCCAGCGCGTCGGCTGTGGGGCGTGGTGCATGCACGCGTACTGCCCAGCAGCCGGCCTGGGCTGCCAAGAGGCTCAGCGCTGCGGTGGCCGTATCGCGCTCATCCGCTGGCCGCTGACTGCCACCGGCCCCGGTGAGCAGGGTGCCCAGGAAGCCTTTGCGGCTGGCCCCGAAGAGCACCCTATTGCCCAGGTCGGTGAAGCTGGTGAGGTTGCGCACCAGTTCCCAGTTCTGGGGGTGGGTCTTGGCGAAACCGATTCCGGGGTCCAGGATGATCCGATCATCGACGACGCCGGCATCGAGGTAACGCTGCCGAATCTCCAGCAGCTCTCTGCTCACCTCATCCAGGAGGTCCCGGTACTCAGTGCGCTCCTGCATGGTCTTGGCGTCCCCACGGTTATGGGTGATGACCACCTCACAGCCGAATTCGGCGACCACCTGCGGCATTTCGGGGTGGGTTAGCAGCCCGGAGACATCGTTGATGATGAACCCGCTGGACCTATCCCCTGCGGCCTGCAGCACCGCACGCGCAGTCTCCGGATGCCGAGTGTCTAAAGAGAGCTGGGCTGGGAATTCCTCAGCCAACAGGGCTGCGATGACCGGCAACACTCGGCGCTGTTCCTCGGCCGGTTCCACGGGATCGGACCCGGGGCGGGTGGATTCCCCGCCGATGTCGATGATCTGCGCGCCTTCAGCGATCAGCTGCCGGGCGTGCTTCAGGGCGCCGGCGGCGTCGTCGTATTTTCCACCGTCGGAGAAGCTGTCCGGTGTTGTGTTGAGGATGCCCATCACCAGTGTCATGCCGGTGTCCTCTTAGTTGTGCAGGATGAGGCTCATCGCCTCAGAGCGGGTGACCGCATTGCGCAGGGCCCCGCGGACGGCCGAGGTTACGGTCTTGGAGCCCGGTTTGGCCGCCCCGCGCATGGACATGCAGAGGTGTTCGGCCTCGATGACCACAATCACGCCGGCTGGGTCCAGGTGGTCCATCATGGAGTCGGCGATCTGGGTGGTCAGCTGCTCCTGGATCTGTGGGCGTTTGGCGAAGATGTCCACCAGTCGGGCGAGTTTGGACAGTCCGGTGACTTTACCCTCATCGGCGGGGATATAGCCGATATGGGCGGTGCCGTAGAAGGGCACAAGGTGGTGTTCGCACATTGAGTAGAAGGGGACGTTCCGGACCAGCACCAGTTCCTGGTGGCCGATGTCGAAGGTGGTGCCCAACAGTTCTGCCGGATCCTGGAACATGCCCTGGAATGCCTCGGCGTAGGCTCCGGCCACCCGACGCGGGGTGTCCTTGAGGCCTTCGCGGTCGGGGTCCTCGCCCACGGCCAGCAGGATTTCGCGGACGGCCGCCTCGATCCGTGGGAGGTCGACGTTCTGCTCAGTCACCGCTGTTCTCCGCATCGGGTGTGGTCTGGGCGCCTGTGGTCTCCGCGGCGTCGTCGTCGGTTTTCTCACCGCTGACGGCGTCACCGAGGGCTTCGCCGGTGATGACGATGGGCCGGTTCTGGCTGGATTCCCAGACCTCACGCTTGGGCCGTTTCTTCACATCGGAGAAGAGCTCGGCGACTTCCTTGGCGTTGAGGGTCTCGACCCGCAGCAGTTCCTCGGCCAACCGGTCGAGGACGTGGCGGTTCTCGGTCAGCGCCCAGTAGGCCTCGTCATGGGCCTCGTCGATGATGCTGCGCACCTCGGAGTCGACGATGGCGGCCAGCTCCTCGGAGTACTCCTTGCTGGAGGCCATCTCCTTGCCCAGGAAGGGGTTGGTGTCCCCGGAGCCGAGTTTCACCGAGCCGACCTTGGCGCTCATCCCGTATTCGGTGACCATGCGCCGGGCGGTGTCGGTGGCCTTCTGGATGTCATTGGCTGCACCGGTGGAGGGGTCGTGGAAGACGATCTCCTCGGCGACCCGGCCGCCCATGGCGTAGGCGATCTGGTCCAGCAGCTCATTGCGGGTGGTGGAGTATTTATCGTCCTCCGGGATCACCATGGTGTAGCCCAGGGCGCGGCCGCGGGGCAGGATGGTGATCTTGGTGACCGGGGCGGAGTAGTTCAGGGCCGCTGCCACCAAGGCGTGGCCGCCTTCGTGGTAGGCGGTGACCCGGCGTTCGTGGTCCTTCATCAGGCGGGTGCGTTTCTGCGGGCCGGCCATGACACGGTCGATGGCCTCGTCGATGGCGCGGTCATCAATGAGGTCGGCATTGGACCGGGCGGTCAGCAGTGCGGCCTCGTTAAGCACATTGGCCAGGTCAGCGCCGGTGAAGCCGGGGGTCTTGCGGGCGACCTGTTCCATATCGAGATCATCCACCATGGGCTTGCCCTTGGCGTGGACCTTCAGGATCTGCTGGCGGCCGGCGAAGTCGGGGGCCTCCACCGGGATCTGGCGGTCGAAGCGGCCGGGGCGCAGCAGGGCGGGGTCGAGGACATCAGGCCGGTTGGTGGCGGCAATGACGATGATATTGGCGTTGGGGTCGAAGCCGTCCATCTCGACCAGCAGCTGGTTGAGGGTCTGTTCGCGCTCGTCGTTACCGCCGCCGACACCGGCACCGCGCTGACGGCCCACGGCATCGATCTCGTCGACGAAGATGATGGCCGGGGCATTCTCCTTGGCCTGTTTGAAGAGGTCGCGGACGCGGGAGGCGCCGACGCCGACGAACATTTCGACGAAGTCAGAACCAGAGATGGAGTAGAAGGAGCCGCCGGCCTCACCGGCCACGGCCTTGGCCAGCAGGGTCTTACCGGTGCCCGGGGGTCCGTAGAGCAGCACGCCCTTGGGGATTTTGGCACCGAGGCGCTGGAACTTCTCGGGTTCGGAGAGGAATTCTTTGATCTCGTGGAGTTCCTCCACGGCTTCTTCGGCTCCGGCCACGTCCTCGAAGGTCACCTGTGGCATGTCCTTGTCGAACATTTTGGCCTTGGATTTGCCGAACTGCATGACCCGGGAGCCGCCGCCGGACATGCGCATCAGCAGCCAGATGAAGATGGCGGCGATGATCAAGAACGGGATCATGAACCCGAGCATGGAGAGGAACCAGTTGTTCTGCTCCGGCTCGTCGGTGTAACCCTCGAGATCGGCCTCGGCGATGGTCTCGGCTACTGCTTCGGCCCGGGCCTGGGAGAAGTGGAAGTGGACGGCGTCGCCCATGTCCTCGCCGTCGAGCTCGAGGTCCTCGGCGAGGGTGAGGTCAACGCGGGAGTCGCCGTCGTCGATCCTGGCTTCGGTGGCTTCGCCGTCCTGGATGAGCTCGACGCCGACATTGGTGTCTACCCGCTGGCCGGTGCCCGAGGAGCTGAACAGGGTCGGAATGACCACAAGGAGGACCAGCACTGCCAGGAGAATCCAGAACAGCGGGCCGGTGAAGATCTTTTTGAAGTTCATGCAGCTCCGTGACACGCGTGCGAGCAGGGTTAGGGTCCAGCCTTACACGGTACTAGAGCCCGACGACGCCGACTAAGCCCAGCTCTCAACGTTCGCCTCAGGCAGAGGGGATCCGCCGCTCAGCCCAGTGGCGCCGCAGCCGGCCGAAAATTGCGCCGGTTGAAACCTAGAAGGAGTCAGCCAGGACCTCAGCACTCAGTCAACTCCCCAAACGTTTCATCAAAACTCTGCCAGGCCCCATTATGAAACGTCGATGGAGTTACTGAAGTTCGGTGACTGGGGGGTGCTCCCCGAGAGTTTCAACCGCCTGCCCGCACAGCGGGCAACCCTCAATCACTCGTAGACGTGGGGGGCGAGGATGCCGATGCAGTCGAGGTTGCGGTATTTCTCGGCGAAGTCCAGGCCGTAGCCGACCACAAACTTATTGGGGATATCCATGCCGACGTACTTCACGTCGATCTCCACCTTGGCGGCCTCGGGCTTGCGCAGCAGGGTGCAGATCTCCACGCTGGCCGGTCCGCGGGACTCCAGGTTGGCCTTCAGCCAGCTCAGGGTCAGCCCGGAGTCGATGATGTCTTCCACGATCAGCACGTGGCGGTTCATGAGGTCGGCGTCGAGGTCCTTGAGAATCCGCACCACACCGGAGGATTTGGTGCCGGACCCGTAGGAGGACACTGCCATCCAGTCCATGGAGACGTGGGACTTCAGCGCCCGGGAGAGGTCAGCCATCACCATGACTGCTCCTTTGAGCACGCCGACGATCAGCACATCCTTATCCGCGTAGTCGCGGTCGATCTCGGCGGCTAGTTCGTCAATGCGGGTCTGGATCTCTTCGGCGGAGTAGAGAACTTCTTCAAGGTCGTCTTTGACGTCCTGGGCATCCATGAGTGCGTAGGTGCTCCTCGGTATCAGCCACGCCCACCGGGTCCAGCGGGCGGTTCACGCCAGCGGCGGCGCAACGACCACCAGTTTCCCATATTCTGTGCTACCGCGTGCGCCGCGATGCAGACTGACCTCCCCCTCCATCTGGATCGGTCCAGCCGAGCGGCTGCCGGTCACCAGAGTCTCAGCGGCGCTCAGCCGCTCAAAGCTGGGATTGGCCCCACCTGCGGCAACGACGGCCAAGGCGATAATCCTCCGCCGGATCGCCGGGGCCAGGGCGCGTAATGGATTCAGCTTCAGCCGCAGGGTCCCTGTCTCATCGGGGTCCTCCAACAGCGTGGGGAAGATCTCCTTAGCCTCAGCCTCGAGGTACTCAGCATCGGCCGCTGCAATCTGCGCGGTACGCGCCAGCGCATCCCGGATGGACTCCCCCAGCCGCTCCTGCAGCAGAGGCATGACCTCGGTCCGGATCCGCGAGCGCAGGTACTTCGGATCCGCATTGGCCGGATCACTCCACCAGTCGAGGCCCTCGTACTGGCAGATCGCCTCGGTCTCCCCCCGGCTCAGCTGCAGCAGAGGCCGGTGAAACGGCCCCCGGGAGGCCGGAATCCCCGCCAACGACCGGGTCCCAGATCCCCGCGCCAGGCCCAGCAGCACCTGTTCGGCCTGATCATCCCGGGTATGGGCCAGCAGGATCCGAGACGCACCCAACTCCCCCATGGCTTTGCGGAAGGCCTGATACCGCCCGGTACGGGCTGCCGCCTCGGGACCATGCGGGGATTCGGGGTCCACGTGGGCCGGATAGATCCGCACCGGACCCAGGCCGAGATCTTTGAGTTGCCGTACGGCCCGCCCGGAGACCTCGACAGAATCTGGGTGCAGGTGATGATCGACGACGACGGCGCCCACCCGCGCATCAGCAAGCGGCCCCGTGGTGCGCCTGTGATGCCATGCGGCCGCCGCGGCCAAGGCCAGGGAGTCCGCACCCCCGGA
The DNA here is from genome assembly GCF_012641515.1 of Nesterenkonia sedimenti. Classification (GTDB taxonomy): domain Bacteria; phylum Actinomycetota; class Actinomycetes; order Actinomycetales; family Micrococcaceae; genus Nesterenkonia; species Nesterenkonia sedimenti. Next base: position 167,323 of record NZ_JABAHY010000006.1, on the reverse strand, counting down.
GCAGGCCACCAGGGTCAACCCTTGAGGCTCGAGCACTTTCCCCACAGCTTTACGCGCGGCGTGTACCGCCTGGGGGGCGCGACCGCGGTGCCTCACAGCAGGTGCATCCGCTCGATCCACTGGTCCGGGTTATGCAGTTCCTGCTCGGTTGGCAGGTGCTCGGGGGCTTCCCAGATGGTGTTGAACTTGGCCATGCCGACCTTCTCGACAATATGGCCCACGAATTTCTGGCCGTCGCGGTACTGGGCGGCCTTGGCGTCGAGCTGGAGGATTTTGCGGACCAGTTTCTCCAGCTGGGAGCGGTGTTTGCCGCGGTCCTCGAACCGACTGCGAATGGTCTTCACCGTGGGAACGATCGAGGTGTCCACCGCGTCCATCACCACATTGGCGTGCCCCTCCAAGAGGCTCATCACCGCGGTGATATGGGACATGATCTCCCGGTCCTCCGGTGACTGGATGGCTTCCAACAGCCGGTTGCGCGGCACGGGATTAGTCGCAGTGCCGGCGTCGTCGTCGCTGCCGTTCTTCTTCTGTTTTTTCTTCTCCGCACGCAGGGACTTCAGCGCCTCGGCCAACCGCTGGGGCAGCCCCTCGGTGTTGCTCATCGTCGAAGTCGACAGCTGTGTGATCTTCTCCCGCAGGTGATCGCCCAACCAGGGGGCGGCAGTGAACTGGACCCGGTGGGTCTGTTCGTGCAGGCAGACCCAGAGCCGGAAATCAGTGCGGTCAACCTGAAGCTGCTCGGCGATGCTGACAATATTGGGCGCCACCAGCAGCAGGCGGCCGTTGGGGGCCGAGGGCGAGGAGTGGAATGGATCGAATTGGCCCAGCACATTGGCTGAGAGGAACCCCAGGATCCCTCCGAGTTCCGCTCCGGTGACCGCGGAGCCGAAGACCTGCGAGTTGGAACCTTCGCGCAGGAGGTCCGGTTTTTTCTCTGCTGCGGCAGCCAGGGCGGGTGCAAGGAGTTCGCGGAAGCTGGCGGCATTGGCCTCCGACCACCCTGGCCGGTCAATCACCAGAACATCGGAGGTTGCCTCACCGAGCCCGCGGGCTGCTTCGAGGCCGGTGATCTCGTAGACGTGGCCCACGGAGTCCTTGGCGGCCTGCCGGAGGTCGGCGACCTCCTTGGCGGCCTCGCGGCGGCTGAGCCGGGGCCCGGGGGGTACCAGGCGGCGGGCCGCAGTTGTGGCGACCTCCCAGTTGATGAGGAGATCGGCGGCCTCANGCCGCAGTTGTGGCGACCTCCCAGTTGATGAGGAGATCGGCGGCCTCAGCCTGTGCGGTCGGCGCTGATGTCATTTATCCATCACACCATATGTATCTGAGTGACAGCAGGGGGTTGTTAGTCTGAGGTCACGGGGCTTGAGCGGGCTCCGGCACAGGATTGATGCGGAACGGAGTGGGATATGCCGGGTTGGGCCATTGTCGCGATCGTAGCCATTGTGATGCTGACGATCGTTCAGGTCGTAGCGATGATCACCAAACGTCCACTGCCGGGCACCCAAGATCCGGCTGAGCTGGAAGAACTGCAGAAACGGCTCGAGGCCCTGGAGAACCGGCGTCCCGAGATCGAGGCTGAACCGACTATCCCCACTAAAGCTGAGGCGAATCTCGCTGCTGAGGACCGTTGGCGTCTGGATATGTTGGAGGCCCGGTTGGAGGAGTTGGAGAAAAAGCGCGACGACGGCGCCTCCCCCGCCTGAGCCGCCCCGCGCCTCAGAGCCTGCTGAGCTGATCCACGGTGCGGTCCAGTTCCTCCGCCGTGGTCTGAGCACCAAAGGTGAACCGTACTGCTGTTTGGGTCAGTTCCGGACTGTAGCCCATGGCGATCAGTGTGGGGCTGGGTTCGCTGCTTCCGGCCGCGCAGGCTGAGCCCGAGGAGCAGGTGATGCCATGCCGCTGGAGGTCCAGCAGCACCGATTCCCCACTGCGGCCGGCGAAGACGAATGAGGCATGCCCCGGCAGCCGATGCTCCCGGTGCCCGGTCAGCTCAGCCGCGGGGACTTCTTCCTCCACCCGGGTGATGAAAGCATCCCGGAGGCCCCCCAACTGTCCGGACTCGCTCTGGGCCAGTTGAAGGGCTGTGGCCATACCCACTGCTGCAGCGACATTCTCAGTTCCTGACCGCAGGCCGCGTTGCTGACCACCACCGTGGATCAGCGGTTCAAACGGGGTCCGACGACGAACATAGAGGGCCCCGATGCCCTTGGGTGTGCCGATTTTATGGCCGGCCAGGCTCATCGCTTGGACTCCGAGGGCCTCTACTGAGAGCGGGAGTTCCCCGGCTGCCTGGACGGCGTCGGTGTGGAAGGGCGCCCCGTACTTCTGAGCCACTGCGGACAGAGCTGGGATGTCCTGGATGGTGCCCACTTCATTGCTGGCGTATTGGATGCTGACCAGGGTGGTCCCCTGCCGCAGGGCAGCCTCCAGCACCTCGGGGGTGACCCGACCGGTGGCGTCCACCGGGAGGTGTTCAACCTCGTAGCCGAACCGCTGCAGCCAGGCGGCCGATTCCAGCACTGCGGGGTGCTCAGTGGCCGATACCAGGACGTGCTGGCCCCGGGGCTGGGCCAGGGCGATTCCTTTAATCGCGGCATTATCGGATTCGGTACCGCCGGAGGTGAAGACGATCTCTGCCGGGCGAGCCCCCAGGAGGTCGGCCAGTCGTCGTCGTGCCTCTTCTAAGACTGATCTGGCTTCTTCGCCGGGCTCGTGCTGGGCCGCGGGGTTGGCGAAGGCCCCGGTGAGATAGGGCCACATGGTCCGCAGCACCTCGGGCCGCGGTGGGGCGGATGCGGCGTAGTCGAGGTATGCGGTCACCGGAAGTCCAGCCCCAGGTCCAGAGCGCGGACCTGGTGGGTCAGGGCCCCGACACTGATGATGTCCACACCGGTTGCCGCGATATCGGCCACTGTCTCCAGGCGGACTCCTCCGGATGCTTCCACCAGGGCTCGGCCGTCAATGAGCTCGACGCCGCGGCGGAGGTCTTCGAGACTGAAGTTGTCCAGCATGATGGTGTCCGCCCCGCCATCGAGTGCCCCGGGGATCTGCTCGAGGTGGTCGACTTCGACCTCCAGGTGCACTGTATGCGGCAGCCGGGCTCGGGCCTCTCGGATGGCCCCGGCCAGATCCTGACCCTGCCCGCTGACCATGGCGAGGTGGTTGTCCTTGGCCATCACCGCATCGGAGAGGCTGAACCGGTGGTTATGGCCGCCGCCGCAGCGCACGGCGTGACGTTCCAGGGCACGCAGCCCGGGGGTGGTTTTGCGGGTGTCGACAATACGGGCTCTGGTGCCAGTTGCTGCTGCCACATATTTCGCGGTGGTGGTGGCGATTCCGCACATCCGTTGCAGGAGGTTCAGCCCAATGCGTTCGCAGGTCAGGATGGGCCGGGCGGGGCCTTCGATACTGGCCAGCACCTGGCCCTGGCGGAATTCGGCGCCGTCGTCGATGGTGAGGCTGACTTCCACCTGGGGGTCCAATGCGGTCATGGCGCGGCGGAAGACCTCACCGCCACTGAAGACTCCGGCTTCCCGGGCGGTGAGCTCTGCTCTGGCCTGGGCTCCTGCCGGCACGAATGCCTCAGTGGTGAGATCACCGAAGGGGACATCCTCTTCCAGGGCCAGTTGGATCACATGGTCGATCTGGGAGGGCTTCATGACAGTCACCTCGGTTTGGCCGCCAGCATCCGGTCCAAGGCGATCTTGGCCGGAGTGGCGATGCGTTCGGGCACGGTGATCTGGTTGCTGACCTCTCCGGCCACGAGGTCCTCGAGCACCCAGGCGAGGTAGCCGGGGTGGATGCGGTACATCGTGGAGCAGGGGCAGATCACCGGGTCGAGGCAGAAGATGGTCCGGTCGGGGTATTCGGCGGCCAGCCGGTTGACCATATTGATCTCGGTGCCCACGGCGATGACGTCCTCGGGCTGGCTGGCTTCGACGAATTTCCGGATGGCATCGGTGGATCCGGCCTCATCGGCGGCGTCGACCACCGGCATGGGGCATTCGGGGTGGACGATGACTTTGACCCCGGGGTGCTCCTGCCGGGCTTTGTCAATCTGCTCGACGGTGAAGCGTTTATGCACTGAGCAGAACCCGTGCCAGAGCAGGACTTTGGCTTCTTGCAGGTCCTCAGCGCTGTTGCCGCCCAAGGGCTGCCGGGGGTTCCACATGGGCATCTGCTCCAGGGGGATGCCCATGGCTTTGGCGGTATTGCGGCCCAGGTGCTGGTCGGGGAAGAACAGCACTCGGTGGGCGCGCTCATAGGCCCATTCCAGCACGGTGGTGGCGTTGGAGGAGGTGCAGACAATGCCCCCGCGCTGACCGCAGAAGGCTTTCAGCGCTGCTGAGGAGTTCATATAGGTCACCGGGATGACCGGGAGTTTGCCGTCCTCGTCGGGCTGTGGGTTCTCCGGGTCGAAGCCGTAGACCTCGGCGATCTCCTCCCAGGCGGTTTCCACTGAGTCCTCATCTGCCATATCTGCCATGGAGCAGCCGGCGGCGAGATTGGGCAGGATGACCTTCTGTTCGGCGGTGGAGAGGATGTCTGCGGTCTCAGCCATGAAGTGGACTCCGCAGAAGACGATTGCTTCGGCCTCGGGGCGGGTCAGTGCGGCATTGGCCAATTGGAAGGAGTCGCCGATGAAATCGGCATGCTGGACGACTTCATCGCGCTGGTAGAAGTGGCCGAGGATGACCAGTTTCTCCCCGAGGGTGGCTTTGGCTTCCCGGATGCGGCGGTGCAGTTCCTCATCGTCCATCTTCCGGTAGGCCTCGGGCAGTTGGCCGGGCCGGGCGGTGGCATTGGTGGGGGCGAATCCGGGGACGGTGTCCTCCTGGGAGGATCCGGGTCCGTAGCCGGGTGCGGTGTCGAAGGCCCAGGGGTTCTCGGCCAGTGAGGTGTTGCAGGTTTTGGTGGGGGCCAGTTCGATGCGGGTGCGGATGGACAGTGCGGTCACTGATCGGTCTCCTGGATGGTGAGTGCGTAGCGGGAGCGTCCTGGTGCGGAGCGGTAGAGCTTAGGTGGCCGGTGGGCGGTTCCGGTCTGCCGGCGTCCGGTGTCCTCCACGCTGCCCTGGGCGAGGATCTGTCGGCGGAAGTTGGAAGGGTCCAGGGCCCGGTTGAGGACCGCCTCGTAGACCCGGCGCAGCTGGGCCAGGGGGAATTCCTCGGGCAGGAAGGCGTGGGCGATGGGTGAGTAGGTGACTTTTGCCCGCAGCCGGCGCAGGGCGTAGTCAAGGATGACCCCGTGGTCGAAGGCCAGAGGTTCGGCCTCTTCGGCGATCTCATCCACCGGAAACCATTCAACGTTTTCGCCGTCGACTGCTTCAGCATCCTCGTCTTCTCCAACCAGGGCCCAGTAGACGATGGAGACCACCCGGGCGTGACCGGCGGCATCGGCGCTGTGGGACCGGTCGACGTCTCCGAAGGCGTAAAGCTGCTCGAGGTGGCGTGGGGTCAGCCCAGTGGTGCGTTGAAGGGTCGCCCGGGCTGATTCCACGAGGTTCTCCTCCGGGGCCAGGGGTCCACCTGGTAGGGCCCAGCGGCCTTCATAGGGTTCGCGGATACGCCGGACCAGGGGCAGCCAGAGGGTCAGTTCCCCGGTTTCAGGATGCGGCCGAAGTGAGAAGACAACGGTGGACACTGCCAACTCAATACGGTCCTGCATTCGCCCTCTCCCCTCTTATGGTGTGAGTGACACTATGCACTGGGTCATAAGGTCACGTCAACCTGAAGTAGGGATGAGAGAAGAAACGACGACGCCGAGGGGGTCACCTTCTCCCGTAGGATGACCGCGAGCAGTAAGGAGTCTTGATGCCCAGCCAGACCCAGGAGAGCTCGGCAAGCAGAGTGGCCGCGGAAGTCAAGGCGCGGATCGTCTCCGGACAGTTGAGGCCGGGACAACGGCTGACCGAGGACCGCATTCGCGGCGACCTCGGGGTTTCCCGAAGTACTTTGCGCGAGGGATTCCGAACCCTCGTGCAGGAACGGCTCGTGGTCCACCACTTAGCCCGCGGATTCTTTGTCCGCGAGCTGACCCGAGATGACCTGGTGGACATCTATGCCCTGCGCCGAATTCTGGAGTGCAGTGCTGTGCGAAACATCGGCGAGGTCAGTCCAGAACAGCACAAACAGCTGGCTGAGGTGGTGGCCAAGGGTGAGGCCGCCACAGAACAGGAGTCCTGGCAGGAAGCGGCCCAGGCCTCGGTAACCTTTCACCAAACCCTGGTGGATCTCGCTGATTCCCCTCGGCTCAGCGATGCGGCCCATCGGACCCTCGTTGAGTTCCGCCTGGCCTATGTCTTTATGGACGATCCCTTCTCATTCCACGTTCCGTTCATCGCCCGGCATGCAGGTATCGCTGAATTGATCATCGGCGGTGAGAACCACATGGCTGCTGAGACCCTCGAAGAGTATCTGAGGGACTCCAAAGAGGCGCTGTTGGCCGGGATCTGACTTTCCAGCACACTGCCGCTGCCCGCGAGGCTCTGTAGACTCTTCTGCTGTGACTGACACGCTTCCTGAGAAAGTCTCTGACGTCTTTGATCCGCAGCAATGGCGGCCGGTGGAGGGCTTCGACTTCGCCGATATCACCTATCACCGCAGGGTCGAGCGCGACGACGACGGCGTCGTCGTACGTGATCTGCCGGCAGTGCGGATCGCCTTCGACCGCCCCGAGGTCCGCAATGCTTTCCGGCCCGGCACGGTGGATGAGCTCTACCGGGCACTGGACCATGCGCGGATGACCCCGGATGTGGGCGCCGTACTGCTGACCGGCAACGGCCCCTCCGCCAAAGACGGCGGTCATTCCTTCTGTTCCGGTGGGGATCAGCGCATCCGTGGCCGCGATGGCTACCGCTACGCCGATGGTGAGACCGCCGAGACTGTGGATCCGGCCCGCGCCGGGCGCCTGCACATTCTGGAGGTGCAGCGGCTGATCCGGACCATGCCGAAGGTTGTCATCGCAGTGGTCAACGGCTGGGCCGCCGGCGGCGGGCACTCCCTGCATGTGGTCTGCGATCTGACCATCGCCTCCCGTGAGCACGGGAAGTTCAAGCAGACCGATGCCACAGTGGGCTCCTTCGACGCCGGCTACGGTTCCGCTCTGCTGGCCCGCCAGGTCGGCCAGAAGAAGGCCCGCGAGATCTTCTTCCTGGCCCGTGAGCATTCGGCCGAGGATATGGTCGCCGCCGGGGCGGTCAACGAGGCCGTGGACCATGCGCGGCTCGAAGAAGTCGCCCTGGAGTATGCCGATGACATCGCCGGACAGTCCCCCCAAGCGGTGCGGATGCTGAAGTTCGCCTTCAACGCCGCCGACGACGGGCTGGCCGGCCAGCAGGTTTTCGCCGGTGAGGCCACCCGCATGGGGTACATGACCGATGAAGCAGTGGAGGGCCGGGATGCCTTCCTGCAGAAGCGCGACCCCAATTGGTCTGACTTCCCGTATTACTACTAGTGACGACTTAAACGCCTGGTCAGACCCGGAATCCGCGGTGCCGGCGGAGCACTTTCGTCAGCATTCCGAGAGTCAGGGCTATGGTGATGACCATCAGGACCGGCCAGCCCATGGCGATCACGCTTTCCTGCTGCTGACTGTTCAGCTGCTCCCAGGAGTAGATGAGCACGCCGCCAATCATGGCGGTGACCACCAGTGGCCAGAGCATGCCCTTGCCACCTCTGCCGGATTCCGCGCTGGCTTGTGCGCCCCAGTTGTCCCGCTCGACTTTGAAGAGCACCTGCCACCAGGAGGCGGTGAAGTGGATCATACGCAGCCACATATATATCTCGGCAGGGAAGAACAGCAGGGAGTACAACCAGTCTGAGACCGTGCGGTTCTTCATCGACCAGGTCACGCGGATGGCCAGCAGCCATGCGGCCAGAGGGGGAATCAGCCACAAGGGATGGAACTGGAAGACTCCGATGGACAGGGAGGCTGCCAGCAGGATCACGAACAACAGTCGACACAGAATGTTGAAGACCATCGAGGTGGTCTCTTTCCACCGGAGCCGGAGATTGGGGTGGAAAGGTCGTGATTTCATCAACTCGATGCCACCGGTTGTCCACTTCACCTGCTGGGCATGCAGAGAGCGGATTGTTTCCATGGCTCCCACATTGGCCCGAGCCCTGCTGCTGATTTTGGTCAGGAAGCCGGCGTCGCGAATCTGAAGCGACAGCAGTGAGTCTTCAATTTCGCTGTCGGTGGTCCACGGGTGTGACTGGTGATACCGGGTGGCTGCCTGCTGAAGGGCATCGACGCGGAAGATGCTGGCCTGCCCGCCGAGCACGGCCATATTTCTGCTGCGCAGCAGGTTATCCATGTTGAAGTCGGCGAACTGCGCTTTCTGCGCTGAGACCAGGAATTGGCGGACCGGGCTCTTGGACTTGGGAGGAGCGAAGCTGTAGATCGCCGAGAGTCCGCCGATGCGGGTGTCCCCCTCCATCTCTTCGAGCAGGTACTCCAAGCAGTGCTTATCCAGTGTGGTGTCGCCGTCGACTCCTAAGAGGTACTTAGCACCTTCAGCTCTAGCGACGTCTCACCCGTAGTTCAGCGCCCCGACCTTCTTATCTGCGTTCTTGCCGATGTCGTGGACGATCACCTCGGTCTCGTAGAAGGTGTTCTTGTGACGGGTGTGGTACATCCCGGCATACTTCTCCGCTTCCCACACAGTGTCATCGGTGACGTTATTGGCGATGACGTGGATCGTCTGCGGTGGACGAGTCTGGACCAGGAGGGACTCCAGTACATGGCCGATGGAATCTTCCTCGTTATAGGCCGGGATGATGCAGGTGACATGCGCTGTGGGGCGGATCAGTTCCGTGCTGGGTGGACGGTGGATGGTGTTGCGGAGGTTGTGTGCCAGCGCAGTGAGCATCATGGTCAAGCTGGTGCGTGGAACGACTTGCTGGGGTGCGGGGGTCAGCTCCCGGATGGGGGTCCTCATGGACGTATCCTTTTGCTTCGGTGAACGGTGAACCGAGACCTAACGTATGTAGGCGAGGTCGCCTCCGTATCCGTATTCGCGCGATTTCAGTGGCTGCCACTGAGTCCGTTCCGTGCCCAGCACGGAGTCATGAGTACCGCACTGAGATTGCCAGGGTAGGCAGGCTCTGACGCGGGGGTTTGGGCCAACATCGGGTATTGTCCCCGGTTGTGAATACTGAGACTTTCGCCGAGTTGCTCGGCCAGATCGAGGATATGTCCTGGGAACTTGTGGGCATCCCGGTCATCATCGCCATCGGCTTCTACCTGACCGTGCGCACCGGAGTGGTGCAGATCCGGCATCTGCCCGATATGTTCCGCACGATCACTGACCGAGCCACCCGGGATGAAGAGGGCCGCACACGGTCGCTCTCAGCCTTCCAAGCATTTACGATCACCGCTTCTGCCCGCGTGGGTACCGGGAACATCGCCGGTGTGGCCGGGGCGATCGCCCTGGGTGGCCCCGGAGCGGTCTTCTGGATGTGGGTGATGGCGATCTTCAACTCCGCCGCCTCCTTTGTGGAGTCCACCCTGGCGCAGTTGTATAAGACTCGGCGCTTCGACACCTTCAAGGGTGGGCCGGCCTACTACATCGAACGCGGTCTGGGCTCTCGCTCCGGCGGAATCGTCTTTGCGGTGATCTTCATCTTCTGCTTCGCGCTGAGCTTCACCTCTCTGCAGGCCAATACGATCGTCGACTCCGCCACCGGGGCCGCCTCCGAGCTGGGCATAGAGGACACCGCCGCCCTGAAATGGGGCCTCGCCGTCGTGCTCGTTGTGCTGACCGGAATCATTGTGATCGCCGGTCTGCGACGGGTGGCCAAAGTCGCCCAGAGCGTTGTGCCAGCGATGGCCATGCTCTACATCCTGCTGGGACTAATCGTGGTGATCGTGCATATCGATCAGCTGCCCACGGTGATCGCACTGATCTTTGGCGAGGCCTTCAACTTCAACGCAGCCGCCGGCGGTGCCTTCGGCGCGATGATTATGGCTGGTATCCAGCGCGGCATGTTCTCCAATGAGGCCGGTATGGGTTCAGTGCCCAATGTGGCGGCCACTGCGGATGTCTCCCACCCGGCCAAGCAGGGCCTGGTCCAGACCCTCGGGGTGTACCTGGACACTCTGATCATCTGCTCAGTCACTGCATTCATCATCCTGGTCACCTACCCAGACCCCACTGCGACTGCCGATGCCAACCCCGGCGCTGAGCTGACTCAGATGGCGCTGACCTCAACCTTTGGGGCGTTTGGTGCTGTGGCCTTGGCGGTGATCATTCTGATGGTGGCCTTCACCTCAATCTTGGGCAACTACTCCTATGGTGAAGCCAACGTCCTGTTCATCTCCGATTCGGAGACCCTGCGCAAGGTCTACGCCGTCGGGCTGACCGGGGTCGTGTTCCTGGGTTCAGTGATCTCCGTGGAGCTGGCCTGGGCGATCGCCGGGGTCACCATGGTTATCATCGCCCTGTTCAACCTGGTGGTGATCACTGAGATGGCCGGCACAGCGGTTCGCCTGCTCAAGCATTACCAGGCTCAGCGGCGCGAAGGCCTGGATCCGGTGTTCGTAGCCTCCGATATGCCAGACCTTCGGAACGTCGAATGCTGGACCGAGGAAGACGCTGCCGGACACAGGGAACCCCAGCGGCAGTAGTCTCAGGAGCCAGGAAGCAGTAGCCGCGAAGGGAGGTGGCAGTCTGCTTTGAACGCCTCAGACTGGTGGGGCCTGCTGGCGATGTTCCTCGGCGGGGCCTTCCCCTGGCTGGAAGCCGTCGTCGTCATTCCTGCCGGGATCATCGCCGGGCTACCGACTGTCCCAGTAGTTATAGCCGCCACCGCCGGCAATCTGCTGACCATTGCTCTGTCAGCTTGGTTCGGTGAGCATATCCGCAGCTGGTTTTCCCGATGGCGCGACCGCCGCGAGGCTCAGAAGCACGATCAGGAGACCTTGGCCCGCAAGGAGACCAAGCGTGCCAAACGCCAGCAGCGGATCGAGCGGGTGATGAACCGCGGTGGGATACCTGCCCTTGCTCTGTTCGGGCCAATCATCGGCACTCAGATCATGGCGGTAGCTGTGGTGGCCATGGGCATTTCCGCCGTCCGGTCCTTCTTCTGGATCAGCCTGGGCACTATCGGCTGGGCCATCCTGGCAGCTGCCGCCACTCGCGGCGGATTCCAGATCTTCGGCCTCGGGTAACCCTGAGGGATAGACCGCCCCCCTGGTTCAGACAGAGCTAAACTGCTTCTCTCAATTGAGGAGGCCCTAGCCTGCGCCCTCTTCTGGAGGTTGGCTCACTGCGTCTTAGTGAGGCTCTCCACCCATTCACGCCAGCGAGGCTCCACCTGATCACGCACCGCCGGCCCTTCGGGACCGTAGAAGGACCCCTGGATAATGACGCCGACAGAGGTCCCATACCCCGAGGCAGCGATGCCGAATATGCCAGCAGTCGGCTCCGAGGTGCGGATGGCCAGGACGTCGTCGTGAACGTACTCGACCGTCCCGCGGAGGGTGGGCGCGCCTGATGCGGTTTCCACCTCATCCCCCACCGAAACTCCGGAGAGCCCGAGAGCTTCGCGCACATTCGGGGCCTGCTCGACACCGGAGATTTCATGCTGGACCAGCATCGTGGTGGTCGGCATCCCACGGAAGTGGGTGAGGTAGACCTGAAGATTCCGCATGGCCGGTACCCAGCCGTGCATCGTGCCATCGATCATGTCCTTCCATTCCTCACCGCGGTCGAGGAAACCGGAGGAGAGCCGCACTCGGCAGGCACCGCCTGAGACCGCCTCGACAAGCATTTCGGTGTTCCACGCCGGAACATCGCTCCGCTCCTCATGCCAGTCGACCTCCTCCTACTCCAGACGGTGCGGCGGCTCCCAGGCGGTGATAGTGCCCTCGGAGTCACCGTAGTCACCGTGATGGGTCACGATCTTCCCGCCTTCGCGCTCCTCGACGCTGGCCGGCACGAACAATGCCTCGATGCCGGGACCGGTGGCGATGGCAGCCCAGACCCCCTCGGGCGTTCCGGGGACCTCGGCTTCGAGCACGGCGCGGCGCCGCCCGTCCTCGCTGTCGATCCAGTGGTTGATTTCGCTCATGCTTAGTTCTCCTTCGGAGGCTGCGGGTCTTGATCGGGTTCGGGCACGGGATATGCACTGGCCACTAGTCGGCCCACCTTTGGAGGTTGGCCTCCAGGAACTCTGCCGAGGCCTCCAGCGCCAAGTTTCCCTGAGCGACGTCGAGGATGTAGTCGAAGACCGCATCATCGTCCGCGATAAGCCGCGCCCCATTTCGGCGGAGGAAGATGATCAAAAGGATGAGGGCAGTGCGCTTATTCCCATCCCGCAACGGGTGGTTTCGCGCCAGTGATTCGCCTCATCAGGCATCAGCGAGACGCTCGATGACCTTGCCATAACGCTCGAAGGCGTAGTCGAAGGCCTCATCGACCTGCCGCCTCTCTTCGTCTTCCCGGACGAACTGCTCCACGCTCTGGGCAATCAAGGCATGTTTGGAGATATGCCGACGTTCAGCGATTTCCTCGATCTTCTTGTCGAGTTCCTCCGGCAGCCTCAGCGTCATAGCCATACCAAAATGATACCAACGCCGGATTCGCTAAGCTGACTGGGCACACTCGACCCCTGACACCAATGAGGTGAGAGGCCCCTATGACCGAGTGGGTCAGCCAGGCCCTTACAGCCCTGCGCGCGATGATGGACCCCGCCAGTGATGCCCCGCCCCTGGAATTTCTGCCGGCCGAGGCCGGCCAGCCTCCAAAATGGCTGGATCGCCCCGAAATCAGCGCGGTCCCCGAGGGCCTGGCACACGGTGATGAGAAGGTCGCCGTCGTGGTTCGAACCTCCGGGTCCACAGGCACCCCTAAGCAGACCCTGCTCTCGGCCGGGGCCCTACGCGCCTCCGCCCGGATGACCGCCGAGACTTTAGGCGGACACGGACAGTGGCTGTTGACCCTGCAGCCCTCCTATGTCGCGGGCCTGGCCATCCTGACCCGCAGCCTCGAGGCCGAAACCACTCCCGTAGCCCTGCTGGAGAACACCACCGATGCCGAGGCCTTCACCCGCGCCACCGAGCAGCTGACCGGCAGCCGACGCTATGTCTCCTTAGTCCCGACCCAGCTGCGGCGCCTGCTGGAACAAGCCCAGCACTCCCCCGAACTCCTTGCCGCCCTGCGCAGTTTTGATGCCATCCTGCTCGGCGGTGCACCAACGCCAGCTGAGCTCTTCGACACCGCCCAGGAATCCGGACTGAATGTCACCCGCACCTATGGCATGGCCGAGACCTGCGGAGGTTGCGTCTATGACGGCTACCCCCTGCCCGGGGTCACAGTGGAACTGGGCACCCACGGACGGGTTCTGCTCTCTGGCCCCATGGTCGCCTTGGGCTATTACGACGACGCCGACCTCACCGCCGAGAAATTCGAGACCGACCCCCTGACCGGGCAGCGGAGGTTCCGCACCGATGACCTCGGCCAACTCAGCCGTCCCGAGGAGGATGGTCAGCGACTGCCCCGCCTCAGTGTCACCGGCCGGGCTGATGATGTGATCAATACCGGCGGGATCAAGGTCTCGGCCGAGGAGGTCCGCCGCGCACTGGAATCCCATCCCAGCATCCGTGAGGCATTCGTGGCCGGTATCCCAGATAATGAATGGGGCCAAAAAGTCGTTGCGGCGGTGGTCTTGGCCACCGCCTCCCGCTCGGGCAACACCCTGCCTGAGCTTGAGGACTTGGTCCGCGAGCGCCTGGGCGCCCCCGCTGTGCCCAAGCACTTCGAACTGCTGGGCGCCCTGCCCCTGCTGCCCAATGGCAAACCAGACCGGCAGACCCTGCTGCGCCAGCTGAGCACCGCTGGGCGCTCATCAGCATGAACTGGCATCAGGCACCGAATGAGAAAGGACCAGTGTGGCGACACTGAGTGAATGGTCAGCCGGCGCCCGGCCCCGGACCCTGCCGATGGCGGTCTGCCCGGTGCTGATCGGCGCGGCAGCCGCCTTTGCCTCACCGGCAGAGCTCCGCCTGGCACTGCTGCTGGGGATCACAGCCCTGGCCCTGGTGGTATCCCTAGCCCTGCAGGTGGGGGTCAACTACGCCAATGACTATTCAGATGGCGTCCGCGGCACCGATGACGTGCGCGTGGGACCCATGCGTCTGACCGCCTCAGGTGCAGCCCGCCCGGGCCAGGTCAAGGCCGCCGCCTTCCTCAGCTTCGGCATCGCCGGTATCGCCGGCCTGGTCATCGTGCTGGTCACCGCCCAGTGGTGGATGCTGGCTGTCGGTGCGGTCTGCGTCCTGGCCGCCTGGTGGTACACCGGCGGCTCCAAACCCTATGGCTACCTCGGCCTGGGCGAGGTGATGGTCTTCATCTTCTTCGGTCTGGTCGCCACCCTCGGCACCACCTATGCGGTTCTGGCGGCCGCTGAGGCACAGGATGGCTTCCCCTGGGTTGCCGCGAGTATCGGTGCGGTCTCCCACGGGCTGATCGCCTCGGCACTGCTGATGGCCAATAACGTTAGGGATATCCCCACTGACCGGGAGTCAGGCAAGATGACCTTGGCCGTCCGTCTGGGCGACACCAAGGCTCGCTGGGCCTATGTGGTGATGGTGGCAGCCGCAGTGCTGCTGCCCCTGTGGATGCTGATGGATAACCCCTGGGTGGTCTTTGTAGCTCTGAGCTGGGCGTTGGCGGTTCCTCCCGCCCAGCGGATCCTGAACCAGCAGCATACTGGCCCAGCGCTGATCCCGGTGCTGCAGCAGACCGGAAGCCTCGGACTGGTCTTCGCCATCACCTATTCGCTCGCCCTATTGATCGGCGCCTAAACACCCGACGACGACGGCGCCCTATCCTCCGGACTGGGCAAGGATTCGGACGAGGTCCTCAGCCACACCCTGATTGCCGTGGTCGATGCGCAGCTCCTCATCCATGGAGTGGATGCGCAGCTGGATCAGCGCCTCAGTTTCCTCGTCGTAGTAGAGGGCTTCGAGGTCTCCCCCGTTTCCGTCGTTATTGGGGTAGTCGCGTTGCACAGTGTGCACCTCAGTCCCGGCGATCTCGATGGTCTCGATCTCATGAGTTCGCTCCGGCCGATCGGGTTGGGTGAGGAAATTCTCAACGGTCTCTTCGGCCTGCGCTGGGTCACCAGGGACCATCAGCTGGAATTCGGCACCCCACCGCGGTGTATCTTCGGAGTCCCGCTGCTCGTCGGTGCGGGTGAGCCCGCAGAGGTACCGGTATTCATCCTCGGTGGAAGGCTCCCCACCGTAATTGGTGGTGGGGCTGCCAAAGGGGCCAAATCCGTTGGACTGGAACCGCGGGGTCATATCGAAGAACTCCGGTGGCTCATCCAGGAACAGGCACTCCTCATCCATCCGCAGGATGGGTTGGTTCTCCCCGTAGGCGGCGGAGCCAGGCCATTCCTGGGCGGTCACATCCACCCACTGCTGGGGAATGCTGATCTCCTCGACCTCGGAGGCATCCACTGGCGCGGCCTGGACCCCGGGGGCGTCCTGGAACATCGGGGAACCACTCTGCCCGCCCTCTGATTCACTGCCGCAGCCGCTGAGGATCAGCGACCCCAGGGCCGCTGCAGTTACTACAAAAGCTCTGTTCTTCATAAACAGAACTTTGCCACACTTTGCAACAGCAAAGCAAATGGGGTGGGATCAGTTGTTCTCCGGATTGGGGCCCGGCTGAGACTCGGGGCCTGAGTCGCCGTCGACGTCGCCGTCGTCCTGCTGGCGCTTCTTCTCCTCAGCCCGGCGCTCGGCTTCGCGCTTCTTCCGCTCTTCTTCGGCGCGTTTGCGGGCTTCTTCCTCGCGGCGCTGCTGCTGGCGGCGCTGGAACTCGATATTGCGCAGGAACTCCGGATCGTCGTCGGGGGCTGCCGGTCCTTTGCGCGGGCCACCCCCGCCATTGCCGCCACGGGCTTTGCCGAAGCCAAGCCAGAGTCCGGGACCCAGCAGCGGCAGGAGGATGATGATGGGGATCCATGCTGCTTTGCGCAGCACCCGCACCTGACGCTTGGGTGTCTGGATGCAGTCGACCGTGCAGTAGATCAGCAGGCCGAGGGCAACGACACCGAGACCCATGAATACGCGAACCATGTCTTCCAGGGTAATTGACCAGCGCTGAGGTCCCCCAATTACACTGGACCGATGGCCGTTCTGAAATATTCGCTGCTGCGCCTCGGTGTCTTCGCCGTGGTGTTTTTCGCCTGCGCGCAGCTGCGCCTGGGAGAGTTCACCCTGATCTTCGCACTGCTGATCGGACTGGTGGTCTCCTGGGCTGTGGGATACCTCTTCTTCAATCGCCTGCGGCTGCAGGCTGCCGAGCAGCTGGCCAATCGAGTCAGCAGCAATTCACGGAAGAAGTCCTCCGCTGAGGCCGAGGATAACGCCGCCGAGGACGAACTGGCGGAGAAATTTCACGACGACGAACCGATCCGCTGAAGCTGCTCCAGAGCGGCTTCTATCGGTGGTTGCACCGGCTTGATCTTCAGGAGCCGCAGTGGAACCTGCCGAACCCGAGTCCGGTGTCCTTCGCTACGAGGATGATGTCTTCGATGCAGTGATCGCCCTGGTCGGTCAGGGAATGAGCACTCGCAAGGCCGCCGCGGCCTGCGGGGTCTCACCCTCGACAGTGTACCGCTGGGTGGCTCAGTCCCGGGCGGGGAAACCACATGGTGCTAATGGCAGGCCTGGGCACCCTGCTCGGGAGACGTTCCACCAACTGCGGCAGCAGGGCCAGTCAGTACGTGCAGCGGCAGCGGCTGTGGGGGTCTCCTCGATGAGCGGGTACAAGTGGGATCAGCAGGTCCGCGCTGGTGCCAGCGCGCCGGAGCGTACTGTGGGCCAGTCCCGGGCGTATAACCAGAAGATGCGCGTTCATCAGCTGTTGGCCGGCACCGATACCAACCCCCGCTTCCTGACTCTTGCTGAGCGGGAGAAGATCCGGGACCTACGTGCCGCTGGGAACTCGATGCGCCAGGTGGCCACCCAGCTGGGCAGGCCGCATTCAACGATCAGCCGGGAGGTCGCCGGTAACAGTGATGCTGCCGGGAAGTATCTGCCGTATAGGGCCCAGAGGATGGCCGCAGAGCCTCGGGCCCGGCCCAAGGCCGCCAAGCTGACCACAGACTCCAAGCTGCGAAGCTGGGTGACCCAGAAGCTGGCGTTGCAGTGGTCCCCGGCTCAGATCAGTGCCACCCTGGTCAAAGAGTTCCCCGAGGACACGGAGATGCGTGTGTGCCACGAGACGATCTACCAAGCCCTCTACCTTCAGGCCCGAGGCGGGCTGAAGAAAGAGGTCGCCGCGGCTCTGCGCACCGGCCGTGCCCGCCGGAAACCACAGGGCACCCAGCCCAAACCACGCACCTTGGGGGAGACCATGATCATGATCAGTGACCGGCCCGCTGAGATCGAGGACCGGGCCGTGGCCGGCCACTGGGAAGGAGACCTGATCATGGGAGCCGGCAACCGCTCAGCCATCGCCACCTTGGTGGAGCGCCAAAGCCGGTACGTGATGCTCTGCCACCTGCCCGGGGACCACACCGCTGAGACTGTCGCCGCCGCGGTCACTGCCCAGATGAAGACTCTGCCGCAGCACCTGCGCGGATCACTGACCTGGGACCAGGGATCGGAAATGGGCGCCCACCACAAGATCACCATCGACGCCCAGTTGCCGGTCTATTTCTGCGACCCGGCATCCCCATGGCAGCGGGGGTCCAATGAGAACACCAACGGGCTGCTGCGCCAGTACTTCCCCAAAGGCACCGACCTGGCCGTCCATGGGCCTGAGGACCTCGAGCACGTGGCTCACCTGCTCAACGGAAGACCCCGTGAGACACTCCAATGGAACACCCCAGCCGAGAAGATCAGAGACCTCATCCTCGCCAGCTAATCACCCCGCTGGTGCAACGACTCCTAGAATCCGCCGTTCACTCGACGCACAGCTGAAGGCAAGTGCAAACGCGACATCATCCGGTGTCTCAAACGCTATGTCATCCGCGAGGTCTATCACCTGATCAAGGCACGACCTCCTGCCGCGGAGCCGGCCTCAGCGACTACTTGACAACTATAGGAGCATCAATGCCGCGATGGAGAGCTTCTTCTCGACGTTGCAGAAAAACGTGCTCAACAGGCAGTCCTGGGCCACCAGGGATCAGTTGCGAGCCCGGATCATTCACTGGATCGAAGCGACCTATCATCGCCGCCGCCGACAGCGGAGGCTGGGTAAGCTGACTCCGGTCGAGTACGAGACCGTTCACAAGGATGCCGTCGCCCTGGCGGCATAAGCCCGACGGTCAACCGAACCTTCAGCAGACCCCATCAGAGACGACGTCGGCGCGAAGGCTGCTGGACCCCAACACTGCTGACCAGTCGATGTTGGTGCGGAGCTGGACCGTGTTTTCTACGCTGCGTAGAATTGGACATCCGACACCCCGAGATGGAGGAGCTAACCATGAGCAGGAAAACGCCCAACCTGAGGCGTGCGTCTTTGAGGAATCCGGATGGCTGGTCGGGTAAGCGGTCAGTGATGATATTCGCCGTCTCAGCTTTAGTGCTTACCGCGTGCGGCGCTGAAACCAACGGTGCCGATCCGGAAGGTCCGGTTGAGGACGGAGAGGGTGAAAACCTGGAGCATGTCCATGATTTAGACGTCGATCCTTCCGATGGCTCGCTTATGATCGCCAGTCACTACGGTTTGTTTCGGCTTCACGACGATGGCCCCCGCCGCGTCTCTGAGATCCAGGATTTCATGGGCTTCACTGTGGCGGATGAAGACCTGCTGCTGGCCAGCGGCCACCCGGGCGAAGGGCAAGACGCTCCGGCCAACCTAGGGTTGATTGCCTCCTCTGACGGCGGTGCTACGTGGGAGGACGTCTCGCTTAGCGGCGAAGCAGACTTCCATGCACTGGATGCGATGGGAGACCGCATTTACGGGGTGAATGCCACCTCAGGGCAAGAGCTGTTGATCAGCGACGACGCCGGCGAAACCTGGCAAAGTCCGGGTGCGCCAGCGATGGCAAGCCTCACCATAGATCCTCGCGACGCCGACACCGTGTTGGGTACCACCGAGAGTGGCCCTGTCATCAGCACAGACGGGGGACAAAGTTTCACGCCTGTAGCTGAGGCTCCGATCCTTCACCATGTCGACTGGGCCCCTGACGGGACGATCTTCGCCCTCGACCCCGATGCCGGGGTACACCGAAGTGAGGACAACGGATTCACCTGGGAACAAGTCGGTGAGGTCGATGCGGGTGTGGAGGGCTACCCTGAGGCGCTCCACGCTGTGGACCAGGATGAAGTATGGGCCGCTGTCGGGGGCAGCATTCTTCACAGCACCGACGGCGGCGAGAGCTTCGACGTCATCCACGAGAGCTAACCCTCTGGCTATTTAGTCCCTCTGGATTTTACGAGTCGACTCATGGCCTTCCAGCAGGCCCAGGGCAACGTCCTCTTCACGCACTACACGCGCCGACAGAGCCCCAACTCTAGTTCGCGATCTGAACCTTCACCACCGAGGCTACAACGACGCTGCGGACAATTCAGCACTGCGATGAACACTTCGAAATGTAGGTCAGCAGCCAGACCAGACGGACCACGCGATGGCTTATGGGTCTGTCACCAGTCCGCTGCCGGTATTTACGTGGGCAATGGACAGGTCATTTCCGCTACCCTCAGCTCCGGAGTGACTCTGCACGGCATGGATGATAGCTGGCACGACGTCAACGCTATCGTGAGCCCAAACTGATCGGCGCTCAACGCTAGTTCAGACTAACCTCGGTGTTTCATGGCGGGGCTTGATTTTGGGGTGTAGATAGACGAGAGTGCCACTCCGACCTGGGATGATGGGACTTGCGAAGGTTCCATATCTCCGAGTCGAGAGGGCACTCTCAAAGTGAAGCGTATCGCTGGTACTGGTCGTATGAAAGTCTCTGCTGATGGGGCAGGTGTCGTGTCGCATGCCGGGGTCGGGATGCTGAGAGAACTTGCAGAGCGCACTGGCCTGGTGGCTGGGCTCTTGGAACCATTATTGGACTCGTATAAGGGGCTGCCGGTGCATGCCCCGGGCCGGGTTCTCACTGATTTGGCGGTCGCGGTTGCTGATGGTGCCACCAACATCTCAGGGATCCAGACGTTGACTGATCGCCAGGATGTGTTCGGACCCGTAGCTTCGATGCCAACTACCTGGCGTGTGCTGGACCGGGTCACCGAGGACCGCCTGCCGGCGCTGCGGCAGGCGTGCGCTGCTGCTCGCAGCCGGGCGTGGGCCGCCGGTGCTGAGCCTGATCTGGATGGCGAGGATGGTGGGCCGTTGGTGATTGATGTCGATGCGACCATCAGCCTGGCCCATTCAGAGAAGGAGAACGCGGCTGCCACCTGGAAACGGACTTTCGGGTTTCATCCGTTGCTTGCGTTCCTTGACCGACCCGAAGTCAGCGGCGGTGAAGCACTGGCCGGATTCCTACGACCGGGGAACGCGGGGGCGAGTACGGCTGCTGATCACATCACCGTCATCGACCAGGCCCTGGAGGCTCTTCCGGCTGGAGTGCGTCCTGGCGCCGACGCCAGTCCCGGTGTGTTGGTGCGCAGCGACTCTGCCGGGGCCTGGCATGCTTTCGCTGATCACTGCCGAGAGATCGGGGTGGAGTTCTCTTTTGGCTACTTCATCAACCAGCCGATCCAGAAGGTCGTTGACAAGATTCCAGCCGAATTGTGGATGCCAGCCATCAGCACCGACGGCTCGATCCGCGACCGCGCCTGGGTGGTTGAGGCCACTGACTATGTGGACATCAGCAGTTGGCCAGTCGGGACCCGCCTGATTCTGCGCAAAGAGCGTCCGCATCCTGGTGCGCAGCTGTCCTTCACTGATGCTGATGGGCACAGGGTGACGGCTTTCATCACTGACACCGCGCCCAGAGTGGTGGATCATCAGATCCAGGGCCTGGAGCGCCGTCACCGCCAGCATGCCCGAGTCGAGGACCGGATCCGCCCACGCCAAAGCCACCGGCCTGGCCCGCTTCCCCGCTGAAGGGTTCGCCGAAAACACCGCGTGGTTGCAGGTGGTGATGATCGCCAATGACCTGATCACCTGGACAAAACTCATTGTGAGTCTTGGTAGTGGCTGGTCTGGGACTGGCTGGCAGGATGGCTACTGGCCGTTCCGCCCCATGGATGTGACTCACAAACTCATTGACCTTTGATTGTCTTTAGGCGGACTTGTCCGTTCATCGGGGTGGTCGGCCGGCACCTGTCCGGCCCACCTCGGTAACTTGATCAGAAGATTGTCCACCCGCTGGGTGTGACCCGTCACAGTGCTGTTCCGAAGTGACCACGACCCGGACTGGTACCGGCCGGTAACGGCCGTAAGAACCATGTCCATCACGTTGGAAGGGACTCCCGGGAGTTTCCCACCAGTTCCGCCGGCATCAAACGGGCCATGGCTTGGGTCGCCCGCCGCACCGAAGCAGACGCCGACACCCTGTGGGTGATCGAAGGCGCCGCCACCTACGGAGCGATCCTGGCCGGCACCGTGGCCGCTCACCGCTATCCGGTGGCTGAAGCCCCGCGCATGGAGGCCAAGATCCGCCGTGGCGTGGGTAAGTCCGATGCCCTGGATGCTCACCAGATCGCCACGGCCACCCTGGGGCTGCCCGTGGAAAAGCTGCGCCGACCCCGGCTAGATGATGGGGTCCGCCAGAGCGTGCAGATCCTGGCCACCGCCCGGGAATCGATGAGCAAGGACCGTACTCGGTCAGTCAACGCGCTGACCGCCCTGGTTCGGGCCAACGAGTTGGGCCTGGATGCCCGCAAAAAAACTAACCAGCACCCAGATCACCGAGGTCTCTCGGTGGCGGGACCGCGAGGAAGAGCTCTCCATCTCGATCGCCCGGTCTGAGGCCGCACGGCTGGCCAAGCACATCCTGGACCTGGATGAACAGCTCACCGCCAACGAGAAGCAACTCGATGAGCTGGTCAAAGCCAGCGAGGCCGCACCCCTGCTCCAGGAGAAGGGGTTCCGAGCCATCAGCGCCGCGAAGTGCCTCGCCGCGTGGTCCCACCACGGCAGAGTCCGCAACGAGGCGGCGTTCGCTTCCCTGGCGGGGGCCAATCCCATCCCCGCCTCGTCCGGGAACACGATCCGACACCGACCGAACCGCGGCGGCGACAGGTCCCTGAACAACGCCCTGCACATGGTCGCCATCACCAAGATGACCCACGATGCCGAGACCCGCCAGTACGTCGAGAAACGCCGAGCAGAAGGCAAAACCGACCGAGAGATCCGCCGCTGTCTCAAGCGCTACCTGACCCGCCGGGTCTACCGAACCCTCAACACCTCAGCAGCAGCCATGAACGCGGCTTGACAAACATAGAAGAGTCTGGGAGTTCACCGAGCATTCACCGAACGGGGCAGCGCGGTTGGGTACGGGACCTCGTTACTGGGGCAGGCCAGCGTAGGAGTGCAGGCCGGGGAACCAGACGTTGACCACGGTGTAGTTGATGATGATGCACACGAAGCCCACGATGGACAGCCAGGCAGCCCGGTTGCCGGTCCAGCCGCGGGTGGCCCGGGCGTGCAGGTAGCCGGCGTAGACCACCCAGATCACGAAGGTCCAGACCTCCTTGGGGTCCCACCCCCAGTAGCGGCCCCAGGACTCATTGGCCCAGATCGCGCCGGTAATCAGCGGACCAACCGTCCAGAAGACGAAAGCCACCGCGTTGATCCGGTAGGCCCAGTTCTCCAGGGAGAAGGCCTTGGGCACCAGGCGCAGGAAAGTCAGCTTCTGCAGCCGTCCGCCCTTCTCCCGCTGGCTCTGAATCAGCTGCAGGACGTTCATGGCGAAGGTCAGCACGAACAGGCCGATGGACAGCGAGGCCAGGGAGACGTGGATGACCAGCCAGGGGCTCTGCAGGGCCGGCTGGACATGGCCGATCGGGGTCGGGAAGCCGATGGTGGCAGCGACCATCATGGTCACCACCAACCCCAGCACGAAGACACCCAGGAAGCGCAGGTCACGGCGAATGAGGCTGGCCAGATACACCAGGGTGACCACCAGGGCGGCACCGACCAGGAACTCGTACATATTCCCCAGGGGCCAGCGGCTGGCAGCAATTCCGCGGGAGATCACCGCGAAGGCATGTGCGGCCACGGCCACCACGGTCAGGGCCACCGCCACATTGGCGAAGGGGCGCCGAGTGCCGATATAGGCCATATCGTCATCGACGAGGTCCTCATCGGCGACCTCCGGCTGCTGAGCGGAATCATCGCCGGCATCGGCGGTCAGTCCGGCATCGGAGCCACCAGCACCGGCGCCGACCAGTTCGCGGGGACGCTGATGCTCGGCCTCGGCGGCCAGCTCGTTCTCCACCCGTTTGATGGTCGCCGAACTGCGCGCGGTGTCCACAGTGAACAGGATGAACGCCAGGGTATAGATGAAGCCGCTGATCATCATGAACAGCTCAGAGTATTCGGCCAGCTCAACATTGATCGGCTGAAGCGCACTTGCCACTGTGCTCATGGGGTATCCTTCTCCACGTTGTTCTCATCTTCCGGCGGGCGGACCGGCCAGATCTTTTCAAACTGGGTGCGCAGAGCGATGTTCTCATCACGCAGACGGAAGTCCTCACCGCGGGCGAGGAGGCCGTAGGTGACCAGTGTACGCCCCGATTCAGACTCCTCGACCTTGACCCAGGCCCGTCGCCTGCGCATGAACAGGCTGGCGGTCAGGCCCACTGTCGCGGTGATCGAGAAGGCCAGAATCCAGCCGGTTGCGGGGTTATAGGTGATGTCCAGGGCCACATAGTCCCGAACACCTTCGAACTCGATCGTGCCGAGTCCATTGGGAAGTTCCAGGGTCTCGCCGGGGGCCAGCACGATGCCGCCGTCCTCGGACTCCCGGGAGTTCAGCTCAGTGAGGTCCTCAGTGTCGAGGACGTACACGTTCTGTGGCAGGCCGTCGTCGAGCCCGAGGTCTCCGTAATAGGAGTTCAGATGCAGTTCGGGGTTCAGCAGCTCGGGGTCGGCCGAGATGGCCATCCCGTCACCGGTGTCATGGGCGCTGGGCAGGAATAGGCCCACGAAGCCCAGCTGTTCGGGGACGGCATCGGGGGCTTTGATCACCATCATCGAGGTGTAGGAGCCATCGTCGGGACGGGTGATGACCGGCCCAGATAAGGCGACCTCACCCTCGCCGTCGCGCACGGTGACCACCGGGGCGTAGCCATTGCCGACCAGGTAGATACTAGCCCCGCCCAGGGAGAGGGGGTCGTTGACCTTCAGCTCGGTCTGCTCCGGTTCGGCATCGGGGCTCTCCCGGACGGTGACCTCGGCGGTGAAGTCCAGGGCCTGACCGTAGTTGGGATTGGGCTCGCCGTCGAAGAACTGCCGGTCGAAGGCCCGGTCGAAGGAGTCCAGCCGGATAGAGAAGGGATCCAGCAGGTCCTCGCTGAACCAGGTGCCGGGGAAGAAATTGTCGTAATCGGCCAGGGCGTTGACGAAGCCCTCATCCTCCACCAGGACCTTCTGGCCGCGGTAGCTGAAGAAGGAGCCCACGGCCACCGCCACCAGCACACCGACCAGGGAGACGTGGAAGAGGATATTGCCGACCTCTTTGAGGTAGCCCTTCTCGGCTCCGACCGATCCCGTCCCGTTCTCACCGGGGCGCCTCTCGGTGCGATAACGACGACGACGCAGCACGCCTTCGGCCTGCTCCAGCACCTTCTCGCGCTCTGGGGAGTCCTCGTCGAGCTCCAGGGCACCGTATTCGGGCAGTCGGGCCAGCCGCCGTGGGGTCCGCGGCGGCGGTGAGGTCATCTGCTGGTAGTGCTTACGCGTCCGCGGGATGATACAGCCGATCAGGCTGATGAACAGCAGCAGGTAGATCGCGGAGAACCAGACCGAGGAGTAGACGTCGAAGAACTGGAAGAAGTCCAGGATCGGTCCGGCGGTGGGGTTGTCCTCGATCCAGGTCTGCACTGCGAAGGAGTCCTGGACCCGCTGCGGGAAGATGGAGCCGGGCACTGCGGCAATCGCCAGCAGGAGCAGTAGCATCAGCGCGGTGCGCATACTGGTCAGCTGGGTCCAGGCCCAGCGCAGCATCCCGGTGAGGCCCAGGGTGGGGGCGGTGACGTCCTTCTTGGAGGTGCCCTTCTGCTCTGTGCTCTGCTCTGTGCCCTGGGCGGTGTTAATCGCGTCTTCGCGCGCATTGTCCCGGTGGGCGGAGGGCTGGACCTGCGGAGCGTCGTGGTCGTTGTTCTTACTCATATGGGCATCACGACCTCGGATTCGAACCAGTCCTGCAGCGCCCAGACCCAGGTGTTCCAGATGCCGCTGGCCATCAGCAGACCGATCAGGATCAGCATGCCGCCGCCGATGCGCATCACCGCCAGCTTATGCCGCTTGAAGAATTCCATGGCCCGCATTCCGCGCTGCAGACCCAGGCTGATCAGGATGAACGGCAGGCCCAGGCCGATGCAGTAGAAGAAGACCAGCAGCGCACCGCGGGTGTGCTCAGCCCCGGAGGGGTTGCCGACTACCAGGGCCAGCACTGCCGCCAGGGTGGGGCCCATACAGGGGGCCCAGCCGATGCCGAAGGTGGCCCCCAGCAGGGGTGCCCCGAGCAGGCCGTCGGGGGGCCGGCGGTGGATTTTGCGTTCGCGTTGGAAGGCGCTGAAGGCTCCCATGAAGACCAGTCCCATGAAGATCACCAGGATGCCCAGCACCTGGGTGAGCCAGTCGCCGCCGCCGAAGCGCAGCCAGGTGGAGACCTGGACGAAGATCGCCCCGATGAGCACAAAGACCACGGTGAAACCCAGGACAAAGAGTGTTGCACCCAGCGCCATCCGGGAGCGGGCACGGTCGGCCAGATCCACACCGGAGAGTCCGGTGACATAGCCGAGATAGCCGGGTACCAGCGGCAGCACACAGGGTGAGAGGAAGCTGATCAGCCCCGCCAGCAGGGCAATCGGTGCGGCCAGCAGCAGGGTGCCGTCAGTGGCGATCTCGGCGAAGGGGTTGTTCACCATCAAGCCTCTTCAAGGGCGGTGTCGATCAGGGCGCGCAGTGTTCCGGGGTCCACGAGGCCGCTGATCCGGGCCGAGACCCTTCCCTCGCGGTCGAGCACCAGGGTGGTGGGCACCGCCGAGGGGTGGACGTAGTCGGTCAAGGACATCAGCACATCCCCGCCACGGTCCTCGATGGAGGGGTAGGTGATCCCGAAGGTCCGCTCGAAGGCCTCTGCGGTGGGCTGGGTGTCGCGGGTGTTGACCCCGTAGAACTGGACCCCGTCGGCCTCGAATTCCTCGTGAATCTCCTGCAGGTCCGGGGCTTCCTTACGGCAGGGCGGGCAGGCGGCGTACCAGACGTTGATCACGGTGACCTCGCCCTGGAAGGTCTCGGCGGTGACGGCCTCGCCCTCGAAAGTCTCAGCCTCGAAGACCACCGGCTCGCCGCGGTTATCGGCCCCGTACTCCTGGACCGAGCCGTCTCCGGCCACGTAGTTGGAGCCGTCATTGGAGGCGTTTTGGGCCAGGTCCTCGTTATCCGAGCCGCAGGCGGTCAGTGCGAAGGCAGAGATCAGCACCGCAGCCACGAGGCTGCGGAACCGGCGGCGGGAGGGGCCCTGCGGGCGTGGAAAATGCATCAGTCGTCAATTCTACCGTTTTCTACGGTGTGTAGAAAAAGCGGCGGTATGAGCGGCTGAGCGTCGGGTCAATACCCCCGACGACGCCGCGCTTCCTTCCACCAGCGGCGGTGCCTGACGAAGTGGTTCGACGGCGGCAGCCACATGGCCACAATCGCTGCTGCCGAGAGCAGGACCACCAGGAAGATCAGCGCATAGCTGGTGCCGTTATGGCCCAGCAGCAGGAAGAACAGGCTCAGCCCGGACCAGATGGTGGCCAGTACGCGTCCGGGCGTTCCGGCCATGGATCCCAGGAAGGCCATGGTGATGTAAAGCCCCAGCAGAATGATCGACCAGATCAGTGCCACCAAGGCGAAGGTGATCACGGTGAACTCCAGGATCTCGGCCTGGGTCATATCCGACAGCTGGGGGTCGTTCTGGGTGGCTGCCAGCATGGATTCCTGCATATACGGGCTGAGCACCTCATCGGGGTGCTGCCCGGGCAGGGTGGCGAAGACGTAGATACCCCAGGCCAGGGAGGTCAGACCGGCCACCAGCAGCAGGATCAGGGTGGCGTAGAGGCTCCCGGGTCGGCTCGGCGGAGTTTGGGCCGGCTGCTCACCCGAACCCTGAGGGAAGGGGGCGGGGCCGCCTTCGGCTGCCCGCAGCTCCTCCTCGGTGGGCGTTCCATAGGGGCTGGCCACCTGGGCCTCGGAGCTCTTGGCCGGTTCCGGGCTTGCCCATGGGGAGGCGGCCGGCGAGCGCTGCTCTGCCGGCTGCTCAGCGCGCTCTTCGGTGTTCTCCCTCTCAGCGCTGTCGGCTGCGGATTCCTTGGCGGTCTCCTCGCCGGTGGGTTTAGGAGCATAGGCCCCATAGCGGGGGCGGGGCCGCTCATCGGGGGCGCTTGTGGCGTCGTCGTGCCCAGAAGTACTCATATGCGCAACTTTACTGCCAGACTTGGGGCTATGGCTCAAACTGCAACTGTCCACTTGGTCCGGCATGGTGAGGTCTATAACCCGCAGAAGGTGCTCTACGGGCGGCTGCCCGGTTTTGGGCTCTCTGATCTGGGTAAGCAGATGGCTGAAGGGATTGCTGAGTATTTCGGCCAGCGTGCGGAGGCCGGTCAGCCGGTGCATCTGCTGGCAGCCTCTCCCCTGCAGCGGGCCCAGGAGACTATCGCTCCCCTGGCGGCCCGGCTGGATCTTCCGGTGATCACCGAGGACCGGGTGTTGGAGGCGGAGAACGCCTTTGAGGGACTCTCGAATGTGAAGCGGCACCTGCGCAGCCCGCGGTACTGGCCGCTGCTGCGCAACCCCTTCCGGCCCTCCTGGGGTGAACCGTATAAGCAGCAGGTGGAGCGGGTGCTACAGGCGGTCAAGGACCTCTCGGACCGGGCGATTGCCGAACATGGCGATGGCGCCGAGGTGGTTCTGGTCTCCCATCAGCTGCCGATCTGGGTGACCCGGCTATGGGCTGAGCAGCGTCCGCTGTGGCATGACCCGCGCAGTCGTGAATGCACTCTGACCTCGGTGACCAGCCTCAATATCGGTCCCGGGGGTGTGGAGTCGGTCAGCTATGCCGAACCGAATAAGCAGCTGAGCAAGCAGGCCCTGGCCCTACCCGGGGCTTAGTCAACAGAGGCTGGGCCCTCCGCTCCGCGGCGTCTGGCCTCCTCCGACCCCGAGTTTCCCAGCGATATTGCAGTATCTCGGTGAAATTCCCCCGGGAATCGGTAATTTCGCCCGGTAACCTCAGCTCAGCTGCAGCCGCCCGGCGGCCAACCGCTCGAGGGTCTCTAACAGCAGGCGGCGCTCCTGGACCTTGATCCGCTCATGCAGGCTGTCCTCGGTGTCATCCTCGGTGATCTCCACCGCCGCCTGAGCGATGATCGGACCGGTGTCCACCCCGGCATCGACCTGGTGGACCGTGCAGCCGGTGACTTTAACCCCGTGGCGCAGTGCATCGCGGACTCCGTGGGCCCCGGGGAAGCTGGGCAGCAGGGCGGGATGGGTGTTGATGATCGGAACCCCGAGGCTGGTCAGGAACTCCTCGGAGAGGATCCGCATGAACCCTGAGGTCACCAGCAGATCCGGGGCATGCTCCTGGACTGCCGCGCATAGCTGACGGTTCCATTCGCTGCGCTCCTCCGGACTGGCGCACTTCTGCAGGGGGACCGCGAAGGTGGTGATTCCGGCGCCCTCGGCCCGCTGCAGCCCCTTGCAGCCGGGAACATCGGAGCCCACCGCGGCGATCTCCACCGGCAGCGGACCGGCGGTGACGGCGTCGATGATCGCCTGAAGGTTCGAGCCCGAGCCGGATACCAGCACCACAATTCGCATAGAGGCAAGCCTATAAGCTTAGGAGCACCATGGATGAAGAAACCCGCGCGCGCTACCGACGGTGGCTGGGCTGGCTGGTGCTGGCCCTTGTACTGGGCTACGCAGGCCTCGAGATGCCGATGCCCTGGCGGGTGGTGACCATTGTGGCCTCTCTGGCCGGGGTGATCGGCGCCATCGTGCTTCTGGTGAAATGTCTGCGCGCCAAGGCCCCGGCCATGCTGAGCGTCTCCGCGGTGGTGGTGATGGTCTGCTGCGGGTTCTTCCTACTCAGCGCGGTGATGCAGGCGATCTTCTGGAATGCCTCAGTGGAGTTCGACGAGTGCCTGCGCACCGCGGTGACTGAACGGGCCACCAACGCCTGTTACGAGGACTACGAGCAGAGCATCACGAGCCTGCAGTTGCGCTGAACTCCTCGGAGTCAGCATTACGACGACGCCGCGGCAGACTGATCATCTTCACCCCAGGGGCGGCGAGGTAGCCGATCATGGTGCCCAGGCCCACCCAGCAGGCCAGCAGCAGCGCGGTAAGCATGCCATGTGGGCCGATATCGGTCATCCGCCCCACGCCCAGGGAGATATGGGACAGCCAGAGGGGGCCGATAAGTACGACGGCGGCCACCGCCCCGGTCAGCGCCCCGAGCACCAGGGTGGAGACGGTTATGGAGACTGCACGGACTTTCAGCCGCAGCTGGCACCAGTCATCGAAGTGGTTCTCCCCTTCGCGCATGAACCAAACCCCGGCGATGACACCGGCGAGAACTGGCAGAACCAGTACCGCAGGCGCATAGGTATAGGCCTCCTGGGGTACTGCACCGAGCACCGGTACCTCCGGGATGCCGCCGAGTTCAGTGGTGAAGGGGGTGACCGGGGCATCGGTGCCGAGGGTGAATCCGGAGCCGGTTGAGTAGGCCAGGGCCCAGAGCACCATATTCGGGGCCAGTCCCAGATGCAGCAGGGTCAGCCCGAGTCCGCCGAAGATACCGGCGCCGAGTTCCTGATAGGAGTTGGCGACTTCCATCCACTGCACAGCCAACCAGCCGGCCAGCAGGACCGCGGCCAGGCCCAGGGCTGCCACGGAGGCGACCAGCCCTGCCCGCAGCACTGCCCAGATATAGGCCCCAGCCCATTTCAGATGCTGGGAGAATTCCTCCACCCGGGCCTCGAGGTCCACCCCGATCATCCGGGTGGCACTGCGGGCTTCGGCATAACAGCCGGCCAGGGAACCGATCCCGACCACGGCAGTGCAGGCGACTCCGGCCCAGACCATAGTTCCGGGGTCCTGGGCGGCGAAGCGTGCCAGGCCGACCCCGGCTGCGGCATAGCCTGCGGTGAACAGGGCCAGGCCCTGCCAGAGCTGGCTGGGATAGGAGCCCTGGGCCAGCCGGCGTCCGGTGCGCCAGGCCAGCAGCACCGGGATGAGGGTGAAGCCCAGGGGTACCAGGTGGAACCAGCCGGTCTCCCCTTCGGAGAGGTAGAGGGGTACGGCGTGGATGACCAGCCAGGCCTGTGCGGCCAGTTCCCCGGCGGCCAGGGGGTCGAAGCCCTGCCAGTTGCGTGCGAGGCTGATGCCGGTCACCGGGATCACCACCAGCAGCACAGTGGCCAATACCGCCTGGATCGCCTCAAATAGGCCGAAGAGCCACAGTGGCGGGGTGGGAAGTTTTCGCATCATTTTCAATGGTGCCACAGGGGCTTATCTCCCCCGCGGACGCTCACCCCATTGCCGGCGAATCGCACCCCAGGAGGCGACCCCATGAGGCTCGAGGCGAAGCCGTTGAGCCGACTTCAGGCGTGAAGCTCGGCAAGGCTTTGCCGAGCGAGAGGCCGCGCGACATGCGCGTGCGGCCGGGACCAGCTCTGGATCTTCCATGAACGTTCATACGGTGTTTACCGGACACGAACCGCCTCGTTGAGGTTTGGCTACTTGACCCCCGCACTCTGTAAGCGTGAAGGTTGTAGTGGTTGCTGAATCCTTTCTTCCGCATATGAACGGGGTGACCAACTCCGTTCTGCAGGTTCTCGCCCATCTTCGGCGTCGTGGGGATGAGGTGACCGTCATCGCCCCCTCGGATTCCTTCCTGGAGACCAATCCGCTCTCCGAGGATCTGCCTGATCAGCCCGAACTCTGCCACGGCTACCCCGTGATCCGGGTGCCCTCCCTGCCGCTTCCGGATTATCCGAAGGTCCGGGTGGCCGCCGGGTTCGTGATGCGCATCCGCCATCTCCTGGAGGATCTCGCCCCGGATGTGGTGCATGTGGCCTCGCCCTTTGTCCTGGGTTGGCGGGCCATCCAGGCCGCTGATGCCCTGGGCCTACCCACGGTCTCGATCTACCAGACCGAGGTCCCGACCTATGCCGGGCGCTATAAGCTCCCCTGGGCCGAATCCCTGCTCTGGCAGCATGTTCAGCGCATGCATAATGCCTCCACACTGAACCTGGTGCCCAGTTCCTTCTGTAAGTATCAGCTGCGCGCCCGGGGCATCCCCCGGCTGAAGACCTGGCGCCGCGGGGTGGACACTGACCGGTTCACTCCCACCCGCCGTTCGGCCCACCTGCGCGAGAAGATGGCCCCCAATGGGGAGAAGCTAATCGGTTTCGTGGGCCGGCTCGCCGCGGAGAAGCAGATCGAGGATTTGGCGGTGCTGGATGATCTGCCCGGGACCCGACTGGTGATCATCGGCTCCGGCCCCCAGGAGAAGGCCCTGGCCAAGCAACTGCCGAACGCATATTTCGCCGGCTTCCAGTCCGGTGATGACCTCGGTGCTCATGTGGCCAGCCTGGATGTCTTCGTCCACCCCGGTGAGGCAGAGACCTTCTGCCAGACCATTCAGGAGGCCTTCGCCGCAGGTGTCCCCGTAGTCGCCGTCGGACGTGGTGGCCCTCTGGATCTGGTGGATCCCGGCCGCACCGGCTGGCTCTACCAGCCCGGGGATCTCACCGGCCTGCGCGATGCGGTGAAACACCTCATCGACGACGACGCCGCCCGCCTACGTGCTTCTGCCCAGGCTCACCTGGAGGTCCAAGGCAGGACCTGGGAGGCGATCTGCAACCAGCTGGTGGGTCATTATTCCGGGGCCATTGAGGTCAATGCCCGGCTGCAGACCTCTCGGGCCAAGACCTATATCCAGACCGGCTGGCTGGGCAATCTGCTGACCCGCTGAACCACGCTGACCGCCTGAACCCCTGAGCCCTCAGATGAGGTCGTATTCGGCCAGCATCTCTGAGATGTCTTTGCCATCGGGTCCATAGATCCACGGGATCTCGTAGTCACCGACGCGCTGGACACCCGGTGGGTGTTTGCCGTCCTGGGTGGCCTGCAGCAGCTGTTCGCCGTCGGGCTGTTCTGCACGACCACCGGCCAGTACAGCCTCTGAGTAGGTCAGTTCCCGGATGATCACGGCTTTGACCTGGTGGGGGTGAGTGCGCACGAAATCGGCGTAGATGACCGGGTCGTGTTGGCCGTCGTCGCCGATGAGGATCCACTGGATATGCGGGAACTCCTTAGCCAGGCGGGCCAGCTGCTCGACTTTATGCTGCTTGCCGGAACGGAACCAGCGGTCCTCAGTGGGCCCCCAGTCGGTCAGCAGCAGCGGCCCATAGGGGTAGAGGTTGCGGGTGAGGAACCGGGTCAGGGTCTGGGCCACATTCCAGGCCCCGGTGGAGAGGTAGAGCACCGGTGAGCCGGGGTCCCGGCTGAGCAGCCGTTCCATCATCACCGCCATCCCCGGGGTGGGGGTTCGGGCGTGCTCGTCGAGGACAAAGGAGTTCCAGGCCGCGAGGAAGGGTCGGGGCAGTTTGGTGACCACTACCGTGTCATCGATATCGCAGATGATCCCGTGGGTGACCTCATCGCCGACCACCATGACCTCGGCCCGGGTGGCCTCCTGGCCCGGGGTCTGGAGGGTGACTTCCTGCCAGCCGGGTTCCAACTCTGTGCCTTCGGGCAGGTGGATGAGTTCATCGACGATGCCGCCCCGGTCAGCTGAGATGGGGAATTCATGGCCGGCCACGGTGATGGTCAGCTCGGCGAAGGGCACCGGTGCGGAGACGAAGTTGCGCCAGCCGCGCACGCCGTCGGCGATGACTTTGGCGACCCTGCGGCCGCCTTCGAAATCGGAATCCGGGGCCATAACCACCCGGGAGAAGACTCTGACCCAGCGTGGTGTGCCGTAGCCGAGCAGGGAGAGGACAGTGACGTGTTGGCCGCGTTTACGGGCCATATTCAGCCGGACTTCATGCCAGCGATCTTCCAGTCGCATCGCCCGGTTGCGGTCACTGGTGTAGTAGTCCCGCAGCGCCTCGATGTCCTGATGCACATCCGTGGGGGCGGGCTTTTCAGTCCTCATCACCTCCATCCTAATGAAAGGTTTCACCGGTGATGGCACAGCTGGCTTCAGTCCCGTCAGGAGAGGACATGTTGGGCGGCGTGATGCTCGAAGACGATATTGGTCTCAGTCAGTGCCACCGCGGGGTTGCTGGAGAGATTCTCGAGGACGAACTCGCGGACGTGGTCGGCGTCGCGGACCTGAACATGAACAATGAAGTCCTCTGTTCCGCCGAGGATGAACAGCTGGGAGACCTCGGGCTGTTCGCGCAGTTCCTCGGCCATCTGACCCATCAGGTGCCGGGCGCCGGGACGGATGCGGACACTGACCAGTGCTTGGAGGGTGTAGCCCAGTGCCTGGGCGTTGAGCTCTACGGTGAATCGGGAGATGACCCCGCGTGCCTTCAGTGACCGCACCCGGGCCAGACAGGCACTGGGAGACAGCCCCACTGCCCGGGCCAGGGCACTGTTGGCCAGGCGGGCATTGTCGTTCAGGCGCCGAATGATCTCCCGGTCAATGGGATCCAGCACCGCAGAATCAGAGGGTTTGGCAGGCATAACACCACACATCATCGCATAATTCACGGGATTATCCGGATAAAAAAAATTTTCTGCGGCATCAAACCAGTTCTGCCGAATTTTGGGTGACCATGTAGGCAACTGGCATCGATCGCGGGAGAGCTTATGCATATCGGAGTACCCACTGAGGTCAAGAACCACGAGTACCGGGTGGCCCTGACCCCTGCCGGGGTGGACACCTTGGTCAAAGCAGGTCATAGCGTTGACATCCAGGCTGGAGCAGGCAGCCGTGCCGGTTATACCGATGAGGAATACGCCGCAGCCGGTGCCGGTATCCTCGCCGAGGCTGCCGAGGCCTGGGCGGCTGAGATGGTCCTGAAGGTCAAGGAGCCCATCGCCCAGGAGTACGGCTTCCTGCGTAAGGACCTCATCCTGTTCACCTATCTGCATCTGGCAGCCAACCGTGAACTCACTGAGGCGCTGCTGGCTGCCGGCACTGTCGCCTTCGCCTATGAGGGGGTTGAGGAGGCCGATGGGAGCCTGCCGCTGCTGACCCCGATGAGTGAGGTTGCCGGCCGGCTGGCCCCGCTGGAGGGGGCTAACCATCTGCGCAGCCCCGCCGGGGGCCGTGGTGTGCTGCTGCCTGGTGTGCCGGGCACTCCTGCGGGAAAGGTCACCATCATCGGTGGCGGTATCGCCGGTACCAATGCCGCTCGGGTCGCTCTGGGCCTGGGCGCTGAGGTCACCGTCCTGGATGTCTCCCTGCGCCGGCTGCGGGAACTGGATACCCAGTTCCAGGGCCGGCTGCGCACCCGGGCCTCGACCCCCTATGACATCGCCGCACATGTGGCCGAATCCGACCTCATCATCGGGGCCGTTCTGATTCCCGGCGCCCGGGCTCCGAAACTGGTCACCGAGGACATGGTGCGCAATGCCAAGCCCGGTGCAGTATTCGTCGATATCGCAGTGGATCAGGGTGGTTGCTTCGAAAACAGCCGGCCGACCACTCATGATGAGCCGGTCTTCGAGGTCCATGGCACCCAGTTCTACTGTGTGGCCAATATGCCTGGGGCCGTGCCGGCGACCTCCACTCCGGCGCTGACCAACGCGACCCTGCCGTTTGCGGAGAGACTGGCGACTCTGGGCTGGGAGCAGGCCATGCGCTCTGATCAGCGCCTGGCCCATGGGCTCAGCACTGCCCATGGCTCCCTGCACAGCCAGGCGGTTGCTGAAGCCTTGGACCTCATGGCCTAGTCCGGCCCAGTCCGTCTCAGACTGTGGTGCGCAGCGGGACCTCTTTGATCGCGATATTGGTGAATACCGCCACTGAGGTGATGCATGCTGCGATCAGGAACAGGGTTCCGGTGGCCTCGGCGTAGACGGGGTTAGTGCCGTTGGTGGGGGCCACGGCGGAGGTGCCCACCGCTACGGCCATCACTGATCCCAGGATCGCGGTGCCGGCGGCTCCGCCGAGGATTCGGCAGAAGGCGATGAGGCTGGAGGCCTGGCCGACCCTGGTGACCGGGACGGTGTTCTGCACAACGAGCATGAGGTTCTGCATCTGTGCGCCGAAACCGAGTCCGACGACGATCAACGCTCCGATGATCAGCCAGATGGGGGTATCGGCTCCGAGCACGAAACCCAGGCCGAACATGGCGGTGCTCATCACGATCGCGCCGGTGACGATGTAGATCTTCCATTTCCCGTAGCGGGTGATCAGTCGACCGGTGATCAGGGCGCCGAGCATATTGCCGCCGACTACCGGCAGCAGCATGAGCCCGGCCTCCGTGGGGGTGAAGCCGCGGCCGATCTGGAAGTACTGGGCCAAAAACAGCAGGCAGGAGAACAGTGCCGGTGCGATGGCGGCCGAGGAGATCGCCGCCAGGATGGTGGTGCGATCCCGCAGCATGCCCAGCCGGACAATGGGGTTGGCGATCCGACGTTCGACGATCACGAACACGGCGATGACCGCCAGCGCCCCACCGATCAGCAGGGCTGAGGGCAGTGAGATCCATTCGAAGAATTCGGGGGTGCCGGCGAAGGAGAGCCAGATCAGCAGGGCGCTGCAGCCGGTGACCAGCAGGATCACTCCGAAGACGTCGATCTTGCCGGGAGTGCCGTAGCGAGGGACCTTGAGTTTGGTGTGCACGACCACCAGGGCGGCCAGGCACAGCGGGATGCCGACCCAGAAGCACCAGCGCCAACCGAGGGTGTCCACAGTGACCCCGCCGATCAGGGGGCCGGCGGCGGTGGAGGCGGCCAGCACCGCACCGATATAGCCGGCGTATTTACCGCGTTCACGTGGGGAGACGATGCTGCCCATAATCGCCATGGCCAGCGAGATCAGCCCGCCCATGCCGATGCCTTGGACCACGCGGGCGCCAATGAGGAACTCCATATTCGGTGCCAGGCCAGCGGCCAGTGATGAGGTGAAGAAGATGATGTTCGCCGCCTGGAACAGCACCTTCTTGGAGTACATATCGGCCAGCTTCCCCCAGACCAGAGTGGAGGAGGCATTGGCCAGCAACAGCCCGGTGAGCACCCATGCGTATTGGATCTGCGTTCCACCGAGTTCGGAGACGATCACCGGCAAGGCGGTGATGACGATATTCATCGAGAGCATAGCGGCAAAGAAGACCACCAGGATGCCCGTGATGGCCCAGATCAGTTCTGCTTTGCTCGCAGTCTCTTCCGAAGATTTTAGTTGCATCTGCGAACTATCTTAGGTCCACTCCACGAAATCTGCAATTAGACAATAAGCCGAGCAGCCAACCAGAAGACCTCCCTGCACACAGGTACGCCAATGCACTCGGTTCGATGTTGAAAGTTCTCATCATATGATGCAGGAAGTTCTCACTGTCATGTGGTCTACCTAACCCACGTACGTCGATAGGTACTTAGAGAAGAGACTGGTCGAATCTCTTCGGTCTGATCCGGTGACGGTTCTGCACGGAGCACGCTCAGTTGGAAAAACCAGCCTGGTACGCAGGCTCAAGGAACAAGGAGTCCTTGCTACTGCTGTCAGCCTCACGGATCCAGATGTACTGCACCTGGCCAAACAGGACACCTCCGGCTGGTTGAGGGCCCTACCCCAACCCTTCGCCATAGACGAAGCCCAACTCCTCCCAGATCTACCCCTCGCGCTGAAGAATTACCTCAATGAAACGGGGGATGACGTCCAAGCAATTCTGACCGGATCCGCCCAAATCGGCCGAAGTAGTCTCGGTGGTTCAGATCCACTGGCCGGCCGCACGACTACATTGACTCTTCAGCCCTTAACAGAACCTGAGGTGCACAGCTCGGCCCAGACAGCTTGGTCCGTTGCGGACATGATGTTTCAATCCCCACCTCAAATCGGACACCGAGCCAATGACGCCTTCTGGTGGCATAAAGCAGTGCTCTATGGAGGTCTTCCTCGCACCCGCTTGCGAAAGCCCAGCCGCGCGACCTTACGAGACCAGCTATCCGCCACGATCGAAGCAATCCTTAGCGATCATGTCCTACCGGACGAACGGTTTGATGCCGATAATGCACGCCGAATTCTCGATTACATCCTTCGCCACCCGGCCGGAGAACTTAAGGTTCAGGTAATCGGCAGGGAGGTGGGCCTTGACCCCCGAACAGTCGATCGGTACATCGATGTCTTAGAACGCCGCTTCTTGGTGACCGAGCTGCATAATCTGCGACCCCCCGCCAAGAAGACTCCTCGCACGATGGCTAAGGATCAAGAATGGATGTGCGATGGAAGTCGACCTGGTTCTGGAGGATGACGCCGGTCATCTCATCGGCATCGAAGTGAACTCTGGATCATCTGTGCGCAAAGACACTCTCAAGGGGTTAAGTGCCTTCAAAGAGGTCTACGGTAACCGGATGGTAGGCGGTTATGTGGTGACCGGAAATGCTCCGGTCACGCCCCTCGGTGAGGGGTGGTGGGCCATACCGGCAGACGCTCTGCGCAATCGCCTGGCGTGGAGCAGTTAGCGGCTCAGCGATGTCACGAAGCATTACTGAACAGTTCCAGTCATAGAGTGGGAGCCATGAGTCACTCCCCCGCTGCTGCTGAACTCCGCCAGGTCGCCATCGCTGCTGCGAAGAAGGCCGGAGAACCACTGAAGACTGCTTTCCGCTCGCAGATGGATGTGGAGCTGAAGACCTCTTCCCATGATCTGGTCACCATCTGGGATAAGCGCACTGAGGAGACCCTGATCGAACTGCTCACCGCCGAGGTTCCGGACTCCCGGATCACCGGTGAGGAGGGCGGCCAGCAGGGCAGCGGCACTGTGGAGTGGATCATCGATCCCATTGATGGCACCTCCAATTTCGCCCATGGTTTTGACCTGTTCACCATCTCCATCGGTGCCGCCGTCGAGGATGAGGTCATCGCCGGTGTGGTCTATGACCCCATCAATGAGCTGGTCTTCTCCGCAGATGACCAGGCCGCCTACCTGCAGAACGGTACGGGGACAGAATCCGTGCTGAAACCACGGCCGAAGACTGGAGTCGCTGAGGAGAATCTGAATCTGGTCACCAGTTTCCCCGGCCCGGTGATGGTTGAACGTCACGGCGACGACGCCCTTCGCGCCTTCGGAGAGTTCGTCACCACTTTCGCCACCACCCGTCGGATTGTCTCTGGGGCCCTGGAGCTCTGCCATGTGGCCGCCGGCTGGGCCGATGTGGTGCTCAACTGCCGTACCAATCCCTGGGATATTGCCGCCGGTCAGCTGATCCTCACCCGCGCCGGGGGCCGCTTCCACCCCTATGGCACCCGCGGTGAGCTGCGCTTCGACGGAACTGAGACCTCCAATGCGCATCTGGCACCGGGCTATGTGGGCTTAGGCCCGGGCGTCGAGTCCACCGCCGTGCAGCCGGTGGCTGCCCGGTTCACCGAGTAAGCGCCACTCTTAGGTGTGCCGAAAGATCGTCACACCCACCCACTGGGCCCCGCCGGGCGGAATCTCCGGGCACTATGGAGATGTGGATACCGAGCCCACTGATGCCCAGCCGACACCGCAGCAGATCCGGCGTTGGCGGAAGTACCTTGCCGATGAGATCGCCGAGGCGAAGCTGTATGAACAGCTTGCGACCAAGAAATCCGGTGAGGAACGCCAGGTCCTGCTGGGCTTAGCCGAGGCCGAGAAACGTCACCAGGAGCATTGGCGGACCCTGCTGGGTGAGCATGCCCAGAAGCTGCCCTCCCCCTCCATCCACCGGGTCCTGCTGGGCTGGATGGCCCGGGTCTTCGGTTCAGTCTTTGTCCTCGCCCTTGCCCAGAGGGCCGAGGGTGACTCGCCCTATGGCAAGGACCAGGACGCCACCCGTGGCATGGCCGCCGATGAGGAGGTCCATGAGGAGGTCATCCGAGCCCTGGCCGCCCGTGGCCGGGAGAAGCTCTCCGGTGGTTTCCGCGCCGCAGTCTTCGGGGCCAATGACGGTCTGGTCTCCAATTTCGCCCTGATCATGGGCATGGGCGGCACCGGGGTCGGTGCCACAGTGGTGCTGCTGACCGGTATTGCCGGACTGCTCTCCGGGGCGCTTTCTATGGCCGCCGGGGAGTTCATCTCAGTGCGCAGCCAGCGGGAGCTGCTGGATGCCACCCGGCCCACCCAGGTGACCCTGCGGGCCGCCCCGGATCTGGACTTCGACCATAACGAACTGGTGCTGGTCTACCGTGCCCGCGGGCTGAGTGAGGAGGACGCAGAGCACCGGGCCCTGGAGCGGCTGGGTGTCTTCACCTGCGACTGCAAACCCGAGCGGTCCTTCAACCCGGAGGCCGAAGAGGATGAATATGCCGCAGTGGGTTCGGCCTGGACCGCGGCCGGTTCGAGCTTCTGCTTCTTCGCCGGCGGTGCGCTGATCCCGGTGCTGCCCTATCTCCTGGGCGCCGAGGGCTGGTGGGCGGTGGGGCTCTCCACCGGGCTGGTAGGCATCGCCCTGCTGTGCACCGGTGCGGTGGTCGGCCTGCTCTCCGGGGCTTCCCCGCTCAAACGCGCCCTGCGCCAACTGGCCATCGGCCTGGGGGCTGCGGCCATCACCTACACTCTGGGCACCTTACTGGGCGTCGGCGTCGGCTGATACCAAATCTGACTACTCTTCTTCGTCCTGCTCCTCGGCCTTGTCCCAGGCGGTCTGGATGATATGCGGCTTCTCGCCACGGCGGACAAACCGACCGCGTCCAGGTGGGAAGTTCTCGGGGTAAACCTTGGGCAGGATCTGGCCCTCCCCGCGGTCACCGTCCATCACCAGCACCGCACCTCCAGTGTCCTTACTGACCTGCACGATGGGATCGAAGAAGGCGCGGGAGGAACCTGCCACGGGGCGGGCCAGAACCACATGCAGTTTCAGGTCACGGGCAGAGGGCAGATGCGGCACCAGCGCCTGCAATGGTGAGCCTCCGCCGGCGGAGAAGATGTCGTAGTCGTCCACCAGGACCACAATCCGGGGTGAGTCCGCGAACTCCTGGGGTGAGCGCTCGGGCCGCTGGTCCAGCTCCCCGGAGACCGATTTCGCCAGCGCCTGGCCCTGTTTGGGGTTCCGGGCGTGGTTGCCCACATATTCCTCGGGGAGCCCGGCGGCCAGCTGACCGCGGGAGTCGAAGACCGCGAAGACCAGCTCGTCTTCATCGAAACGTTCCACCAGCTGCGCGGTGATATGGCGTAAAAGGGAGGTCTTCCCGGACTTGCTGTCGCCGAGCACAATGAGGTGTTGATCCCGGTCCATGAAGTCCCAGAATGCGGTACTCATGGTGTCCTGCCGGATACCCAACGGGACGGCGTCGGGCTCTGTGAAGACATCGGGCAGCTCAGCAGGGGACAGTACTGTCGGCAGCAGACGGATCGGTGCCGCCCGGGGCCCGCTCCAGGATCGGGTGGCTTCCTCGCCCAGCTGCCGCAGGGTATCGCCCACGTTCTCCGCGTCGGCGATATCCAGCACCGGCAGAGCCGTGTGGGCGAAATTCTTATTGGTCAACAGCACCCTGCCGGGGGTATCGGCCGAGATAGTCTTCATCAGTTTCTTATCTACTGTGGACTCGGTCTCATCATTGAGCTTCAACTCGGCCTTCCAGCCAAAGAGAGCCTGTTCGGAGGCCCGCAGCTCATTCCAACGGGTCAGGCCCAGCACCATGTGGACACCGAAGCTTGCCCCGCGGTGCATGATGGTGTTGAACCGGTCCTTCAGTCGGTCGAAGTCCTGGCCCAGCTGTCCGTACCCGTCGACCAGCACCATGACCTCGGCACTGGTCAGCTCGGTGATCTCCCCGGTGCTGTGCCGGTGACGCAACTCTCCCAGGGAGTCGATGCCGTACCTGCGGAAGACACTCTCACGCTGGTTGAGCATCATCTGGATCTCATCGATGAGTCGGCCCAGCCGGTCGGGGTCTGAGCGGGTGGCCACTCCGCCGACATGGGGAAAACCTTCCAACCGCTGCAGGGCCCCGCCAGTGAGGTCCATCCCGTAAATCGCGCATTGGCTGGGAGTCCGGGTCAGCGCCAGGGAGAGCGCCACAGTCCGCAGCAGGGTGCTGCGCCCGGAGCGAGGACCCCCGACAACGGCGGCGTGGCCCGCAATGCTGCCCAGGTCCATGGTCCAGGGCCGCTGCTGCTGGTGTTCGGGGTCGTCCTCGAGCCCGAGGACCAGTTGCAGGCCGCGGCCGCCCTGCTGGCTGGAGTCAATGAGGCTGCCCAGGGCCAACTGTTCCGGCAGGGGCGGTAGCCATACCGGCCGGACCCGCTTGTCCTCATCGGTGAGCCGGAAGATGACCTCATCGATGAGCTCCGGTGCGGTCTCGGCATGCGGGGTGGGATCGAAGGATTCATCAGCCACCTCCTCCCGTTCTGCCGCGGAGAGCCCATTATAGGCCGGCAGCAGCCGGGGCAGCGGGCGTGCATCATCGGTGGCCTGAATCTGCTGTTCGGCAGGGACGGGACCGGACACATATCCGGCGCGGAACCGGGTGTAGAGGGAGGTGTCGACTTTGAGGTAGCCGTAGCCGGGCAGGGCAGGCAGGTGGAAGGCATCCCTGCTGTCCAGCACCATGCGGGATTCCGATTCGCTGAAGGTGCGCAGGCCCACCCGGTAGGAGAGGTAGGTGTCGAGACCCTTGAGTTTTCCGGCCTCGAGACGCTGGCTCGAAAGCAGCAGGTGCACGCCGATAGACCGGCCGATTCGTCCGATCTGCAGGAAGAGCTCGGCAAAATCGGGTTCGGCGGTGAGCAGCTCACCAAATTCGTCGATCACCAGGAACAGATGCGGCATCGGTTCCATCTCGGGGTCCTGTTCCCGCATGGTCCGATACTGGGTGATCGATGCCAGGGATCCGGCGTCTTTGAGCATCTTCTGCCGGCGCACCACTTCTCCTTGGATGGAGGTTCTGGCGCGCGCAGTCAGCTGTGCATCGTCTTCAAGGTTGTCGATCAGCCCGGCCACATGGGGCAGCGGGGCAAATGGCGCGAAGGCGGCTCCACCTTTGTAGTCGACCAGCACCAGGGAGAGGTCCTGGGGGGAGTGTCGCATCACCAGCGAGAGAATCAGGGTGCGCAGCATTTCGGATTTGCCGGAGCCGGTGGCACCGATGCATATGCCATGGGGGCCCATACCTCCCTGAGCGTTCTCTTTGAGGTCCAGGTCCACGGGGTTTCCGGCGTCGTCGACGCCGAAGGGCACCTTGAGGAAGTCCCCACTGGTGCGGGGTTTCCAGAGCCGGTCCGGGGCGACGTCGTTGACTGAACTGAAGCCCAGCAGATCAGTGACATCGAAGCTGCTGGTGGTCTCCATCTCGTCGCGGATATCAGGGCGCAACCGGTATCCGGACATAGTGCGTGCCGCGGCCGTGAAGGTGTCCGTGCTCAGAGGATCGGGCTGAAAAGTGATCCGCTGCGGTTCTGCACTTGAGGCCCGGGTGGTCAGCACCGCGGATGCTTCCTCGAGGGTGATCCGCATATCGACATTGCGGGGTTCCTGCCGCTGTTCGGAGAGCAGATAGACCACGGTGATGTTGAGCCCGAAGAGGTCGGTGACTCCCTCGGGCAGCGGCAGTGGTGTGGCATAGCGGCCGTGATCA
Organism: Nesterenkonia sedimenti; assembly: GCF_012641515.1. Taxonomy (GTDB): domain Bacteria; phylum Actinomycetota; class Actinomycetes; order Actinomycetales; family Micrococcaceae; genus Nesterenkonia; species Nesterenkonia sedimenti. The sequence goes on along the minus strand of NZ_JABAHY010000006.1, from coordinate 124,469 downwards.
TCGACGACGACGATCAACCGGGAGGTGTGGGCCTGGTGGAGGCCGTTGCGTCTAGCCTGCTGGTAGGCGGCCATCCGCTGGGTCAGTTCATTGCGCAGCAGGGCCGCAACCTCCTGCATGGACGGTGCGACCCGCCGGGCCGGCACCGGTCCGTCGTAGACGGCGGCGTCTTGGATATGCGGCAAGAGATCCACCCCGCGCCAGTGCTGGGCCCGCTCCGGGGCCCAGATACCGGCGAAGATGATGTCATCAGGTGAGTGGAAGGTGGCCAGCTGCAGCAGCATGCTGCGGGCCAGTTCCACCCCTTGGAGGTGGTCGCCGATGATCGCGACTGTTCCGGTCTCCCGTAGGGCTGCCTGGATAGGCATGGCCTCCACCTGACCGGAGGTCTCGGCGACCAGCTCGGCCTCGCGTTTGAGGAACGGGTCCTGCGGGTGGGTGGGTGATTCCTCGGGCGGGATGCTCATCGGCTGGTGGGTGACCCGTCCGGTGCCCAGTCGGGCCTGGAGGAAGTCGGCGTCGGTACGTCGTCGTTCCCAGAACCTTTCGGGGTTCTGGATGACGCTGACCAGGTGGCTGGGATGCGGGTGCAGGCTCAGCGCCTGGGCTTGGACCTCCGACATCTGGTTCTGGAGGTCCGCGCGAGTCTCTTCGAGGTAGTCCAGGTAGAGCTCACGCTGTTGGCGCTGCTGTTTGGCCTGCCGACCGCGGGATGAGAGGGCGTAGCCGATGCCGCCGACGATCGCGACCAGGAAGATCACTCCGGCCATCATCATGAACAGCGGGTTGCCGTGGCGCAGCACCACCATCATCGTCACTGAGGAGAGGGCGCCGATGATGGGCAGGATCATCTGCATGGGCATCGCCCCGCTGTTGCCCTCAAGCTCAGGCGGCGCGGCCAGCATTGTCGGTGCAGCCTGCGGGACCGGGGCGGTGGTTCGGGTCGGGCGGTGAACGAGCTTCAGGGTCATGCTTCTGCCCCCGTTCTCGTGCGCTCTGTGGTGGTGTTCTCTGGTCCGGACGACTGTGCGGAGGGGCCTTGGACAGCCTGTTTTTCGGCCTGTGCAAGGGTGGAGACGGTATCGGCGGCCAGATGCGCCACGGCGGTCCGGGTGGCCAGGGGGAGTTTTCCGCGCAGCAGCCGGGCCCGGCGTCGTTCTGGTTCGTAGCCGAACAGGTGCCGGGGAACCTCAATGCTGCCCATGGCCATCCGCAGTCCGGTGGAGGCATTGCCGTCGAGGTCGCTGATCACCAGTTTCACTGGGGCGGAGGTGCTGGTTTGGATCTGGTGGACCAGGCGCTGGGCTCGGCGCAGGGCTGCCATATCCAGCCGGGTGGCTACGCAGATGATGTGACTGGAGTCGATGAGGCTTTCCACGGCAGTCTCCACCCGGTGGCCCCAGTCGGTGAGCACGAGGTCGAAGAACCGGCTGGTGGGGGCCACATTGGTCCACCAGGACTGGGGAGAGAAGTCGCTCAGGGCGGTGAGGTCGTGGCAGTAGAGCCCATTGGGGGTTTGTACCAGGCCGGCGCAGGCCTCCTCGGCGGCGGTTGCGTTGCGACGGACACGGCGCAGGTCGGAGTCGGAGACGGTGCCCGACTGCAGACCAGCGTGCCAGATCATGGACCGTCGGCCCTGGGCTGGCTCTGGGCTGGCCGCGGCGTTGACGGCCAGGATCCGGCCCTGTCGGCGGTGGGCGAGACAGGCTGCGATGAGCCCTGCGGTCCGGGAGCAGCCGCTGCGAGCTTCGGCGCTGATGAATCCGATCCGGCGGGGAAGCACCAGCGGTTGACGAATCGCGCGGTCGGCCTTGAGGTATTCCAGGGCTGGCTGGGTGGTCAGGGGGAACATCAGCGGAAGACCTCCACGAGGTCGGCGAGAACACCCAGGTGAGCCAGCAGCAGCGGCACGATGGCGAGCACCGCTAGGAATTCAATGAGGTTGGTGTAGCGCCGGAGTTTGGCGGCTGAGGGTTGGGAGGGGTTCACCCCGACAATGAAGACCGCGATGACGCCGACGAGTACTGAGGCCAGGATCACCACAGCTGCTTCCTGCTGCCAGGTGATGGCCAGGGTGGTGGCCACCGTGAGTCCGGCCACAAAGACGCTGCCGCGTGCTGGTGCCAGCGGTAGGATCTTGGCCCGGGCGATGAGGACGATAACGATGCTTCCGGTCAGCGCGGCGGCGATGCGGGTGCCTTCTGCGGCGGTCGCGCAGAGGGCTGCTGTGGTGACTGCGGTGAGACTGATGGTCAGCCACTGCATGGAAGCGTAGGCGTCTCCGACTGCCGCACGGATGACGGGGGCTTTGAACCCGCGGGCTTCGATAGCTCGGTCGTCCAGTCCGGTCAGTCCGCTGATGCTCAGCACAATCAGGGGAATGCAGCCCACTGCGACGACGCCGACGACAGCGATGATCGGTGGGATGTCAGTGGGGTCGATTCCGCCGGCCTCGAGGCCCGCCCAGAGTCCGAGCAGGCCGACACCTGCAGCTCCGCCGGCCATGATGGGAATATGCCGTGCTGCAGTTCCGATGATGAGGGCGATAGCAAAGACGGCGGCGGCCCAGGTCAGCGCGGTGGCGGCAAGCGGCGGCAGCTGGGTGTCGAAGAGTTCATCAGCCCAGTGGCTGGCTGCGGGTCCGGCTGCCCCAATGCTGCTCACTGCGGCTAGGAGGCCGACCCGGGGACGGGACACGAGGAAGAGGATGGCTGAGATCAGCACCAGCAGTCCGGGGGCAGCCAGTTCGAGGAATCTGATCTCGACGGCGTCATCGAGGGTTGTGGCGATCACCCAGCCGGCTGCTGCGCTGAGCGCTCCGGCCAGGGCGGTGGTGTAACTGGGCCGCCATCGGTCGGGTCGCTCTTCCAGGGAGGTGCTGACCGTTTCGGTGAGGTCAGAGACCTCTGGAGGTGCCGGTGCCTCTGCCAGGGGAACCATGCGAAGGATGGCTCCATGGGGTATGTGCAGTTCTTCGAGAGTGAGGCTGCTGTCGAGCCGTTCGCCCAAGAGTGTGGTCAGGGTCATCGCATCGGCGGAGGCCCGGTGCTCTTCGAGAAGTCGGAGCATTTCGGGCAGCAGTTCGATGAGCGGCTCGTTGCCGGGTACAACGAGTTCGGCTTTGTGCTCGGCACCGGCCAGTGTGATCCGGGTATAACTCATTCCTCGTCCTCATCTACCACTGTCAGGTTGACCGGGTCTACGGTGACTCCGGATTCGGGGTCTGTGTAATAACCAGTGTCGGGCTCGTAGTACCAGCCGGTTCGGGTATCGACCAGGTTGCCTTCGGGATCCTCTGCCAGTCCGGTCTCTGGGTCGACGACGAAGCCGGTCCGAGGGTCGATGAACTCTTCGGTTTCGGTATCGATCAGCAGGCCGGACTCCTCGGGGTCCTCGATGAGTGTTTCGCCGTCGGGTTGGAGGGGGTTTTGGGATTGGGCGGCACGGAAGGAGGTGATGGCTTCTTCTTCCCGGTTACCGTCGAGGTGGCCCATCACGAAGGAGAAGCCCACACAGCCGACCCCGATGACCGCGGCCAGCACCACGGAGCCGAGGAATCGTTTGAGGTTGTTGTTGACGGGCCGGCGGTTTTCGTGGGGGCCGTGGACGAAGGCTGCCACCAGTCGGGAACGGTGAGCTTTGGAGGTGTCGACGAGGATTTTGTCGCGATCGATCATTGATCCTCCTCCTGCCGTCCGGTGCCTATGGTGTATTTGCCGCGGCCTAGGTAGATGATGGTTCCGGGGTCGAGGCCTGTGGGGATTCCGGGTTTGAGCTTCTGGTAGTGGGTCTGCACGTCGATGGTGGTGCCGTGGGTGGACCCGAGGTCGGTGTATTCGAGGTGGCCGTTGCGGATGCGGAAGATGCCGTGGGTCTTATCGATGGTGCGGGTGACATCCGGCAGGGTCAGGGGCTGGATTTCGTCGTTTGAGCTATGGGGTTGCCGGCCGACCACGCTGTCTGCGCTGATGGGGTGGCGCTCGCCATAGGGTTCGACCAGTGCGAAGACTGCTGTCTCTGCTGCAACCCGACCCCAGTGTCCTCCCCGTGAGGGCAATGAGGCTTCGGCGGGGATCCCGGCGAGGTCGAGGGGGTCGACCCCGCGGCGGAGGTCCGCGGCCAGTGCTGTTTTGGCCGCCCGGGTTTTGACTGTGCCGGTCAGGGCCGTGAACCAGGAGCTACCGGTTGGGGGCAGGGAGGTATCGGGGTCTGCCCAGCGGAATCGGAAGATGAGGCCGAAGAGTGTTTGGCCTGTGGTGCGCAGCAGGACCAGTTGGATGATCAGCAGCAGGGCGGCGCCGAGGAGGGCACTGACCCAATGGGGGAGGGAGTCGGGGAAGGTAGTGAAAGCCGCCGCGGCGCCGGCGCAGATCAGCAGGAAGTCCAAGAAATGCGCAGCAAAAACTATCCGGCGGTTGGCCAGCACTGCTCCGTCAGGCAGGCCGGAGAGCGCCAGCACGTGGTTATTCGTATAAACCAAGGCAGTTGCTTTCGGCTTGGGTCCGTCCCTCAGTCGGCCATCCTAGTCAATAACTTTCTGAATGAGGTCACTGGTCACCGGTAGCACGTCACATCCCTTCTGCGGAGTCAGCCAGCTGGTCGGCGGTTTGAGAGCTCAGTGCCGGTTTCTGTGACCTTCCAGTGCACACCTTCAAACTCAACAACACCGAGCTCGGGGAGATACACAATAGATGTTCGGCCACTCGGCGACCATGAAGTTCGACGATACCCTGATCCTGTTCCCTAGGCACATCAAGGCGAGGCTCGTCAAAGAATGACAGTGCCTGCTCCCCAGTTGATCCATCTCGGAGCCAGATCTCATTGCTCAAAGGAGCCTCTCTGCCTCGCCGGTAGAGGCGTGGATTCGAGCAATCATGCTGTTGAGATTTGCTGACAACGTCGGTTTATCGGAAGCCGCTTCCTCGGGGTGACACGTTTGGGGCTCTGGGCAGACCGGTCAATGGTCAAACCCCGCAGTTCCTGCCCGGTCTGCAGTAAAGTGAATCTGAGGCCAAGTTTCCGCAACGGGAGATAATAATGACTGAGATTGAGCACTTTCAGGCCTGGGGCCCGATCCCTGAGGAATCCATCCAGCAGTACGAGGCAGTCGCTCCGGAGGGCCTGCCCGAGCTCTGGCGGGAGAAGGGCCGCGGAGCCATTGGTGAGCTCGGTTTCATTCGTCTGGTTGACCCCGCCCGTGCTGCCAACATGGTGCGCGGGATTGTGAGCCTTCCGGAGGGTTCTGTCGTCGTCGGCGTTACAGCACTTGCTGACCTATTGGTTGTGTTGCCGGGAAACACCTGGGCTGCGATCAAGTATCGCTGGAAAGTGATCGACCCGTTGCCCCCGGGTGTGACTCTAGATGCCTACCTGGATGCCGTCGAGGACCCGGGAATGCTCCAGGACTTCTTCCAGTGGGATGTATATCCCCAAGCCGTCGAGAGGCTGGGTATCCCCGGCGAGGATCGCTGCTTTGGCTATGTCCCGCTTCTGGCGCTCGGTGGCCGGATGGCGCCCGAAAGCCTGGAGGAAATGGGACTCTGGGAACATATGATGCTCAACGTGCAGTTGGCTGGCCCTCCGACACCTCGACAAGCTGCCGGCTGAGGCCCGGTCCAGAAGGCCCCTGCTTTAATTTTCAGAGATAGATCCCGAACCTCAGGCGCGATTTGCTCCGCCTGTTCAACCGTGAGGTTCTCCACCGCTGAGATGAGTGCCTTCACCTTTCCAAGTATCTGCCATCGACTGGCTTACGGGCGGAGTCGAAGTCCAGGGAGCTCACGTTATGCACCGGTCCATGGAGGCATCTATCCGGGATGGAAGATCTCCCGGGGAAAGCCTGCGTCCAAGAATGGAAGAGCAAGCCAGTTGAACTCCTCCTCGGTGAGCTTTTCTCTTGCAAGCAACGCACGGGCCGAGAGCTGCGCCGTATCGTGAACATTGATGCTCAGTAGGTCACCTCTGACACCTTCAAACATGCTAAATACACCTGCTTCACGTACAGCTCGGTTCACGAGCTTATCGAGGCGAGACTGCACAGATGCCGAGAGCTGGGTTTTCTTATTAGCATCCTTGAATTCGTTGCGCCTGCCCTCTGTACGGAGCCGCTTCATTAATGAGTTGCTCTCACTATTTATGATTCGACACTGATCTTCGCTGAGTCCTTTCAACTGGGCCAGGAACTGCTCCACCGGTTGTGGAAACTCACCGTTTGGCTCGATTGGCTCAAGTTGATTCACGCTAACCCTCAGCTCTCAATCGGACGTTGATATGAACATGCGCAAGCAGGTCATCTGGGATGTCAATAAGTTGCTCTAGAATCTCCCGGCGCATTCCTGCAACTCTGTCGTTATTGACCCACTGGTTGCCAATATGCTGATTAACTCGAGAACCCCCAACTCCGTCGAAGCTCTCCAATCGCCCGCCAGCCACAGCATCCGGGCCATGTAGCGCATCTCCATCTGTATCTAGGCCATTCCGTTCACGCCAATTTCTGTAGTTAGTTCGTGCCTTACTGGTCTCGGCTTCTACAAAACCACCCGGACCTCGGTTTTCATCGAAGAACCACGTGTTGTGAGCCCATTCTTCTGCACTGAGCTGATTTAGTCCGTCCTGCTGGAGATCCAGCTGTTGCTGCATCTCCTGGGCAGTCATTCCTTCTCGGGGTGAGAATTCAACGGTTACGTCGTGCCCCAGCTCATATCGACCAGTCTCTTGGTTAAATCGCACCGGCATATCAGGATCGAGGTCAGCCTGACGGAGCGTTTCGAGCTGCGCAGGTGTGGGATCGCCCTTAATCGTGTAGCCGTTAAGGGTGGTATCGCCTGCCTGATACTCCCGTGGACCAGAAACTCCGCCGGTTTCACGGTTGCCGGTAACGAAGTTGCGTGCGTCCGGGTCGATATCGCGCTTTGCGATGCTCTGACCATTGGCGTCGATCTGTCGTTCACTGTGCGATGGCGTCCTGGAAGTATCACCAGAGTTCGAACCGTCGCGCTGGTTTGCAGACCCGCTGCCATTCTCATTGCCACGTCCAGCGCCATCGGCGCCGGCCTGATTGTTGAGGTTCGAACCACCGTCGCCCGAATTGCCGCTGCCCTGCTGCTGTGCATTGGACTGGCCGGATCCGGGCTGGCCAGCGTCACGGTTGTAGTAGCCGTCAGTCACCGGCCTCTGCGTCTGGGCAGTATCCAGCGCCTGGTGCATGCTGTTGCTCAGGTTCAGTGTTGTTCCACCTGGAGTCACTCCCGGTGATCGTCCGCCCAGTGGCGTTGCGGCGTCAAAAATCCTCACAGTAGGTACGAGCCTGGACCCGCCGGGGACGATGGCTTCTGCCGTGAATCGCGCAGCATTAGCGGTAACCTGCGCTGTTCGCGCCCCTGCCGTTCCCGCCCGGGCTGTTCCGCCGGCGGCCCCTCCGACCGGGACGAAGAACAGCGCACCATTGGCGGCGGCCTCTGTAAACGCCTCGACCCCGTTTTCCCGATACATGTGAAAGGGGTCATCGTCCATGAGATCGATATTGAACGCATGGTAGAACTGCGCAGCGGATTCGGCCCTGTTGTACCGGTGGTCTTGAAAGCCCTGGTACCAGCCTTGGTCCTCGATTCCAGGGATGTGATCCGTTAACAGAGTTGGCGAATAGAGGATCATCTGCCCCATACCAGCTAAGGTGTCACCCATCCCGTACCAGGACTGTCCCGCGTACTCCCAGTCTCCCCAGCCGGTTTCGGGGTTGTAGCTCACTAACGCCCCGGCACCAAGAACCAGCCCCTCACCTGCGTTATAGAGCCCTTGCCCGGCCTGCTCAACGCAGTCGGGCTCATAATCAGGAGCGGCACCCCACCCATGGGGGTTCTCGGGGTCAACCAGGTCCTCCGGCTCCGGGAGCTCAACTGGTTCCGTTTCGACACCGGCCAACTCATGGATCGTTTCGCTGCAGTCCAGAGCCGCCTGAACAAGATTCAGGTAGATCGTGGCATATTCAGTGACAAGCTCGTCGTTACGTTCCTTGGCAGGCCCATGCTCATGCCATTCGATGTCCTCGGTTCTCGTCGTATTCGGCCGAACCAACGTTTTGGTATAACCCGACAGAGCCTCCTGTCGGAACTCCAGTGCCTCGTACTCCAAATCTCGGAGCTGATCCCGGTATGTCCGCAGCGATTCCGCATACGTGCCTAGGGCTGTGGAGGCTGAACTGAGTTTGGACTCTACGCCTTCTGCAGATGATTGCGCCGGATCCATCACCGAATACACTTCGGAGGCTTCAGGGGCCTGGTAATGGTCCTGAAGGCCTTTCCATTTGGTGTGAATGGTGTCGACCTTGGAGTTGATGTCTTCGCCAAAGCTCTTGACCTGGTCCGAGGCGGTCTCCGTCGGGATGACGTTGATATCGGAGCACCGGACAGGAAAAAGCTCGATATTGATGAGCCCCATCCCATCCGTGACGACATTGGGGATTTCTCCCTCCGCGTAGCATTGGTCGGCAGTAACAACGCTCATCAGGCCTGATCCTCAAACTCCAACTGGTTGTTCTCTTCGAGATACGCGAAGTCACCGGATTCGGCAGCGCCGACCAGCTGGGTGTTGAATTCCCCGGCCATATCAGTCTGACCATTGGCGTAGGAAACCGTCGCATTGGCCACACCAAGGATCCCTGCCTCAATGCGATTGGTAATGTTCTCCAGATTTTCCTGCTGGTCCTGCAACAAGAGCCCCATTGCGGCATAAACTGGACCGTTGATCTCCGGGGTCCAGTCCAGATTCCCATCGATATCTTCGAGTGTGCTGCCGGAAAGCTTCTCGTAGAGCTCCCCGCGCTCCTCCTCGACATCTGACAGTACTGACTGCACCTGTTCCGGGTTTACATTCCATCCCGTGTTGGCCATCTAATTCCCTCCGTGCACTCCAGTTCTCTTGCAGCCGTTGACCCGTTATCGGCTTAGTTGGGAATGAAGCCGGCAGCCTTACGCATAGCGCCATCGGCGATGCGGTCGTTCTCAGCCAGGGATGCACGCAAGGTGTTGATCACGTTCCGGACCTCGCGTCCGGCCTCGTTCCACTGGTGTTCCATGGACTCGTACCGCTCCGAGACGCCATCGGCCTGGTAGGCAGCCATCGTGTTCTTCACATCCTGATCACGCTGGTCGAGGCAGCGCAGCAGTTCCCGCGCAGCGGTTTCGAAGTTCTCCTGCACCTGCTCGGAGGCGTTGATGTCGTAAGAGTTCCGGCTTGTGTCGTTCCTGTAGTCCTGCATGAGGGTCTCCTGTCGCTCAAATAGTCCGAAGAATGTTCAGCGGCCGATGTTTGCCGGGCCGAAGGCAGCGGAATCAGCACCGTCCCAGTTAGCCGTGTTCATCTGGGACTGGTGGTAATCGGTCGCATCGGAGACGCCGCTGCGGAAGCTGGTGTTCTGCCCCTCAATGGACTGGCAGATGCCCACCAGGGCGTTGTTCAGAGTCGTGCTGATCTCGTCAGTGCGAACTTTGAAGTTATTGAAGGCTGCTTTTGCCGAACCATTGAACTTTCCCTCAAGAGGAGCCGCTGCAGCCTTGAAGTTCTCGATGGCGCGATTGAGTTCCTCGGACTCCGTCGATGAACGGTTCATCTGCCGCTCGAGGATGTCCTCTTCCATATCAAACCGGATTGTGCCCATTACCTCTCCCTCCGTTGTCCGGTGGCCTGCCTCGTGCCACCACCGGCTCCAATGTGGCGGTTCGTACTGACATGCCAACTCAAGTCCAGCCGACATCCAGGCCCATAGAGACCTGCCTAGACAATGAAAAAACGATTACCGCGTACTGTCAATAGGGTTAGCTGACCACGACGTGCACACAACCTTAAATTAACCTGAACACAGGGAAATAATTTGCCCTGACCTGGAGAGATGGTCAACATTGGCCAGCGATCGTGATAGAGCTCACACTATCGACGAGAATGAACGCTTCCACCCACCCGGGCGGCCAAAGTCTCTGCTGCCTCCCGGGCAAGCAGTTCATCTGCCCCATACGGAATTACCAGATCAGTCCACAGCCCGAAGGCCTCCGGCGGGTTCTCCACGGCTTGCCGAACCTGATCGGGCACTTCCACATGCCGCGTGCTGTAAATGGCCAACAGGGGCTCCTGTGTGCTCTCAACCAGTAAGCGCATCTGCATGGAATCGAAGGCCACCACTTTGCCCTGGGGATCGATATCTCCCAAGGCCAGTGCCACCGCTGAGTCATCAGGTGCCACTTCGGATAAGAGCGCCAGTTCGACAGCCATCAGGGCTCCTTCACCAGACCCATGACCTTCATGAGGTCCTCGAATCCGAGTTCCACGGTCAGCTCTGCTGCCTGGTGCCACCGTTCATCGGGCGCGGCATTGAATTTCACCAACAGGCTGGCGACACGACGCCGCCCCAGCATCTCGATCTCGAACTTCTCAGAGAGGCTCTTGAAATCAATCTCAAGCAATTTCACCGCTCGCGGACCGATCAGCACTGCCAGCGGCAGTTCGGGACGCTTGGACCCGGGTGAGTAGCGAAGCCCCGGGTCGATTTCTGCCATAGATACGAAACCCACGTTGGGTTGGAACGAACCAGCAAGGTCTCGCAGCAGCTTGGCGGCCTGATCACCCACCCCTGCGAGATCTTCGGGGTACTGGCCTGTCGAAACCGCTCCGCGGGTTTGTTCGACCATCCCGTGGGGGGTGCGTGTGATACTGATTTCACCGATTGCCTGATCCCCCGTGGCGAAAAGCACCGGTGTGCTCACTTCCAGAGCCCGTTTGGTGAATTCGGTGATCTGATTGAGGTCCCAGTCTCGGGTCAGAGGTTCGTATATGTCCCAGAGATTCGGCGGGGGGACCCCCAACCCCTCGAGTAGCTTTTCTGCCACCCGGCCGACGAGGGTTCTGTCATCGGCCCGCTGGTGGATCATCGTGTCAAACAGCAGGGCGCCCTCAGTGGCCGGACCCTCTGTCATGAACCAAGGGTGCCGAGCTCGGGAGACATCCGGCTCCTCCCAGAGGTCGGTGAATGCCAACGACTGAAATCCGTGCGCTGCGTTGTAGACATACCCGGACTCATCACGGAATGACCACAATCCCCCAGCCCGCCTCAGCAGGGAGGCCACAGGGCCAGTCAGAGCGGCCCTCCCATAGGTGGCCAACACCGGTCTGCGCGACTCGAGAATCGCGCTGCGCAAAAACTCGCTCAGGGGGTGAGTCAGACGGACAACGGGACTGGTGGATACATACGTCATGTAGTCCGCTGTCCACTCGTCGGCAATCGGATGTCTGATCGGCATCCACATCAGTTTAGCCACACTCGCGGATAGGCTGGTGAAATGAGCCACACTCCAGTCGAGACTGAGGACGTGGAAGTCTCCACTGTGGGCCCCAGGATCCACTGATCGGCTCTACAACTCTTTTCTACACGTTGTAGAAATTAGGCGTAGACTGAAGACATCAGGCAATGGGGCCTGATCAACTGGGAGAGGAGTATCGTTATGATGTTCGACCACCCCGATAACAACCCGGTCCGGAAACTGACCGAGGACGAATGCTGGCAACTGTTAGAACGGACCCAGCACGGCCGTCTGGTCGGCGTTGTCGCCGGCTATCCGGATATCTTCCCGATCAATATCGCTGCTGATCAGCGCAGTATTGTCTTCCGCACCGCCCCAGGCACCAAACTTGCTGAGGTGGCCGTCAACGAGAATGTACTCATTGAAGCCGATGGCATCCTCTCCGATGAGGCGTGGTCGGTGGTGCTGCGCGGCACCGCCGCCTTGCTGCAGACTTCCGGGGAAATCAGCGAGGCAGAACGGCTGGATCTCCAACCCTGGGTACCAGGCCCCAAGGAGCAATTCGTGCGCGTTACGCCTACCGAGGTCACCGGCCGGCATTTCGCCTTTGGGCCTTATCGGGACGCAGAACTGGGAGAAGGTTCCGAGGGCGGCTGACCTCCGAATTAAACGACTGAAGGGGCCGGCCCCGCTGTGCGCGGAAGCCGACCCCTTCAGGATGAAAGATCTGCTATGGGTGTCAGTCCTTCTTGAAGACGCCCTTTACCTTGTCCACCAGGCCCTCGGCCTTGGAGCCGCCGCCCTTGTAGACCTCGCGGAGCAGCTTGGCGGTCTCAGACGGAGTCTTGCCGACCTTCACGCCTGCAGCCTCCAGGGCCTCCTTCTTCGCCTCGGCAGTGCCGGAGGAGCCGGAGACGATGGCGCCTGCGTGGCCCATGGTCTTGCCCTCAGGGGCGGTGAAGCCTGCCACGTAGCCGACAACCGGCTTGGTGACGTTGTCCTTGATGAAGGCAGCGGCACGCTCCTCAGCGTCACCACCGATCTCACCGATCATCACAATCGCCTCGGTCTCCGGGTCAGCTTCGAAGGCTTCCAGAGCGTCGATGTGAGTGGTGCCGATGACGGGGTCGCCACCGATGCCGATGGAGGTGGAGAAGCCCAGGTCCCGCAGCTCGTACATCATCTGGTAGGTCAGGGTGCCGGACTTGGAGACCAGTCCGATCGGGCCCTTTCCGGTGATGTTCGCCGGGGTGATGCCAGCCAGCGCCTCACCGGGAGTGATGATGCCGGGGCAGTTGGGGCCGATGATCCGGGTGACGGGCTTACCGTCGGCGCTGGTCTTCTGCTGGGCGTAGTTGAAGAACTTAGCGGAGTCCTGGACCGGGATGCCCTCGGTGATGACCACCAGCAGGCCGATGCCGGCGTCGATGGCCTCGATGGCTGCATCCTTGGCGAACTTCGGGGGCACGAATGCCACCGAGACGTCTGCGCCGGTCTTCTCCATGGCCTCGGTGACCGAACCGAAGACGGGCAGCTCGACGTCGCCGCCGTTGGCGTCCTTATGAGCAACGGTGGTGCCGGCCTTGCGGGCGTTGACACCGCCGACGATGTTGGTACCAGCCTTGAGCATCAGTGCGGTGTGCTTGGTGCCCTCGCCGCCGGTGATGCCCTGGACGATGACTTTGGAGTCCTTGTTCAGGTAGATAGACATATGCGCAATCCTTACTTGTTGGCCAGCTCGGCGGCCTTATCGGCGCCGCCGTCCATCGTGTCAGCGGTGATGACCAGCGGGTGGTTGGCCTCCTGCAGGATGCGGCGGCCCTCCTCCACGTTGTTGCCGTCCAGGCGGACGATCAGAGGCTTGGTGGCGGTGTCGCCCAGGATCTCCAGGGCCTTCACGATGCCGTTGGCCACAGCGTCGCAGCTGGTGATGCCGCCGAAGACGTTGACGAACACGGAATTCACCTGGTCATCGCCGAGGATGACGTCGAGGCCATTGGCCATAACCTCTGCGGAGGCGCCACCGCCGATGTCGAGGAAGTTGGCCGACTTCACGCCGCCGTGGGCCTCACCGGCGTAGGCGACAACGTCCAGGGTGGACATGACCAGACCGGCACCGTTACCGATGATGCCGACCTGACCGTCAAGCTTCACGTAGTTGAGGTCATTGGCCTTGGCCTTGGCCTCCAGGGGGTCCTCGGCGGACTCATCGACCAGCTCAGCGTGACCTGGCTGACGGAACTCCGCGTTCTCGTCCACGGTGACCTTACCGTCGAGGGCGATGATCTTGCCCTCACCGGTCTTGACCAGCGGGTTGACCTCCACCAGGGTGGCGTCTTCCTTCTCGAAGGCGCCCCAGAGCTGCTGGAAGACATCGGCCAGTGCGGGGACCTCCTCGGCAGAGAATCCGGCCTGGGTGGCGATCTCTGCCGCAGCGGCGTCGTCGATTCCCTTATTGGGGTCGAAGTTGTACTTGACCAGCTTCTCCGGGGAGTCCACGGCCAGCTGCTCGATCTCTACGCCGCCCTCGCGGGAGCACATGGCCAGGTAGTTGCGGTTGGCCCGGTCCAGCAGGATGGAGAAGTAGTACTCCTCAGCGATGTCGGCACCCTGGGCGATCATCACCCGGTGCACGGTGTGGCCCTTGATGTCCATGCCGAGGATGGCCTGGGCGTGTTCAAAAGCCTCATCGGGGGTCTTGGCGAGCTTGACGCCGCCGGCCTTGCCGCGGCCGCCAACCTTCACCTGAGCCTTGACGACGACTACGCCGCCAATCTGCTCTGCTGCTGCTTTGGCTTCTTCGGGGGTGGTGGCCACGATGCCGGCGAGCACGGGTACTCCGTGTGCCTCAAACAGATCGCGCGCCTGGTACTCATACAGGTCCACGGGTGGTGTCCTTCTGCGTCGAAGTCAACTCTTTATAGCAAAGGGCGGCTTCAGCCGACCTTCTCCACTGGAGCATATCGCAGGAGAAGCCGCTTCTCGCTCCCGGCGAAGCTGACCTTTGCCACGGTTTTATCCCCGGTGCCTTCGACACCGATGACCTCGCCGCGGCCGAATTTTGCGTGTTGCACCTGGTCGCCGGGTTTCAGACTGGGGATCTCCCGGTCCGGGTTGACCTGTTTGCGCACAGGTGAGGTCTTCGGCGGGGTGAATGTTACGCCGCCGGCTGATCCGCCACCGGTCAGCGAGGGTTCCGAACCCCAGCCGGTGCCGGTGCTGCCGCGGAATCCCGCAGAGCGGAACGACGACGACGCCCCGGACTGCTCCACCAGTTCCTCAGGGATATCTGCCAGGAACTGACTCGGCGGGTTGTATTGGACCTGTCCCCAGAGGCTGCGGGACTCCGCCCGGGTGAGGTAGAGCCGCTGTTCTGCGCGGGTGAGGCCGACATAGGCCAGGCGGCGCTCCTCGGCCATCTGCTCGGTGTCTCCCATGGAGCGCTGGTGGGGGAAGACCCCGTGCTCCATGCCTGTGAGGAAGACCACAGGGAATTCGAGACCTTTGGCGGTGTGCAGGGTCATCAGGGTGACCTGTCCCTGTTCGGCGGCCAGCCGCTGGGATTCGGCATCCGGGGCATCCGGGATGGCGTCGGCATCGGCGATGAGGCTGACCTGTTCGAGGAAATCGGCCAGGGCCGGCGTCCCGGCATCCCCCGAAGCATCCTGCGGATCCTCCGGGTCCCCGCTGCCGGGGTTACCGGGAGCGCTTGCGCGCGCCTCGTACTCCTTGAGTACGGCCACCAGCTCGCCGAGGTTATCGGCCCGGGATTCATCCTGCAGGTCCTTGGATTCGCGCAGGGCGGCCATCATGCCGGACTGCTCCAGGACAGCCTCGAGCACCACGGAGGGTTTCTCAGTGGTGGCCAGGGCCGCGACGTCGTCCATCATCCGCACAAAGGATTCGCAGGCCTTCGCCGAGCGTGCGGCCAGTCCGCAGTCCTCGGTGCGGCGAAGCGCCTCAAAGAATGTAGTGCGGTCCCGGGCGGCGAGCGCGGCGATAGTGGTCTCGGCCTTCTCTCCGATTCCGCGTTTGGGTTCGTTGAGGATGCGGCGGAGGTTGACGTCGTCGTCGGGGTTGTTGATGACGTGCAGATAGGCCAGGGCGTCTTTGATCTCTTTGCGGTCGTAGAACCGGGTCCCGCCGATGACCCGGTAGGGGATGCCGCGGTTGATCAGCCGTTCCTCAAGGGAGCGGGACTGGGCGTTGGTGCGGTAGAAGACGGCGACGTCGGCGGGCCGGAGCCCAAAGTCGTCACCGAGTTTGTCGATAGTCCGGGCGATCCATTCGGCCTCATCGGATTCCGAGTGGGCGGTATGCACGGTGACCTTGGGGCCGGTTCCGTTCTCGGTCCAGAGGTTCTTCTCAGCCCGGGAGGGGTTTTGGCTGATCACCGCATTGGCCGCCGAGAGGATGTTCTGGGTGGAGCGGTAGTTCTGCTCCAGTTTGATGGTGGTGGCCTCGGGGTAGTCCCGCTCGAATTCGGTGATGTTGCGGATATCCGCACCACGGAAGGCGTAGATGGACTGATCAGAATCGCCCACCACGGTCAGCTGACCGGGAGGGGTGTCCACATCGGGGTGGTCAGGTCCGGTGAGCTGGCGGATCAGTCGGTACTGGGCGTGGTTGGTGTCCTGGTACTCATCGACGAGCACATGGCGGAACCGGCGCCGGTAGTTGTCCAGCACATTCGGAAAGGCATCGAACATGTAGACCGTCTCGGCCAGGAGGTCATCGAAGTCATAGGCGTTGGCCGCCCGCAGCCGGGTGGAGTACTCCCGGAAGATAGTGGAGACGGCTTCACTGAAGGGCTCATTGGGCGCCTTGGCGCTGTACTCCTCGGCGTCGATGAGCTCATTCTTCAGCGCAGAGATCTTATTGCGAATGGCTCGGGGGTTGAAGCGTTTGGGGTCCAGCTGGTGCTCTTTGGCCATCTGGGTGACCAGGCGCAGGGAGTCAGCGGAGTCGTAGATGGTGAAGCTGGATTTGCGGCCGATGGTAGCGGCCTCGGCGCGCAGAATCCGCACACAGGAGGAGTGGAAGGTGGAGATCCACATGCGTTCGGCGGTAGAGCCGATCAGCTGGCCGATACGCTCCTTCATCTCCCGGGCGGCCTTATTAGTGAAGGTGATGGCTAGGATCTCGTGCGGGCGGGCGTCACCACTGCGGATGAGATGGGCAATCCGCCGGGTGAGCACCGCAGTCTTTCCTGAGCCGGCACCTGCGACGATCAGCAGCGGGGCGCCGCTGTGCAGCACGGCCTGCTGCTGTTGGGGGTTGAGCCCCGCGGTGGAGCCCTCGTCACCCTGGGAGCCCGGGGTGTTCTGGATAGGTTCCTCCAGCACGGCGGCTCCGGCGTCATCCGGGGGCACAGCGCCCTCTTGGGCCATAGGAGGCGCCTTCCGCGTGGTGGTTCCGGCCCGCTCTGATGGTGGTGTGAAGAGGAATTCCATATCCCCTCCAGTCTACGGGGCGCACCCGACATCGCTCGCGGTTCTCCACAGAGGGCGGGGCAGGCCGGACACCACTCGCGGTTCTCCACAGAGCCCGAGGGCGCAGGGCCTCACCTGGTGGGTCCACTCCCCGATCGGGCTACCTCGCCCTCACTTTTCGTAGGGTTATTGAGAATTCGTAGCCTTATATGCCTACGAAAACCCGATAACCCCACGAAAAGTTGCCCCCGGCAGCGGAGGCTCCGGCATCTGGGAAGATAGTGCCCATGGCAAAACGGCGGAAGAAGAACCGGGGGAACCCTACGCGGAACCGGGATAAGAACCTCAGCGAGAAGTTCGCCAAACCGGAGCCTGAATCTCAGGGCTCGCCGCGGATTCTGGTCTACGCGCTGCTGGGGATCGCCCTGTTCATGGGGCTATATCTGCATGCCTATGCGATGCCGCAGCTCTCCCATTTCGCCGATGGCCTCTCTATGCCCGGGGCCCGGATCACAGGGTACGACGACGCCGATATCCTCGCCCTGCAGTCCGCTTTTGAGGATGAGGCCGCTGGCCAGCTGAACTTTCTGCATAAGACCGCCGGGATCGTCTTCCCGGTGATGTTCTTCCTCGCGGTCTGGGCGACGATGGGGCTGCTGGCCCGCGGTACCTGGCGGTGGGCGGTTGTCGCCACTGCAGGCGGATTCGCCTCCCTGGACATCACCGAGAACATCCTGATCGACGCAGTTCTGGGTCAGAATCCGCCGGAGACCTCGATGACGGCCATGGCGTCAATCTTCACCCAGGTCAGCTGGGCTCTCTTGGCGGTGATCTCGGTAGTGGTGGTCGTCGTCGTAGTGCGTGATTACATCATCTCCGGCCGGGCTCAGCGCCCGGACAGGACCGTGAACTGAAGGACCAGCAGTACTGAGACCGCGGCGATAATCCCGATTGTCACCAGCGGGGTGTTGTCCCGCAGGCGCTTGCCAGGCTGGCTGACCACCGGGAGGTTCTCCGCCCGGGTCGATCCCTGAGGAGGTCGCTGACCCTGCAGACCCTCAGGCGGCGGGGTTTCGTGATCTGAGATCGAGGGCACCGGCTCAGCGGGCTCTGGGGTTTCCGGTGCAGCCTCCGGGGGCTCCACGGGCTCCGACTCCACAGGACTCGAAGTATCAGGATCCTGGGCCAGTGGGTCCTGAGGCTGTGCTGCCATCCAGTGGGATTCGGCCTGAAACAGGGCGGCGGCGAGGTCGAAGGCCCATGTCCACAGCCGCGCATCGGTGCCGACGATCTCAGTGTTGCTGTAGGCCAGGATCCAGTCGTCAATGACCTCAATGTGGAACTGGCCCCGGTTGCGCTGGATCTGCCGCAGCACCTCCGGGGTGAAGATCGCGCGGGCCTCGTGTTCGGCACCCTCGGCGCAGTAGAGGTGGAAATCCCACTCAAATTCCTCCGGCAGCGCGATCCGGTCGCGGCGGGACATCCGCTGGGGCAGACCGGTGAATCCAAAGCCCGAGCGCTTATCCCGGGAGTCCAGCAGCATCTGGTGGGCCGGGCGCCCCAGCCTCACGGCGATCTAGCCCCAGCGGTGGGTGGTGCTGTCCCGGCCGCTCTGGGTCACGTATTGATAGTTGCCGAACTCCACCATGGGGGTGGTTTCAGTGTGCAGCCGGTGCCGCGAGACCCTGCTCTTGCCGTGGTGGAAGATCATTCCCGGCAGCGGTGGCACGATCTCAGCGGGGTCATAGGTGAGCCCATTGGCCTGGGCGAAGCGGAAGAGCCGGTAGTCCAGCACGGGGCTGTAGCGCTGATAGTTCAGCACTGAGAAGATAACAGCACCGACGACGACGGCGCCGGCTACTACCCATAACCCTGTGGAGTCGCCGGTTGCGGCCATGAACACCGCGAAGAGCGCGACAGCGGCCATGCCCATCACTTTGACCTCGAAGGAGCTTTCGTCACGGACGATGCCGCGGGCGTTGAGTGTTGCCCGGTATTCCTTGGCCTCGGCACGGTCCACCGGTTCGGTGGGGGGCCGAGTGTCCGGGACGTTATTCGGGGGAGTCTCCGCGCTGCTCATCACGCCTAACCTAGCGCAGGGTGCTGATGTGCTTTCAAGCGGCTCCACTCAGTAAGGAGCCCGCAGGGGGATAGTCTGGCCGGTGACACCTCAGCCCTGAACGGAAAGTGATCACCATGACTCATTACGAGGTTCCCCAGGTCTATAACCGGCTCTGGACCACCGAGCATGAACCGGTGCTGCATATCGGCAGCGGTGACACTCTGAGCTTCGATGTGCTCGATGCCGCCGATGGTCTCTACCGGGACTATGAGAATGGTGGCCCCCTGCCGGAACGGGATCCATCCCGAGCCTATCCGCTGCGCGGGCCGATCATGGTTGCTGATGCCCAGCCCGGCGATGTCCTGGAGATTGAGCCCCTGGAGTTCTCCACTATGGGCTGGGGGTGGACCGGTTTCCGTCCCGGGGCGGGGTTATTGCCCGAGGACTTCGCGGAGCCCTTCGTCTATAAATGGGATCTCACTGCTGGGGACACCGCGACATTCTTGGATGTGGCCGATATTGCGCTACGCCCCTTCCTCGGAGTTCTAGGCTGCACACCGGATACGAGGGAAGGGCTCGGGGTCATGCCGCCGGGTCATTTCGGCGGGAATATGGATATCCGGGATTCGACCGCCGGAACCAAGGTCTACCTGCCGGTGCAGGTTGAGGGTGCCCGGCTGATGTTCGGGGATCCCCATGCAGCCCAGGGTGATGGGGAGGTTTGTGTCTCTGCCATTGAGGCCCCGCTGGAGGGAACATTGAAAGTCAGCCTGCATAAGGATCGGCGAATCAGTGCTCCGCAGTTCCGGACTCCGGGGCCCCTGCGGTCAGGGATTGAGGATGCTGGTTATTACGCCACCACTGGTATCGGCCCGGATCTCATGGAAGCCTCCCGGGATGCTGTCCGCGCAATGATTGATTATCTTGTGGCTGAATACAAGTTGGAGCCGCGGCATGCCTATGTGCTCTGTTCGGTGGTGGTGGATCTGAAGATCAGTGAAGTTGTCGACGCCCCGAACTGGGTGGTCAGCGCCTACCTGCCGTTGTCAGTTATGCGATAGTCCTCACTCTGGACGTTGCCCATCGATACCGGGTGGTGCACCGATCCCGGTTCGCTCGAGGTCTAGGCCCAAGAAGTCTGCTACCTGCTGCGCCTCAGCCAGCATGAGCTGCCTACCGTGGAACGGGACACCTCGAACGTAGGCAAGGTGGACCCTTAACCCCCCGGGCAGATCCACAAAGAGGACGGACTCTAGCAGCAGGGCACCGTCGTCGTTGGTCTCTGAGGCGTGGAGGCCGAGCCGCTGGATCTCTGCGGTGGTGAAGGTTTCGCGGGACAACGGACGCCGTAATCCGCTGAAGGACCTCACCACATGGCGGCCCGTGCTGCTTAGGACGGCGTACCGCCTGCCTGCATTCTGTGAGTAGAAGAAGACAAAGCCGGCGGCCAACACCACCCCGAAGAGCAGGATCCATTCGCGAGTGACCAACGCTGCGCCGATGAACAGACCAGAGAGAATCAGAGAACCTAATGCGCCCGTCATACTGTAATACCCACTGGTCAACCTGAGGCAGTCCTTTTCCTGCTGGAGCTGGAGTGGGGAGGCTTTGTGCTGGCTCACGGCGCTCCCACTCCGGTGCGGTGGAGATCCCGTCCGAGGAATTGGGAGACCCTGTTCGACTCCTCCAGCATGAGTTGCTCGCTAGGGGCAGAGGCGGTCGTGGCTTCGGCGAGAGTTATCTGTTTGCCGTCTGAGAGTCCGGCCTAGAGGGTGGAGCGCAGCACCCGCGCCCCACGCCCCAGATCGACTTCATCAGTATGGAGACCGATGTGGTGGATGTCCTGGTGACGAAACTGTTCGACACGGGCTTGGTGCCTCATGCCGCGGGTCACTGTGGTGCATGCGGCCCTGCTCAACAGAGTGCGCCGGACCTCATTCCCCCGAACGAAGAGAATCGCTAGTCCTACACAGAACAGGGTTGGGATCATCACGAGCCATTCACCAGTAATGTATCCCGCTAGTGCAATGAATCCGCCTACCGCGAGGCTTATAGCGGCCGGGACGGCGGCTTTCCTGCCGCTGACCAGTTCAAAACTTTCTGATGTCTCACGCCAGTCCACTCCTGAACCCCGTGACTGGCGCCCAGCCCCTGTGGAACCCATAGACGTATTGAACCATTAAGATGGGAGAGGCACGTCCGGCTCTGCCGGACCCACGCCTCCGTAGCTCAGGGGATAGAGCACCGCTCTCCTAAAGCGGGTGTCGCAGGTTCGAATCCTGCCGGGGGCACCAGTTGGTCCTTGTTCAAACCTGCGACGTTCGCGGTTTGAACTCCACTCTGGTCTCCACCAGCCTGCTTGCGACGCAGCGCGGTGGACTGGACCTCCGGGTTGAACAAGATGTCGAAGGGCTCACCGGCCTCCCCGTCCACGGCATCGGCCTCTGGGATGTAGAGCTTATCGAAGAATGCCTGGTTGGCTGCGCGGCGCAGCGAGTCATCGATGCTCATGTAGATCGCGTGGCAGTCACCAGCCAGGGCCAGGCAGTCCTCCAGATGGGCCTGGGCCTGTTCGTACTCCAGGGTGCCGGCCTCGATCTGTGCTTCCAGGAACGCCAGGCGCTTAGCGATCCTCTCCTGCTCAGTCTTCAGCAGCTCCAGCGGCACGGCTCCGGCGTAGTGAGCTTGAAGGAGCTTGGTCCGCTCCGCGATCAGATCCTCCCGTTCTCGGGTGTAGGCCTCCTGCTGCTGCTTGGTGGTGGCCTGTAACCGATCGAACTCCGAGGTCACCAGCTCCCGCAGCGCGGTCACGATGTGCTCGGGTATCTGGACCTGCTTGTAGTAATCCTCGACCGCACGCTCCACATCCGGGATGTACATGGCCTTCTGCTCGCAGTTGGTGCGCTTGGAGTGCCGCCCGGCACACATGAAGTAGGGGTAGATCACGCCCTGGCGGTTCTTGGCTTTGGTCATGATCAGCCGGGACCCGCACTGGCCGCAGTACAGGCTACCTTTGAGATAGTGATCATGGACCTGGGTCTTCTCTCCCGAGGCCCGGTGGGAGGACAGCACTGCCTGGACCCGGTACCAAATCTCGGTGGGCACCAGCGGCTCGTGCATCCCTTCATAGACCGTGCCCCGGAAGGACACGTTGCCCTTGTAGTACGGGTTCGACAGCATCCGGTGCACCGCAGAAAGGGAAGGAGCCTTCTTCGGGCGCTTCGGTGTTGGCACCGTGGTCAGACCACGGTCGATGAGTTCATCACGCAGGCTGGCGGTGGAGTAGTTGCCGCTGGCGTAGGCCTCGAAGGCCCACTTCACGATGGGGGCTCGTTCTGGATCAAGGTCAACGGTGCGCATCTCCCGGCCCAGCTCATCCTTCTTCACCACGTTGAGGTAGCCCATAGGAGCCTTGCCGTTGGTGCCCCCGGTGAGGGCCTTCTGGCTCATTCCCTTGGAGACTTCATTGGCCAGGTTCCGCGAGTAGAACTCTGCAATGGAGGACATGATGCCGTGCAGCAACATCCCCGAGGGTGTCTCATCGATGTTCTCTGTGGCAGAGACCAGCAGAACACCCGCTTCCTGCAACGCTAAATGGATAGCGACATCGTCAGAGCGCTTCCGCGCCAGACGATCCACCTTGTGCACGATGCAGTAGGCCACCTGATGAGCCTTGATGTACTCGATCATCCGTATCAGCTCAGGCCGGTCGGCCTTGCGGGCGGACTCACCGGCATCCACGAACTCTTCTACGATGATGGCGTTCAGATCACGGGCCTTGCGAAGGTTGGCTTCCCGCTGAGCCGGGATCGAGAACCCCTCATCCCGGCCGCCCTTGGAGGCTTGCTCCTTGGTGGAGACTCGCAGGTAGGACACCGCCAGGGTGGTGGTCTGGCCCAGCTGTTGAAGACTAGAGATGTCGGGCGCTGTAGTGGTCATTGTCGTGTTTCCTTCCCCGATACGGGCGGGGCCAACACGAGCAGCACCATGGGATGCCGCTGGTGCGGTGCGACTCGTAAACGGGAAACACGACATCAACAGGCTGAGTGGAGCCTGTCGAAGTAAGCCCTATGGGCCAGACATGACTGCGCACCGACAACCGAACCGTGTCCGGCTGCTGGCTTCTTACATGTCAGATTCTACTCCGGGCTCCGTCTCCGCCTCTACCGTGGTGGCGGAGTCATCGCCAGTCTGCTCGCCAGTGTGGGTAGTGCGGGCGCGGTCCAGGGCCATGCCGATGAACACCTGGGCCAGCCGGTGCAGGTCCGGGGTCTCCCGCGGCTGGGCCTCCACCCGCAGGTCCCGCATCCGCTCAGGCAGACGGTCTGAGGTCTGGCTCATCACCGGCCCCCTGGGTGGTCATCGAGGTGGCGAAAGAACTCGTCCTCGGCTTGGCGTCGCTGTGCGACTTGGGCCATCACGAAGTCCACGAACTCGCTTTCGCGGTCTTCGATGGTGAGGTCTTCTACCGGTGGGGCAGGTGCTTCTCCGGGCCAGGAGGTCTGCCGGGTCGGTCGGTCCCTGTCCAGCCGTGTGCCCGAGGCTGCGACCCACTCCCGTAGCCGGGCTCTGGCGTCTGCGAAGTCCCGGTGCCACCCAATGGGCGCTGAGGCGTTCTGTTCGGGGTCGTAGGCCCCGAGCCAGTGCAGGTGCAGGGCGGAGAGTTCCCACACCAGTTCCGGGTGGTGGTGCCAGAACGGTGGGATCACACTGGCCGGCAGCCCGTAGGTCCGCCGCAACCAGTGGACCCACTTGTTCAGTTCCAGCCATTCGGCTTCCAGTTCATCGGCGAAGAGCAGGTTCCAATTGATCGGCTTCGGCGGTTCAGGAAGGTCACCGCCGGGGGTGAAACCTGGCTCGAAGCCGGGGTCCGGTTCGTCACAGGCCGCGTCATAGGTGTCAGGGGCGTCGTAGTCCTCCGGCCCCGGGTCGTGTGGGGTGTGCTGATTCATAGCTCTGGCTCCTGGCCGGTGTCAGAGGCTGAGGTTGGGCGGTTCGGACTGCGGGCTCTGCCGTTGGGGTGCCTCGAACCCTGCGGCGTCGCGTTCGACACTGCGGCGGGGCGTGCGCTCCACCTCGTAGCGGGTGCGGGCCATGTCATGACCGATCCGGCGGGCCACGAACTCCTCACCGGGAGCGGTCAGCCCGTTGGCGTCGGTGTACTCGTATGCGCGCACGTAGCCTTCGGCGATGATCTTGTCGCCCTTGGCCAGACGTTCATGGCCCTGTTCGGCGGCAGCTTTGAAGGCCACCAGGTTGTGGAAGGTGGTGTCCTT
Source organism: Nesterenkonia sedimenti (assembly GCF_012641515.1). Lineage (GTDB taxonomy): Bacteria > Actinomycetota > Actinomycetes > Actinomycetales > Micrococcaceae > Nesterenkonia > Nesterenkonia sedimenti. Next base: position 100,411 of record NZ_JABAHY010000006.1, on the reverse strand, counting down.
CTGCGTAAAAGACCCATCGGCCTCGCGCTGGTAGTGCTCCTTGCCCACCTTGACGAACAAGCGCGGGTCACCGTTTTCGGTGTAGCTCAGCTGCGGTGCTGAGGCGATGAAACCGGAGAATGACTGCTGGGTATGGATCGCCATGACCAGGGCTCCTTATCTGCCACGGCCACCGCCTGGTGCAGGTGGCCTCTGCCAGACAGGTGCACCCCGCCACCCGAGACACAGCCCCCGGCGGGTTAGGTGCCTGGGTGGTGTTGGAGCATGGCTTCGATCTGTTCCCGGTCGGCCTTCAACTCGGTGGCCTCGGGTCGTTGGGTCCAGCGGCGCAGGTCGGTGATGATCGGCGGTGCGGTCCGCAGCAGGGTGACTCCGGTGCCGAAGGGTAGGGTCCTGATCCGGTCTGGTGACAGCACCGAGACCCGGCGAACTGAGCGTTGGTTGGAGCGGGTGCCGTGATCCCCGATGGTGGTTGAATCGGTGTACTCGTCGCGTTCTCCGATGAGGGTGGAGAGGTCTTGGAGGTCCCGGGAGTTCGATGCCCCGCCGAGGATGATTTTGACGATCGCGGCATCCTAGATCGCCCCGGCCTGGTTCTCTGACCACTTCTCCCGCGCCTGTGCCAACGACTGAAGTACCGGCAGAGTGGTGATTCCGGTGCCGCCACCTTCAGCCATCAACGTCGGCAGACTGGGTAGGGGTGCGAGGTTGCCGATCTCATCCAGCGCCAGCAGCAGCGGCGGGTCCAACCGTGCGCCGGGCGATCGGGCGGCCATGCGCCGGGCGGTTTCGACCAGGTCTTCGACGAACGCGGCGACCAGGGAGGCTGAGGCTCCGGCTCCTGCGCCGGTGGCCAACAGGAACAGGCTGCCCCGGTCCTGGATGAACTGTTCGGGGTCAAAGTCCTCCCCAGCCCTGGGTGAGACCGCATCCAACACCCGAGGATCAGACAACGCTGACAGCGCCAGGGAGACGCCCTGCCAGATGGAATCCCGGGTCTTCGGGTCAGCTTCCAGCATCGAGGCCAGCGAGTCATCCCACCCGGTCGCCGCCCTCAGGGTGCTGGAGAGGATGGTCACCGCCTCGGCGGCGGCTGAGGGGTCCAGAGTCCAGCGGAATAGCTCAGCCGGTGACCGATGATCCAACGCAGCCGCATGAAGGAGCGATTGGAGGGCAGTACGGGTCTTGCCTTCCCAGAACCCGCCAGATTCGACCCCGCCAGCGGACATGCCAGTCGCTGAAGCCAGCCCGGTGGCCCGGATCATCGCCGTCAGCGGGTCCTCACACCCCCGGATGGGCGACCAACGCATCCCCGCAGGGATGCCCTCTGCCAGGTGTTGGGGGTCGAAGACCGCCACCGGGCCGACCTTCTCCCTCGCCCGCAACGTCGCGGTGAGGTTATCCGGCCGGGTAGATGTCGTCACTACTGCCCCGGGGGCATCCAGGATCGCATTGATGACCACATGCAGGCCCTAACCGGATCGGGATGGGCCGATCAGCAGAATCGAGTCCTCCACCGAAGCCCACACCTGCTTGCCCGCAGAGGTCCCCAGCAGGTAGCCCACATCCTCCACGCGGGGCTTGACCAGAGAAGGCCGCAGCGTCTCAGCCCGGCGTAGCAGTGCTTTTGGTGTGGCGACTTTGGCGACGTCGGCACTGGTGGCGGTGCCTGCCAGCCGATGGGGGTCATTCTGCTTCTGCTGCCCCCAGCGGCGCACCCGCACCCACACCCACACCCACGCACCCGCCCCGGCCAGCCCGGCGAGCATCAACCCGGCAATGATCCAGTAGGCCACCGGGTGTAGGCCCTCAGCTGCCAGCGCGTTGGCAGGATCACCAGGGCTGAAGAGAACCCCGAGCCCGGCAGCTGGACCAGCATCGGGCATCGCTGCGCCGGTGATCCAGGCGGCGACAGTGCCAGCGGCACGCAGGATCACTGCAATGCCTGCGGTGACCATGAGCAGGATGATCAGGGCGTTGGTGACTTCATCACCCATACCCCCGGCTTGGTGAGACCCCGGAGTGATGCCCCGGGTCATGGCAGCCGCCTCACCAGTGTGGTCCCCGAGGACCGGCCGAAGACCAGCACCTCAGCACCAGCACGCAAGGTCGTCTTCTGCCGCCGGGTCAGACGGGTCTCGACCTCTCCGTCGTCATTGGCGGTGGTCTCGGTGACCACCAAAGCGATAGCCACGTCTTCACCGGGCAGGAACCCCGCACCCGAGACCCTGGCCGCAGCCGCCTTCCCGCTGGCCTTAGACCGTGCGCTCTCTGCCTGCTCCGCCTCGGGGTTTGGGGTGGTGGGTGTGCGCCTGCGGGCTCGGATGATGTCAGTAAAAGTGGAGCCGTCGGTTTCGTGAACCTCGATCCGCACCGTCTGTGTCCGGTCCTCAGTGACCGCGTCCAGCAGCTCGCCGAACCGGGCACGAGACCATGCCCCGTCTTCGGGTGCGGGGAAGTCCTCGCCATCCACGGTGACAGCTAGGGCCCCGGTGGGCTCGGTGACAGTGATGATCACATGAGGAAGCACCGCCGGAACATCAAGCTCTGTGTCTGAGGACTTGATCTTCTTCGCTCGGCGCGAGGGATGTCTGGTGTTGTCGTGGCTCATGCCCACCAGGTGCGCCTGCAACCTCCCGCGTACTGAAGGTAGCCTTCTGGTTAGGTCACTACTTGCTGACTAGTCATCGTTCGCTGTATGGTCAGTGTGTGCTGACTATTGCTTCTCGTCTTGATGTGATGAACCGGTTGGGCCGCGCTATGGCTGACCCCACCCGGTCCCGGATTTTGTTGTCCCTCCTGGATGAGCCGGATTATCCGGCCAAGCTGGCCCGTGACCTGGAGTTGACGCGGACGAATGTGTCGAATCATCTGGCGTGCTTGCGGGATTGCGGGATCGTGGTCGCTGAGCCGGAGGGCCGTCAGACCCGCTATGAGATCGCTGACCCTCACCTGTCGCGGGCGCTGAACGCTTTGGTGGAGACAACCCTGGCAGTCGATGAGGGTGCGGAGTGTCTTGACCCGGTGTGCCCGGAGGGGTGCTGCGCTGGCGGAGAGCAGGTGCAGCGATGAGCGTGGATGCCTGCGGGTGTGCTTCCCCCAGTGAGAACACGGCTTCTGCGGAGAGCACTAAAGAGCCTCAGTGGTGGGGGGATCGTCGTGTTCTGATTCCACTGGTCTCGGGGTTGCTGCTGGCCACAGGGTGGGTGTTGGAGTGGACCGGGGCAGCAGATCAGGACCCGCTTTCGACTGTGACGCTGGCGGTGTTCTGGGTCAGCCTGCTGTTGGGGGCTTCTCAGTTCGTTCCTGGTGCTTTACGGGCGCTGGTGGTGCGTCGCCGCCTGGGTATCGGGTTGTTGATGACGATCAGCGCCACTGGAGCGGTTGCGCTGGGTTACATCGAAGAAGCCGCAGCTCTGGCCTTTCTCTATTCCATTGCAGAGGCCTTGGAAGATCGGGCGATGGACAAGGCCCACTCCGGGCTGCGTTCCCTGCTGAACCTGTTGCCAGCCAGCGCCACCATCGTCGACGAGGCTGGCGATCAGCGGCAGGTGGCTGCCTCTACTCTGGTGCCGGGTCAGCTGATCCGGGTTGCAGCTGGGGAACGCCTAGCCACTGACGGGGTGGTCCGCACCGGACGTTCAGCCCTGGACACTTCAGCGATCACTGGTGAGTCGATTCCGGTGGAGGCTGGCCCTGGTGATGAGGTGTTGGCCGGGTCGATCAACACGACCGGGGTGTTGGAGGTCGAAGTCACCGCACCGGGAACAGACAACTCGCTGACCACAGTGGTCCAGTTGGTCGAGCAGGCTCAGGCGGAGAAGGGTGAACGTGCCCGGCTGGCTGATCGGATCGCCCGTCCCCTGGTGCCCGGTGTACTGCTGCTGGCGATTCTGATCGCGGCGCTGGGTTCACTCTTCGGAGACCCGATGGAGTGGGTGACCCGGGCAATCATCGTGCTGGTGGCCGCCTCACCATGTGCGCTGGCGATCTCGGTGCCGATCACCGTGGTCTCTGCCATCGGCGGGGGCAGCAAGCACGGGGTGATCGTGAAATCCGGTGCAGCTTTCGAGCAACTGGGATCTGTAAGTCACGTGGCTTTCGATAAGACAGGCACACTGACCCGTAACCGTCCCACCGTCAGCGCCGTGCTGACCGCACCCGGGCACACCGAGCAGCAGGTACTGACGTGGGCAGCAGCGCTGGAAGCTCACAGCACGCACCCCCTCGCGGTAGCCATCACTCATGCGGCGGCTGATGCCCCGCAGGCCACTGAAATCACTGAGCACCCTGGACAGGGCATCACCGGAGTTATCGGTGCCAGCCGGATCGCGGTGGGCAGTCCCCGGTGGCTTGATGCCGGGGCGCTGTCCGAAGAAGTCACAGAACTGGAACGGGAAGGCAGCACCGTGGTGGTCATCCACCATAATGGGGAGGCAGTCGGGGCTGTCGGTGTGCGGGACGAACTGCGCGAAGAAGCAGTAGAAGCGATCCAGCAGCTTACCCGTGCCGGGGTCAAGGTCACCATGCTCACCGGTGACAACACACGCACAGCCCATGCTCTAGCGGCTGAAGCCGGGATCACTGATGTCCGCGCAGAGCTGCGCCCAGAAGACAAAGCCGCCGCCATCACCGAACTGCGGGCAGGCAACCGGGTGGCAATGATTGGTGACGGCATCAATGACGCCCCCGCATTGGCCGCCGCAGATATAGGCATCGCCATGGGCGCCACTGGCTCCGATGCCGCAGTGGAATCAGCTGATGTGGCCTTCACCGGCGAAGACATCCGCCTGATCCCTCAAGCCCTGGCGCACGCCCGGCGCGGACGGATGATCATCAACCAGAACATCATCCTCTCCTTGACCCTGATCGCGGTGTTACCACTGTTGGCGCTCTTCGGCGTGATCGGCCTGGCCGCCGTCGTCCTCGTCCACGAACTCGCCGAGGTCGTCATCATTCTCAACGGGTTACGCGCGGCTCGCACCCGCCACTCTCACCCCTCATCACGTCCTGTTGTCTCCGCCAAGGCAGGAGCAGGCTCGGACCATCAAGTACAGCCATGAGTCCAGCAACGTACAAACATCTCGATGTGGCAGTTATCGGTGCGGGCCAAGCAGGTCTTGCACTCGGGTACTACCTGGCCGAAGCAGGAATGAGCTTCCAACTACTCGATGCGACCGACAAGGTGGGCATCTCATGGGCACACCGCTGGGACTCTCTGCGCTTGTTCACCCCTGTGTAGTACAACTCGCTGCCTGGATTCGACTTTCCTGGTGAACCGGGGACACACCCTGGCAAAGATAAGGTGGCTGACTACCTAGCCACATATGCCCAGCGGTACGCCCTACCCGTTCACCTCGACACCCGCATGACGAGATTGAACGGAGCGGCAGGGGATTTTCGGCTGCGCTTCGCAAGCAGGGAGCCCCTGAGGGCGAGAGCTGTTGTCGTCGCGACCGGGGCTTTCGGGTCACCCTTCGTGCCCGGTCTGGCCAACAGACTTGACCCGCAGGTCTTGCAGATCCACTCCGAGGACTATCGGAACCCAAGTCAGCTACGCGGTGACAACGTCTCTGTCGTCGGGGGTGGAAACTCTGGATTCCAAATCGCGTTGGAGCTCGCCAACCAAGGGAAGAGAGTTTCTCTATCCGAAGGTGCAGGTCTGCGTAGCTTGCCACAGCGTCTCCTAGGGCGTGATCTGTTCTGGTGGTTGACGACCACAGGTCTCATCGGCGTTGCTGGAAGTTCACGCCTGGGCCGTCGCCTGCGCGCGAATGAGCCGGTAATCGGCACCAGTCGTCGACGTCTCCGCAGGGCCGCGGTCAGTTTCCGACCAAGAACCGTGGAGGCCCACACGGATCGTCTCTCTTTCGAAGACGGCACGAATATCAAGGTAGACACAGTTGTATGGACTACGGGATATCGGCATGACGACACCTGGATTGATATCCCCGGTGCGCTCAACGAAAACGGCGCCCTTACCAACCAAGACGGCGTCACTCCTGTAGAGGGGCTCTACACATTGGGGCGTCCGTGGCAGCGCGACCGAGGGTCTTCATTGCTCGGCTATGTCCGCCGAGACGCTGAGAGGCTGGCCCATCGCCTCGCACGAGAGGCTTCGTAACGGCGACGTTCATTCGGCTACTGGTAGTTGCGAGGGTTGTAATTGACCGTCGGTAGAGGGTGGGATCAGCATCTTGACCTTCTAGTGGTGTGTCTCGTAAATAGTTAGGTCGTCTAGGGGTAGAATGGAGTATGTCTGCTCCAGCCCCGCCTCTTGTTATGTCCGACACTGATCGTGAAGTGCTTGCTAAGGTCGCCCGCTCTACTTCGGCAGCTCACCGGGAAGTCATCCGGGCCCGGGTGCTGTTGGCTGCTGCTGACGGGGCCGGCAACCGCACCATCGCTGCAGAGCACGGGATCTCACCGATGACAGTACGAGCCTGGCGCTCGGCGTTCGCCACTGAAGGCCTGAAGCATTGGGGCAAGGTGAAGAAAGGCCGGGGCCGCAAACCCTCCATTCCGTCAGAGACCATCGCTGAGATCGTGCGGATGACCACCAAGGTCACGCCCAAGGGCGAAACCCACTGGTCGACCCGCTCACTGGCCAAAGAGCTGGGAATCTCGCACTCGACAGTCCACCGGGTCTGGAGTGAGCTGGGGTTGAAACCTCACCGGGTTGATACGTTCAAAGTCTCCAATGACCCGGCCTTCGATGAGAAGGTCATTGATGTTGTCGGACTCTACCTCAACCCTCCCGAGCAGGCCGTGGTCCTAGCGATGGACGAGAAGTCCTCCGTCCAGGCCCTGGATCGCAGCCAAGCCTCGCTGCCGATGAAGCCTGGCCGAGGTGCGACGATGACCCATGACTATAAGCGCCACGGCACCACCACGTTATTCGCGGCACTGGATGTGCTCACCGGCAAAGTGATCGGCCAGTGCCTGCCCAAGCACCGGCACGAAGAGTTCTTAAAGTTCCTCAAAACGATCGACCGCGAGGTCCCTGATGACCTGGATGTCCATCTGATCTTAGATAACTACGCCACCCACAAGCACGCCAAGGTCAAAGAATGGACCAGGAAGCATCCCAGGTTCCATTTCCACTTCACCCCGACTTCCGCGTCGTGGTTGAACCAGGTCGAGCGCTGGTTCCGAGACCTGACCGAGAAGAACCTGCGCCGCGGGATGTTCCGCTCAGTACCGGAGCTCATCGACAGCATCGAAGAATATATGGAAGCCAACAACCAGGACCCGAAACCCTATGTATGGACTGCCACCGCCGAGTCAATCCTGGCAAAAGTCGCCCGAGCACGAGCCAGCCTCAACGAACAGGCAAACCAAAACTGAGACGGACCACTAGATGTGGTTGCTGAGGGTTTCGCTGGGTGGTGGGGCGCTACGCTTGGGTTCAACTCCTCTGTCGAGCACGAGACAGACTTTATAACAGTTCTGCATCATTGTCACAATTAGGTAACGAAATGCGCGTTGAAGCCAGGCTGTTTCGATCCGCAGCTGAGTTTTCGCGATTGATTGGTTCGGACAGCCATCGGGCGGGGCGTGCGTTCGGGGGTCTTCCTCTATGGTCTAGGAATGGCCTCTAGAACGAGAACTGAATTGCCAACTGTGCTCGTAGTGGACGATGAGGCGCCGCTGGTGCGCCTGGTCCAGGAGTATCTGCGCCGGGATGGGCTGTGTGTCGAGGCCACCGGAAACGGTCCTGACGCGGTGCAGATGGTAGCTGAGCTTGAACCGACCGTTGTGGTCCTCGATTTGGGGTTGCCTGGGATGGATGGGGTGGAAGTGTGCCGGCGGATCCGAACTTTCTCAGACTGCTATGTGATTATGCTGACGGCTCGCGCTGATGAGGTGGACCGTCTCATAGGTTTGTCGGTGGGCGCCGATGATTACGTGACTAAACCCTTCAGCCCGCGTGAACTGGTGCTGAGGGTCCGCGCTATGCTGCGGCGGTCGCGTCCTGAGTCGGCAGCAGAAAGGCACCGGCACAGGGCGGGAGCTCTGATGGTGGACACGAGCGCGCGCGAAGTGTGGCTTGACGACAGCCAAGTGGAGTTGACCCCGACCGAGTTTGAGCTGCTGTCAGCTCTGATCACTGAACCCGGGACCGCAAAGTCCCGCCGCGAACTGATTACCAAAGTCTGGGGTGAAGAGTGGATAGGAGATGAGCATTTGGTCGATGTGCACATCGGCAACCTCCGGCGAAAGATACATGACGACCCCGCTTGGCCTCGCTTCATTCATACCGTGCGTGGCGTGGGATATAAGTTGCGGACGGGCGAATGATGCCTGACCGGCAACCGTGGGGCGCCAGGCTTGGGGTCCGGATACTTCTGGCTGCCATTCTTGTCCTTGGGGTTGGGGCTCTGACAGCTTGGGTCGTGGCCCTTGCCATCGGACCAGCGATTTTCCACGAGCACATGCTTATGGTTGAGACTTCCAATCCGGACCCAGAGGTGGTGAAGCACGCTGAGGAGGCCTTCGACGCATCGTGGCAGCTCTCTTTGTTGTTGGCCCTGATTGCAGCCGGGGTAGCGTCCGTTTTGGTCAGTGCCTTTCTTGCCCGCCGCATCGCAGGCACCCTGAACAAGGTGCGTAGCGCTGCGATTCAGGTGGCGCAAGGCGTTTACAGTGCCCGAGTGCCAGAGGGCGCCATGGGTGCAGAATTCACCGAGATGATTTCGGCGTTCAATCGAATGGCTTCGGAACTCGACGAGATCGAACATACTCGAAAGCGACTTCTGTCTGACTTGGCTCACGAGATGCGAACACCTGTAGCCACCGTCGATGGTTATCTGGAGGCGATGCTCGACGGGGTGGCGGCCGCCGATTCAGAAATACTGACCATGCTGCGTGAGCAGACTGATCGTCTCAAGCGTCTCGCGGAGGACGTTTCACTGGTGAGCTCTGCCGAAGAACACCGATTGAGCATGGAGTCCCAGGCTATCTCGGTCGCTGAACTCGTCAGCGTCGCGCAGGGACAAGCCCGTAGCTTTTACGCAGCGCGTGACGTCGATCTGCAGATTGAGGAAGAGGCCGAGGAGGCCATGGTGGTCGGGGACCGTGACCGCCTTTCACAAGTTCTGACGAACCTGCTAGACAATGCCTTGCGTCACACGCAACCGGGTGATCAGGTCACTCTTCGAACCGGCAGCGACTCAGCGACGGTTCTTCTCAGCGTGGAAGATACTGGTCACGGGGTAGCGCCAGAGCACGTTCCTCACCTGTTCGAAAGGTTTTACCGTGTCGACACCGCCCGTGACCGCGCCCACGGCGGTTCCGGTATCGGGCTGACGATCGTGCGCTCCATCGTTGAAGCCCATGGCGGCACTGTAAGGGCCGAAAGCCGCGGACCGGGGCATGGTGCACTCTTTACAGTGGAGTTGCCGCGTCATGACTGACGCACAGCGCTGATCGGCCGTCCTCGATAGTTGATGAAGGTTCAATGAAGATTCGACCAAGGGGCCCTTGATTGAACCGTTCAGCTACGGCGGTTGTCTAGCCTAGAAGGTCGCGGAAAAGTTAGCGTGTACCGAAGACCGAATTCTGAGCCAGGGAGAGCGAGCTTGCCACCTAATAGCACGTCCTCCCTCGAGCAGAGCGAGGGGCCAGGCCCGTGGCGTCTCGCCGGACTGGACGCGGCTCGGGGTCTCGCCGTGGCGGGCATGATCGTCGTCAATGTCGGGCCTCGCGGCGGAGACAGCTTGGCCGAGATACTTTACCGCCTGCCTTACGGGCGGGCTTCGTTGTTGTTCATGCTCTTAGGGGGCATCGGGTTCTCCCTGCTGACCCGGCGAGCGCGGAGCGGAGAAACTCCAATACCGGCGGGACCTATCCTGTGGCGGGCACTGGTGCTGTTCGTGGGCGGGCTGCTCCTCCAAGCCCTGGACCACGGCGTCTCAGTGATTCTAGTGACTTACGCTGCCCTGTTTATCGTGGCGCTGCCCTTCACTCGGGCCGCCGGGGGCGTGCTGCTTGTTATTGCCGGATTCAGTGCCTCGCTCGGACCCATACTGTGGCTCGCGGTTCAGGAACGCACCGACAAGGCCTTCGACCGGGATCCGCTGACAGCCACCGATTCCCCCGGAGAGCTCCTGGCCGGCACTTTCATCACTGGGCCCTATCCCGTGGCAGTATGGGCTGCCCCGTTCCTCCTCGGGATGTGGCTTGGGCGGCGGGACCTGTCCAGTCAGCTCCTGAGCACCCGACTCATCAAGTGGGGCGCTGTGAGCGCCCTCGGAGCCAGGACAATATCGTTTGCACTCATTGTCTATATGGGTGAGCCCACCGGTCATCTGGTGTGGCAACGGCTGATCAGCTCTGTGGCTCATTCTCAGATGCCGCTGTGGCTGGTTGAAGGCACTGGCGCGGCCATCCTTATGTTGGGAGTGTGTCTGAAGATTGCTGACCGCTGCGTCCAAAGATGGCTGCAGCCCCTGGTGATGCTGGGGCAGTTGGCCTTCACTGCCTACGTGGGTCATCTGCTGATTCTTGCCCTCGCGGTCCGACCTGGGCCTGCGACCCTTCCTGAAGGGCTGGTGGTCAGTGCCCTGATCCTTGTCGCGCTTATAGTTTTTTCACTCACCTGGCGCCGGCTGGTCACCCGAGGGCCCCTGGAAGTGCTTCTGAGACCGCCGCGGCTGTGGCCGGCGGGCACGTGAGCTCCGAGTGCCCCGTATCAAGCGGGAGTGTAGCTTTTCTAAAGATCCTCTGAAGAACCCGCTTCTGGCAAGACTGGCGGCTTGATCCTCATGTCTACTGGAGGCGAACCAATTCAAAGGAGATCAAGGCATGAAGACTAGACTCAGTGCTGTGGCGGTCAGTGTGTTTGCGGTATCTGTTGCACTTACCGCTTGTGGAGGTCCCGCTCAGGACGCCGAAGACCCCGCCGACGATCCGGCTGCGCAGAACGAACAGACTGACCCTGCCAATGGCGGCGAGTACAACGATTCCGACGTCGAGTACGTTTCCGGGATGATAGTTCACCACCAGCAGGCGGTGGAAATGTCGGATATCTTGTTACAGACCGATGATGCCGATCCCGAGGTCTCGGCTTTGGCAGAAGACATCCGAGCCGCTCAGCAGCCCGAGATCGAGCAGATGGAATCGTGGCTTGAGACTTGGGGTAATGGACCCGACGGCGACCACGACGGCATGATGGGCGATGGTGGCCACGACGGCATGATGGGCGATGGTGGCCACGACGGCATGATGGGCGATGGTGGCCACGATGGCATGATGAGTGAGGAAGACCTCGCTGATCTAGAGTCTGCCGAGGGGGACGAAGCGTCCCGCCTGTTTCTAGACCAGATGATCATTCACCATGAAGGTGCCGTGAGTATGGCAGAAGACCACCTCGAAACGGGGGAGAATCCAGAGGCCCTTGAACTTTCAGAGAACGTCATCTCCGACCAGTCTGCAGAGATCGAAGAGATGGAAGAAATGCGCGACAGCCTCTGACCCATCACCCGCGCTCCTACAGAACTCGTCGAAACCCTCAGTACCTAGGAGGACCCCCACCATGATCTGGGCCAGTCACACCAGACGATTCAGCACGAGCGCTGCGGTCCTGGCAGCGATGGTGTTTGTTGCAGCATGTTCATCTGAAGACCCCTCAGCCCCTTCTGGGGGCAGCAACAGTGCGCTCTCAGCCTCCGGGCTGCAGGACGCCTCCGGACGTGAGGTTGTCGAGGAGCTGGAAAGGCTGCCGTTGGCGGAGCGGCCCACCGATTTTGTCGCACCGTAGAAACAGAAGCAGTTGTGATGATCGATGAGGATGGCAACGAATCATCGGTGCCCCTGCCTGAGGACGAGTTCTACCTTTCGGTCGCACCCTACGTGAATCAGACCCATGAGTGCTTCTTCCACAGTTTGACGACATGTGTCGGAGAGATGCGCGATGAAGAACTGGAGGTGACTGTCATTGAAGAGGCCACCGGCGAGGTCCTGGTCGACAAAACCGTGCAGACACACGACAACGGGTTCTTCGGGTTGTGGCTACCCCGCGACATAGACGCCGAACTCAGCATTGAACACGATGGTCTGACCTCGACCGCGCCGATCTCGACCGGAGAAGGCGATCCGACGTGCCTCACCTCGTCGCAACTCGCGTGAATCCGGTGCCCTGTGCCTCGCCACTGTAATGAGCCAACCGCCACCCAGAGCCGTTGACTCAACCGTCGCCGCCCTGAAGAGCCCTGAGGCGAGGTTCTTCACTCTATTTATCGCATGCACTCTCCCGTGCGCCCCGACATGAAGATTGTGTGAAGTTCGGCTCCGAACTGTTGTCCTTGTCACAACTGGCCAGTAGCGTCGAAATGGTCCGGGGCCCTCCGGCACTTGATCGAAAGATGAAGGAGCACAGCGATGACACACACCACCACAACCTCAATGATCGAAACACACCCCAACGGCACAACTGATCTTCACGTTCAGGAACTGGCCGACTGTATCGCGGCCTGTTTCGAATGCGCCCAGGCATGCACTGCGTGTGCTGATGCTTGCTTAGCAGAAGAGGTGGTCACCGATCTGCGTAACTGCATCCGTCTCAACCTTGACTGTGCTGATCTTTGCGCAACGACCGGCGCTGTCCTTAGCCGCCGGACTGGTCAAAACCTCACCACGGTCAAGGCAGCGATTGAAGCATGCAGGACCGCATGCGCAGAATGCGCCGCTGAATGCGAAAAGCACGCTGACATGCACGAGCACTGCCGAGTTTGCGCCGAAGCCTGCCGACGCTGCGAACAAGCCTGCACCGACCTCCTCTCGGTAATCAGTTAGCCCCGCACTGGCCGCAAACAACACTGGTGCTCAACGCCTATCGATTTCTCTCTCATTTGCCTTTGAGAATACAACCTCTGGCGACAGGTCTCAGCTTTGTTGGCTTGAGCGTTGTATGTGGCAAGGGGCAGAAGTAGCTGAGCATGGCTTAGGTGAGGAAGTTGAAGGCGCATTCGTATCGGCACGGTTCTGAGTTGGCGGGGCAGTTGACGACGTGATAGAGGGAGCTGATGAGCGGGTCTCCGAGTTCGATCATCTGCTGGACGCCATCCTTAATCTCGTTTAGTCGCGTCCTTAGCACCGGGTCTACCGCTGGTGTTTGTGTAGCTGCCCGATGCGCTCCTAACTTATCGAAGCAGGCGGCAAATGGAAGAAGGCGCATGATGAGCTGATCGCACATTTCGTCCGCTGCTATGGATCGTCTCCAAGGCCACTTCGAAGACCTCAATCTCGGCGAAGTTTTAGCTGTTCGATTGATTACTTTTCCAAAGCACGCCGAGTTCCGCCTCGGCTATACCGCCAACGGCACTGATCGCGCTGGGTCCGGCGGACGCTTCGCTCGCCGGAGGGCCGATGGTATCGCTGTGGCAATTACGGCCGGTCTGCCCAGCCGGCGCACATCGAGGTGATTGGCATTCTCGATGAAGGCGTCTGCGCCGATCATATCTGGGATGCTGTTGACAACGTACTCAAGTCACACTTACTGATGCCAATAACCAGGTCGTGGGAAGGGAGCACCGGGGACGAAGTTCTCCGCAGATTATCGCAAGCCATTTGTGAAGCTGTTTGAACAGTACGTCAAGGAGCAGGCTAACTACGACGCGCAATAGCATTCATCCAGCTGGTGGCAATAAGGGTCACCGCGCACCCCAGCGGAGAAAGTGCCCGTGTTGTCTTCTGATCCGACGTACTATCGCTTCCGGAAGTAGCTCCCACGGGATCGGATCGCCCCACCGTGGGCAACTACAGCAGATCGAACAGCGTCCTTGCCTGTCCCTAGCTTCGCAGCGACCTCTCGCAACGTCAGTCCCTCCGAATACAACCGGGCAGCGTCTGTCTGCCGCTGCTCGGACAGCGGCACCCGCCGAGCTTGCAGCCCTGCTTGGGCAGCAACTCGATTGACCGTCGCTCGATGTACCCCGAACCGTTCGGCAAGCTCCTTCACCGGCACCCCGGAGGCGTACCCCGCGGCCAGTTCCTGGCGATTCGCGGCACTCAAACCGGTTTGAGGACCACGCGAATATTCTGCCACCGGACCCTGCTCATCGTGATGCCGAGTAGCCTGGAGACGTGCCCGACGCCCCGACGATCCCCTGAGAACACTGCGGATCAGCGTTTTCACCGGGCTGCGGGGGTTTGAGAAGCATCCACGAAGGTGCACCATAGGCGCGATAGTCGACGTAATAGTGCGTTCGGGTACCGCCGATACAGATGAATCCGGGTCAAGGTTCGCTTCGCTGAGGCGTTCGCCGCTTTCCATGACTTGTGCCCGAATCCAGCGCAGCACTTCCACCTGCTCATGGGGCTTCTTGGGCATGGAGCGAAGTTTGACCCCGGCCACGTACTTCTCAAGGACTGTTTCAGGCGACTTTCCAGAACCCCCTTCGGCGAGCGCTGCCCGGAAGACTGTGTCGTCGACTTCCAGACCTCCCTCGCCAGTGACCAGAACCCCGCTGGCTGTGAGTCGGTCGAGCGCCTTCCGCTCCTTCTTGGTCATACCGTCAACTTCATCGGCGGACAGCAGGCCCAACTCAGCTTTGGCGAACAGTTCCCAGGCAGCCTTATTGCCCAATGCGGCAAGGATCTCCTGCCAACTCACGTGGTTATTTGGACTGGACATCCCACCATCCTTTCAAATCGGCGGGGCCGAATTACCGCAGATCATTGCTCTGCCTGGGATCAGAGCTCGTGACCATCAACCCACAGTGCCCTAGGGTGTGAGCATGGGCCAGCTGCGGCGGCCCACTGAACTGGCCCGCCTGGATTCCGGCAGGGTTGAGTACCGATTCGAAGAGGTCGGAGACCGCACCGTCCTCCTATTTCATGGCGGCCATATGCATGCCGGAATGGCTATGGGCGAAGCCGCCTTCACTGAGGTGGGGTACTCGGTCCTGGCCATTACCCGCCCCGGATATGGAAAGACCGACCTCCCGCTCCCCTGCTCTACCGCTGAGTTCGCCGACGTCGTCGTTTCTCTGTGCCAGCAGTTGGGGATCAATCAGCTCGCGGCCGTCGTCGGCATTTCAGCCGGCGGACCCTTCGCTACTGCTCTGGCCGCCCGGCATCCGGAGTTTGTGGAACGCGTTATTCTTCAGTCTGCAGTGGGGCCGTTGAGCTGGCCGGAATCGAAGACCCGTCGCGTGGGCCGGGTGATCTTCGGCCCACCCCTGGAGGGGCTGACCTGGACCATGGTGCGCATCCTCTTCAGGGGCATGCCTAATCGTGTCGGTCTGCAGATGATGGCCGGAGAGTTGTCCAACCTGTCCGGTCAGGAAGTATTGGCCGCCCTATCCGAGGCGCATCAAGCTCAAACGCTGGAGCTGTTCGGTCTGATGCGCTCCTATTCGGGTTTCCGCAATGACCTCAAGGTCATGCACCAGCCGACCGAAGACGAACCGCAGCAGCCGGCATTGGTGATCCACAGCAGACATGACGGCTCTGTGCCGTTTGCCCATGCAGAGGCCCTGCACGAATCGATGCCCAATAGTGAGTTGATCGAAAGCTCAGCGGTGTCGCATTTCCTCTGGTTCGATGACGACTGGACCCGTCTTACCGAGTACATCCGCGGCTTCCTCGGTCACGCTGAGTAACGCTCTGCAACTACGAAGCGTAATCATTTGTGACCATTCTGAGACCTACATCATCACTTAAACCCCAGGTCAGCGCGATTCCAGTTAACGCCACCTGAGACTTTAAGCACAAAATCGTTAGCCAAACGTTACAAACGTTATCTACCTGTTATACAGTTGAGGCCGCACTTTGAACGAGTCATGTGTTCAAAGTGCCGCTGTCGGCCTTCCCTGCATGCCGATAGCGACTACCGCTAACTACCGCCAATACGCAGGGAGAGGTACTACCGAATGACTGACAACGCGACTATCCCCACCCGCCGTGAGCGCCGCCAGGCCGCTATCAAGACTCGCCGCGCCGCAGTGGCCAAGACCACCGGCCGGGCAACTGTCACCGCTCTGGCTGTCTCCGGCGCCCTCATGGGCACCGGCGTTGCTGCCAATGCAGCCGCAGGCCCCACCGGCGGCGGCGAAGAGGTCCACTACGAGCAGGCCCAGCCTGCCGAGCAGCAGAGCTACCAGAGCTCCGGCTCCTACCAGGGCGCCGAGAACTCCTACGAGTCCCAGGGCGGCCAGCAGGAGACTCAGAACTCCGGTGTTTCCGCAGCCAGCGCCGACACCGGCCAGGTCTCCAACAACTCCGTGGTCAGCGCTGCCTACAACGGCATCGGCACCCCCTACAGCTGGGGCGGCACCACCACTGCCGGCTTCGACTGCTCCGGCTTCATCAACTGGGCCTACCAGCAGGCCGGTCACGGCAACCTGCCCCGGACCACCTACGGCATGGAGGCTTCCCTGACCCACGTCTCCAACCCGCAGCCCGGCGACATCGTGCTAGCCAACGGCTCCACCCACGGCGGCATCTACGTCGGCAACGGCCAGGTCATCTCCGCAACCCTCTCCGAGGGCGTCCGCGTCCACGGTATGCACGAGAGCTGGCACACCCCCAACGCCATCCTGCGTCCGGGCGCCTAATAAGTCTCACGCAGCGCATGAGTGAGGGGCTGGTCAGTTATCTGGCCGGCCCCTCACTCGCTTTTATTGGCCGCATCGTCTTGCCAGGCGGAAATGAGGGGCGAGCACACCACGATCCTGCGGCCTCCTGGGCATTACAGATGCAACACCATTTCACCCATTGTGTATAGTGTGCAACGTGATTTCTGATCGTCAAGGGTTGAGCTCTCGACTCCGCTCCCTCTTACCCGGACTGAAAGTCGGGCATGCCGCCGTCGTCGAGCTGATCATCGATGACCCCGTCTTTGTGCTTGATGCCACCGCGCAGGAGATCGCTCACCGGGCGCAGGTCTCGGCGGCAACCGTGGTTCGCGCAGTCCGCTCGGCCGGATTCACCGGTCTCCCGGATCTGAAAAAGACTCTTGCCCGGGTCTCCTATGAGGCCGCCAGTACCCCTTCGGCCACGCGAAGCCTCACCGAGGCCTCCACCACCGCAGAGCTGACTGATGTCATCATTGCCAGTCACGCCGAAAGCCTGCGGGCAGCCCATGGCACCTTGGATCAGGCCGCAGTCACCGAAGCCATCCGGACCCTGCGCTCAGCACGCCGAGTATTGGTCACCGCCTCCGGCACCTCGTTACCTGTAGCCACCGACGTCTCCTACCGGCTGACCATGTCTGGGTTGACCGTCCAGCACTCTGCAGACAACTACTCCTCAGTGCTGCTGGCCGGCCTCCTCGGACCTGAGGATGTTCTGCTGGCGGTCAGCCACTCCGGCCAGACCCCGCAGACATTGGATGTGGTGGAGGAAGCCCGCACTGGTGGGGCCACCATCATGGCGATCACCAGCTACTCCCAGTCCCAACTGGCCCGGCTCGCCGATATCCCACTGGTTGCCGTGGGTTCCACCGGGGCCGAGCAGCTGGTGGAGTCCTCCAGCCGGATCGCCCACCTCGCAGTGGTCGATGTTCTCCACTCAGCACTGACCCTGGATCTCAATACGGAGTCATCATGAGTGGTCTGGCTCTGGGCATGGTGCTGGCCGCCGCAGTTTTCCATGCTCTGTGGAACCTCGCCGCGAAATCCTCACAGGGGGACACCACCATCTTTGTGTGGATGTATTACTCCCTGGGCTGTGTTGTCACTCTGCCGTTCGGTATCGGATATGCGATCTACAGCGGCGCCAGCTACGGCTGGGAGCTGCCCCTAGCCACGGCGGTGACTGCGGTGATGCATATCGGCTATGCCATGCTGCTGCAGACCGGCTACCGGAAGGCCGATCTCGGTGTCGTTTATCCAGTGGCCCGCGGTGTGGGCCCGGTGCTGACGATTTTCGTGGCGGTCTGCTTCCTCGGTGAGCGGCCCGAGACTCTGGCCCTGATCGGTGGTCTGATCATCATCGGCGGCATCCTCATCGTCACGGGCAAGAAGCTCTTTCAACGTTCATCGGGTCTGGGCACCGGCCTGTTCTACGGCAGTGCCACAGGCGCAGCGATCGCCACCTACACTCTCTGGGACAATTTCAGCGTCAATACCCTGGCAGTGGATCCCATCCTCTACTTCGGGCTCAGCGGGGTTTTCCAAGCCGTACTGATGCTGCCCTGGGTGCTGCGAAAGCGCACCCAGATCGCCCCCACCTGGCGCAGCGACGGGCGCCGGGCCATGATCATCGCCGTACTCTCGCCATTGGCCTATATCTTGGTGCTCTACGCGATGACCTTCACCTCGGTCGCCCTGGTGGCGCCAGTACGCGAATCCTCGATCATCATCGGGGCACTGCTGGCCTGGTGGCTGTTTAAGGAGGAGGACCCCCTGCGCCGGATTCTCGGCGCCTGCGTGGTGGTCGGCGGTATTGCGCTCATCGCCATCAGCTGAGGACCGGGCCAGGAGCCCAGTTATCTACTGGTCCTCGGCGTCGTCGTCGTTGTCTTCTCCGCCTAATGGGGAATCCAGAGCGTCATCCATAAGGTCCTGGAATTCGGCATCGGCTTCATCCACCAGACCGGGCAGGTCCTGTTGGAAGTGCAGGTTAAACAGGTTGTAGGGCAGCCGCGCATCGTCCTCACCAACCTCGGGGAAGTTGACGTAGACCCTGGCCAGTTCACCATGCGGATCCTCTTCTGGATCAATAAAGTACTCGCTATATGGCCGCCCGTTGCGCCAGCTCGCTCCAGATTCGACTTCCTGCGCGATCGTCTCGGAGAGCTCCTCGGGGTCCCCCTCTGCGCAGATGACGCCACGGGGCAGATCATCATCATCCGGTGCCACCCCTACGGCAATTCCCCCGGTGATGGCTCCGGCAACTACATCCCCCAGGCAGTCCAGCTGCTCCTGGATCCGCTCATCATCGGTGGCACTGGTGTCGCTCTCGAGATCAGCATTCTGCCTGCCGTAGAGCAGCCGATCCTCCTCAGTGAGCACACGGGGCATGTACATACTGAGAAGCCTGGCCCCTTCGAAATCCAGCTCTGTCTCCAGGACCTCCTCACCTTCCCAGCCGAGGTCAGCGAACTCACTGCGCAGGCTTTCAGCATCGAACTCCCCGTAGAGGGCCCCAACCTGTTCTGGGGGCTGTCCAGCACTGACCGCCTGATCCACTGCCTCATAGAAATCGAACTCGATCCCATCGAGGTCATCAAGCATCAGATAGTTGGCGAGATCCCCAAATCTCACCGTGAGCTCATGGCTGGACCAGTTGAAGTCACGGACTCCCTCCTCGAGGTCTTCCTCGCTGAGTTCGTGGAACCACTCCGACCACATAACGGTCCTCCACCGCAGGGAGCTCCTCCAGCGCCTCAGCCATATTCGTGCTGCTGCCACCGCCACAACCAGAAAGTACGACGACGCCGCCCGCGGCCAGGAGGGAATTGATTGTCTTCTTCATCATCGGTTCCTGTCTCCACGGATCCAATCGGGCAGTCCGCCGCCGTCACCCCGGGTTCTGTGGGTGCGGCTGGGGTGGATGCTGCTGATACTGAGGATGCTGCGGCTGTGCGCCCCAGGTATGCGGCGGTCCAGCTACTCCCCCAGGCGGAATGTCGTAGCCCAATGGCGCGCCATATCCGGTGCGCTCCAGGTGAAGCCCGAGGAAGTAGGAAATTTCGCCGGCCTGATCCAACATAGGCTGCTTACCGCCCAGTCCTCCGCGGCGCTGCAGGCCGATGACGACCTCACGACCATCGCGCAGGACCACCGCCAGTGTGGAAATCCGGTAGCGGCTGGTGCCGTTCTTATTCCGGTGGATCTTCTCCTCGGTGTGCAGCAGGAGATGGTGGGCCTCGCTGGGGTGGAAACCGTCCTCCTCCTTGCTCAGACCCAGCCAGCGGAGCCTGCGGACCTCACTGGGTCCATGCTGGCGGATCGTAGCGTGGTATCTGGTCACCGTCGCGAGGAAGAAGGCACCGATTGCCAGGAAGAACAGCGGTGTGAACAGAATCCACCAGGGAGTGGGCATCCCGGGCGCCGCCTGATGCGCGAAGAAGATTGTGCCGGCGATGACCGTTCCGAATATCGCCCCGAAGAGTCCGATGGCTGCACCGATGCACCCATTGGCCGAGTTGCCGCTGCGCAGCTGAAGAGTGTGCTGATCCGACCCCTGGCGGATACGCATAACTGACCTCCGTAGTTCTTCCCGTTCCCACCTAAGAATAATGGTTAAGCAAAAGGACCGGCCCCTGCGGCTGTGGAAACAGCCGACCGGGACCGGTCCTTTTGGGAGTTCAGTTCATCGAACTCTCGAGGTGTCTTGCTCAGACAGGAGTGACATTCTCAGCCTGCAGACCCTTGGGGCCGCGAGCGGTTTCGAATTCAACCTGCTGGTTCTCCTCGAGGGAGCGGAAGCCTGATGAGTTGATCGCGCTGAAGTGCACGAATACGTCGTCCGAGCCGTCTGCGGGTGCAATGAACCCGTAGCCCTTTTCGGCGTTGAACCATTTGACAGTGCCAGTGGCCATGATTTTCCTTACTGTTCTTCTTTCGAGGCACCGATGACTTCACGGTGCCGATCTCCGATTAGCCGGCCAAGGCTGGTCAGAGCGGTGATGCGGCCACTTACTAAAACTGCTGAACAGGCAAAGCAATGAACGTATCTGTACACCAGCCTACGGCACCAAAGCCCACATACCAATAGTTTGGCCGCGGGCGGATCCTCACCTGCAGTCAGAACTACCTAGGCGGCGGCTGTGGCGGTCCTGACAACCCCGTTCCCCGTGTGATCCAGGAACGGCATCCATACCTCTCGGGGGGCGTCCAGTTCGGCGGGAAGCCACATGTGATGCGGTGGCGCCTTGGGGGTCACCAACAGTTCCCAGCCCAACTGCTCGAGTGTCTTATCCCCTTTGCGGACATTGCAGGGTCCGCAGCAGGCCACGAGGTTCTCCCAGCTGGAGTCACCACCTCGGGCCTTCGGGATCACGTGGTCCACAGTTGCCGCCGTCTTGCCGCAATAGCCGCAGTTTCGCTGATCCCGGCGGAGAATACCCCGACGCGAAGGAGCGGTGGGACGGCGTCGGACGACCCGGACGTATTTATGCAGCAGGATCACTGCTGGGCGGGGGATCAGGGCAGAGGGGGACGCGATGGGGCTTCCGTCCTCGGCGAGGATACTGGCCTTACCGCGCATCACGAGGACGGCAGCTCGGCGGGAGGTCACCACACTCAGCGGTTCGTAGCCCGCGTTGAGCACCAAGGTGCGCATATCAGATCCTTCGGTCTGTCACCGTCTTAGGCCTTTTCTACCAGATTCACTATAAACCCCGCGGTCAATTGCGCCTTAAGACACGAATGGGGTGTGACCACCGGTCCCCGGTGAATCACACCCCATCAGTGTGGATGACTAATAGCGCCGGATCAGGCCGGTCGCAGGATGGCGACCACGTTGTGCCATCCGTCTTGGTAGCCGTGTGTGGTCACTCCGCGGGAAGCCATGGAGCTGAGCATCTGGCCGTTACCGGCGTAGATGCCGGCGTGGTACTGGCTACGGATGCCGGTGGAGATCACGATGTCACCGGGCTGGGGAGTCGAAACCCGGGGGAGGCTGGCAAGCATGCCGTGCGTGCTGCGCGGCAGGCTGATGCCGTGCTGACGGTAGACCCAGTTGATGAAGCCGGAGCAGTCCATACCGCTCAGGGAGGAGCCGGCCCATACGTAGGGGGTGCCCAGGGCGGTGTAGCCGGTGCTGATAACGCTGGAGTTGGCAGCGGGCGCCTCCTGCTGCGGCTCTTCGTAAGTTTCGGTCTCTGCAGTGGCAGCGGTCTCGCCGTTGTTCTGCTGGTACTGCTGAGTCTCAGCGGGCTGCTCAGCGGTGGCCTGCTCCTCTGTGCCCCATGCCTGCTCGGTGGCGGGAGCTTCAGTGGTGGTCTCAGCGGTTACTGGCTGAACTGCGGGCTCCGGCTCCGGCTCGGGCTCCGGCGCGCTCTCAGTGGAGACTGCAGGACGCTCGAAGGTCAGCTGCAGGTTCTCGGAGGCGGTAATGCTGGTGGGCTGAGTGGCGGAGACCCGCTCGAGTGCGCCCTGTGCGTCGAGAGCGACAGTGGTGAGCGCCCGGCCCTCATCGGCGGGGGCTACTTCCACGGCTGCTGCGGAGACGGAGCTGGAGAGGATCAGGCCGGAGGCGCCGAGTACGACGCCGGCTGTACGGCCTGTCTTCGCGGCGCGGCCCTTGACGTCGAGGCGGGCAGCCATCTCGGCTGCCTCACGGCGCTGACGCCGGGTCTGGGTTGCGGTAGTGGTATCAGTCATCATCACGGTGTCGACTTTATAACAAAACGGTCTCGATGTCACATTTAGGTCACGGATACCGCAACCGAAGCCTCAGTGGAGCTTATGAGAAGCTGGGTGACCTGCACGAATAAACCCCTTAACCACCTGTGGGGCGCAACCCCTGTTCAGAGGTTACGCCCCACAGTGTGGAGATTCGTTATCTACCGGTGATCAGTTGGGCCGGAGGATGGCGTTGACGTTGTGCCATCCGGCATTGATGTCGTGAACGCTGATGCCGTTGGACACGGTCGCGGAGATCACCTGGCCGTTGCCGATGTAGATGGCACCGTGACTGCTGTTGTTGGCCAGAACGATGTCACCGGGCTGGGGACTGGACACTCGCGGGAGGGAGGCTTCCATGCCGTAGGTGGTGCGGGGGAGCCCACCGCGGCCTGCCCGGTTGTAAGCCCAGTTGATGAATCCGGAACAGTCGAAGCCGGCAGTAGTGGTTCCGCCCCACAGATACGGCACTCCGAGTCCGTCGTATGCGGCGGAAACGACAGAACCGCTACCACCGGAGCTGGGGGCAGGCTCAGAGGACTGCTCAGAGGCGCCGGAGTCATCGGAGCTGGCGGATTCGCCGCCGCCGTTGTTGCCCTCAGAGCTGGAGGAGGACTCCTGCTGGGAGGACTGCTCGGGCTGGCTCTCCTGCTGCGGCGCAGCCTCCTGCTGGGGCTCGCTCTCGGCGGGCTCCTCAGTTTCCTGGGCGGCAGCCTCGGCCTCAACCGGCTCAGGCTCCGGTTCCGGCTCGGGCTCGGGTGCGCTCTCAGTGGAGAATGCGGGGCGCTCGAAAGTCAGATCCACCTCGGGAGAAGCGGTCACGGAGCTCACGGCCGGAGCAGTGGTCCGCTCGATGCTGAACTCAGCAGCGTTGATGTCAACGGTGGAAAGCGCGCGGCCTTCAGATGCGGTTGCGTCGTCGTTGGCGCTTGCTGCCACGCCGGTGCCGATCACAAGACCGGCGGAAGCCAGAACCGCAGCTGCGGTACGGCCGGCAGTTCCGGCGGTATGAGCAGGGCTGCTGGCGGCCTCACGGGCTGCACGGCGTTCACGGCGCGAGATGAAAGTCTGTTCTGTCACTTGCTGGAACCTCAATCCCTGCGATGCGGTAGCTTTTGCGAACTTTCTCCGGCCGGCTGCAGGGTTATCTCTGCCAGCCCGAGTTCCTGGAGCATTTCGGACATCTGCCCCAAGCACGCAGACGACTTTATAACAGATTGATATAAAAGTCACGCTTAGGTCACGGAACACTTGGCAAACGTCACGAAAGCATTACGCCAAGCCCCGCCAGCATGCCGATCGAGGCATTTTCAGCCCGGCTACACCTGGTTAACAAAGATGTGTTGTGCCACCTCAAGTGGCAGTTCGACCTCGAGGTCACCCTCATCCTCATCGTGAACGGTCAATAGGGCATATGCCTCGGCCAGACCGGTGACCTCCACGCCCACGCCCGGGCGCAGTCCGACCTCGAGCAGCTGCTCGAGCACCTCGGGCTCCACCTGAATGGACTCCGCAAGCCGCTGAACCTTCCAGGAACTCGGGCCCTGGGCGGCGTCGTGATTCTCGGCGATCTCCCGGAGGGTCTTTCGAGCCAACAGTGCAGGATGGGCACCAGTATTCACCCCGAGCTCCTCCAGCCCGGGAATGGGGTTGCCGTAGGGGGATTCCACGGGGTCATCGAGGATTTCCACCAGTCGGCGCTCGACCCGCTCGCTCATCACATGCTCCCAGCGGCAGGCCTCTTCGTGGATATACGGCCAGTCGAGTCCGATCACATCGGAGAGCAGCCGCTCGGCCAACCGATGCTTACGCATGACCTGCACCGCCAGCTCCCGGCCGGTGTCGGTCAGCTCCAGCTGGCGAGATTCGGTGAGGTTGAGCAGACCATCACGTTCCATCCGCGCCACCGTTTGGGAGACTGTGGGTCCCGAATGCTCCAGGCGCTCGGCAATACGTGCGCGCAGGGGCACAATCCCCTCTTCCTCGAGGTCGAGGATAGTGCGCAGGTACATCTCCGTGGTGTCGATGAGATCGGTCAACGTCTGGCTCCTTGATACTGTGATCACCGTGGTCGCGGCGCCTGCCTCACGGCATTGCACCCCGCTCCCACGGACGGCTCGCCCCTAAGCATATCGGCGCCGGCGCCTGTGACCATTCCTTATATATACGTATGCCTCAACGAGGAGAGACTGTGGCCGCTGACGCCCCTGCACTGACCATTCCTGCTGAGTTGCTGCCCGCCGACGGTCGGTTCGGCGCCGGCCCGTCCCGCGTCCGCCCGGAGCAGGTCCGGGCTCTCAATGATGCCGGACCCCGGCTGCTGGGAACCTCCCACCGGCAGGCTCCTGTGAAGAATCTGGTGGGCAGCATCCGTGAGGGACTGCACACTCTGTTCAACCTGCCGGAGGGCTATGAGGTGGTTCTCGGCGTCGGCGGTTCCACCGCATTCTGGGATATCGCCAGCTTCGGGCTGGTGGAGTCCAAGGCCCAGCACCTGTCCTTCGGTGAGTTCGGCTCGAAATTCGCCAAGGCCACAGATAAGGCCCCGCATCTTGAAGCCTCCTCGATCCTGACCGCTGAGCCGGGGACCCGCCCGGTCCCGCAGGCCGAGGCCGCGGTGGATGTCTACGCCTGGCCGCAGAATGAGACCTCCACTGGTGTTGCTGCCCCGGTGCATCGGGTTGAAGGGGCCGACGACGACGCCCTGGTGGTCATCGATGCGACCTCGGCTGCCGGTGGGCTTGCGGTGGATATCGCCGAATCCGATGTCTACTACTTCGCCCCGCAGAAGAACTTCGCCTCCGACGGCGGGCTGTGGATCGCAGTGATGTCCCCGGCTGCAGTGGAGCGGGCGCAGCGGATTGCGCAGCAGCGCTGGATCCCGGACTTCCTCTCACTGACCACAGCGATCGACAACTCCCGGAAGAACCAGACTTACAACACCCCGGCCCTGGCCACGTTGGTCACCCTGGGGGAGCAGATCAGCTGGCTCAATGACTCCGGTGGGATGGACTTCGCCGCGGCCCGGACCGCTGACTCAGCAGGTCGGGTCTACCAGTGGGCCGAGGCTCACCGCAGCGCCGCCCCCTTTGTGCAGAAGCCCGAGGACCGCTCCGATGTGATCGTCACCGTAGACTTCGATGACAGTGTGGATGCCGCAGCCCTGGCCTCAACGCTGCGGACCAACGGGATTGTCGACGTCGAGCCCTACCGGAAGCTGGGGCGGAATCAGCTGCGGATTGCGACTTTCGTGGCCACCGATCCCGAGGACATCAGCGCACTGCTGTCCTGCATCGACTACGTTCTGGATCAGTAGGCGGGACTAGTCCTTTTCCTCTTCTTTAACGCGCTCGGACCAGGGTACCCATTCGGGGGCCAGCAGCGCGTCCTCACCGGGCAGCAGGCCTACCTCACAGACAGTTGCCTTCTTGCTGCGCGGGGCCCGAGCCAGTGTGGCGAACCATTCCCACCCCCGGTAGCCGGTCTTATGGGCGGTGAACCGGTGGGTGACCAGGCGGAGGTCGTCTGCAGTGGCTGAGACATGCTCACCGACCTCCCCGGGGCCCGCAATCTCCTCAACGGCAGTGCGAGCCTCCTCCACGGCGGCCGAAAGCGGCATATCCAGTGCATTGGACCTCATCGCGGTCCTCCTCAGGCGTCGAAATCGTCAGCGACCCGCCGCAGCAGGGCGGCGATCTTCTTGGACTGCTCCGGTTTGGGGTAGTGCCCCTTGCGGAGCTGACCGGTGGTGTTGTCCAGCAGGTTCACCAGGTCCTGGACCAGCTCGCCCATCTCCTCGGCGGGCTTGCGGTGCGCGCGGGCCACCGAGGGACCCTGACCGATGATCCGGACACTGAGCGCCTGCTTACCGCGGCGACCTTCAGCAATCCCGTACTCCATACGGGTCCCCGCCTTCACCGAGTTGGTGCCGGAGGGCAGGACCGAGGAGTGCAGGTAGACCTCCTGGCCGTCGTCGCCAGTCAGAAATCCGAAACCCTTTTCGGCGTCGAACCACTTCACTTTTCCAGTGGGCACTTGTGAAACCTCCTTGTGAGCGAATACTAGGGTACCTCCAGTCGCCAGCCGTATAGAATTTGGCCTATGAGTTCTTCGGCATCCCCGCTGCTGCGCGCCATTCTGGTGCTGGGCGTCATCGCCACTGCCGTGTCCTTTGCGGCTCTGCTGGTGATCCTCGGAATGTACTTCACCCCGAGTGACGCACACCCCGCTCTCTATGGGACTGCACTATGGGGCTTCCCGGTGGCCTTCGTGCTGATGTGCACCTATATGATGCTCTCGCTGGGTCGCCGTCGCCAGGCACACTGACCACTTCCACAGCTTTCTTTCAGCCCACGCCCAGGAACCAGGCGCACACTGGCATTCGTGACTGACAAAACTCCGGAAGCCAAACTGCTCGTCGTCGACGACGAACCCAATATTCGTGAACTGCTTGCCACCTCCCTGCGCTTCGCAGGATTCGATGTGGCCGCTGCCGCCAACGGCCGCGAGGCACTGGACACCGCCGAGGAGTTCCATCCGGATCTGGCGGTGTTGGACGTGATGCTGCCCGATATGGATGGCTTCACCGTCACCAGGCGGCTGCGGGCCTCCGGGAAGCACTTCCCCGTCCTGTTCCTGACCGCCAGGGATGACACCGATGACAAGATCACCGGCCTCACCGTCGGCGGTGACGACTACGTCACCAAGCCGTTCTCCCTGGATGAGGTGGTCGCTAGGATCAAGGCAGTTCTGCGCCGCACCGCTCCCTATGAGGACGAGGATGCGGTCATCACTATCGACAACCTTGAGCTCGACGACGACGCCCATGAAGTCCGTCGCAGCGGAGAGATCATCGACCTCTCCCCCACTGAGTTCAAGCTGCTGCGCTACCTCATGATGAACCCCAACCGGGTGCTGTCGAAGCAGCAGATTCTGGACCACGTGTGGGAGTACAACTTCAATGGGGATGCCTCCATTGTGGAGTCCTATATCTCCTACCTGCGGCGCAAGATCGACTCCGGGGCCGAGGGCGCTCCGGCGATCCAGACAAAGCGCGGCGTCGGCTATGTGCTCCAAACCTGGGAGCGCCGCCAGCGCACTCAGGGCCTAGGCTGAGCCGCTCAGCCCGGGCATTCCGGGCTGACTAGCGCTTACACTTGACCCCATGCATGTAATCTCCGCGATCGGGCGTGCCTGGCGGAGAACCTCCCTGCGCACGCAGCTGGTCGCCATCACCTCCGGGTTGCTGCTGATGACCCTGGTGGTGACCACCTTTGTGTCCGCATCCCTGTTTCGGCAGGAGCTGACCCGGAATATGGACGATGACCTGCGCTCGAATGCGCAGGCGCTGTCCAGTTACTTCTACAACATCCGGGCCGAGGAGGATCAGCCAGGCTGGGCGGAGTACCAGTCCATCTTCCGGTTCCACGGGTGGATGCTGGATGAAGAGGGTGAGCCGATTCCGGGGCTCTCGGTGCGCGCCTCGAACTCTGAGACCGCCGATATCCCGCAGCTGCCCCGGCTGACCCCGGAAGAGGCCGCTGAGCTGAACCTGGAGTCCTTCGAGGTGGATGGCACCCAGGAGCACTCCCGCGGATTCCGGGTGCAGGCACACCCCCTGCAGAACGGCGAGGAAACAGTCATCATCGCTCTGCCCCTGGAGAGCGTGGAGAACTCCGTGGAACGGGCCAGCTTCCTCGTGGCCACTATCGGCCTGCTGGCCACCCTGGGCGCATCAATCATCGCCTACTCCCTGGCCACCCGTGCCTTCCGTCCCCTGCTTCGGGTGGAGAAGACTGCTGCCGCAATCGCCGACGGCGACTTCTCCCAGCGTGTGCGCACCACCGCCCCACCGGAGACCGAGATCGGCCGGCTGGCCTCCTCGCTGAACGTGATGCTCGAGCATATCGAGACCGCATTCCAGGCGCAGGTGGCCTCCGAGCAGAAGATGCGTCAGTTCATTCAGGACGCCTCCCATGAGCTGCGCACTCCCCTGGTGACCATCCGCGGTTTCTCCGAGCTGTACCGCCAGGGTGGGCTCAGCGATAACCCCGAGGCCGTCGGCGCTGCCATGGGGCGGATCGAATCTGAGGCCACCCGGTTGGGGCAGCTGGTCGAGGACATGCTGACCCTGGCCCGGTTGGATGAGCAGCGCGCGCTGGAGATGGCTCCGATGGATCTGAACATCATCGCCCATGAGTCGGTGATGGATATGACGGTCAACGCCCCCGACCGCGAAGTGCAGGTCGTGGGACTCAATGACGACGCCCCCACACCGGCCCCCGTGGTCGCCGATGAGGGCAAGATCCGCCAGATCGTCACCAACCTCGTGACCAATGCCCTGCGGTACACCCCCGATGGGACTCCCCTGGAACTGGCCGTGGGCACTGAGACCGATGCCGAGACTGAGGAGCTGTTCTCCGTGCTGCAGGTCCGCGACCACGGCGAGGGGATCGACACGGAGGATGTGGAGAAGATCTTCGAGCGCTTCTACCGGGCCGATAACTCCCGCCAGCGCGAAACCGGCGGCACCGGCTTGGGCCTGGCGATCTGCGCGGCCATTGCCTCACAGCACGGCGGCAGTGTGCGTCATTCGGAGACCCCCGGCGGCGGTGCGACGATGACCCTGCGCCTGCCCAAGGCCGACGACCTCTCCAGCGACGACGAGCACGAGGTCGACCTCACCGAGGAGGAGCTGGAGCAGTTCCGCTCGGCCGCGCTGGGGAAAAGCTGACCCCCTACTAGGCGGCGTCGTCGTTCTCTTCTGCTTTGGTGGCGCGCAGGGTCATACCCAGCAGCAGGGTGCCGATGCTCAGCACTGCCGCGACCAGGAATGCCACGCTGAATCCGTCCATGGCGGCGGTATCGGGGTCAGCGCCGCGGGCGGCAGATGCGGCCGAGCCGATGCCGACCACGGCGACCAGTGCTGCGGTGCCGATGGCGGCGAAGAGCTGCTGCAGGGTGTTGAGCACCGCTGATCCGTGGGAGTAGAGGTGCTGGGGCAGCGGGTTCATCGCGGTGGTGAAGGCCGGGGTGAACAGCAGGGCCAGACCCCCGGAGAGCACAATATGCATCACCAGCACCATCCAGATCGGTGAACCCGGCTCCAGCAGGCTCAGGGCGAACATGGAACTGGCGAGGATGACTGCACCCGGGATGACCAGCGGGCGGGGGCCGACCCGGTCGTAGAGGCGGCCGACGAACGGTGCCATCAGTGCCATGAGCAGACCGCCGGGCAGCAGCAGGAGGCCTGTCTGCAGGGGTTCGAGCTCGTGGCCGGCCTCGTGCTGGAGGAACAGCGGCAGCAGGATGAGCGCACCGAAGAGCGCGACCATCATCAGCAGCATCATCAGCAGGGCGCGGGTGTACTGGGTGTAGCTGAAGGGTTTGAGGTTCAGCAGGGCGGATTCGGATTTCTGCAGCCGCAGCTGGAGGATCACGAACGCGGCCACGCAGACCAGGCCCAGCCCGAGCACGCCGATGGCGAGGGGGTCGACACCGGGGGCGGCTTCTTCGAGGTCCATATCCTCAGTGCCGTGGCCGCCGCCGATCTGGCTGATGCCGTAGACGATGCCGCCGAAGCCCGGCACTGCCAGCAGCAGGGACGGGATATTGATGCCCTTCTCCGCTGAGCCGGGGGTCTTGTCCAGATTCGGCCGCCCCAGGACCATCGCGAGGATGGCGATCGGCAGGATGACCCCGAACATCCAGCGCCAGTCGGCGATGGAGAGGATCAGCCCGGAGACAGTGGGGCCGGTGGCCGGGGCCACCGAGATCACGATGGCGATATTGCCCATGACCACACCACGACGACGCAGCGGGACCAGGGTCAGGACTGTGGTCATCAGCAGCGGCAGCATAATGGCAGTGCCTGCGGCCTGGATGACTCGTCCGGCGACCAGGAAGGGGAAGTCGGGTGCGAATGCGGCCAGGGCTGTGCCAGCGATGAACAGGGCCATGGCGGTGGTGAAGACCCCGCGCAGGCTGAAGCGCTGGATGATGTAGCCGGTGGTCGGGATGACCACGGCGAGGGTGAGCATAAAGGCGGTGGTCAGCCACTGGACAGTGGTCTCGTGGACACCGAACTCCTCCATCAGGGGATGGAGTGCGACGTTCATGATGGTCTCGTTGAGGATCATCACGAAGGTGGCTACGAGCAGGGCACCGATGGTGAGCTTATCAGCCATCGGCATCTTGTCGTCAGAGAGAGTCAGCGGCTGTTCGCCGGTGGGGTTTTCGGGCGCAGTGGGGCCTGAAGAAGATGAAGTCAAGGGAGCTCCTCAGAAAAAATCGAGCATCGTCTATCGTAAGCGAGCAACGGCCCAGGAACGAACTCGGCACTGGGCGCCGGACCCCGGGCTGATGAGGTACTTCACGCATCCCCGCAGGTCAGGCATCTTCGCATTCCGGCGAGGACTCCCCATGCGGTCGAGTGTGAAAATCATGTCGCTAAATCCGACGGCTCCGGCCGGGTTATGACAATCTTTGACGGCTCGATGCCGCAATCAGCCAGGCAATCACAGATCGCGCCCGTCGGACTCCAGAACAGCGGAAGCGCCCTGCCGAATGCTGGCAAGACGCTTCCGCTGTATGGAATTCTTTGGAGCCCCCTGCCGGGTTCGAACCGACGACCTGCTGATTACAAATCAGCTGCTCTACCAGCTGAGCTAAGGAGGCTTGCGGCTTAGCGCCGCTCTAGTCTAACGCCGAGCAGCTGAAACTGCCCAACTGAGGGGGAGATTACTCTCCCTCATCCTCTTCGGGTTCCTCTGCCTCAGGCTCCTCGGCGTCGTCGTCCTCGGTCTCAACCTCGGTGCCCTCGACATCAGCCTCAGTTTCGATGCCCTCGAGGTCGGACTCAATGTCCTGCTCGAGGTCCTGGCCGGTCTCCTCCTGGTACTCCTCCACAGCGGCGAGGATGTACTGACCGGTCTCCATGAACTCTTCGACGTGCACATCGTCCACGTAGATGGTCGGAGTCGCGCTGACGCCATTGGCTCCGGCCACTGCAGTGGTGTAGTTGACGAAGGCGCGGTAGTCACCGTTGTTCACGCAGTCGGAGATGTCCACGCCGTACTGCTCCTGAGCGCGCTGTGCCAGCTCCTCATTGCTGATGAAGTTCTGGTCCATATTCATCCGCTCAGCCGTGGTGGAACCCAGGAAGGACTGGTAGTTCTCCGGGGATTCCTCGGCCATGCAGGCAAAAGCATTCGCGGCCCGGGCGGAGTAGGGCGCCACGAACTCCACCGAACGGTACTCCAGGGTGATAGCACCGGAATCCACCCACTCCGTCAGCTCCTGGTGGTACTGAGCCTCAAACCCTGCACAGCCGGGGCAGGCGGCATCGGTGTAGATGATCACATGCGGAGGCTCACCCTCGGCACGCGGCTCAGCACCCGGAGGCGGGCCGGAGCCATCGTTAGTCTCCACGCCGTCGAGATCCTCGGAATCGATGTTGCCGATGTCCTCACCCTCAGCCAGCTCAGTGGAGGAGGTCAGCGTGAAACCACCCTGCTCATTAGCCGCCGAAGCCGACGGCCCCTCGGTGTAGTTACCGCCGCCACCGCGAGTGACAACCCAGAAGGTCAGCCCAGCGATGACCACTAGGGCCAGCACAACAACCGAAAGCCGAAGGGCCATGGAGCGGACTTTCTGCTTCCGCTCCTGCTCCTGCTGCATCTTGCGGGCTTTCTCGCGAGCCGTGGCGGTACTACGTGCCATAGAAGTTCTCCGTACGCGGTAGATCGGTGCTCAATGTGGGCAACAGATACCAGGGTACCGCGAAGAACCCCAGGTGGGCTGCGGGTGACCCAGCCCAAAATATGGTCCGATAGGGTGAAGGACAACGGACGTGAAAGGGGCACAGCGCAGATGAGCGTCACTGACAAGGCCGAATACGAATCCGGGTACGACTTTGTGGTGGTGGCCAACCGTCTTGCGGTCAACCGTGTCACCAACGAGGACGGCACCACCGGCTGGCAGCGCTCCCCCGGCGGCCTGGTCACCGCCCTGGCCCCCATTATGGCCACCTCCGAAGGCGCATGGGTCGGCTGGCACGGCGCCCCCGATGAAACCCTGGAGCCCTTCGACCACGAGGGCATGCACCTCCACCCCGTCCCGCTCAGCGACGAAGAGCTGGAGAACTACTACGAGGGCTTCTCCAACGGCACCCTCTGGCCGCTGTACCACGACGTCATCGCCCGCCCCCTGTTCCACCGGCACTGGTGGGACGCCTACCGGAAGGTCAACCAGCGCTTCGCCGAGGCTGCGGCCAAAGTCGCCGCCCGCGGTGCCACCGTGTGGGTACAGGACTACCAGCTGCAGCTGGTGCCGCAGATGCTCCGGGACCTCCGCGAGGACGTCAAAATCGGATTCTTCAACCACATCCCCTTCCCGCCCCCGGGCCTCTTCGCCCAACTGCCCTGGCGGCACTCGGTGATGAAAGGTCTACTGGGGGCAGATCTCATCGGCTTCCAGCGCGAATCCGACGCCCGGAACTTCCAGCGGGCCGTGCGCTACCGGCTGGGCCACTACATCAAGGCCGATCAGGTCTATGTGCCACTGGACTCAGAGACCGCCGCGCCCCTGGAGGGGTTCACCGCTGATCCCGCCCGCGGGACCGCGCCGCGGCAGCTGTCCTCCCCCGAATCGGGCACTTTCCGGCTCTCCGAGGCGAAGGCCTTCCCAATCTCCATCGACACCGACCGGATCGTGGAACTGTCCAATGATCCCAAGATCATCGCCCGGGCCGCCCAGATCCGGGCCGAGCTGGGCAATCCGGAGACCATCTTCCTGGGTGTGGACCGGCTGGACTACACCAAGGGCATCCGGCACCGGCTGAAGGCTTATGAGGAGCTACTGCAGGAGGGCAAGCTCGAGGTCGGGAAACACACAATGGTTCAGATCGCCTCCCCCTCCCGGGAGGGCGTGGAGTCCTACCAGGTGCTGCGCGATGAGATCGAACTGACCGTCGGCCGGATCAACGGCGAATACGACACTATGGGCCACACAGCAGTGCGCTATCTGCACCACTCCTATCCGGTGGAAGAGATGGTTGCCCTCTACCTCGCCGCCGATGTCATGCTGGTCACCGCCCTGCGCGACGGAATGAACCTCGTAGCCAAGGAATATGTGGCCGCACGGAAATCCGGCACCGGAGTGCTGGTGCTCTCCGAGTTCACCGGGGCCGCCGATCAACTGCGCCAGGCCCTGCTGATCAACCCCCACGACATCGATGAGCTCAAAGCAGCCATGGTCCAGGCCACCGCCCTGGACCCGGAGGACGAGAAGAAGCGGATGCGTTCCCTGCGCCGCCAGGTGGTCTCGCATAACGTCAAGCGCTGGGCCGAGGACTTCCTCGCCCGGCTGGATCAGCTGTAGGAGCCGCGTGAGCATTCCCGAATCCCTGAACGAGGCACTGGAGAAATTCGCCGCACGGGGCAAACTCCTGGTGTGCCTCGACTTCGACGGCTGTGTGGCCGAATTGGTCGCCGATGCCGATTCCGCCCGACCAGTCCCGGAGAACGCCGCGGCCATCGAGAAACTGGCAGAGCTCGACGACGTCGTCCTCGCCTATGTCTCGGGCCGCCCCCTGGAGACACTGCGCGAACTGGCAACCCCCCCGGAGGGAACCCTGCTGTTCGGCTCCCATGGGGCTGAGCGCTGGTTGGGTCCGGACTCCCCCGGCCTGGAGTTGACCCCCGCGCAGGAGGCAGGGCGCATCGAGATCCTGGACACCCTGGAGGAGATCGCCGCTGATCACGAGGGCGCCTGGGTTGAGCACAAACCCGCAGGCGGGGCCATCCATGTCCGCCATATTGAAGACATCGAACTCGGCGAGCGCATCCTGGATGAGGCCCGGGCGGCGATGGCGACTATCGACGGGGCCAGCTCCAAGGACGGCAAGCGGATCCTGGAGGCCGTCGTCGTGAAATCCACCAAAGGTGAGGCCATCGAGGAGCTGCGCGCTGCGACCTCACCGGATGCAGTGTTCTTCGCCGGTGACGATGTCACTGATGAGCATGGTTTCGCCGTCCTGGGCCCCCAGGATGTGGGAGTCAAAGTCGGTTCCGGTGAGACCAAAGCCGGTCATCGGATCGATGCCCCGGCGGCCCTGGCCGATGTGCTGAACCGGCTGGCCGCCCTGCGCGGCTAAACTGTGGGTCATGTCACCTAGCCGCGGGCTGAGCCTCACCGCCTCTGGAACTATTCCGCAGGAGCTGCTGAACCTTCCCTGGCACCTGCCCCTGGTGCAATGGCCCGACGACGTCCTGGCCGCCCTGCCGCGAGGCATCTCCCGGCATATTGTGCGGTTTGCCTATCTGGGCGGTTCGATCATTGCGATCAAAGAGACCTCGGAGCGCTCAGCCCGACATGAGTACCGGATGCTGCGCCAGCTGGGTCGATTGGGCGCCCCCTGTGTGAAACCGGTGGCTGAGGTCACCGGGCGCACCAGTGAAGCCGGCGAGGAGCTCTCCCCTGCCCTGGTGACCCGGCATCTGCGGTTCTCCCTGCCCTACCGTGCGGTATTCAACCAGATGATGCGCAAGGAGACCCTGCAGCGGCTGATCGACGCCCAGGCCCTGCTGATGGTGGAGCTGCACCTGCTGGGGTTCTACTGGGGGGATGTCTCCCTGTCCAACACGCTCTTCCGGCGCGATGCCGGCAATTTCAAGGCCTATCTGGTCGATGCCGAGACCGGGGAGCTGCATCCTGAACTCTCCAATGGTCAGCGGGAATACGACCTCGATGTAGCCCAGGTCAATATCGCCGGTGAGCTGATGGACCTCATGGAGGGCGGTTTCGTCGATGAAGGGGTCGACCCCGTGGCGACCTCGACCCAGTTCATCGACGCCTACCGGGGGCTCTGGCAGGAGCTGACCGGAGATACTGCCTTCAACGCGGATCAGCAGTGGTTGGTGGAGGAGCGGATCCGCCGGCTGAATGAGCTGGGCTTCGATGTTGAGGAATACGACATCCGTTCTGCCGCCGAGGACGGTCAGCTTCTGCTGCGCCCGAAAGTTGTGGAGCCGGGCCATCACCAGCGCCGGCTGATGGCGCTGACCGGGCTGGATGTTCAGGAGAACCAGGCCCGGCGGCTGCTGGCCGATATCGACTCCTACCGGGCGGCGAACCACCCACAGAGTGATGAGTCGGTGGCTGCCCATATGTGGAGCCAGGAGATCTTCCAGCCGCTGATCGCCAAGGTGCCCAAGGATCTGCGGGACAAGCTGGAGCCAGCCGAGATCATGCACCAGCTCTTGGACTACCGCTGGCAGCTCTCCGAGCAGGAGGCTCGGGATGTTCCCCTGGATGAGGCGCTGACCAGTTTCATCGAGACCGAGCTGCGCAAGTACCGGGATGAGGCGGTACTGATGGTCAACCCACCCACTGATGTCATCCGGCAGCTAGAACTGGGCGCCAGCCGCTCCCCCATCGACGACGACGAATCCCCCGAGGACAACCAGGACGCCTCAGCCTGGTACTCCTGAACGCTAGTCAGCCAAGCACTCAGGCCCCGCCATCGCTCGGCCAGGACTGTGGCGACTGGGCCGTATGGAGGATCCGCAGAATGTGCACCGTCTGATCCCGGTAGACGTAGAAAATGCTGTAGGGAAGAGGCTTCAGTGAGGCTCGCCGAACTTCCTCCCGCCCCTCGACCAACCGGCTGCTGCGCGGGTATGCCTTCAGCCGGTCAAAGGTGTCTGACATTCTTCGCGTGAAGCGTGTCAGCGCCGTCTCGCCGCCTGCCCGGTAACGATCTTTGATGTCCTGGAGGTCTTGAAGGGCGAGTTCCCGGAGGATCAGCCGGGTCATACCCGCATGAACTCCTCACGGAAGTCCTCCCAATCCACGCCCCCAGTTGGGTTCTCGTCCAGCTCTGCCAGGGCCTGGTCAATTTTACGGAGCTCTTCTTGGGAGGGGTGATACTTCGGCACCTCGAGATAGGCGCGCACTGCTTCCTGGATGAGGTCCGAGCGCGAGCGATGCTCATGCTTTCGAGCGGTTTCCACAGCCTCATAGAGCGGTTCCGGCAGGGTCACTGCAATCTTTCTTGAAGCCATACGCCACCTCCTGGGTATGACACTATCCTACCGCCATCTTTACCCGCGGGTGAGTTTGCGGGCGATTTCGGCGGCGGTGCGGGTCATCAGAGGGGTGGCGTGCCGGATGAAGGCATCGGTCATTCGCGCGGTGGGCCCCGAGACTGACAGCGCCATCCGGGTGGGGCCCTGCGGGATCGGCACTGCCAGGCAGCGCACGCCAAGCTCCTGCTCCTCGTCGTCGATCGCGTAGCCCTGGGCCGAGATCACCGGCAGCTGATCCAGCAGTGCCTGCGGTTTGGTCAAGGTCTTCGGGGTTATCGCCTGCATTCCCGTAGACCGCAGGACCTCTCGGACCCGGTCCTCAGGCAGGGTGGCCAGCATCGCCTTACCCACCCCAGTGGAATGCAGATAGGCCCGGCGTCCCACCTCAGTGAACATCCGCATTGAATGCGGTGAGGGCACCTGGGCGATATAGACCACCATCTCCGATTCCATGGCCGCCATATTCACGCTCTCGCCCAGCTCCGCGACCAACGACTGCATCTGCGGCACCGCCAGACTGCCCAGCTGGCGGGTCGCACCCTCCCCCAGGGGCACCAGATTCGCCCCCAGGGCGTACTCCTTATTCGGCAGCTGGTGGACCACCCCGATATGCATCAGCGTGTGCAGCAGCCGGTGCACGGTGGGCCCCGCCAGCCCGGAGACCGACTTCAGCTGCCCCGCCGTCGCGCTGCCTCCGCTTTTGACCAGGGCATCCAACAGCCCAAAAGCACGCTCCACCACCTGCACCCGGTCACGTTTCTGGTCCGCATTGTGGACTTCTTCTTTCATAGTGCGGATTCTATGGCATAGAACTGAGATCGTCACCGGCCACCATCAGCGCAAAGGAGCAGCTGTGAGCATCACCGTCGAGAAACCCTATGAAGCCGAGGGCACTGAGCTCATCATCACCGAGGAGGCACTGCAGTTCATCGAGGAGCTGCACAACCGCTTCGCCAGCACCCGGGATGAACTCCTGGAGAACCGGGTCACCGCCCAGCAGGAGGCCGCAGCCTCCGGAACCATGGACTTCCCAGCAGAAACCGCCGAGATCCGCGAGGGCGACTGGACCGTAGACGCGCAGCCAGCCAGCCTCGCCGACCGCCGCGTAGAGATCACCGGACCCCCGGCCCCGGCCAAGATGGCCATCAACGCCCTGAACTCCGGAGCCAAGGTCTGGCTGGCCTGCCTGGAGGACGCACTCTCCCCCTCCTGGGGCAATCTCATCGAGGCCCAGAAGAACCTCTACGAGGCCGCCCGGGAGACCCTGCAGTTCACCTCCCCCGAGGGCAAGGAATACAGCCTGCGCACCGATATCGACCTGCCCGTCGTCGTCGTGCGTCCCCGCGGCTGGCACCTGCCGGAGAAGAACATCCTGGTCAACGGCAAACCGGCCATCGGCTCCCTGGTGGACTTCGGGCTGCATTTCTTCCACAACGCCCAGGTGCTGGCCGAGAAGGGCACCGGCCCCTTCTACTACCTCGCCAAACTCGAGCACTACCGCGAGGCCCGGCTGTGGAACGAGATCTTCAGCTTCGCCGAGCAGAAACTGGGCATCCCGCACGGCACAGTGAAGGCCACCGTGCTGATCGAGACCATCCCCGCGGCCTTCCAGATGGACGAGATCCTCTACGAACTGCGCGAGCACGCATCCGGGCTCAACGCCGGACGCTGGGACTACCTCTTCAGCATCATCAAGTACTTCCGGGCCTCCGGGGAACAGTTCGTCCTGCCCGACCGCGCCCAGGTGGGGATGACCCAGCCGTTTATGCGCGCCTACACCGAGCTGCTGGTGGCCACCTGCCATAAGCGTGAGGCCTTCGCCATGGGCGGGATGGCAGCCTTCATCCCCAACCGCCGTGAACCCGAGGTGACCGCCAAGGCCATCGAGAAGGTCCGCGATGACAAATCCCGTGAGGCCGGCGACGGTTATGACGGCTCCTGGGTGGCCCACCCCGATCTGGTCGACCTCTGCGCTGAGGAGTTCACCAAGGTCCTGGGTGAGAACCCCAACCAGATCAGCCGCAAGCGAGACGACGTCAACGTCACCGCCGAAGACCTGCTGAACATCGGGGCAGCCGAGGGCGATGTCACCGAGGCCGGGGTGCGGATGAACCTCTATGTGGCGGTCTACTACACCGCCGTCTGGCTCTCCGGCAATGGTGCGGTGGCCATTCACAACCTCATGGAGGACGCCGCCACCGCCGAGATCTCCCGCTCCCAGGTCTGGCAGCAGATCCACAATGGGACCGTCACCGCCGATACCTCAGTCACCGTGACCACTGAACTGGTGGAGAAACTGCTGGGTGAGGAAGTCCAGCGGCTGCGGGAGGAGATCAACGACGACGCCACCTTCAGCAAATACTTCGAACCGGCAGCTGGCATCATCAAGGACCTCGTGCTCAACACCGAGCACTATGAGGACTTCCTGACCTCACCGGCCTACGAGATCCTCAACTGAGGATCAGAGGTCATGCTGTTTGAAGAGGCGCTCATCGGGATCGGTGAGCGCCTCTTCCAGTAGGGCCCGATTCACCTTCAGCGCCTGGAGGTCCTTCTTCACGACCTGGTCCCGGGTCTTGGCCACCGCCTCGGCAATAAGACTCACCTGGGTCTTGAACTCCTCGGCATGGCGGGGTTTAGCCGAATCGGGCAGCCCCATGAACAGCTCCAGGGCGCGGGGCAGATGCCGGTTGATGGTGTGATAGACCGCATCCTGCTGCTCAGGCAGCCGCTGCAAGGTTTCCCACCGCTGGACGATCTCCTCCAGCCCCACCACAGTCATCCGCAGCTGGCCATGGGTGGCCGGCGGGAACTGATTGGACTTATTCCGAATAGTGGATTCGATCTCCTCCAGCCGAGTGGTCAGCGTCTTCTGAGTGCTGCTCAGCTGCTCGGCGCGACGGCTGATACTGATTTCGCGGCCGTACATCATCCCGTAGGTTCCGGCCGCCGCGGCGCCGCCGACCACCGCCCCTGCTGCCAGGGCCCAGGGATTGGGCAGCATCAGGATCAACAGAATGGCGAATCCGACCAGGAAGGCCGCGGCTGAGGCTGAGTACTTCACCAGGTCAGCCTATCGAGACAGTCTCAAAGCTCCCCTAAGACAAAAAAGGGGGACCAGCCCGCACCAGGCTGGTCCCCCTTGGAGCGAGTTGTCTCTCTCGCTTTGTCGCACCCAAGTGATGCCTACCTTACATACGACTCAGATGATTACGCAACACATGATTTGCGAAATTTGGGGAATTGTATTGTGAGACACATGACATCCCTCTTCGAGCGCCTCAAGACCGCAGCTGCCGATGCCTGGCAGGCCTATACCCACCACGAGTTCATCAACCAGCTCGAGGCTGGCACCCTGCCCCAGGCCGCCTTCCGCCATTACCTCGTGCAGGACTACCTCTTCCTGCTGCAGTTCTCCCGGGCCTACGCCCTGGCGGCCTATAAAGGCCAGACCTTCGCCGATGTCGCCAAAGGCCAGGCGGGACTGTTGGCCAGCCTGGAGGAATCAGAACTGCATGTCCGACTCTGCGCCGAATGGGGCATCAGCCGCGAGGAGATGGCAGCAACCCCTGAACACCCGGCGACCGTGGCCTATACCCGCTACGTTCTCGACACCGGGATGCGCGGCGACCTCCTGGACCTGCATGTGGCCCTCTCCCCCTGCGTGGTCGGCTACTCCGAGATCGGCAAGCGCCTGGCACCGGCGATCCAGCAGCAACCTGATCATCCCTATGCAGAGTGGATCTCCGAATACGCCTCCGAGGAGGTCCAGCAGCTGGCCGCTGAGGCCATCGGTTATATCGACCATCTCGGTGAGCGCTTCCTCTCCGAGGCCCGGTTCGAAAACCTCGCCCAGATCTTCGCCACCGCCACCCGGATGGAAACCGCCTTCTGGCAGATGGGACTGGACCTCGGTCAGGAATAGCTCAAGGCAGGAATAGACACAGCCAAAATGTGTTGTGGCGAATATGGCTGAGCAGAACAAAGTTGTCATTGTTGGTGGACACGGCAAGATCGCGCTGTTGGCAGCGCCGAAGCTAATCGAGGCCGGATTCGAGGTCGAATCCCTGTTCCGGAACCCGGAGCATACCGATGAGGTCGCTGCCACCGGGGCGAAGGCAACTGTCCTGGATATCGAGAACGCCGATACCGCCACCCTGGCCGAGACCTTCGCCGGTGCGGCAGCGGTGGTCTTCTCCGCCGGTGCTGGCGGCGGCAATCCCGCCCGCACCAAGGCCGTGGACCACGAGGCCGCCATCCGGACCATGGATGCAGCCGCCCAGGCCGGCATCAGCCGGTATGTGATGGTCTCCTACGCCCGCTCGGAGACCGATATCCACACCCTGGACCCGGAGAACTCCTTCTACCCCTATGCTGCGGCCAAGCACCACGCGGATAACTACCTGCGCGGCACCGAACTGGACTACACCATCCTGGGCCCTGGGAAACTGACCCTGGAACCTGCCAGCGGGAAGCTCACCACAAGCCCCACCGAGACCTTCGAGACCTCGCGGGAGAATGTCGCCGAGGTGATCCGTTATGTTCTGGCCGAGGATGCCGCCATCGGTGAGACCGTGAACTTCTTCGACGGAGACACCCCCATCGCGGAGATCTTCGGTTAGGAATCTGGCACCTGAGGGTGCTAGGATTTTACGGTTCATCCGGATCCGTAGCTCAGTTGGTTAGAGCGCACGCTTCACACGCGTGAGGTCGATGGTTCGAATCCATTCGGATCCACAGAATGGGGCAATCTGCCCCGGCCCACCTGAATCTCAGGTTTTACATTTTCTTCACTTGCTAGACCCGCCCCGGCGGGTCTAGACGTGGTTGTATGGTTTCAGGAGGTGTGATGCCGGAGCGGGAAGCCCACTCCCAGGATTCCGTAGAGCGGAACGACGACGCCGTCGTGCCCCATGCGCAGGATGCCGATTCCCCCGGCACTGATCACACTGAACCCATTGATCCGGTCCTCTCCGAACCCTCCACCGACACTGCCCTGATCCCGGTGGTCAAACCCTCCCAGGAGGGTCAGGCCGAGGAGGAGGATGAGGGCTTCGTGAAGTCCTTGACCGGCTCACTGGCCGCCACCTGGGCATCGGCAGCCAAAGAGGCACATCTGGAGTGGCAGGAATACGATGCCGAGGCCGCTGCCCGGGTTGCCGAGGAGGCTGAGGCCGCCCAGGCTGAGAGCACCCGGCATGCCTACTCCGATGACTTCTCCCTGGCCGAGACCATCGAACCGCCGACCACCACCTCGGCGAGCCCACCGGTTTCCACCACCACCGGCCCGCAGCCGACAACCGGTCAGCTGAGTCTGCCGATCACTGGTCCTTCCACCCCGCTGCCGGCTGAACCCATCCGTCGTCGTTCCGTCCTGCGGCCCTCCTGGCTGCGCGGGAAGAAATCGGAGACCCGCACACCCACCAAGGCCCGGGCCGGGGATCTGCTGGAGAAGGCGGGGCTGGACCGCAAAGTCTTCGACCGGCGGCTGAACCCGCAGCATGTCTTCAACAAGATCATGCAGACCGAGAAGCCCACCACCGGGCAGGAGTCCATTGTGGACCGGCTGGCCGGGACCCCCTATGCGAATCCGGTGCAGGCCGATGCGCATGTGGAGACCGAGGAACTGGCCACCATCTCCTTTGTGCTGGACCTCGGTGAGGCCCTGTTCCGCTATGGTGCTGGCGCCCTGGAGGTGGAGACCTCGATCATCGCGGTCACCGCAGCCTTCGGTATGCGCAATACCGATGTGGATATCACCAACCAGTCGATCAGCCTCAACTGGGCACCTGATGACCACATTCCTTATTCCCGGGTGCGCGTGGTGCGCTCCTGGTCGAATAACTTCAACGCGCTCTCGGCGGTGCACCGTCTGGTCACCGATATCACCTCTGGCCGGATGACCCGGACCGAGGCCGAGCAGCGGCTGGAGGAGATCACCCGGGAGCCTAAGCCCTACCCGCGGTGGCTGATCACCCTCTCGGGTGCGATCTTTGCCAGCTTCTTCGCCAGCTACCTCGGGGCACCCATTCTGGATGCCACCGCCGGTTTCGCCGCCACCCTCTGTGTGCTGTGGCTGACCCGGCAGTTGGCTGCCTGGCGGGTGCCGGAGTTCTTCACCCTGGCCGCCGGCGGGTTCGTCGCCTCCGCGGTGGCGATGACGGCCTTCGCCATGGACGCCGATGTCACCCCGTCCATGGTGGTCGCCGGTGGACTGATGATTCTGCTGCCCAGTGTCCGGATTGTCGGTGCACTGCAGGATGCGATCAACGGATTCCCGCTGACCTCGGCCGGGCGTATCGTCTCCTCGATGATGGCCTTTGCCGGTATGACCGCCGGCATCATGGCCGCGGTGATCGGCGCCGACCTTTTGGGCATCACCCAGGAGGAACTGGCTCAGGGGCTGGACCGCATCTATCCTCCGCTGGTGCTGATCGCTCTGGTCTTCGT
The DNA here is from genome assembly GCF_012641515.1 of Nesterenkonia sedimenti. GTDB lineage: Bacteria > Actinomycetota > Actinomycetes > Actinomycetales > Micrococcaceae > Nesterenkonia > Nesterenkonia sedimenti. Next base: position 57,576 of record NZ_JABAHY010000006.1, on the reverse strand, counting down.
GGCCTGTTCAGCCGCGGCCATTGTGGAACAGACCCGACCGATTCTCATCCTGCCCACCGGGGCCATCGGCGCCCTGGGCTTCTGCGCCCTCTATGCGGCAGAGCTGATCGGCCTCGGCGACCGGTTCACCCCGGTGATCGGCGGTGCCGTCGTCGGTGCTCTGGGCAGGATTGTGGCCCTGAAGCTGGGCGCCCCTCAGCTGGTGGTCGCAGTTCCGGCCATGATGTTCATGCTGCCCGGGCTCATGGTCTTCCGCGGGATGTACCAGATCGCCATTGAGAACAGCACTGCCTCCATGATGGGTGGGCTCTTCGAACTCTTCAACGCCCTGATCATCATCATGGCCATCGCCGCCGGCATTGTGCTCGGCGATGTGTGCATGCGTCCGCTGACCTCGCAGCTGCAGTCGAACGAGCGTTCCCGCGCCCGCAACCGTTAAACGGCCCTGAGGCCGGCGATCTGCTTCGCTCAGCTCAGTCGCAAGGCTTCTTCGCCTTGCTTCCCTCGCTTCCCTTGCAGCTCATCCCGCCCAGAACCGTTTAGGTGTTTAACGCCCAGTTGATGGGCTCCGCGCCCAGGTTCTGCAGTGCCTGGTTTGTCCGGGAGAAGGGGCGGGAGCCGAAGAAGCCTCGGTAGGCCGAAAGCGGGGAGGGATGCGGGGAGACGATCACCTCGGTATGTGATCCCGCATTGAGGATCGGCTGCAGCTGGCGGGCCTGGGCACCCCAGAGGATGGAGACCAGGGGCTTGCCGCGGTCCACCAGGGCCCGGACCGCATGCTCGGTGACCGGCTCCCAGCCGATGCCCCGGTGGGAGGCCGGCTGACCCGCTGAGACTGAAAGTGCCCGGTTGAGCATCAGCACCCCCTGCTGGGCCCAGGCGGTGAGATCCCCATGCGGGCTCGGCGGGATCCCCAGATCAGTTTCCAGCTCCTTGAAGATATTGTTCAGCGACTTCGGCAGCGGCCGCACATCGGAGGCCACCGCAAAGGACATGCCAATCGGATGCCCTGGGGTCGGATAGGGGTCCTGACCGATGATCAGCACCTTGACCTCATCGAAGGGCTGGCGGAAGGCCCGCAGGATATTCTCCGGGGCCGGCAGGATCTGTTCACCGCCGCGTCGTCGTTCCTTCAGCTGTTCACCTACGGCGGCCAGCTGGTCGGATACCGGTTCCAAGGCACGCTCCCACCCGGACTCCAAGGGGGCAATCAGCTGCTCTGAGACGCTCATTGCACCCACTTTAAGGCACTTCTTCTGCGCGGATATCCGTTCCCAGGCCCCGTCTGAGACGTAGGATGGCCCTATGAGCCAGTTCCCCCACGATGAGTTCGACAATGTCGCCCCGTATAAGTCGGACGAGGTCGGCAAGCACCGGGCCCCGGGCGCTGCCGCCGCAGCCGGCGCTGCCGGAAGCTCTGCAGGTGCCCTGAAGTGGGTCGGACTGGTGGCCGTGGCACTGATCGTCATCGGCGCCCTGGTCTTCTGGGTCATCCCCTCCGGCGATGACGAGCCGGACCCCGCCGCTGATGAGGACACCAGCGAAGATGACACTGCCGGTGAGGACGCCGAGGGCAATGGGGAGGCCGACGGCGAGGACACCGGTGAAGGTAATGGCGAAGACGATGAGAACGGCAACGGCGAAGACGATGAGAACGACAACGGCGAAGCCGAGGCCGGTGGTCCCCTGGATGCCGATCACGCAGTCCGTGCAGTCAACGCCGGCGCCCCCGATGGTTCAGCCGGGGACATGACTCAGCAGCTGGAGGACCTCGGAGTCAACGTCCAGCAGTCCATCGACTGGGATCCGGGCTGGGGCAGCCTCACCACCACCCCGCAGATCATCTTCCCCGAGGACGAACAGCAGGAGTTCGCCGAGGCTCTGGCCGCTGAGCTGGGGATCGACACTGTGACCCCGAATAACCAGTGGCAGACCATTGTGGTGGTCATCGGACCCGAGTACGAGTAGGTCTTCAACCAACTGCTCCATATCTTGCACTCAAGGGTGGAGAGTGCTAAAAATTGAGTTAGCACTCTCGTGTCGAGACTGCTAATGAACCCCATCAGGTGAGGCCATGATGCCCTTGGTGACTCTTGGGCAGGCCGTCCGTCGCGGGCATCTGACAAGGTTCTTGACGCCCTGATTCGCTCAGGGTCCGACGCGAAAACGTCAGAATCCACTCACGTCCAGGAAGGACAGTGCCGATATGGCTAAGACCATTGCATTCGACGAAGAGGCCCGCCGTGGCCTCGAGCGGGGACTGAACAGCCTCGCCGACGCCGTCAAGGTCACCTTGGGCCCCCGCGGCCGCAACGTTGTGCTCGAGAAGTCCTGGGGCGCACCGACCATCACCAACGACGGTGTCTCCATCGCCAAAGAGATCGAGCTGGAAGACCCCTACGAGAAGATCGGCGCCGAGCTGGTCAAAGAGGTCGCCAAGAAGACCGACGATGTTGCCGGTGACGGCACCACCACAGCCACCGTGCTGGCTCAGGCCCTGGTGAAGGAAGGCCTGCGCAACGTGGCTGCCGGTGCTGACCCCATGGGTCTCAAGCGCGGCATCGACAAGGCCGTTGAGGCCGTGACTGCCGAGCTGTTCAACTCCGCCAAGGAGGTTGAGACCACCGAGCAGATCGCTGCCACCGCCTCCATCTCCGCTGCTGATGAGCAGATCGGTGAACTCATCGCCCAGGCCCTCGACAAGGTCGGCAAGGAAGGTGTGATCACCGTTGAGGAGTCCAACACCTTCGGCCTGGAGCTGGAGCTCACCGAGGGTATGCGCTTCGACAAGGGCTACCTCTCCGGCTACTTCGTCACCGACGCCGAGCGTCAGGAAGCCGTCCTGGAGGACCCCTACATCCTGATCGTGAACTCCAAGGTCTCCTCCGTGAAGGACCTCATCGGAGTTCTGGAGCAGGTCATGCAGTCCGGCAAGCCGCTGCTGGTCATCGCTGAGGATGTCGAGGGCGAAGCCCTGGCAGCCCTGGTGGTCAACAAGCTCAAGGGCACCTTCAAGTCCGTGGCCGTGAAGGCCCCCGGCTTCGGTGACCGCCGCAAGGCCATGCTGGCCGATATCGCCATCCTCACCGGTGGCCAGGTCATCGCCGAGGAGGTCGGCCTCTCCCTGGAGAACGCCACTCTGGACCTGCTGGGCACCGCCCGCAAGGTCGTTGTCACCAAGGACGAGACCACTATCGTCGAAGGTGCCGGCGAGGCCAGCGAGATCGAGGGCCGGGTCAACCAGATCAAGGCCGAGATCGAGAACACCGACTCCGACTACGACCGCGAGAAGCTGCAGGAGCGGCTGGCCAAGCTGGCCGGCGGCGTGGCCGTCATCAAGGCCGGTGCAGCCACCGAGGTGGAGCTCAAGGAGCGTAAGCACCGCATCGAGGACGCCGTGCGCAACGCCAAGGCCGCCGTGGACGAGGGCATCGTCGCCGGCGGTGGCGTGGCCCTGATCCAGGCCGGCAAGCGGGCCTTCGAGTCCCTCTCCCTGGAGGGAGACGAGGCAACTGGCGCCAACATCGTGAAGTTCGCTGTGGAAGCTCCGCTGAAGCAGATCGCCGTCAACGCTGGCCTGGAGGCCGGCGTAGTGGCCGAAAAGGTGAAGTCCCTGCCCGATGGCCAGGGCCTCAACGCCGCCACCGGCGACTACGAGGACCTCCTGGACGCCGGCGTGAACGACCCGGTGAAGGTCACCCGCTCTGCCCTGCAGAACGCAGCCTCCATCGCCTCCCTGTTCCTGACCACCGAGGCAGTGGTCGCCGATAAGCCGGAGCCCGCTCCGGCCGGCGGCGGCGCCCCGGATATGGACGCCATGGGTGGCATGGGCGGCATGATGTAATCCCCCTTTCCACGGAAAACCCCCGCGCGGTGTGAACTGCGCGGGGGTTTTCGTTTAACCGGCTGACTCAGCGGCCGAACATCTTGGTATTGGCCATCTCCGTATCCTCATACTGCTGGGAGGCTAAGGACATCGCCTGGCGGACACTGGCCAGGGCCTGTTCGACCTGCACCTGGGTGGCCCGCCATTTGGTCAGCACATCCTGGAACGCCCCGGAGGCTGAACCCTTCCAGGTCTCCTGCAGGGCCCTGAGCTGCCCCTCCATGGAGGCGACATCGGACTGGATCCGCCCCAGGGTGGCCTCCACCGTGCCGGATTTGGCCATGAGGTCGCCGGTATCGATCTGAAAGACTGCCATCGCTTTTCCTTCCTCGCGTCTAGGGATTCGAAGGAGCGGGCTCCTCCTGATCCGAGCCTAGGGAGGACAAGACAGGACTCTGTGGGCCTCTGTGCGCGCTGTGGAGGCAGCGGCGGGTCGTGGCTGAGGATGCGTGCTGCTGGGGAAAACTCAGGGCTGCAGAGAGCCGCTGAGCTCCTCGAGCGCCGGGGTGATCTGGGTCCGCCAGCGCCAGCTGGCCTTGGGATCCACCCGGGACGGGCCGCCGTTGATGACAGCGATCGGCTTCTGCGCCTTGGCGAATTTCAGGGCGATGGAGAACCCGCTCATCACCGCCATGGAGGAACCCACCACCAGCAGTGAGGCCGAGGCCGCAATGAGAGCCTCGACGGCGCTCTTGCGCTCGGCCGGGACGTTCTCACCGAAGTAGACGACATCGGGTTTGAGCGTATCGGCATCGCAGATCAGGCAGTGCACCAGGTGGAAGCGCTGGACCCACTCATCGGCCAGGGTGACATCGCCATCGGGGTTCATATTCTCCGCAGCTACGGCTGCAGCCTCTGCGTAGCCGGGGTTGGCCTCTTCAAGCCGGGTGTCCAGCGCTCGGCGGTCTTCATCATTTCCACAGGTCAGGCAGACAACGCGGGAGAGGTCACCATGCAGCTCCACCGTATTGGCCCCGCCGGTGTCACTGATCTTCTGCGCGGCAGCCGCATGCAGCCCATCGACGTTCTGGGTGACCAGACCGGTCAGGAGTCCGCTGTGCTGCCATTGGGCGAGGATCTCATGGCCCCGGTTGGGTTCGGCTGCACCCATATGCCGCCAACCCACAAAAGAGCGAGCCCAATACCGCCGGCGTGCTGCGGCGTCGTATTTGAACTCCTGAAAGGTCATCGGCCGGTGCCGGCTCAATGATCCACTGGGACCCCGATAATCGGGGATACCGGAGTCGGTGGAAATCCCGGCGCCGGTCAGACAGAGAACCTCGCCTGCCTCAAGCAGGTCGTGGATGCCGTTGCGGGCTACCTCAGGCGGATGCGGCTGGGCAGTTTCCTCCACCGTGCGGGCGATGGAGCGCAGGGCTGCCGCATGCGCGCGGTCAATACCGCTCGTCGTCGTAGTCCCAGCGGTCGGTGTCATAGTCATCGGACTCATTGCCGTCGTGTGAGTCCGGATTCTCGCCGCGAGCCTCTGCCAGCTCACGCTCAAGCGCAGACAAATCAGTGTTCGGGGTGAAGTACTTGATCTCCCGCGCCTGCTTCGTCGCTTTCGCCTTCTGACGGCCACGCCCCATGAGCGGGACCCCCTTAACGTCGTCTCGATGCGGCCCGCGCGATAGGGTTCATCGCGGGCTTGACCTTTGGATGAAGTAGTTCGTGCTCTCTAGGTTAACATGAGTCTCACTGCCGCGTCGCACTGAACCGGGGAGGGTTATGCCGCTATGAGCAAATCATCGCCGGAATCCGGGGCCTCTGAACGCCCCATGACACGCCGTGCTCGCCGCGAGGCAGCAGGCGATACCGGGTTCCGACTCAATGCCTGGCCATTCCTTATCGGAGGGGTGCTGGTGGTCTTTGTCACGGCCGGTCTGCTCTGGTGGTTCCTGGTCCGCAATGATGCTCAGGAACCGGTCGGTGGCTGGGAATGGACACCGAATCCCGCCGACGGCGTACACGCCCGTGACGTGCCCCCTGAGGACTGGCAGGCCGGCTGGTGCCTAAGCGGTTTCACCAGTGAAGAGGAACCGGCCCATGTGGTTGACTGCGAGCGCTCCTATGACCTCCAGCTGCTGGTTCGCGATGATCTCGACGAGGACGGCGAGTACCCCGGGGATGAGTCCCTGGTGGCCATGGCCGATGAGCTCTGCCAGGCCGATGTGGAGATCGACGCCGAGGCCCTTGAGGAGGCCGAGGAGGATCTGCATTTTCTCATCGGACGCCCCACCGAGTCCGGCTGGAACAACGAGGGCGACCGTGAGGTCTCCTGTTTCCTAGGCCGGGTCGATGAGGGCCGGATGAGCGGGGACTTCCTGCCCACCCGCAGTGATGACGCCGAAAGTATTGAGGAGGCTGACCTCGACTCCTCAGGAGAGACCGAGGGCCCCGAGGCTGATGAGCCCGAGGCCTCCCCTGAGGAAACCGAGGATGCAGGCGGCGACGGAACTGAGGACTAAGCCTTCCGTTTCACGGTCAGACCGTGGACGGCGTCGTCGTCGATGCCGAGGTCCTCACGGTCGACCAGGACGGTGTCGCCGTCGTTGATCTCTGCCCCCAGCAGTGCCTTGGCCAGCTGATCGCCGATCTCCCGCTGGACCAGCCGGCGCAGCGGCCGTGCCCCATAGGCGGGGTCATAGCCGTTGAAGGCCAGCCATTCCTTGGCGGCGTCGGTGACCTCCAGGGTGAGCCTGCGGGAGGCCATGCGCTCCTGCAGCGACTCGATCTGCAGGTCCACGATCGAGGTCAGCTGCTCCATGGACAGCGGATCGAAGATCACGGTGTCATCCAACCGGTTGAGGAACTCGGGTTTGAAGCTGGCGTTGACCACCTGCATCACGTTCTCCCGCTTCTTCTCATCCTCCATGGACTGATCCACCAGGAACTGGCTGCCCAGGTTGGAGGTCAGGATCAGCACCACGTTGCGGAAGTCCACGGTGCGGCCCTGCCCATCGGTGAGCCGGCCGTCGTCGAGGACCTGCAGCAGGATGTCGAAGACCTCGGGGTGGGCCTTCTCCACCTCATCCAGCAGCACCACCGAGTAGGGACGACGCCGCACGGCCTCGGTGAGCTGGCCGCCCTCGTCGAAGCCCACATACCCCGGGGGCGCACCGACCAGCCGTGCCACGGAGTGCTTCTCGGAGTATTCGGACATATCGATGCGGATCATCGAGCGCTCATCGTCGAAGAGGAACTCTGCGAGGGCTTTGGCCAGCTCCGTCTTACCGACACCGGTGGGCCCCAGGAAGAGGAAGGAGCCGGTGGGCCGGTCGGGATCGGCGACTCCGGTGCGGGCGCGGCGGACTGCATCGGAGACTGCGGCCACGGCCTTGGTCTGGCCGATCAGCCGGGCGCCGATGAACTCCTCCATCTGCAGCAGCTTCTCGGTCTCGCCCTGCATCAGCCGGCCGGTGGGGATGCCGGTCCAGGCGGAGATCACCTCGGCCACGGCATCGGCGTCGACCTTGTCAGAGACCATCCGCTCCATACCTTCGGAGTCAGCCTCCTGGGCCTCAGCCTCGGCCAGCTCCTGCTCGGCCTGGGGGATATCGCCGTAGCGCAGCCGGCCGACCTCAGCAAAGTCGCCTTCGCGTTCGGCCCGCTCGGCGGCGGATTTCAACTCATCGAGCTTCCGGTGCAGCTCGGCGGCACGGTTATGTGCCCCCTGCTCGCGCTCCCACCGGGCGTTGAGCCCGTCGAGCTCCTCACGCTTATCGGCCAGTTCCTCCTCCAGGGCGGCGAGCCGTTCCTTGGAGGCGGCGTCGGTCTCCTGGGCCAGCCAGGTGCGCTCAGCCTCAAGCCGGTCCACCGCACGGCGGAGTTCATCGATCTCCACCGGAACGGAGTCGATCTCCATCTTCAGCCGGCTGGCGGCCTCATCCACGAGGTCGATGGCCTTATCCGGCAGCTGGCGGCCGGTGATGTAGCGGTCGGAGAGCTCAGCGGCGGCCACCAGGGCGGCGTCGGAGATTTCGACACCATGGTGGGCCTGGTACTTCTCCTTGATACCGCGCAGGATAGCCACCGTGTCCTCCACAGTGGGCTCACCGACGTAGACCTGCTGGAAGCGGCGTTCCAGGGCGGCGTCGGTCTCGATGTTCTCCCGGTACTCATCCAGGGTGGTGGCGCCGATCAGGCGCAGCTCACCGCGAGCGAGCATGGGCTTGAGCATATTGCCGGCGTCCATGGAACCATCGGAGCTGCCGCCGGCGCCGACAACGGTGTGCACCTCGTCGATGAAGCTGATGATCTCGCCGTCGGAGGCTTTAATCTCATCCAGGACGGCCTTGAGCCGCTCTTCGAATTCGCCGCGGTACTTGGAGCCGGCGACCATCGCGCCGAGGTCCAGGGAGATCACTCGCTTATTGCGCAGGGCGTTGGGGACGTCCCCGGCCTCGATGCGCTGGGCGAGACCCTCGACGACGGCGGTTTTGCCGACCCCGGGTTCACCGATCAGCACGGGGTTGTTCTTGGTGCGGCGGGAGAGGACCTGAACCACGCGGCGGATTTCGGCATCACGCCCGATGACGGGGTCGAGTTTGCCGTCCTTGGCCAGGGCGGTGAGGTCAGTGCCGAATTTCTCCAGGGCCTCGAAGGTGCCCTCGGGGTCCTCGGTGGTGACTTTGCGGCCCTGGCGGACGGAGTCCACGGCGGCGCGCAGGGCTTTGACGTCAGCGCCGTTGTCCTGCAGGGCCTGGCCGGCGGGGTCGTTGACCCCGGCGATGCCGAGCAACAGGTGTTCGGTGGAGACGAAGTCATCGCCCATTCGTTCGGCCTCGGCCTGGGCGTTCTTCATCACGGTCAGACCATTGCGGGAGAACTGGGCATTGGCCACTGAGGCCCCGGAGGATGAGGGGAGGTCCTTGATGGCTGCCGAGGCGCGGCTGGAGACCGCATCGGGATCGGCGCCGGCTGCCTTGAGGGCGGCCACGGCCACTGATTCCCGGGTGTCCATTAGGGCTTTGAGGATATGGGCGCCCTCGATCTGGGGATTCCCGGCGGTATTGGCGTTCATGGCGGCCGCACTGACCGCCTCCTGAGACTTAGTGGTGAGTTTGATGTCCATGGCCTCGCGGCCCCCTTTCTGTTCGGATTCTCATCACAGGGGATCTACTGACTAAACTTGAGTCTACTTTACTCAACTTATGGCGTGCGGTAGTTATTCCGCCCCTTTCCAAACGAGGGAGTCTCCAGGAATGTAGGTTCCGGTTAAGTTGTCAGTAATCTCATGTATCTGTCAGTGGCGTGTCAGTGGTCTCATCTTCGCGAATGACCCGTTCCTCACATTTTTGTACTGACCAGTCAGTTTAAGAGTATGCTGGGTCTATGCTGGAACTCCACAACGTCGCCTTCAACGGTCACCATGGCCGCGTGGTCCAGCCGACCTCCTTCGCCGTTCCAGACGGCGAGCTTGGCGTCCTGCAGGCACCCACCGCCATGATGCGCACCGCCCTGGCCCTGATCGCCTCGGGTCGGATGGCGCCCGACGACGGGGAGGTGCGCATCGACGGTGTCGCTGACCTGCGGGCTGTGCGGCTGCGCACAGCCCTGGTGGATGCGCCCACCATCACCGCCCCGGAGCACCACATGACCGTGAAGAACGTGGTCTCCGAGTGCCTGGCGCTGCGGCCGCGTCGCAGCCGGGTGGGCACGAAGGCACGCCGTTTCGGGGTCCGCGCCTGGCTGGCCGAGCACGACGCCGAGGATCTCACCGGCGCTCGGATCGACACGCTGGAACCCCTGGAGCGCGTGGGGCTGCTGCTGGAACTGGCGTTCTCCGACCCCCAGGTGCGCATCGCCGTCGTGGACTCCCCCGACCGCCATGAAGTGGACCGCGACCAGCTGCTGGACTTCCTAGGGGACCGCTGCAGCGTGGACCACGACCGTGCCGTGCTGGCTGTGCTCGAGGAAGCGCCGGCCCGGGAGGACCTTCCCTGCGGGTTCGCCGGGCACCACGAGGGGCCGTTCGTGCTCAACGCGGAGCACTCCGAGGACACAGTGACGGAGACTGCGGGCGAGGCAGATTCTGTAGGTGAGGCTGCAGCCGCAACCCAGACAGCCGACGACGCCGACGCCGATCGTCACGACGCCACACCCGATGCCACAGCGCTGGATGACACCACCCCGGACACCGACCTGGACGACCTGCTGGAGGACAAGCGATGACGTTCCTGCGCCTGGTGCGCTCCGAGTTTGCCCGGATGACCAGCAGCTTCACCCCGCTGCTCACCATCTTCGGATTGGCCCTGGTGCCGGTGCTTTACGCGGGCATCTACCTCTACGCCAACTGGGACCCCTACGAAAATCTCGAGGGCGTGGACGCCGCGCTGGTGAATTTGGATGAGGGCGCGGACTTCGACGGTGAGCACCGCACCATCGGTGACGACGTGGCCGAGGAGCTGATCCACGACGCCTCCTTCGGCTGGGTGGAGGTCGACTCCCGCGAGGCCGCGGAGGGCGGCGTCGCCTCGGGGCAGCACCAGTTCGCGCTGATCATTCCTGAGGACTTCTCGGAGGCGCTGGCCTCACCGTCGAGCTTCGCGTCCGCGGACCAGGCGATCCTGGACATCACCACCAATGAGGCGAACAACTATCTGCTGAGCAACATCGTCTCGGTGCTGGCCTCGGAGATCCATGAGTCGGTCTCCAGCGAGGTCGGGCAAGAGACCGCAGATGCGATGCTGACCGGCTTCGGGCAGATCCACCGCCAGCTGGTGGACGCCGCCGACGGCGCCAACCAGCTCCACGACGGTGCCGGGGAGCTGCGTGACGGCATCAGCGAGCTGCGTGACGGCTCGGTGGATGTGGCTGACGGCGCCGGGGACCTGGACGAGGCCGTGGACGAACTCGCCCTCGGACTGGGGCAGCTTTCCGAGGGCACCGAGCAGCTCTCCGACGGCGCCGGGCAGCTGTCCACAGGCGCCTCGGAGCTGTACAGCGGGATGTCTGACCTCCAGGAGGGTGCGGATGCGGTGGACACCGCCGCCGGGAAGCTCTCCGACGGCGCCTCCGAGCTAAACACCGGGATCAGCACACTTCACGACGGCATGGAGCAGGTGGCCGACGGCAACGAGGCGCTGTCTGCTGCCTCCCATGAGGCCTCCGACATCATCTCCGAGTTCGAGGCTACGGCCGAGGGGCGGGTGGATCAGGCGGTGCAGGACCTGCTGGACGCCGGGGTGATCGAGCAGGAACAGGCGGACGAGGCCCATGAGGCGCTGGGGTCAGTGGCCGAGGATTCGGAGCTGCTGACCCGGGCACAGGAGGCCCGCAGCCAGCTGGATGAGGCGCAGGAGAACACCGACGCCCTGGCCATCGGCTCCCGGGAGGTCGCCGACGGCGCCTCAGAGCTGCTGACCGGCAGCTCGGCGCTGGCCGACGGCGCCGCTGAGCTATCGGCCTCCACCCCAGACCTCTCCGACGGCGTCGGGACCGCCCGAGATGGCGCCCTGCAGCTGAGCTCCGGGGCCTCTGACCTCTCCGACGGCGCCGATGGGGCCCACCAGGGTGTGGGCCAGCTGGTCATCGGCACTGGTGAACTCAATGAGGGCGCCACGGCTCTCTCTGACGGAACGATCGCCCTGCGGGACGGCCTCGCAGAGGCCTCCGACGGGTCGGTGGAGCTGACCGACGGCGCACAGGAGTTGGCCGGGGGACTCGACGACGGGGCATACGAGGTGCCGAACCCTAACCAGGATGAGCGTCAGGAGGTTAGCGAGGTGATCGGCAATCCGCTGAAGGTCAACCAGACCGCGCAGGCGGAGGCCGGCAACTACGGGGCCGGGATGGCGCCGTTCTTCCTGGCGCTGTCGCTGTGGATCGGTGCGCTGGTGATGCTGCAGGTGCTGCGGCCCACCTCGCCCCGGGTACTGGCCTCCAATGCGCCCTCGGCGTCGATCGCCCTGGGGTCCTGGATCCCGTTCCTGCTGCTCTCGCTGACCCAGAGCCTGCTGCTCTATACCGCAGTGGTGCTGGGGCTAGGTCTGACCCCGGCACATCCGTGGCTGGCGCTGGCGCTGCTGTTCGCCGCCTCCATGGCGTTCTCCGCCCTGGTTCAGGGCGTGGTGGCGCTGCTGGGGAATCCGGGCAAAATGCTGATGATCCTACTGCTAGTGCTGCAACTGGTGGCCTCCGGAGGCACGTTCCCACCGCAGACCCTGCCGGAGCCGCTGCAGGCGCTGCACCCGGTGCTGCCGATGAGCTATGTGGTCGACGGTCTGCGGCATGTGATCTACGGTGGAGATCTGGCCACGCTGTCCACCTCACTGGCCGCACTGCTGGCCACTACCGGTGTGGGGCTTACTTTGCTGGTGCTGGCGATCCGGAAGAAGAAGATGTGGAGCCTGAATCGGCTCCAGCCGGCCATTGAGGAGGCGGCATGAGCGCGAACGGGGTGGAGCACCCCACCGGGAAGGTGCGCCGCGGTTCGGCCCGGGTGCGACTGCTGCAGGCGCTGATGTCCCTGGACGATCACCGCAGCGTGCAGGAGCATTCGGTGGACGAGCTGGCCGCGATCGCCAATGTGGCCAAGGGCTCGGTGTACTACCAATTCGGCTCCAAGGAGAACCTGGTGCGCCAGATGCTGGTGCATGGGGCGGAGGAGCTGCAGCGCATCATGGATGAGCTCGACGACGGCGGCAACCTCGCCGTCGTCCGGGCCACCCTGACTGCGCAGATCCGTGCGGCCTTCGCGTTCCTGCGCGAGCACCCGTCCTTCACCGGGCTGGTGGCCTATGCGTTGGCCCGACGCCGCGATGACGAGTCCCAGCAGCTGCGTGCCGAGAAGGAGGCGATCGTGGGTCTGCTGACCGACCGGCTGGGCCGACTCGACGCGGCGAAGGTGGCCGGGGGACTCACGGAGGCGGCATCGTCCCCGGCCCGATTGGAGATCATGGCAACCTCCCTGCTCTCGGCGGCGGTGACGTTGAGCATCGAGCAGCACACCACAGATCAGGAGTGGTCCGAGGAGGACTGTGTGCAGGCGCTGGTGGCGATGTCCGCCGGCGGCCTGGAGTGAGGCTCGGTCCGGCGTTCCTCTGCCGCGCCGGTGAGCCCTTTTGGGTAGGGTGCCTCCTGACCCAAGAACTTTGAAGCGATCTTCAGGATTTCAAGTTCTTGTTCCAACTCGCGGATGCGTTTACGAGCCTTGCGCAGCTCGGCACTCTCCGCGGTGGCGATACCGGGGATCCCTCCCCTGTCGATGCGGTCCTGACGGACCCAACGCCGCAGCACAGCATCGCTGATCTGAAGCTCATCTGCCACCACAGGGACTTTTCGTCCCGCACGCACTAGCCCGACCGCACAGTGGCGGAACTCAGCAGGATTGGCTTTCGGCATTTCTCAGATCCTTCCGATAAGGACCTGAACGCTACACCTGAAGTGGTACCCATGGAGGCCATGCGGGGTCACAGGGACGCAGAGCCGAAGTTAACCCCTAGGGCTGACGTTTTCCGGGCCATCATCCGGAAGACTTATAGCCATGATCGAAACGCTGCCTGCACTCGCTGACACCATGACTCTCGCCACCGCCATGGAGGTCGACCCCGAAGAGATTACCTTCCCCGAGGGGTCCTTCATCGCCGGGCTGCGCGACTGGAGCGAGTCTCTGCCGGAGGCCCTGCAGTGGCTGGCGATCATCGCGATCTCCGCGATCCCGTTCATGGAGTCCTTCGTCGGTGGGTTCATCGGCGTTGTGATCGGTCTGCCCTTCTGGGCTGCGCTGCTGACCGCTGTGACCGGCAATATGCTCGCCCTGTTGATCCTGATCTACGGCGCTCACTTCATCCGCACCCAGATTATGAAGCGTCAGGAGCCCAAGGAGCTCTCCCCCACGCGGCAGAAGCGGCGGGAGAAGGCCAAGCGGCTATTCGACAAGTTCGGTGTGCCGGGTGTGTCTCTGCTGGGCCCCATTGCTCTGCCCAGCCAGTTCACCGCCCCGCTGATGGTCTCCTTCGGCGCCAACCGCCATGCGGTCACCCTGTGGATGTTCGTCTCCGTGGTGGTCTGGGGTGCTGGCTTCACCCTGCTGGGCGTGGGCTTCCTGAACATTATGGCGGCCTGACCCAGATCCCTGGTTCCGGCTCCGCCACTCGGCCACGGCCGCACCGCCGACGAGTCGCGCGGAGCCTTCGATCTCCACCTGCACCTCGGAGCCCCGGGCCAGCTCGGTGGCCCCGTGGGTGCGGGTACGCAGACGCCCGGCATCACTGAGCACTCGCCCGAGGGAATCATCCAGCGGTTCCAGCAGCAGGGCGGCGTCGTGCCCATAGAAATGGGTATCGGTCACCACCGCATTGGGAAGCTCCCCCGGCTGGTTCGGCCGGGCCCTGAGCTGTTCGGGACGCAGGATCTTCACCTGATCCTGCTGTGGGGCCTCGAGCACGATGACCTCCCCCAGCAGTAGGGCGATATCCAGGGTGGCCGGCTCGGCGTAGACCTCCCGGGGTGTGCCGGTCTGGGAGATATCCCCGCCCTGCATCACCGCCACAATATCGGCCATACTCATCGCCTCGGCCTGGTCATGGGTGACCACCAAGGCGGTGGCCCCGGCCAGGCGGATGACCCGTGCGACATCCTCGCGCAGTTCGGTGCGCAGCCCGGCGTCCAGGGAGCTGAAGGGCTCATCCAAAAGGATCATCTGCGGGTTCGGGGCCAGCGCCCGGGCCAGGGCGATCCGCTGCTGCTGGCCCCCGGAGAGCTCCTGGGGCATCCGGTCGGCAAAACCCTGCAGCCCCACCATCTCCAGCATCTGCTCCACCCGCTGCTTTGCCTTACGTTTGGAACCGAGTCCGAAGCCGATATTTCCGGCCACTGACAGATGCGGAAACAGCGCCCCCTCCTGCGGCACCAGCCCCACTCCCCTGCGCTCCGGCGGGATATGTTCCCGGGGACTTTCGACCACGCGGCCATCGATGCGTACCTCACCCTCGGTGGGCCGGTGGAATCCGGCGATACTGCGCAGCAGGGTGGTCTTCCCGCAGCCGGAGGGTCCCAGGACTGCGGCGATGGATCCACTGGGCACGGTGAAGTCCACCCCATTGAGCACTGTGCTACCGCCGAACCCCGCCTGGAGTCCGCGGATCTCTACATCTGCCATTTCTGTTTACCCTCTCGTTTCTTCTTCCGCTCGATCACAGCCAGGCCCATCACCAGTGCGGGGATCGCTGAGACCAGTAACAGCAGCAGCGCATAGGGTGCCGAGGCGGCGAACATCATCCGGTTGGTCAGCGTCCACATCTCCGTGGTCAGGGTGTTCGCCCCGGTAGGCCGCAGCAGCAGGGTCGCCGGCAGCTCCTTGGCCGCGGAGAGGAAGACCAGTGCCACCCCGGCTGCCACCCCCGGGATGGCCAGGGGGATGGTCACCCGCAGGTGAGTGATGATGCCGTTCTTACCCAGCGAGCGGGAGACCTCCTCCAGGCTGGCCGGTGCGGCGGCAATCCCGGCCCGGACGGCCACCACCGCCAGGGGCAGGAAGAGCACTGCATAGGCCAGCACCAACAGCGGGGTCTGCTGATACCAGCCGGGCACCACCCGGATACCGACGAAGACGAAGGCCAGCCCGATGGTGATCGCCGGCAGTGCGTGGCCGAGATAGCTGACTGACTCCAGGGACCTCGACAGGGTGCTGTCATGCCGGGCGGCCAGAACTGCAATGGGGAAGGCCATCACCACTGCCAGCAGGGCACCGCCGGCAGAGAACCACAGCGTATTGGCCGTGGTCTCCACGATCCGCTCCATATCGAAGCCCCGGGAGCTTCCGGAGATGAACCACTGGATGACGATGCCGACCGGGAACCCGATGGCCCCGCCTAGTAGGCCGAGTGACCCGATGAAGGCCGGCCATTTCGCCCTGCCCAGGGGCACCACCGGGGGCCGGCTGCTGACTCCCTTGCCCACCCGGATCTGACCGAACCGGGCGGCTTTCCCGCGGGCCCGGCGTTCCATGATCATGATGATCGCGGCCACCAGAACCAGCACACAGCCGAAGATCGCTGCCGGTGTCCGGTCGAAGGCTCCCCGGTAGCTGGCGAAGATCCCGATGGTGAAGGTCTCGTACCGCATCAGCGAGGGCGCAGCGAAGTCACCGAGCACATAGAGCATGGTCAGCAGAGAACCGGCGGCGGCAGCCGGGCGAACCCCGCGTACGGTGACCAGGAAGAAGGTGCGCACCGGTCCTTTGCCCAGGGAGCGGGCGGCCTCCTCGGTGGCGATGTCTCCGCTGCGCAGGGCGGCCATCACCGGCAGCATCACAAAGGGATAGGAGCCCAGGGTCAGCACCAGGAAGACACCGCCGAAGCCGGCGATCCCGGGCCAGACCGAGAGCCAGGCGGAGCCGGCCACCAGGGAGGGAACTGCCAGCGGCAGGGTGAACAGGACCCCGAGAGTACGCCGGAAGGGGATATCGCTGCGGGTGATCAGCCAGGCGCAGGCCACCCCGATGACCAGGCAGGAGGCAGTGACGGTCACCGCCAGCACCCCGGTCCGCCAGAGCAGTTCGGCATTGCGTTCGGAGAAGGCCATCTCCAGCACATACCCCGGTCCGCGTTCGAAGGCCCGCAGAATGAGGTGGTAGAGCGGAACCAGGACGATGGCGGCCACGGCCAGTCCGGCTGCGGTCAGCAGCAGCGGGAGCCGCCGGAATCTGTTGACCCATCGGGGCAGGCGTCGCCGTTCTGTTCTGACGTCCCGGTTAGCTAGTTGGAACACCCCGAATCACAGCAGCCCTGCATCTCGCAGCATTTCCAGGGTCCGTTCCATATCTGCGACCTCAGCCAGTTCCACCGGGGGTGTGCCGAGTTCGCCGAGTGGAACCAGTTCGTCATGCTGGGATTCGATACCGTCCACTACGGGGTATTCATGGGTCTCATCGGCGAAGTACTGCTGGGCCTCCTCCGAGAGCAGGAATTCGATCAGCTCATGGGCCTCCTCCTGCATCTGGCTGCCCTCAAGCACTGAGATTCCGGCGATCACCGGAATACCGATGGGATCTCCGCCGGTGACATAGTGGGTGTCCCAGTCGACGTTTTCTTCACCATCCTCTTCGATCTGGCGGATGTGGTAGTAGTGATTGACCAGTCCGACGTCGACCACGCCCTGTTCGATGCCCTCGATGATCGCCCGGTTGTTATCGAAGATTTCGGGGTCATTGGCAGCAATATCGTTGAGCCACTGCTGGGTCGCCTCATCCCCCTCCAGGGCGCGGAATCCGCTGAGGAACGCTTGGAATGAGGAGTTGCTGGGGGCGATGCCCAGCCTGCCCTCCCATTCGGGTTCGGTGAGCTCATAGGCAGATTCAGGCAGGTCATCCACCGAGATGTTCTCGGGGTTATAGCCGATGACCCTGGCCCGGGCGGCGGTGCCGACCCAGCTGCCATCGGGGACCTGGAAGCTCTCGGGCACCATCTCCAGGATGTGGTCGGGAAGGGTGGCGATATAGCCCTGGTCGTTCAGGGCGTTGATACCGCCGACCTCCAGGGTGAAGTACACATCGGCTGGGGTTGCCTCCCCCTCCTCGAGGATCTGGGAGGTCAGTTCCGCACTGTCGCCGTAGCGGACATCGAGTTCGATGCCGGTGTCCTCCTCGAACTGTTCGAAGAGTTCCTCCACATTTCCCTCACTGCGGCCGGAGTAAACCGTCAGGGCGTCATCGTCGTCGCCCTGGGTGGCAGTCGCTCCGCAGGCGGCCAGGGCCGGCAGGCTGATCATTGCCGCACAGGCACTGCTGAGTGTCCATTTCTTCTCCACCGCAACCTTGGCCACTGTGTCTCCTCACCGTTGAGTTCTGCATGGTCACTTTCAGCCTAATTGCGATTAACTCGCCTGTGAAGTGCATCACAGAGGCAAATAAATTCACGACGATGGCGACACATTTACCCAACAACGACGGTCACCAATGAGAAATAACGGCGGTTAGATGACTCCTGTATCGGTCAGGACATCCCAGGCGACTCCGGCGGCCAGCAGGAGGCAGAGGACGGCTCCGAGGTAGAAGACGATATGGATTTTGATCAGCTTCAGAAAAGCTTGACCTGCGGTGACTGCGAGCGCGGCGACGATCAGCAGGGCCAGCAGTGAGCCACTGAAGACCTCGATGGGAGCCTCGTAGCGGGCCACCAGGGAAATGATCAGCAGATGCGAGAGGTCGCCGAATTCAGCGAAGAGCAGCACCACAAAGGAGATGGCGATTACTTTGCCGCCGGTGGCTGGTTTTGCTTTGGCCGATACCTTCTGCTCGGCCTCGGCTAATTCCTCGGCTTCGGCGTCGTCGTCGGTTTGGTGTTCTCGGGCTTCGCGGAAGAGCATCACCGCCCCGATGATGAACAGACAGCCGACGATGATGAGCATGGGGGTCCGCGGCAGCAGGGTCGCGACTGTGCCCAGGGCCACGGCCACACCGGTCTGGATGGTGAAGGCCGCTGCGGCCCCGATCCAGACCAGCAGTGCCCGGTAGCGGGTGGCCAGCACCAGGATGGCCAGGAAGGTGGCATCGGGCATCTCGACCAGGAAGACAGTTCCCAGGCTCGAGAGGAGGGCCACTAAGTCCATGGTGCTCAGCGGGTGCCCGTTGAGAGCGCGGTATGCCCCTCCAGTTCTGCGGCGTAGACGTGTTCGGCGAATTCGTTCAGTGCGCTCACGCAGTCTTGGACCGCCTGCCGGGCCTCGGCGCCGCGGGCGGCTTCCAGGGTGTCGCGTTCATCGATTTTGTCCAGCCAGGCGCTGAGTTTCACCAGATCCTCCTCGTTCTCCTCGAGTTCGGCATAGGTGAATTTCTGCGCCTGGGTCTCCTTGGCCAGTTCTGCGTGGAAGTCCTCGCAGCGGCCCAGGAGTTCGGCGTATTCGGCGTCCCGGGCGGTGTTGAAGGAGGCGACGATCTGCTCTGCCCCGACCAGGGTTTCGGCATGGAGCAGTTGGCCGGACCCGCCCATATCCTCAACCTCGGCGCGGAGTTTGCGCATCACCCGCTCGGCGGTGGGTGAATGGGGCAGGGCGGCCACGGAGTTGGCGAGGTAGACCGCCCCGGCGGATTTCAGTCTTCGCCAGACCATGGCTCGCAGTCGGGAGGGTTCGCTGGGGACCCGGTAGATCAGCAGCAGCCAGCTGGGGGTTTTCGCAGAGTCCTGTGGTGTCATGATCGCCGTCCTGGGTTGGGCCGTGGGATCAGTTCCCCCGGTTGGGGCCGGGTGGGGTCATTGGCTGCCTCCACTGCCCCGGTGACCAGTTCGTGGTCCGGGGAGAGGTGGCAGACCGGATCGGTGCGGGCGGCATCGCCGGTCAGGGCGAAGGCCTGGCAGCGGCAGCCGCCGAAGTCGATCTCTTTGCGGGGGCAGCTGGAGCAGGGTTCGGGCATCCAGTCGGTTCCGCGGAAGAGGTTGAAGACCGGGGAGGATTCCCAGATCCACTGCAGGGAGTGTTCCCGGACGGTGACTGGGTCCAGGCCGTGGCCGCGGATGACCTCATGGGCGGTGGGGCAGGGAAGCGCCTCACCGGTGGGGATGATGGTGAACTGGCGGCGGGCCCAGCCGTCCATACAGGGTTTGGGGTAGCTGCTGTAGTAGTCGGGGATCACGTAGATGATCTCCATACTGGTGCCCAGGCGTTCCTTGGCCTCGCGGACCACCGTTTCGGCCTCGGCCAGCTGTTCGCGGGTGGGCATCAGCTGGCTGCGGTTGAGTCCGGCCCAGCCGTAGTACTGGGTATTGGCCAGTTCCACACGGTCAGCCCCCATCCGGTGGGCCATCTCCAGGATGCCGCCGATGCGGTCGATGTTCTGCCGGTGCAGTACGACGTTCAGGGTCATCGGCCAGTCCAGTTCCTGGACCAGTTCGGCCACCTCCTGTTTGCGCTCAAAGGAGGTGGTGCCGGCGATTTTGTCGGAGAGGGTCTGCTCATCGGCCTGGATGCTCAGTTGGACGTGGTCCAGTCCGGCCTCGCGCAGCGCCTCGGCTCGTCGGCGGTTAAATCCGAGTCCGCTGGTGATGAGGTTGGTGTACATCCCGAGGTCATGGGCGGTGCCGACCAGTTCGGTGATGTCCTTGCGCAGCATGGGCTCCCCGCCGGAGAGGTGCAGCTGCAGGACCCCGAGGTCGGCTGCTTCGGCGAAGACCCGCTGCCATTCCTCGGTGGTGAGTTCATTGCGGTAGCGCTCCATCTCCACCGGATTGGAGCAGTAGCCGCAGTGCAGCGGACAGGCGTAGGTCAGTTCAGCCAGCACTCCGAAGGGCTGTTCCAGCTCGGTGGGGGCGGCTGCCGGGGCGACGGCGGTGTCAGTCATCGGTTACCTCGATTCCGCGTCGGTTGATGAGTTCTGCCAGGAAACTGTTGATCTCCTCGGTTTTGGCCTCTCCGTACTGTTGGGCCAGCTGGTCCTGGATCTCGGCGATGCTGCGGCTGCCGTCGCAGAGTTCGAGGATCTCCGCCCCGGTGGGGTTGAGCACCAGGATCGCCTCCGGGGAGAGCAGCACATGCTGGTTGCGGGAGGCGTCGAAGCGCATCCGCACTCCGGAGCGGAGCCGGGGTCTGGCCGTGGGGTTGAGTGATTCAGCGGGGGCCATAGGCCTGGTCGATAGCATCGAGCTGACTCCAGAGAACATCGCATTTGAAGGACAGGGCAGAGATGGCCGCCGCCTGGCTTTCGGCGGTGGTGCAGTATTCGCGAACGATCTCCAGACCGTGTTCGGAATCGCGGGGCGCCTGGTCGATCCTCGCGCGGAAATAGGCCAGGGCGGCGGGGTCGATCCAGGTGTAGTGGCACTCGAAGGCCTCGAGCCGTTTGGCCATCAGATTCGGTGCGAAGAGTTCGGTCAGTGAGGAGGCCACTGCCTCCACCCAGCCGCGGGTGCGGGTGAAGGTGACATAGGCGTCGACGGCGAAGCGGACCCCGGGTAGCAGATGCTGATGTGCGGTCAGCTTCTCCCGGTGCAGGCCCACGGCCTCACCGAGGCGGATCCAGTTTTCGATACCGCCCTCACCGGGGTGGGTGCCGTCGTGGTCGGTGATGCGGCGCACCCAGCGGCGGCGGATCTCCGGGTGGGGGCAGCTGCTGAGGATCGCGGCGTCTTTCCGCGGGATATTGACCTGGTAGTAGAAGCGGTTGGCCACCCAGCCGCGGATCTCCTCCGGGGTGGATTCGCCCCGGTTCATCCGCAGGTGGAAGGGGTGCTGGTGGTGGTAGCTCTGCACATGTTCGCGCAGGGCGGCTTCGAGGTCGTCTGGGGAGAGCACGCCGTGGGTGTCCTGCGGGGTGGGTGCGGTCAGGGTCATAGTGCTCTCCTCAGATCTGCAGTTCCATCCCGTCTGCTGCCACCTTCATGCCGTGGCGGGTGAGGGCCTCCCGTTCCGGGGAGTCCTCCAGCAGGATGGGGTTGGTGTTGTTGATGTGGATGTAGATCTTGTGCTCGATGGGCAGTGGGGCCAGCCGCTGAAGGCTGCCGTGCTCTCCGCTGATGGGCATATGGCCCATATCCCGGGAGGTCTTGGCGGCTAGGCCGAGACTGGGCATTTCGTCATCGGTCCAGCAGGTGCCGTCGATCAGCAGTCCGGTTGCCCCTTCCAGTTCCAGCATGAGCTCGTCAGTGAGCTCTTGGACCCCGGGGAGGTAGACCAGGGATTTGCCGGTGCGGCTGTCGGTGATCCGGTAGCCGATCACCCGGCCATATTCCTCGGCCCCGGGGAAGCGCATGGTCTTCTGGGTGGGGACGTTAAAGGCCCGGTAGGTGAGGTGTTCACCCAGGGGTACTTCATTGCCGGGGATCACCTGTCGCCACTCCACCGGGCAGTAGGCCTCGAGGGTGCGTAGGACCCCGGTGCCGCTGGTGAGGGTTTCTTGGATGGATTCGGTGCCGTGGATCTGGAGTCCGCGGCCTTCGCGCATCAGCAGCAGCCCGAGGGTGTGGTCGAGTTCGGCGTCGGTGAGCAGTACAGCTTTGAGCCGGACCACTCGGCCTTCATCGGGGTGCAGGGCCTCGAAGGACTCGATCTGGGATTGGATATCCGGTGAGGCGTTGAGCAGGTACCAGGCTTCTCTGTCGGGGCTGACCGCAATAGATGACTGGCTGCGGGCGGTGGCGGGTCGGGATCCGGTCCTTACGGCCCGGCAACTGGGGCATACGCAGTTCCACTGAGGGAATCCGCCGCCGGCTGCTGAACCCAGTACTCGTACCCACACGGATAGTTCTCCCCTCTGTGGCGGTTGGTTGAGTGGACTGAAAGACGGGGGCGCAGGTCATCAGTGCCCCTGCACCCCCGTTTCAGCTTTTTGGGATCAGTCCTCCATGGTCGCCACGTAGGCGGTCACTTCGGCCGATACGCGGACCTCGGTGACAGTGGGGGTCTCCCAGGTCTTCTGAGGCTTCTCCATCTGTTTCTCCTTTCTCCTTAGTCCGGCAGGGCGAAGGCGATCAACGCACTGCCATGGCCGGCTCCGAGCATCCCGGGGATGATGCCCTCGAGCCATCCACCCCAGCCCACCGGCACCACGATGTATTGTTTGCCGTTGACCGAGTAGGTTGAGGGGCTGCTGTGGTGCCCGCTGCCACATTGGAATTCCCACAGCTTCTCGCCCGTCTCGGCATGTAGGGCCAGATACTCCCCGGTCGGGGTGCCGGCGAAGACCAGATTGCCGGCGGTGGTCAATATTGAGGCCGCCATGGGGTAGTCCAGCCGGTGGCGCCATTTCTCCTCTCCATGGGAGTCGAAGGCGCTGACCGAACCGGCCATATCGTCGATATCGACCTGCACGGCTGCTCCCCAGTAGGGCATTCCTTCCCGGAATTCACGACGACGGCGGGTGGCCGTGGCTCCCACATCCGCTACCGGGACGTAGAAGAGGTCGTGTTCTGGGTGGTAGGCCGCATGGGTCCATTCCTTCGCCCCAGCTGGGCCGGGGTAGAAGTGGACGGGATCGCCCTCCTTCTCCGGGTATTTCCTGGGGGTGACCTTGCCGTCGCGGGAGATCACGCCCCAGTCGATGCGGTCGACGAAGGGGGTGACATGCTGCAGTTCCCCATTGGTGCGGTCCAGGACGAAGAAGTACCCGTTCTTATCGAAGTGGCCCAGCAGTTTCTTGCCGTCGCGTTCGAAGAGGGTCATCTCCATGGTGGAGTCGTAGTCCCAGAGGTCATGTGGGGTGAACTGGTAGTGCCATTTGATCTCGCCGGTATCGACATCGAGGGCGACCACACTGTCGGTGTAGAGGTTGTCGCCTTCGCGGACTTCGCCGTCGAAATCTGGTGCGGGGTTACCGGTTCCTGCGTAGTAGAGGTTCAGCTCGGGGTCATAGGTTCCGGTGCACCAGTGGTTACCGCCGCCGCGGGCCCAGGCTTCCCCATCATCGGGCCAGGTCTCGGAGCCTGGTTCACCGGGCTTGGGGACCATATAGGTCCGCCAGCGCTGTTCGCCGGTTTCGAGGTCCCAGCAGTCGACATGTCCGCGGACGCCGAACTCTCCACCGGCACTGCCGGTGATCAGGGTGTCTTTGACCACCGTCGGTGCCAGGGAGGCGCTTTCGCCTGCTCGGACATCGCCGATGGTGCGCTGGAAGATCTTCTCGCCATTGGTGGCATCGAGGCAGACCAGCTGGGCGTTGGGGGTTACGAAGTAGACCCGGCCATTGGCCACCGCGCAGCCGCGGTTGACGTTTCCGCAGCAGAGGGAGACATCGAAGGGTACGGCGTGTTTATACCGCCAGAGCTCTTCACCGGTCTCGGCGTTGAGACACCAGAACCAGCCGTCCCAGCCGGTGACGTACATGACGCCGTCGACCACCAGGGGGCAGGCCTCGAAGGCATAGGTGGAGGCACCGGCGATCTGGCCTGACATGCCGGCCTGGAAGATCCACGCGGGGCCTAGTTTCTTGACGTTTTCGGTGTTGATCTGGTCCAGCAGGCTGTAGCGCTGGCCGTCATAGGCACCGAAGTAGGTCATCCAGTTATTCGGTTCGTCCCGGGCGGTGAGCAGCCGTTCGTAGTCGACATTGCTGGTTTTCGGGGCTGTGCCGGAGACATTGCTGAGGGCACCGTGGTTGATGGCCTCGCCGGCATCGACATATTCGAGTGTCATGAGTTGTCCTCCTTGGTGGGGCGGGGCTGCTCGGGCCGGTCTAGCCGAGCCTCGGGCGGCACTTCACCCTGGACGACGATGGCTGCGGTGAGCCCGCGGCCTTCGTCATTTCCGCCCGGGGAGCTGTACCAGTAGTAGCCGGGGCCGTCGAGGGTGAGTGTGGCCTTGCCTTTGGAGTGGTTCAGCAGCCATAGGAACTTCTGGTCCCCGTTGCTGGGCAGTAGGCAGGCGTGAGTGTTCTTGTCATCGTTGATGACGGTGAGTTCGATTTCGCCGCCGCGTGGCATAACCAGCACGGCCGGATCCCAACTCATCGAATCTTCCCTGATCCGAATGGTGGCCTCCATAGTGCCGTCATCGCGGACGGTGGCCTCGGCGATCGACCCGGTGCCCAGCACCTGACCGATCGTTGCTGCATTCTGTTGGTCCAGTCCGAGGTCTCGGACTAGGTCAGTTGGTACGTCCGACATGGTCATCGGACATCGCCTCCTTGAGTGTGTTTTTTCCTGGGTGCGCCTTCGAATTGCCCCTAACGCTAGGCACTTGGAGAGGCTGCCAACAGGGCCCACCGTCCAGCTCGTTTTGGGTGCCGTTCACCCTCGCAATAGGACCGCTCACCGTGACGCAGGTCACACTCTGGTCTGTGACGGGGAACGACGACGGCGGCGTGACAGCCGTTAGAGACCCAGCGTCATGACTTTGTGCCAGGCGGCGGCGAAGTCCTGGACGAAGCGTTCTTCGGCGTCGTCGTAGGCGTAGTCCTCGGCGAGAGTTCGCAGGCCGCGGTGGCTGGTGAACAGTAGGTCGACCCGGCTGGCGGTCCAGATGACCTCGGCGGTTCTGCCGCAGATGCCGTGGTAGTCGGCCGGGGAGTTCTCCGGGGCGGGTTCCCAGTAGACATCGGGGTCGAGGAGGTTGCTGAAGAAGGCGTTGGTCAGCCGGCCCGGGGCGTGGGTCAGGACCCCGTGTGGGAGGTCCCGGTAGGTGGCTCCGAGCACGCGCATCCCGCCGATGAGTGCAGTGAGTTCGGCGGCGTCGAGGCAGAGCTGTTGGGCCTGATCGATCAGCTGGTATTCCACCGGCAGGGCTTCGGTGGCCTGCTCCTGTCGTTCGGGGTAGTTGCGGAATCCATCGGCACTGGGTTCCAGCACCGCGGCCCATAGGGGGTCCGTGTTGTGGGGGTCGTCCTCGGTGAGGTCGGTGCGGCCGGGCTGGAAGCGCACCGGGATCTGGTGGCCGGCCTCGGCGGCTGCGGCTTCGATGGCGGCGTAGCCACCGATGACAATGAGGTCTGCCATCGAGAGGTTCTGGGCCCCGTCCACTGTGCCGCGGAGGGTCTGCAGGAGATCCTCGAGGACGGCGAGTACTGCCTTGAGCTCCTCGGGGTTATTGACCTCCCAGTCGCATTGGGGGCTCAGGCGCAGTCGTGCCCCATTGGTGCCGCCGCGGCGGTCGCTGTGCCGGTAGGTGGCTGCTGCCGCCCAGGCGGTGCGGACCAGTTGGGCGCGGGTGAGCCCGCAGTCGAGGAGCCGCTGGCTGATCTCGCTGATGGCATCCTCAGGGAGCGCCTGGCCCTCGGGGTTGTAGTCGGGTTCCTGCCAGTCCAGGGGTTTCGCCGGTGCCAGCCGGCCGCGGTACTGGTGGCGGGGGCCCATATCGATATGGGTGAGTTTGAACCAGGCGCGGGCGAAGCTGTCGGCGAATTCTGCTGGGTGGTGCAGGAACCGGTGGGCGATCTCCCGGTAGTCGGGGTCCTCGGCCAGGGCGAGGTCCGTGGTGAGCATGGTGGGGTGGTGGGTGGTCTCGGGGTCGAAGGGATCGGGGACTGTCCCGGTTCCCTCCCCGTTGCTGGGCACCCATTGCCATTGGCCGGCGGGGCTGAGTTCCACATCCCATTCGTAGCCGAAGAGGGTCTCGAGGAAGCTGTTGTCCCATTGGGTGGGGGTTTTGGTCCAGATGCCTTCGAGTCCGGTGCCCACGGCGTCGTGCCCTTTTCCGCAGCCGTGGGTGCACTGCCAGCCCAGGCCTTGGGCCTCCATGGGGGCTGCCTCGGGTTCTGGGCCTAGGGATTCGACGGGATCGGCTTTGCCGTGGGTTTTGCCGAAGGTGTGCCCGCCGGCGATCAGGGCCACGGTCTCCTCGTCGTTCATGCCCATCCGGGCGAAGGTCTGCCGGATCTCCTTGGCTGCGGCGATTGGATCGGGCTGGGTTCCCGGCCCCTGGGGGTCGACATAGATCAGCCCCATTTCGCTGGCGGCCAGGGGTTCGTCGAGCTCCCGGACTCCGCTGTGCCGCTGGTCTGTGAGCATGGTCTTCTCCGGTCCCCAGTAGGTCTCATCGGGGCCCCAGGCGTCGATGCGTCCGCCGGCGAAGCCGAAGGTGGCAAAGCCCATGGATTCCAGGGCTCGGTTGCCGGCGAAGACCATGAGATCGGCCCAGGAGAGCCGGCGGCCGTATTTCTGTTTCACCGGCCAGAGCAGCCGGCGGGCTTTGTCGAGGTTGCGGTTATCCGGCCAGCTGTTCAGGGGCGGGAAGCGCTGCATACCCCCATTGGCGCCTCCGCGGCCATCGCCGATCCGGTAGGTGCCGGCACAGTGCCAGGCCATCCGCAGGATCAGTGGCCCGTAGTGGCCGTAGTCGGCCGGCCACCAGTCCTGGGAGGTGGTCAGGATGTCGTCGATATCGGCGGCGAGTTCCTCGAGGTCGATGGTCTCGAAGGCCGCCGGGTAGTCGAAGTCCTGCTCAAAGGGGCTGGTCCCGCCCAGGGGCTGCTGCAGGATGGTGAGGTCCAGGCGCACTCCGACGGGGGTCTCTGTGGTGTCCCGCCGGGCGTTCAGGGCCTGGTCGTAGGTCTTGTCGATATAGGCATCGGGGTTCTGGGCCATCTGGTGTCCTCCAACCTGGTTCCCCTATATCCCCAGGGCCTGGCGGACCGCGCGGGTGTTGCGGCGGGAGACGGGGACCATTGTGGCTTTGGGGTCGTCCATGACGAGGAACAGTTCGCCTTTATCGCGCCGTTCGACTTCCTGGACCCGGTTGAGGTTGACCACATACCGGCGGTGCACGCGCAGGAAGCCGAGGGCGCTGAGTTCGTAGTCGAGTTTGTCGAGGCTGGTGGCTGCGGCTTGGAGTCGCCCCTGGTCAGTGGTGAGCCAGACGTCGTTTCCTTCGGTTTCGGCCAGCATCACTGACTCTCCGGGCATCAGGACCATGCGGTTTTCGCGTTGGCCGATCACCCGGTGTGGTTGACCGCCGTTGCCGCCGGCGGCTGGTGGGGTTGCGGCGGGGCGTGGGGCTTCTCCGGGGAGCTGTTCGTCGTCGGACTCTGTGAAGGTCACCAGGTGGCCCACCAGATTGCCGTATTGGAAGACCGGGCGGATGCAGACCGGGGTGGGGTCATCGGCGAGGTGGGTGCAGATCTGGGTGGAGCCGGCCCAGTCGGGATCGTGGCCGGCGCGTTCGGTGGCGTATTTGGCCGCGCGGATGAGTTCGGGCAGCTGGGGATTCCAGCGCACTGCGGGGTCCACGGCGGCGGCCTCTGCGGGTACCCCCAGCAGGACGGCGGCGGCCTCATCGGCGACGACGACGCGGCCTGCGGTGTCTACTGCTGCCAGTGGGGCGGGGGTGTGGCTGCGTTCGTGGTGGAAGACGGCGAGCAGTTCGGCCCCGCCGTCGCGGGCTCGGGTGCGCAGCATGCTCTGGGTGTGGGTGGTGACATTGCGCAGCCAGGTGGTGGTGGAGGCGGGCAGTTCGCGGCGCCAGCAGGAGATGTTCAGCACTGCGATAGGCGCTTTGGTGACGGCATCGCGGACGGCGGCGGCTGCGCAGGACCAGTCGTGGAAGGCCTGGCACCAGTGTTCTTGACGACGGACGACGACGGCGCGGGGGTTCTCCAATGCGGTGCCCATGCCATTGGTGCCCACGGCTCGTTCTGACCAGCAGCGCCAGGGGGCCAGTCCGGCCTCTGCGCCCATCCGGTGGGTTTCTTTATCGCCCCATTCGGAGAGGATCCGGCCGTTGGCATCGGCGATGGTGATGACCCCACTGAGTCCGGCGACCTCGTTGACCATGGCCGCTGCCCGGAAGCCGAGTTCGGAGAAGACGACATCGTGTTCAAGGGAGTGGGTGACATCGCTGACTGCGGCTGGGGCTTCGGCTAGGAAGGGGTCTACTTGGTATTGGTCGCGGCTGCGCTGCCAGGAGAGGGCGACCTCGGGGCGGACGCCGCTGATCTCGTTCTCACCTCGCACAAAGCGTTCCCAGGCGCCGTAGATCGCCTCCTCCTTCTCCGGAGGGGTTGGTAGTAGGTGAGAAGTGGTCATCTTTGGGCCGCCTCTGCATCATTTGGGTGCCTTAAGAGTGGCACAGGTCACGTTTTATGACAACAGTGTTAACGCAGAGGTGCCCCGGCAAAAGGTGTTGTCACACCGGGGAGAGGCCCTGGGAAGGGCTAGATGGCGGCGATGATCCCGATGATGAAGAAGAGGAAAATCCACCAGCCGGAGAAGGCCCAGACGGTGGCGATGACACCCAGGACCATAGGGGCTGCGGAGTCGTAGCCCATGCTGCGGGCTTTGGCGGCCTGCCAGATGGCCATCGGCCCGAGGATGAACCCGAAGACGAAGAGCCCGACGATACCCAGGACCAGGGCGGTATTGGCGTGTTCGCGGGCTCGGCGTTCGCGTTCGAAGGCCATGGCCTCGAGGCTGTCGACACCGGGGGTATAGGAAGGGTGGCCCGGCCCGTAGGGGTTGGCGTAGGAATCCTCGTAGCCACTGCCGTAGCGGGGGCGGTCATAGGCCGGGGATGGCCGGAAGTTGGCGTGGCCGCGGCCGTGGCTGGGACCGATGCCGTAGCCGCCGGCTTCAGCGGCAGTGCGCGGGCGCGAGGTAGGCCCGCCGGGTGCGAGGGCTTCTGGGGAGCCTGCTTCGGAGGCCCCGGTATTCGGGACCCCGGTGTACCAGCTGGGCCGGTCGTGGCGCTCATCGGTCATGGCCCCATTGTGGCCAAGAATCCTGACAATGTCATGGCCGCCCTCCGGCGATTGTGGATAACTATTCGCCGGAGGCTACGGGGCGGTCCTGGTGGTTGGACCATTCGCTGAAGGACCCGGGGTAGAGCACGGCGTCGAAGCCGGCCAGTTCCAGGGCGAGGGTTGAATGAGATGCGGTGATCCCGGAACCGCAGTAGCTGGCCACCGGTTTCTCAGGGTCGACCCCAAGGCTGAGGAAACGTTCCCGCAGCTGCTCCGGGGAGAGGAACCTGCCCTGATCGTCCACATTGCCGCCGGTGGGGGCGTTGACCGCACCGGGGATATGTCCTGCCTTGGGGTCCATGGGCTCATGTTCTCCGCGGTAGCGTTCCGGTGCCCGCACATCCAGCAGGGTCCCCTGTTCGGGGAAGGCGGCGGCATCGTCGATATTTATCCGCCGGGCATAGCCCTCACCGATGCTGATGGCACCCGTCTCCGGGGTGACCTCCCCGGTTTCTAATGCGTAGCCGGCAGCTTTCCAGCCGGTCAGGGCGCCGTCGAGGACTCGGATATCCAGGCCGGGGCCATCATCGGGATTCTGTGCATGTTTCAGCAGCCACCAAGCCCGGGCGGCGGCAGTGTTGTTGACATCGTCGTAGACCACCACAGTGTCCCCGGGGTTGATGCCCCAGCGGCGGGCGGCCTCCTGCAGGGTCTGTGCGCTGGGCAGGGGGTGGCGGCCTTCGGTGGCGGGTCGGCCGTGTTCAGCCAGCTCATGGTCGAGGTCCACATAGACCGCACCGGGGAGGTGGCCTTCGAGGTACTCGGGGTGACCGTCGGGGCGGTCCAGCCGCCAGCGCACATCGAGGATGCGCAGGCTGGTGGGATCGGTGTCGATGAGCTCGCGCAGCTGCTCCGGGCTGATCAGAGGTGACACGTGGGGTGGTCCTTTCCGGTGCGGTTCGGCGGCCTGCGGGTGGTCTTGGTCTGGGCACCATCATGCCGGTGATTGCCACAGGGGGAAATACTGCTGTCAGGAGTCTTGGCAGCCGCCCTAGAGTGAAACCTGACCCCACCCCTTGGGGCATCAGCACAACTCACCGATCAAAGGAGAACCATGGCTACCCCTTCTGAGGACTCCCGCGCATACGGCCGGATCTATAAGAAGCACACCCCGGATGTGAATAAGATCTGGGGTGAGCTCAACGGCGCAATCTTCTCCGAGGACCGCGAGGTGCCCCGGAAATACCTGGAGCTGATTGCCGTCGGCGTTGCTCTGACCACCCAGTGCGAGTTCTGCATTGAGGGCCACACCAAGGCCGCCGTAGATGCCGGGGCGACTGACGCCGAGCTGGCCGAGGCTTCCTGGGTTGCTGCGGCCCTGCGCGCAGGCGGCGCTTTCACCCACGGGCGGATTGCTTTCCAGGTGGCCGACCACCACCGGCACGCAGAAGACTGAGCTGCTCGACTTCATCCCGGCCAAAATGCATGGAGCTGTTGACTTTTCATAGGGCTATAGCTGTCTGCAAAGTCAACAGCTCAATGCAAAACCGTTTGGGCTGACCCCGGTGTTGCATCCTGCACCCCGGGATGCATTATGCTGCACTCATGGTGCAAAACGATGAGGCGTTGGCGCGGGCTATCGGCTCCCGGGTTCGGGAGCACCGCCAGGCCCGGGGCTGGACCCTGGAGCAGCTGGTAGAACATGCCGGGATCAGCCGACGGATGCTGATCAATGTGGAGCAGGCCTCGGCCAATCCCAGCATCAGCACCCTGCTGAAACTCAGTGAGGCCCTGGGTGTGGGACTGCCGGCCCTGGTCGAACCCCCGGCCCCCGAGGTCAAGCACACTCCCGCCGGTGAGGCCCCGGTGCTCTGGCGAGGTGAGCAGGGCGGCGAGGGAATTCTGGCGGCCCATACCCGGGCCCCCGGCGTCGTCGAACTATGGGACTGGCATCTGCAGCCCGGCGAGCGCCACTCCAGCACCGCCCATTCCACCGGGACCAAGGAGTTGCTGCATGTGCTGGCCGGGGCGCTGCGCATTGAGGTCGGCGAGCACGCCTATGATCTCGCCGCCGGGGATTCGCTGTCCTTCCCCGGGGATGCGCCGCATACCTACAGCAATCAGGGTGAGGAGCCGGTGCGGTTCGCCCTGACCGTCTACGAACCAGCCGCGACCCTCCAGCCGAAGGAGATGCACTCATGAGCCTGTCCCCCGCATTCGCCGATCTCCTGGCCTCGGCCACTGTTGAGGACAGTGTCTTTGAGCTGCGCCCGGATTACCGCGCCCTGCTGCTGGTTGCGGAGGGGATTGAGCCTGGTCCCAGTGGCTCCGCCAGTGAGCAGCTGCTGCAGGAGGCGGAGAACTCTGCCCGCCTGGCCCTGGCCGAACAGCCGGTGGGCGAGCTGCCGCATATCGCGGCCTGGCAGGAGGCTTTCCGTGCTTTCGGAGCGAAGCCGAAGAAGGTCCGCAATAGTGCTGAGGCCCTGATCCGCCGGGCCGAGCAGGGGCTGCCGCGGGTCAACCGGCTGACCGATATTTATAACGCGCTCTCGGTGATCCACCAGATTCCCCTGGGCGGGGAGGATCTGGCTGCCTACCGGGGTGCGCCGCGGCTACTGCGCGCCACCGGGGAGGAGCCCTTCGAGACCATGGCCGGCGGGGAGCCGATGGTGGATCACCCCAAACCCGGTGAGGTCATCTGGTGTGATGAGGCGGGGGTGACATGCCGGCGCTGGAACTGGCGGCAGGGCACCCGCACCCAGCTGACCGGGGAGACCACCGCGGCGCTGTTCATCTTCGACGCCCTGGACCCGTTGAGCACTGAGGAGGTGCAGACTGCCGCCGATGAGCTGGTGGAGCAGCTGGCGGCTTTCAGCCCGGGGCTGCGGAACCAGCGCCGGCTGCTGACCCACGACGACGCCGGGGCGGGCAAGTGATCGCCAAACACCTCACCCGGATTCCGGGGCCGCCGTGGATGCTGGCGATTGTGGCGATCTTCGCCGTGCAGCTGACCTCGGCGCTCTCGGTGCCGCTGATTGACGTGGTCGGCCCCGGTGGTGCGGCCTGGCTGCGGCTGAGCATCGGTGCGCTGTTCATGATTCTGCTGGCCCCTCCCCCGCTGCGGGCGATCCGCAAACGGGATGTGCCGGTGCTGCTGGCCCTGGGTGCCTGTATTGGGGCGATGAGTGTGGCCTTCCTGGCCGCCATCGAGCGGATCCCGCTGGGCACCGCGGTGGCCATTGAGTTCCTGGGCCCGCTGACTGTGGCCGCGCTGCGCAGCGGCAGCCTGGCCAAGATGGTCTGGCCGGTGCTGGCCCTGGGCGGGGTGGTGTTAGTGACTGAGCCCTGGGCCGGGGAGATCGACATGCTGGGTGTCGGTTTCGCCCTGCTGGCCGGGGTCGGCTGGGGCGGTTATATCGTGCTGCTGCAGTATTTGGGTGATCAGTTCGAGGGCTCCGGGATCCTCTCGATCACCCTGCCGATTGCCGCGGTGACCGCTGCCTTTTTCGGGATCCCCCAGGCCTCCGGGCAGATCACCCTGGAGGTGCTGGCCATCGCCGCCGGGCTCGCCCTGCTGGCTCCGGTGCTGCTGTTCATTCTGGAGTTGGCGGCCCTGCGCCGGATGACCGCCACGGCCTTCGGGACCCTGATGGCCCTGGAGCCGGCTGCGGCCCTGCTGCTGGGGCTGATCATCCTGACCCAGATGCCCACCCCGGTTCAGTGTGTGGGGATTGCCCTGGTAGTTCTGGCCGGGGCGGCGGCTCAGCGGGGCGGGCGCCGGGATCAGCCGCCGCTGGCCACCGGTCCGGTTCCGATTGTCAGTAATGACCGCTGAGTGCCCATCGGCACCGCGGAGCGATACCCTCATAGAGGTTCACCTTCAGGAGGCATTATGTTCACTGGGCTCAGCGCCTTTCCGCTTACTCCCCTGACCGATGATTCGGTCGATGAAGCCGCGTTCACCGCCCTGGTGCAGCGCCTGCCCGCCGCCGGGGTCGATTCGATCACCGCTGTGGGCTCCACCGGCTCCTACGCCTACCTCAGTGCCGCCGAACGCGCCCGGGTGATCCGCCTGGCCGTTGAGCATGCCGGTCAGACCCCGGTTTTCGCCGGGATCGGTGCACTGCGCACCTCCCAGGTGCTGGCCCAAGCTGAGGCCGCCCAGTCCGCAGGCGCCCAGGCCCTGCTGCTGGCCCCGGTGAGCTATCAGCCGCTGACCGACGACGACGTCTTCGAACTCTTCCGCACGGTCACCGCCGAGGTTTCGGCCCCGGTGATCGTCTATGACAATCCCGGCACCACTCGGTTCACCTTCAGCACCCAGCTCTATGCCCGGATCGCCCAGCTGCCGCGGATCGCCTCGATCAAGATCCCGCCGCCGTCCACTGATCCGGATGCTGCCCGAGCCCGAATCCAGGAGGTCCGGGATGCGGTGCCGGCCGGAGTCAGCATCGGGGTCTCCGGGGATGCGGCTGCGGCCACTGGGCTGCTGGCCGGGGCTGATGCTTGGTATTCGGTGATCGGCGGGACCCTGCCGGATCCTACGGTGGCCATCACCCGCGCAGCCCAGCGGGGTGAGACCGAGCAGGCCCTGGCGCTTTCGGAGCATTTGGCCCCGCTGTGGAGCCTCTTCGGTGAATTCGGCAGCCTGCGGGTGACCGCCGCGGTGGCCGAGCAGCTGGGTCTGGCGCCTAAGAACTGTCTGCCCCTGCCGATCCTGGGGCTCGACGACGACGCCCGGGCCCGGGTCGCTGAGGCCCTGAAGCTGATTGAGCAGAACCAGAATGAGCAGGTGGTATGACCCAAGAGGTGAGCCGCCCGGCCCTGCTGCCGATTGTCGCGATTATTGCCACGGTGTTGATGTGGGCCTCGACCTTTGTGCTCATCCGCTGGTCAGCCACTGATATCTCTCCGGGGCCACTGGCCCTGATCCGGCTGCTGGCCGGTTCTGCAACCCTGACCCTGTTGATCCTCTGGGTCCGACGGGGTCGCCCCCGGATTCCGCGGGGCCGGGGCCTGGCGATGACTGCTGCCTTCGGGGTGATCTGGTTTGCGGTCTACACCCTGGTCTTCAACTGGGCAGGGCATTTCCTGGATGCCGGGACGGTGGCCATGGTGGTCAACCTCGCCCCGCTGATGGTCGGCGTAGGGGCTGTGGTCTTCTTCAAGGAGGCCTTCTCCCGGAAACTGTTCATCGGGATGCTGATCTCGCTTTCGGGGATCGGGTTCATCACTATCGCCGGCAGCACTGGGCAGCTGGCCATGGCGGGGCTGCTGATCGCCCTGGTGGCTGCGATTCTCTATGCCGCGGGCATGATGGTGCAGAAGCTGGCCCTGCGGGATGTGGATCCGCTGACTGCGACCTGGTTGGGCTGTACGGCCGGGGCGATTGCGGTGCTGCCCTTCCTGGGTCAGACCGTTGGGGAGTTCAGTGAGTACAGCACCGGCACCATCATCGGGGCGATCTATATGGGCATCGGCCCCACCGCCCTGGGCTTCTGGTTCTGGGGCTATGCCATGAACCACTTCCCCACCGGCCGGGTGGCCTCGGCGACTCTGGCCGTACCCGCCGTCGTCGTCGTGATGTCTGCCTTGACCCTGCGGGAGATCCCGCCGCCGCTGGCGATCCTGGGTGGGGCGATCTGCCTGGGCGGTGTGGCGGTGGCTCAGCTGCGCCGGCCCAAACGCCGCAGCCGCCCGAAAGCCACCACCACCCCTGAGCCAGACACTGCCGCCTAGCTCGAGCTACCGAACGCCTTTTGCCAGGGTGACTCGGGCTGCCTCGCGCAACCACTCCAACTTTTCCGGTGTCGCCGACGACTCCAACTCCTCCAGCTCGTAGGCCTCAAGGACTTCCTTCTCGTAGTCGTCCAGCTTCATCTCACTCACCACCTTCTCTCTCGCTGAGTAGCCAGCCACGCACGCCATGTCACCCCATGCGACAAAGGCACATCAGACCGCAGAAGTGACTACTGCACCTAAAGTGAGAGGGGTTCCACTTGGGGCATTTTCCTCAAATGCACACAAATGCACACTCTCATTGTGCATTTGGTTGTTTATTTGTTCATTACTGCAGGACCCTGTTCACTCTGCAGGTGCGTGTTTCATCCTGCACAGTGCATAAGCACCTGCAGAATGCAACGTGCCGCGGGGCGGAGGCTGCCGGATGACATCCAGCCCGCCCGCTGTGCAACGCTCTACTGCACGGTCGATTACTGCACGGCGGGGCCGGCGCCTTCCTTGGCGTCCTTCCGCAGGAGGAAGAACACGGTCATCGCCGCGGCAAGCACCACGGTGGCGGCCACGAGGCTGGTCAGCTGTACACCCGAGATGAAGGATTCCTGGGCTGCAGTCCAGAGGCTCTGGCCCAGTGCGCCGGGCAGGGCCTCGGCCTGTGATTCGGCCGCGGCCAGGGTCTCGGAGGCCGCACCCACAGTAGAGGAGTCAACCTCAGCCGGGGCGGTGACCTCCAGCTGGATCCGGTAGCCGGCGCTGAGCACACTGCCCAGTGCGGCCACACCGAGTGCGCCGCCGAGCTCATAGGCGGTCTCGGAGATCGCCGATGCCGCTCCGGCCCGGTGCGGCGGGGCAGCAGAGAGGATCGCATCATTGGTCAGGGTCTCGGCCAGTCCGGTACCCAGACCCAGCAGGGTGAAGGCCACCAGCACAAAGATCACACCATCGGAGACCGGCAGCTGGGTCAGCAGAATGAACCCGGCGAAGGTGAACAGCATGCCGGTCAGGATCACTGTGCGCAGGGCCAGCCGTTTGGCCACCGGGATGACCACAAAGCTTGCCACCACTGAGACCAGCAGCCCGGGCACCAGGGCCAGGCCGGCTTCCATGGGGCTCATCCCGTAGCCCAGCTGCAGCAGCTGGGCGAGGATGAACAGGGAGCCGACCAGGGCGAAGACCAGCATGAAGTTGGCGGTGACCCCGGCGCGGAAGGTCCGCACCGAGAACAGGGAGAGGTCGATCAGGGGGTGGGTCAGTCGCTGCTGGCGGCGGATGAACCACACGGCAGTCAGCGCACCGAGCACCAGCGTGGAGATCGCGACGGCGGAGATCTCGCCCTGGGCCAGTTTCTTGATGCCGTAGACGCTCAGCAGCATCGCAGCCAGGGAGAGCACCACGCTTGTAGCGTCAATCCGTCCCGGTGCCGGGTCCTTGGATTCGGGGATGAGGATCCGCACTGCGATCAGCAGCAGGGCCATAATCGGCAGGTTGATCAGGAAGACTGATCCCCAGAAGAAGTTCTCCAGCAGCACCCCGCCGAGGATGGGCCCGAAGGCCGCACCGGCGGAGAAGGCTGAGGCCCAGACGGCAATCGCGATCACGCGTTGACGCTGATGGACGAAGAGGTGCCTGATCAGCGCCAGGGTGGAGGGCATCAGGGTCGCCCCGGCCAGGCCCATCAGGGCACGGGCGGCGATCAGCATCTCTGCGGTGACACTGAAGGCGGCAATAGCGGAGGCCAGACCAAATGCTGCTGAGCCGATCAGCAGCAGACGACGACGCCCGATTCGGTCACCGATGGATCCCATGGTCACCAGGAATCCGGCGATCATGAACCCGTAGATATCCACGATCCACAGCAGCTGGGTGCTGCTGGGGTCCAGGGCGGCGCTGAGGTGCGGGATGGCGAAGCCCAGCACGGTCATATCGATGGAGATCAGCAGCACCGGCAGGGCAAGGGCAGCCAGCCCCAGCCATTGGCGCAGGCCGGCCCGGGGTGCATCGATCTGTTGGATGGGCGCAGTTGGGGACTGCGTTGACATTGTCGTTCTCGACTTTCGTGACGCGTACGCGGGACGGCGGGGCGCAGCGGTCTCACACGAATTCCTGCTGCCTGGGGCAGATCGGCAGCGAACCGTCCTTCCGGAGCTCAACTCCGGCGACATCCATCGTAGCAAGCAAAGATTACGTTTGTAAGGTTTACTGGGTGTGAGCTTTGGCACGGCGCCCATTGAGCAGCTCCGCTGCGGGTCTCGTCCGGAATCAAGTGGGCGCCCACTGAGTTGACCAGGACTGTGAGGCTTTCTCTGCTTGACCGGTCCCGGACCCGGACCGGCTATCCCGAGGCTGCGGCCCTGCAGCATTCCGTTGAGCGGGCGGTGGCCGCTGAGCAGCTGGGTTATCACCGGTTCTGGGCTGCGGAGCATCATGCGGTGCCGGGTGTGGCTTCCGGTGCGCCTGCGGTGCTTCTGGCGGCGGCCGGTGCGGCGACCAGCCGGATCCGCCTGGGTTCAGGTGGGGTGATGCTGCCGCATCACCAGCCGCTGGTGGTCGCCGAGCAGTTTCTGATGCTGACCGGGCTCTACCCGCAGCGGGTGGCTCTGGGGCTGGGCCGGACTCTGGGGTTCACTGAGCCGGTGCGCCGGGCCCTGCGCCAGGACTCCGATGATCAGCAGGCCTACGAGAACGACGTCGCCGAGACCCTGGCCTATCTTGCCGGCACCGCCGCGGTGACCGCTCGCCCTGCCGGGGGCGAACCCCCTGAGGTATTCCTGCTGGCTACCGGTCAGGGCATTGAGTCTGCGGCCCGGCTGGGCCTGCCTGTGGTGATCGGTGGTCCGGTCCTGCGGGAGCCTGAGCTTCCGGAGATGCTCACCCAGTATCGGCAGCAGTTCCGTCCCTCCTCTGCCGCGGATGAGCCCGCGGTGATCATTTCAGCGGAGGTCTATATCGCAGAGACCGACGACGACGCCCGGGATCTTGCTCTGCCGGAGGCTTGGGCGATGGCCCGCTCCCGGGAGACCGGGTCCTTTGGTCCCCTCGAGCCGGTGGAGGAGATCAGACAGCAGCGGTGGAGCCCGAAGACTACCCAGCGGGTGGAGAAGACCCTGGACCGCGGGTTTATCGGCACCCGGTCGAAGGTGCGCGCCCAGTTGGCTGCCCTGATGGAGGCCACCGAGGCCCAGGAGGTGATGGTCGCGACCTCAACCTATGACCGGGAGGCCCTGGCGGAGTTGGATGCGGAGACCGCTGATCTCATCCTCGGTGAGGGGCTTTAACTGATGACACCAGATACAGGCACGGTGTTCGACGTCGTGGTTTTGGGTGCAGGGCAGGCGGGGCTTTCGGCTGCCTTTCATCTGCAGCGCACGGGGCTGAAGTTCACGGTATTGGATGCCGAGATCGCACCGGGTGGGGCCTGGCGGCACCGCTGGGAGTCTCTGACCATGGAGACGGTCAATGGGATTTTTGATCTGCCGGGGATGGCGAAGCCGCCGCTGGATCCGCAGGAGCCCAGCCGGGAGGCGATTCCGCGGTACTTCGCCGAGTACGAGCGGCAGATGCAGCTCCCGGTTCAGCGGCCGGTGCGGGTGACTTCGGTGGCCCGGGTGGATGAGGATGCCCACGGCCTGCTCGAGGTTGAGACTGATCATGGGGTTTTCCGGACCCGGGCGGTGGTGAATTCCACCGGGACCTGGACGAATCCGGTGCTGCCGCAGTTTCCGGGGGCGGAGGATTTTCTGGGCCGGCAGCTGCATACCCGGGATTACACGGGGTTTGAAGAGTTCGCTGGTCAGCGGGTTGCGGTGGTCGGTGGTGGGATTTCTGCGGTGCAGCATTTGGAGGAGATCTCCCGGGTGGCCACGACCATGTGGTTCACGCGCCGACCGCCGGTCTTTCACACGGAGGGTTTCCGCCCCGAGGTAGAGGGCCGGGCCACGATTGAGAAGGTCACCGCTGCCGCTGAGGCGGGCAAGCCCACCGCCAGTATCGTCTCCTACACCGGGTTGGGCTGGACTGATTACGCCAAGGATGCCCATCGGCGGGGTGCTTTGGAGCGCCGGCCGATGTTCACCCGGATTGAGCCGCATGGGGTGCGTGAGGCGGATGGGAGTTTCAGCTCTGCGGATGTGATTCTGTGGGCCACTGGGTTCCGCCCTGCCCTGGGGCATTTGGCTCCGCTTGAGCTGTTCAATGAGCTGGGCGGCATCAAGGTTTCGGGCACGGAGGTGGTGGCTGAGCCGCGGGTGCATCTGGTCGGCTTCGGCCCTTCCCAGTCCACGGTCGGGGCCAACCGCGCCGGCCGCGACGCCGTCCGCCGCCTGCAGCGCCTGCTCACCCACTGATCATGAGGAACTAGCGCTTATAGATGTCCCTGCGCGGACCTGCCTCAACAGCGACAATTACTAGGCGCTCACGCTGAACGTCCATGAGTACCCTGTATCCCCCCGCAATGCGAAGAGCCCATAATCCGTTGAGGTTTCCTGTCATGGGCTTGGCAATATCCGTAGGGTTATCGAGAGAAGCTGCCTCACGGAGTTTGGCAGTCATTCGCCTGACTACTTCTCGGTCGAGGTCCTTCTTGAACTGCTTGCGGACCCGTTCAGAGAGTTCAATCGTCCAGGCCAAGCTCTGCCTCTACCTCATCGAGTGAGTATGTCCTCTGGCGACCAGCCCTGATGTCTTCTACATCGCGCATAATCCCGTATTCATACTCCAACCGGTCCAGGCCAGAGGTCACAAGTTCGCGCAGATAGAAGCTCTTAGAACGCCCAGTCTCTGCCGCGAGCCGCTCAAGACGTTCATCAACTTCGCCGGGCAGCCGAATAGAAGTTGGGACAGTCGCGGACATGGGGATCACCTCGTCTCAAGACATGTGACTACACGTAGTTAGACCACTAGTGTCCCTCCGCAGGCCCCTTTCGACAAGTGCTGCCGCCCGCCGCCTGCAGCGTTTGCTCAGGCAGTGACTACGGGGAGGCGGCGGAACTCGATGCGGGGGTTGGTGTGGTTCTCCAGGTGCAGCAGGGCGAAGCCCTCTCCCCCGGGTTCGCCAGCCTTATGGGTGTGCACGCTGCCCGGATAGGCGATCAGCGGGCGGCTGGCCATAACCATCGGCTGGTGGACATGCCCCAGGATCCAGGAGTCATAACCGGCGGCATACAGAGTCTCCAGGGTGGTGGGGGCACAGGACCGGTTGCTCCACTGGCCCGTCAGCGATGTATGCAGCAGCCCCAGGTTCCACATCCCCTCAACAGGTTTGGGGTATCCGGCGGCCAGATCCCGCAGTTCATCCTTATCGCGTACCGCCTGACCGTGGACCGCGATCCGCCACTGCTCCCAGACCACGGTGCCGGGCCCTTCGAGCCCCAGCTCCCCCTGGCCTACCCACTGGGCGGAATCCGGGAGCCGAAGCCGGGCAGTCAGGGGTGATTCGACGTCGTGGTTTCCTCCGATCAGCGCGGCGGGAAGACCGGCGGCATCGAATCCTGCGAAGAGATCCTCAGCGATCTGCAGGGCCTGCTCGCTGTGGTCGTGGCGGTCGAAGATATCCCCTGCGCACAACACCGCGTCAGCTCCAGAGCCCAGGACCTCATCCTGCATGCTCGCGATCGCCTGGTAGGCCTCGGCCCGTGCCTGCTCGGCGGGGAGACCCAGCCCCTTGACCGGTGCCCCGATATGCAGGTCGGAGATCAGCGCTAGTGTTGTCATTTCTGTCAGCCTCGTTTCGCGAAGTAGCGGCGGCGAAGGGTGTCCACCAGGACCAGGACGGCGGTGGAGCCAAGGATTCCGATGACGGTCATGGCCATCGCCTCGGCCCGGAAGCCCTGGTCGAACTGGCTCATGATCCATGGGGACAGCAGCGGGTAGGAGCCCGGGCGCAGCAGTGAGGAGATCACCACTTCCCGGAAGGCCAGCAGCAGTCCCAGCAGCCAGCCGGCGAGGATGCCGGGCATCAGCAGGGGCAGGGTGACCCGGAGGAAGCTCTGGGCCCCGGTGGCCCCGGAGGTGGTGGCGGCCTCGAGGTAGCGGTCATCGATGGTGCTGCGGGAGGTTTTAACGTTCTGGACCACCATCGGCAGCAGCACCAGGGTGTAGCCCAGGACCAGCATGGCCGGTGAGTTATAGGGGGAGGCCGGCAGCCAGGGGGAGTTCCACAGGAAGATCAGCCCGATGGCCATCACAATGGTGGGCACTGTATCCGCCCCGACCGCCAAAAGATCAGTGCCGCGGCCGACCGGGTGGCGCTTCAACCGGGCTGAGGCCAGGGTCGCTCCGACCGCGAGCGCCGTGGCGGCGGTGGCTGCGACCAGGGCGAGCATGGCACTGTTCTGCAGGGCCTGTTGACCGCTGGGTGACTGCAGCACCAGGCCGAAGTAGTCGAAGGTGAGGTTCTCCAGGCTGATCGGCTGCGAGCGCAGCAGGGTCATCGCCCCCAGGAAGATCCCGGTGTAGGGGATGATGACGGACACCAGGGCAACGACGCTCAACCAGGCCCAGCCGGCCGTTGCCGCCCAGCGGCTGAGGGTGACGGTGGCACGGCGCCGGGCGCGTCCGCCGAAGGGCTGCTCGCGGCGGGAGATCCACTGCTGGATGACCCAGACTGCGCAGCCCAGCCATAGCAGCACACTGGAGAGCGCGGCGGCAGTGGGGAAATCGAGGGGGTTGATGGTCACTGACCGGTAGATCTCGGAGACCAGTACCGGGAAGCCGATCTGGTTGCCCAGGGTCACCGGGGTGCCGAATTCGCCGGCGGCCCGGATGAACACGATCAGCGCGCCAAGGGAGTAGGCGGGGGTGCACAGCGGCACCATGATGCGGCGGAAGCGTTGCCAGGGTGAGGCCCCGGAGACCGAGGCGGCCTCATCGGCACTGGCGGGAACAGCGTCGAGGTAGTTGCGCAGGATGAGGTAGAGGAAGGTGAAAACCTCGCTGGCCATCACCAGCGCCATCCCAAACGGGCTCAGGATAATGCTGCGCAGGGCGTCTCCGCCGGCATCACCGAGGAGCTGGTCGCCGAGCCCGTTGAACCGGGTGACGTCAATCCAGGCCAGGGCCGAGACATAGGGCGGGGTCATGAACGGCAGCATGACCACGACGTCGATCCACCGGTGGTGGCGCAGCCGCGTCCAGGACATCA
Organism: Nesterenkonia sedimenti; assembly: GCF_012641515.1. GTDB lineage: Bacteria > Actinomycetota > Actinomycetes > Actinomycetales > Micrococcaceae > Nesterenkonia > Nesterenkonia sedimenti. The sequence goes on along the minus strand of NZ_JABAHY010000006.1, from coordinate 15,774 downwards.
AAAACGCCAGCGGGGTGGCCATGGCGGTGGCAATCGCCACGACCATGACACCGAGCAGGATGGTGTTGCCGAGGGTGCGCAGGTGGGTTGGGTCGGTGAGTTCCGGCAGCGCCGAGGGCTGGTCGCCGTGTCCGGTGACTGCGCGGATGAGCACCATCACCAGGGGTGCGGCCACACCGATGATCAGCAGGATCAGCAGGGGTGTGGCCGCGTTCCTGGCTCGGCGTTCGGGGGCAGTGAGTGCCATAGAGGGGGTTCGGCTCAGCTCAGGTAGCGGGAGACGAACTCGTCGAGGATGTCCTCGCTGTCGGCCTCGAGGGCGTCGAGGTCGTAGTCGAGGAGGTTGACGTCGTCGTAGTCGACGTTCTGGGCTGGCACCTCGGGCTGGGCGGGGATCATATTGTGCTCAGCGGAGGTGGCCTGTCCCTGCTGGGAGAGGAAGAAGTCGACCAGGGCCTCGGCGTTCTCCGGGTTGGGGGCGTCCTCCAGGATGAAGAAGGGCCGCGGGGAGACCATGGTTCCGGATTCGGCGAAGACGACCTCCAGGGCCTCACCGGCGTCGATGGCCGAATATGCGGAGTAGTCGACGCCGCCGAGGACCACCGCGTAGGAGCCTGCGGTGACGGCATCCAGTGCCGGGCCGTTGGCGCCCTGGACGTCCATGCCGTTGTCGAAGAGCGCGTCGAAGAGTTCCCAGGTCTCCTCCTCCCCCCAGGAGGAGACCATGGCGGCGATGAGGTCGCGGGCGGTGCCGGATTCGCGCGGATCGGGCATCAGCACGAGGTTTTCGAACTCGGGGTCGGTGAGGTCTTCCCAGTCGCTGGGGGTGGAGGGGGTGGCGTTGGTGTTGACGGTCAGGGCCAGGGCGGAGCCGTCGCGGCCGTAGAAGCCGTCACCGATCCAGTCCTCGTGGATCTCATCGGAGAATTCGGGGGTGTAGTCGGCGATGCGGCCTTCGGCAGCGTAGGCGGCGGCCGGTCCCCAGGAGGCGATGTAGACGACGTCGGCCTGGGGGTTATCCCATTCGGCGTCCAGGCGGGCGGTAATGGATCCGGTGGTATCGCCGTAGATTTCGACGTCGACGCCGGCGGCTTCGGTGAACTCCTCGGCGAGTTCTTCGTTCAGCCCCTGGGGGTTGGCTGCGTAGAGGGTCACGGAGCCTTCGAGGTCCTCGGGTGCATCCCAGGCGATCTCGCTGTCGGCAGCATCGGCGGCTGCGCCGGCGTCGTCGTTGTTTCCGCTGTTGTCACCGTTGCCGTTGGTGTCCTCCACCGATCCGCAGGCGGTGAGCAGCAGGGCGGTGGTCAGGGTCAGGGCTCCGATAATGCGCAGGCGGCTGGTGGACTCATTCAAGGTTGCGGGCACAGGTGTTCCTTTCGGGAGGTGTTCGAAGAATGCGAGAGATTAGGTCAGTTGCAGCAGGTGGGTGGAGTCCACGCTGAGCCGGATGGGGGCGCCCGGCTCGTAGCGGTCGGGGGATTCCACCAGCCAGGGGTCGGTGCCGTGGACCTTGCAGCGGATGAGGTAGCGGCCGCCGGTGTAGATGCAGGAGAGCGTTTCGGCATCCAGCTGCAGTGCTCCGGGCAGCCGCACCGGTTCGATGGCGGGTGCGTGGGTCAGGGCCCCGGTGATGGTGACGTTCTCGGGCCGGACCCCAGCGATGGTTCCTTCAGTCTGGGACCAGCCGGCGGGCAGGCGGTTGAACCGCCCGACGAATTCGGCCACGAACTCAGTGGCGGGGTTTTGGTAGAGGGTCTCGGGGGTGTCGAACTGTTGGAGGACACCGGAGCGCATGACCACAATGCGTTGGCTCACGGCCATGGCTTCTTCCTGGTCATGGGTGACATACAGGGTGGTCAGGCCCAGCCGGGTGGTCAGTTCCACCAGTTCCATCCGCAGTTGGGTGCGCAGGGCGGCGTCCAGGGCGGAGAAGGGTTCATCCATCAGCAGCAGTTCGGGTTCGGCGACGACGGCGCGGGCGATGGCGACCCGCTGCTGCTGGCCCCCGGAGAGCTGGTGAGGCATTTTCTGGGCGAAGTCACTCATGCCGACCCGGGCGAGGGCCCCTTCCACCCGGGGCAGGATTGTTTTCTTGGGCGCACCGGAGACCCGGAGGGGGAAGGCGACGTTTTCGGTGAGCGAGAGGTGGGGCCAGAGGGCGAGGTCCTGGAAGACCATTCCGATGCGCCGCCGGTTGGCTGGTACGGGTTTCTGACCTGGGGCGGAGACGGTTCGTTCGCCTAGCGAAATCGTGCCAGTATCTGGGGTTTCCAGTCCGGCCAGGCAGCGCAGAAGGGTGGATTTCCCACATCCAGAGGGGCCGAGGATGCTGACGAATTCTCCGCGCTGGATGTGCAGGTCGATGGGCTGTAGGCCCGTGCCATCGCTGAAAACGCGGGAGACGCCCGAGATGGTTACCTCGGTGCCTTCCACTGGGGTGGCCTGGACCGGGGTGGGGGCTGTCTGTGTCACGGTGTCAGCGTATGGAAGCCGGGTAAACCGCGGGGGAACACTGGATGAACTGCCGATGACTGCCTCTGACTACACGTTTCCACACATGAAGTCATCACAGGCTGGACGGTTGCCGAGCGTCACACCGCGATGATAAACCTAGTTACGCGCAGATAGAAATCATTTGGATGAACCAAACTAAAATCTACGTAAAGCAAGATGAATATACTCAATAAGGTTGTGAGTTACGATTATGTTTAAGAGTCTCAAGCGCACTGCAGCAGCATCCGGCGCAGCACTGGGTCTGGCAGGCATTTCACTATTTGCTGCGGCTCCCGCACAGGCCGGCCCCTACGACAACTGTGACCACCACCCCATTGGCTGCGTCCCTGAGAGAGAGATTAAGGACACCGGGGGCAAGGCTGCACTGACCACAGCTGCCGGCTGCGCAGTGACCACGCTTCCGGGCTTGGCGGGAGGTCCGGGGGCATATGGCGGATACTTTGCAGCGTGCAATGGCGGAGCCCTCATCACGTACCTCGGCACTCAGTAGTCAGTCACCAGTGAACGGACGCTTTGCCCTGCTCCTGTCGCCAGGGGCGGGGCAAAGTTGTGCCTAGGCGCTCAACGCCTCTGGCGTCGTCGTTCTATAACTACGGGCGAGCCGGTCAGTCCTGCTTCCACCATCCCTGGGCCGGATCTCGGCTAGCCTCGTCACCATGACTTTCACCTACCCCCCTGTGAAGATGTCCGCCCTTGGTGTGTTGGCAGTCGGCTCTCTAACGCTGGCTGCCTGCGGGAATGGGGGTGGGGGTAACGGTGGCGGCGATACCCCTGAACCCCCGGAGCTCAACGAGTTGGTCGACAGCATGGAGAGTGCCGTGGCAGACCAGAAGTCTGTGGCCTACAGCGCAGATGTGAATATGGACCAGGACCCCACCGGTGGCCTGATGACCGCCCCCGGTTCAGACCGCGCGGAGATCACCACGGAGATCGAGGGCGAGATCCAGGGTACTGCTCGCCTGGATGTCGACTACGACGTGCTGGTGGATAGGTCACTGCTGCACGAGGGGCGCATCTACGCTTCTGGCCAGACCTTGGCCGATTGGGAGGAGGCTGACCCCTACCCGGGCTTCGACACTGACAGTTTCCGCGAGGATGTAGATGGTCTGTGGTTCGATGTCACCGAGGAGGTGGCCGGTGATCCGCAGTACTTCACCAGTATTAGTGAAGCCTTCGACAACGTCTTCACCGAGATGCGCAGCTCAGGGATGCTCGATACCTCTTTCGATGCCGAGACTGGTGAGCATGATGGTGAGGATGCCTGGGTCTACACCTACAGCGACGACGACGGCGCCGCCGAGATCATCACCACCGCCGATGAGGATGAGCCCCTGCTGCTGCGGTATGCGGTGAACCTCGATGACGGCGCCCAGCACGTGGAGATCGACTTCACCGACTGGAACGAGGCCGAGATTCCGGAGGCACCCGCCGAGGATTCCCTGCGCACTATGACTGACCTCGATGATCTCTACGTCGAGCACGACTCCGGCGGCTTCTAAGCCAGCCCACTAGAACCTGCTGATCCCGCGCTGAGACACTGACCTTGCCCCGGCGCGGGATCATTCAGTTAACCGGCTGCTCGGCCGGGCGGGAACGCAGTCATCGACCCCTCGACACTTGGGGTATGACTGGTCATACTTCTGAGTGTGCAGTCAGCTAATTCTGCCCCCGAAGATGCCCACCTCACTCACAGGGCTAACGAGGCGATCGACAAGTTCGGGCAGCCGGGAGAACGGGTGTGGCTCGAGGCCGGTCGAGACACTGCATTGAAACATACGGAATGGGATTCCAAGGATTCGACAGAGTAACTCCGTGGACCGCCTCTATTCCTGGCCCCGCCTCAGTTAATCGGCTGCTCGGCTGGGTCGTTCCACTTACCGGATCACGTGTGACATCGCTACATGTCGCTCGTCGTTACTGGCGGTAGGAGGCCATGTCGGCACTGGCCGATAGGCTGATGCGTGAATCACATAGCCGCTCGCTGAGGAGGCCAAGCACTGATGAGCACTGCTGCGCCTGACTGGATTGTCGCTGATTTGGAGGGGACGGAATGAGTCCTTCTAATGAGGTATCACGCTCTTCAGCCGCTGAGTATTTGACCTTCGTTGCCGCCACTGGTGGCGACGAGCAGAGCTTTGAGATGCGCTACGAGGACGAGAACGTCTGGTTGACGCAGAAGATGATGGCTGAGCTCTACGGGGTCTCGGTGCCCACTATCAACGAGCACCTCAAAAGGGTGTTCGATGACGGGGAGCTCAGCCAGGAGTCAGTTATTAGGAAATTCCGAATAACTGCTGCCGACGGCAAGAGCTACAACACCAAGCACTACAACCTGCAGATGATCGTGGCCGTTGGGTTCAAAGTGAACAACTCTCGAGCCGTCCAGTTCCGCAAATGGGCCGGACAGGTGGTGAAGGACTACACCATCCAGGGCTGGGTAATGGATGCTGACCGTCTCAAGAGCGGTCACATGTTCACCGATGAGTACTTCGATCGCCAGCTGGAACTCATCCGGGAGATCAGGGCCTCGGAACGGAAGTTCTATCAGAAGGTCACTGACCTTTACGCCACAGCCTTCGATTACGACCCAGCTGCTGCCACAACTCAAGAGTTCTTCGCCCTGGTGCAGAACAAGCTGCACTGGGCGACCCACAGGCACACCGCGGCGGAGCTGATTGTGGAGCGTGCCGATGCGGAGAGGGAAAACATGGGGCTGACCTCTTGGGCCGGCGCCCCGGACGGGAAGATCGTGCGCTCTGATGTTTCGATCGCGAAGAACTATCTCACACGCCAGGAGCTGGACTTCCTGCATCGGCTGGTGACTATGTATCTGGACTTTGGTGAGTTCCAGGCGAGCCGGAAGGTGCCAATGTCCATGCAGGACTGGGCCGAACGATTGGATGGGTTCCTGGAATTCAACGGGACTGAAATCCTGACCGGTCCGGGAAAGATCTCCGCTGAACAGGCGAAGCTGCATGCTGAGACGCAGTTCGACCGGTACCGGGTAATCCAAGATCGTAAGTACATCAGCGACTTCGACCGCTTCCTAGAGGAAATAGCCGAGACCAATGAGGGGAACAACAAATGAGCCGCATCGAGATCCCGGTTCTGCTTACCGACTGACTGGTCCCCAGTGCCGAGGAACTCCCACAGCTGATTGCTAAGGAGAATCTCAAGACGGGATAGACCTGGCCAACTTCTTCGACCGGTTCAAGGGTCTAGGTGAGCAGAAAGCACCTCGCGCCTGGCAGTAGTCAGACCCTCAGTTAACCGGCTGCTCGGCCGGATCGGTCCACTTCCCGGATTTCACGCCGCGGTGGTAAATCATGCCACTGGTCAGGGCAACGACGAACAGGATCGCCATCGGCACCAGGATCCAGAAGACGTTACCGGTGGCGAAGATGACCGGGATGGAGATAGCGGTGACCAGCCCGCCGCCGAAGAACGGTTCGAAGAACAGCTGTTTATACCCGAAGGCCTCCAGGGCTGGGGATTTGTCATCGGGGTCGGCCACCCGCAGCAGGGCCAGGCCGGTTGCGGTGACGCCCATGGACTGGCCGAAGTCGGCGATGCCGCGCTCAAGCCAGAAGGCGGGGATGATCCGCGGGGTGAAGTACAGCAGCATGAAGGTACAGAAAATCACTCCTGCCACCGAGAGGATCAGGAAGGTCTGCCAGTAGTCGGCGATGACCTGCAAAGAGATGGTGGCCAGGGCGGCGACGATCAGGATGTCCAGGGCCAGCCCCTGGATGCGCTTCATGGTCTCGTGGTCCAGCAGGTGGGTGTTGCCGGTGCGGTCGAGGATGACCTGGATGATCACACCACCGATCATCGCCAGCGGGAACAGCGGCACATAGCCCAGCAGGGTCATACCTTCGCCTTCGGCACCGGGCCAGACGGAGTCGGGCTGGCCCCACAGCTGGTCCTCGATCCAGATGAGGCCTTCCAGCAGCAGCCAGCCGAGGATGATGGCCAGTCCGACCACGGCCACATGCAGGGTCAGCGGCTCGATGGAGGCGGGGCGGGCGGTCATGCGGCCGGTGTGGACGGTCTCATCGTCGGAGTAGAGGCCGCGCAGCTCGGCGGGGGACTGCTCGGAGACATCCTTGATGACCCGGGTGCGGCCGGTGCGCACGCCCCAGTTGATCACCGCGATGCCGATCAGGATGGCGGAGACCAGGCCGACGGTGGCCATGGCCAGCGCCAGGTCGGTGGCCTCCGGGATGCCCATGTCCTCGAAGGCGGGCTGCATGCCGGCGGCGGTGCCGTGGCCGCCCTCGAAGGCGACCTCGATCAGTGCGCCGAACAGCGGGTCCACCCCGAAGAAGGGGGCCAGCACCAGCAGCCCCAGCAGGATGCCCACCACGTACTGTCCTGAGCCGTATGCCACTCCCACCGAGAGCTGCGGTCCCACCAGCTTGGCGGCACGCTTGGGGGAGGGGATCCTCGCACCCAGGAAGAGGGTCGCGAAGACCACGGAGATCAGCAACCCGGGAAGCATGCCCCAGACCTCGTAGATCTCATCGGTGAACAGTCCACCGTTGTCCAACCAGGACCAGCCCAGGGGTTCTGCGAGGAGACCGAGGACCTCGGGGCCGATCAGCAGACCGAGGAACCCGGCAATGATCGCACTAGGCAGGAAGAGTTTCTGGAACAGGCCGACCTTCACGCGGAGGTATTTGCCCAACAGCATCACTGCTGCCAAGAGCACGACGGCGAAACCCACTGATTCTGGACTCATGGGGCTAATGATCGCATCCAGACCTTGAGAACAGCGATTATTGGCCGGTTCTCAGACGAAGCTGAAGAACTTCAATCTCACGAGTGATCGGGTTCTTGTCTGTAGCCGCAGCCTACGTATCAACTTGGTCCAGCCGTGCTTGGGCAACCAGCACGGCCAGTTGGGCTCCCGAGTCGGCCCCTGTTTTGTTCATGGCTCGCCTAATAGTGCTCTTGACTGTCGAGGCGGAGATGAACAACTTCTTAGCGATTTCATCGTAGGTGTTGCCGGAGCCCACCAGCTGTGCCACCTCTATTTCTCGGGGGGAGAGCTCCTTCACCCGTGCACGGGCTGCTTCACAGAGGGGGTCGGTCTGTGGGGCGATGTAGCTGGCGATTAATCGAGAGGTCAGGACCGGAGAGATCATGGGGTCACCCTCGTAAGTCATTCGGATGGCCTCTGCTAGAGCGCTCGTAGCGTCGTTCTTCAGGAGGAAGCCGCTTGCCCCAGCCTCAAGCGCCCCGCGCATATAGGGGTCTGTGTCAAAACTGGTCACCGCCAACACTGCTGGCGGATTAAGACCATTGCGGATCTGACGGGTAGCTTCAACCCCATCCATATCCCCTTTGAGCAGCAGATCCATCAGCACCACATCCGGGCGCAAGGTACGCACTTTCTGGATTGCTTCTGCCCCGGTGGCCGCCCGGCCGATGACTGAGATGTCCTCCTCAGAACTCAGAATCCGCTCCAGAGAATCAAGAACTAACGTCTCGTCATCGACCATTACCACCGTGATGTGCACGCGAGGAAGTCTACCGGTCGGCTTCACTCCAGGGCAGAAACACGGTGAGTGTAAACTCGCCTCCCTCGGTTTGAATCTCTACTGATCCTCCGAGAAGTTCGGCACGCTCGCGGAGACCGACCAACCCTGTACCCGAGCCTCCTGAGAACTCGGATGCGGCAGCTATCTGGTTGCTGAAACGCAGGTGGACCCCTCGCTGCGGATCACCGGTGATTCCCATCTGAACCACGCGGTCATTGCTGTACCGGAGCGCGTTGGTCAACGCTTCCTGAGTAATGCGAAGAATGGTCCGCTGCAGAGCCGGGGGTGCTGAGGAGTATCCATCCAGAAGGATGTGAGTACGAACATCCAACCCTGAGGCTTTCGCGTCGTCGAGCATGATTTCCAGGTCTGGGATACCAGCGGGAGTCTGTGCAGGGGTCGAGGATGGGGCACCGGTCTCCCGCAGGGAGGTCAGCAGGGTTCGCAAATCAGCCAGAGCCTGGTCCGCATATCGACGGGTGGTGCGCAGCGCATCATCGAGTTGCCCATCCTCCCCGCGCTGCGCGGACTGCTCCAAGCTGCCCACCTGCAGTGAAAGCCCAGAGAGCCGGCCGGCCAGTGTGTCATGGACCTCGCGGGCCAGATCTTCTCGTTCACGTCGTCGGGCCAATTCATCAGAGAGCTGCTCACTGCTGTGCTGGGCCGACTGGGCCTGCGCCTCCGCTTGTTGGGCTGAATGGCGCTGGCGAGCCCATAGAGATATTCCCAGCACCAGGATCAGGCACAGCACGGTCAGGGAAGCCACCAATACCCGGCCAACCTGTTGATAGTCCTCATCCGGCCACGCGGACAGTCGGTAGAAGTGCAACCCGGCGTTAATCAGGATCACACCGAGCCCGGCCCCGGCCACCACCCACTGCCAACGCTTCCGACACCGCACGATCCAAACGGTCAACCCCACAGCCAACACGAAGGGATCGGTTTGCAGGATGATTGCCCCCACCGTTCCCGCGATGATGAGCACCAGCGGGGCTCGGCGGTACCACGGGAGAGTCAGCAGCAGCAGCATTCCCAGCCCCCCAGTCACAGCCCCTAAGTCGGTCAGCTCTTCGGTGTGCGGGTCAAGAGTAGAAGGGGAGGTCATTACTGCAGTCGCGAGGACAAAGAGTCCTGTGACCATCATGACGACGACGATCCCACTGGTGGCGAGCAGCCGCAGCACGGGATTGCGCCGGTTTTGGATGAGCATTCCCTCAGTTTACGGAGCGCAACACCTTCAACCTGACACCGGACCGGTCATCGAATAATGCCCGATCGGGCATGCATATCCACCTGATCCGTCGTTCCCTGGGCCAAGCAGATTCGAAAGGCTCGAAGAGCACATAGACGTGCATCACTCGTCACTCACAGAAAGAAGAGGTGCTCCCATGTCTAGTCCAACCCTCGAATCCACCACCGAGAACCACACTTCCACGAGGAACGCCCTCGGAATCATCGCCCTGATCACCGCCATCCTGGGGACGATTTTCGCCTGTGTCCCCGGCGCGCTGATTATCGGTTGGATTCTGCTGCCCATCGCTTTCATCCTGTCCCTGGCCTCCTTGTTCCTCCGGGGCAAGAAGCGAGGAGCCGGACTGGCCGGTCTGATCATCTCCATCATCGGGACGGTCATTGGCGTCATCGTGTTCCTGGCAGTCGTTTCCAACGCCTTTGATGAAGCTTTCGACGATGAGACAACCACAGATCAAGGCGCTGAAAGCAGTTCTGCAGAAAGCGGAGTCGATGAAGACGACACCGCTGCTGAGGCTGAGTCGTCTGCTGCAGCCGCAGTGGAGGAGGAAGATAGCGAAAACCCCGCGGAGGACTCGGAGCTTGGAACCCGTGACAACCCCTATCCGCTCGGTACTGAGATCTCCTCCTCGGACTGGACAGTGGTCGTCAATAGTGTGGACTTCGATGCCGACGCCGCCATCGCCAGTGAGAATCAGTTCAACGAAAGTCCTGAAGACGGTCACACCTATATCCTGGTCAACCTGACTGCCACCTATACAGGTGATGATCCTGACGGCGGGGAGCCCTGGGTGAGTGTCAGCTACGTGTCTCCGCAGGGCAACAGCTTCCGCCCCTCGGATCGTCCAGTCGTTGAGCCGGATTCCTTCGATCGCATTGCCACTCTTTTCCATGGTGCCTCTGAGACGGGCAACTTCGCTCTGCATGTCCCCGCAGAGGATGTTGAGAACGGGGTCCTGTCTGTGGAACCGGAGATGTTCGCGGATACAGCGTACCTGGCAGTCGACTGACCTTACGGAAATGCAGGCTGACCGTAATTGGCCCGTCTTCCGGGGATCTCCCCGGAGTTATTCACCTACCCTCCATATTGGGTGGTTACTGTGCGGCCATGGTGAACGGGACTGAACTTCTGCCCCGGCTGGGCACGGCAGCCGGGTTGTTCCTCTTGGTTGGGTGCGGATCTTCCTCTGGTGCCCCGGAAAGCAATCGCTCGGGGCCCTTAGATGGTGCCGATCTCCCCCAACAGGCGCTGACCGGCCAGCAGCTCGAGAGCGCTCTTCTGTCTGAGGAGGACTTCGACGTCGAGGTGCATCGGGATACTGATCCACTGGTGGGCGAACTGTTGTCAGTGAACCCAAGTCTCTTATTCGGTTTAGAGGCCCCCGATAGCGCGAGTCTCACCTCTGAACAGCAGAGTTGTTTGAATGCTCTGAACAGAGACAGTCGAGTAGTGAACACTTCATTAGACGCCTTGGCCCATGCCACCTATCGGTTTGATTCGGATAACCAAGTGATTGTGGCCCTGAGCTCTTCCTCAATTGATCCGCCGAACACAGCCTCGGCCTGGGCTGAACGCCTGGAGCCCTGCCAGGGCATTGACGAGGTTTTCGACGGCGATGACGTCCAGTTTCAGTTGCATCTCGAGGTCCTCGGTGATGATTACACCCAAGTCCGCGTGGAATTTTCCGACGACGACGTCGATGGCGCGGGGACTATCGGTGTTCACCAATTTGGGAACAATGCCTTAGTTCTGATGCATATCGACCAGGGAACAGGTGGAGAAGCTCCCAGTTTTGAAGAGGTCATGGAGATGCAGATTGAGTCGTTAGAGGGGCTCCATGTACTCGATGGACCCGATACCAAGGAGCCGACGGGTGAGCCGGTTTCTCGGCAGGAGGCCTACGCGGTGGCGAATACCCGGTTCGGAATGGATAACTACGAGTTGGATATGACGATCACACGCATTACTGAGGGGGAAGCTCCGGTCACCGAGACGACTCAGCGTATTGCCTACCCGAGGGTGGGAGACCGGACGCCATCCAGCAATTACACCGATTACGGAGCCCATCACGAACGCGTGGAAGGCCCACTGGGCGAATGGGAGTACTACCGGCCCGAACCTGGCCAAGGAGCGTACCTATATGAGGGGGATTGGCATGCCGGTAACCCCCGGCCGGCCGAAGGGACTGTGTCCAATAACGGCGCCTACCGGAGTTTGGCGGGAAGCCTAGAGCATGTCTGGCAGGACACCGAGGTGTTCGGTACAGAAGAGGGACTCCTTATTAGGTATTCAGGGCCCAGCAATCCGATGAGGCTCTCCTTAACCTTCGACTTCGGCGAGTCGGAGGAGTTCTCACTACACCCCTCAGAGGTGGATTTCGAGATTCTGGCGGATCCGGACACCCACTACATGGACCAGGCCCACCTGACGATCTACCACCCGAACAAGAAGAAACCCGAAACCACCTGGGAAGTCGAGTTGGACTACAGCAGCTACAACTCGACCCCCGAAATCGAACTCCCCGCAGAGGCCCAATCGCTCTTCGCCGAGGACTAAGAGGAGTCCTCGCTCATGCTCGGGGAGGAAAACTTATCTAATCGAGACTCGATCCGAAAAGTGCAGGTCAGTTCGGGAAAGCGACGTCATATACTCCCGCAGTGGCTCGTCACACACGTAGACGAAAGTTCCCAGACGTCCACGTGTAAGGAGGACGAAGTAGATGTTCAGAACCCACTGCAGAAGCTCTTCCTGCGTCCAGTCTCGGCCGTAGTATTTGTTACGCTCCATGCCCTTCTTGTCGAAGTAGTTAGAGCGATCAAACACAAGCCGCCCCGCTTCCTCGTCGAATCTCAGGTCTTTGCCGATGATGACTCCGGTGTAGTTGAGGTCGTAGCCCTGAAGCGTGTGGATCGAACCCACTTCCTCGAGGGAGCCTTCGGAGTCCACCCAGTCCTTGGCCCTACCGTTCCACCGTGCCTTGTAATCACCGATCTCAATATCGTATTCAGTCTTCCTGCCCTTGAGGCGGCTGATCCAAGGCCAGGCGAACCCCGCGGCCATTCGCGCCAGTCCAAATTCCTTGTCCCGCTGACGAATGGCTTCGTGCATCGCCCCGGGGTCATCGAATAATTTGAACTCATAGTCCCCGAAACTGGTCGGTTCCGGAGGTTCCGAACTAAGGAGCCGCTGCACATACTCGATGTAGTCGCCAGCTTGCTCCCCCTGGATTCGCATCTGGGAGATCAACTCGTGGTGTTTGGACTCCTCGTGTGCGACCTGCACCAGTCGATCAAGAATAGGCCTCGGCAGATCTGCCGGGCGTACACTTTGGGCACGGTCCAACAGAAGGACCTGGTGCTGACTCTGCGTTGTGACCCAATCGAGCTGCGTCTTAGTTTCCCAGCCCCCTGTGTTTCCGAACAGCTTCTGATTGATCTCAGCGAACTGCTTATTTCGGGTACCGGCCGTCTGGTTCGCACGCTGATTCAATCGATGAGACTCATCGACTACAAGAAGACTGAATTTTTCTTCACTCTTACCAACGGCGAAAGGGTCGATGACCATGTCTGCGCTGAGGTTCGGGATTCTGCGAAAGACGCGCTGAATCGATTCCCTCAGAGACTGCATGGGCACAACTAGGGCGATTCCCCGGCCCTGCTTTAGGAGAGATTCGATGGCTTTTCGGTTCTCCTCGATGAAAAACTCGGGAAACTCTGAGTCTCTACCGCTCTCATCAAGTAATTCGTCAGCTGGAGTCGCTGCAAGGTCCATCAAGAGCTTGATGAGGAAAACCGCGATGATGGTTTTCCCTGTACCAGGGCCCCCTTCCACCACCATGGGACCCAGTGACCGCTCACTCTCCAGCTCTCGCAAGATGATGTGCAGAATACTTTTGACCGCGTGCTCTTGGCTCGGCTCAAGGGACTTATACGGCGACAGCTTGAAGAGATCGTCGTTCTCGATCTCTTCAAGGCTGCGAGTGAAGACCCCATGCTCCCGAAGCTTTCTGAAGACTTCCTCGCGGAAGCGCCGCTGGTAGTTCGACCTCTGAAAGTAGTTGCGATCGATTATCCCGTCATTTCGGTTCAGGAGCTCATACCGGCCGTCTCCCGCCAGGTGCTGAATCAGAAAGGCTTCCAGATCCAATGCGGCAGGTTTATTGAATGTGCTGTCTAGGACAATCCGAGACTCCCTTGAACCTCTAGCTGTCCGCAATGACTTCTTGTCCTCTGAGGCATAGTGCTGCCCTACCCGTCTTGCAACATTGAGAGACTCCCCGACATACGCACGTTTCGTCTCCTCGTTACGGAGAATATAGACGGCCGGCCAGTTAGCAAGTCTCTTATCCCGAAAAGGAAGGGACGTCTCCGCCTGCTCGTCGAAGGCAAAGGAGAAGACTTTCAACTGATCACAGCCGGTCATACTTGGAACTCCTGCCCTTAGCCTTCTCCACAGGATATTTCTCCCCGGTCTTCACCAGTTTCTGCCTAACAATATCCTCGGGGTCGGCCCCAAGTCGGTCAGCTAGTAGGAAGCAATAAGTCAGCACATCGGCCAACTCCTCGACCACCTCGGCATCAGACGTGCGCTGACCCGACCATTGAAAGCACTCCAACAGTTCAGCGGCCTCAATCGAAATGCTCTTTGCGAGATTCTCCGGAGAATGAAACTGCACCCAATCACGGTTCTCCATAAAGGTTCGCAGTTCGTCGAAAATCACACTAGAACACATAGACTCACGCTAGCACCGCTTTGTGCATATCACGTGGTCAGGCGCGTTATTGCGAGCACCCAGGAGTAAGTCGGCTCAAGTACGCGCATGACAGCTGGCGGAATCAGGTCCTGACACCACTCCTTTAGTAAAATGCCCTGAATTGCTAATCGTTACTGACTGCAGCGGCAGGCACAATCCACTGGCTGCCGAGGCGGGCAGCGGGAATCGAACCGCGCTTGATTCTTGCCCGAATGTTCTGCGGACTGCTGCCCAGACGCTCGGCAGCCTCTGTCACAGATAGAAACGCGCCAGGCTCATCGATCATCCCCCCGGACTCATCAAACTCATTCGTGGGCATCACCTGAACACTCACGGTTTTCAGGTCGTTGACCAAGGCATCCTCTACATCCATGAGGGCAAGTTTCGTGGCACTGCGGAGGTCGAGCGCGCTTACCGTCAGAATCACCTGAGCACGACGACGAAGACTGGTAGTGACGACAACCCCCCTCCCGTCTACCTTTTCGATGACCCAATCAGCCTCATCCGCAGCAAGTTCGCGGCTAAGTTCCACCGTCGCGTTGTAGTCAGGCATGCTCATGCTCCTCGTGATGGGGGTGCCATCAAACTACAGGAGACGATAGCGATAACGCAACTATAACTAGATTCTAGCGTTGCGATACCATGGGGTGATGAATAGGTGATTCGATAGATACGGGACTGGAGATTCCATGGGGAGGTGTAGGTGATGGTGAGTTGGGATCACGCTTCGGTGTTCACCGGAGGTCGACTATCTGAAGCTGATATCGAGAAAGCTCTGACCTACCCCTATTGGAGCCCGAGGGCTTCGTTTCTCGTGAACCTTGATAGCCAGGGATACAGCGAGCTCTCGGATGCCGAAGCGGCTGCTTACCTGGCGGGGCGTAGACCTTGTTTGGCAATCGGCTCCAATGCATCTCCGGAGCAGTTGCTGTGGAAGTTCACCGGACATGTTCAAGATCCGTTATTGGTTGTTACACCAGTTCATCTTCATGGGTTCGATGTGGTCTACGCGAACCGGCTATCCCGTTATGGGGCCATACCGGCGACACTCGTTGAGTGCCCTGGTACTGCCGTCGCAGTTAAGCTGATTTGGTGTACCGATGAGCAGCATCAGTTGCTCAATGCCAGTGAGTCTTTGGGCACCGGATACCACCATGAGCATGTCCCTGTTACAGCTATTACCGCGAGTAAGCCGGTGCAGTCAGCGTTACAGGGTCAGACCAGCCTGGATTACTACAAGGCTGCTGCCGGTCCCATACTGGTCAATCAGGCCCCAGTGGCGTTGGAAGCGATCCGCGCAGAGGCCCGGGCTTGGCCAGCTGCCACCGAGCAAGAGATGCTGGCCCTATTGGCGGAACTGACGAATCATTCGAGCATCGAAGCCATGCTGGAAGTTGCCACCGCCGAGGGGGGTTCATGGGATAAGTTCAATCAGCAGCTGCAGGCTAGACCCAGCCACGATAAGGACCTCTAGCGACCGATCATCACCGTATGTAGGTTGAGTCGGTACGAGAAGTTGGTTGAAAGTTGGTGACCTAGTCTAATCACCCGGGGGGTCGGGCTAAGAAGAAGCCCGGAATGAAAAGCAAGTATGGTCGGGGTGACAGGATTTGAACCTGCGACCTCGTCCCGTCGATACCAGTTTGTGGGCTATTCACCGTTGAGCGTGGAGCCCTTGTTGGTGGGGGATCCTGCGGCGTCGGCGTGTCTGC
>NZ_JABAHY010000059.1 GCF_012641515.1 Nesterenkonia sedimenti | reverse complement strand
TACGGGCCTCGCACCCCAGAAGGCACGCTGATGAAGACCGCGGGGAAGACTCTCTCGGCCGGCATCACCGGCACAGCAGTGCGGGTAATTTCCAAGGGCGGCTACATCGGTGTTCTGGCCAACAAGTTCTACGCCGGCTACCAGCGCAAAGGCGAGCAGGTCACTGTCACCTGGGACGCCAGCACCGTGACCCTCAGCGGCTCAGACGGCGAGACCATAGCCCAATACCCAAAGCCCGAACACCGCCGCGGCTGGCATGGGCCCCACCAGACGAGACCGTCCACGAAGTCCTGAGACATAGATATGTCCACGATGTCTTGAGACACATCTGTGCACGATCCCCTGAGACATCACA
>NZ_JABAHY010000058.1 GCF_012641515.1 Nesterenkonia sedimenti | reverse complement strand
TGTATTTCCCCGTGAGGTTGTGAACGCGGGCTGAGGGAACAGCGCCTCCGAGCGCGGTGTGGGTTCTGTGGTGATTGTAGTAGTGCAGGAAATCGCCATACGAAGCTGCACGAGAGGATTCACTGATGTAGGAGCGGGCGTAGGCCCACTCGCTCATCAACGTTCGATTGAACCGCTCCACCTTCCCATTGGTCTGTGGCCGGCGGGGCCGTGTCCTCTGGTGCTTGATCTCTTCGCCCAGAGCGGCTTTGAACGCTGCTGACCGGTAGCAGGCCCCGTTGTCGGTCATCACAGCGCTGACCTGGACTCCGATCTCGGCGAAGAACGCCTCCGCCCGGGCCCAGAACCCGGCTGCGGTGTGTTTTCGCTCATCATCGAGGATCTCTGAGTAGGCCACTCTGGAGTGGTCATCGACCGCGTGATGCAAGAACCGGTAGCCACGAGAAGCTGGCGCCCCG
>NZ_JABAHY010000057.1 GCF_012641515.1 Nesterenkonia sedimenti | reverse complement strand
CCACCGGCATGGTCTCGCCCATTCCCACTGCGGCCGGATGAGGTCCCTCGGCGACCTGGTGAGGCTCCAGTCGGTCAGTAGGCACTCCTGCTGCGGCGGGATGAGGCGGCTGTTCCGTGTCCTGGGGCTGTGCCCGGTTCATACCCCGTGCAGCAGCTGTCACCTTCTTCTCGATGGCTTTGGCCTCAATAGTGGGGATGTAGAGCTCAATGAGGCTCATGCCGTCTTCACCGTGGTGGAAGCTGACGTAGCGGCGGTCTTTAGCCTCGTCGGCTGCCTCATTGAACAGTTCCACATCCAGCTGGGGGATCCTGCGGATGATCCATGCCCTCAGCTCAGTTGGCGTCTTGCCAGGAGCGACATTGACGAGTTCTTCGTCGATGATTTCTAGGAGGTCCTCTCGGTGAATGAGTGGTGTGGTCTCGACTGCGGTCTTGCGCAGTTTGGCGAGGTCGATGGC
>NZ_JABAHY010000056.1 GCF_012641515.1 Nesterenkonia sedimenti | reverse complement strand
TCCTCGCCGGGCAGCTGAAGGACCTGTACTCACAGCGTCAGCAGGTCCTGGCCCAGGTCGATGCCCTGGTGGAGGCCCACCCTCTTCACCTGGTCCTGACCTCGATGCCCGGAATCGGGGTCAGGACCGCCGCTAGGATCCTCACCGAAGTCGTAGGTAAGGACTTCAAGACCGCAGG
Source organism: Nesterenkonia sedimenti (assembly GCF_012641515.1). GTDB lineage: Bacteria > Actinomycetota > Actinomycetes > Actinomycetales > Micrococcaceae > Nesterenkonia > Nesterenkonia sedimenti. Next base: position 297 of record NZ_JABAHY010000056.1, on the reverse strand, counting down.
CCACCTGGCCTCATATGCGGGGATCGCGCCGACCACCAGGCGTTCCGGGACCTCGATCAGAGGTGAATACGCCAACCGCGGCGGGAACAAGAGAGTGAAATCATCGTTGTTCAACAGCGCCTTCGCAGCCCTGCACCACCACCCATCCAGGGCTTACTACGAGAAGAAACGCGGCGAAGGAAAGACCCATAAACAAGCCGTCATCGCCCTAGCCCGAAGACGCCTGGACACCCTCTACGCGATGCTGCGTGACGGGACCTACTACCAAGACCCCGAAACCATCAGAAGCGGAACCGG
>NZ_JABAHY010000055.1 GCF_012641515.1 Nesterenkonia sedimenti | reverse complement strand
TAGATATGTCCACGATGTCTTGAGACACATCTGTGCACGATCCCCTGAGACATCACATAGAGGCATCCACGTTGGGCGGGGGCGGCGTGGCGTTGGGTGGATAGAAGTCGAGGTCTTCCGAAGTTGGAGGTTCCTACACCGAATCCATCCAGAAGACCTCGACGATGCCCCAGGTTACTTTCACCTCCGCAGATATCAGAAGCTACTGCGGTGATGGATCCCTTCCACGTAGTAGCCCTGGCCGGGGATGCGTTGGATCAGACCTGGCAGCGGGTTCAGCGTGAGACCACCGGGCACCGCGGCCGTTCTCCCCTGCGAAGCTGGCCGAGCTGAAGAAGCTGGGTCGGATCCTGAACAAGAGGGCTGTCGACATCCTGGCCTACTTCGAGAGGCCCGGCACATCCAACGGGCCTACTGAAGCGATTTGTGAGTCTGAAGGTGGCTGGTCTGGGACTGGCTGGTCAGGATGGATGTCGGTCGTACCGACCAG
>NZ_JABAHY010000054.1 GCF_012641515.1 Nesterenkonia sedimenti | reverse complement strand
CTCCAATGGTGGGTTCCCCCTCAGCCGCAGAGTCACCGCTGGTTCCGTCGACCACTCCAACTGCATACCAGTCATGCTTGGCACTGCTATCCGCGGCGATAGCACGAGCCTCGCTAGCGGGCAGCATCCAGGTCAGGTCCCAGCTGATGGCGGGATCATCAGACTCACCAGTCAGTGTCTTTACCGGGATGAGGATCCCAATCTTGGCCGCACCTGCTCCAGTGACCCCGGGGGCGACACTGGAAGGCGGTGGGGAGGTTGAGTCTGCTGCGGCGGTGGGCGTGAGTTCGCTGGGAGTGTCACCTGTGGAGGTGGGTCCAGTGGTGACCGTCCCAGATAATGGCAGCTGGGCGACCTGAGGTACTGCGCCTTCGGGTGAGGCGGTTTCCGCAGGAGGTACTGCGGGGCCACCCTGTAGCCCTCTGGTGACGGCGCTGGTGAAGATGTCTGCCATCCGCTGGGTATGAGTCCGCTCCTCAACAGGCCCCTCGGCCTTAGTG
>NZ_JABAHY010000053.1 GCF_012641515.1 Nesterenkonia sedimenti | reverse complement strand
GTGTACCACCAGCACACCTAGAACCGGAGGTCTCCATGACTCACCGTAACGCCCCAATGACACCTAAGGGCAGAGCCCGGATGGTCACTCTCGTCCTCGATGACGGGTGGGCCCAGCGCAGAGTCGCTGAACGCTTCCAAGTCTCACCGGCTACCGTTTCTCGATGGGTCCGTCGAGCACGAGACCACCAGGGGCTGGAGGACCGACCCAGCCGCCCTCACGGCAGCCCCTCTCGACTGGCTGTCCGAGCCGAGCGGCGGATCATTGCCCTGCGGTTCACCCGCCAGTGGGGACCCCACCGCATCAGCGCCCGGCTGGGCATCCCTCGATCAACCGTCGGCCGGGTCCTGGAGCGGTACCGGATGCCGAAACTGGCGTGGATCGATCAGGCCACCGGACTGCCAGTCCGCCGCCCATCGGCGAACCGGTATGAAGCCTCAACCCCCGGGGAGCTGGTCCATGTCGATATCAAGAAGCTGGGCCGGATCCCCGACGGAGGAGGATGGCGGG
>NZ_JABAHY010000052.1 GCF_012641515.1 Nesterenkonia sedimenti | reverse complement strand
GGGTTATAGGCAAAAATGTGTGTACAGGATGGCCCCGGATCGTTGATCTGACGCCGATGTAGGGGCCTGCACATGCTTTGAAAGCATGTGGGGTGACTCCTCCATCGAATCAGCCGGTTTGTGGTGTATGTGGCGCTAAGCTGGTCAAGAACGGTAAGACCAGTGCAGGACGAACCCGGTGGCGGTGCAAAAACTGCGGAGCCTCCACGACCCAGTCCCGCGCCGATGTGACCCGTCGAGCCCAGCTGAACGTCTTTCTGTCCTGGCTGCTGGGCAAGGACAGCCAGAAGCAAGCTGGCGGCGGCACCGGACGTTCACTGCGGTTCTCCACCGCCTGGTGCTGGGACATAGAAGTACCTCAGCCGGATCCGACCGGGGAGGTCCACCGGCAGGTCATCGTTGATGGCACCTACTTCAACGGCTGGTGCGTGCTCATCGCCCACAACGGCGCCCATGTGATCGGCTGGCAGTGGTGCGATAAGGAATCCAAAGCCGCCTGGGCGGCTTTGTTCAAACGTTTC
>NZ_JABAHY010000051.1 GCF_012641515.1 Nesterenkonia sedimenti | reverse complement strand
AGTGCTTGATCGCGTTGTTGGGCCCGCCTTCTAAGCGGGAGGTAGCCCGTTCCACCGTCCTGAGCCCTTCGGTGGTGTAGTGCTCGTCGAGGAAGGTGAACAGGGACTGATCCCGGATCAGCTGCCGGTAGAGTCCCTGGACCCGGCGCAGCCGGATATGGGTGTACCACCAAGCCTGGTTCGGCTTAGCCCATGAGGGGCGTTCCACGCCTTTCTTCGGGTAGGTGCGCTGCTTGAGGAAGCCGGCCCACTTGGCTTCCCAGGACCCGTAGGCACCCATCCAGGCGGCAGCAGCATCGAGGTCCTGGACTCTCATCAGTTCCCTGGTCAGGCCCAGGACTTCCTTGCCCGCCTCAAGCCGTGGGTTCAGGGTGGTGTGCCGGATGACCGCAGCCCGGATGTGGAAGTAACAGCGCTGGATTCTGGTGCGGCGCCACTGCTGATCCAGCGCGGCCCGCAGTCCGGTGCCGCCGTCGGTGACCACTACATCTGGGGCCGGGAAACGTTTGAACAAAGCCGCCCAGGCGGCTTTGGATTCCTTATCGCACCACTGCCAGCCGATCA
>NZ_JABAHY010000050.1 GCF_012641515.1 Nesterenkonia sedimenti | reverse complement strand
CAGTAGCGTCCTTTAATGTGGTGTACGGCTCCCCGGTGAGCGCGTCATTTATTACAGAGTGACGGCCACCGTGTGATCCTTCGAGTGAACCTACCAAAGCACTCTCGAAAGGACGTTTCACGATGACCGTCACCCCTTCTAGTATCGACCTTCGCGGCCTGTTGGAGGAACAGCTTTTGCAGGCAAGTCCTGACCTGATCCGGGACTTGTTGCAGATGTTCATCAACACCCTGCTCTCAGCCGAGGCTGACGCGGTCTGCGGCGCTGAATATGGGCAGAGCTCTGATGCCCGGCAGAACCGGCGCAACGGCTACCGGCACCGGGGCTTCGACACTCGGGCCGGCACTTTGGATGTGGCGGTACCCAAGCTGCGGCAGGGGACCTACTTCCCCGAGTGGCTGCTGGAACGACACAAACGTGCTGAGCGGGCACTGACCTCGGTGGTGGCCACCTGCTACTTGCTGGGGGTCTCTACCCGCCGGATGGATAAGCTCGTCGGGTCCCTGGGGATCGAGAGCCTGTCGAAGTCCCAGGTCTCGCAGATGGCCTCTGAACTCGATGAGCAGGTCGAGGCCTTCCGCACCCG
>NZ_JABAHY010000005.1 GCF_012641515.1 Nesterenkonia sedimenti | reverse complement strand
TCCTGAGACCAACTGTCCACGATGTCATGAGACAGAAGCGTCCACGATGTCCTGAGACTTCACACCGTCCCTGCCTCTACACCCTCAAATACGAAGAGCCCCTTATATCGCTCAGGGTTGAAGTTCGGTGGCCGACCCCCGCGGGTCCCGCGGTTGGCCCGATGCCGGGTCTGGTCGCTGGGCTCAGCGATCGTGGTGGTCACCCTGCGGCTGCGCAGGTATTTGCGGATGGCCCTGGATGAGTAGGCCTTGTCACCCAGCAGCTCATCAGGGCGGGTGCGTGCTTAGCCGCCCCGGATGCGTGGGACATGAATCTGTTCCACCAGCGGGATCAGGGCCGGGGCGTCATGGGATTGCCCTGGTGAGACGATCGTGGCCAGCGGTAGCCCGTGGCCCTCGACCAGCTGGTGAACCTTCGAGGTCAGTCCGCCGCGGGAGCGGCCCACTGCGTGATCATCCGGCTCGATCCCAGGATTCGTGTAGTTCGATGAAGCCCCCTGTGTGGCGGGTGATGTTGGTGGCGTGCTGATGAGCACGGGCAGCGGTGGAGTCCACCGAGACAGTCCAGTCGATCAGCCCTTCAGCATCGGCGGCGGCTTGTAATTTCTGCAGAATCTCATCCCAGGTGCCATCAGCTGACAGGCGCCGGTGCCAGGTCCACACGGTCTGCCAGGCCCCGAAGACCTCAGGCAGATCTCGCCAGGCAATCCCGCACCGGTACCGATAGATGATCCCTTCGACCATCAGTCTGGCATCAGCGAAGGGCCGTCCCTTCCGGCCTGTGGGCTTAGGCAGCTGATCAGCAATCAGCTCCCACTGAGCATCAGAGAGCACCTGGAAACGTGACATGCCTCCAGGCTTCCAGCTGGTCCCTCACATATTTCTCAGACACGCCCTAGACCAGGTCAACCGACGCATCGACGCCCACCACGGCGAGTACATCGAGGCCAGAAACCACCTCGAAGACGCCCTGACCCTGCTGGCCAACTGCGCTGACATCTACGCTCGATGCGACGACACCAACCGGCGACTATGCAACCAAGCCTTCTTCACCAAGGTCTACATCGACGAAGACGACAAGCTCCGCGTCGAGCACCAACGCCCCTTCGAGATGCTGCTCGACCCCAAGATCAACGGCAACGCCCTCAACTGGAGCCGAGACAGCAACAAGGCTCGAACCCCCGCCAACGATTCGTTGGGCAAGGGTTCGAGCCTTGTGCGTAGGGTGGGCCCTGAGGGGCTCGAACCCTCGACCTGCGGATTAACTTCCCACTTCGACTTTCGCCGCCGCCCCGGAGGGCGTTCGTGGTCTGGACTGTCCCTTCACCGTAGCTTGCGCCGTAGGTGCCACCCGTCCAGTCTCTACACCTTCCGAGACGTGGTCTCGGCTTGGCTCGGGATTGCCATCTAGATTTTTTCTAGGAAGGGTTCCCCGACTTTGAGTGGTGTCATCCCCAGCGTTTCCACCGAGGCGCTCCTATTTGAAGTCCGATGCTCTACCAACTGAGCTAAAGGCCCATGCAGCGCGCTGCGCCGCCTCCCACTATTCAGTTTTGTTGCCTTCCAGGCTCAGGGGGTCTGAAGCCCTTTCTGCCCAGAACAGCATCCTCTATCATAGCCCATCTGGCTCCTGCCGTTCACTTCGTTGCTGAAGATCTCCTCTCCGTGTTTGCGGGTTGAGGCATCGCGGATGCTGTAGTTGGTCAGGCTTGTGAGACACAAGGTCAGCTGCGCTTGCTGGCGTCTCTGATGGCTTGGTGGATGTCTTCTGCGGGCACTGGTCGGAAGTCCGACTGGTCTACGCCGACGTTGACCTGTGCGGTGCCTTGGGGTGAGAGGCTGGTCTTCCAGTCGGTGTGGACGTGGCCGCACACCAGTGGTTGACCCAGGTCGCGCAGCCTGAACTTCGCATACCGATCATGGTCGGTATGAGAGTCGCCGGCGTAGGGGTAGTGGGAGAGCATGACCTTCAGGTTCTGCCCGTTGGGGCGGATCGGGGGCAGTGAGACTTGGGCTTGGGAGACCACAGCGGTGAATCCTGCCTCGAGGTATTCCTGGATGTGGAGGTGGCCGTTCTTCTCGGTGGGTGAGCATTTGTCGTGGTTGCCGGCGACCAGGTACTTGGTGCCGTTGAGCCGCTGTAGGTACCCCAGGCCGCGGGCGCGGTCGCCCATGGCGAAGTCCCCGAGTACCCATACTTCATCCTTGAGGCCGACGGTCTCGTTCCACCGGGCGATGATGACCTCGTCCATCTCCTGAACGTTGGAGAAGGGCCGGTCGCAGTAGTCGATGATGTTGTGGTGCCCGAAATGCTGGTCACTGGTGAAGAAGGTCGCCACAGGGCTGTCCTTTCGCATGGTCGGGCTCGAAGCTACGAGTGATCACGGGGCGTTCTTCAGGTCGTCGTTGGTGGGCTTGTCGTAGTTGATCTGTCTCCAGGGGAGGCTGCTGACCGTCCAGGTGATTCCGTCGTCCTCCAGGTGTGGGTAGCTGCGCTGCAAGAAAGCGATCCGCGGGGCGATGTCTCCTGGGTTCAGGCCGCCGTCCCAGCTCTCAGCATGGGGCCTGTCGGAGAACAGCAGTTCAGGGGCCACTCGGGTGTAGTGGAAGATCTCACAGTTGCGGATCCGCATCTCAGGGTTGGTCTCCCAGGAGGTGTAGGTCTCATCATCGACGCGCTCTAGCACCAGCCGGGTGGCGCGGATGAACTCCCCATGGGTCACTGCCAGCACTGTCTGGTCTGAGCATTCCCGGTGCAGGGTGTCCAGGAAATTTCTGACCCGGTTCTCTGCGACGTCGCAGATGGATTCTCCTCCTGGTGGGCGCCAGTAGAGCGGATCGATGGCCTTCTTGCGGGCGTTGAGCTCGAACATCGGGGATTCTTCGAACTCCCGACGGGGCCTGGTCTCGATGTCGCCCCAGTCGCGCTCCCGGATAGCCCGATTCTGGTACCACCGGACTGACTCCCCGCTCTGGTATTCAAGCCCGAGATGGCCAGCGGTCTGCCGAGTACGCACATACGGCGAGCAATAGAACCGGGCGGTTTCTTCCTCGCGCAGCTGGGGATAGTTGGTAGGAAACTCCGCCTCCCGCAGATATCGCCCGACGATCTCGGCTTGCTTCTGCCCAGTCTCGGTCAGCTGCCACTCACGGCCCGGAGTGGTGACGAACGCATCCGTGAAGTGCGATTCATCCCCTTGCCTGGCCAGGGCACCGGCGAGGTTTCCCTCAGACTCTCCGTGGCGAATCAGGATCAGATCCAGCGGCATCATCATGGGCCTCCTTGGCGTCTTCAGTCCTGGTCGTGGTCTTTCGTCCAGGCAACGGCGTGGTGCCGGTTCTCCGTCGTGCGGGTCGTCTGGCTTCCCGGCCGGGTTCCTCATGCTCCAGCCAGATCCGGCGGATCGCGACCCGCAGGTCAGACAACCGCACCTCAGGGACCTCATCGGTTCCTGGATTCTCGTAGGAACCTGTGCGGCGGGGCGTATGGTCAGCATCGAGATAGATGTCCTTTCGGGCAGAGCAGTCCACTGCAGTAACCTCGGGTCTGCCGACGTAGCCTGCTGGCACGAAAGCCCCGGAGTGCCGCTCATTGACCGCGGCCAGGCCTTCGGCCCTCAGCCTCTCCAACACCCCTTCAATGCGCTTGCTGCGCTGCGTCCCGTTCACCCCGAGGCACAGAACAGGCTCTTGGAGTTCGCCTGTGGCCGGTGTAGGGGTCCCGTGGGCGTGGAGGTTGATGAGCAGTGCTTCGCCGAATCGGCCCAGGATCCTCTCCAGAGTCTCGGAGAGCAACTGGTGGTAGGCCGCATGGAGCTTCTGCGCCGCACTGTCTGGGTGTTCGTAGGGGTCGAAGGTCAGCCGGGAGTGGAGGTTTTTGACCACGTAGGGGGCGCCGTCGTTGGCTCGATTCCAGACGCTCTGTACACAGTGGTCCACGCCGTAGTCGGCGGCATCACGGACCCGGGCCAGCAGATCAGAGTCTTCCGTGATCTGCTCACCCTGGGGTAGGTGCCCGTCCCGGGTGTGCTCAGACGGGACCCGAAGCCCCGCATGCGGGATATGCACCAGCACCGGGAGGTTGCCGTCCAGCACTCGCGCCTGCAGATCCTCACACCCGGCCTGTGGGGTACGGCCAAAGACCGACAGGTCCTCGTAGATGTTTTCGGCGGTCTGGGCCTGGAAGAAGAGGTCCTTGACCCGGCGGAGCTCCTGACTCCGTCGGTGATACCAGGCGAGCTTCCCGTTCACGCCCCTGCCGGTGTTGAGCACTGGGGCCAGCTCAAAGTCCTGGGCAACGTTGTGTTCTGGGTTCTGCGCCATCAGTGATCCCTCCTGTCTTCCGGCGGATCGGACAGCAGGCCTCCGGCCCGGGAGGACATGAACTCCCTGGCACGGGCGTTGGCACTCTGTTCCAGGGCCTCAACCATCCGGCCGAGCCAGGCGCCCTGGGGCTCGTCCGCGGCTTCGGCGATGAGCTGGTTCCAGTGGGCGGAACGGCCTTCGTCGAAGACCCGTAGGAACTCCTCGGTCTCCCAGACCCAGACCGGTTTCTCCGGCCAGACTCCGAGCTGGCTGCGGTCCACCCCGGTGGTAACCGGCGGCAGCGGCACCCACTCCACCTGGGACTGGTGCCCTTCAGTCTGCTCCTCGGGCAGGTGGAGGATGCCGAGGTTGGCATCGGGCATCTGATCACACTTAGTGGCGACCACGAGGGTCTGGTGATCGCAGCCGTCGATCTGGATCCGTTTGCTGTCTTTGACGTGGAAATGCCCGTGCGCCAGCACGCGGGGCTTCACGGCTTGGAAGGCTTCATCGAGGCGACGACGTCCTTCGGCGGCGTAGGCCAGCACCTCCGCTGAACGGCCCAGTGGGGTTTGGACGATCTTGGCGACCATGTCGGTGCCGTGCCAGGGTTCCGGGGAATCGTGGGTGAGCATCACATCGGCCGGCCCACCGGCGACGACAGTGGCGACGTCGTCGTCGGTGATCATCTCTTCTATCCACCAGGACTGGCCGGTGATGCGGTGCTCGAAGTCCACCGAGGGCGCACCGCCCAGAGACACGAAACTCCACCCGCTACGTGTGAACCGGTGACCCCGGGGCAGCAACGCGATCCGCTCCCTGGCCCACATCACCGCACCCAGCGCCTCGAAATCGGCATGGATGTCATGGTGATCCCGGTTCTGGGCGGAGAGTCGGGAGATCTGCTGGTAATCCTCGTGGTTGCCGGGAGTGACGACCACCCGCATACCGAGCTCATCGAGAGTCTCCTGGAGGGCATCAAGGTAATCGATGCCCTTCTGGCCGGGCCAGATGCCGAAGTCTCCGAGCTGGAAGACCTCCCGCACACCCAGCGAATGCAGGTGGCGCAGGGAGCGGATCGCCCAGGATGTGTTGGCGTGCCAGTCCCCGGCGACCGCCACAGTGGCGCCGCGGCGGGATGTGTCAGTGTCCTGGGTAGGTTCGGTGCTGCTCATGGGTTTCAGCCTAGAGGGCCCCACCGACATGGAATCCGTGTGCTGCAGTCGGTCACGTGGTCCAGGAGTCATGACGGGTCCTCCGGATCAGTGGTGGCCTGGCTGGTATCGGCCAGACGCTCGATCTTCTGACCCTCCGAGCTGACCCGCCAATGCTCCTAAAACACCGGACTCTGTGTTCTCGTTGGTATCCATGCCCTGTGAGTGTCCGGAAGCCCCACCAAGGTGCGCAGCCCCCACACGAGGAACCGAGAAGACCCCGCCAGACCGGCTGGGCTGCCCCGTCGATGACCCCGGCCGGACACTACGGGCATATGAGCACAGCAACTATAGAAACCAAGACAGACACAACCACTGCGATGCCGAAGCTGTGGACCCGACAGGAAGCCGCCGAATACCTCGGGGTTTCGGCCAAAACGATGGCGAACTGGGCCTCCAACGGCATCGGCCCACCGTATTTCTCCCTCTGCGGCGGGGCGGTGCGCTACGACCCTGAAACCCTCAGCGCCTGGCTACAGGACCAGCTCCAAAGCACACTTGGCTGAGCATAACTGTGCATAGGCACCATCCGGGATGACGCTGGGTTTATGGCGAAGTTCGACGTACGCGGAGACCTTGGGTCAGTCTCGCGGCCAGGTGGGCGTCCAGATCGAATTCGAGGATGTTTGCCTCATGCGTGAATCAACACAGGGCTAATGGTCCGTCAAACTTGGCGCGTGGACAGGCGTCGGCTTTTGGCCATTGTGACTGCCCAACTCTATGAACCGTGCTAGGGCCAGCTGTAACGCCTCCACGCATCTGTCGAGCACCAAAAGCAGCATCCCGTATTTGGTCGTTGCGCGGGCAGTGGCCCCGTACCTGGTCTCGCTTCCTTCCTCTACTACGAGGTCCTGAATGATGGGGTTAACCCAGAACTTTCCATGAGCACTGCCACTCGCCAATTGCCAGGTGGCGTAGAAAGACAAACCGCGATCTGTTCTACGGTGACGTTCCACGTACTGCAAGAGCTCCGTGATCTTCGGAGGTCGGTTCTGCGGTTTACCCGCCTTAGCTCTGGCAGCATCAGCCTTGATAGAGATGAACACGTCCCACTCCGGCACACCAGCCTCATCCCCGAATCGCTGGATGCGATCCAGCTTGCTCTGAATATCCGGCGATTTTCTCCCGGTGCTCTTGGCGAACTTTTCCGCCGAACGCCATTCGTCCGCCTGCAGGGCTAACCGACGCCTGATCCTGAGCTTGTAGTTCTCGGGATACAGCACCCACATAGCCCAGGCTGCAGATTCAATCGCGCTCCTCAGCAGTGCGTAGCCGCCGAATGGCTGGGTCGAGAGGGACAAATGGTCGCCATGGTCTTCATATCCAACCCAGGTAGCTAAGGCCTCGATGCAGCCGATGGTCGTGGCGAATTGTTGCGCGGCGAAGTCAGAGACTGGGTAGTGCGGAACCTTTTGGTCGTCCTGCCACAACCGAGAGCCTGAGACCGGCTCCCAATGCTGATGGAGCACGTCGTCGTCCCGCCGAACTATGTCGATCGGTGACAACACCCCCCGGATCATCACGTGACTGGGGGCAAACGATCATGCCCAGGAGCCGGACCGGACAACACCACTCATCCTGCCGGAGAACTGGTGCCCTTAGAAGCTAACGGGGGTAACCATCTTTACCTTTGGCTGCACCGCCCAGGCCGGCACAGGCCCAGGGCCTGCTGAGTGCGCAGTGCGGGCCATGACGCTTAGAGAGGACAGGTCGCCCCCGGCGGGGTGAGAGGGCTCAAGGGTCAACGACTACACTTTTTACCTACTATGCGGTGTAGAAGACTCGGTGTTGTCGGCCCGGTTCTCGTGCTGGCGGGATCGGTCACCGGTTGCTTCAGCGACACCGGTACTGATCTTCAGGAGCAGCCCTGGATAGTGGTCTCATCTAACGGAGAAGCCGGAGAGATGATCTTCACCAGCAGTACTATTCGTTATGACTCCAGCGAGTTCACCCGGGGCTACAGCTACACGCTGGAAGAAGACGTTCTCTCCCTCGAGATTGAAGACGCCACTGAGCCAGCAGAGCTGGTTTTCCAGGTCGAGCGTGAAGGACAGGACTACCATTTGGTCCCCGAGACGGAACAAACTCGAGATGAGCTGGGATCACTAGTGCTTTCCCCAACCCAGGAGGACTAAGACAACGCACAGTCCTCCAGCTGTGCGGCCACCAGCCGGATCAGAGGAGCGTTCTCACTGCCTGCTCGGGTGGCCAGGAGCAGCTGACGTGTAGGTGTCGGTTCTCCGGTCAGCGCTACTTGACGGGTGTTGGGGTGGTGGTAGGGGGCGAAGCGTGAGGTCAGGCTTACGGCTCCGGTGGCGTGGACCAGTGCGCCGACGGCAGCCCAGTCTCGGGCGTAGTGCACCACCGTGGGGGTAAAGCCCGCGGCGTGGCAGGCGGTCATGACTTCATGGTGACTGGCCTGCCCTGGGGCTGGCACTACCCAGGCCTCATCCGCCAGCTCGCGTAGGGACACTGTTGTCTTCTCGGCCAGCTGGTGGCCTACCGGGAGTAGCGCATCGATGGGTTCCTTGCCCAGGTCTGTCTGGTGGAAGCGGGAGTCGCCGCGTGCTGGGATTCCTTCTTCGACCACGGCCAGGCAGAGGTCGGCCTCACCGGTGGTGAGCCGGTGGAAGCTGCCCGGAGCCTGGTCTTCGATCACATGCAACTGCACCCCGGGATGTTCCTGAGCCAGCTGCGGCAACAACGGCGCGATGAGCGCGGTCACTGCTGAAGGGTGGGCGACAAGGGTGATGCTCCCGGCCGGCTCCTCTGTGGTGGTGAGTCTGGAGCGGGTGGCTTCCCAGCGGTGATGGGTCTCATCGGCATATTCCACCAACGCTTTACCTGCTGGGGTGAGTTTCACCCTGCGGCCCTCGGGCTGGAGAAGTTCCACCCCGAGCTCTTTGGCCAGCTCCTGGATCTGGCGCGAGACCCCCGAGGGGCTGCGGTAGAGGGCGTGCGCAGCCTCGGTGACCGTGCCCAGGTGGGCGATCATCCGAAGCAGCTCGATCCTCCGATCCAACATGCACTCAAGGTACATGGTTGCTGTGCATAAACGGAACTAGACCGCAACGCTCTCCTATCGAAACACTGAGAGCCAACACCAACCGAACCAGTACGCCTGAGGAAGAGAGGGCAGTTGTGGGAGAGGCCCTTGGTATCGCAGCCGCGATCATGTTCGGGACATCTCATTTCTTCAACGGAGTTCTCTCCCGCCGAGCACCGGCACTGAGTATCGCGGTCTACTCCCAGGCTGGTGGTGCGGTGTTCTTCCTGGGCTGGGGGTTGGCTGTGTTCTGGGGCCGGGGTGAGCTTGAACCGATGGGCCAGGACGATGCTGGCTGGGCTGTGCTTTCAGGAGTAGGAGCCGCAGTCGGGGTGGCGGCTCTCTATGAGGGGATGAGCAGGGCGCATATCGCGGTGATGGTCCCGGTGACCAGCATCGTCTCAGTGGCGGTGCCGTTCATCCTCTCAGTCACCCTTCTCCACGAGCCTCTGCAGCTGTATACGGCGGTAGCCGGAGTTATGCTGTTGCCCGCGATATGGCTGCTCAGCCGGCCTCCGCGCCACAGCATTGCTGATCAGGCCACACCGGATACCAGGCAAGGTGTGGAGGCTGTTGGCTTTGGGCTGGTGGCCGGTGCCGGTTATGCCACACAGCTCTTTGCCCTGAGCCAGGTCACCACTGCTGCCCCGGCTGAACCGTTGCTGACCGGACAACTGGTCAGCCTGGTCCTGCTGCTCGGCCTGGCATGGATCAGAGGCACATCCCTGAAGCTCCGCAGCAGTACCGGGTTGGGTGCTGCGGTAGGTGTGATGGCCGCGGTTGCCATGGCGTTCTACCTCTTCGCCACACGCCACGCGTTGTTGGGTCCGGTGATGATCGCCGTCGCCCTCTACCCAGCCCTGCCGGTGATTCTTGCTGTACTGCTGCTGAAAGAACGCCTCAGCCGCCCCCAAGCTGCAGGCCTGCTCATCGCAGCGATCGTGGTCCCGGTTGTTAGTCTGAGCAGCTAGTGCCACCGGCCTCCGCCGAACCAGGTGGCACGCGTGAGTGAGAGGAACCCTGGACCCCGGTGATCGTTGAATGGCACATCTTCCTGGCCCTGGTGCTGGTCAGTTACATCTCCCCGGGCCCGGACACGGTGATGATCCTGCGGGCCAGTGCCCGAGGGGCACGCGTGGGCCTCGCAGCGGCTGCAGGTGCCTTAGCCGGGTTGAGCGTGCACATGATCATCAGCGCAGTGGGACTCTCAGCACTGCTGGTCGCCGCCCCAGCCAGCCTCACCGTGCTGTCTGTGGGAGGCGCTATCTATCTGGCCTATCTCGGTGTGCGGGCCATCCTGGCCAGCCGGAAGATCCGCCGCCAACCGGCAGACCTGACAGAAACTGCGACCACACCCGGCCGCAGCGCTGCGGCACGTTCGGCCTTCCAACGCACCCTGTTGACCAACCTGATGAACCCGAAGGTCATCCTGTTCTTCGTCGCCGTGCTGCCCCAGTTCATCGACGAGGCCTCCGCCTGGCCAGTGTGGCTGCAGCTGGGCATCCTCGGAGCCGCTGATGTACTGGTCGGGGTGTTCTACCTGCCGGCCTTCGTGCTCTTCGGCGCCCGGGTCTTCCGCAGCATAGGCAACCGCGGCCTGGCCAACCTCGAGATCGGTGTCGGCCTATTGCTGCTGGTCTTCGCTTGCGCTCTTGTGATTGATGCAGTGTCCGGCTGACGGGTCCTGTTTCAGAAGGTGCTGATTACGGCTGCCCCACACTGGTCGCAGGTGATTACTAGCGCTTCGTGGCAAGAATCTCTTGGATTTGCCCCAGCGCCTGACTCAGGTGAACGCTTGAGGTCTGGCCGTAGCCGATGACGAGTCCATCCTCTTCTTGGGGAAGGCCTTCTGCGTAGTAGGAGGAGAGCAAGGCCACCTCTGTTCCTCTGGCCCTGAGCTGGGCAGCTAATTGCGGTGCCTGGACCGGGGTGTGCAGCACCGCATGCAGGCCGCCGGAGGTTGCCGAGACCTGCACACCGGCTAGCCCGCTCAGCCGTCTTATCAGGAGATCTCTGCGATGTCGGTACTCTCGGCGCATCCTGGCGATGTGACGGGCCAATCCGCCAGATTCAAGGTATTCGGCAAGAGCGACCTGCTGCAGATATGAGACCGACGCGCCGATACCCGCCCTGGTGCGGATCAGCTCACGGCCGAGGGCACCGTCTGCGTAGATGTATCCGGTCCGGAGGGCGGGGGTGAGAACTTTTGAGAAGCTTCCTATAGTCATGACCCGCTCGCCTTGGGAGAGGGTGGACAGTGCTGGCAATGGTGGCCGGCCGTGCCGGAACTCGCTGTCGTAGTCATCTTCTACCACCACAGCCTCATGGCGTTCTGCCCAGCGCAGCAGCGCTAGCCGATCGTTGATGCTCATCAGCCCGCCCAACGGATACTGGTGGCTTGGGGTGGTAACTACGGCGTGAACCGATGTGGGGATTTTTTCCACCGCTATCCCGGCATCGGAGCCTGTGGGCACCGTCTGCACCCGAGCTCCGGCACCTTCCAGGGCTTGCCTCGCTGCTGGATAGCCAGGGTCCTCTACAGCGATCTGAGCGGTGCCATAGATGCGGTTCAGAGTCAGTGTGATGAGCACAAGGGCCTCTGCTGTCCCGCTCGTAATGTGAATACTCCCCGGGTGGGTGATGATGCCCCGGGCTCGTCGAAGATGTTCAGCAATGGCCACGCGCAGGCGCAGGCTTCCTGACGGTTCCTCCTCGTGAAGGGCGGCATCTGGAAGGTCGGCGGTAGCTTTTCGCCACGCTGACTTCCACAGCGGGTCCTGACCCAAACCTTGTGTCCAGGGGTAACCGGGGCGAAGATCCAGCACAGGCCGGGGGTGCTCTGGGACTGTTAGGACAGCAGGAGAAGTGCGGGATTCCTTTTCATTCTTCGACTGCCCGAGGTGGTCGAGTGCGGCGACGAAGTGCCCCTTGCCGGGGTGCGCCACGAGGTAACCTTCGCCCACCAGTTGCTCCATGACGCTGACTACTGTGCCCCGTGAGACACCCAACTGCTGTGCCAGAGGCCTGCTGGCTGGCACAGGATCTCCCGGGACTAATCGCTTCTGGAGAATGGCGCGCCTGAACTGACCAGCTAACTGTTCCTGAAGACTCGACTCAGCGTCACGGTCCAGGGTGATCGCAAGCTCGACCTTCATAGACGGCACCTTCACTGGTCTAGTGATTTTTTAAGAAACTGGCCTACTTAGTGAACCAGATGATGGCTGATCATCGAAGACATGCCAGAGCTCCCAAAGTTGCCCGTCGATGATCAGACCCGCATCGGTCGCATGCCGCACTACCAGAAGACCGAGCGAGCAGATCTCTATGCGTTGCTAGACCAGGCGCTTGTCGCGCATGTTTCCATCACCCGTGATGGAGCCCCCATCGCATTACCCGTCGGTTTTGCCCGGGAGGGCGACTCGCTGTTGATTCACGGCTCCACCGGCAGCAGGTTCTTCCGAGAGATCGCCACCGGCAAAGAGGTTTGTGTCAATGTCACCCTCTTGGAAGGCATCGTCTATGCGCGATCGTTTTTCGACAGTTCAATGCGCTATCGCGCAGCGGTGATTTACGGACAAGCCACGCCTGTGCCAACAGAAGAGAAAGAAGCTGCACTGCTGACACTGGCCGAGCACCTGATGCCTGGACGATCTCAGGAAGTCCGTCCGATGACAAAGAAGGAACTGGCTGCCACCATGGTGCTGCGGATCCCGCTGGAGAAAGCCAGCGTGAAAGACAACAGCGCCTCCAGCGCGGATGAACCAGGCGATGATCCCACCATCTGGGCCGGGACCCTACCTTTGACCACAGTCGCCGGCGAACCCGAAACCTCCCCAGCCACGAACAGCGGGGTCCCCCTACCGCCCTCCGTGAGCACACTGAGAGCGCCTCCACGTACGCTCTGCGTCCTAGGGGAGCATGGCAAGAAAGAAAGGCGCCGACCTGTTCAGCCTATTAGGTCTCTGACCTCGAAGAGTGAATCCACCACCACGTCCGCGCCTGCACCCACGAGCGCCTCAGGATCGACAGTAGTGGCCAGGGCGACTACGTATGCGTTGGCGGCTTTGCCGGCTCTGACCCCGGAGGGTGAGTCCTCTAGGACGAGCGGTCGCTGCGCTACCGGCCCCATTGATTCTGCAGCGGCCAGATATACCGCAGGTGAGGGTTTCGCCGGCCCGGTCTCTGCTGCGCTGAAGATCTTGCCGTTGAAGTGCGCAAGCAGTCCTGTCTTCTCCAGTTGGAGCTCGACTTTGGCTCGCTCTGAGTTCGAAGCGCAGGCGATCCGCCCTTCAAAGGCATCCTCGGCATAAGTGACAAGTTCGGCAGCGCCGGGAATCGGTTGAAGCTGCTCGCGCAGGGCGGCGTCTCGGCGGCGGGTGAACTCCTCCACCCACCCTTCGCCTACGCTGCAGCCGGTGTGCTGTTCCACCCGTGCCTGGACTCCTTCCAGCGAGGAGCCGACAAAGGTCTGCAGGCACTGCTCGATGCTCATCTCCCACCCCAACGCGGCGACTTCATCACGGAGCACCTGATTCACGATGGGCTCAGAGTCCACCAGCACTCCATCACAGTCAAACAGCATCGCATCAATTCGGGATCTCAGTGGCATGGGCGCTCCTTTGTCGCTGAGTGATCTGGTGAGGGTTTAGCCCATCGTCTCCAGGGCGATGACCGCGCCCATGTTCTTGTCGTGGAAACGCACCACGGCGCCGTCCTCGGCGATTTCGAGCAGCCGGTTGCGGGCGTTTCCTCTGTCATCGAAGTCCAACCGCGGGAACTTGGCTCGAAAGCTCTCGATCCCGGTGCGGGTCACGAACTGCAGGTGCCGGACACCCTCAGCCTCTGTGCCGGTCTTCGGCTGAGGCAGCTCCACGAAACTCACCGACCAACCGGATGACTTCAGCCGGCGATGAAGCTCGAAGACGGCAATCAGGCGTCCGTTGACCTCGCTCTCGCTGATCAGCTCTCCCAGTTCCGAGAGTTCTGTCTTGACCTGGTCATAGCGCTCGTTACTGGGCACCTGGAGGCACAGGGTGTCATTCTGCACCAGCTCATCACGCACCCCCAGGCGGTCGATCAAGGAATCGGCGTCGGCGATGGCGGTGTCGTAAAGCTGGGCGATATTCACAAGCAGATACGCTACATGGGGCGAATCGGAGACCAAGGGATAGGGGCAGAACCAGCGTGGCGCTGATCGAGTACGCAACCGGGATGAAGAAGCAGTTCACCGCCACCGGATACGTGGTCAATCAGGACCGGACGCGGATGCTGATGATCTTCCACCAGGGCCTGCAGCGCTGGCTGCCACCTGGAGGCCATGTTGATCCCGATGAGTTCCCCTCGGACACTGCATTGCGGGAAGTTGCTGAAGAGACTGGCATCCATGCCCGTCACACGAACGGCAACCCAATGGATATGGCCCTCAACGGCACCACCGAGTCCCGGCTGCCCACCCCCTTCGCGATGGCGGCCCAGCTGATCCCGGAATCCGCCAAGGACATTGAGCACATCCACATGGACATGATGTACCTGCTCGAAGCCGACGACGCCGCACCCCTGACCGCCCAAGAACAAGAGGTCGACGACGTGGGCTGGTTCACCCGTAACGAGCTGGAGCAGCTGACCACCACGGACAGTGTGAGGGCTTTCGCCCGTGAACATCTGCGGGACCTCTAGGTCCGGGCGGTGAGGGAAGGGGTTCGCTCCGCCTACCAGCATCGCGCTGGAGAGTACGTTCAGGCCCTGGGGTCCCTGGATGTCATGGCTTCCGATGATCGGCAGTTGATTTCTCAGTGGGCTGAGTCCCTCACCGGCTGTGTGGTTGATGCCGGATGCGGGCCAGGGCACTGGACACAGCTGCTGTACGAGATCGGTGTGGACGTCGTCGGGATCGACATGGTCGCAGAGTTCGTCGAGTCGGCCAAAGAGCGGTTTCCGTCCACGCCCTTCGAAGTGGGTGACTTCAGGAGCCTGCCGTTTGAGGACATGCAGCTCGGAGGCATTCTGGCTTGGTACTCGACTATCCATATCCCACCAACAGAGATGCCTGCCGTTCTGGATGAGTTCGTCAGGTGCCTGCAGCCTGGCGGTTCACTGCTGATGGGATTCTTCAGCGGCGAGCACATCGATAAGTTCAACCACGCGATCGCCCCGGCCTACTTCTGGCCACCAGATCAACTGCGAGAGGAGCTTTCGCAGAGAGGACTATCAACCGGGAGAGTCCAGACGCGTCATGATCTGGGCAGCCGGCCCCACGGAGCATTGTGGGCAACGAAAAGCCCTCAGAAGAGCTGCCAGTTTCACACCAACCATCAGATCAAAGGAGCGAAGGCATGGTCCTGAGTGAGGAACTACGAACCGCGGCAGAGGCTGAAGGCATCGAGAAGTTCGTTGTCGGTGCCGTCATCCACGACGTTGGGTGCGCGCTGGTGGTCACGCGCAGTCTGAGTGATGATTTCCTTCCGGGGCTTGAAGAAGTTCCCTCAGGGGTGTGGACTCCGGGGAGGGTCTCTTAGGGTGTGTCCTGTAAGTCATGTCAGCCAGAGATAGATGCTGGCGATGATGACTTCGGCCCGATAGTACGCGGCCCGCTTGGCATACCGGGTGGCCAGTCCGCGGAACTGCTTGAGCCGGTTGAAGCACCGCTCGACGACATTGCGTCGCCGATACGTCTCTGGATCGAAGCCCGGCGGACGGCCTCCGGCAGAGCCCTTCGCCCAGCGATGAGCGATCTGGTCGGACTTCTGCGGACTGGTGAATCGGATCCGCCTATCCCGCATCGCCTTCCGGGTGGAGGGGTGTGAGTAGGCTTTGTCCGCGATGTCCTCCTCCGGGCGAGTCCGCGGCCGGCCAGGGCCTTCGCGAGGGACTCGGATGCTGTCCAGCAGTGGCAGCAGCTGGGGGTTGTCCCCGGCCTGGCCGGCGGTGAGGATGATGCTCATCGGCAGTCCGCGTCCATCGGTGGCCAGGTGGATCTTGCTGGTCAGTCCTCCTCGGGAGCGTCCCAGGCATTCTGACTCGATGGCCAGGGCCTCGACCTGGCCTGCTTTGCATCCCCCTTTTTGCGGGCTCCAGCAGCATGCTGGTGGGCCCGCACTGCCGAGGAGTCGACGCTGATGATCCATTCGACCTCGCCGACGGCGTCGTCTTTGACCACCGCGTGCTCGAGGATCTTCTCCCAGGTGCCGTCCATGGTCCAGATCCGCAGCCTCTCGTGGGCGGTCTTCCAGGGCCCATACCGTTCGGGCAGGTCCCGCCACGGGGCACCGGTGCGCAGCTTCCACAGGATCGCGTTGATCACCTGGCGGTGATCTCTCCAGCGGCGGCCCCTGCCGTTGGGCGGCAGCAGCGGTTCGATGCGTTCCCAGGCTTTGTCGGTGAGCTCTCCACGACCAGGCATGACACAGGGTTAACAAGACTTCGTGGTGGTTAACAGCGTCCACGCCGGGGCGGGTCATCACAGACTTACAGGACACGCCCTAGAAGCGTTGAACCGTGAGCTGGCTGAAGAGGTTGGCTTCGCCGCTGAACATGTTGACCCCGGTTTCCTGGAATGGTTTGACTATGAGTCCCGATCCGGACGCCGAACCCGGCAGTTCACCGTCTCAGTGCCACTGACAGGTAGGCAGGTGAAGCTCTCTGAGGAGCACACCTCCTACCGATGGATCTCATCAGAGCAAGTAGACTCCACCAACGCCACCCCAGAGACGAAGAATCTACTCCGATCGTGGTTCACTGCAGCGCTCTAAAGTTACTGTCTTCACCCAGCCACCGCTGCGGCGACTGCTCACCTCCCCGCAGAAGGGCGGGGCGAACCTGGTGCACTTCATCCTCGGCGAGCCCGGCGTCGACTGGATCTCAGGAGAGTTCTACGGCTCGAACCGGCGGCTGGCCCGTACCGCCCGTGCCGCCGGGAACCCGGAGATCGTGAACCGCCACTGGCAGCTCAGCGCGGAGGTGCTCGATCTGGAGGCAAGACCGGGGCTGATGCAGGAACGGGTGACAGGTTGGGTTTCCTGTTCAGGCCGCTAGAGTCAGGGCCTGGGTCAGTAGTTTCTCCTCGAACTTGACCGGGGTCAATTTCCCGAGTTCCTTCTGCTTCCTTCTTCGGTGATAAGTCCTCTCGATCCACCGGACTATAGAGCTCCGAAGCTCCTCGCGGGTGGCCCAGGGCTTCGCGTCGAGGACGTTGTTCTGCAGCAGGCTGAAGAAGCTCTCCATCGCGGCATTGTCTCCGGCAGCACCGACTCTGCCCATCGAGCCGACCAGGCTGTGATGCTCCAGAGCCCGGAGGAACTTCTTTGCTCGAAATTGAGACCCGCGGTCGCTGTGGACTATGCATCCGCCCACCTCAGCGCCAGATCGAGCCCTGTTCGCCACGGCGTTATTCAGGGCCCGCACCGCCAATGAGGACTTCATCCTGGTGTCGATGGAATAGCCGATGATCCGCCTGGAGCAGGCGTCTTTGATCGCGCACAGATACAGCTTGCCCTCACCGGTGTGGTGTTCGGTGTAGGGTCGGCCAGCAGCGCCCTGCCAGTCTTTGAACTGGTGGGTTTCTGCTGGCCGCCCTCCGAACCGGACGTGCCCATTCCTGAGCATCCGGCTCTCCATGTGATCATGCCAAGGCGTTCGTCCATGGTGTGGGAATGCGGGTTCCTCGATACCGGTAGCGGGCCACGGTGACCTGCTGGCATCGGAAGAACTCGATTCCTTGGTCGCGGATCTGCCAGCCGGGCAGATGACGACGTACCAGGGTGCGCATGTTCAGTTTCGGGTGTCGTTTCTTCAACCAGCCGACGATCCGCCAGAAGGCGAAGTGGTCGATGTAGCTGAAGAGGTGTTTCACGACGCCGTGTTGAAAGTATGTGCACCAACCCCGCAATGCCGGGTTTAACCGGCGTAGCAGGTCGGCGAGTGTTCGATGAGATGCCCGGCGGGTCAGCGTCCGCACCTTGTCCTTGATGGAAGCCAGGGACTTCCGTGACGGGTAGGTGTAGATCGCGGTTTTCCCGCCATGACCTCTGATTCGGCGGCGCTGGATGTGCCACCCGAGGAAGTCGAACCCGGTGTCTATGTGCGTGACCATCGTCTTCTCGACCGACAGGCGTAAACCCATCGGCGCGAGCACTGCAGCGACTTCGTCCCAGAGCGCTTCGGCATCAGCGTGGGTGCCACGGACGAGGACAACGAAGTCGTCCGCGTAGCGGACCATCTTCATCGTCGCGCCCCCAGCGCGTTGATACTTCGTGCGCGACCATTGCGGTCCGAGCGCATCCCACTTGCGTTGGAAATGCTCGTCCACCACGGACAGGGCGATATTTGCCAGCAACGGCGACAGAATCCCGCCTTGCGGGGTACCGGTGAACGTGTCCCTGTTCACACCGTCCTCACTGAGGACTCCGGCTTTCAGGAAACCGCGGGTCAGACGCAATACGCGTTTGTCGGTGATGCGACCGCGGACACGCTGCATGAGCGCGTCGTGGTCGATCTCGTCGAAACACGCGGTGATGTCCGCTTCAAATACCTCCACGTAGCCACGTGAGGCGTAGTAGTGGATCTCCGCGATCGCGTCCTGCGCCCGACGGCGCGGCCGAAACCCATACGAGGACGGCACAAAGTCCGCCTCGAAAATCGGTTCCAGCACCAGTTTCAGGGAGGCCTGAACGATCCGGTCCGTCATCGTCGGAATCCCCAAGCTACGGACCTTGCCGTTGCCCTTCGGGATCGACTTCTGACGCACCCGCTCCGGGACGAACTCACCGGCCTTCACGCTCTCGCGCAGCTCGACGAGCATCCCCGACACTCGGTCCGGGGTGACGGATCGCGGCGCGATCCCATCGACTCCAGCAGTGCGGCCTCCCTTGTTTCCCGCCACCCGATTCCACGCCGCGGCGAGGAACGCGGGGTCATAGACCAGATTGAACACATCATCGAAACGACGAGCAGGATCGCCCGTCGCCCATCGGTGCAGTTTCGTCTGCATAGTCAGTACCCGCGCCCACGCCTCCGATGTGTCGGCAGGCCACGGAACATCCGCATTCACGGCTGTGCCTCCTTTTCTGCTTCTGTCACTGCGATCACACTGGACCCCTTCGCCATGTGACCGGCTTTCCCGGCCTCGGACTACTACAGGCCCTCCGCCCCACCCCGGCCCGATCAGCAGACCGTGCACTCAGCCGAGGAAATCGTCGCTGGCTGCGACGGTGCCCCGGCGGAACCGGGATGGTTCCCACGTTCACTTTTCGAACCTTTCGACGGGATCGGCACCCAGTTATGCCCCAGCATCCTCGCCACGACTACGCCGCAGGCATTCACCGTGGCCTCCCGACCGGCGACATCACCCAGCCCAGGAGTTCTCCCCACCACCGAAGCGGCGAGGGTGCGCGATGCAACCCGACCCACATCCACCAGGTTGGAGTCGGTGGTCTTCAATTGAGGGGCTTTCAGCCACTGGTTCCTATCCGTATGCCTCTCCGTCTCGCTAGCCGAGCCCGCACCATCTGGCAGTACTGATACGACTCGTCGTTGTCGAGGACTGCTCCACCCGCCGCGTTCACGCCAACACGGCAGATCGTCCTCCAGCTATCACACGCCTGCNCCCGCCGCGTTCACGCCAACACGGCAGATCGTCCTCCAGCTATCACACGCCTGCTGCGACAGACGCGAAGCGGTGTCCTTTCACCACCGCAAGGTTCAGAAGCGCCTCGTGGCGCTCGATATCGGTGAACCACACTTCGTTGACTTTCTTCACGGTGCTGAACTGCCGCTGCACCAAATCATCGTGGACAGGCGGGCCCGGAGGACGGGTCCCCTTGCCCTTCTTACGCTTGCTGATCACCGAGAACACGCCCTGAGAGGCGCAGAGCCGCCAGGCGGTGCGGTGGGCCATGTGGACCCCGGCGACCTCCTCCACGGTGTCGGCCAGGTATCGGTACCCGAACTCAGGATCATCACGGTGAGCATCGATCAGGGCATTGAGCCGGTGGGCCTGGTCCCATTCGGCATCGGTGATGGGGTTGGCCAGCCACCGGTAATAGGGCTGGCGGGCGATCTTCAGCACCCGGGACGTCACCGCCACAGGGATTCCTGAAGCGGCGAGATCGCGGACGAGCGGGTACTTTTGGGGAGGCCCCACCCAGCTTCAAATTCGCCTGGGAGAGATACGCCGCAGCTTCGCGCAGGACCTTGTTCTCCTGCTCCAGCTCACGGATCCGGCGCAGCATCTTCGCCTGTTCCCGAGACTCCTCAGCATCCTTAGCCGGCTCGATCCCGTGCTCTTCGAGCTTCGCGGCCCGGACCCAGGACTGCAGCGCAGATTTCGAGCAGCCCATATCCGCGCAGACCTGCTTCTGGCTCATCCCGCCAGCAACCAGCTCCACGGCGGTCCGGCGAAACTCCTCGGTGTAGACGACTTTCGGCATGACTTCCATCCTTCCTGCTTTCTAAGCAGTCTTGAAGTCAACCGAACCTTCAGCAGACCCTCCCTTTCCTGGATTATGACGTGGAGATCCGCAAGGTCATCTGCTCGACCAACGCTATAGAGAGCCTCAACGCTCGATACCGCAGAGCTGTGAAGGCCCGGGGACATTTCCCCACCGAGCAGGCCGCGCTCAAATGCCTGTATCTTGTCACCAGGAGCCTTGACCCCACCGGTCGAGGACAGACCCGATGGACGATGCGCTGGAAGCCTGCGCTGAATGCCTTCGCCATCACCTTCGCAGACCGCTGGCCGGCCGCGGAGACCTACTAAATGAAACCGCCGGAAACACCCTTACTGAAACAGACCCTAGAGACGTCTCGTGCCGCGGAGAGCCCGACAGCGGTATCCGTCCCAGTGCGTTGTTCGGCTCTGTGGTAGCCGTTTTTCCCAGTACGGAGAGCGTCGGTGACCGCTTCTTGGTGCGGAGGGCCCGGTGAGCAATCAATCCGGTACGGACTGCCTTTGATGGATAGCGGATCGGTGCTGGAGCTCCTCGATGAGGACGCGGGTGTTCTCGGAGTAGTCCACCGGGACGTGGATGAGCTGCACTCCGCCCTGGGCGAATGCGTCTTCCAGGGCGGGGCCAAGCTGCGCCGCTTGGGTGATGTGGGTGCCGGTGGCGCCGTATGCCCTTGCGTAGGCGACGAAGTCGGGGTTGCCGAAGGTCATGCCGTAGTCCGGGAACCCGTCGACGGCTTGTTTCCATCGGATCATGCCGTAGGCGTGGTCATCGAGGATCACAACCACGAGGTTGAGGCGGAGGCGGACGGCGGTTTCGAGCTCTTGGCTGTTCATCATGAACCCGCCATCGCCGCAGACGACCATGACCCGACGGCTCGGGTGCAGGAGCGCGGCAGTGATCGCCGAGGGTAGGCCGGCTCCCATGGTGGCCAGGGCGTTGTCGAGTAGGAGCGTGTTCGCGGTGGTGGTGCGGTAGTTGCGGGCGAACCAGATTTTGTACATGCCGTTATCGAGGGCGACGATGCCGTCATTGGGCATGACCTGATGGACCTGGTGCACGATGTGTTGCGGGGTGAGCCGGTCCTCGGTGGCTCTGTCGGCGACCTTCGCGAGGATGCGCTCACGCAGCGGCATCAGTGCTCCGGCGTGCGGTACGTGGCCGGCGAGTTGTTCGGTGAGGGCGTGCAGGGTGTGGTGGAGATCACCTGTGACTTCCAGGTGCGGGGTGTAGACCTCTTCGACGGTGGCAGGCTGGTAGTCGAGATGCACGACCCGTGGCCCGTTGGCTCGCATGGTGAACGGGGGCTTTTCGACGGTGTCGTGGCCGATGGTGATGATCACGTCGGCTTGGTCGACGGCCTCGTGCAGGTAGTCGCCCTCGGTCAGGGCGGCGGTGCCCAGGTAGAGGTCGGTGCATCCGGAGACGGTGCCCTTGCCCATCTGGGTGGTGAAGAACGGAATCCGCGAGTGGGAGACGAACTCGGTCAGCGCCTGGGTGCATCGTGGTCGTGCTGCGGCAGCACCGAGCATGATCAACGGACGCTTGGCTCCCGAGATCACCTCGACGGCCGTGTTGATCGCCTCGGCGCTGGCGGTGGGCAGGACGGGGTGAGCGGGCTTCATGAGGTCCAGGCGGGGTGTGGCGGTGGCGGCGATGTCTTCGGGAAGTTCTAGGTGCACCGGGCCGGGCCGTTCAGCCTGTGCGACACGGAAGGCTTCGCGGACCAGGGTGGGGATCGTGCCGGGCGAGACGATCTGCTGGGTCATCTTGGTCAGCGGCTTCATCGCCGCGATCGTGTCCACGATCTGGAAGCGTGCCTGCGCGGCGGTGAGGATGCCTTTCTGGCCGGTGATCATGACCATCGGCATCGCCCCGAGCAGCGCATAGGCCGCTCCGGTGGATAGGTTGAGGGCACCGGGGCCGAGCGTGGTCAGGCACACCCCTGGGCGGCCGGTGAGTCGCCCGTGGGTGGCGGCCATGAAGGCGGCTGCCTGCTCGTGACGGGTCAGGACCAGTTCGATGCTGGAGCGGCGGATCGCGTCGAGTAGATCGAGGTTCTCTTCGCCAGGCAGTCCGAAGATGCGATCGACGCCTTCGTTCTCCAGTGCTGCGACCAGCAGATCGGCTGCGGTGAAAGTGGTGGTCATGATGGCGGTGGCCCTCTTTGTCTGCTCGAATCGATCAGGTCAGCTGCAGCGTGGTGAGGCAGGTCGGGGCGTCCTCGGAGGTGGAGATCGGAACCGTGGCAGAGCGCTCACCCTGGGTGACGGTGAGGGTGGCTTCGATGCCACGGGGCAGCCAGAGCCCGGCGAAGCCGTTGTCGTAGGTGCGCACGGTCTCATCGACGAGCACCGCATCAGTCTCGTCGGTGACGGTGATTTCGATCTCCTCGTTGGCCAGTTCTCCCAGGCAGGTGGTGAGGCTGTGGAAGTGGCAGTCGTGGGTGTGCTCGATGAACGGGGCGAAGGCGAGGTAGAACTCGTCCTCCGGCAGCGGGACGGTGGTCTCGTTGCCGCTGGTGTCGTAGAGCACGAGCGTGTGGGGTTCGACCGAGGCGATCAGCTCCTCCGGCCGGTCTGCGACCGGCATCGCATCGAGGTACTCGGTGATCTCTCGCCCGTCGAGACCATCGAGGTCGTAGTCGGCAAGCCAGTTCTCGCTCGCATCCGTGGTGGCAGGGCTCTCTCCGGTAGAGCAGCTGGCGGTGAACACAGCGATCAGCAGGGCTGCAATGATCGCGGTGGCGGTTCGGACGGTGGTTCGTTGATACATCGGTCTCTACTCAGGCTGGTTCGTGGTTTCGTGTGGGTGGTGCAGGCGCGGTGCCCACTGGTGGACGAGTGCGACGGCGTCAAGGCCGGTAGCCGCGACCGGCGCTCCGGCGTGTTCGTGGAGCACCACTGTTGGATCATCGGAGATCAGTCGTGCGGTGCTTCCGGGGGTCGGGTGTCCGGCTCCGGCGAGGATGTGCCCGTGGATGCTGGAGGTGAACGTCGAGACCGGCCGGTAAGCGCCGGGGTCGTCACCGAGACCGTGGTCGTACAGCAGCGTGTGTGCGGCGTGGGCTCCTTGGGCTGCGGCGTCGTCCCAGTGATCGATGCGATACGCGCCGAGGTCTGGATGCTCATGGATAACGACGCCACCGGCGGCGTAGATGCGCTGATCTGGTGCCTCTCGTAGTCGCAGTCGGTCATCGACCGGAATTCCTTCGGGGCCGTTCCACGGTGAGGGGGCTGCTGGGAGGGTGCCGTGGGCGATGATCGCAAGATCACCTTCGACCCGGTCCCCGCCGTCGAGGACGATGGCGATGTGGTCGGGGTGGGTGCGCACTGCCTGGATGGTGCGGCCCAGGTAGGTCGCCCCGCGTGCCTGGTGTAGGTCCAGGAGTTTCTTGGCGATGTGCTCCCCGAATACTGAGGCACCTGGCAGGGTGGAACGGCTGATCAGGGCGACATCGTGTCCAGCGGTGCTCAGCAGTGAGGCGGTCTCTGCGGCAAGCACCCCAGCGCCGAGGACCAGCACCCGTGCCGAGCTGGGAAGGGCCGCGAGCCGGTCGCGGATACCGGTGGCATCGGTCAGCGAATGCAAGGTGGTGAGCCTGCCGCTGGCCAGGCCGTCGTCGCGGCCGAGGACATCTTCTCCCAGCGTGCGGGGCCGGCTGCCGGTGGCGATGATCATCCCGTCATAGGCGCGACTCTCGCCAGAGGCAAGATGCACCTGGCGGCTGCGAGGGTCGATGCCACGCACGGTGTCTGCCACGAACGTTGCACCGGCATCCGGGACAGCCGCTTGGTCGGGGGAGAGCAAGCCAATCGCCACACCCTTGTTGACCAGCGTGCGGTTGAAGGGGCGCTCCCCGGTGCGTGTGAGCAGATCGATTTGCACCTCAGGATTGGCTGCGCGCAGGGTCTTCGCGGCGGCGACTCCGGCTGCTCCGGCGCCGAGAATGCCGATGCTCGCCTGGCTCATCGCGGCTGCCCAGGCTGTGCGGGGCTGGTGAACGCAGGCAGCAGGATCGCATCGATGAACCACGGTGCATCCTCGGGGTCGAGCCGGTCGGCACGGACCTCCTCCGCTGCGCCGTTCATCACCACGTGGGTGGTGGTCAGCAGCCAGCTCACCGGCAGATCAGAGCGGAACGCGCCTTCGTTTTGGCCGCGTTCGAGCAGTCCCCGCATGCGAGCCTCGGCCTTCTCGTGCATCTCGCGAATCCTGGTGGCTGGCAGCTCCTTCTGCGCGGCGGCCAGCAGGGCGCGGGAGCGATCGACCAGCACCCAGCTGGAGGCGACCAGCCGCTGGAACGCCTCGACGGGATCACCGTCCAAGGGCACCTGGCTCAGCACCTCCTCGCCGCGTTCGATGCTGTCGGCCAGTGCCGCGTCGATCAGTTCGGGGCGGGTGCGGAAGTGCCCGTAGAGCGTCTGACGTCCTGTGCCGGCCTCGGCGGCGATGTCGGACAGAGACGCATCGGGGTTCTTGCGGATCGCGGTCACCGTGGCGGCGAGAATCTTCGCCCGGTTGCGCTGGGCGTCGGCGCGCTGGTTCGCCGCGCCTCTCCTGCCGGTTCCGGCCATCTTCTGCGTCACGACTTCTCCACCTCACTATCTCGGACGGGAATGTATGAGATAGCGTAGCCGTTACAAGTCAGACATGCACGTATGAGTTGGTGTGTGCGGGTGACAACAAGCCACCCGAGACCAGGCGAAGGAAGGAGCACGAGCCATGAGAACGACCAACACGACACGCGCAGGAGGTGACCGGTCATGAACCAGACCACCAACGCGCCAGCCCCCAAGGCCGGGGCGAAGCAGTGGTGGGGCCTGGCCGTGCTGGTCACCCCCTCAACGCTGCTGTTCATGATGCTGACCATCCTGTTTTTGGCCGCGCCGAACATGGCCGCCGACCTGAACCCGTCGAGCACCCAGCTGCTATGGATTCTGGACATCTACGGCTTCGTCATGGCCGGCTTCCTCGTCGCCATGGGCGTCCTCGGCGACCGGATCGGCAAGCGCCTGCTCATGATCATCGGGGCGATCCTCTTCGCCGGCGTCTCCATCGCGGCATCCTTGACCACGAGCGCCGAACTGATGATCACCTGGCGCGCGATCCTGGGCCTGGCCGCAGCCATGATGATCCCGGCCACCCTGGGCTTGATCTTCGTCCTCTTCGCCGACGCCAAGCAGCGCGGCGTGGCCATCGGCGTGTGGGCCGGCGGCATCTCCGCAGGCGTCGCACTCGGCCCGCTGCTCTCAGGACTGCTACTGGAGGGCTTCGGCTGGCAGGCCACCTTCCTGGTCGCGGTGCCGATCATGGCCCTGGTCGTCATCGGCGCCCCGCTGCTGCTGCCCGAGCACAAGGACCCGACCGCGAAGATCGACCTGTTCAGCGCCCTGCTGCTGGTCGGCGGACTGCTGGCGATCATCTACGGCATCAAGCGCTTCGCCGCCCAGGAGCCGGCCGGCCCCTCGATCGCCCTGCTGGTCGCCGGCGCGTTGGTCGGGCTCTGGTTCGTCATCCGCCAGCTGCGGGCCGAGAAACCCCTGCTGGATGTGCGGCTGTTCGCCAACCGCACTGTGTCCGGAGCGCTGGCAGTGTTCCTGCTCTCGGCCGCGGCGCTGGGCGGGGTGTACTCGCTGTTCACCCAGTACCTCCAGCAGGTCCAGGAACTCTCGCCCCTGCAAGCCGGTTTGTCCATCCTGCCCGCGGCGGCGGTGCTGATCGTGGTCTCCACGCTCTCGCCGGTCTTCGCCCGGAAGTTCCGTCCCGGCAATGTGATCGCGATCGGCCTGCTCACGCAGGTGGTCGGCTACATCCTGTTCACCCAGCTCGATGCCGGCACCGGTCTGGCGCTGGTGATCGCGTCCTTCGTGATCACCTACCCCGGCGTGGCGCCCTCGATGGCGCTGACCACGGACCTCGTCGTCAGCTCGGTGCCACCGGCGAGGGCCGGAGGCGCCTCGGGACTGGCGACCACCGCGAACGACCTGGGCATCTCCCTGGGTGTCGCCGTGATCGGCAGTGTGGGGATCGCCGCCTACCGGAACCAGATCGGCGGGCTGCTGCCCGACGGGCTGCCTGCCGATGCGGCCGCGGCGGCATCGGACAGCGTAGACGGCGCGATGGCCACCGCAGCCGAGTTGCCCGGAGCGCTCGGTGAGCAGCTCATCAGCGCAGCGCAGGAGGCCTTCACCGGCGGACTGAACACCGCCGCGATCGTCTCCGCATCCATCGCAGTCCTCGCGGCGATCATCGCCGCCACCCGGCTGCGCCACGTCCGCCCCACCGGCGAAGCGCAGCAAGCCGACGAGGCCGCTGACACGACCACCAGTTGACCTATACCCCCTATGGGTATAGTCTCGAATAAGTCATACACGAGTGAAGGAGTTAGAGATTATGCCAACCACGACTGAGTACCAGGTGACCGGGATGAGCTGCGGGCACTGCGAGGGTGCGATCCGCAGCGAGGTCTCCGAAATCGACGGG
This sequence comes from Nesterenkonia sedimenti, assembly GCF_012641515.1. Taxonomy (GTDB): domain Bacteria; phylum Actinomycetota; class Actinomycetes; order Actinomycetales; family Micrococcaceae; genus Nesterenkonia; species Nesterenkonia sedimenti. The sequence continues at coordinate 185,304 of NZ_JABAHY010000005.1, read as the reverse complement.
GTCACCGGCATCGAGGTCAGCGCCCAGACCGGGCACCTGGCCGTCACCGCTGAGCAGCCCGTCGATGATGCCGCGGTGATCGCCGCGGTCGACGAGGCCGGCTACACCGCCGTCAGGAGCTGAACATGAAGGCCCCTGCACGGCTGGGCCTGTACGGGCTGATCCTCGTGGCCGTGTTCGCCGTGGCCGGATTCACAGCGAACACGGTCGTCCCCGAGGCAACCGTGCAGGCCTGGGTCGAAGAGACCCCAGAAGACCATCACGGAACAGACGAACACGACGAAGGAGATCAGATGAACGGCGGGCATGAGGGCCACGAGGCCGATGCGGCCTCGCTCGGCCTCGGCCTGGCCCAAGACGGCTACCAGCTCACCAGCGTGAGCGCCCCCACCGGAACCGGCGACGAGGGCGAGCTGACGTTCGCCGTTCGAGGCCCCGACGGGCACCCGGTGACCGACTTCGAACTCGATCACGAAGAAGAGATGCACCTGATCGCCGTTCGAGCTGACGGGCAGCACTTCGCCCACGTCCACCCCGAACGCGACGAGGACGGCACCTGGTCCATCCCCTGGCGGTGGGAAGAGGCCGGTACCTACCGGATCTTCGCGGACTTCGTGCCCGCTGAAACCGGGGAGGGCCTGACCCTGTCGACCACGGTGCAGATCGACGGCGACTACGAGTCAGTTCCGGCCGAGCCTGCCGCTCAGACCACGGTCAACGGGTTCGACGTCGCAGTGGAAGGTGACCTCGTCGCAGGTTCAGCATCCGAGCTGACCATGACCGTCACCCGCGAGGGCGAACCGGTCACTGCGCTGGAGCCCTACCTGGGGGCGTTCGGTCACCTAGTCGCTCTGCGCGACGGAGATCTGGCCTACCTGCACGTCCACCCCCACGGGGATGCGCCCGAAGCCGGTGAGACCTCCGGTCCGGAGATCGTCTTCGAGGCCACCGCCCCCACCGAGGGCCGCTACCTGCTCTACCTGGACTTCCAGGTCAATGGGCAGGTGCATACCGCCCCGCTGGTGATCGACACCATAAGCAGCGGTGACGGGCAGGGCCAGGAGGGCAATGGGGAAGGAGAGGACCATGACCACTGAGAACACCAGCGCACAAGAGACCAGCACGAGCGTGAATCTCGCCGGTGTTGAGCTGCAGATCGGTGGCATGACCTGCGCCTCCTGCGCCAACCGGATCGAGAAGAAGCTCAACAAGCTCGACGGCGTCGAAGCCAGCGTGAACTACGCCACCGAAAAGGCCAGCGTCACCGCCCCCGAAGGCTACGACCCGGGCCTACTCATCGCCGAGGTGGAGAAGACCGGCTACACCGCCGAACTTCCCGCCCCCAAGGGCGAGAAGCCCCGTGAGGCTGAGGAGGGCGAGTCTCGCGAGGATGCCGAGATCAGGGTGCTCAAACAGCGGCTGATCGGTGCAGCGATCCTGGCGGTGCCGGTGATCCTGATGGCGATGATCCCCGCGCTGCAGTTCGACTTCTGGGGCTTCGCCTCCCTGGCCCTGGCCGCCCCGGTGGTGGTGTGGGCCGGATGGCCCTTCCACAAGGCCGCCTGGGCGAACTTCAAACTACGGTGCCGCGACCATGGACACGCTGATCTCGGTGGGCACCAGTGCCGCACTGATCTGGTCACTGGTGGCGTTGTTCTTCGGCACCGCCGGGGACCGCGGGGTGGTCCACCCCTTCGAGCTGACCATCTCCCGCAGCGACGGACTGGGGCACATCTACCTGGGGGTCGCCGCCGGGGTGATCACCTTCGTGCTGCTGGGCCGCTACTTCGAGAAGACCTCCACGCGCCAAGCCGGGGCCGCCCTGCGTGCCCTGCTGGAACTCGGCGCCAAGGAAGTCTCGATCCTGCGAAACGGCAAGGAAGAACGCGTCTCCATCGATGAGCTGTCGGTCGGTGACGAGTTCGTGGTCAGGCCTGGTGAGAAGATCGCCACCGACGGGGTGATCACCTCCGGGAACTCCGCGATCGATGCCTCGATGCTCACCGGCGAATCCGTGCCCGTGGAAGTCTCTGTGGGTGACACTGTCGCCGGAGCCACCGTCAACGCCGGTGGTCGCCTGGTCGTGAAGGCCAGCAGGGTCGGTTCGGATACCCAGCTGGCGCAGATGGCGAAGATGGTCGAGGACGCACAGTCCGGCAAGGCCGAGATTCAGCGCCTGGTCGATCGGGTCTCGGGTGTGTTCGTGCCGATCGCGATCGCTGTGGCGGTCGCCGCCCTGGGCGCCTGGCTGATGGCCGGGTTCCCGGTCAGTGCCGCGTTCACCGCCACCGTGGCGGTGCTGATCATCGCCTGCCCCTGCGCCATGGGCCTAGCCGCACCGACCGCGCTGCTGGTCGGCACCGGACGCGGAGCCCAGATGGGCGTGCTCATCAAAGGCCCCGAGGTGCTGGAGTCCACGAAGAAGGTCGACACAATCGTGCTGGACAAGACCGGCACCGTCACCACCGGCAAGATGACCCTGACCGATGTGCTCCCCGCCGAAGGCGTGGACCGTGATCAGTTGCTGCGGATCGCCGGCGGGCTTGAGGACTACTCCGAGCACCCCATCGCCCAGGCCATCGCCGCAGGCGCCACCGCACAGGTCGGCGAACTGCCCGCCCCGGAGTCCTTCGACAACATCGAGGGCAAGGGCGTCCAAGGCGTCGTCGACGGTCACGCCGTGGTCGCCGGCCGAGAGGCGCTGCTGGCTGATTGGTCGATGCACCTCGACGAGGAGCTCAAAGCCGCCAAGCAGGCCGCAGAGTCCGAGGGCAAGACCGCGATCACCGTCGGCTGGGACGGCCAGGCACGCGGGGTGCTGGTGGTCTCTGACCAGATCAAGCCCACCAGTGCTGAGGCGATCAGCCAGTTCAAGGACCTGGGTCTGACTCCGGTGCTGCTGACCGGGGACAACCAGACCGTGGCCGAGCAGGTCGCCGCCGAGGTCGGCATCACCGAGGTCATCGCCGAAGTGCTGCCGAAGGACAAGGTCGACGTCGTCGCCCGCCTCCAGGGCGAAGGCAAGGTCGTGGCCATGGTCGGTGACGGCGTCAACGACGCCCCCGCCCTGGCCCAAGCCGACCTCGGCCTGGCGATGGGCACCGGCACCGATGTCGCCATCGAAGCCGCTGATATCACCCTGGTCCGCGGTGACCTGCGGGCGGCCGCGGATGCGATCCGGCTCGCGAGGCGCACGCTGCGCACGATCAAGCAGAACCTGTTCTGGGCCTTCGGCTACAACAGCGCCGCCATCCCGATTGCGGCCTTCGGGCTGTTGAATCCGATGCTCGCCGGAGCGGCCATGGCCTTCTCGTCCGTCTCGGTGGTCTCCAACAGCCTGAGGCTGCGCAGGTTCAAGGCCAAGGCCGACAACCAGAACACCCCAGCAGACAGTGCCCCTGTCCCGGCACGCGAGCCGGCGCAGGTCTGAGAAGAACCCGTCATCAAATCAGAAAGGACACCATTCACGATGACTGCACACGACCACCACAACCACGGAAACGATCACGACCACGGCAGCGCCTCTGGCGGCTGCAGCGGCCACGCTCCCAACACCGAGGACCTCGCTAAGGCGAACAGCGACGATGTCACCGAGTGCCTGGTCATGGCCGGCACCCCGGTCATCAAGTCAGACGCTGAGGCCGCCGGGCTCTACCGCGACTACAACGGTGAGCGGTACTGGTTCTGCTGCGCGGCCTGCGGCCCGCTCTTCGACGCCGACCCCGACCGGTACGCCAACGCGGCCTGAAACCGCACAGGGACAACGGATTCCGCGCTTGCCAACGCAGCTCTACCGGCAAGCGCGGAATCCACCACTCGGCGCCCTGTGGCCACCGCCAGCGGAGCCAACGCAGAAAAGCAAGGACCAGACACATGAAGAAGAAACTGAGACTCACCCTGGGAGCCGCAGCACTATGCAGCGCGTTGATGCTGGCCGGCTGTGCTTCGGCAGATAACGATGAACCGACGACCTCAGAGCCGTCGGCAGAACACGACGACCACGGAGGCCACGGCGATATGGAACACCCGACTGACGGCGGACCGGTGCCCGAAGGTATGAACGAGACCGCCGACCCCGAATACCCAATCGGCTCAGAGCTGACGCTGACCGCAGATCACATGCACGGCATGGACGGCGCGACAGCGACCATCGTCGGCGCCTACGACACCTACACCTACTCCGTCGACTACACCCCCGAAGGCGGCGAACCTGTCACCGATCACCAGTGGGTCGTGCAGGAAGAGATCGAGGACGCCGGTGACGAGCGTCTCGCCGACGGTGCCGAGGTGGTGCTGCTGGCCGATCACATGGAGGGCATGGCAGGCGTCACCGCGACGATCGCCTCCTCCACCGACGAGACCGTCTACGTCGTTGATTACGAGGCCGACGGCATGACCATGACCAATCACAAGTGGGTCGTTGAAAGCGAGATCGAACCCACGAGCTGACCCCACCGCTGAACCACGGAGGCGAGCACGGGTCGAACCGAACAGGAGAAATGAGACCGGCATGAACAACACACACAGTGGCCACCACCACGACCATGGTGGTGAGCACACGATGCACGACGACCAGTCTGAGCATCACGGCCACGGTCATCACGGTCACCATGGACACAGCAGTCATGACGACCACCACGGCCACAACGGTCATGAGCACCACGGCGGTCATGACGACCACAGTGGCCACGCCGGACACGCTGGACACGGCGGTCATGGCGGGCACGCGGGTCATGGGGATCATGTGGGGCAGTTTCGCCGGTTGTTCTGGATCATGCTCGCCCTGGCGATCCCGGTGGTGGGGTTCAATGAGATGTTCGCCCACCTGGTCGGCTACCACCTGCCCGAGGCCGAATGGGTGTGGTGGGTCTCCCCGATCTTGGGCACCATCGTCTACTTCTGGGGCGGCTGGCCGTTCCTGACCGGTGCGGTCAGCGAGATCCGCTCGCGCAAACCGGGCATGATGCTGCTGATCGGCTTGGCGATCACGGTCGCGTTCATCGCCTCCTGGGGCGCGACCCTGCATATCCTGGATCATGAGCTGAACTTCTGGTGGGAGCTGGCCCTGCTGGTGGTGATCATGCTGCTGGGTCACTGGATCGAGATGCGCTCCCTCGCCCAGACCACCTCGGCGCTGGACTCCCTTGCCGCCCTGCTGCCCGATGAGGCCGAGAAGGTCGACGGCGACGACGTGGTGAAAGTCGCCCCGGCCGACCTCGCCGTCGGGGATGTGGTGATCGTCCGTCCCGGCTCCTCAGTACCGGCCGACGGCAAGATCGTCGACGGCTCGGCGTCCATGGATGAGTCCATGGTCACCGGGGAGTCCAAGCCAGTACGGCGTGAGACCGGCGACCACGTCGTCGCCGGCACCGTCGCCACCGACTCCGGAGTCCGGGTCGAGGTCACCGCGATCGGGGATGACACCGCCCTGGCAGGAATCCAGAAGCTCGTGACTGATGCCCAGGCGTCATCGTCCCGCGCGCAGAGGATCGCCGATACTGCAGCGGCCTGGCTGTTCTGGTTCGCCCTGGGGGCTGCGGTGATCACCGCGATCACCTGGGCGCTGCTCGGGATGCCCGATGCCGCGGTGGTGCGCACCATCACCGTGCTGGTGATCGCCTGCCCGCATGCACTCGGCCTCGCCATCCCTCTGGTGGTCTCGATTGCCACCGAACGAGCCGCCCGCGGCGGGGTGCTGGTCAAGGATCGTCTCGCGCTGGAGTCGATGCGCACCGTGGACTCGGTGCTCTTTGATAAGACCGGCACCCTGACCAAGGGTGAGCCCACCGTGACCGCCATCGAGCCGGTCGGGGGACGCAATGAGGATGAGGTGCTGGCGCTGGCCGCAGCCGCTGAGGCAGACAGTGAGCACCCACTGGCCCGAGCGATTGTCGGTGCCGCCAGCAACAAGGAGCTCCGGGTGCCCAGGGCCTCGGACTTCTCCTCCTCACCGGCTGTCGGGGTCAAAGCCACCGTCGATTCAGTGGTGGTCGAGGTCGGTGGCCCGTATCTGCTCGAACAGCAGAATCGAGACGAGTTGCCGGTGGCTGACACCTGGCGCGAGGAAGGAGCGATCATCCTCCACGTCCTCGCCGACGGAGAAGTCATCGGAGCGCTGCGCCTGGCCGATGAGATCCGGCCTGAGTCCCGCGACGCCGTCGATGCCCTCCACGCCCGCGGGGTGCAGGTGGTCATGATCACCGGAGACGCCCAAGCCGTGGCAGAGACCGTCGCCAAAGACCTGGGTATCGACCGGGTCTTCGCAGGCGTCCGCCCGGAAGACAAGTCAGCCAAGGTCAAAGAGCTCCAGGACGAGGGTCGCAAGGTCGCGATGGTCGGTGATGGTGTCAACGACGCCCCCGCCCTGGCCCAAGCCGATGTCGGTATCGCCATCGGCGCCGGCACCGATGTGGCCATTGGTTCCGCGGGGGTGATCCTGGCCTCCTCTGATCCGCGCTCGGTGCTCTCGGTGTTCGAGCTCTCCCGTGCCAGCTACCGGAAGATGAAGCAGAACCTGTGGTGGGCCGCCGGCTACAACCTGGCCGCCGTACCGCTGGCCGCCGGCGTGTTGGCGCCGGTCGGGTTCGTGCTGCCCATGAGCATCGGCGCGATCCTCATGTCGGTCTCCACCGTCGTGGTCGCCCTCAACGCCCAACTGCTGCGCCGCCTCGACCTCACCCCCGAAGCGAGCACCGACAGAATCCTCGACCGCTCTGAACGATAAGGACACACCATGACCACCACCGCACCCACCGTTGAAGATGCGGCGACCGGCCACGGCTACATCAGCGACAAGAACCGCTACCTCGCCAGGCTCAAGCGCATTGAGGGCCAGACTCGTGGCATCCACCGCATGATCGACGAGGACAACTACTGCATCGACATCCTCACTCAGATCAGCGCGATCACCTCCGCGCTGAACAACGTCGCGCTGGGGTTGCTCGATGACCACCTCAAACACTGCGTCACCAACGCCATCGAAACCGATACCGCCGACGCCGAGCAGAAACTCCGCGAGGCCTCAGCCGCGATCGCACGCCTCGTGAAGTCATGAGCCAGGAGCAACAGCAATGAGCATCATCACCCGCAGCCTGCAGACCCTCGCCGAACACGGGCACCTCAGCCTCACCGTGCGACGCTGCTGCCAAACCCTCCACTGGGTCTTCACCGTGCGACTCGGCCGTAACTCCGGTGGATCGTAGAGCATGAAACCGGCATCATGGCCCCACTGTCCCCAAGAGGGCGATCCAAGCACCTAGCTTGCAGGGGCAAGGGCGCCAGAGCCCTTCGGATGCCGGATGGCAAACAGCGCTCCGACCCGATGAGCGAGTCGTGAGCGCAAATGAACAGGTGCTCTCCCACTCACCGAGTACCAGACTCAGCGGCGTCAGGTGCATCGATGAGGCGAGAGTTGGTCGAGTACCAAGTTCTCCTGGCTCGGACCCAAACGGTACATCGACCCATCGGACCATTGGCATTCGACTGCGTGAAGGTCATCATTGTGCGTGATGGTTCGGCGATCTTGTTCAGTGAGTTCGGGCAGAAACCCGTGACCGTAGGTGATGTCGTCGTGCTTGGCCCCGACTCTGGCGGATTAAGGAACGCTCCTTCGTCGTCCAACACCAGCTCCACCCGGCCGAATACGAGCTGTTCGACACCACCAGCCGCATGGAGATTAAGTGACGAGTTCCCGCGAATCCGTTCGGAAATCTAGGGAACCTGAGTGCTCACCACCGTTTTCAAACTAGCCGAGGGTGCGGGTTCACGGAACCGGTGACTCCACGCGGGACGCCGGCCGCCAGGCGGTCGTGGCGACGATCGAGCCGAGTACGCCGATGCCGACGAGGACGAGGGCCACGGCGGACAGGCCGATGGCGGCTCCGAGGACTCCGGCGAGGGGGTAGGTGATGAGGAAGCAGGCGTGGGAGAGGGAGAACTGCGCCGCGAACACCGCCGGACGGTTCTCCTCGCTGCTGCCCCGGCGCAGCAGCCTCGCGGACGGAGTAAGGATCGTAGAAGTCGCCGCACCGATCAGTCCCCACAAGACCAGGAGTGCGACCCATTGCCCGGTGCCGTCAGCCCAGGCGATGACCCCGGTCGCGGCGAGCAGCAGGACGGGGATGGCGATGCCGCCGGTGAGCATGACATTCCGGTCGGGCAGGGTGTCGAGGAGCTTGGGCATGCCGAGCGCGACGAGCATGGAGCCGCCCCCGTAGGCGGCGAGCATGAGCGCGACATCGGTCTGCGGGCGGCCGAGGTCGCCTTGGACGAGGACGACGGTGTTTACGATCACCATCGCCGTAGTCGTCGCGACGACGAGGTTCAGCCCCATCAGGCCGCGCAGCTCCCGGCTGGCCCAGAACGCGCGGACGCCTCTGGTGAGGCGATCGAAGAACGGCGCAGGCGGCGGGGTGGCGATGTACGGGAACCGCGTGACGATCACGAGGGTTGCCGAGGCGAGGAATCCGACGACGGTGCCGGCGAAGAGGTCCTGGAAGCTGATGACGGTCAGCAGGGCGGCGGCGAGCATCGGGCTCACCAGCGATTCCAGGTCGTAGGCCAGGCGCGACAGCGACAGGGCGCGGGTGTATTCGCCCTCGTCGGGGAGCACTGAGGGGATGACGGCCTGGAACGCGGGCGTGAACGTCGCCGACGCGGACTGCAGCAGGAAGATCAGGATGTAGATCTGCCACGCCTCGGTCACGAACGGTAGCGAGACCGCGACCCCGGCGCGGATGAGGTCGGCCCCGATCAGGAGGGGCTTACGGGGCAGGCGGGCAGTGAGCGCGGTGGTGACCGGTGAGACGGCGACATAGGCGACCATCTTGATCGTCATCGCCACCCCCATCACGACGCCTGCGTCACCTCCGGCGATGTCGAAGGCGAGCAGCCCGAGCGCGACGGTGAGCAGGCCCGTGCCCAACAGGGCGATGATCTGCGCGCTGAACAGCTTCGCGTAGGACGGGTTGCGGAGAACGGCGAGCATGAGACGAGACCTCACAATCGAGGGCGTAAGTACGGACGGGGTACTACTGCCGGGGTGCGTGGTGGTGGGGCGGGATGTGTCCGTTCGCGACGGCGTGCTCGGCCTGCTTGATCGCCTCGACCACCAGGGCGACCGCGTGCTCGTCGGTGAGGCGGTAGAGCACGCTCGTGCCCTCCTGCCGGGTCGTGACCATTCGCGCCATCCGCAACCGCGCCAGGTGCTGCGAGACCCCGGAGGGCTTCTTCCCGACCAGCTCCGCCAGCGCGTTCACCGGCAGCTCCTCCGCCTCCCGGAGGGCGAGCACGATCCTGATCCGCGTCGGATCGGACAGCAGGCCCAGCACCTCCGCGGCGAGGTCCACGAACTCCGAGGACGGGTTCATCCCACATACCTTCTTATCTGCATCCATACGCAGATACTAACACTTGTGAGTCGAGAGTGGTGTGGCGCTTGTCTGGCTTCCTGTCCGGCTCTAGTCGGCGAGGTGGGAGTGCGGGGCTGGTATCTCTTCGTGGAACGAGAGGTGGCCGAGGGTGGCGGCGTAGCGGGATGCGCCTCCGATGAGGAGGCCGAAGGGCTCCCAGATGCGGCGCTCTTGCAAGGATACGGTCGCTGCCCAGCGACTGCGGATTCAGGCCGGCTTCTTCCAGGGGAACGTGTGGCCGGGAGCAAGCAGCCTCGGCGCGGTGTTCTGAGTGACGAACAGGGGCGGGTAGCGCGCGCCTGAGAGGCAGTAGTTGTGGAACTGGCCTCCTGGGTGGGGATGATCGGAACCGTCCTGGCGTTTCTGCTGTTCCTGCCCCAAGCACGACACACTTGGACGAACCGGGCCCGCCCCGAACGCTTGCGGGGCATCAGCCTGGCCAGCCAAGGCTGCATCATCGCCAACGCCCTGGTCTGGGGGCTCTACGCGGCATTCACTGACGCGTTCTGGACCGGAGCGCCAGGGATCATCAACGCCCCCTTAGCGGCCTGCACCATCCTTCTGCTGCTGCGCGGGCGCCGGAACACAGGGTCTGCTGAAGGTTCGGTTGACCGTCGGGCTTATGCCGCCAGGGCGACGGCATCCTTGTGACCGGTCTCGTATTCGACCGGAGTCAGCTTACCCAGCCTCCGCTGTCGACGGCGGCGATGATAGGTCGCTTCGATCCAGTGAATGATCCGGGCTCGCAACTGATCCCTGGTGGCCCAGGACTGCCTGTTGAGCACGTTCTTCTGCAACGTCGAGAAGAAGCTCTCCATCGCCGCGTTATCCCCAGCAGCCCCGACCCGTCCCATGGACCCAGCCAGCTTGTATCCCTTCAGCGCCCGCTGGAATTTCCGTGAACGAAATTGCGACCCTCTATCCGAATGGACAATGCATCCGGCCACTTCTGAGGGTCCTCCGCGGCGGGAAACCGCATCATGCAGGGCGGCCACAGCCAGCCGTGATTTCATCCTGGAATCGATCGCATAGCCCACGATCCGGTTGCTGAAGACATCCTTGATCGCACATAGGTAGAGCTTGCCCTCACCGGTACGGTGCTCGGTGATGTCCACCAGCCATTTCTGATTCGACCTGGTGGCGGTGAAATCCCGGGCCAGCAGGTCATCACAGACTGGCGGGCCTGGCTTCTTGTGATTCTTCCTGCCCTTGCGCTGAGTGGCGGAGAAGATCTGCTGCTGTGAGCACAGCCGCCACACCCGCCGCTCAGAGGCCCGGTACCCGGCGGCGGCGAGCTCATCGGCGATGAACCGGTGCCCGAACTCCGGGTCATCAGCATGAACATCGATTGCGGCGTTGAGCAGGTGGGCCTGCTCCCAATCCCGCTGAGAAATCGGGGCTGCTGCCCATTTGTAGAACGCTTGCTTGGTGAAACCCAGAACCCGGCAGGTCACCGCCACCGGCACCCCGGCGGCGGCAAGGTCACCGACCAGCGGGAACGTCATTTTGACGGGATCTGAGCTTGGCCGAAGTAGGCAGCAGCCCGTCGCATCACCTCCAGCTCCTGCTCCAGGGTGCGGTTGCGGCTGCGCAGGGCGCGCAGCTCGTCCCTCTCCTCAGTGGTCAGGCCAGGTTTGCGGTCATTGGGGTTTCCGGCGTCCAGTTCGGCCTGGCGGACCCATTTGCGGATGGTCCCTTCATGCAGACCGAAATCAGCAGCTACTTCGGCCAGCGTGGTGTTCTCGTCCCTGTTCTGGGCAACGCGGACCACATCGTCGCGGAACTCTTTGGGATACGGCTTGGGCATGATTGTGAGTCGCAGAGATAAGTGGCGTGGTTTTCGCAGCGCTTAATGGCCGACTTAATGGCCGATGAGGAGGGCTTGCCGTGCGGCTTCGACGACCTCTGGGGTAAGCGATTCGAGGTTGTTGACTGTTTGGACACGTTCGATCTGAGTGAGCAGCCGGTCAACGAGGCGGAAGTTGCCGGCGGTGATCCGCACGATGGTGGCGATGGCTGTCGCGTGGGCGACGCCGCCATCTCCTTCGTCCTTGGCTGCGGGCAGTCGTCTGGTCAGGACTGCGGTGAGTTCCTCCGGGGTCAGCTGGCGGTATTCGTGGGCGAATCCGATGCGACTATAGAGCTGGGGGTAGCGGGCGAGGCGTTTCTCGATGCCGGGCATACCGACGAGGATGACGCCCATGTGGTGATGGTCGAAGTAGTCACGGACTTGTTCAAGCCCGGTGGTCTTCAGCCGGTCGGCTTCGTCGATGATGAGCAGTTCGGTGCGTCCGCTGGAGCGGGACTCGGTGTGAACGAAGGGATCGACGGTCCCGTGTTCAGCGAAGTCCACGGCGAAAGAAATCTGCTGACAGGCTCGAGGAAGGCCCTGGTCGATCTGCCGAGTAGTCGCGGCGACGGTGGGGGTGAAGACCGCGGTGCGGGAATCGAGCACACCTTGGGGTACCGGGCCCAGATCGTCATTGAAGATGTTTTCCCATTGTTCCCACTCATCGGTTCCGGCGTAGTGCCGAGCCGAAAGAGTCTTGCCCACCCCGGGTGGCCCCCAGCACAGGCCTATGTAGCGGTGGGCGCGTACAGCGTCGGCGAATTCAGCGAAGCGGCGATGCTCGTGGGTGATCTGGAATGGCGGCATCTCGGGCGGTGGCGGGGCGCTGCTGTTGACCTCCCTGAAATCGCCGGTGAGGAATCGGCGGCCGTCGTCGTCTTTGTTTAGGACACTGTGTTTGGGGCTAGTCGGTGGCATAGAGACGCAATCGGTGTCGTGGTGGTGACGGGGCGACTTCGATAGGGTCTGGCTCCGCCTCGGCGGCCTCGGGTGGGATATACCGTGTGTCGGTGGGCAGCGCGTCGGCGAGGCTGCGGCGTTGCCGTAGTTGTTGCTTGAGATCGCGGCGGCGTTGGGATCGGGCAGCTTGGACTTCTTGGAGCGAGACCGATTCACTGGCCAGTTCCGGCGCTATCGCGCGGCAGAGGTAGGCGTCGTTGAAGTAGACCCGGATCTCGCCGACATCGCGGGGGTTGTATCGCACTGTCACCTGTTCACCCACGTAGGCAGCCAACACCGAGGAGACGTAGCGGGTGGAGGCGAACTGGATCCCATCGCGTTGGACCTTCCGTGTGGCCGCCGCTGTCAGCAACAGCAGGTCGAGATCCTCAGGACGGGACGGGGCACGCGGGATGAACCCTGATGCGGCCCAACGGGCCGCGGGAGCCTCGCCGGTTTCGGAGTGGGTGCGCTGGTTGTACTCGGTGACGATGAACTGGCCCATGATCGTATCGAGCTGTTCCAGGCTCAGCGTCGGCTCGGTGATGGGTTCTCCGTTGGTTCCATGCGGGATGTAGCCGGGCAGGTGCGGCAACAGCTCGGTGGTAATGGAGCTATAGAACCGCTCGAGCTTGCCGCGGCCTTGCGGGACGCCGACTCGGGAGTGGATGAGCTGGACTTTGGTGTCCAGACAGACCCGCTCAAGGCGGGCGGAGGTGAAATCGGCGCCGTGATCCGAGTAGAGCACATCGGGTAACCCGCAGACCGGCCAGGCAGGATTCGTCTTGGGGTTGATGGCTTGGTGGAAGGCAAGCGCTGTCTGTTCGGCGCTCGGAGCACCGAGAAAGAGCGTGTAGCCGGCGGTGGCACGGGAGTAATCATCCAACAGCGCGGTCAACCAGGGCCGTGCCGGGGCGCCGGCCTTGTCCAGGATCGCAACATCTAACAGCGTGTGGTCGGCCTGCCACTGCTCGTTCGGGCGTGCTGCTGTTCGGCGTAAGACCAGTTCGAACTGGTCTCGGTAGGCGGTATCGCCGTGCTGTGCCAGGGTGCGTAGGCCCGGGTCGATGGCGGCGATGACCGCCCGGACACTGAAGTAGCTCGGCACGGTGAGTCCCCGGTCGGCGGCGATGTCGCTGATGCGGCGATGGATGAACGCTGCGGTGGGCTCGGGAGAGCCAAGTGCCAACGCCTCGATCATCTCAATAAGCTCAGCCGGGATTCGCCGTCTGCCGCTATCCATCCGGCGGGAGCGTTCCAAGCCACCGGAGCTCGGATCAGCGCGGTACTGTCCGGCCCAGCGGGAAAGTGTCCGCAGGGAGACGCCTGATTCTGCGGCGATCCGTGTCCAGGGGACACCCTCATCGTGTTGGCGCAGCAGAGCGATTCTTTCCTTCGGAGTCAACTGCGCCACCGCTACCACCTACCGGTATCAGATCTCGGAGCCAGAGCCAGAGCCAGTGCCGGAGTCGGCCGCGGTCGCCGAGCTGGTGGTCTCCGGTTCGGCGGTCACCGATTCCGGTGGCCGGGGCGGCAGGTGACGGTAGAGACTGGTGCGGGTGATCTCGGTCTTCGCCACGATCTCGGCCATGGTGTACCCGCTGGCGCGCAGGTGCTCGGCGTAGGAGAGCTTGTCCGGATCCACCACCGAGGGCCGTCCCACCCGTCGGCCCTTCGCCCTGGCTACCGCCCGAGCATGAGCGGCACGCTCCAGGGAGTAGGTGCGTTCCATCTGCCCAAACAGTGCCAGCAGCACCACATTCAGCTGGGCCATCGGATCATCCGGGTTTGATGAATCCAGCTTGATCGAATCAGCCAAATTGCGCACCCCCACCCCTCGCTCGGAGAGGTCATGGATCAGGTTCAGTGTGTCCCGCACCGTGCGCCCGAGCCGGTCCAGAGTGTGCACCACGATCACATCACCCTCACGGGCATAGTCCAACGCCGCGGTCAGCCCAGGGCGGTTGACGGTAGACCCGGATTTCTTGTCCACATAAATCCGCTCTGCCGCAATGCCGACTTCACGCAACGCCTCGATCTGCCGATCCAGATCCTGTTTGACCGTCGAAACCCGCGCATACCCCAAATCCATGCCCCGAGAGTACCAGTAGTCAGAACCGTACGGAACAGATGGGATTCTTTAGTGGGACTACTTCTGGAACGAAAAATGCTGCCCCCTGCGCATCGACGCGGATATTGACCGGGACTGTCCCAGAACCAAGGAACTGGGACGACCACTTTGGGCTCAGCCAATCGTCAGTTAAGGGGCCCACGATGTTCCATCCCCACGGCACGAGGCCCGGGATGGTGTTCAGAACTATGAATGCTGGCCCGGTTGTGTTCGGGCGTTGTCACGATGTGGCACACTTCATCGTCGCCGCAATTGGTCGGGTCGAGGTGCTGGCTTGCCAGAACGGTCTGCTCGAGATCAGCGGCCAGCATCTCGAGTTCAACCTGTCGGGCTCGAACATCGGCGAGCTTCTCCTCGACGAGACCCGCGACGTGTGCGCAAGGGATCTGACCGGTCTCGCGAAGTTGAATCGTGCCCAGAATCTCCTGCAGGGTCAGGCCCGCGGCCTGGGCGGCGCGGATGAACCGCAGTCGAGTGACGGCCTGATCGTCATAGCGACGGTAGCCGCCGCCCGTTCGTTCCGGGTTCGACAGCAGGCCCTGGCGTTCATAGAAGCGAATCGCCTGACGGCCAATGCCGGTGACAACGCTGAGTTCTCCGATAAGCACCCTCCCATCCTATGACTTGACCTTGTATCCGGCTATAAGGTTTATGGTCAGGCTATGGAGATCGTGCTGCAGTACTTCGAGGGATGCCCCAATTGGAAGATCGCCCATGAGCGGCTTGTCAGGCTGTGCGCTGAGAGGCCCGACATCAGTCTGAGCACACAGCTGGTAGAGAGTGACGCTCAGGCTCAGCGGCTGGGTTTTCACGGTTCCCCCAGCGTCCTGATCGATGGTTTCGACAGGTTCTCGGAGGCCTCTTCGGCGGTGGGCTTGTCGTGTCGCAGGTATATGACTCCTGAGGGAATCGCCGGCGCCCCCACCATGGAGCAGCTGCGCTCCGCAGCAGCAGCCGCTGAGTCCACGCCGAGATAAATCCTGAGTGTCGAGGATCCATTCACCCCGCTGCGTGACGGTCGCGGCGCTTCAGAGAAGGTGTAGATATGACGAAGAAGTACGAGGAGCATGAGAAGTACGACCTGATAGTCATTGGGGCCGGCATGGCTGGGATCGCGGCAGCGACCAAGTGCGCATCCCAGGGTTGGCGTGTGGCCATCGTGGACTCGCTTCCCTATGGTGGCACCTGCGCCTTGCGGGGGTGTGACCCGAAGAAAATTCTGCGCCGGGGAGCTGAGATCCTGGATGCGGCACATCTCATGGGGGATAAGGGCATCGATGAAGGTGGCTTGTCGGTGAACTGGGCGCAGCTGATGAAGCACAAGCACGGCTTCACCGATGGGGTGCCCACCAGTATGGAAGACGATCTCAAAGCGCACGGGGTGCAGACACTCCACGGCACCGCGGTGTTCACCGGCCCGACAGAGGTTGAGGTCTCCGGTGTGGGCTATCACGCACCAAAGATCCTGATCGCGACCGGCGCCACACCTGCCCCGCTTGATTTCCCTGGCCACGAGCACCTGATCGACAGCACCGCGTTCTTGAACCTCGAGAGCCTTCCTCCGCGGGTCCTCTTTGTCGGGGGCGGGTTCGTGTCCTTCGAGTTCGCTCACATCGCGGCACGAGCCGGGTCCCGCCCGATCATCATCGACCGTGGTCCGCGGCCGCTGAAGAGTTTCGACCCCGATCTGGTGGACCTGCTGATCCGACGCGGCACCCAGGCTGGCGTGGATGTCCAATCGGGCACCAGCATCACCGGCGTGGAGAAAGTGCCCGCCGGGTATCAGGTGCATCTTGAACAGCAGGGCGTCGCAGCGATGATCGAAGTGGACCTTGTCGTTCATGGAGCAGGACGTCTCCCCGATCTGTCCCGGCTTGATCTTGAGGCCGGCGGCGTGGCGTATGGCCCACGAGGCATCGACGTGACAGCTGATCTGCAGTCGGTTACGAACTCAGCCGTGTATGCCGCCGGTGATGCTGCTGACACCCAGGGGATGCCGCTTACCCCGGTAGCTGTGGTGGAGGCGAAAGTCGCAGCATCAAACATCTTGAAGTCAGGGAATGCTGTACCTGACTACGCGGCGACTCCGACGGCGGTCTTCACGATCCCGGAGCTTGTCAGGGTAGGGGCGTTGGAGAATGAAGCCCGGTCGCGCGGTATGGATATCGACGTCAGGTATACCGACACTAGTCGGTGGTTTTCCCAGTATCGGGTCGGCGAAACAGCCGGGGCAGCCAAGATTCTCGTCGACCGATCGACTGATCTCATCGTGGGGGCGCATCTGTTCGGACATGGTTATGCAGAGTTGGTGAACACGATCAGCCTGGCCATGAAGTACGGGCTGACGGCGCGGGAGCTAAGATCCTCGCCGGCGGTATATCCTTCCATCGCGTCTGACCTGGGATCGATGCTCTGACCAAAGATCAAGACAAACCCCACGATGCGGGCCGGCACGGTGGGAGCCCCTGGAGGTTGAACACAGCGAGGCCCGAGGGAGGCCCCCACAACGCTCAGGTCACCTGCGCGAGGCCCGGCTACGGCTTGAAAGAACCTCAGGGCTCAGCAGCCCCAAGCCCAGCAGCAGTGAGAGAGCAGGCCGAACATGTACCGACAGTTTTCAGATGGCCATCGGATAGGTTGCCAGGCGCATGAGAGCTCTGGGGATCATTGGACCGTGAGCAGGTCCCGCTCCAATGGCCAGCATCGTGGTCGATGGCCAGACTGCCGGCGACGGGCTCGCGGTAAGGATTGAGTCGAGGTCCATGGAGCTGAGGATGTGGGGTCTAGCCGGAGGGACCGAAACTCGTCTTGACCTTCTAGCTGACTTGAAGGTTTACCGTGGGGATGCAGGCCCCCCTGCCGCTGAACCCAGCTGCCGGAATGGTCCTGTCACAGCTGCCGATGGAGAGGACCAACAGATGACTTGGGCTGAGCGTCTTCAAAGCGTGTTCGTCGCCGTGGCGGCACTGGCTGGATTAGGCGTCGGTCTCGCCAGCCCATTAGGCGCCAACGGCGAGCATCTCGTGATCCCAGCCCTACTGGTGATGCTCATCGCTGTCTTTATGCAGCTCGATGCCTCGCACCTCAAAGACGTGGGCAAGGCTAAGGGACTTGTCGGGGTCAGTCTGGTGCTGAACTACGCCTTCACCCCGCTTCTCGCCTGGGCCTTGGGTCTTGGACTACTCGGTGCGCAGCCTGACCTGCGAATCGGACTGTTGCTGTTACTGGTCACCCCGTGCACCGATTGGTACCTGATCTTCACCGCAATGGCTCGTGGGCACGCGGGGATCGCTGCCGCCCTGTTGCCGATCAACCTGGTGCTCCAGCTGTTGCTGTTGCCGGTCTACGTGATGCTGCTCGGCGGTGAAGCTGCGATGGTCGATACAGCCACCCTGTTGGAGGCCGTGCTGTTGATGCTTCTGACCCCGCTGGTGGTCGCGTTCACGCTGCGCTGGGTCAGCACCCGGCTCAAGGGCGAGCATTGGAGGGAGGAGCACGTCAACCGGTGGGCGAATCGTGTGGTGATGCCGCTGCTGTGTGTGGCGGTCTTCGCGATGTTCGCCTGGCAGGCGCCGGTGGTTGCTGAGAGCGGCGCCGAGATGCTGCTGTTGCTGCCTCCGCTGCTGGCGTTCTTCATCATCCTTCCGCTGGTCGCCACCGGGGTTTCTCGGCTGTTGCGCCTGACGGGACCCCAACGAGTGGCTCTGACGATGGTGACCACAGCCAGGAACTCGCCCATTGCGCTGGGCATCGCAGTCGCCGCGTTCCCCGACCGGCCACTGATCGGCGTGGCCCTGGTGGTAGGGCCTTTGATCGAGCTCCCGATCTTGGCGGCACTGAGTCAGATCATTCGCCACCGGGACAAGCCAGACCCGGCCGAACAGGTTCCCGCGACGAGCAGCGACCGATGACACTCCGCCTCCGTGGAAGGGTGTAGATATGCGTATCTCTGAGGTCACCGCGCATAGTGGGGTTCCAGCGACGGCCCTGCGGTACTACGAACAGCTCGGCTTGATCAGTTCGACCCGGTCCATCAATGGATACCGCGAATACGGCCCCGAGGCGCTGGAGCGTCTGCGCTTCATCAGGGTGGCCAAGAAGATGGATATGGACCTTGAGCAGATCAAGTGGCTTCTCGAGGTCACCGAAACGGGCACCTGCACCAATACTCGAGATGCCCTGCACCCAGTGCTCACTGAGCGGCTGCGGGAGGTGGAAGACAGTATCCGCAACTTGGAAGAGCTTCGTGCCGTGCTGGTGAGTTCGATCGACCACGTGGCGACCTGCCCAGACAGTTCAGCACCCTGTCAGTCTGAGTGCGCCTTCACGTCCCTCACATAACCCCAGTGCTGTCGATCGAGACAAGCGACAGATAGCGGTGCGAGAAGACCGCCATTTACCGCGGCGATCCACAGACGATGCGCCGGTGGCGCGATGTCTTGTAGCGAAAACGACCGTTATCTTGAGTTGAGCAACTGTGGCACGTCTTGACCTGTGGTTTTCTGTTGTGGACAGTGTCCACAAGGCTGTGGTCACTAGGGATGGAGAGCGCCGTGTAGTTATCGTCCATCATGTGTGGTTCCTTCCAAGGTAGGGAACTCGCCGTCTAGTTGAGGCCGCGGGTGAGGATGAAGTCGTTGAGGCGCTGGGTCACTGCTGTCTGGGTTGCCGTCGCCGATGTTAGAGCGATTGTGCGGGTGTGGTCTTCGCCAATGAGGGGGACCTCGGAGATTCCGTCAACACGCCGATCACTGTGTGGCAGGAGGGCGACGCCGAGTCCACGACTGATCAGTTCGCGAATGGTGGCGAACTCGGTGATCTCGATCCCAATGTTCGGTTCGTAACCGGCGCGATGGCACCAGCGTTCGGTGAGTTGGCGCAGGTTGTAGCTGGTGGGATTGGCGATAAAGCGTGCGCCCTCAAGGTCCTCCAGCTCGATGCATGCCCGGCTGGCAAGGGGATGGTCTTCGGGTAGTACGGCGTTGATCTGCTGAGTCGCGAGAATGGTGTGTTCGAGCTCTGCTGGTGGCGGGATCGTGATCGCCAGGTCGAGCCCTCCAGTCCGGAGGTCCTCGATTAGGGCAGAGCCATGTGCTTGCTTGAGCTGAAGGCGGATGCCGGGATGCTTCAGGTTGAACTCGGCCAGCATGTCGGGCACGGCACCTGACCCCATTGTCAGGGGGAACCCGAAACGGACCGTGCCGTGGTCCGGATCGGCAGTCTCGGTGACCTGCGCAATAGACATCTCGATGTCGTGGAGCGGGGCTCGGACTAGCTGCGCAAGGCTCACAGCAGACGGAGTAAGACGCACCGTCCTGCCGTCACGAATCAGCAGTGGCAGTCGCAGCGCCTCTTCGAGTGCGTGGATGCGTCGGCTCATCGATGACTGCGGGATCCCGAGCGCCGAAGCAGCTGAAGTCATGTGACCGCCTTGAGCCGCGACCTCCGTGAGTGCGCGAAGCTGTGGAGCCAGACTTTTCACCCATTCATCCATATACGGATTATATTGCCTCGAAAGTTCATTGGACGGAACGTTCTGTTCTGCGCGACGGTGGGATCACCAGATAGCGGCTTCAGGAAAGGGCAACACCATGACCCAGCGGTGGCGAAGAGCGGGAAATGTCGAGGAGGCCGACATCGTTCTCATCGGCGGCGGGATCATGTCGGCGACGTTGGGAGCGATGATCACCCTTCTTCAGCCTGATTGGCGCATCGTCTTGGTGGAGAAATCGAACTCACTGGCGAGCGAGAGCAGCGACCCGTGGAACAACGCCGGCACCGGTCACTCTGGGTTTAGCGAGCTGAACTACATGCCTGACCCAACTGATGGCAGCAAACCCGCCGAGATCGCCCGACAATTCCTCATCACCAGACAGTGGTGGGCCTACTTGGCGGAGTCTGGCCTGCTCGATCCACGCGAGTACCTCCACACCAGCCCGCATATGGACGTGGTGTTCGACCGGCGAGGCGTGGACTATCTGCGGCAGCGCTATCAGACTCTCATCACTGATCCGTTCTTCGCCGGACTCGAATACTCCGAAGATCCGGCCAGGATAGCCACCTGGGCACCTCTGATCATGGAGGGCAGGAGCGAGGATGGGCCGATCGCCGCGACCCGCCACCGCCACGGCACTGACGTTGATTTCGGCGCGCTGACCCGTGCGCTCACCAGCATCATCACCGACCGAGGCGGGACGGTTCTGCTCGGTCACGAGGTGAGTTCCCTTCGTCAGCAACCGGATGGCCGCTGGCTCGTATTGGGCCGGAATGGTTCCCGTGGTGGGCGGTTCGCGATCCGGGGACGGCACGTCTTCGTCGGTGCCGGTGGATTCGCCCTGCACCTGCTCCAGCGCGCACGTCTGCCCCAGGTCCGCGGATATGCCGTCCTGCCTGTCGGTGCCGCGTTCTACCGGTGTTCAGACCCGGAGGTCGCGGCCCGTCACGACGCGAAGGTCTACGGCCAAGCAGCAATAGGTGCCCCACCGATGTCAGTCCCGCATCTCGACAAGCGAATCGTTGACGGCCAGGAACACCTTTTATTCGGCCCATACGCGACATTCAGCACCAAACTCCTCAAACATGGCAAGCTCACTGACTTCTTCACGACTCTCCGATGGCACAATCTCCACGTCATCGCCGCCGCAGGTCTGCAGAACCTGCCACTGGTGCGCTACCTGATCACAGAGCTTGCCGCCGGCCCGAGAAAGAAATTCGCCCAGCTGCAACGGTTCTACCCGTCAGCTGCGTTCGAACAGTGGGAGCTCATCCTCGCCGGCCAACGCGCGCAACTGGTCACACCCGACAAGAACAACATGGGCGTCCTCCGCCAAGGCACCGAAGTGGTCACCAGCGCGGACCATTCCATCTCAGGGCTGCTTGGTGCCTCACCAGGGGCCTCAACCGCCGTTCCGATCATGCTCAATCTCCTCAGAGAGTGCTTTCCCGATCGATGGCAGAGCAGCTGGAAAAACACTATCGCCACCGCGGTCCCAGGATTCGAGAGGACCACCTGGGAGGCCGACGACGTGAGCGACAGCCTCGAACGGACTGCCAGTGCTCTCGATCTCACAAACACACCCGACAGGCACCCATGAGCCTTGACACCCCGCGAATGAGGACTGGTCACCCCCACTACCGCTCGGTAATAGATGGCCTAGCCGCCCCGCAGCATGTTGCCGGTGTGCCAGAGGCCGTAGCTGGTGTCGGCACAATACGCTGCCGGGAGGGCTGATGATCGTCCAACGCGTCGTTTCTCCGGTCAATGAGGTGGAGTCGTGGACGGTGTTGGATGCTGATGGTGCCCCGGTTGCTCCGATCGAGCGGTATCTGGCCTATTTGACCCGAATTGAGCGCTCACCGAACACGGTCAAGGCCTATGCCCATGACTTGAAGGACTGGTTCGAGTTCCTCAGTGCTGAGGGTCTGGATTGGCGTGAGGTGCGGTTGGAGAACGTGGGTGAGTTCGTCGCTTGGTTGCGCCGTCCGTTACACCTACGCGACGGTAAGATTCCGGTCCTGCCGTCGGTGGAGCATCACTGCACCGAGTCCACAGTCAACCGCAAACTCTCTGCATTGAGTGCGTTCTACCAGCACGCTGTCCGCCATGGCATCGACCTGGGAGAACTGCTCAGGACATGGCAGCTAGCCGGAGGCCGCAGCTCGGGATGGAAACCGTTTTTGCACCACATCAGCAAGAAGACACCGCAGTCTCGACGTGCCATCTCGCTGAACGCGATGCGTAAGCTTCCACGGGTAGTGACCGTCGCTGAAGTACAGGCAATTCTCGATGCCTGTGACCATTTGCGGGATCGGTTCCTCTTCGCGGTGTTGTTCGATACCGGGATACGCATCGGTGAGGCGCTGGGCCTCCGGCATGAGGATATCGCCGCCGCTGGATCGCAGATCACCGTCCAACCTCGGACCAACGACAATGGTGCCCGCTCCAAGTCACGTGCTTCACGGACCATTCCGGTCAGCGCGGAACTTGTACGGCTCTATGCTGACTACCTTCACTTGGAGTACGGCGACCTGGACTCTGACTACGTTTTCGTTACCCTGTGGGGCCGACCTTATGGTCGCCCATTGACCTATGCGGCTGTCTACGACCTGGTGAAACGTCTACGTCGGCGGACAGGGGTGGACTTCGACCCGCACTGGTACCGCCATACCGCGGCCACCCGGATGCTGCGCGATGGAGTGCCGATTGAAGTGGTCTCAAAACTCCTGGGCCACGCCGACATCACGACCACCACCGCCGTATACGGGCACCTGAGTGTCCAAGATGCCCGTAAGTCACTGGAGGAAGCAGGATGGTTCACCGACCGGGAGGTCCAACTGTGAGCACGGTTAGTCCGTTGATGCCAGAGCAGTCAAACAATTCAGGGAACCAGTACCGATTGCCGGCACGCATAGCCAGGGTGTGGGAAACTGAGTACGGCAAAGACATCTGGCAGCTCCGCGCGCTCGGTATCAAGGACCGGCAGCTGGCGAACATAAATTTTGAAAGCATCCCGCAGTACTGGCTGAAGGCTCTTGCGAAACGCTGGGGAAGATGGCGGTTCTCCACCGGCCTCGGAGCTGGAAGTGTCGCCATTGGTACTCGGGCAGTCACCGTTTTCGGACAGTTCCTCGCCGACGCCGCGCCAGCTGTTCAGAGGTTGGCGGACCTGGACCGGCAGCTGCTGGAGCGTTATCTCGCTGACCTTCATGCCCGGTTCTCAGGCACCGTGACTCACCGCATGCTCGTGGGGCAATTGAATCTGTTCTTCACCATCATCAGGCAACACGGATGGGACGACTCGCTGCCCTCGACGGTGACATTCTTCAGCGAAGACATCCCCAAAGAGAACCCACGATTGCCTCGCGCCCTCAGCGAGACTGTGATGGCCCAACTGGAGCACCCCGACAACCTGGCCCAGTGGAACGACCCCACCTATGAGCTGATCACCCTGATCCTGATGCGCTGCGGACTGCGCATCACAGACACTGTGCAGTTATCAACTGATTGTGTCGTTTATGACAGGGACGGTGCCCCCTATCTGCGCTATCTCAACCACAAAATGAAACGCGAAGCCTTGGTTCCCATTGACGAGGACCTCGCCGAGGCCATCACCACGCAGGGCCACCGGGTGCGCCAGCGGTGGCCCAACAGTAAACCGGTGCTGTTGCCGCGCGCCACCAATAATGACAACGGCGAGCTGCCGGTCCGTGATGGAACCTACCGCACAGTGCTGCGCCGATGGCTACAACGCTGCGATATCCGTGACGAATATGGTGACCCTGTGCACCTGGTTCCCCACAGCTTTCGGCACACCCTGGGCACCAGATTGATCAACCGAGACGTCCCCCAAGAAGTGGTCCGACGGATCCTCGACCACGACTCCCATGCGATGACCGCCCACTACGCCCGGCTCAGCGACACCACGATCAGGCGGCACTGGGAAGCCGCACAGAAGGTCAATTTCAAAGGCGAAACTGTAACCCTCGACCCGGACGGACCTTTAGCTGAGGCAGCCTGGGCCAAACAGCGCGTCGGACGAGCCACTCAGGCCCTGCCCAACGGCTACTGCGGGCTGCCGGTCCAGCAATCCTGCCCGCACGCGAACGCCTGCCTGAGCTGCCCGATGTTCATCACCACCGCCGAGTTTCTGCCCGAACACCGTCAACATCGTAAACAGACCGTGGAGATCATCACCGCCGCCGAAGCCCGTGGCCAGCAACGACTGATCGAGATGAACCAGCAGGTTCTGGGAAACCTCGACCGGATCATTACCACCCTCGAAAACGATCAAGACGGTGAGGGCTTTGATGCATGCTGATAACAGCCACCATCTGGTCGCCGCCGCGAAACGACGCCACGATGAGACCCGCGCCAGAGCCATCCAGGCACTTCGAGACCTCGACCGCGATGGAAGTCCGGTCACCTTCCTGATTGTTGCGCGGAAGGCAGCGGTCTCGCGATCCTGGCTCTACACCCAGGACGACATATGTGCCGAAATTCGTCGACTACGCGACCTCCAACGAGGTGCAGTCCCGCCGTTGCCCACATCCCAACTTTCCACCGACGCATCTTTACTGCGACGGCTCGAAGTAGCCAATGCACGCGTCCGAGACCTCACCGCCGAGAATCAGCGACTCCGTAAACAACTAGAACACGCCCTTGGGCAACTACGGGCACGAAACCTTGACACCGTGACGGAGCCGAACTGCTTGATGGACGACTCAAGATAACCATGTCCAGGACGGAACTGCGCGAACCAACGGCCCTCGTGCTGGGCATCAAAGACACCCTCATTTGAACTCAAGATAACGGTCGTTACTGCTACAGCCGCAGCCTGACCGCGTTGTCGGTGAGATAAGCAGGCCGGAGGAAGCCCCCACCTGCTGAGGGTGACGATCATGGATCGAACCGCGATCAGAGATGGATACAGCCGCAACTGTGCCGAGTTAGAGGCTGCCTGCCCTGCACCGCGCGAGCGGCTCCGAGGCGCGACGGGGCAGCAACGGCACCCGATGGACGTGTACGCCTACCCGATCCGGCATTTCGACTTTCATGCATCCCAGCTCAGCCTGCCCGGAACCCGGACGGCTTCTGCTTGAGACGAGCAGGATCGCCCTGGGTGCGGCCGACCACAATATGGTCACTCGTGGCGAAGAGCGTCATGCATCGCGCGCAGTGCCATGGTCGCCCGCGACGGCCAGATCCTGACAGCAGCAATCCGGATACTGCTCACAGGCGCGCACGATCACGCCCCGCCTGACCGCGCATCCGCAGTCCGCGCACATCATCTCCATGCGCTGATGGTACTCACCGTGCTCGTGCAGAGATGGCCGCAGCAGTCGTGGCGGACTCAAGATCGCCGGCGATGGCGCCGACCGTGGCTTTCGCGGTGGATCCGACACCGACGAGGGTGGCCGATCCCGGACCGGTCCAGTCTCCGTAGCCTGCGAAATAGAGCCCCGGGATCCGGGGTGACGCCGTTCCGTCGAGCCTGATCGTCCCGTCTGACTCCCGGAGGTCGTGTGCCCGCAGATGGCGCAGCGCCGGTCTGAAGCCGGTGGCCCAGATCACCGCGTCGACTCGGCGTGTGCTGCCGTCGTTCCAGATCACGCCGTCGCGGGTGAAGCGTTCGAACATCGGGTGAGGGATCAGCAGCCCTGCATCCCGTGCCTTCTTCACGGGTGGGACGGCAACGATGTCGCCCAAGTTCGCGACGCCGCCGGAGTCCGGTTCCCCGGCGGCCAGTGCGCGCACCCGCTGGCTGGCCACCCGGAAGAGCTCGCGCCCGTCGACGTCGTCGGGCAGATAGCGCGGCGCACCGCGCAGGCACCAGGTCACCGTCGCGGCGCGGGCGAGATCGGCTGCGATCTGTGCGGCTGAGTTCGCTCCGCCGACGACGAGGACGGATTGGCCCTTGAACTTGCCTGGTCCGCGGTAGTCGGCACTGTGCATCTGACTCCCGCGGAAGCTCCTCTGCCCCGGCACGGTTGGCCAGAAGGGCTGCGACCATGTGCCCGTCGTGTTGACGACGGCACGCGCCCGCCACTGCCCGGCATCGGTGAGCAGCTGGAATCCCTCGCTGGTTGGGATGACCTGGGCGACTCGCACCGGCCGCACGACTGGGAGTGAATACCGCTCCTCGTAGTCGGCCAGATACCGGATCACGTGATCGGCGTCGGGGTTACCGCCGGAGGTTCTCGGCATCAGCCGGCCGGGCAGGGATGAGTATTCTGCCGGCGAGAACAGCCGCAGCGAGGGCCACACGTGCCTCCAGGCCCCACCAGGGGCGTCCTGGTCATCGAGAATCACGAAGGACAATCCGGCACGGCGCAGGTAGTAGCCGACCGCCAGGCCGGCCTGTCCGCCACCGATCACGGCAACATCGGCTCGATCTCTCACCTCCACCGCGCGACTGACTGCCCCGAGTGCGGTCATCAGTCCAGGGCGAGGAACTGGCGCAGCTCGGCGAACGCTTCGCGCACCACGGTGTAGTGCGCCCACTTGCCGCGCTGCTCACGCGTCAGGAGGCCCGCCTCGACAAGCTTCTTGAGGTGGTGGCTGATCGTCGGCTGGCTGATGTCGAGCGTCTCGGTCAGGTCGCAGGCGCACACCGCGTCGCATCCCTGCGCGGCTACATGCGACAGCACCCGCAGCCGGGTCGGGTCGGACAGCGCTTTGAGCTTTCTGGCCATCTGTTCGGCCTGGTCCGCGCCCAGCGGTGCGACCGCCAGCGGACAGCAGTCGTTGGCATGGGGGGTGAGCAGTTTCACGGTTTCGAATGCGGTTGCCATCACCCCATCATACATTGACGCCCATCGATGCATGCGCTTAGTGTGTTCCATAGACATCCATCGATACAAGGAGCTTAGTGCCGATGAACACCACTGCAACGACGGCTGCGCAGAACGCGGTGCCGGTGACGAAGGAGATGTCCTTCCTGGACCGCTGGCTGGCGGTCTGGATCCTGGCGGCAATGGCCGTGGGTCTGCTGCTGGGGCGTTTCGTGCCCGGGCTCGACACGGCCTTGGACTCTGTGAAGGTCGGCGGGATCTCCGTGCCGATCGCGATCGGTCTGCTGGTCATGATGTATCCGGTGCTGGCGAAGGTTCGCTACGACGAGATGCACCGGGTGACCGGTGATCGTAAGCTGCTGGCTCTGTCGCTGTTCCTCAACTGGGTCATAGGTCCGGCCTTCATGTTCACGCTGGCCTGGGTGTTCCTGCCCGATCTGCCGGAGTTCCGGACCGGGCTGATCATCGTGGGCCTGGCCCGCTGCATCGCGATGGTGTTCATCTGGAACGATCTCGCCTGCGGAGACCGTGAAGCCGCCGCCGTGCTGGTGGCGATCAACTCCGTCTTCCAGGTCGTGGCCTTCGGTGCGCTGGGCTGGTTCTATCTGCAGGTGCTGCCCTCGTGGTTGGGACTGGAGACGACTTCGGCGCAGTTCTCCGTGTGGGCGATCGTGGCATCGGTGCTCGTCTTCCTCGGCATTCCGCTGCTGGCGGGCTTCCTCACCCGCGTGCTTGGTGAGAGAGCCAAGGGCCGGCAGTGGTACGAGGAGACGTTCCTGCCGAGGATCGGTCCCTGGGCGCTCTACGGACTGCTGTTCACCATCGTGCTGCTGTTCGCCATGCAGGGTGAGGCGATCACCTCGCAGCCCTTGGATGTGGCCCGGATGGCGGTGCCGCTGCTGCTGTACTTCGTGCTCATGTTCATCATCAGCCTGCTCGCCTCCAGAGCCGTCGGACTGAACTACGCGAAGTCGACCAGCGTGGCCTTCACCGCGTCGGGCAACAACTTCGAGCTCGCGATTGCGGTGTCGATCGGCGCATTCGGGATCACCTCGGGGCAGGCGCTGGCCGGTGTCGTCGGCCCGCTCATCGAAGTCCCCGTCCTCGTCGGTCTCGTCTACGTCGCTCTCTGGGCCGGTCCCAAGCTGTTCCCCAACGACCCGACTGTCCCCGCACGCAGAACCTCTGGAGTCCGAGCATGACCAGCACCTCTGAACCGAAAAGGCCCAGCGTCCTCTTCGTCTGCGTCAAGAACGGCGGCAAGTCCCAGATGGCCGCCGCGCTGATGCGCTACCATGCCGGCGACGCGGTTGAGGTGCACTCGGCCGGCACCAAGCCCGGTACCTCCCTCAACGCCCTGTCCGCCGACGTGGTCGCCGAGGTGGGCGCAGACATGTCCGGAGAATCGCCCAAGCCGATCGACCCGGACCTGCTGCGCCGGGTCGACCGGGTCATCGTCCTCGGCGAGGAAGCACACGTCGAACCCGTCGACGGTATGACCGCCACGATCGAGACCTGGAACACCGATGAGCCCTCGGAGCGCGGCATCGAGGGCATCGAACGGATGCGCCTGGTCCGCGACGACATCGACACCCGCGTCCAGGCTCTGCACTCCGCACTTCTCAACGACTGAATACCCACTCCCGGATTGGATGGTCCTATGACCGCTGCCCCCAACACCACCACGACCAAGCCCAGCGTGCTGTTCGTGTGCGTCCACAACGCCGGCCGCTCCCAGATGGCCGCCGGCTACCTCACCGAACTGTCGGGCGGCCGGATCGAGGTCCGCTCGGCAGGCTCGGAACCCGCCGACCAGATCAACCCGGTCGCCGTCGAGGCGATGGCAGAAGACGGCATCGACATCACCTCTGCCTCCCCGAAGATCCTCACCACCGACGCCGTCAAGGCCTCCGACGTCGTCATCACCATGGGCTGCGGGGACGCGTGCCCGATCTTCCCGGGCAAGCGCTACGAGGACTGGGACCTCGCAGACCCCGCAGGCCAGGGCATCGAGGCGGTCCGCCCGATCCGCGATGACATCAAGGCCCGCATCGAGCAGCTCGTCTCCGAGCTGCTGCCAGCATCGACCGGCGCGAAGTGAGGCGCTGACACCATGACGACCACCAGCACCCAAACGGATGAGCTGATCATCATCGGGTCCGGCCCCGCAGGTTATACCGCCGCGATCTACGCGGCACGCGCCGGGCTGTCCCCGCGCGTGATCGCCGGATCCGTCACCCACGGCGGCGCCTTGATGAACACCACCGACGTCGAGAACTTCCCCGGATTCCCCGGCGGCATCCAGGGCCCGGAACTCATGATGGGACTCAGCGAGCAGGCCGCAAACTTCGGGGCCCGCATCGAGTACGACGACGCTTCCGCCGTCGACCTGACCGGGCCCCTGAAAGAGGTCACGACCCTGTCCGGTGCCACCTACCGAGCACCGGCCGTCATCGTCGCCACGGGTTCGGCGTACAAGGAGCTGGGACTGGCCGATGAGAAGCGGCTCACCGGGCACGGCGTGTCCTGGTGCGCCACCTGCGACGGGTTCTTCTTCCGCGACCAGCACATCATCGTCGTCGGCGGTGGGGACTCGGCCATGGAGGAGGCACTGTTCCTGACCCGGTTCGCCGCGACCGTGACCGTGGTGGTCCGGCGCGACACCCTGCGCGCATCGAAGATTATGGCCCAGCGGGCACAACAGAACGAGAAGATCCGCTTCCTGTACAACAGCCAGATCACCGCCATCCACGGAGACGAAAAGGTCACCGGCGTGAGCGTGACCGACTCACTCACCGGCAACACCAGCCAGCTGGATGCCACCGGGATCTTCGTCGCCATCGGGCACCTGCCCCGCACCGAACTCGTCAAGGGCCAGCTGGAACTCGACCCGGACGGCTACATCGTCGTCGACGCCCCGACCACCGCCACCAACCTGCCCGGCGTCTTCGCCTGCGGCGACGCGGTCGACCACCGCTACCGGCAGGCCATCACCGCCGCCGGCACCGGGTGCGCCGCCGCCCTAGACGCCGAACGCTTCCTCGCCGCCACCGAACCGGCAACCGCCCCCGTCCTTCAGGAGACCAGCCATGGCTGACACCACCAACCACACCGAGAGTCTGCCGGTCGTCGTCATCGGCGCCGGCCCCGTCGGGCTGGCCACCGCCGCCCACCTGCGCGAACGCGGCCTGACCCCGCTGGTGCTGGAGGCCGGCAGCACCAGCGGCGCCGCGATCCGCGACTGGGGCCACACCCGCCTGTTCTCACCGTGGCGCTACAACATCGACGAAGCCGCCCGCCGCCTCCTCGAGGCAGATGGCTGGCAGGCCCCGAACCCGGAAGTCCTGCCCACCGGTCACGAGCTGATCACCGACTACCTGACCCCGCTGGCAGCGGCACTGGGCGACGTCGTCCGCACCGACGCCCGCGTCATCGCGGTCTCCCGGGAAGGGATCGACAAGACCCGCAGCACCGGCAGGGAGACCACCCCGTTCCTCGTCCGCATCGCCTCCTCCGACGGATCGTCCGAGGACGTGTTGGCGCGCAGCGTCATCGACGCCTCGGGCACCTGGCACCAGCCCAACCCACTCGGCCGGTCCGGCCTGCCCGCCCCCGGAGAAGCCGAGGCGACAGCCCGCGGCCTCATCACCCAGCCCCTGCCCGCCGTCACCGGTGTCGACCGTGACCGGTTCGCCGGGCGCCACGTCCTCGTCGTCGGCGCCGGCCACTCCGCGGCCAACACGCTGCTCGACCTCGCCGAGCTCGCCGACGACAACCCCGCGACCCGGATCAGCTGGGCCGTCCGGTCAGCGGACGCCTCCCGCGCCTACGGCGGCGAAGACCGCGACGAACTCGCCGCCCGCGGCGCCCTGGGCACCCGCCTCCGGGACCTGGTCGAATCCGGCCGAATCGATGTCCACACCTCGTTCGTGATCACCGGCTTCGAAACTCACGGCGAGCAGCTGCACGTCCAGGCCGCAGGACCCAGCGGCGCCGAGAAGCTCACCGTGGACGTCCTCGTCCCGGCCACCGGCTTCCGCCCCGACCTGTCGATGCTGACCGAGCTGCGCCTCGACCTCGACCCGACCGTCGATGCACCCCAGAAGCTCGGCCCGCTCATCGACCCGGAGTTCCACTCCTGCGGCAGCGTCGAACCACACGGCGAACGCGTGCTGGCCCACCCCGAGCCCGGGTTCTACATCGTCGGCATGAAGAGCTACGGCCGCGCACCGACGTTCCTCATGGCCACCGGCTACGAACAGGTCCGCTCCATCGCCGCAGCACTGGCAGGTGACCGGGTCGCCGCCGACACCGTCCACCTCGAACTGCCCGAGACCGGCGTCTGCACCACAGACCTCGGCGGATACTGCGACGTGCCAGCCGGGCCACTCCCGGTGACCATCGGCGGCGCACCCACCTCCTCCTGCTGCTCCTGAAAGGACCAGGCCATGGCCGCCGACACCCCGCCGCTCGACACCCAAGTCCTCCAACACACAGCCGATGACCTCGCCCGCAAGTACGAGGGAATCTTCTCCCCGGAGACCATCGAGCGCTACGTCTTCGAGTCCTACACCACCCTGTCGCGGACCGCGAGAATCCGCGACCACCTGGCGATCCTCGCCGAACGGTTCGCCGCCGACCGCCTCCGCGCTCTCGCCCTGGCACAGGGCACAATCGAGACAACCGTCCCGCAGGTGCTGTTCGTCTGCGTGCACAACGTCGGACGCTCCCAGATCGCCAGCGCCCTGCTGGCCCACTACGCCGGCGACCGGGTCGAGGTCCGCTCGGCCGGCTCGCTGCCCGGATCCGAGGTCCACCCCCTGGTGATCGACGCGCTGGCCGAACGCCACATCGACCTGTCCGGAGCCTTCCCCAAACCACTGACCGACGACGTCGTCCGCGCAGCCGACTACGTCATCACCATGGGCTGCGGCGACGCCTGCCCCATCTACCCCGGCAAACGCTACCTGGACTGGGAACTGGCCGACCCCGCCGAGGAGACACCGGAACGAATCCGCGAAATCGTCGACCAGATCGACGACCGCGTCCGCGCCCTGTGGACCGAGATCCAGAACTGACGACGGCCCACCGGGCAAGAACAGAAGCACCCGGAGCCGCCAAGCGAAACTGCGATTCCCCGCCATCTCCCGCTAACAGTCACACTGTCGACACGCCCACTACGGTGTGAGTCGCAGCAATAAGTGGCCGCCTTTCCTAAACGGAAATTGGCGGCCCTGGTATCCGAAAGGGGTTGGGCAACTGGCACAGGACTCGGCCCACCTGGCTGCCGTTTCGTGAAGGGGGCCCCTGAACATGACATTCAGGTTGGTCAGGTTGGGCGCGTGTCCACCACGTCAGGTTTTGTGTCTTCGCGGGAGCGTCCGACACTGCCGATGGCTTCGAAGAGTAGCCGTGGTCTGCCGCCGAGGGAGTTGATGAAGATGGTGGTCACGGACAGGGCCATGGCGATCATTGCCCAGACTGGGTAGACCAACCCGGTGGTGGCCACGAGGATCCCGGTGCCGTTGAAGAGAAACGCCAGGGCGACGTTCTGCTTGGTGCGGCGGTAGCTGGAGAGGCTGGTTTGGCGTGCGGTGAGGATCGCGCGGAGGTCGTCGCGGACGATGACGACATCGGCGGATTCCACTGCGATGTCGGTGCCGCTGCCCATGGCGATGCCCACGTCGGATTGCATCAGGGCAGGGGCGTCGTTGATGCCGTCACCGACCATCGCGACCCGGGCCCCCTCGGTCTGGAGCTCGCGTACGAGGTCGGCTTTGTCCTCAGGCAGCAGCCCGGCTCGGATGTCTTCGATGCCGACCTGCGCGGCGACGTGCTTCGCCGCTGGGAGGTTGTCGCCAGTTGCTAACACGGGGGTGATGCCCGCTGCCTGTAGCTGCTGCACGGCCTCGACCGTCTCGGGGCGGATCTCATCGCCCAGGGCGATGATTCCCAGTAAGTCGCGGTCGGCGGCGACGGCCACCACCGTGCGTCCGATGGCCTCTAAGCGTTGGATGGCGGGGCCGAGGGGGGTCAGGTCGATGCCGCGATCGACCAGAAAGCCTGGCCGGCCGACCAACACGGCGCGACCGTCGACGGTGGCGGTGACGCCGAAGCCGGTGACCGAGTGGAAGTCCTGGACCGCTGGCAGGGTCAGACCTCGGATAGTGGCAGCAGTGACGATAGCTCGGGCTAGTGGGTGTTCGGAGGGCTCTTCGGCCGCGGCGGCGGTGGTGAGCAGGTCTGCCTCGTCGGTGTGGGATTGGATCTCGCGGACAGCAGGTTTGCCTTCAGTGAGGGTGCCGGTCTTATCCAGCACGATGGTGCGGATCTGGCCGAAGGTTTGGAATGCTTCTCCGGTGCGCATGATGATTCCCTGGTCGGCGGCCTCCCCGGCCGCCCGGACGATGGCCAGCGGGGCGGCGATCCCCATCGCGCAGGGATAACCCATGATGAGCACACCGATGCCGGCGAACACTGCCCGTCGCACATCCGGTTCCTCCGCCCATGCCCAGGAACCTAGCAGCCAACCGAGCAGCGCGAGAGTAGCTAGGATCAGCACGGTGGGAGTGTAGATGCGCAGCACCCGGTCGACCAGGTGCAGGATCCCGGGCTTCAGCGCTCTCGAGTCTTCAACGTGCCGGGCCACTTGAGCCAGGAAGCTCTCGGACCCGATCCGGGTCGCCTCCACCAACAGAGTGCCGGCCCCATTGATGGACCCACCGATCACCTCTCCACCAGCTGAGCGTTCGGCCGGGACGGGTTCACCAGTGACCAGGGACAAATCCAGGGTCGAGTAACCCTCGATGACCCGGCCATCGACCGGGACCCGGTCTCCGGGGCGGATGCGCACCAGGTCCCCGGCTGTGATCTGGGTGACAGGCACCTCTTTCTCAGTGCCGTCCTGGACCAGACTGGCGGTATCGGGTTGTAACTCCAGCAGCTTGCGCACCGCTTGGCTGGAGCGGGTCTTGACCAGCAGGGAGAGCCATTCAGAGAAGATGTGATAGTTCGCCACCAACACGGTCACAGCAAAGAACGCCGCAGTGGGGTAATCAGGGAAGACTTCTGTCAACCCGATCACACCGCCGACGATGCCACCAAGCGCACCGATCTCCAGCAGTACGTGTTGGTTGAGGATCCCCCGCCTGGCGGCCTGGTAGGCCATGCGCAGGATATGGGGGGCGATGGCCAACACCACCGTCAGCGCTAGGGCGCCGGTGAGCCACGCCGCCGCTGTCTCGCTAACCCACCCTGACTGGCGGCCCGTATACGCCAATGCGGCCGGAGCGATCATCGTCACCGCACCCAAGGTGGCGAGGGCTCGGCCGGCGGGCCGCATGATTGCGTAGGAGACCGGCACCATTAGGATCACGACCGAGGCTGGCACCAGCACCGACCAGAGACCAGAGACCTCCAGGATCAGGGCGATGGTGGCCAGACTCGCCGCGATCGCGGCCAGCAGACGCTTGCCCTCGTGAACGAGGTCGGCTTCCTCCTCCTCGAAGGGCCGCAACTTGCGCGGGTCATAGAGGTCATAGCCGATATCGCGCAGCGTCTTCAGGATCTTCTCAGGACCGGTGAGTTTCGGATCGTAGTCAACCAGGGCCTGTTCATGGGTCAGACTGACCGCCACCGTGTCCACCCCGGACTGACGACACAGCGCCTTCTCGATCGTTCCGGTGCACAACGAACAATGCAGACCCGCGATCCGAGCTCGAATGCGGGCGTGTCCCGCCAGGTGACTGGGCTCCTCCGCCCACAGCTGCTCTGCCTGTTCCGTTTTCGTCACAGTGCTCGTTCCCGTCTCCTCGGTAGTCTCACGCGCCAGCTCAGCTGACGGCCGGATAGCCAGCGGTGGCAAGGCGCTCACCGATCTCTTCGATACTGGTCTGGGACTGGTGGTAACTCACCGTCACCTGATTGGTGTCAGAATCCGCAGTGACGTCTCGCACCCCGTTCACACGGGTCAACGCATTGCGGATCGCTTTCTCGCAGCCACCACAGTGGATCTCTTCAACACGGAATGTATAAGTGCTCACGACACACCTCCTTGTAGGTGCCATCAACCATAAACCTTCCACTCCACTAGAAGGTCAAATTGGATGATGAGACGGTTCGTAGGCCCGGGAGCTTGACGTTCCAGCCGGGGGAAGGTCCACGATAAGAAGACTGCTAACTATTGGGAAGGAAAATCGTCATGACAATGATCGAAGACCACACCAAACAGCTCATCGATATCCTCAGCGACTGCTTGGCCAAGTGCACCGCGTGCGCCAAGGAGTGTGTCGAGCAGGGGGATAAGGATCTGGCTCGGTGCATCACACTGTGTGTCGACTGCGCCGATCTATGCCGGGCCTGTATCCCGTTGATCGCCCGTGGCAGCGACTTCAGCGCCGAACTCTGTCGGGTATGCGCAGACGCATGCGAGCGTTGCGCGCAGGAATGTGAGCGGACCGGCATGACCGAGTGTGCCGAGGCCTGCCGCAAGGCCGCCGATGCATGCCGGCAGATGGTCTCGGCTTAGTCCGTACCACTAGGGGCGATACTGGCTTTCTGCCGCGCGTGCTCGATCAACTGGCAGGTGCAGTTATCAGCGGCGGCAGGGAGTGGGTCCGCCTCTGAAACAATCTCGGTCAGCTGCTCCCGCAGAAACTCAAGCTCACGCATCCGCCGATCAATCCCTTCCAGTTGGGTATCCAGCACGCTGCGCACATACGCGCATGGGGCCTCACCCCGCTCCCGGAACAGAAGCATCTCCTTAACCTCATGCAAGGTAATTCCCAAGCGCTGGGAGGTGCGGATGAAAGTCAACCGATCGACATAAGACTCATCAAAGTCCCGATAACCCGACGGGGTGCGCACCGGATCCGGCAAAAGCCCAATGGACTCGTAATAACGGATCGTCTTGGTGGTGACGCCGGACAGCCGGGCGAGTTCGCCAATCTTCATAAGTCCTCCTGCAAAGAATGTTACAGCCCGCGGGAAGGTTAATCTCGCCTCTCCTCAGGCGCTGATTGGGGGCTGGTCGAACTACCTATGTCGCTGGGTCCAGTGGCAGACGGTGTCACCGGTTCATGGTGAAACGCCTCGTCGGAGGGGCCGGAGAAGGCGCGTGCTCGTTGGTGTGATGCCCACGCATCGACGTCGCACACGCCACCCCAGCGACCGCCCCTTCAGCGATGGCCACCGAGACCAGCTGCATTCCGGGAGTAATGTCCCCGGCGGCGTAGACGCCATCGACGCTGGTCAGCTGGTATCCGTCCACGGCGATCTGCCCGTGATCATCGAGTTCACACTCCAGCTGGAGGGCGAGGTCATTGGTGGGGTGATGGGAGTAGGAGAAGAACACTTTCTGTGCCTCCACGACAGTCCCGTCTTTCAAGCGCAACCCCTCCAGGGCTCCCGGAAGCCCGATCAGCGCCTGGGCCACCCCCTCCACGACGCTGATGCCGTGCTCGGCCAATGTGGCCCTCTGGGCTTCGTCGAAGGCCCTATCGGTGGGGTTGGTGACGATGCGCACGGTCTCGGCCCAATCCAGCAGCTCGGCAGCGTAGGCGGGCACGTGTTCGCCAGCACCTAGGACGACAACGGTGCCCCCGCGTGCCTTGTACCCGTCGCAGGCTGGACAGTGATGCACATCGACGCCGCAGTGCGCATCGACGCCCGCGATTGGCGGCCACTGGTCGCGGACCCCGGTGGCTAGCACCACCCGATCGGCGATAACCTTGGCGCCGTCGATCGTGGCCTGGAACCGGCCCTGGCCGGTAGGCTCCAGGGCGCTTACCGTTGCCTCGTAGACGCTCACCTGGTGGTATTGGGCCAGGTCGGCGCGGGCCTGGTTCAGCAACTCCCTGGGGCTGATCGGGTCCCGGCCCAGCAACCCGTGAACCTGATCTGCGAACCGGTTGCGGTGCTGGCCGGCGTCGGCCACCAAGGTGCGGCGCTGGTAACGACCCAACCAGGTAGCAGCCGAGAGGCCAGCGGCGCCCCCGCCAATGACCAGAGCATCGACGTAAGCGGGAAGGGATGTGCTTGTACTCATCGGTCCTCGACGGTTCGGGGCGGGCAACTCGTCAATTCTCCACGTTCCAGCTGAGGGAAGGTCAACCCGCTTGTGGCTCTCGCACAATCTGTGGGTCTCGTTTTCCCAGAGCGCCTCGGTGGGAGTTTCGTGCCGAGCCGTGGAAAGAACCGGGCATACTTGAGTGCTTCAGTTGAGGAAGCCCCTATGAGACGCCCTGCCTGAGGACCTCAAGATAGGTCTTGGATTTAACGGATGCAGAGCGAGCCTGTTCCCTTAGGCCGTAGTAGTCCCACAACCAAGGAACTGGGACGACCGGAAAATCGGGGTTCTGTCCAATAGTTCAGCGTTTACTGTATAGTTCACTGGATGCTGACTATTGCTTCTCGTATCGATGTGATGAACCGGTTGGGCCGGGCTATGGCCGACCCCACTCGATCACGGCTACTGCTGAGATTGATGGAACGCCCCTCCTACCCGGCGGAGCTGGCTCGGGAGTTGGAACTGACCCGCTCGAATGTTTCTAATCATTTGGCGTGCTTGCGTGACTGCGGGATCGTGGTCGCTGTGCCACAGGGTCGCCAGACTCGGTATGAGATCGCTGATGCGCACCTGGCACAGGCGCTGACTGCGTTGGTCGAGGTCACCCTTGCTGTCGATGAGGACGCGCCGTGCCTGGACTCTGGCTGTTCAGTACCGGGGTGCTGCTCCTCGGGGCTGGTCTCGTGATTTTTTCCTCTGTTGTGCAGGCGATCGGTCTGTTCATCGCAACCAATATTGATGACATCATCGTGGTCTCGCTGTTCTTCGCCCGCGGAGCCGGCCAACGCGGGACCACCGCGCGTATCGCCGCCGGGCAGTATCTGGGATTCGCAGGCATCCTTGGTGCGGCGGTGCTGGTGAGTCTGGGCGCCGGAGCCATCCTGCCCTCGGCAGCTATACCGTACTTTGGGCTGATCCCCCTGGCTCTGGGCCTGTGGGCTGGGTGGCAGGCCTGGCGTGAAGACCAGGACGATGATGACGATGCCAAAATCGCGGACAAGAGGGTTAGCGTGTGGACCGTCGCAGCAGTCACCTTCGCCAACGGCGGGGATAACATTGGGGTTTACGTGCCGGTCTTCCTCAACGTCGAGCCAGCCACGGTGGTGACCTACTGCATCGTCTTCCTCGTACTCGTCGCCGTCCTGGTCATGCTGGCCAAGTTATTCGCCACCCGCCCGCCGATCGCCGAAATCTTAGAACGCTGGGAACACGTGCTGTTCCCTATCGTGCTAATCGGCCTCGGTATCTTCATCCTCATCAGTGGCGGAGCATTCGGGCTCTAAACTCCTACATCACCTGCCGGCGGCCACCTGGCTTGCTAAAAATGCCACTTACCGGTGCGAAAACCACGCCACTTACCGCTGCGACTCACAGGCATGATGACAATCCTTCCAGGCCCGGGGTAACCGAGCCAGATCAGTTGTCACCTATCCTGCATCAGCCCCGGGTTCGACGATGCAGCGTTCAGGGACAACAGCGGCAGGATCAGCGAAGCCACGATCTGGAACCTCGCATTCTGGGACGGCGAATCTGTCATCTGGCCCCAAGCCAACATCCTGCCCGGGGTCACGATGCAGATCCTCTCCCGGCAACTTGAAGCACTACAGATCCCCCAACGCACGGTGCCTATCACTGAGGACATGCTCACTGATGAGCTCTCCGCAGTGGTAATGAACTCCTGGACCCCAGGGATCGATGTCGCGCGTATTGGTGAACACGGACTTGCGAGTAGTTCCCGGTTGGTGGAGGTATTGCACCGGGCCTACGCCAACGAAGTAGGGACCGCTCTACTGCGCTGACGGGTTCCTCCTCTAGCCTCACAGAGTTTCCTTCAGCCAAGCACTCACCTCAGGGTGAGGGCGCCGTCGGTCGATCCTCGCTGAAAAGGCCCCTGAGCACGAGCATCATGAGGATGCGAGGGTTCCAGGGCACGCATGTCTTCTCCGGTGACAGGCATGACACCTGTGACGTTGTGTCAGAGAACTCTCTGTTGACTAACCACCCCGGGCAGCTGGAAGGCAGATCCTTTAACCCCTCTTATTCACTACTTTTGAGAAAAAGTGTCACAAGTGTCATGAAGAGGTGGTGAGTAGGTGGCCTTCCCCGTGATGACGGGGATTCAGTGTGATGACATGTTCTGTGACATGTCTGCAGATGGAGCGTCATGCGGCCGGTGCTGTGTCACACCAGTACCGCATTTCCCCCAAAGCTGCTCTCCTCGGGATGCTTCATCCTCCTGCCGGGCGTCTTTTGGGAGTGGGCAGGAGGCAACCCATGACACTTCATGGGAGACCAGCGGCGGGGCACCCTCCAGATCTGTCAGTTGACGTCTATCCCGTCACTCCGGCCGCTGCAGCGGCTTCACACATCAGTGGCGGCGGTACAAAAGAGATTGAGGAGCATTTCGGGGCCCTCGATGAGAGTGCACACTCCAGGTGTTCTTGAGTAACACGACGGGTAGGGTTTACTCCGCGCTCGATCGCTCCTACAGGGCGCCCGGGAGCTTCAACGCAGTGAGCAACCCCTGACCTTTAGCAGAGCGCTACTTGGGGAGCCCCGGTATTCCGGCGCCCATGGGGTCAGGCATTATACGCCGGGATGCAGCTCAGCTGCGGCGTGGAGGGGTTCGACGAGGTGGGCGACGATGTGGGTTGCGCGGTTTCGGCGAGTCGTATTTCCGTTGCTGCTCGGCCGTCTTCTTGGATTTGGACTGCCGGGGTGTGGTGAGCGGGTCCTCGTCGTAACCCAGTTCCTGGTTGTGCTGTGCGGCCTGGGCTTTGCGTTCCTCATAGGAGAGTAGTTTCACGCCGCCATAGAGTCTTCCCTGAGCGGTCCTGGGTGCTTTGCTCCCGACTTTGACACCGTGGCGCTCCAATGCGTCTGCCACCCGCTTATCGCCCAGAGGCCGCAGTTGGCGCTGTTGGCACCAGATCTCGTATGCGTCCCGGAATTCGGAGACGAGGACTGTTTCACCGTCAGCGAGCTTGCAACGCTCCTCGAGGAACTGGCCCACCGGGTTGGATTCTTCGGCGTAGTCGGAGGTTGTGGCCCTGACAAGGTCCGGTATTTCTCCGAGCCCTTCCTTGTGATATTCCACTGCTCCCTCAGCTGCCCATGCGAGGACAGCCGGCAGATTGCCGAAGATCTTCTCCTTAAGGTTGGGGATCTTCTGCTCATCAGGGATGTCCTCGTCGAAAGGGATTGTCCTCAACCTTCGAAGCATCGCGTCGTCGCTGCCGTCGAAGCCGGGGCGATGGTTGCCGACAAGGAAGTGTGTGTGACTCGGGGTGAAGTTGTGATGCTCTTGATACAGGTGCCGTGCTGAGAGGGTGTTTCCGCCCGAGAACTTCTTTACACGTTTTTCGTTGAGGCGGTCGGTGGCCTTGACCTCATCAATCAGGGCTAAACGTGTGCCCTTGAGTACCACCGCCTTGGTTTCCTCATCGTCTGAGCCCTTGGTCTCCAGGAGGATGCCGTCGGGGACAACTGCTGCATAGTCACCCATGGCCGTCATGATGGATTCCACGAAGGTGGATTTTCCACGTCCGGACCGTCCTGTGATGAAGACGATGAGGTGCTCTCGGACTTCGCCAATAAGGGTCAAGCCGACCAGCCGCTTGAGGTACCTGCGCACCTCTGGGTCTGGGACTGAGGTGTGCAGGAAGTTCTCCCAGAGAGTGCGGTCTGCCTCGAAGTCAGGAGCGACGCCTGCAATTTTTACGTGCAGCTTGGTGGGATCATGAGGCAGCAGCTGTCCTGTCCGTAGATCCAGTATTCCACCGGGGGTGTTGAGCTCCCAGGGGTGGTTGTCGAACCTGTCGTCATCGACTCGAAGCTGCGGCAAACTGTTGGCCATGGAGAGCATGTTGTTGATCCCTTGGCGCGACAGTGAATACTTTTTGTGCGCGGCGAGAGCGTTGGAGGCGCTCTGGTCAGGTTTGCCTTGGTTGTCGAACTCCTCTGTGGGCAGTGCTCGGGCAGTCTGTTTGGCAAGCTCGCGCTCGATCCCGCCTTTGCCAGGCTGAGGAACCCATCGCACGCCGTTCCAGTGCACCCATACCCCGTGGGCGGAGGAGAAACGGATGACCTCACAATGATCGGAAGCGAAACGGTTGGCATTTGCATCGTCAGTCCGCTCCAGAGTTGCCCCGTTGGTTTGCTGCCCCGGCACGGAGTCCTTCTCTGCTCGTTTGGCAGCCAGGTCAATGACGACTCCGTCAGTACCTGTCGCCGCGCCCTGCGGGGAGGCCGCAGGGTACTCCGCACGGGATGTGGAAGCAGCCTTCTTGCGTTCGCCGTACCCGAGCTCACTGAGTGCTTTTGCCGCAGCGGAGAAGTCCCCGCTGTGGCGAGAAAACGCATAGTATTCAAACTTTGTATAGGTTGTCTTTTCTTGCCCCTTCCCGTCCTCGGTAGGCAGGCCGAACTGGGACAGCGCCCCTGCTGAGGGCACATACAGAAGTGAGAAGGTTTTCTCTTCGTCGTATTTGTCCGGGTGGGTGTAGACCGCAGCGTCGACACCATTGGTGGAAGCTCCAGGGCGTCGCCAGTGATCCTCGTTGCCGGTGGAACGCACATATTCCCACCCATCGGCATCCAAGATCTCCTGCCAGTCAGCACGCTGGTTATAGTCATCGCCAGGCAGCTCTGGGTCACCGACGTTTCTCTCACGAGCTACTTGAAACCCCACCTCACGCTTGGGTTTGGCCGGGCGGCGATCGAGTTTCTGGAAGAGGGCGCGAAGAAGGTGCCGCTCATCCATCGTTATTTCGGCGATGGTATCCGGTCCGCCTGTCAGCGTCTTATAAGGTTTGCCCGTCGAGTGGGTGTGCCCATAGCTAGGAGCCATGGTGGAGTTTGCCTTGGCGGCTTTGACCTCAGCGATTTGAACTTTCTTATGCTCTGGGTCCTCCGCCAGGCTTTCGCTGCGCGGCATCTCCTCGCAATCGGTGATCCTGACCATCCAGTGATATCCGCCCGAAGGACTCTGTTCCATCCAGCCGGACCGGATGCGTCGCCAGACATCTTCCGTTCGTTCGCCGTGCTCCTGGGCAAGCCTGTTGAGCTCTGAGACTTTGTCCCGGTGTGGGCCTTCCAGCTCCCACATCTCAACGAACCCTGAGGGTTCCCCCGTGACGATCGCGATGCCCTGCGCCGGCCCTGACGATTCCGGGTGACGCCCAGAGAGCCAATCATCATCCTGCTGGTCCTCACCGAACCACAACTCAATGGTCTCGTCGCCCTCAAACTTGTACTTGGCGTCTGACCATGGCGTCAGGGGCATTTTGTCCTTACCGAGAGGAAGGATCCGAAACCCGGCGGCGACCAGTTCATATGCTGTGTCTCGGAGAGCTTGTTGCTGCTCGTCCATGCGGGGCCTTTCTGTACTTCTCATTTTCACAGGGGACGTTGACGCTGGGATTGGCACTCGCGGCGAACGTCATTGCATCGCACTGCGGGTGTCTTCGGCGATCCCGCGACCGAAGGAAGCCTGGCGGCTTTCAAGAGCTTCACGGGACAGATCCCAGCACTCGTTCGACTTCCTTGCGGCTGGCCCCTGTGATACTCGCGATCTCCTCAATTTCCACTGCGGAGTCACGAAGGTTCTGTATCTCGGCGACAAGAGCATCCTCGAGCGCTCCCGTGGACGGGCCTTCCGGAGCTCCCTGATCCTCCGGCTCGTCCTCGTCCTCCCAGTCGTAGCGGTAGTTAAACCTGCCGGCCCCGATCCTGCGCTTTGTTTCCATCAGGGCATACATCTTGTGGAAGAGCGCCAGCTCTAGGCCTTGTCGCCACTCCTTCATGGAGCGCGTATCAGCGTCGCCTGCGATTGGGTTTTCCGCGGCATACCGGACGGCTGTCCGGGTCAGCAATCGAAAACCTTCGTCCTGAGACGGATAGGTCATTCCTGTGTATTCGATCTCCAGGCATTCACCGATCACCCTGAGGTGGACCGCTGCTTCCGGACCATCGTGGCTATGGGTATCAGTGATGGCCGCCAGAACATCGAAGACCGTATCCCGGATGCGCTCATTCCTTATACCGGCGTCGAGGAGAGCGTCATCCAACTGCAGGTACGCAGCATCACTGATGGGACGAACGATGTTGACAGCCTTCTGGACAAAAGGCCTCCCGTCGGCTTCCTCAGTCATCGTGCGCCCCACCTTCGAGGCGACGAGAGTCAATAAAGCGCTGCAGGTCGGATGGGCGCACGCGCATGACGGGCCGAGAGCCTCGGCCCAGGTAGATGACTGGGAGGTCGCCGTCTCGGATGACGGCGTAGACGTAGTCTTTCTTCACACCGAGGGCAGTGGCCGCTTCGGTCACGGTGAAGAGTGTTTGCGGAGACGCTTGACTCTGCATCCCACGAACCTTTCGTTCTGATCTTCTCTTTGCGGCAAAACCGCAAAGAACGGTCGCGGGGTATGAAGATCAGTTCGTGGGGTCGAGTCGAGAAGTCGGTTCGTGGGGGTCACCCCGCAGTCGATTGTCGATAGTAGTCGGCTCGCGACGCCCTTCGACGATCAACGTGCCGTCCACTATATGGACATCTGTCGGCAAGGTCAAGAGTCTTGTGGGGCGGCGTGTCGCATGCTCATCAGCGCAAGGTTGCTCTGGTTCCGGACACTCACTGGTCATGGATAACGACAGAAGACTCCATCTCAACCGACATGTACAGGCACAGTTGCTCAGTGTGACCACCGCCGGACTGCTGGATGTCGAGGAGGATGTCGCCCACATGTACCTTGACACGGCGAACGGCTTGCTTTTGGACACTTTGGCCGATGCCGACCCATGGCACGCACTCCATGGGCCCGAGGACCGCACTCTGGACGGTGACAGGTTCGGTCACCCAGAAGCTTTTGCCGACGTTCTCCGCCCCGGTCCGGTCATGAAAGCCGCACGGGATTTCGGGGAAGTCAAACGCGACGCCATCACCCTGGACGAAAAGAACCGCTTGTTCTCATGGCTCGCACTGCGTCATCGGATTATCGCCACCTGGTGCGGACGCTTCGATGAGGTCTATGCCATCGCTGACCAGGCTTCTCGGATCGCTTCCGGGTTGAACTCGGATTTCACCCGTCGGCAGATGATCGCCCTACACCGGATCGAGGACGATGAGTATATCTATGCCCGGAATCTGATCCACCATCAGTAAAACGGCTTCGACCTATCGCGCAGTTGAACGGTATATCTGAGTGCCGGCCGATGAGGGCTGGTATGGCAAATGACCTCATACAACTAGAGCCCGTGGCTGAGGCTCCTCTAGGAACGCCAACCGGTGGAGAACGTCAGAGCGGCGTTGGGCCAGTATGGAGGGGCAGCCTGCTGGAAGAAAAGCCGCGAATGAGTCCTAAGCAGATTGCTGTCCTGCTGGATACTCCCGGGCGACGGTGAGTTGGAATATCGTCGCT
This sequence comes from Nesterenkonia sedimenti, assembly GCF_012641515.1. Classification (GTDB taxonomy): domain Bacteria; phylum Actinomycetota; class Actinomycetes; order Actinomycetales; family Micrococcaceae; genus Nesterenkonia; species Nesterenkonia sedimenti. Next base: position 141,203 of record NZ_JABAHY010000005.1, on the reverse strand, counting down.
GGAGTGATTTCCCGTTGGCCCACCCCGGGGTCCTCGAAGGCTACACCGGCATCATGCCGGCACCTTCATCCCGGACCCACCGCTGTAAGAACCCGGAAGGCGAATATCAGGGCAATGCCCGGCTGCGAATCACAGGGGCCGCACGGCCCCTGCGCCGGCAGGCGCGCCCACCCCGCGACAGCGGAGATACACCGGAAACCCCCACGGGGAGTGTGAGGGGACGAAGCCCCTCACAAAAAATAGAGACAACTACTCTCGCCCCCGATCCGAAGACCAGCCAGTGGCCGTGATCTCTCAGCTGCGTTGCACACTCCGGCCCCCTTCACGCAACCAGAGGATGCTGATGACACAGTGCCCCAGGAGTGCGGCAACGGTGAGACCGGTCAGCAGCAGCACTCCGAAGGTGCTGGCCGGGGTGTAGTCGCTGCCGTAAAGGTCGCCCAGCACAGTGAACAGCGCCCCGTTCAGGAACCCGCCGGCAAAGATCATCAGCACGAACCCCACCAGCGCCCCAGCGGTGCCCAGACTCACTCCCCATCGACGGCGCATCTTCAGCCCGATGGCCACCACACCGTAGGCCAAGGCTGCGGCTGCACCGAGGATCACTCCGTAGACCGTCACGATCGCTGCAGCCAGACCTGCACCTTCACCATGATGAGTGATCTGCGGATCTGCGTGATACATCTCATCCAGAGCACCGATACCGGCATGCATCCCGATAAGACCCAACACGATCGCCCCCAGAAAGCACAGCAGACTGAGCCCCAGCAACTTTCGGTACTGGCCGTAGTCGGTCGCCCCGTCGGTCATGACCCCACTGTAGCGACGCTACACTATGACCAAACGCAGGCCGGTTTCTACGCGCGCGATTCCGATTCAACTCCCAGCCGACGCGCACCCTCAGGCCCTCACCCAATCTGCTCGCCCGCCTACCTGGTGAGCGACAAGAAAAACAACCCCCGCACACCTCGCCACGTACCCGAGGTAAGCGATCAGACCAGCCCGCAATGTAGGGCAGTTGCCTTCTTGGAGAGAAAGCATGTGGAGGTGGCACCGCGAGGGCGAATCGCCCCGCAAAGATGTCAGCCTGAAGCACACTCTCTGGAAGACCGCAGGGGGCCTCGTAGCGGAGACCGGAGTGCCTCAATATTTGGTTCTCGAGCGGAGCTGGGAGAAGTAGTGGTCTGGAGGTTTTATGTCATGGAGGCCCTGCGGGGTACTTCTGCCGGGATTGGGGGTCTATACGGGTATGTGGAAATGCCGGCAGATGAACCGAAGCTGACACACAGTCGGCGGGGGCTCCTCTCAACGTATGACGATCCCGGCTCGCGGTCGCGTCGAGGGGGTCTCGGCTGAGACTGTGATCGCAAGTGGCCAGCTGTGGAAGTAGGGGGTTCGGAGGCTATAGGAGATGGGGGTCTGGCAGGGTACTTCTGCGGGGAAATAGGGGGCAGGTACGGCACTCGAGCCGCCCGGGGGTCAGCCGTCCAACGTAGAGAGCACACAACCGGCCGTGACCCACCCTGTGAGCGACTGTAAACGCAGGCTCGTGGGCACATAGGTGAGGCCGAATAATCCGGGTCTCAGACCACCGAGTGGCTCAGTCGAGCAGTAGTTTCTGCAGCTGAATCCTGCCCTGTTCGCAGCGCCCGGAGCGGTCCGCTCACCGGTCTTCGATCTGGTCGAATCGCCGGTGAAGTCGCGTGCGAATCCTGCGCCGCTCTTGGCGGTTCTGCCGCTTCTTGTACTGGCGTCTCTTGCCCGGGCGCTCCATGCCCGCAATCCATTGACGTTCGGAGGTGAACGCGACGTCGTCACCGAGAGCTTTACGTCGATAGAACCCTGCGAAAGATGGAAGGTTCTCTGGTTCGTTCTGAGCCATCGGGTGAAGCCTCCTCCTCATCGAATGTGGTCGGTGTTCGGTCCGCCTCAACATCAGTGCTGAGGCGGACCGAATACCCGGATCAGACGAAGACGACGTCTGAGTCAGTGACGTTGTTCAGCGTCTGTCCGCTGGCGAATCGGACCGTGTAATAGTCGGTGCCCAAGCCCTCGTCGAAGCCGACCACAGTGCCCAATGTGCCGGCCTTGATCTCTTGTGGTGACAGCGGATGCAGCTCGCGGCGAGCAGCGACCCGCTGGCCCAGCTTGGTGGAACCCGGGCCGGGCTCTGCACCGGCACCGGCGGTGGGGGAGGGTTCGTGGGTGACGATGTCGAAGAACCCTGCTTTGGTGAGCATCTTGTCGAAGAGGTTATAGCCCTTGAATATCAGCAGCAGAAGTCCGACGAATATCAGCAGTGCCACCACGACGATGACCAGAGCTGCCGCGGCGAGGAAGGGGCTGAGGATGAGCTCGAAGATGTACTCCGGCCACCCTCCCATGGACCGGTTCTCCATCCTGTCGGGAGTCAGGCCGAAGAGCAGCATCAGCACCCATCCGGCCGCGTAGACGACTGCGATGAATATGAGCAGGAAGCGGAAGAACTTCCGGGCGTTGAAGCGACGAGTCCGGGCCATCATCAACCCCTGACTGTGATGCTGCTGATAGGGACGAATACCGGTGCGGTGTGGTGATCAGGCATCCTCGAACTCCTGCTCCACTTCGTCGCGGGTTTCCTCCCATTCGTCGAGGTCGACCCAGATCTCGCCCCAGCCTCCGACGAAGCGAATACTGTGAGCGCCCTCCTCGTCTTCGTAGCTGGCATCCAACGAGACTCCGTTATCGACAGTGCATGAGGTGGTTTCGCCCTCCTGGTGACTGAGACCGTCTTCACAGTTGACGTCGTCGGTGTGGAGACCCTCTTCCCAGGCGAGCATCATCTCCAGGTCTTCCTGGGAGACGTCGTCGCCTCCGCAGGCGGTCAGCAGCAGTGCTGCCGCAGGGATAACGATTAGGGCTTTCGCGCGCTGGCTCATGGTCGGTTCCTCTCTGTACGTAGTGGCCGGCGGGATACAGGTTGGTGGGTGTCTTTACCAGCCGGTGTTCTCGTCCTCATCGAGCGGGCCGTCTTCGTCGACCTCGCCTTCGCCTTCGTTCTCGGAATCGTGGGTTTCGTCGAAGGGCAGTTCGGTGCCTTCGTGCTCGACGGTGACTGGCTGCTCGCCCCAATGGCTGGTGATCTCTGCATCCAGTGAGATGGTCTTGAAGTCAGCCGGGATAGCGATCACGCTGACCTCTCCAAAGCTGTTGCCACCGTTGCGTCCGGCGTCAGTAGATTCGTAGCGCTCCTCGATGGTGGTGTCATCGACGGTGATGCTCCAGTCCACAACACTGGGCTGGTCATCGCTGGCCCGGTAATAGCCGGCACGGGCATCACCATCACGGCTAACCGAAGCTTCCCAGTTCAGCTCCAGCCAGGCCTCGCCCTCGCTAGCCCATCCCATCATCGGGTTCCACGCGGTGATCGTGTAGGACTCAACGACTGCTTCGGTGGAGATGGTCAGGTCTCCGGCCTGGCTGGGAGAGCCGACTTCTTCTTCAGTGATGGTGTCTTCGAAGTCCGGGAAATCCAGAGTAATGTCGACCTCGGGCTGGTGGCGGTTCTCGACATAGAACCCGTCAGTGACGGGGTCGCTGGCGCGCTGGCCGGTGAGGATGTCATAGCGCTGCTCGGTGTCCTCACCGGTGGTCACCACCAGCTCAGCACCACTATCGGGCACCGAGACCAAAGCGCCGCCATCGAGAGAGCTCAGCTCGATCTGCTCATCACCCAGGTCCAGATAGGCGTCGTTCTCCGGGGCCTCGGGGAGCTCGTTGGCTGCAAACGACGCCCAGACGTAGCGGAAGGTCTCTCCTTCAGCCGAGGCATGGGGGACTGCGGACTGATCATCCTCGACACCGCGCTGGCCAGGGACGCCTTCGACGGTGACCGTCTCTGCCGCCCCGAGCTCCTCGATTGTGGCGACCCCAGCCGGGGTGACGATTTCAGAATCCTGTGGGTCTGTCTCCTCGCTGACGGTGTAGGCGCCATCGGAGACCTCCTCCCCTTCAACGAGACTGCCACCGGAGGTATCGACAGCGTCATCCTCCTGGTCCTGTGGGCTGGGGGCCACAATCAGACCCGAGTCAGCTTCAGGGCGAGACGGGGCCTCGATCTCATCCAATGCCTCCGGGGCATCGTCACCGTCAGCATCGACGATGTTGCCTTCAGGGCGAGAGACTTCCATCTCCGCTTCGGCGAGGATGGACTCGTCGAACTCAGCAACCATCTCGCCGTCGGAGTCCTCGGAGTAATCAAAAGTGGTGAGGTCCCAAACCTCGCCGTCCTCGGCGAACAGGGTCCGGGCGCCGCCGCAGGCCAGCTCACCGGTGACCTCGCCCTCGCCGTCGACCACAAAGAAGCACCCGGCCTCGTCATGGACCGCGACATTGTCGCTGGGCAGCGAATCTAGCCACGCGCTGGTGGCGTCCTCGAGGAACTCTTCGGCGTTGTCGAGACCGACGTCGCTGCCTCCGCAGCTGGTTAGTACCAAGGCGGCACCACCCATCAGAGCTACCCCGTAAAACCGTCGTTGTCGCTGGTTGTCCATGTTTCTCCCGTCGTTGAGGTCTGAGCCCCGATCATTCTTGCAGAGTTATAACACTGTCGACTTTCTGTGACACTCCACGCAGTCTGAGAAGTTGTGGCTATAGGCGAACTTCATCGGCGCGTGGGCGCGAATCTGCGGCGGATTCGCCAAGAACGTGGTCTCTCCCAGGCCCGGTTCGCCGAGGAGGCACTCGATGGCCTTCACCGGGTGTACTACGGGCACGTCGAGCGCGGAGACCAGAACCTGAGTCTCTCTGCGATCGAGGACTACGCGAGCCGGCTCGGCATCGACCCCCTGGAGCTATTCCGTAATTCCGAGGACGCCGAACAAGCGCCGCCTGCCGCGGATTGAAACCTTAGGCGCCTTTGCGCCGGGTGATGCTCAGCAGGTCTCCCAGTGCCTGGTGTACTCGTTGGGCGCTTTCCAGGGATAGGTCCATGCCCCGGCCATCGACTCCGAGGCCGACCCATACATCTGGCTCACCCAGTTGCTGGTGGACCACCAAAAAGACTTCTGTTGAGTCCGGTCGTCTATGCACCGCGCCGTTGCCAGCTGGCGCGGATGTCCGCGCGTTTTCCGCCACCGGCACCACCACGATCTCGCTTTCGTGGCGGCGGTCATCAGGATGAATCTCGTCACCGTGCTGGGCACGGCACCATCCGGGACACTGCAGGTCAAAATCTGATGCACTGTGGTCACTCATAAAAAGGGTCCTCTCGAGGGGGCGCTTCGTTGGTGACCAGTGAGTGTCCGGAAGCAACACCTGCCTGCGCAGCACCGTACAGCCCTCTCTGAGGAAACGTGAGCTGTGTGTTCTTAGCTTCTACTCCAACCGGGCTGTAGCGAGACTGTTCACTCATGAACCGCGATGGGCCCCGCCCTTCTCGGCGCGCAATCTTCCCTAAGGCGGTTCGACGGGCAGGCGAACGCACTTCGGCAGCTCTATCGATTCTCTGACTTGGTCGAGCGTTGTGCTCCTTGACCCCCTGGGCACCACGTATCGTGCATCGGGACGAAGTGTGGGCTTGGGGCTGCTTGCAGCAACAGGTGCCAGTTCTCGAGCCTCTCACTGACTTATGAGCTGACTGAAGGGGCTTAGCTACCCATGGAATTGCTTGAACTGATACTTGGGTTCTTCGAGCGGCCGAGAGCGGTTTTATCGAATGCCAGTGGCTCGGATGGAAACCTCGCAACGTTCATCTCGAGCATTCTCGTCTACACCCCGTTGGTACTCGCCGGCGGGCTACTCCTCCACGGCTTAATGCGCGCGGCCGCCGAAGCCACTCGAGGATGCGCGAGACGTCTGGCTTCCAACGCGTCACTGGCAACTGTCATCCGGCTGGAGTCGAGTAGTGCCAGGGTCGAATCGGCGCTCCGATGGATTGGATCCCGAATCGTGCGTACCGGCATCGCACAGCCCAAACGTCGGATGTTTCTTCCCGCCCTAACTCCGAGAGAGCATCTCACACTTCGTATAGGACGATGGTGTCTGCGCAAGGTTTGGCTGATTGCCTGGGGGATTGTCGCAGCTGTCGCATCCGTGCCGAGACTTGCTAGGACAGGGGCCGGAATCGCAGTGTTACTCGCCTCCGTGCTCACTGCGTTTCCGGAAGAGGTCCAGAGCGTTACCGGTGCCGTGCAAGAGGTACTGCAGATTATGTCACTCCCGGAAGCCACGCTGACTACGATTCTTGTTGCAGTCATCCCGCTGATGCTTGTCGTTCTGAGGTTCCTAATTCGGGAACGCACCGTCACCCGCCGAACGTTCCGACGGGAACGTCACGTCGCAGCCCTGCACAGGCTTTACCAAGCTACACCCGCCATCGAGAACCTCTCGCACGTGTTTGAAGATCAAATGCACGAGACGATCCGCGCATTCACAGTCGAGAAGCACCATGCGCAAGAGTGGCACGCATGGGCACACCGTACAGATCCACCGTCGCGGTCGTCGCGCTATGACCAGAACGATCACATCGAGTGCGATCGCAGTTGTCTCGAAAACCGGGCAGCCAAAAGCCCAGATCGCGTCTCTACGGAAGAAGTCAGGACAGCAATCTGCGAAGTAGAACTCCACTGGCAATACCTGCGTGACTACTACCGGAACTTCGCTGACCTCCTACCACAGCGCGGATGGTCAGGACTCGTAGGCCTGCGGTTCTGCTTCTCCGGGTCAGGAGAATTCCGAGCCCATAAAGTCCCAGCGCACGATGAATGGCGACGTCGCAGAATCTCCTGGCAGCACGGCCAACTCACATGGGCTGACATCACAGCAGAAGACGAGGCAGCTGGGAGGAGCGTATCGGTCGAGCTCACGCAATCGCCGAAGGAGGCATGGCTGGAGGAAGAACTCCAGGACCTTGTCTGGGACCTCGCCGAACTATCGCGAGAGCTTAGAGATCTAGCTCATGCCGCCCACGATCTTCTACGACCGCGCCGAATCGAACGACTGGCACAACTCGCCGAGAGCTGAGGACCCACGTGGGGGAAGTTCGCGAACTCCGAGTCCCCTCAGAACTCGCCCCTGACTGCTGGTCCGGCAGAGACAACTGGGCCATTTCAATCTTCCTCTCCAGCGATGAATGCCGCCAGTCACGCACTGAAGCAACGCTATAGATGTAGTGCCCGCCCTGTTGTCTGATCCACTGCGTGCTCCATGCAGTGGAGCCCCGCACCCACTGACGCAATTGGGCACTTTTGGCGTCACGCCAGGATGCCCGGACGTGACATGAGTACCTTGTTTCACTAGTAAGTGTCCGGTTGAGGACAAATATTGCCTTGCACTTTCTGCTGCCAAATGGCTGCAGAGCCCATTACAGTGGAATCCATGAAGTCGAGACCATCGTTGCCCCCAGGGCCGCTGTCGAAGGCCGTGTCGAAGCTTGTCCGCTCAGAAATCAACGACCGGAAGATCACCCAAGGCGAGCTCGCAGAGCGTCTAGGCAAGTCACGCAGTTATGTCTCTGAACGCTTAAATGACGCCGTCACTTGGAACGTGAACGATCTCGAGGAAGTGGGAGATGTTCTCAGCCTGGGAGCACACGGGCTTTTCCTTCGTGCACTGCAGATTTACGAGACAGAGAAGCACCTCGAGCGCTTCGCTTCAGACTTCGTCGTCCAGTTCCTTCGTGACATGACTCCTCCGTCCGAAGAATCTCCCGATGAAGCAGAAATCCGAGAGATCTACCGCCAGTGGGTTCAGCAGCGAGGTGAGTGATGGGACGTCGAGCAAACGGGGAGGGCTCTAAGCCTTACCAAGTCAGCAAAGGACGCTGGAGGGCTGATGTCACCGTCGGGACTGACCCGATTACCGGAAAGCGCATCCGCAAGCCGGTCTATGGCCGATCCCAGGCTCTCTGTGCGGCTGCCCGTCGCGACCTCATCCGTCAAGTCGAAGACGGCGCCGTCACCATCGGTTCCGCCCCCACTCTCCAAGAATGGCTGGACCATTGGCTCTACGTCATCAAGAAGGAGACGTTGAGGGACAGCACCCTGGAGGGCTACGAGGCGAAGATCGCCTGGCTGAAAAACACAAAACTGGCCCGAACCAAGCTGGACAAGCTCAACCCTGAGCATATTGAGACTTTCTACGCACGTAAGCGGGCTGAGGGAAGGGCCGTTGCTTCAGTGCTCCAGCTTCACCGCATCCTCAACGGCGCTTTCAAAGCAGCAGTGAAGCGGGGAAGGCTCGGCTCCAATCCCCTGCTGAAGGTTGATGCACCTTCGGGCCGCTCCGACGAGGCCTTTGTGCCGCCAACCTTCACCCCAGAAGATGCTCGGAAGATCATCGCTCATGCAGAGACATTGCCGCCATCTGAGGCCGCACGCTGGATGATGGCGCTCACCTATGGGCCCCGGCAAGGTGAAATTCTGGGGTTGGGCTGGGATGCAGTGGACCTTGACAGCGGTCAAATTGACCTTCGTCGGACTCTCTACCCCAAGAAATGGCGGCACGGATGTGATGACCGTAGCCGCTGCCCCGCGAAGGGACCGCACCTCTGCCCATCCAGGCATGGTGGCGGCCTCTTCTTTGGAACTCCTAAGTCGCAGGCTGGGCGACGGAGTGTCCCCGTCCCCAAGCAGGTGCTGAAGCACCTGAAGAATCTTCATGCAGAGCATCTGGCCCTGAATGCAGCTGAGGGTGAACGACGTCAGCAATATACAGATCCGAACGGCGTCACCGTTGACCTTGTCTTCTGCCAGCTCAACGGTCGTCCGCACCGCCCTGAAAGTGATTGGAGGCGGTGGGAAGCACTCCTGGAGGAGTGCGGAGTTGGCCACCGCCGGCTTCATGACGCACGGCACGTCTCGGCCACAATGATGCTGACGCTCGGCATCGATGCCCGTGTCGTGATGGACCTCATGGGCTGGAGCCAGCGGGCCATGTTGGACCGGTACCAGCACGTGCTCGACGACATGAAGCGTGACGTCGCAGCGCAGGTCGGAAATGCCCTCTGGGCTCATCCGAAATCCCCAGAAGACCCCAACCCGGAGCCAGGCGACGACATCAAAGAAGGGCCTTCCAGTGACACGACCGTCATTAACTTCGACGAGTGGAAACAGCGTCGCACGGGCTAACTGAACCCAGGTTGGTTCAGGGCCTCATCGCCGTTCTACACCAATCGTGATAGTGGGAGAATCAGCACATGGACCTCGACAATGCAAAGTGCATCCGATGCAGCAGAGTGGTGAGCGTCGAAAGCGATGAGTTTGACGAGGGTGAGGCTACGATAGACGGCTCATATATCTGTAGGCACTGCACCACGCGAGCTGAAGAACAAGCTGCTGTCGAAGATGCATGGCGTCTCAATAATGCCCTTGCTGACGCAGGACTACTAGGTGCTGAGGTGGACACTGAGACCATGGGTGAGCAGGAGTACGAGATGCGTGAGGATCTCACGCAGTTGTTCTACGAGGCTGACACTGACGCTCAATAGGCGCCTCACCTCGTCGTCAGCTGATGGCCGCCGATTTGATGGCGCGGGCACCGCACACCTGAGGCGCTAGGAAAACAGTAGGGCCCGGTCAGCCTGAAGATCTGAGCTAGAAGTAGCTACGAAACAGTTGCTGCTGGCTACAGGATCACCTGCTCAGCCGGGACTCGGCGATGTCCAGGCGGCGATGGAGGAGGCTGGCCAGCGCGAGCGTCTCCAGCGCCTCATTCGGGTCGTCGCCGTGGGCAAGCTCGTGTGCCTTCGGATTTCGGATCCCTACCATAGCGCCCCGGAACAGGTGGAAGAAACCATCGCGCTCGTCCTCGCCACTGCGCCCTTCCTCGACTCCCACATCGAGTTTGAACCCCTGGGGCTTGAACGCCTCCTGCATGAGTGGCGCTCCCGACAGCTCCAAACCGGTTAGTCGTCGCACCCGGACTTCGACCGACTTCATAGCCTCAGTGATAGCTGAGTCATACTGACCGTCCGCGAATAGCGTGCTTGCTGAGGAGATGACCTCCGAATGCAGTAGTTCAAGATTTAGTCGCCGCACCGGAGCCTGGCGCACAGGCTGGGCCTGGCCCCATTTTACCTTTGCGTAACCGTTGGAGCGGCCGAATGATGCTTTCATGCTGGCGGGCATCGGGTTCTGCTCGATTTCAGCCGCGACCTTGAGTATCGTCCCGCCCCTGGGGTCTGGCATCTCGACGTGGTCACCTTCATAGAGAGGGTCCTCGAGAGCGAAGTAGGCCTCATTCGAGTTCAGCAGTTGGGCCTCAGTCTCCACTCGCTCTTCGTCAGCGGTTCCATAGTTCTTAACGATCGTCACAAGAGTCATGCCTTGACGGCGTATCAGGGGCGGAAGAGGTGTCATAGATCAAGCCTATAGGGCGTCGCGGGACACGGCTTGGGCCGAACTGCGCATCCGGCAGAGAGCGGTGAGCTTGCCAACCTTGCGCAAAGCCTAGCTGATTACTGCTGTGGGCGATTAGCGCTCGGAAAAATGGCCACCAAAATGGCCACCAGACGGCCATTGGGCACTCACTAAGCAAGCTGTCGATGGCCTGGGATCGCTGATATGGCGGGGATCTAGTGACTCACTGCCAGGCTGGCCTATCGCCTTCGCAAGCGGATTAAAAGTCCGATGCTCTACCTCTGAGCTAAAGGCCCTAGCGGATGGCCCAAAAAGGCCAGGGACTATGGTATCGCACCCACCTCCAGTTGCGAGAACCGTGCCCGGAATCCCGCAACTGCACCAGACACACCGGGGCCATCACCGCTATCATTGCGCCCGATGAGCAGTGCTCCGCGATACCGCCGACCCGTCTACTCCGACCCCGCAGCCTTTGACCGCCGCGAGGGTGGGGCCGACCCTGCCGATATCTCCCAAGCCGCCCATGACACTGCCCACGCCCTGGTCAACCAAGGCCGCGACGCCGCCGACCCCGAAGTCACCGCACGGTTCGTCCGGCTCGCCGAAACCGAGGGCATCGAGGCCATCGCCGAACTCTGGGCCCACTCCCCCGCCCACTCCTTAGCCGGGGCCCTCTGGCGGATCTACGCCCTACGCGCCGCAGTCCAGAAATCCCCGGAACGGATGAGCGAGTACTACCGCCTCGGCCGCAGCCATTCCGCCCCTTCAGCCATCGCCGGTGTCGCCGAACCGCCCACCGCCGAGGAGATGACCAAACTCGCTGACCTCATCCTGGCCGGCATGTACGCTGGGGATATCGACGTCGCCTTCGACCGCGCCGGGGCCTTCTGCCGCGTCATCGCCCGTGGCCAGGCACTCTGGGCCGACCGCCACCATGTTGATCACTACACAGCCGAGAAACTGACCACCAAAGCCAAACAATTGGTCCGCACTGCAGAAGAACTCGAATCCTGCGCCCGCGCCCACCGTGCCGGAACTTTAGATTAGCCCTCAGACCCTAGGGTTGGGTCTCACATGTTGCACCCGTAATATATGGTCCACTGCGCTTATGCAAGTTCATCCAGCGCAACACTACGCACCCCGTGAAACAGGAGCACCCATCATGAGTGACAGCCCATTTTCCCTCCGGGCGGTAATCGGCCTCACGGCAGCCGGCGTCATTGCCCTCACCGCCTGCGGCGAGGCCCCGGAAGATGACGACGAGGGCGGCAACGGTGAAGCAGAAGCCACCGACTTCACCGCCTGCCTCGTCTCTGATGAGGGCGGCTGGGATGACCAGTCCTTCAACCAGTCGGCCTACCAGGGCATCCAGGACGCCGAGGAGGGCCTGGGCGTCGACTACCAGACCGCCGAGTCCCACCAGGAGTCGGACTTCGGCCCCAATGTGGACTCCATGGTCCAGCAGGGCTGTGACCTCACCTTCGGTGTCGGCTACATGCTTGAGGACGCCATCAACGACGCCGCTCTTGAGAACGAGGACCTCAACTTCGGGCTCATCGACTCCACCCTCCCCGATGACCCGGAGAACGGTAAGGCCATGGTGTTCAACACCGCCGAGGCCTCCTACCTCGCCGGTTATCTCGCAGCAGCCATGTCCGAAACCGAAACCGTTGCCACCTTCGGCGGCGGCGCCATCCCCTCGGTGACTGTCTTCATGGACGGCTTCGCCGACGGCGTGGACCGCTACAACGACGACAACGACGCCGATGTCCAGCTGCTGGGCTGGGACAAGGACGCCCAGGACGGCGTCTTCACCGGCGATTTCTCGGACCAGAGCGCAGGCCGCGCCCAGACCGAGCAGTTCCTCTCCCAGGGTGCTGACATCGTCATGCCGGTGGCCGGCCCCGTCGGCCTGGGTGCCGCAGCAGCCGTCGAAGAGGACGGCGAAGCCAAGCTGATCTGGGTCGACACCGACGGCTACGAGTCCACCGCTTACGGCGACATCATTCTGACCTCCGTGGTCAAGCAGATCCCGCAGGCTGTCTACGACACCATCGAAGAGGGCGTCAACGGCGAGTTCACCTCCGAGCCCTATGTGGGTGACCTCGAGAACGAAGGCGTCGGCCTGGCTCCCTTCCACGACTTCGAGGACGAGGTCTCCGATGAGCTCAAGGAAGAGATTGACCAGCTGACCGAGGAGATCATCAGCGGCGAGACCGTGGTGGAATCCGAGAACGCCCCCTGATCAGCCGCTGAACCACTGGACAGGTCCGTATGAAGCTTGAGCTGCAAGGTGTCACCAAACGGTTCGGCACCTTCACCGCAAATGACCGCATTGATCTGAGCGTCGAGCCCGGGGAGATCCACGCCCTGCTCGGTGAGAACGGGGCCGGAAAATCGACCCTGATGAACACCATCTATGGGCTCTACTCCCCCGATGAGGGGCAGATCCTGCTCGATGACCAACCGGTTGACTTCACCGGACCTGGCGACGCCGTCCGGGCCGGGATCGGCATGGTGCACCAGCACTTCATGCTGATCCCGGTCTTCAGCGTCACCGAATCCGTCATGCTCGGCTACGAGCCGACCAAGGGCCCCGGCATGATCGACTTCGCCGAGGCCCGGCAGCGGGTCAGGGACATCTCCGCCCAATTCGGCTTCGACGTCGACCTCGATGCCAAGATCGAAGACCTCCCCGTCGGCGCCCAGCAGCGGGTCGAGATCATCAAAGCCCTCTCCCGCAACGCCAAGATCCTGATCCTCGATGAGCCCACTGCGGTGCTCACCCCGCAGGAGACCGATGAGCTGATCGCCATTATGCGGCAGCTCAAGGAGGCCGGGACCTCCATCCTGTTCATCACCCATAAGCTCCGTGAAGTCCGCGCCATCGCGGACAAGATCACCGTCATCCGACGGGGTGCGGTTGTCGGCGAAGCCACCCCGGAATCCACCGAGACCGAACTGGCCAGCCTCATGGTCGGCCGCGAGGTCAGCCTCACCACCGAGAAGGAACCGGCCACCCCGGAGGACACCAGTTTCGAGGTCGAAGACCTCACCGTCCTCTCCCCCACCGGCAAAGTCATGCTCGATGAGGTCAGCCTCTCCATGCGCCGCGGGGAGATCCTCTGTGTGGCTGGTGTCGACGGCAACGGCCAGACCGAACTCACCGAGGCCATCCTCGGGGTCCAGGAGGCGGCCTCCGGCAGCATCCGCCTCGACGGCCAAGACCTCAAGGGACTCAGCGTCAAACAGCGCATCAACGCCGGAATCGGCTTTGTCCCTGAGGACCGCTCCACCGACGGGGTGATCGCCGGGTTCTCCATCACCGAGAACTTCGTCCTCGACCAATACGACCAGCGCCCCTACTCCAACGGCGTCGCGATGCGGCACGATGTCATGCGCGCCGATGCCCAGGAGCAGACCGCGCGCTTCGATGTCCGGATGGGCACTGTGGATGACCCCATCTCCACCCTCTCCGGCGGCAACCAGCAGAAAGTGGTGCTCGCCCGGGAGATGAGCCGCAATATCCGGCTCTTTGTCGCCAGTCAGCCCACCCGTGGCCTCGACGTCGGCTCCATCGAATTCGTCCACCGCAGCATCATCGAGGAGCGCGATAAGGGCACCCCCTGCCTGATCGTCTCCACAGAGCTGGATGAAGTCATCAACCTCGCCGACCGGATCGCGGTGATGTACCGCGGTCGGATCGTAGGAATCGTCGACGGCGACACCGACCGGGATGTGCTCGGCCTCATGCTGGCCGGGGTCCCCGCGGATGAGGCAAAGATCCAGGCAGCACAGCATCAGACCGCCCTCGGGGAGGCAGACGAGATCGCCGATGAGGAGGCCCCGGCATGAGCCAGCCGAGCCCTGAAAACTCCACCGCTGAGCCCGGCGGTGCACTGAAAGAGGCCGAGGGACGCCTCCACCTGGCCCTGCGGGAACTGGGCCGCACCTCCTGGGTGATCACCCTGCTCTCCATCTTTGTGGCCCTGGTGATCGGTGCAGTACTCATCCTGGCCACCAACTCCGATGTGCGCGAGACCCTGGGTTATTTCTTCGCCCGGCCCAGCGACTTCTTCGTCACCAGTTTCGAGGTCCTGCGAGACGCCTACTCCGCACTGTTCCGCGGTGCGGTCTACGACTGGAACGCAGCCAGCCCCGAACGCTCCATCCGCCCGATCACCGAGACGATGGTCAACGCCGTTCCGCTGATCCTGGCCGGACTCGGCATCGCCATCGCCTTCCGCTCCGGAATGCTGAACATCGGTGGTCAGGGCCAAATCATCCTCGGCGCCACCTTCGGCGGCTTCATCGGCTACAGCCTGCAGCTGCCCATGGGCGCACATGTCACCCTCGCGGTACTGGGCGGCCTGCTCGGCGGCGCCATCTGGGGCGGTATCGCCGGTGTGCTCAAAGCCAAGACCGGGGCCAACGAGGTGATCGTGACGATCATGCTCAATAACATCGCCCTGCTGCTGATCGCCTGGCTGCTGCGCCAGCAGTGGTTCGTCCAGACCGGCTCCACCCAGCCGATCTCAGCACCGGTGCATGAAAGCGCCCAGCTCTTCGGCCTGCTGCCCGGCAGCTTCCGCCTGCACGCCGGAATCCTGATCGCCGTGGCAGCCACCTTCTTGGTCTGGTGGCTGATGGAGCGCAGCACCCTGGGCTTCGAGTTCCGCGCCATCGGAGAGAACCCCGATGCCGCCCGCACCGCCGGAATCAACGTGGCCAAAGCCACCGCCCTGGTGCTGATCATCGGCGGCGGACTCTGTGGTCTGGCCGGTGCGGCTCATCTCCTGGGCACCGAGTACCGGCTCACCGGCGGTGTAGCCGGCAGCCTGGGCTTCGATGCCATCACCGTGGCCCTCCTTGGCCGTTCCAAACCCTTGGGCACTTTCCTAGCCGGCCTGCTCTTCGGCGGCCTGCAGTCCGGGGGCGTGCTCATGCAGGCCCAGACCGGCGCTTCAGTGGATATCGTGCTGGTCCTGCAGTCGGTGATCGTGCTGCTGATCGCCGCTCCGCCCCTGGTGCGCACTATCTTCTTCCTGCCCAGTACGGACGGAACAGAGAAAAAGAAAAATCCACGACGACGCCGGCTCCGAGACTCCGAGGCGGAGCAGGCCGCTTCCGAAGATAAGGCTGAGACCACCCAGGGGGCAGGACGATGAGCGAACAGAGCACTGCACCCGAGACCACTGCCGTCCAGGCTGAGCCCTTGGAGCAGGCCGAGACCCAGCTGCAGCCGATCAAGTGGAAGTTCCCGATCACCTATCTGGTGCTGGCCCTGATGGGCTTGGGCTTCGCCCTGCTGACACCAGCAGGAGCCGAAACGGAGTTCCGCAGCTCCACCGGCAATGAATTCATCTCCATTCCGGCGGTTATTGTCCCCTCCCAGGCCAGCACCCTGATGCTCAGCATCGCCCTGCTACTGCTGGCCGGACTCTCGCTGTTCTGCGCCGGCCGGAGGATCCGACTGGGCATCTGGCATCCGCTGCTCTTCGGTCTGCTGTTCGTGCTGACCTTCCTGATCTACGCCGGTGCAGGCCGGGGAGCTGTCATCCCCATGATCACCCTGCTCTCGGGCACCCTGATGCTTTCTGTGCCGCTGATCTTCGGTGCCATGTGTGGTCTGGTGGGTGAACGCTCCGGCATCATCAATATCGCCATCGAGGGCCAGCTGCTGGCCGGTGCCTTTCTGGCGGCGGTGGCGGCGTCGTTCTTTACCTCCGCCTATGTGGGCCTGCTGGCCGCTCCCTTCGCCGGTGCGGCCGTCGGTGGTCTGCTGGTCTGGTTCGCAGTGAAGTACCACGTCAACCAGATCATCGTCGGTGTGGTGCTCAATGTGCTGGTGATCGGTCTGACCAGCTTCCTGTACTCCACTGTGCTCAGTGAGAACCCCGAGGTCTGGAACGCCCGACAGCAGCTGCCGCGGATCGAGATCCCGGTGCTGAGCCAGATCCCGATCATCGGACCGGTGATGTTCAACCAGACCATCCTGGTCTACCTCATGTATGTCATCGTCATCGCCCTGCAGATCCTGCTCTTCCGCTCCCGCTGGGGACTGCGGATCCGGGCGGTGGGTGAGCATCCCAAGGCCGCTGACACGGTCGGCATCAACGTTCCGCGCACCCGGGTGATCAACACCATCCTGGCCGGCAGCATCGCCGGGCTGGGCGGGGCGTACTTTACCGTGGGCCAGGGACTGGCCTTCGGGCAGGAGATGTCGGCAGGTCAGGGCTTTATCGCCCTGGCGGCGATGATCCTGGGCCGCTGGAACCCCAAGGGCGCACTCTTCGCCGCCCTGCTGTTCGGCTTCTCCACCTCAGTGGGACAGACCCTGTCGACTATCGGCACCCCGGTGCCCAGCGAGATCCTGCTGATGCTGCCCTATGTGATCACAATCTTCGCGGTGGCTGGGTTCGTCGGCCGGGTCCGCCCGCCGGCAGCCGAGGGTGTTCCCTACGTGAAGTAAAACCCTGCAGCTGCCGCTCAGAGCAGCAGGGGGCTTGCTGCCAGGGTCAGGATGGCCGCAGCCACACCGACCAGGATCGGGGTAACCGCCCAGTAGAGCACAATACGGCGGAACTGACGCCAGTTCACCGTGGCGAAACGTTGATTGGAACCAGCACCCATGATTGTGCTGGCTGCGGTCAGTGAAGTCGACAGCGGCAGGGCAATCGCCAGGGAACCGATGAACAGCAGCCCGGAGGTCGCCGTCGTCAAGACCATCCCGCGCAGGGGGTCGATGGCCACCAGCCGGTGGGCCAGCACATGTCCGATCCGCCAGCCGCCGTGCCAAGCACCAACACCGATGAGGATCGCGAAGATGATGAAGGCATAGCCCATCCATCCGGCCGGATCGGCCACGTCAGCGGCAGTCAGTGCGATAAAGAGGACGAAGGCGAAGCGCTGCCCCTGCTGCAGCCCGGTACCCACGGAGGTCACACCCACTGAGACTGACTGCAGGCCGCGGGAGACCCGATTGACCGCATCGGGGTCCTCACCGCGGGAGATCCGCACCGCGATGAACACCATGAGATAGGCCACAGCGAAGGCCACCAGGGGTGAGACCAGCAGGATCAGCAGCGGGGTGAACCAGGGCATGGCCAGAACGGCCTCCGCGCTGATGTCATCCAGCAGCACCGCCGCCAGCACGGCACCCAGGAAACCGGCCAGCAGGCCGTGGGTGGTGGAAGTGGGCATTCCCCGGAAGTAGGTGAACAGATTCCAGGCCAGCACTGAGATCAGTGAGGATAGGACCACAGTCAGGGTCAGGGCGGGGTCCATATCCGGGAAGTCGAACCAGGAGTAGAGGTAGACGCCCAGGGGCAGGGCCAGCAGAACCCCGACCGCGTTGAAGGCCGCCGCGACCCGGACTGCGATTTTGGGGGTCAGTGCGCGGGTGCGCACCGGGACAGCGATCGAGTTGGGCACATCGTGGAGGCCCGCCACATACAGCATCGGCAGCATGACTGCGCCGACGAGCACCAGCAGAACTACCTCCACGTCAGGATTCCCGCACGATGATCGACCCGCAGGTCACCGCGACGTTGCGTTGGGCGTGTACTGCGGCCAGAACCTGGTCGGCCAGCTGAGCCTGCTGCTGGGCGATATTGGGCTGGAATGCGGAATCTGTGGAGGTCACCCATTCACGGTGAGTGCGGTTGGCCTGTTTGGCCAGCCGCTGCACCTGGGCCCAGTACTCCTCGAGGTGGTCGAAGTCGTCCAGCCGTCCCATGGCGGCATCGGTGAGTTCGGTGATCCGGGAGAGGGTTTCGATCATCTCTGCGGCCTCCCCGGGCAGTTCCAGGGACTTGCGGCGCAGAATGAGGTCTCCGGCAGCAACGACATGTTCCACAGTGCGGTTCAGCTGCTGGGAGATGCTGTATATGTCCTCCCGGGGCAGCGGGGTCAGGAAGACGCTGCGGATATGGGTCATGAGGTTGAAGTGCAGATCCATGGCGCGGCCCTCCAGCCCCAGGAGTTCCTCCCGGTGGTGGGCGCGCTCTCCGGCGGGTGTGCCCAGAAGCTGGGCCAGCAGACTGACACCGGAGCGAACCTCGCGGGCGATTTCTGTGAGCAGTACTGCAGATTGATGCCGGCGTTGACGGTTCAGAGCAATCATGAAATGCGGATCCCTGGTGCGTGTGGCGTTACCTGCCGGCAAAGGTGAACGGCAGGTGTCCTATACGTGCTGAGTGTATAGCCATCCGGTGAATGGCAGCCGGATACGCTACCGCAGAGTAGCCGGGATCCCCGCATCAACCGTTCCAGTTCGTAACACTGAGGAACACAAAACCAACCAGCGACGATGCGGCTCCAGGGTGCGGTGGGTACCCCTCCGCCCCGACACCTCCTCCTTCGCGAGTTTTCGGCTTCGCCGAAAGCCTCGCCACAGGGGTCCCTGACGTCTGGGACCCGCGCGGATCTGT
This sequence comes from Nesterenkonia sedimenti, assembly GCF_012641515.1. GTDB lineage: Bacteria > Actinomycetota > Actinomycetes > Actinomycetales > Micrococcaceae > Nesterenkonia > Nesterenkonia sedimenti. The sequence goes on along the minus strand of NZ_JABAHY010000005.1, from coordinate 122,434 downwards.
CATCCGGGTGGGCCACGTCAGGGAGGATCCTCCGGTGTCGGAGGCTACGACCCACCGCGATGAGGAGCGCAGCGACGACTTTAGGTGTGAAGTCCGGCGTAAGCCGGACGAGAGCGGCGGCGACATGCGCGCCGCCAGCGGGATTAAAAGGGTGTCGGGCTGGGAACGCCTCACGGCGCGTGGCCGCTCGTAGCGGCTAAAGGTTGGAGCCCGGGGGTTACCTGCAGCCCGACACCTGTATCTAGTGTCCTCCTCCGCTTGGGGACACGTCAAACCACTTTCGAGGCTTATCCGAACTTGCCGGAGACGTACCGCTCAGTCTGCTCGTTGGAGGGGTTGTTGAAGATGACGGAGGTGTCGTCGTACTCGATCATCTTGCCGGGTTTGCCGGTGCCGGCGATGTTGAAGAACGCAGTCTTCTCGCTGACCCGGGCAGCCTGCTGCATATTGTGGGTCACGATCACGATCGTGTACTCCTGCTTCAGCTCGGCGATGAGGTCCTCAATGGCCAGAGTGGAGATGGGGTCCAGTGCCGAGCAGGGCTCGTCCATCAGGATCACATCGGGTTTCACAGCCACAGTGCGGGCGATGCACAGGCGCTGCTGCTGACCACCGGAGAGACCGGAGCCGGGCTTATCCAGGCGGTCCTTGACCTCGTTCCAGAGGTTTGCACCACGCAGGGCACCTTCGACGACGTCGTCGGCCTGGGACCGGGACAGCCGTGCGCCGTTGAGCTTATAGCCGGCCAGCACGTTCTCCCGGATGCTCATCGTCGGGAAGGGGTTGGGCCGCTGAAAGACCATTCCGACCATGGCGCGCACGGTCACCGGGTCCACCCCGGGGCCGTAGATATCGTCGTCGTCGAGGAACAGCTGACCCTCAACTCGGGCGCCGGGCAGCACCTCGTGCATCCGGTTGAGGGTGCGCAGGAAGGTTGTCTTACCGCAGCCGGAGGGGCCGATGAAGGCAGTGACCGACTTCTTCGCGATCTCCACGTTGATGCCTTCGACTGCCAGGAAGTCCCCGTAGTAGACGTTGAGGTTCTTGGCGGTGATGTTCTTGGACATGTCTGTTATCTCACTCTTTCTAGTGCAGTGCTCTCGAGGTGAGGGCCTTGGAGGGTCAGCGCCCGGTCTTCTTGGGGGCGAAGAAGTGGGCAACCAGGCGGGCGATGAGGTTCAGGGTCATCACGATCATGATGAGCACCAGTGCCGCACCCCAGGCTCGCTGGTGCGAGGGATCGGAGAAGTTGGGGTCGGTGGGCCTGGTGAACTGTTCGTAGATGAACACCGGAAGGGTGGCCATCCAGCCGGAGACCATATTCCAGTTGATGAACTCCGTCATACCCGCGGTGATGAGGATCGGGGCGGTTTCGCCGATCACACGGGCCACCGCCAGGGTCACACCGGCAGCGATACCGGAGATCGCAGTGGGGATGACCACCTTGAGAATGGTCCGCCATTTGCGCACGCCCAGGGCGTAGGAGGCCTCGCGCAGCTCATTGGGCACCACGCGCAGCATTTCCTCGGTGGTTCGTACGACGACGGGGATCATCAGCACACAGAGCGCCACCGCGGCCGTCAGCCCCATTCGGGACTGGGAGGGCATGGGCAGTCCCAGGCTGTTGCCGATCCCTAGGAAGAAGACCATGGCCGCGGCACCGAAGAGACCGGCGACGATGGAGGGGATACCGGTCATCACATCGACGAAGAAGGTGATACCGCGGGAGAGTGGACCGCCGCGGGCGTATTCCACCAGGTAGATGGAGGTCAGCAGACCGATCGGCACCGAGATGATGGTCGCGGTCAGGGTGATGGCCAGTGAACCCACCAGGGCGTGGGCAATACCGCCCATAACCCCGTGCTCACCGGCTTCGGTTCCCTGGTCCACACTCGAGCGCATCCGGCGTCCGTCGGCGTCGACGAATTCGGAGGTGAGGAACCCGGGGTTGGTCAACCCCTGGAATCCAACTACGGAGACGGAGTAGATGACCGAGACCAGCGGAATCAGCGCGAGCACGAAGGCGATGTAGACCAGATTGCGCCAGAGCATATCGGTGGCCTTGCGGGGGCCGACTTTGATCCGGGTGATGGTGTAGACGCCGATCACGTAGAGGATCGCGGTGAGGATCAGCCACAGTGTGATGGTGAACCCGATGGCCGAGGAGATGGCCGCACCGAGCACCGCGGCACCGGCCAGCACTGCCGGCATGAACCATTTGGGCAGGCGGTTGCCGGCGGTCAGCGACTTCGGCCGGATGATCTGGGCGGGGTCCACCTCGGTGGAGGGCCCTGCGGGTCCCTGCACGGAGGAGGCGGTGGGGGTTTTGTCTTTGGTGCTCTGAGTCATCAGTTCGCTCCAGAGAATTCCTTGTTGCGGGACACGATCCAGCGGGCGACCATGTTGACGATGAGGGTGATGATGAACAGCACCAGGCCGATGGCGATCAATTGATGCCAGCGTTCGGTGCCGTCACCGGTCTCCCCGAAATTTCGGGCGATCTCCGCGGGGATGGTGTTGTTGCCGCTGGAGATGATCGACCAGGTGAAGGAGCCCGCTGAGAGCACCATGACCACGGCCATCGTCTCACCCAGGGCGCGGCCGAGGCCGAGCATGATGCCGGAGATAATGCCTGCCCGGGCGAAGGGGAAGACTGCCATCTTGATCATTTCCCACCGGGTCGCACCCAGGGCCAGGGCTGCTTCCTCATGGAGCTTGGGGGTCTGGATGAAGATCTCGCGGGCAACCGAGGTGATGATCGGCAGGATCATCACCGACAGCACCACGGAGGCGGTGAAGACCGTACGACCAGTTGCCGAAGGAGTCCCGGCGAACAGCGGGATCCAGCTGAACCACTCGTGGACCCAGACATAGAAATTGGCGAGGTATCCGGAGAGGAAAACCATGCCCCAGGCTCCGTAGACCACCGAGGGGATGGCGGCCAGGAGGTCGATGACATAACCGATCGACTTCGACAGTCGCGGCGGGGCGTAGTGCGAGATGTAGAGCGCGACGCCGACTGCCACCGGTGCTGAGATGCACAGGGCGATGATCGAGACCGTCAGAGTTCCCACGATCAGCGGCCAGGCATAAGAGAGGAAACGCCCGATGACGAGCCCTTCGTCCTCGCGGTAGATGGCCTCGAAGGAGTTATAGGTCAGGAAGATCGCAACGAAGGCGAGGATGATGAGGATGAAGATACCGGCGAATTTGGCCAGTAATGCGAATCCCCGGTCAACTCCGGCCCCGGCTTTGTCTTTGCTGACCAGGTTGTTCTGGTCCGATGACGCCTTTTTAGCGGCCTTTCGGCCGGCCCGGGTGTCTTGTGAAGTCTTGACGGAGGTCTGTGACTCGTCCGGTGTCACGTGTTCTCCCTATGAGTGGCGGCTAGATGGTGCATGAGTGAAAAGTGCGTTGAAGACAAGTGATGGTGCGGTGGGCGGCGGACGCCGGGTGGAGGACCCGGCGCCCGCCTATTCACTCGCACCATGAGAATGATCTGATGAATCAGACCACGTTTAGAGGTGGAGATCAGCCGCCGCTGATCTCGCTGATGGCCTCGAGGGCCTCATCGCGCAGGTCGTCAGTGATCGGAGCACTGCCGGCCTGGTCGTGTGCCAGTTCCTGGGCGTCTTCGGAGACGATGTAGGCGGCGAAGGCGGCGACGAGGTCAGCCTCCTCTTCGCTCTCGTACTCGTTGCACCAGATGGTGTAGGCGATCTGAACGATCGGGTAAGCGCCGACCTCTTCAGTGTCGCGGGTGATCTCGAAGGCCATGTTGTTCTCGGACTGGCCCTCAACACGCTCGGATGCCAGCACTGCCTCGGCAGCTGCCTCGGGGGTGGGCTCGGTGTACTCGCCACCGACCTCAACGTTGACCAGTGCGAACTCGTCACCGATCTGGCCGAGGTCTGCATAGGTGATGGCGCCGTCGGTGCTGCCGGCGAGGTCCAGCACGCCGGAAGTCTGGCCTGCGGACTCAGCGGAGATGTCGGTGGGCCATTCGCCGTCGGGCTCCCAGTCCCAGTTGCTGGCAGTTGCCTCGAGGTACTCGAGGAAGTTCTCGGTGGTACCGGAGGAGTCTGCGCGGTGCACCACGGTGATGGGGGTGCTGGGGAGGTCTGCGTCCTCGTTCTGCTCGGCGATTGCCGGGTCATCCCAGGAGGTGATCTCGCCGGCGAAGATCTCGCCTAGGGTGTCGGAGTCCAGGTTGATGGAGTCCACACCTTCGAGGTTCACGGCCAGCCCGATCGGGGCGATGTAAGTCGGCAGGTGGAATGCGCCGTTGTCGCCGCAGCGCTGCAGGGACTCTTCGTATTCCTCATCGCTCATCACAGCGTCGGAGCCGGCGAACTGGAACTCACCATCCAGGAAGGAGGCGCGGCCTGCACCGGAGCCTTCACCGGCGTATTCGACCTGGGCCTGGTTGTCTGTCAGGTGCTCGAACTCGGCGATCCACTCGTCCATAGCGGTCTCGTGGGAGGAGGCGCCGCCGGAGTAGATAGTGCCGGAGACGTCCTCGAACTCGACGCCTGCGGCCTCGGCGGCCTCGTCAGCGTCGCCGCCGCCGTTGCCGTTGTCCTCGCCATTGCAGGCCACGAGGGCCAGGGAGGCGACGGACAGGATGGCCGCACCGCGGCCGAAGTGTGAAACCTTCACGTTGTCCCTCTCTCAGGTCTGACCGGCGCGGGGATTGGCGCCCGGTCCTTAGGTGCTTGAATTTCCCAGTTTCCGCAGGCCGAAATTGGGCACTCGCGGCGAACCGAGGATCACGCTAAGGATGAGAAGTGACCAGAAGTTGCTCTGTCGGTGAACGAGAGGTGAACAACTGAGGGCTAAACGGTTTAGTGAAAGTGAGTTAGATCACCTAGAGCGAGAGGATCATCCGAGTATTTCCCAGGGTGTTGGGTTTAACCCTTGCGAGATCCAGGAATTCGGCCACGCCCTCATCCGGCGAGCGCAGCAGCTCCACGTAGACCTCCGCATCAACCGGGGTCTGATCTGCCATGACCTCGAATCCGTGGCGGGTGAAGAACTCCACCTCGAAGGTCAGGCAGAACACCCGGTCCACGCCGAGGTCCCGTGCCCGGTCCAGCAGCTTCGCCAGCAGGGCCGATCCCACGCCGTGGCCCCGCCAGGAGTCCAGAGTGGCCAGGGTCCGCACCTCGGCGAGGTCCTCCCACATCACATGCAGGGCACCGAAGCCGATGAGATTGCCCTCGGTGTCCTCGGCGATGAGGAACTCCTGGATGGACTCATAGTAGGTGACCCGCTCCTTAGGCACCAGCACCCGCTTCTCCACCAGAGGTTCGGTCATCTCGACAATCCGCGGGACATCCGAGGTCCGTGCTGCTCGGATACTGAAACTGGCTTTGGCACTCATTCGGCTGCTCCGTCCAGGTGGAAGGTATGCGGTTCAGAACTGATCCCGGAGACCGAGACGGTCAACTCGTATTCACCGGAGGGCAGATCGGCGGCTTCAGTACAGTCGACACTGGAGTCAGACCGCGGCCAGACCATCTGGGCCCGTTCAGTCTGCCCCGGTTCGAACTCCATCTCCAGGGATTCCCCGTTGAGCTCGCACTGGTTTGTGGTGAAGACTTCCCGGCCGCCCTGGGAGACGCTGAAGACCTGCTCGGCGGTGCCCACATCGAGTGTGCAGTCGCTGCTGCCGGTGTTCTCGACCTCCATAATCAGCATTGCCGCAGTATCGGCCGGATAGGACTCGCTGCTGGTACCGGCCCGGACAATGACATCAGAGGCCGGGCAGTACCCCTCGTCCTCTTCCTCATCTTCCTCTGCGGTGGCCTCGGGATCCGGCTCCGGAGATGAGCCCTCCTCATCCTCTTCCGGTGGCGCTGGCTCCTCGGCTTCCTCGGCTTCCTCGGTGTCCTCAGGCTCGGACTCAGTGCTCGGCTCGGATGCCTCGTCTGCGCCGTCGTCGTCGAATACTGCGCCGAAGAGAGCCTGGGCACCCCAGACCAGCAGGGCCAGCAGGAAGACCGCCAAAAGTGCTGCCACAAGCCGCCGACGGCGGTACACGGCGGGGGAAGGTTTGCGGCGCTGGTTCATGATGTTCCAGGGTAGAACGCCGCGGGGGTCATCGGGCGGGTGCAACTCCGCAATCAGTTGTGATTAGCGGTCCCAGCGGGGGCGGAACTGGGCTGTGATGGGGCAGTCCATGGGATCGGAATATCCCAGGCCCACCCGATTGAGATAGCGGATCACGATGCCATAGGACTCGAAGAGCCCCGTCTCGGTATAGGGGATCCCGCGTTCGGCGCAGAACTCCTCGACGATCGGTTTGACCTTATGCAGTTTGGGGCTGGCCATTCGGGGGAAGAGATGGTGTTCGACCTGGTAGTTCAGTCCGCCCATGGCCCAGCCCATGGGGCGCCCGCCGCGAATATTGCGGGAGGTCAGCACCTGGCGCTGCAGAAAGTCGACCTTGGAGTCCTTGGGGATCAGGGGCATGCCCTTGTGGTTAGGGGCGAAGCTGGCACCCATATAGACACCGAAGACTGCCACCTGCACAGCGATGAATGCGATGCCCAGCACCGGCCCCAGCAGCCAGATGATCAGGGCGGGGTAACCGATGAGCCGGATTGCCAGGAAGCTGGCCTCCACTCCCCTGCGCTTGACCTTCGTCTTTCCGGAGAGCACCGCGCGCACGGCCTGACCGTGCAGCACGAAACCGAAGAACATCAGGATCGGGAAGAAGAACCAGCCCTGTCGCTTGGCGAACCAGGCGGCGGTGCCGGTGCGGGAGGCCGCATCCTCGGGCACAAAGGCCAGCGTCCCCGGTGCGATATCCCCGTCTTTGCCGATCACATTGGGGTGAGCGTGGTGTTTGCCGTGTTTTTTCACCCACCAGCTGTAGGACATACCCACTACGAGGTCACCGGCGAAATAGGAGAGCCATTCGTTCTTCCGACCGTTGTTGAACACCTGCTGGTGGGCGGCGTCGTGAGAGACAAAGGCCACCTGGGTGAACAGCACTCCGAAGACCACAGCCAGCCCCAGCTGCCACCAGGACTGACCCAGGACCACCAGCAGGGTCCAGGCCCCGGCGAAGGAGAGGGTCAGGAAGATGGCGCGGCCGATGTAGCTCTGCGCTCCGCGTTCCATGAGACCGGCGGCTTTGACCCGTTCAGCGAGATCAAAGAACTCATTGGTCTGCTGGTTGCGAGCGCGCGCGGGCGTGGCCGGGGCAGCGGTCCCGGACTGTTCTGTGATCGTCATGGTCTCACCGTAGGGAGGAGGTCGAGACCACCGCGTCCCTCCCCGGAGCCAACTGCACCCCCTACTGGGGTATGGGGTGGCGCGGAATTCCGGCTATTCGGCCCGCGGCAGTTCTGCCTGAACCTCGAAACCGCCCTCAGCTGTGGCCCCGGCGCGGACTGTCCCGCGCAGGGATGCCACCCGGTCTCGGATACCTTCCAGCCCCAGTCCTGAGCCCGGGGATGGGGCCGCTTGGCTGCGCGGGGCGGTGTTGTGGACCTCGACCTTCAGAAGCTCGTCCTGAAGGGTCGTGCGCACCGAGATGGCCGCACCGGGTGCGTGCCGCAGCGCATTGCTCAGCGCCTCCTGGACCAGCCGGTAGGTGGTCAGACCGACCGTGGCTGAGACCTCGGCGTCGTCGCCGGTATTGTGGTGGTATTCGATCTGCGCACCGGAGGCCCGGGTGCTCTCCACCAGATCCTCGATATCGGTCAGGGTCGGCACCGGGGCGGTGGGGGCGGCGTCGTCGCCACGCAGAATGCCCAGCAGGGCCCGCATCTCGCTCAGCGCCTGACGGGAGGAGGCGGCGATCTCCTCAAACTCCTGCTGCGCCTTCTCCCCCAGTTCAGGCAGCCGGTACTGGGCGGTGGAGGCCTGCACGCTGATCACCGACATACTGTGGGCGACCACATCGTGGAGTTCGCGGGCGATCCGGTTGCGGTCCTCGAGTTCCTTACGGCGGCGGTCCTGCTGGGCGCTGCTGCGTTCAGCCGCCTCGAGCCGGCCCGCGTTGAGAATCCAGAGCCGGATGAGAATTCCGACGACGACCAGACCGGCGCTGACTGAGGTGAAGACAATCCCGGTGCCCAGTGCCCCCTCGGGCAGTCCGGGGGCGGTGATCAGCAGGGCAGCCAGGGTCAGCACTGCCCCGGCGCACCAGCCTGATGCCGCGCAGTACCAAGGTTTGGTCAGGGCCGCGACCACCAGCACCGCGATCTGGGTGACCATGGCGGTCACCGGCCAGGGCCAGACGGCGAGCTCAGCCTCGGCGGTGGCAGCCATGATTCCTGCTGAGGCCAGCAGGGAGAGCCCCAGACCCGGCCAGACCCAGCGCAGGGTCAGGATGATCGCCCCGCAGTGGACCAGTACCAGGACCATGGCCAAGGCCACGTTGACCGAGTAGAGCGCGGCGGTGATCGGCCAGCCGATGGCCAGCATCACCACGGCCACGAATCCCGCACCGATCCAGGACCAGGCCCGGGCGCTGAAGGAGGCCTGATGCCGGGAGATATGCCCGGTCTCTGCGGTGCTGTGGCCGAAGAATTCCCCGCGCCCCTCGGCGCCCAGCAGGGCGGTGGTGAGCATCGCGTCGAAGGAGGCCAGCGCTCGAAGCACCACCGGCAGGGTGATCAGGAACAGGAGCCCGGCCATGAAGTAGACCCCGGCGTCCAGGAGATACTGGGCGGTGCCGCTCTCCGGGATGATCTGCGGGTTGGTGGCCTCCATCAGCATGATGACCGGGCCGTCGTCGGGGATGAAGAGCGACCAGACAAAGTAGGTCAGCCCGGCTGGGCCGGCCAGACTCCAGACTGCGGTGACGGTGAAGGTGATCAGCCGCAGGGGCAGGGCGATGAGCATCTCGAAGACCAGATCCAGCCAGCGCCGCGGATCAAGCACCAGGCGCAGCTTCCCGGCCACCCCGGGCCCCAGGGGCCGATAGTCCACTGCGGCCACCGCCGCGCCCCAGTGCCGCAGCCGGTTGCGGTCCAGTTCGGCGAAGCCGGAGGCCACCACCAGGGTCATCGGCAGCAGCAGTGCCCCGACCCAGATGATCAGGGTTGCCACTGAGGTCACGGTCAGTCCCAGCAGCAGCCCGAAGCTGAACACGGCAATCGGCAGCCCCGGCAGGACATAGGCGTAGTGGCGGCTCAGCTGCTTCATATGGATCACCGTAGGAACCGGTTCCCTGCGGCGGCATCACTCTGCGGAGCCATTGCCCGGCGGTGCTGGTGATACTTCCGGGGTATTCTCCGACCGCGGGTCTGCCGGGGGTCGGAGCTGCCGGCGCCGCTGGGGTAGTTTGAGTCCATGACCGTGCGTGTGCTCATTGTTGATGACCAGTCCATGATCCGCGCCGGCTTCGCTGCCCTGCTGGACGCCCAGGAGGGGATTGAGGTGGTCGGCACCGCCGAGGACGGCGCCGAGATCACCGATGTGGTGCGGAAGTCGCGCCCGGATGTGGTGCTGATGGACATCCGGATGCCACGGGTCAACGGTCTGGAGGCCACTCGCACAGTCCTCAGTATGCCCGGTGAGCCGCCGAAGATCCTCATGCTGACCACCTTCGACGCCGATGAGTACGTCTTCTCCGCCCTGCGGGCCGGGGCCAGCGGCTTCCTGCTGAAGGATGCCGCCCCGGAGGAGCTGATCCACGCGGTGCGGGTGGTGGCCGAGGGGGAGGCGCTGCTGTCTCCGAAGATCACCCGGACTCTGATCGCTGACTACGCGGCCCGCCCGGCCGCCCCGAAGGCTGATCCCGCGGTGGCTGCGGCCCTGACCGAGCGGGAGCTGGACGTTATGCAGCAGGTGGCCCGGGGACTGTCCAACACTGAGATCGCCAAAGCGCTGTTCCTGGCGGAGCAGACGGTCAAGACCCATGTCTCCCGGATTCTGGCGAAACTGGACCTGCGCGATCGCACCCAGATTGTGGTCACCGCCTATGAGTCCGGCCTGGTCCGCGCCGGAGAGTAGCCCTGCGGATTTAGGCTAGGGGGATGACGACGCCGACTCCACCCCAGGCCAAGAAGGTTCCCACCCAGCGCACTCACCACGGGGATACGGTGACCGATCCCTATGAATGGCTCCGCGATAAGGAAAGCCCCGAGGTCATTGAGCATCTCCACGCGGAGAACGCCTATACGGAGTCGGTGACCTCGGATCAGGAGTCGCTGCGCCAGGCGATCTTCGATGAGATCAAGCACCGCACGGTGGAAACTGACCTCTCGGTACCGGCCCACCGCGGCGACTTTTGGTACTTCACTCGCACTATTGAGGGTGAGCAGCATCCGATCTACTGCCGGGTGCCGGTGCAGGACCCCGAATCCTGGGCGCCCCCGGAGCTGGAGCCGGGTGTGGAGCTGGCCGGTGAGCAGGTGTACTTCGACACCAATGCTGAGGCCGCCAAGCACCCCTTCTACTCCCTGGGTGGGATGTCCATCAGCGAGGACGGCGCCCTACTGGCCTACTCCGAGGACACCTCCGGAGATGAGCACTACACCCTGCGGCTGCGGAATCTGCAGACCGGGGAGAACCTCCCGGAGCAGGTGGACAATGTCCACGGCGGCGGCATCCTGGAGCCCACCGGCCAGCGGGTCTACTACATGGTCGCCGATTCAGCCTGGCGTCCCTACCGGCTCTACCAGCACACCGTGGGCACCTCCGCTGATCAGGATCGGCTGCTGCTGGAGATCGAACATGAGGAGCTGTGGACAGGGATCGGACTCTCCGCGGATAAGAAGGAACTGCTGATCGTCTCCGGGAACTCGGAGTACAACGCCACCCGGATTCTGGATGCCACAGATCCCGAGGCCGAGCCCCGCCTGCTGATCTCCGAGGAACGCCGGCTGCTGCATAATGCCGAGCCCATGGAGCTGGACGGCCAGCGGATGATCCTGCTGGTCCATAACGCGGAGGGCCCCAATAATTCGGTCTCGCTGACCACCACTGAGGATCTGGCCGCACAGGATCCTGCAGCCGAGTTCGATCCGGGCACCCCGCTGCTGCGGCATGAGGATTCGGTGAAGATCGATGACCAGCTGATGGTCACTGCAGCCCAGGTGCTGATCAGCGCCCGGGTCAACACGGTGGAGTCCGTCTACCTCCTGCCGCTGGAGACCATCCGCGAGGTGCGTGCGGGCGGGGCACCTGTATCGCCGTCGTCGTTGTCCTCCCCGCAGTTTGAGGAGGAACTGTGCACGGTGGCGCTGGTCTCTGCGGAGTACGAGGCCCCGCTGTTCCGGGTGCTCTACACCTCCTGGCTAACTCCCCCGCGGATCTACGACATCGACCACCACAATGTGGATGACCCGCAGCTTCGGCGTGAAACCCCGGTCAATGATGTGGACCTGGATGCCTACCGGGCCGAACGTGAATGGGCCACGGCCTCCGATGGCACCCAGATTCCGGTCACGGTGATCCGTCACCGGGATGTGACCGCCGATGGGAAGAACCCGCTGCTGGTCTACGGCTACGGGTCCTATGAGATCAGCATGGATCCGGCGTTCGGGATTCCGCGGCTGAGCCTACTGGACCGTGGGGTGGTCTTCGCGGTAGCACATATCCGCGGCGGCGGTGAACTGGGTCGGCGCTGGTATGAGGACGGCAAGAAACTGGCGAAGAAGAACACCTTCACCGATTTCCTGGCCGTGACCGATCACCTCAACTCTGCCGGCTGGGGCGATCCCACCCGCGTGGCAGCCCTGGGCGGTTCCGCCGGTGGCCTGCTGATGGGCGCGGTGGCGAATCTGGCTCCGGAGAAGTACCGGGCGATTGTGGCCCAGGTGCCGTTCGTGGATAACCTCACCAGCATTCTGGATCCGGACCTGCCGCTCTCCGCCCTGGAGTGGGAGGAGTGGGGCAACCCGCTCACCGACGCGGAAGTCTATAAGTACATGAAGTCCTACTCCCCATACGAGAACATCCACGACGTCGACTATCCCGCTATCGCTGCGGTGACCTCACTGCATGACACTCGGGTGCTGTATGTGGAGCCGGCCAAATGGGTGCAGCGGCTGCGTGAGCACCAGCAGGGCGATGCTCCGATCGTGTTCAAATGCGAGATGGACGGCGGCCACGGCGGCGCCTCGGGCCGCTATGAGCAGTGGAAGGAACGTGCCTGGGATTACGCCTTCCTGGCCCACCACCTGGAAGCTTCCGACCGCCAGTTCTGAGGTTGTTTCTGGTCATCTTCTGTAGTTGTCTGACCAGCGCCTTTTCTTCATATCACTGTGGAAGATCGCCATGTCTACCCCTGCTCATAGAGTTAATGCATGGAGCTAAAACTGGCGATGAGGCGCTGCCAGAACTTCGTGCTTTCGAGTGGAACATCAGCATGTCCAGACCCCAAAGTAATGTGGGGTTATGGAGAAAGAGTTCAGTTTCAGCGGAAGACTTCACACGGGGGTCGTCCCGGTACATCGGCATGTCCAGCCCCCTCGTACAGTGGAAATATGAAGACGATCAGTGGTTTAGGAAGGGTGACGTGCCGGGTATCTGGGCATGTCCACCCCCAGGGGTAGCGTGGGTTTTATGAAGGATGAACAGCAGTTTCCCCGCCCGGAGATTCCGGAGCGTGCCTCTCACCTCATCGGTGATGAGGAACTGGAAGCTGCCTGGGAATCCATCGTCGACGCCAACCGTGCAACGGCTGCCTCTATTGAGCACTTCCTCACCCATCGTGGGACCCGGTGGAAAGAGACCATGGGCGAGAATCCTCATGTACGAGCTGCAAATAATCGCCAGGCTAACCGGCATGCCGGACTCCTGCTGGGGATGAGTGACCAGCAGGCCACCGCAGTGCTCAATGCCGCCGAATACGTTCGTGAACATCTGCCGAAGTTCTGGAAAGCCTTCCGCTGTGGTGCCATTGCCCTGACCAATCTGCGCAAGGCCGCAGTGGAGACCCTCCCGCTCATCCACCGAGACGACCTCTTAGAGATCATTGACGAGGAACTGGTCGACATAGCCCCGGGAAAGACACCCACCGAGCTGCGGTCTTGGATTATCCGCAGGATCCCCGAACTGGATGTGGAGCTCTTCAACGAGGCAGCTGAAGAGGCTAAAGAACGCCGCTGTGTGACCTTCCACCACGGCACAGAAGGGATGAGCCTCATTGAGCTCACCATCCCCACGATTGAGGCCAAGGCCATCGAGAAGAAGGTCAACGCCGCAGCGCGAGGCATGAACCGGGCGCAGCCCAAAGATGCTGACAAGCCGCCCGTCTTTGACGAAACAGGCATGCACGGTCAGCCTCTGGCGGCTCCCCGGAGTGCCGACGGTTTTCATCCCGCCTCCACTGGAACCGGCGAGGGCTCTCCGGTGGATCACGACGCCCCGCACCCGGACCACGACCCCGAAATCACCGCCGACGAGATAGACGACCGGACTATCCGCCAGCGGGAGGCTGACCTCCTCAGCGCATGGCTGCGTGACGGTCACTGCTACACCACACCCATCTCAGCCAAGATCTGCGTGATGGTCCCCGAAGAAACCCTCACCGGAGAATCCGAGGAACCCGCCATCACCACCGACCGGGCCAGCGTCATCCCCGCAGCAGACATCCGGAAGATGGCAGCTGATCCCGAGGCGGATCACGAGTGGTACACCGCGGGCACCCGCAAGAACCAGCGGCGTGCTGACCGGGACGTTCTTAGCGTGGTCTACAACGGGCGCTTCGCACCAGAACGACTACGGGACGCTGTGATCTTCCGTGACGGGATCTGCCAGGCCACTGGCTGCACCATCCCTGCTGAACGATCCGATCTGGATCATCAGATCCCCTACGAACGAGCCGGCCCCACCACAGGATCAAACCTCTGGGCGCTATGCCGGAGGCATCACCGGCTCAAATCTCACGGTTACCTACCCCCACCCAACGCGGACCCACCGCGAACGAAAACCACTCGCCCCAAGGCCGCGTGAGGCTGCACAAAAAGGAAAAGATGCCACCACCCCTCACAACGAGGGGGATGGCATCTCCTTCAGGGAGCCCTGTGCGGGCTCAGCAGATTCAGCCCTTGAAGCGCTCGATGCTGCGCTGCAGCTCGGCCTCAGCCTCTTCGCGGCCTTCCCAGCCCTCGATCTTGACCCACTTGCCGGGCTCGAGATCCTTGTAGCGGGTGAAGAAGTGCTCGATCTCCTTGACCAGGAAATCGTTGAGGTCACTGATATCAGTGATGTCATCGAAGCGCTTATCGTCCGGGACGCAGACCAGCTTGGCGTCCCCGCCGCCGTCGTCGGTCATGTTCAGCACACCGATGGGGCGGGCCTCAACCACAACGCCGGGGATGAGATCCACATCGGGGATGTAGACCAGTGCGTCCAGGGGATCGCCGTCCTCACCCAGGGTGTCATCGAAGTAGCCATAGTGAGTGGGGTACTGCATGGGGGTGAAGAGTACCCGGTCCAGGCGCAGGCGGTGAGTCTCGTGATCGATTTCGTACTTCACACGGGAGCCAGCCGGGATCTCAATGGTGACGTCGCGGACAATTGCCACTGTGGGTCTCCTTAGCAGGTATGGGACGTTTTATGCCTCGACAGAAGACTACTACGCCGCCCGATGTCACCGTCGGCAGTGAAGAGCTGACCGTTGCGGGGCATACCCTCTAGAGCCGTGGCTTCTGGATCAGCGGCGTGTTTCTCATAGCCGGGATCAATCTCACCGAGCTCAAGTCCTGACCAGACCATCGGGATACCGGCAGCCGCCTCTGGTCTGGCCCGGTCCATCAGCTGCATATGCAGATGTGGCTGCGTCGTGTTGCCGGTATTGCCGATCTCCGCGATCCGCTGCCCCGCCTCCACCCGGTCTCCTCAGTCGATTGTGTGTAGTGGGCATTATCGCTTGGACGATTTATCTTGCGATGCTTCACTTCGGGGCCATTATGGTTATTCGCGACCTCGAGATCGAAGCAGACAGTGCATCTGGCCTCTGGGGGAGCGATCACTTCTGGTACGGCTTTATCGTCTTGCTGATGCTGACAATCTTCACTGAGGCACTGCGCCAGGGTAAAAAGAATCAGGATGAGTTGGAGGGCCTGGTCTGATGAGCCCGGATACCAGCGATGAGGGGCAGGTCATCTGCCATCTGGATGCCCTGTTGGCCGAACGCGGCATGACCCTGACCGAGCTCTCTGCCCAGGTGGGGATCACCTATGCGAATCTCTCAGTGCTGAAGAACAACCGGGCCAAGGCCATCCGCTACAGCACGATGATCGCCCTCTGCCGAGTACTGGACTGCCAGCCGGGGGATCTCTTCTCAGTCCGCTAGACGGAGACTCACGCCCAGCTGCCTAGCTAGGGTGGTGGCCGCCGCCTTCGCTCGGGCGGTGACACTGCGCTGTGGAAATCCCTGCTGAGCCCAGATGCGGTTGACCACCAGTTCGCCATTGCTGCGCCAGAGATCCACCCGGCCGATGAGCTGGGTGCCTGAGAGCACGGCCATCACATAGTGACCGTAGATTCGTTTGGCCTTGGGGACATATGCCTCAAAGGTGTAGTCAAAATCGAAGATCCGCAGGGCACGACGACGATCTCGCAGCAGGGGGTCGAAGGGGCCGATCAACCGGGCCTCTTTCACCGGCCCCAAGGAGCCAGGGGCGGCGTCGTCGGTGTTTTCAGCCAGGGATTCCGGCAGGACGTAGGCAGTCTCCCGCCAGCCCTGAACGCTTACGGGACTCAGTCCGGCCAGCTCGATCCCGTGGGCGGCATCGGCCTTATTGAGGTGATAGTGGTGGGCGAAATCGGTGACCGTCATGACTCCCAGCGCGGCCGCAGCCCGGTGGGCAAGACTTCCCCGCAGCCGGTCATCGGGCAGGGCCTCAGCCTCGCGCACCTCAGCGGGCAGGGCCCGTTCCGGCAGGTCGAAGAGGCGGATCACCCCGTCCCGGGCGGTGACCACGAGATCGCCCATCCGGACCATAAGCTCAGTAGCTTTCTTCACCGCTGACCAATGCCAGCCGGTGGTGCGTTCCGGACCGAACTCAGCCTCAATCACTCCGGTGGCCACACCGCCGGGATGCTGTTCCACCAGTTCCAGCACGCGCTGCCGAACCTCTGGTTCGATCTTGTGTCCGTGGCGAGCGCCGGTGGCCTCCCTGCGCAGCCGCAGCAGCGGCCAATCCTCCAATGGGAAGACGCAGGCCACTTTGGTGAATGCCTCAAAGGAAGCCGGCTGGTGGTCGGGCCAGAGTGCGGCATCCACCGCTTCAGCCTTATACCCGCGCGGCAGTCGGGTGAGACAGGTGAGCCGCTGGGCGGTGGAGACCCGGGTCAGGGGGTCCAACTGGATGAGACCGAGCCCGCGCAGAACATCAGCGGCGTCCTCATAGGTCTTCGGTCCGCCCGGGGCAGGGATCCCCTGCGCAGCGACCACCGCAGAACGCACCCACTCGCAGCTGACCTCCTCAGGCTGTGCAGACATGAAGCCATCCTGTCATGGTGGCCAGGACATCAGTCGCTGACTGATTCATGCACCCATTGGCGGATCAATTTCAGGCACTCCGTTGAAACCTGTCCGGCTGGGGTACTGAGCCTATCCCTGCTCAATACCCGAGGCTGCTCGGTCACCGCCCATCCGACCACATCAGACTGACCGGTAAGTGGGACATGGTTGGGCCACCCACGATCAACCGAAGTGACCGGGACACTGATCAGCAAAGTGTCCACAGTTTTGAGATACCTCCTACTGGAAATCACCACAATTGGTCGGCGCCCACCTTGCTCACATCCGACCGCTGGATCCAGATAGGCCCACCATAGTTCGCCGGGCTGCGGATCAGGCATAGTCGTCATTCAGATTCTCTAAACCGTCTCCAGCCAAGCGGTCCCATTCACGAGCCTCCTGGCGCCAGCTCTCCATATCTTCTGCAGAAGTGTTGGCGATGGCCTCCCCCAGTCGCGCCCACCGCGCCTCTCGTTCGGCATCCTCCGCGAGCTTTCGCAGGTAACTATCCATTGGGATGTGCTGGGCAGCAGCCTGCTCCTTGAGCAAGTCACGAGTCTCGCGCGACACCTTGATGGTAGTCATAGTCATACTTAAAGTATCCTTCGGAGGATACGCAAGTTCAATAGGGCTCAGAGGTCGAGGGTGAAGAGTTCGCAGGTGGTGTTGTAGTAGCGGTCGGTGGAGTCCTGGTGGGTCATGCCCAGCCGGGCCGCCACAGCCTGGGAGGCAGCATTATCAGCGTGGGTGACCGCCACCAGCTGCTTCAGCCCCTGCGCTCGGGCATGATCGACCAAAGCCTGGGCCGCCTCGGAGGCATATCCCTTACCCCAGGCCCGGGGGTGCAGATGCCAGCCGATCTCGACATCCTGCTCGCCTTCGATCCCCTCAGAGAAGGGAATCGGCTTCAGCAGTGCGAAACCCACTGCCGCGTCGTCGTCGGTGTTCTGTTCCTCGATCAGCCAGACTCCTGCGCTGGGACCGAACTGGGAGCGGTAGCGCTGGATCCGCTCGGCGGCCTCTTCACGGGTGGTCTGCACCTCACCTCTACCGATATAGCGGACCACCTCATAGCGGGAGTACATATCGACGACGAAGTCGATATCCCCCTCATCCGGGGCCCGCAGGCGCAGCCGTGAGGTCAGCATTATGCCTCCAGACGGTGGTTCAGACCGTTGCGGACCGAGGGCCATTCCGTGTTGAGGATGGAGAAGACCACGGTGTCCCGAATATGCCCGTCGGGGAAGAGAATGTGATTGCGTAGCACACCGTCCTGTTTGGCCCCCAGTTTGGCGATCGCGGCCCGGGACTGGTGGTTATGCCAATGGGTGCGCAGCTCCACCGCATTGCAGTCGAGTACTTCGAAGGCCCGCTGCAGCATGAGGTATTTCATCGCGAGGTTGATGCCGGTGCCCTGGGCTTCCCGGCCCAGCCAGGTGCTGCCGATCTCCAGGCGCTTATTCGTTGCGTCCAGGTTCATGAAGGTGGTCACGCCCAGGGCCTTACCGCTGGCGGGATCGGTCACCGCATAGGGAGCCTGTTTGCCCTGCTGCTGCTGATCGAGCAGCCGGGCGATCTCCTTACCCATGGCATCAGGGGCAGGCACATGTCGCAGATACCAGGTTTTCCAGAGTTCGCCGATACTGGCAGCAGCAATCAGCTCCTGCTCATGGGCCGGCTCCAGGGGAACCAAACGGACCAGACGGTGCTCAAGGACGGGGGTGGCGGCGAATTCTTCTGTACTCACCCGATCAACCCTACGCCGGTCTAGTCCCGCTCCAACACAACCTCTTCTGTGTTGGGGAAGAGGTACTTATAGACCAGCCCCGCCACTGCTGCCCCGGCCAGGGGCGCCAGGAGGAAGACCCACACCTGCCCCAGTGCCTCCGGGCTGAACCAGGCCACTGCCAATGAGCGGGCGGGGTTGACCGAGGTATTGGAAATCGGAATGGAGACCAGGTGGATCAGGGTCAGAGCAAGCCCGATGGCGATGGGGGCGAAACCTGCCGGAGCCCGGCTGTCAGTCGCGCCGAGGATGACCAACAGGAATAGGAAGGTCAGCACGAACTCCGCCAGCAGCACCGCAACCGCCCAGCACCAGGATGAAAGTTCCGATCAGCTCCGCGGCCAACCAGGAGTACAACGGTGATGACATGCGGTCAGCCTACCTGTGATCCACCTCATAACCCAGGGTCAGTATTGCCCTGGCCATCGGATACCCACTGACCTGCACGCATAACGCCTTCGACCAGGAGCTGGTCATTCAGAAGGACGAGATCAGCCCGGTTTCCCGGGGAGAGCGCCCCGGTATCGCTCAGCCCGATCATCCGGGCCGGATGGGCCGTTGCAGCCTGCAGGGCCTGAGCAGTGGGGACCCCTGCCTCCAGCACGCTGTGGCGTAGAGCTGCGGAGAGGCTCAGGGTGGATCCGGCGATGGCCCCGACTGCGCCATCGGGGCCCCGCAGTCGCGCCTCGCCATCGGCAACGCGGACCTCGAGACCGCCGAGGGTGTAGTCGCCGTCGCCGATACCGGATGCCGCCATGGCATCTGAGACCAGAACCGTCTTCTCCGGGGCAGTGGTAAAGACCATATCCAGCACCGCCGGGTGGAGGTGGACGCCATCGGCGATCAGCTCCAACCAGGCCCCGGCCTCCAGCAGTGCGGGGATGGGGCCCGGCTCCCGGTGGTGCAGCCCCGCCATCGCGTTGAAGAGATGGGTTCCGGCAGTGGCGCCGGCGGCGAGGGCGTCTTGGGTCTGCCGGTAGTCGGCATCAGTATGGCCCACTGCCGCAACCGCGCCCGCAGAGCTGACTGCGCTGATGGTCTCGAGAGCCCCCGGCAGTTCAGGGGCAATAGTCACCATTCTGATGGCCCCCTGCCCCAACAGCTGCTCGGCTGCTGCGGTCTCGGGGTTGGTCAGGACCTCGGGGTCATGAGCTCCGCTGCGGCCGGGGGCCAGCCAGGGGCCTTCCAGATGCACTCCGGCCAGTTCCCCGGAGTCCACCAGGGGTTTCAGCTCCTTGATCTGCTCGAGGAGCACATCCTGGGGTGCGCTGACCAGTGAGGCGAGCATCGTCGTCGTGCCCTGTGCCAGGTGGGTGGAGCGTACGGTCCGGGCGCCCTCGGCCCCCTGGGTGAAGTCTGCGCCTCCTCCGCCGTGACAGTGCACGTCCACGAATCCGGGGCTGAGCACTCCGTGGCTGTGGTGGAGATCCGCCGGCCCCGGCGGTGTTCCTGTGCCGGATTCAGCGATGCGTCCGTCCTGGATCCGCAGCCAGAGCGGTTCCAATCGGCCATCAGGGGTCAGGCCCCGTTCCGCGGAGATCAGCATGGGTCTAGGGGCGCTGCCAATCGGGGCGGTTCTGGTGCACGAACCGGTAGTAGTCGGTGTATTCCAGCTGGGATGCCGCCGCCTCATCCAAAAGGAGGGTGGCCTTCCGGTGCAACTGCAGGGCCGATGCCGGACACATACTGCTGATGGGGCCCTCCACTGCTTGGGCCACGGCCCTGGCCTTCTGCTCCCCCTGGGCCAGCAGCAGGACTTCCCCGGCGTCGAGAATGGTGCCGATCCCCTGGGTGATGCAGTGCACCGGCACCTCATCCTCGGAGTCGAAGAAGCGGGCGTTATCCGCCCGGGTGGCCGGGGCCAGAGTCTTCAGCCGGGTCCTGGAGGCCAGCGAGGAGGTCGGCTCATTGAACCCGATATGGCCGGTGGCTCCGATGCCCAGGATCTGTAAGTCCACCCCGCCGGCCTCGGCGATCCGCTGCTCATAGCGTTCACCGGCGGTCTCCAGCCGTTCGGGGTCGGCATCGGGGACGTGGACCCGGGCGGGGTCCAGGCCCAGGGGCCGACGCACCTTCCGGTCGATCACCGAGTCGTAGCTCTCCGGGTGCTCCTTGGGCAGGCCGACGTATTCATCCAGGGCGAAGGCAGTCAGTCCGGTCAACCGGGGGTGGGGATCAGCCGCCAATGCCTGGTAGAGCGGCACCGGGGAGGATCCGGTGGCCACGCCGAGGACATTGAGTGCCCCGCGCTCGAGCCGGTCATTGATGAGTCCGGCTCCATAGGCTCCGGCGGCCTGCGCGTCGGCGAAGATGACGACCTGCATTCAGCTCCCTCCCCCGCAGAAACCGGCGGGAATCGTTGATACTGCCATCCTACGTGCCGGGTCCCGGTGACCTGGGGTGACGGGCCGTACTATGGGTCAGGATGACGCTTGATGAGGAACTGGAACAGCTGCTGGCCGAGGCGACCAGGACTGCCGCGGAGGCCGGTGGCGCCCCTCGGAAGGATGGCGAGCTGCCCTGCGCTGCCCCGGGCGCGGAGGCCCTGATCGCCCACCGCGGGGAGATCCTCAGCCATCAGCACGCCGGGATGTCGGTGCTCTTCGACCAGGACGGCAGTCTCCTTCCCGCCTCGCAACAGCGAGCGGTGAGCTCCGAGGAGCTCTGGGATATCGCCTCATTGACCAAAGTGGCAGTTGCCGTCGCGGCTATGGTGCAGCACCAGCGCGGCAGCTTGGACTTAGACGCCCCCGTGGTGGAATACCTCCCCGAGTTTGAAACCGACGACGACGCCGCCACCTCTCCTCTCTCGCGACGGCATGTTCTGATCCGGCATCTGCTGAACCACACCTCGGGGCTCTCCTCAGTGGCCCGGCCCTGGACTGTGCCCGGCGGCCGCGATGACCGGGCGGCCTATCTGCTCAGCCGGCCGCTGGAGCGCACCCCCGGTGAGAGCCATGTCTACTCCTGTGTGGGGTTCATGACTCTGGGGCTTGCCCTGGAGCGGATCACCGGATTGCAGCTTCCAGAACTGATCGCTGAAACTGTCACCGGTCCCCTGGGGATGGAGTCGACCTCCTATACCCCGCAGCCGGGACTGCCGGTGGCCGCCACCGAATATGACACCACCACCGGACGGGGCCTGGTGGTCGGCGAGGTCCACGATGAGGCGGCCGGCGCCCTGGGCGGTTCCGGCAATGCGGGGCTGTTCTCCACGGCGGCAGATATCTTCCGGCTCGGTGAGGAGATCCGCACTGGTTCGGCTGGTGTTCTGAGCCCTGCAGGACGCCAGCTGCTGTCCACTGGGACGCTCAGTGCCGCAGAGCATGAGCGGGTCGGCTATAACCAGTCGATGGGTCTGCGGATGGGTCAATTCGGGTTTATGGGCACCGGGGATACTCAGGTGCTGGGGCATACCGGTTTTGTGGGCACCTCGCTGGTGATCGATCCCATCGACGACCTCGTGGTGGTGCTGCTAACCAATAATGTGCATCCGCATCGGGATGCCTTCATGCTGATGCCGCTGCGCCGGGCGGTGGCCGCTACTGCCCGCCGGGCTGTCACCTAGAGGTCGGCGACTGCCCGGAAGCTGGCGTCCAGGGCCTGCTGAGTGGAGTCCATATCCCGCATGGCCACCCCGGTGAGCAGGCAGTCGATGACCATCAGCTGGGCGATCCGGCTGGCCATTGCCGCCGGTCGGAAGGAGGTCTCCCGGGAGGCGGTCAACAGGGTGATATCCACTGTGGAGGCCAACTGGGAGGTGGGGTGATTGGTGATGCCGATAGTGGTCGCCCCCAGGGAGCGGGCCAATTCGATAGGCGCCAGCACATCGGAGGTGGAGCCCGAATGTGAGATCCCGATGACCACATCCTGTTCCCCGCGCAGCGAGACAGCCGTCATCGCCCCATGCCGGTCAGGATGCTGGAAGGTCGCCAGGCCCAGCCGGGAGAGCTTCTGGTCGAGGTCCAGTACGGCCACTGCACCAGCGCCGACGCCGACCAGGTCGATCCGGCGGGCGGAAACCACAGCGTCCACTGCCTTCTCCAGGGCGCCGACGTCGAGCATCTGGGCGGTCTCCTCCAGGGCACGGGTGCCGGCGTAACCGATCTTGGAGACCACATCCTCCAGGCTGTCGCTGGCATCCAATGCTCCCGAGAGCGGTCCGCGGGAGTTGCGGCCCTCCTCGATTCCGGCCTCTTTGGCCAGGGCCAGTTTCAGCTGGGGGTATCCGGGCAGGCCCAGCCGTTTGGCGAAGCGCACCACTGTCGGTGCCGAGGTATTGCACCGCTGGGCCAGGGTGGTAATGGACTCCCGAGCCACAGTGGCGGGATCCTCCACCACAGCTTCAGCCACCCGCCGCTCGGAGGGGCGGAGGTCTGGCAGCAGCCCGTTGATCCGGCTGACCAAGGTCACCCCGGTCGGCAGGTCGAGAGGCTCGGCACCGGTGCTTCGCTTTCTGGAGGCCATGCTGGAGATCATAGATCAGTTTGCCTCCAGTGCAGGGGCTAACCGTTCGTCATTCATGCGCAGAACCAGCTCCGCGGCCTCTCGGTCCAGGCCCCGGGTGAGCATCACTGCGGCGACTTTCACCCGGTCCCCGGAGTCCCGCAGAGCATGTTTCGCCCGGTTGCGGTCACATCCGGTGATCCGCATGATCAGCCGCTCACCGCGGTCGCGGAGTTTCGCATTGGTGATGGCCACATCCACCATGAGGTTGCCGTAGGTCTTGCCGTTCTGGACCATCACGGCAGTGGAGATCATATTCAGCACCTGTTTGGTGGCTGAACCGGCCTTCAGCCTGGTGGAACCGGCCAGCACCTCGGGGCCGACCTCGACCTCCACGGGGTACTGGACTGCCGCGCTGAGCTCGGAGCCGGTATTACAGGCGATACCGCCGGTCAGCGCCCCAACCTCGGCTGCGGCCCGGACGGCACCGAGCACATAGGGTGTCCGGCCTGAGGCAGCGATCCCGACGACGGCGTCCCGGCTGCTGATCTGCAGTTCGGCCAGATCCTTGGCCCCGGCCTCCTGGGAGTCCTCGGCTGCCTCCACGGCAGAGAACACCGCCTCCCGTCCGCCGGCGATCAGCGCCTGGATAGTCTCCGGGGAGGTGTAGAAGGTCGGGGGGCATTCGGAGGCATCGACGATGCCGAGCCGCCCGGAGGTCCCGGCGCCGAGATAGATGAGCCGTCCCCCGGTGCGCAGCCGGGCGGCGACACCATCGACCAATTGGCTGATCTGGGGCAGGGCCCGGTTCACGGCCCGGGGCACCTCGGCCTCGGCCTCGTTCATCGCCTCAAGGACGCCCAGGGTGCTTCGGGAGTCGAGGTCGCGGTAGCGTTCGTCGATTCCTTCAGTGGCCAGTTCGGCCAGGCTGTGGTCTGCTCCCACACTTTTTGTCATCCGCGGAACTCCTCACCGGGGTTGCTGAGCCGACGTCGCGGGTTCGGAGCCGCGGCAAGCAGGCGTTGGGTGTATTCATGCTGGGGGTTGTCGATGACATCGGCACTGCTGCCGCGTTCGACGACCTCCCCGCGGTACATCACCAGGGTCTCCTCGGAGTAGGCCCTAGCGGAGCCGAGGTCATGGGTGATGTAGAGGACTGCGAGGTTCTCCTCAGTGCGCAGCTGGTCCAAGAGGTCCAGAATCTCCTTGCGGATGGTGACATCCAGCATCGAGACCGGCTCATCGGCCAGCAGCACCTGCGGTTCGGCGGCCAGGGCCCGGGCGAAGGAGATTCGTTGGCGCTCACCGCCGGAGAGCTCATGGGGGAACCGGCGCAGATAGCGCTCCGGTGGGGTGAGATTGACCTTGCGGAGCAGGGCCAGGCTCTTCTCCTCGATCTCCTCGGCTCCCTTAGCGTGACCGTGGATGCTCAGCGCCCGGGCCAGGATGTAGCTGATCCGGTGCACCGGGTTCAGGGAGGCGAAGGGATCCTGAAGGGTCATCTGCACGGTGCTGGTGTAGCGGATGAAGGCCCGCCCCCGGTGGGCGGTGATCGGCTGCCCGTTGAGCAGCAGCTCACCGGAGGTCTGGGGCATCAGCTGGGCCAGCAGCCGGCCGACGGTGGATTTGCCCGAACCGGATTGGCCGACCAGGGCGGTGACCTGTCCGCGGCGCAGCTGCAGGGAGACATGGTCCACTGCGCGGAAACGCTGCCGGTGCAGGCCCACGCGTTTGCCACGGAAGTCCTTGACGAGGTCACGGGCCTCCAGGATCACCTCACCGGCGCCTGCGGCGGGGCCGTTCTGTGCATCTGTGGTGGGGACTGTGGTCATATCCGGGCTCCCAGGTTCGCGAGCGAGCTCAGCAGTGTCTTGGTGTAGGGGTGGCGGGGGTCGGAGTAGACATCGGTGGCCGGTCCGTATTCGACCAGGGTTCCGGTCTGCATCACCGCGATCGTGTCCGAGATCTCCAGCAGCAGGGAGAGATCGTGGGTGGTGAAGATGATGGCGAAGCCGTATTCCTCCCGCAGCTGCATCACCTGTTCGAGCACCTCCCGCTGAACCAGCAGGTCCAGGGCGGTGGTGGGCTCGTCCATGATGATCACATCGGGTTCCAGCACCAGGGCGATGGCGATGGCCACCCGCTGTTTCATTCCCCCGGAGAGCTCATGGGGGTAGGCGGTGACCCGCTCGGGGTCGATGCCGACCTTATGCAGCATCTCCTGGGCCAGTTCTTTCCGGCCTGCCGCTGACATCCCGGGGCGGTGGACCCGCAGGACGTCGTCGAACTGTGCTGAGACCCGCAGGACGGGGTTCAGCGCGTTCATCGCCGATTGGAAGACGATGGCCAGCTCGCTCCAGCGGAAGGCTCGCAGCTCCTCGGCCGGGAGGTTCAGCAGATCCACCTCGGTGCTCTCCCCGGTGCGGGTGCTGCGGTGATAGGTGATCTCACCACCGCTGACCTCTGCGGGGTTGCGCAGCAGCCGGGTGATGGCATTGGTCAGGGTGGATTTGCCGGAACCGGATTCACCGGCCAGACCCAGCAGCTCACCGCGGTGCAGGGTGATCGAGACATGGTCCACCGCCCGGACCGCCCCGTCCTCGGTGGGGTAGTCCACAATGAGGTCACGCACCGAGATCACCGGATCCCCGGGGACCTCGGATCCTCTGATCTGGGGCGGGCTGGCGTCGTCGTCGGTTGTCTCAGTGGATTCCGTACCTCCCAAACTCCCCTCTGAAACCCCGGAGGATGACGATGACGCCTCCGCACCTGCGGCTGCCGATGCTGCGGTGCTGCTCATAGCCGCGGAACCCCGACCGGCCGGGCGTGCTGCCTTGCGTCGGGATTTGCCGGTGCGCAGCCGGGGGTTGGCGTATTCGTCGATGCCGAAGTTGATCAGAGCGAGTCCGGCACCGATGATCGCAATCGCCAGACCCGGTGGGACGAACCACCACCAGGCCCCGACCAGCAGCGCCTGGTTGTTCTGTGCGAAGTAGAGCATCGAGCCCCAGCTGACCGTGGTCAGGGAGCCCAGGCCGAGGAAGGACAGTCCGGCCTCGGCGAGGATCGCCGCGATCGTGGAGAACAGGAAGCCGGAGGCGATCACCGGCAGGGCATTGGGCATCACCTCGTAGAACATGATGCGCATCCGGGATTCGCCGGTGGCGCGGGCGGCCTCGACGAAGTCTCGGTTGCGCAGGGAGAGGGTCTGGGCGCGCAGCACGCGGGCTGCCGGGGCCCAGGAGGTGATGGTGATGACGATGGCCACTGAGATCATCCCGCGGGTGGGCAAATAACCGGTGAGCACGATCAGCAGCGGCATTGCGGGGATGACCAGGAAGACCGCGGTGAGGATATAGAGCATCTCATCGGCGATCCCGCGGAAATAGCCGCCGACCAGGCCGACCAGCACGGAGACGATCTGGGAGAGCACACCGGCGATGAAGCCCACCGCCAGGGAGACCCGAGCGCCGTGGACGAACTGGCTGAAGACGTCCTGTCCGGTCTGGGTGGTGCCCAGCCAGTGATCGGCTGAGGGTGGCTGCAGTGGTGGGTTGCCGGTGGCCCGCGGGGCGTAATCGGTGATCATCGGCCCGAAGACCGCCAGCAGGACGAAGAAGATGACGATGATCAGCCCGGCGCGGACTTTGCCGGAGGCGGGCCAGAGTGAGTTCAGCTTCATGGGTTCAGGCCTCCGCTCGGGTGCGCGGGTCGAGGAAGATGTAGACGATATCGGCCAGGAGGTTGGCCAGGATCACCGCCAGGGAGATCACCAGGAACAGTCCCTGCATCAGCGGGAAGTCCTGGTTCTGTACGGCCTGGAAGAGGGTGTAGCCGACACCGGGGTAGTTGAAGATGACCTCGGTGAGCATGGACCCGCCGACCACTGCGCCCAGGGAGAGGGCGAAACCGGTGATCGAGGGCAGGATGGCGTTGCGGGCTCCGTAGCGCAGCAGCACTTTGCGGCGGGGCAGTCCCTTGGCCTCGGCCATGGTCACGTAGTCCTCGCCGAGGACGGTGACGGTCATATTGCGCATCGAGAGCACCCAGCCGGCGAAGGAGCCGATGACGATGGTCAGTGCCGGCAGGATGGCGTGGTAGATGACTGAGCTGATGAATTCGGGGTTCCACCCGGGGACCAGGATGGGCTGATAGGCGTTGGCCACCGGGAACCAGCCGAGGTTCACCGAGAAGATCAGCACCAGGATCAGGGCCATCCAGAAATAGGGCACACCGTTGAGGAAGGTCAGTGCCGGCAGCACGTAGTCGGAGCGTTTGCCCCGCCGCCAGGCGAGGATGACGCCCAGACCGGTGCCCAGCAGGAAGCTGATGATGGTGGTGACCCCCACCAGGCCGATGGTCCAGGGCATAGCCCCGGCGACGATATCGGCCACCGGCACCGGGTAATAGCCGATGGACAGGCCGAGATCCCCCTGGACGAGGGAGCTGAGGTAGTCCCAGTATTGGACCACCAGGGGCGCATCGGTGAGGCCATAGGCCTCGGCCATCGCTTCCAGAGCCCCCGGGTCCAGGCGACCCTCGGTGCGCTCCATGAGCAGCACCAGGGGGTCGCCCGGCATCAGTCGGGGGATCAGGAAGTTCAGCGTCAATGCGGCCCAGGCGATGAACACATAGAGCATCACCTTGCGCAGCAGGAATTTCACGTACGCCCTCCCAGGGGGATCAACAGCTCCGTCAGTGCTTATTCGGCGGGGGTCAGCTCACGGATGGTCAGGGCGTTATCCGGAGACTGGAACGGAGCACCCAGGGCGTAGGGATCATCCTCATTGGGGAAGCCCTCCCAGCGCTCGGTGCTGTAGTTGAACCAGTTCGGTGCCTGCACCAGGCCGAGGTAGGGGATCTCCTCCACGGCGATGCGCTGCAGCTCCTCCAGGGCCTCCTGCTGTTCCTCGTCGTCCTCGGTGTTGCGGAACTGGGCCAGTGCTTCATCGGCCTCATCAGAGTAGAAGCGGCCGAAGTTGGCGTTGACCGCATCGGAGTCGTCATCGGGGGCGTATTCCGAGGACATCATCTGCGAGTAGAGGTCATAGGGGGTCAGCCCCACGGGGATGGCGGCCATGGTCAGCTCGAAGTTTCCGTTATTGCGGGCTTCGATATAGGCCTCATGGGAGATGCCCTGGGGGTCGACGGCGATGCCGATCTCAGCCAGCTGCTCCTCCAGCAGCTGGGAGATATCCACCCAGTCAGGCCAGTCGGAGGGGATGGCCAGCTCCCAGGACAGCGGGGTGCCGTCGGGGGCCACCCGGATGCCGTCGGAGCCTTCCTCATAGCCGGCCTCGTCGAGGATCTCATTGGCCAGATCGGGATCGTATTCATAGGCGAGTTCTTCGAACTCGCTGGCCATGGCGTCATCGTAGGTCGGCAGTGGCAGGCCGGTGGGGTGTGAGGGCGGGGTGTAGCCCTGCATGGCCACCTCGGAGATCTGCTCGCGGTCGATACCGGCGCTGAGTGCCTCGCGCAGTTCGACGTCCTCGAAGATCTCCTCCTCGTGGTTCATCGCCACAGTGATCTGTCCGCCACCGGGGTACCAGTTGTGCCGGTTCTCCGGGTCCTGGTTGATGAAGACGTCTTCGATATTGGAGATGAAGCCGCCGGACCAGTCGAGGTCGCCTGCGGCCAGGGTGGTGGTCAGGGTCTCACCGGTCAGGGCCGGGTAGTGGATCTCCTGGACCTCGATGTCATCGGCGTCCCAGTAGTCCTCGTTCTTAGCGAGGATATAGAGCTGGTCGCTGAGCTGGTCCAGTTCGAAGGGACCGGTGCCGACGGGGTCTTCTTCATTGACGAACTCCGTGGGCTCATCGAGATCGGCCCAGATGTGCTCAGGCACGATCACAGTGTTTCCGATGGCGGCCTCATCGGCGAAGGCGGTCTCACTGAAGCTGATCACGGCGGTGTGATCATCAGTGGCCTCGGCCGACTCCACCGGCAGTGCGGAGAGGTTGGTGGAGGGGTGTTCGATCATCATATTGAAGGTGAAGGCGACATCCTCAGCGTCGAAGTCCTCGCCGTCGTTCCACTGCACGCCCTCGCGCAGGGTCAGGGTGACCTCGGTGCCCTCATCGTTCCACTCCAGGGATTCGGCCAGCCACGGGATGGGTTCACCGGGCTGCATGGGGGTGGAGATCAGCAGCGGCTCGTAGATGAACCCGCGGGTGCCGGCCAGAAAAGCTGAGGCGAAGGGGTTGAAATTGGCCTGGTGGGTGTTGCCGTCATTGGCGTGGATGGTCAGCGGCTGGACCTCACCGTCTCCGGCGGCTCCGTTGTCGCCTCCCCCGCAGCCGGCCAGGACCAGTGAGGCCGCGGCGAGACCTGCGGTGTATCTGATTGTGCGAGTGGTCCGCATAGTGTTCCTTCCATGGGATTGCGGTTAGCGGTGCGATGAATAGAGATCTGTGGCAGCCGGTGGTTCCTCGGCCGCGGGGCTCGCGGCGAGCACCTCGGTGAGCTCGGCGTCGTCGTCGATTCCTTCCCGCAGGGCAGCTGAGCCCCAGAGGAGGTCGATGAACGGGGGCCGGGTGGCATCAGTCTGTTCCCGCCAGAGCTGCTGCTCGGGGTAGAGCTGGGCGATGGTCTTCAGCACCTTCCAGCCGGTGGTCACCGGCTCGAATGCTTCAGCGTCGGTGAGGTGAAACTGGACCCCGTGGACAGTTTCGCCGGCCCATTTGGAGAAGGTGGGCCGGAAGACGGCCTCGCGAACCTCAAGGCCGGGCAGCTGGTGTTCGCGCAGGGCCGCGGCGAGCCGGGAATCGGTCCAGGCTGCTCCGAAGAGTTCGAAGGGTGCAGTGGTGCCGCGTCCCTCGGACAGGGTTGTGCCCTCGATCAGCCCCGTGGCGGGGTAGAGCACCGCGGTGGTGGTTGTGGGCATATTCGGTGAGGGCATCACCCAGCGGTGGGCACCCAGGGGCCGGTTCTCGGTACAGGTGATGACCTCGAGCTCCGCCTTGCTGCCGGTGGCCGCAGGCACGTGAACCTCGTTGAACCACAGGGCCAGTTCGCCCAGGGTCCGGCCGTGCTGCAGGGGAATGGAGACCCGTCCTACGAAGCTGGCGGCTTCTGGAGCTAGGCCCGGTCCTGCACTGCGGGTGCCCAGGGGGTTGGGCCGGTCCAGGACGGTGACGGCGGTT
The DNA here is from genome assembly GCF_012641515.1 of Nesterenkonia sedimenti. Lineage (GTDB taxonomy): Bacteria > Actinomycetota > Actinomycetes > Actinomycetales > Micrococcaceae > Nesterenkonia > Nesterenkonia sedimenti. Next base: position 92,619 of record NZ_JABAHY010000005.1, on the reverse strand, counting down.
TCGGTGCGGGCCGCGGAGCAGAGCAGATCGTAGAGGGTCCACATATAGGTGTAGAACCGGGTGCCGATGTCCTGCATATCGACTACCACCTGCGGGGCTTCTGTCCGGCGTAGCAGGGCATCGAGGCCCTCACCTTCGAGGAGATAGGTGTCGAGAATCGGCAGGCCGGTGGCCGCATCGCTGCTGTCGCCGCCGGATTCCCCGGCCTGGGCGGCGCCCCAGTAGCCGTGCTCCGGTGTCAGCAAGGATCGGATACCTGCTCCTGCGGCCAGCAGTGCATCGACACCGCGGCCCAAATCCTCGGTGACGGAGGTGTAGTTGGTGCAGAATGCCAGGGGCCCGGCGGGCAGGATTGCCTCGCCGTTGAGGACTCGATCCAGCCCGGTCTGCACAGATGCCACGTGATGACTCCCTCATAAGGTGGTTGTCAATAACTTACGAGCCGGGGCAATCCATGTCAATAAATTTTGTGATCTGAAACATAGCCGTTACACGGTCAGGCGGGTTCCCATGGTGAGGCCCCAGGGCAGATGCTCGAGGGTGCGCAGCCCCATATGTTCGTAGAAGCCGATGGCGCGGACATTCCGCGCGCCGACTCCCAGATGCACCCCGGCCGCTCCGGCTTCGGTCAGCGCTGCGAGCACGCTGCGCAGCAGTTTGGCCCCGTTTCCGCCGCCCTGCGCCTCGGGCAGCAGGTCAATATGCAGATGGGCGGGGTGTTCGGCCAGCCAGGGCTGGGTGGTCCGCGGCGGGTTGTGGATCTTGCGGATCAGACGGGCATCGGCAGACTCATCCTCCTGGACCGGAAGGGGATAACGACGACGCAGCTGCGGCCACCAATGCTGTTCGCACCAGCGCTCGAAGGCAGTGGTATCAGCCACCCCCACACAGTAGCCCACCGCCAAGCCCTCGGGACTGCGCAGCACCCTAGCCAGCTCGGGGGAATGCTGCAGATAGGCGCCGAGGTAGAGATGCCCCAGCAGATCGGGGTCCTGATAGATCCCGGTGGCGTCTTCGCCGGAGTCCCCGGTGCGCAGGCAGATCTCGTAGAGCTGCCGGTGATCCTCCTGCCGGTAGTGGTCGATATGGATTGAGCGCTGTTGGATGTGCCCATGTTGAATATGCCCAGCGGCTTCGGGGAGGGCGATATCGGTGACCCATGGCAGGGGCCAGCCGGCAGCCCGGGCAGCCAGGCGCAGGGCCCCGATGACCGGCTGGGCGGCATCGCGGGCTCGGGCTCCCAGAGTTTCGGTGATTCTCTGGCGGATGGGTCCGGGGCTGGTCAGTACGGAGCCTGCCAGCACCACGGGGCTTTCGCCGTCGTCGACTGCTGACAGTGTCTGCAGCAGACCGGCTGCTGCGCCTTCGGTGATGGCTGAGGCGGTGGGATCACCGGCTTCGGCCTCTTCGGTGACCCTGCGGGCGAAGGCTCCGAGTTCGGCCGGCGAGCGCTTATCCAGCAGCCGGATGAGGTCCTGTCGGGGGTCACCGCTGCTGGGGCCGATCTCCTGGGTGAGCTCCAGTGCGGCTTCGGTGAGGCTGGTGGGCGCGCCCCGGTTGTCCAGGGCGGCTGCGGCGGCTCGGAGTCCCTCCAGGGCCAGCCAGATACCGCCGCCGATATCGCCGAGTTTCCAACCGAGGCCGTCGGCGCGCTGGGTCTGGGTGAAGCCTCGGTAGCTGGCGGCGATGGCGCCGGTGCCGGCCAGCAGCAGCGCGCCATCGGGGTCAGGGGAGCCTGCGGCGAAGGCGATCACCGGATCCGGGACCACCTGCATCGGCGCCTGGAGTCCGGCTTCGGCTGCCGCGGCGCTGAGCAGATCCTGTGCTGCAGGCATACCGGCTGCCCCGGCACCGGCGACTCCTGCCACCACTGCTTGGATATCCACAGCGACTTCCCGGAGGACGGCGCGGAAGACTTCGGTCAGCTGGGCGGGGAGGTCTCCGGCGGAGGAGCGGAGGTTCGCCCCGGGGCCGGTGACGAGGTTGAGCACCTCATAACTGGGGGTCATCACCGCTGCCCGGCTGCTGGTGCCGCCGATATCGAGACCCAGTACGGCGGGCGGGCGGATGTGGGTGTTCATAGTTAGTCACTTTCCTCGATCAGCCTAATCATGTAAACCTTTTGATATGGATCACCATCGACTTATCCTCGGCGTCCTGCTCCCCGGCTTCACCGGGACCACTGCTCCTGCCTGGCTGCTGCAGGCCGCGGAGGAGGGTCTGGGCGGTGTGGTGCTCTTTGCGCATAACACCCCCGATATTGCCACTACCCGGTCCCTGACTGACAGTCTCCATGAGGCTTATCCGGGCCTTCTGGTCACCATTGATGAGGAGGGCGGGGATGTCTCCCGGCTGCAGGCAGCCACCGGTTCTGATCTCCCCGGTGCCGCTGCCTTCGGGGCCGCCGGTGATCCGGAGCTGACCGAACGTGGCGGGGCGGCCCTGGGTGCTCTGCTGCGCAGTGCAGGGGTCGACGTCGATCTCGCACCGGTTCTGGATGTGGCCTCGGAGCCCCGGAACCCGGTGATCGGAGTGCGGGCCTTCCATACCGATACTGAGCAGACCGCCGCGCATGGTGCGGCCTTCACCCGGGGACTGCAGGCCGGCGGGGTGGCGGCCTGCGGTAAGCATTTCCCCGGGCATGGGGCCACCACGGTGGACTCCCATCTGACCCTGCCGGTGCTCGATGCTGACCGGGAGGTGTTCATGACCCGGGATCTGCCGCCTTTCACTGCCGCCGCCGAGGCGGGACTGGATTCAGTGATGACCGGGCATCTGCATATTCCGGCCCTGGGACCAGCCCCGGCCAGCCTGGAACCGGCGGTCACCGAGCTGGTGCGGGCCCTGCCCGGGGGTCAGGAGATCGCCATCATCACCGATGCCCTGGATATGGGTGCGGTGGCCGGCGCTGACCAGGAGACCTTCGGTGAGGCCTGTGTGCGCGCCCTGGAGGCCGGTGCGGATCTGCTCTGCCTCGGCTCCACCGCGGGCCGGGATGATCAGGAAATGTTCCAACTGGCCTATGACGCTATTGCCGAGGCGGTCCAGGCGGGGCGGCTGAGCTCCGAGCTGCTCTCCCAGGCAGTGAACCGGGCGGAGACACTGCGACGGCGGGTGCGCAGCTACCGTGCCGATGCCCAGGAGCTGGGAGCCGAGGAGGCACTGAATGCGGTGGCTGCCGCCGGCGCGGAGGCCGCCCGGAAGGCTGTGCGGGTAGTGCAGGGCGATCCGGTGCGCAGCGGGGATCCGGTACTGGTGGATCTGCGCCAGAAGATCAATCAGGCCGCTGGACGGGTAACCCCCGGGTTCTGGCGGGCCCTGCAGCAGCGTCACCCCCAGGCGCAGGTCCTGGCCCCTGAGGATCCGCAGGAGCTGGCGGGGATCACTCCCGGCTCAGCAGTGATCGCCCTGACCCGGGAACCCCTGGCCGATCCCGAGGAGCAGCGGCTGCTCGATGAGTTACTGCGTGCCCAACCGGAGGCGGTAGTGGTCCACGGCGGGACCGCGGCATCGGCCCCCGAGGTGGGCTCCGCCGCCCTGGTACTTGCCCATGGGGTCGGGCGGGCAAATGCTCAGGCGGTGCTTGACCTCATCTTCGGCGACACTGATTCCCGGGAGAGCTGATGCGGGTCCTAGCCCTGTCCTCGGGCACCTCGGTGGATGGCATCGACGTCGCCCTGGCCGATCTGAACTTCGCTGCGGATCCCTCAACCCTTGAGCTGAAACCCCTGGGACATCTGGAGGTGCCCTGGGATGCGCAGCTGCGGGAGCAGATTCTGGCCAGTCTCCCACCGGCTGAGGTGGGGGTCCGACAGTGGTGTGCATTGGACACCCGGATTGGGCAGGCCTTCGGTGAGGCCGGGCGGATTGGCCTGGCTGAGTTGGGGTCTGCTGAACTGGTGGTCTCTCATGGCCAGACCCTGTTCCACCATGTGGCCCAGGGACGGGTATTGGGGACCCTGCAGGTGGGTCAGCCAGCGTGGATCCACGCTGCCACCGGGCTGCCGGTGATCTCGGATCTGCGCAGCTCCGATGTGGCAGCCGGCGGTCACGGAGCACCCCTGGTGAGCCTCTTGGATCAGCTCTGGCTGGGTGAGCAGCCCACTGCAGTGCTGAATATCGGTGGGATAGCGAATCTCACCCTGGTCGGAGGCGAGGAGATCAGCACCGGAGATACCGGTCCGGGCAACTGTCTGTTGGATGCCGCTGCTGCCGAGCTGGGCCAGAAATGTGATGCCGGTGGGGCCCTTGCCGCGGACGGACAGGTAGATTCCCCAGCCCTGGAGGCCCTGCTGGCCGATCCCTATTACGCCCGCGATTTCCCGCGCACCACAGGCCGGGAGTATTTCCACCGGGACTATGTGGCCCAGCGGCTGGCCGAGGCCGGGGTTGCGGTACCTACCGGCAATGATCTCTTTGCGACCCTGACGGAACTGACCGCCCGGACCATCGCCGATGCTGTCACCGGTGCCCAGCGGCTGGTGCTCTCCGGGGGTGGGGCGCGCAACCCTGTCCTGGTGGACCGGCTGGCTGAGCTTACCGGCGAGGTGACCACCAGCAGTGAGCTCGGCCTGGCTGCCGATGCCAAGGAGGCCTATCTCTTCGCTCTGCTGGGGTTCCTGGCCGTACATGGTCTGCCCGGCACGGCACCGGCACAGCTGAGCGATCCCCATGGTCCCCGCGCCACAGGCGCCCAGAGGCCTGTTGTTCTGGGTTCGCTGACTCCCCCGGCGCCAGCTCCTTCAGTCGAGCAGTCCTCGGTGCCCGTGGAGCGCCTTCAGGTGGTGGATCCCTAGGCGGTCACGGTCTGCGGGGCCAGGACCTCGGCGGCAATCTCCAGCAGATGCCGGTAGCTGTAGCCGGTGGCCCGGCTCAGGGCGATCTCGCAGGCCCGGTTGCAGGAGGCGTGTTCGGCGGCGTCGTACTCTCTGACCTGTCCGGCCTCGGCTGCAGTGGCTGAGGCGGTCAGTTCGGGGTGGAGCATGCCCCGGTCCCCGGCGAATCCGCAGCAGCCCCAGTCCTCAGGGATATGCACCTCATCGGCAATGGCCTCGGCCAGTGCCTGCAGTGCAGGGTTCAGCCCCGATTTCTGGGAGGAACAGGTCGGATGCAGGGTCAGGGAGTCCACCGGCTGCCGGGGTGTGTCCACCAGGCGGGGCAGAACGGTCTCGATGACGAAGCTGACCGCATCCACCACTGGGGCCTGCTGCGCGATTCCCTGAACCCCCTCGGTGCAGGAGGTGGCATCGACAATCACCGGAATCTCCGCACCGTGGATCTGCTGGAGTTTGCCGATGGCTTCCTGGACCTTCTGTGCCATCACCTGGTGTCCACTGGTGAACCCCTTGGATGACCAGGGGGTTCCGCAGCAGAGCCCATCGATCTCCCCCGGGACGACGACGCTCACCCCGGCTGCCTCACAGAGCCGCAGCACGGCTGACTGCACACCTTCTGAGCCCTCCGCGGGGGCGAACATGGTGCCCTGGCAGCTGGGCAGGAAGATCGCAGCGGGTTCGCTCTGGCCAGCTGTGCTGGTGATCTTCTCGGTGACCCGGCTGCGGCGCTGTCCCCCTGAGGGGAGGTCCTGGGACCACAGCGGAATAGTGTCCGGACCCAGGACTGCCCGGGCGGCCCGGTTGGGGAGGGTGATCAGTCCTGGTGGTGCCTTCTGGGCGATATTCAGGGCAAAGCCTGCGGTATTGACTGCGGTTTTCCAATGCTGGGCCGCAGTCTTCCAGGTGCTCTGGGCCAGTCGGCCGTGTTCTTCCCCGCGGAGGCGTTTGACCATGGCCCCGGTGTCGATCCCCACCGGGCAGGCGGTGGCGCAGATCCCGTCGGCGGCGCAGGTGTCGATGCTCTCGTATTCCTGCTGCTGGTCGAGTTCGGCGACCAGGGCCTCGTCGCCGGCTGCTTTGGCCCGCTCCCGGGCACGGCGGATGACAATGCGCTGCCGCGGGGTCAGGGTGAGGTCCCGGCTGGGGCAGACCGGTTCGCAGTAGCCGCATTCCACACAGCGGTCCACCTCAGCGTCGATCCGGGCCACGGGTTTGAGGTCATGCAGATGGGCCTGGGCGTCCGTGGTCAACACCACCCCGGGGTTGAGCACCCCGGCGGGGTCAAAGGCGCGTTTGAGCGCATGCAGTGCCTCCACCAGCACCGGGGAGTACTGGCGGTCGATGAACGGGGCCATGGCCCGGCCGGTGCCGTGTTCGGCTTTGAGGTTTCCGCCATGGGCGAGGATGAGCTCGACCAGATCCTCGGTGAAGGCCTCCAGTCGTGCCAGGGAGTCGGGATCCTCCGTGTCCTCGGTGATCATGAAGTGCAGATTGCCGTCCTTGGCGTGGCCGAAGATCACCGGATCGGTATAGTCGTGGTCCGCCAGCAGGGCGGCGAGGTCCCGGCAGGCATCGGCGAGCCGTTCCACGGGGACCACCACATCCTCCAGCAGTGCGGTGGTGCCCGGGGGCCTGGCCTCGGCGACTGCTGCATAGAGACCCTTGCGTACGCTCCAGAGCGCTGCGCGGGTGCTCGGCTCGCTGCTGAGCTGGGCCGGGCGGGTGGTGGGCACACTGCTCAGCACCGGTTCGGCGAGACTGAGGGTCGCATCGAGTTCGGCCTGGTCATCCCCGCGGTATTCGACCAGCACTGCGGCGTGTTCGGCGATCGGGAATCCGTGGATGACCTCCGGGGCCTGGGGCAGGCGGCGGGCCACCTTCAGGGAGGCCGCATCCATCAGCTCCAGGGCCTTGGCCCCGGTTTCGACCAGGGCGGGCAGGCTCTGGGCGGCCTGGTCCACGGAGTCGAAGATCAGCAGGCCGGTGGCCGCTGCGGGTTGGACCTCAACAGTGCGAAAGACCGCCTCGGCCACAAAGCCCAGGGTGCCCTCGGATCCGATGAGCAGGCGGGTCAGCAGGGTCAGCAGATCGGGTGCCTCGCAGAAGGCGTCCAGGGAGTAGCCCATAGTGTTCTTCATGGCGAACCGTTCCCGGATCTCGGCCACGGCCTGGGGGTCTGCGGTCAGCTGTTTCTGGAGGCGTTCGAGTTCGGCCGCCAGCTGGGGTTCCTGCTCACGGAGGTGCTCCAGCGCCCCTTCGGCACCTGTATCCACCACAGTGCCTGATGACAGGACCAGCACCATGGACTCCAGAGTTCGAGTGGAGTTGTGCTCGATGCCGGCGGCCATTCCGGAGGAGTTATTGGCGATGACCCCGCCGATGGTGCAGGCGGCTTCACTGGCGGGATCTGGTCCCAGGGCTCGACGGTGCCGGATCAGCCGGGCGTTGACTGCTCGCAGTACCGCCCCGGGCTGGACTCGGACGCGTCGGCCGTCGTCGAGGACTTCGATCTCACGGAAGCCGCGCCGGGTGTCGACCAGGATGCCGGCCCCTGAGGCCTGTCCGGAGAGGCTGGTGCCGCCGGAGCGGAAGGTCACCGGCACACGGTGCTCGGTGGCCACGGCAAGTACTGCGGAGACATCCTCGATGGTCTCGGCGTTGACCACCACCTGGGGAACCAAGAGATAGTGGGAGGCGTCATGGGCCCGGGAGTGGCGGTCGATGGCGCGGCTGAGGACTTTCTGCTTACCCAGGGCGGCTTCCAGCGCGGTCAGCAGCCCCTGCTGCTGGGCGGGGGTCAGTTCCATGAGCTCTCCTCTGCGATCTGTGCCGCCCCCAGGGGCGCCAGGAAGGTTCCTGCTGGCAGGATATCGACCCGTTCGGTGAGGTTCAGGGATCGGATGAACGGGGAGTCGGCAGCCATGCGTTCGAGGTGACGGTGGACGGTCTCCTCCAGCCGGCTGCCCAGGGCAGTGACTCCGCCGCCGAGCAGTACTGCGGAGACATCCATGCTCAGCACCAGCAGCTGGACTGCGGCACTGATGCCCCGGCCCATACCCTCGCGCAGCTCGAAGGCGCGGGGCTCCCCTGCCTCAGCGGCTTCGAAAATCTCCGCCAGTGGCAGCTGGCCGGTGCCACCCCAGGCCCTGCTGACTGCTCCCCCTCCGGTGAAGGTTTCGATGCAGCCGCGCTGTCCGCAGGCACAGGGAGTTCCCTGCTGGTCGATGGAGAAGTGGCCGATCTCCCCGGCCACCCCCTCCTGACCACGGAGCAGTTTGCCGTCGATGACGATACCGGCGGCCACCCCGGTGCCGATATTGAGATAGGCCATAGATTCCGCCTGCGGGGTGTGGGCGGTGTATGCGCCCAGTGCGGCGGCTTTGACGTCATTCTCCACTCGTACGGGGATGCCCAGCGGTGCCAGTGCCTCGCGGAGGTCGAGGTCTTCGAGCTGGAGGTTCACCGCATGCCGGACCCGCCCGCCGGTGGCATCAATCTGGCCCGGGATACCGATGCCGAGACTTGCTGCCGGTTCCTGCCGGTCGCCGGTGAGCTGTGCGACGGCGTCGTTGATTCCTGTGATGACCCCGTCTGCGCCGGGGACGGTGGGCTGCCGCAGCCGGCGGATGACCTCTCCCTGCCCGTTGAGGGCAACACCTTCGATTTTGGTGCCGCCGATATCCAGGCCGAGCCGCAGTCCGCTCATCTGTCCCCTAAGTGCGCCGAAGATTTCCAGAATGTGAATCACACCTACAGTAGCGTCTAACCGATGATGACCTCGCTGTTTCCCCCGCCCCGTAGGATCACCGAGCTCGAGCGGACCCCGCCTGGGCCTGCTGCAGAGACGGTGGTCAGTCAGGACAGTGAGCTGCCCGAGCAGGGGTACCGGCTGGAGTATGCCGAGACCATTCGGATCACCTATGCCGATGCGGCCGGGCTGCGCTATGCCCAGCAGAGCCTGGAGCAGCTCCGGGGGCGTGCAGCTGAACAGCAGCAGGCGGTGCTGGTGGAGGACTGGCCGGATTTTCGTCGTCGTGGGTTCATGTTGGATATCAGCCGGGACCGGGTGCCGACCCGCCGGGCCCTGAGGCGTCTGGTGGATCTGCTGGTGCTGGGCCGGTACAACCAGCTGGAGCTCTACACTGAGCACACCTACGCCTATTCCGACCACGCTGAGGTATGGGCGGATGCGTCCCCGATGACGGCTGAGGATATGCGCTGGTTGGATGATCTCTGTGCGGCCCGAGGTATTGAGCTGGTGCCGAATCAGAACACCTTTGGGCATTGGGAGCGTTGGCTGACTTATGAGAGGTACCTCCCCCGGGCGGAGAATCCGGAGCCCCAGGAGTTTGCCGGTCTTATGCGGCCGCCTTCTACCCTGGCGCCCACTGATGAGAACGCGGAGTTCATCACCGGGCTGCTGGAGGAGCTGACTGGGCCGCTGCGCTCCTCCCGGATCAATATCGGTGCTGATGAGACCTGGGAGCTGGGCACTGGTCTCAGCCGCGAGCGCACTGAGCGCCAGGGGCTCGGCGAGGTGTTCCTGGACTATGTGGAGAAGGTGGCTCAGCCCTGGTTGGAACGTGGGCATACCGTGGAGTTCTGGGCCGATATTCTGGGCAGCTATCCACAGCTGATGGACCGGATCCCGGCCGGTATGGTGCCGGTGGTCTGGCTCTATGACTCCCCTGAGCTGACCGCTGAGGTGCTGGGCAAGCTCAGTGATGCCGAGCGGGCCCAGATGGAAGCCCATGGGGTGGATCTGGGGCAGCTGCCGAATTTTGAGGCACGGGCTGCTGCGCTGATCGAGGCCGATGTGCCGTTCTGGGTGGCCCCCGGCACCGGGACCTGGCAGTCCTTCACGGGCCGACTGGAGAATGCGATCGGGAACATCACCGACGCCGCCCGCACCGGTGTAAAACATGACTCCGAGGGTTTCCTGCTGACCTCCTGGGGCGATCACGGTCACTATGATCCGCTGCCGATCTCCTATGCCCCGGCTCTCTTTGGGGCTGGGGTGAGCTGGAATGCTTCTTCGGCAGAGGCCCTGGCTGAGCAGCTGCCAGAGGTTCTGGACCGGCTGGTCTTCGAGGATGAGGCGGGGGTGCTGGGCAGTGTGCTGGTCAGCATCGGGCAGGTCACCGATGCCCTGGATGCGAAGATGGCCAATGCCAGCCCGCTCTTTCGCGGGGTGCTGAAGGCCGGTGACCTCGAGCCGCACCATCTGCCGAGCGCGGAGAGCCTCGCTGAGGCCCGGGCAGCGCTGACCGGCGCCTTGGATGAGCTTCAGACGGCGAAACCTGCCAGTCCCGAGGGGCCGGTGGCTGTCCGGGAGATTGAGCAGGCTATTCGGTGGTCACTCTTCGCCACGGATCTGCTGGGCTCGGAGCTTCTACGTTCCGGGACACTTCCGCAGGCGGAGGCCCGGGTCTTCTTAGACCGGCTCGATCAGCTGCGTGCTGGTCAGCGCGAGACCTGGCTGCTCTCCGCTCGACCGGGTGGACTGGATACCAGCATCTCCCGTTTCGACCCCCTAGGTCAGCTGCTCAGTCAGTTTGCGCATGCCGCTGCGAGAGGTGCATGAAGTCTTTGAGCAGCTCATTGCCGGTGACCTCCACGCTCCAGCTGGGGCGGAGGAAGTCGGCCTTGGGCAGCCGCAGCTGGATTTCCCATTCGGGCTCTTTGCCGTGGGCATCGGCGACCCTGCGGGTGCCGGATTGGAAATAGCCGAGACCCTTTGAAACCCCGAGGCTGGGCTCATTCCAGTCATAGGCAGCGGATTCGGCGTACTGGGCATCGAAGTGGTCAAAGGCCCACATCAGCGCCGCTGCCCGCTGTTCCTTGCCATAGCCCTTGCCCTGCTGATCCGTGCGCAGCCAGGAGGCCGTCTGGACGGTTCGCAACACCCGGTACTCCTCGGCGTAGACATCCTGTACACCAATCAGCGGCCCCTCGGAACCATCTTCGTCTTTCAGGAAGACCCCCAGAAACAGGTACCAGGAATCCGGGCCGACGGCTGCGCGCTTCGACCACAGCCAGGGCAGGGAGTTCTTGGCGATATCCTCCGGGGTGTTCTCATTCCAGGCCGCGGCAAAGGCGTTCCGGGGTCCTGGCATGATCCCGGAGGAGGCCGCGGCCACGAACCCAGGGAAATCGGTCTCGCGCAGCTGACGCAGGATCAGCCGCGGGGATTCGATCCGCAGGCCGAAGGGCGGCCAGACCTCCTCCAATGAGAGGGAGGGATCATCCTGGGGCACCTGGAACTCAGTCATGCCCCCGAGATTACTTCAGCGCTGTGAGAGCTGGAACTTCAGGGAGAAGTTGTTCAGCAGAGCGGGCAGGTTCCCCGGCTGGAGACTGTGGCTGAGCATATCGATATTGCGCTGCCGGAGGATTTCGCCGAGGAAATTCGAGGTCAGCAGCAGCACCAGATGCCGTCCCGGGCAGATACCGGGGCCTCCGCTGAAGGGGATCAGCGGCCACTCCTCGGGTCCGCGATCATGGTCCCAGACCTCGGGGGCGAAGCGGTGGGCGTAGTCCAGGTGCCGCTCATCGCGATGGAAGAAGGGAGCGAAGATAAGCACCGATGTGCCCTTGGGCATCACCCCATGTTCGAACTCCACCTCACGGGTGGTCTCACGCAGAATCATTGGGGTGGTCGCCCACAGCCGCAGGGACTCCAGCACGGAGGCCCGCAGCAGCGGCAGCCTGGGTGCGGCGACCTCAGCCTCATGGCGGATCTGCATCCGGGCGGCCTCCAGACGGTCCGGATGGGAGCTCATCAGGGCCAGTGCCCGGAAGCTGGCCATTCCCGCGGGGTCGAAGGCGAAGAGCCACTGTGGCACCTGCTGGGCTGCCGGGCCTTCTTGTCCACCGGGCGGAAGAAGGCCCAATTGCCGCGGGCTCGCTGGGTCTCCATGAGCTCGATGAGCTCAAAGTCATCGCGGAAGGAGTCCCCCAGGACCACCCGGTTCACCATCCGGAACCAGGCGTTGTAGAAGGTGTCGTAGTCCAGGGTCCCGCCGGCCTCATCGACCTTCTCCAGGAGACTGGTGGCCTCCTGCTGCACGGCGGGGATGAACTGTTCGGCCATCCGGTGGATGGGATGATCATTGTCCAGCAGTTCCTCGTTGAGCCGGCGCCGTCGTTCCCGCTCCTGACCGTGGGAGACCAGGGCCACCTTAGGCTCGAAATGCTTCAGCGCATTCTGCTTCAGCGTCTCCGCGGTGGCGAAGGGTTCCGGGGACTCCTCGAGAATCCGGTGCACATGCTCAGGATCCAGCACGGTGGCCATCTTCTTAGGCGTTGAGAGCATCAGCGGACCCCGGCCGTATTTCTCCGACATCCTCTGCATCCGCTTGACCGCCCGGGCTTCAATACCGAGACGTTCGACGACGCCGACCATCTTGGGACGCCTGATGATGGGGCCCTTGGCAATCATGGGCAGCTCAACATCGCGCAGGATCTGCGTGGTCTCCCAGGCAGTGGCCTTGGGCAGCGGATTCTGTACGGAGGAAGGTTCTGGGGTGGAATGCGTCATGGGTGCAACTCAACTCGCTCTCTGGTGATGCACTCCTAGTGCTTTTACTGCAACACGCTGACCCGGAAATTCGCTGGCCGTCATAATTCTCGTGTGGCGTGAATCTCCGCGTAATATGACCGGCGCCACCCCGTATGTTTCCCCTCAGGAGATCAGCATGGACTCGCTCAATTCTGTGGTGCTCGCAGTCATCGGCATCGCGATGATGATTGCCGGGTACTTCCTCTATTCGAAGTTCCTGGCGAAGAAGGTCTATAAGCTCAACGCCCAGTTCAAGACCCCCTCCCATGAGTTCAACGACGGGGTGGATTTCGTCCCCACCAACCGGTACGTGCTCTGGGGGCACCACTTCACCTCAGTGGCCGGTGCCGCCCCGATCGTCGGGCCCGCCGTCGCGGTCATCTGGGGCTGGCTGCCGGCATTCATCTGGGTGGTGCTGGGCACGATTTTCATCGCGGGTATGCATGACCTCGGTGCGCTGTGGTCCTCCCAGCGGAATAAGGGCCAGTCCATCGGCACCCTCTCCGGCCGGTATATCGGCCCCCGCGGACGCAACCTCTTCCTGGTTGTGGTCTTCCTTCTCCTGCTCATGGTCGTCTGCGCCTTCGGCGTGGTGATCTCCGGGCTGCTGGTCTCCCAGCCCGGCTCGGTCATCCCGGTCTGGGGCGCACTGTTGGTGGCCCTGGTGGTCGGCCAGCTGATCTACCGGTTCAAGATGAACCTCCTGGTAGTCACCATCGGTGGTGTGGCCGCCCTCTACGGCCTGATCATCCTGGGTGACCAGTTCCCGGTGGAGCTGCCCGATCAGGTGCTGGGTCTGAACCCCGAGGGGCAGTGGATCATTCTGCTGTTCATCTACGCCGCCATCGCCTCCCTGCTGCCGGTCTGGGTCCTGCTGCAGCCGCGTGACTACATCAACGGCATCCAGCTGTTCATCGGCCTGGCCATCCTCTACGGCGCGGTGATGATCGCGACGCCAACTGTCATTGCCCCGGCCTATAACGAGGCCACCCCTGAGGGAACACCCTCACTGGTCCCCCTGTTGTTTGTGACCATCGCCTGTGGTGCGATCTCCGGGTTCCACGGCACGGTGGCCACCGGGACCACCTCCAAGCAGCTGGACCGGGAGACCGATGCCAAATTCGTCGGCTACTTCGGCGCCATCGGTGAGGGCCTGCTGGCCCTGGGCGCGATCATCGCCACCACCGCCGGTTACCAGACCCTGGCCGAATGGCAAGAGGTCTACTCCGAATTCAATGATGATCCGGTGAACAACTTCGTCGAGGGCGGTGGGGCCCTAGTGAATATGGGTCTGGGCATCCCCGAAAGTCTCTCGGCCACCATCCTGGCCACTATGGCCGTGCTTTTCGCCGCCACCACTATGGACACCGGGGTTCGCCTGATGCGCTTTGTGGTCCAGGAAGTCGGTGAGCTGGCCAAGCTCCGGATCAATATCTACGCAGCAACTGCCATTGCGGTGACCATCGCCGCGGCGCTGACCTTCTCCCAGGGTGCCGACGGTTCCGGCGGCATGCTGATCTGGCCGCTGTTCGGCACCACCAACCAGCTGCTGGCAGCCCTGACCATGGGCATCATCACGGTGATGCTCATCCGCAAGGGACGCCCCTTCCTGCCAGTGCTGATCCCGATGGTCTTCGTCCTGGTGATGAGCCTCTATGCCGCCCTGGTGCAGGTCACCGGGTTCTACGAGGATGGCAACTGGCTGCTCTTCACCCTGAACGTGATCATCCTGGTGGCCGGAACCTGGGTGCTGGTGGAGTCCATCATTGCGATGCTCACTGCCCGTAAACAGGAGAAGGAGCCGGAGGACGACGTCCTGCTCACCGAGGAGCAGAAACTGCCTTCCTGATTCAGTTCGGCCGTCCTGGTGGCATAGATCCCCCACGCGCGTGAATGTGGCCCAGATCACAGATCGGGCCATATACTGAAAATTCACGCGCTACATAACCAACGGATCACTCAGGAGCCACCATGGACGCGCCAAACTCACTCGTACTGGCGGTCATCGGCGTCGCGATGATGCTGGCCGGCTATTTCCTCTACTCCCGATTCCTCACCAAAAAGGTCTATAAGCTCAACGCCGAATTCAAGACCCCCGCTCATGAATTCAACGACGGCGTGGACTACGTTCCCACCAACCGTTACATCCTCTGGGGGCACCACTTCACCTCAGTGGCCGGGGCGGCACCGATCGTCGGGCCCGCCGTCGCAGTCATCTGGGGCTGGCTGCCCGCCTTCCTGTGGGTGACCCTGGGAACTGTGTTCATGGCGGGTATGCACGATTTCGGCACGCTGTGGGCCTCGAATCGCAATAAGGGCAAATCGATGGGTGCCCTCTCGGGCACCTATATCGGCAACCGCGGGCGGAACCTCTTCCTGGTGGTCATCTTCCTGCTGATCCTGATGGTGCTGGCCGCCTTCGCCGTGGTGATCTCCGACCTCCTGGTGGCCCAGCCCGGGGCAGTGATCCCCACCTGGGGCGCCCTGGTTGTGGCCGTACTGGTGGGACAGGCCATCTATCGGTTCAAGTGGAATCTGGTAGCCGTGACTGCCGTGGGTGTGGCCGCCCTCTACGGGCTGATCCTGCTCGGGGATGCCTATCCCATCTCGCTGCCTGAGGAGGGTCTGTTCGGCCTGACTCCCAATGCGATCTGGATCATCCTGCTGTTCCTCTATTCCGGACTGGCCTCGATGCTGCCGGTCTGGGTGCTGCTGCAGCCGCGTGACTTCATCAATGGGGTCCAGCTGTTCATCGGTCTGGGCATCATCTACGGTGCGGTGCTGCTGGCCACCCCGACTGTGGTGGCCCCCGCGGTCAACGATGCGGTGCCGGATGACACCCCATCCCTGGTGCCGCTGCTGTTTGTCACCATCGCCTGTGGTGCGATCTCTGGTTTCCATGGCATCGTCTCCTCCGGCACCAGCTCCAAGCAGCTGAATAAGGAGACGGACGCCCGGTTCGTCGGGTACTTCGGCGCCGTCGGCGAAGGTCTGCTGGCCCTGGGCGCGATTATCGCCACCACTGCCGGCTTCCAGTCCCTGACCCAATGGCGGGAAATCTACAGTTCCTTCGAGGCTGGCGGTGTCCCGCTGTTCGTCGAAGGTGGCGCCAATATCCTCAACTCCGGCCTGGGCATCCCCACTGGCCTCTCGGCAACCATCCTGGCGACGATGACGATCCTCTTCGCCGCCACCACACTGGATACCGCAACCCGTCTGAAGCGGTTCGTCATCCAGGAGATCGGGCAGATCGCCGGAGTGCGTATCCCGACTCTGGCGGCAACGGTCATCGCCGTCGTCCTGGCCTTCGCCCTGACCTTCTCCCAGGGCGGAGATGCCTCCGGTGGTATGCGACTGTGGCCGCTGTTCGGCACCACCAACCAGCTGCTGGCGGGTCTTTCGCTGACCATTCTGACCGTGATGCTCATCCGGAAGGGACGGCCCTTCCTGCCGGTGCTGCTGCCGGCGGTCTTCGTGCTGTTCATGACCATCTACGCAGCCCTGGTGCAGCTGATCGACCTCTTCCGCGCCCAGGACTGGCTACTGTTCACCATTGACATGATCATCGTGGTGGCCGCCACCTGGGTCCTGCTGGAGGCCATCATCGCTATGCTGGGCGCATGGAAGGGCCCCAAGGACCCCGAGGACGAGGTCGCACTGAGCGAGGACCAGAAATTCACCACCACCTGATGATCGGGTCGGTGGCATGAGCTGGTTCAAACGTGCCGATAGGGGGCTGCGTGAGTTCTACGCGGCCCCCTACCGTCGCGTCTTCGCCCGGGCCAAACGGGATGAGGAGGACCTCTTTATGATGCTGGTGCTCTCCGAGGCCTTGGGTGTGCCGAACCCGGCCTCCGGGGCCACCCTGGAGCTGCTTCCTGAGATGCTGGACCGGATGCATGACTGGCATATCCGGCAGGGCTTGGACAATTCCCCGATCGATGGACTCTCATGCTGTTAGACCTCGCCTCCTCCCGCCGAGTCCTTTTCATCGGCGGCAAGGGAGGAGTCGGTAAGACCTCCGTGGCCTCGGCGACCGCCTTGCATGAGGCTAAGGCTGGCCGCCGGGTGCTGCTGGTCTCCACTGACCCCGCCCATAACCTGGGCCACCTCTGGGGCCGAACGGTGGGCGATGAGCCGATGCTGCTGGCCGATGACGGCGGCTCCGGGGTGCTGGCCGGTATCGAGATCGACCCCGGTGCGACCATCGAGGGGCATCTAACCCAGGTGGGGCGGACGCTGCGAGATTTCATGCCCGAGCATCTGCATAAGCAAGTCGATGCCCACCTGGATCTGGCCCGCCAGTCCCCCGGCACCCATGAGTCGGCCATTCTGGAGCGGATTGCCGAGGTGGTGGAGCTCGCCGAGCGGGACTATGACCTCATCATCTTCGACACTGCGCCCTCCGGTCATACTGCGCGGCTGTTGGCACTGCCAGAGATTATGTCCGCCTGGACTTCAGGGCTCTTGGCCCGCCGCACTAAGGCGGAGCGGTACGGTGCCGCCGTCCGAGCCCTAGACGGCGATGATGATCCGACCTCCTCCGCTGGTGCCAACCGGGACCGCAGGATTCGTCAGGTGCTGACCCAGCGGAAGCTGAAATTTGAGTCACTGCGTGCCTTGGTCACCGATCCCAAACAGTGCAGCTTCGTCATCGTGCTCACTGCCGAGCGGCTGCCCGTGCTGGAGTCCGCGGAGCTCTACGGGGAGCTGCTTCGCCTGGGCGTGGATGTCGGCGGCCTGGTGGTCAACCGGCTGGCCCCGACTAATCAGGGCGATTTCCTGGCTGCAAGGCGCAACCAGGAGGAGAAACACCTCGTCGAGCTCACCGAGAAGCTCCCCTCAGCGGAGGTGGACACGCTGCCGATGCTGCCCGGGGATCTCGTCGGCGAGGAGGCGCTGAGCCGGCTCACCGCGGCCCTGCGCTGAGCTCAGTCCTCCAGGATGGAGTACAGAACGGGCACGAGGCCGTCGTCGTCGACTGTTCCGGTCACCTCATCGGAGACCTCGACAACTTCCGGGACAGCCTGCCCCATGGCGACCCCACGATGGGCCCACTGCAGCATCTCAATATCGTTGCGGCCGTCTCCGCAGGCGATGGTCTTCTCCTGCGGAACTCCCAGGGCATCGCGCAGCCGTTCCAGGGAGGAGGCCTTGGTGACCCCTTCGGCGGCGATATCGATCCAGGCTGACCAGCCCACGGAGTAACTGACTCCCTGCAGGCCGATGTCTTTGACCGCATGGGCGAACTCATGGGCGGTGGCGTCGTCCGAGTTGACCACCAGTCGGACTGCCTCGGCCCGCCGCATCTCTTTGAAACTCACCATCTCCGGGGCCAGCCCGAAGCTGCGGTCCTCGAAACGGGTGGTGGCGAAGAACTTCCCGGCGGAGGTCTCGATGGCGTAGCGGGCAGTGGAGAGCGAGAGCCGCTGGTTCAGCGCATCAAGAGCCGGGGCGGGGTCGAAGACCTGCTGGTCGATGACCTCATAACCGTCCTCCAGCTCGGTGTCGATCCGCAGGGTGACCCCACCATTGGAGCAGACCGCGTATCCGTGCGTGATACCGAAAGTTTCGATGATCGGCAGTGTGGCCGGCAGCGAACGGCCGGTGGAGACCACTACAGTGTGCCCGTCGCCGACTACAGCACGGCCAGCCTGTTTGACCGCCTCGGACATATGCCCGTCGTGGTTGACGATGGTACCGTCCACGTCCAGACACACCATCATGGTGCCCTGCTGGTAGGCGAAACTTCCCCCGTCGCCGGCCGCGGGGATGCTGAAATCGGGTTGGCGGGCGTGCTCTGCGGACTCCACTGGTGAATTCATAGGATAAACAGTGTACGACGACGCCGATTGCTCAAGTGGGCATCAATAGGCCGGTTTGGCTACTGTTGAGGAAGAATTCACGTAAGGAGCTGCAATGACCGGTTCGACCGTCACTATTACTGCCGGCGGCTACACCGCTGCCATTGGCCTGCGCGGCGGCCAACTGCTGAGCCTGACCAACACCAATCCCTATTCCGGGACCCCGCAGAACCTCATTGTGCCCGCTGACCGGGTGGAGGACTCCGCATTCGCCGGGGCTGTGCTGGCCCCCTGGCCCAACCGGATCGCCAAGGCGTCCTACACCTTCGGGGATACCACCTATGAGCTGACTCCGAATGAGGAGTCCACTGAATCGGCCATCCATGGGCTCTTCTATGCCGTGGATTTCGAGATCCAGTCCCAGCGTGATTCCGAGGTGCATCTGCATGGTGTCCTCGAGCCCAGCGAGGGCTACCCCTTCCGCCTGGAGGCTGCACTGGTCTACCGGGTCGGGGCAGGACTGGGGCTGACAGCTTCGCTGAGCGTGCGCTACCGCCCCCTGGAGGAGGATGCGGCTGCAGCCGCCCCCTTCGGCGCCGGTTTCCACCCCTATCTGACCGCCGGGGATGCCCCGCTGAAGGCCTGCCGGCTGAAGCTGCCGGCTGCCACTGTTGCGAAGACCAAACCCAACGGGCAGGTCACCAACCGCGGCCCGGTCACCGGGGACTTCGACCTCACCGACTCTCCGCTGCTGGCGGGACTCAGCATTGACCATGCCTATACCGACCTCCCTGAGGAGGGTTGGAGCGCGGAGCTGCTGCACGGACCCTCCGGGCTGATGGTGCGGATGATCTCCGACACCCCCTGGGCTCAGGTCTACACCGGGGAGAACGTGGGCCGCTCAGGTGTGGCAGTGGAGCCGATGACCTGCCCGCCGAATGCCTTCAACTCCGGGGAGAACCTCGTGGAGCTGACCCCCGAGGGCGGCTGGCACCGAGTCGGCTACAGCATCGAAGCTTTCCGTCTTTAGTCGTGTTGCGGAACCCAGTACTGGGGTGCGTCGACTACTGAGCGCAGGGCTCGCATTGCCCCGCCGGTGGTGGCGGGGGCGATTCCGGTGGCCGATTCTCTGACGCGCAGATCAGCCCAGGTTGAGGCCAGCACGCGCGTCTCGAGCTGCCCCTCGATACCCGGGCGCAGCAGATCGGTCAGCGGCCCGAAGTCCCCGCCGAGGACCACTTCATGCACATCCAGGACATTCATCGCCCCGGACAGTGAGATCCCCAGGGCCCATCCGGCCCGCTCGATGGCCTCAGTGGCCTGCCGGCCGGCCTCGTCCTCCCATTCGGTGAGATCCACCAGCTCCTGGATCTTCGCAGTGGGCTCCAGCCCGGCGGAGGTCAGCAGGGCTCGCTTGCCGGCATAGACCTCCAGGCAGCCTGTGGAACCGCAACCGCACTCTGGACCAGATGGTTCCACGGGAGTGTGGCCGAGCTCCCCGGCCCAACCATGGGGCCCGGGGTCCACAACCCCATCGATCACCACGGCGGAGCCGATGCCCATCTGAGCGGAGACATAGAGGAAGGTCTGCTCCTGACCCTCAGCCTCGGTGAGCTCCTGGGCGACCGCCAGTGCAGCGAGCTTGGCCTCATTGGCCACCAGAGCGAATGCGCCCAGCTCTCCCTGCTGATCAGGGGCAAGCAGGAGGTCGACGACGTCGATGCCCTGCCAGCCGAGGTTGGGGGCCAGCAGCAGGGACCGGGCATCGGAGGCCACCAGACCGGGCAGAGCCAGGACTGTGCCGACCACTTTGGCGCCGGCTTCGGTGGCCCCGGCGGCTACGCGCAGTGCCATCTCCCCGGCCTGCTGAAGGACCTCTTCGGGGTCCGAGCCCCGGTAATCGCCCTCCTGGATCTCCTCTGCCAGGGCAGTTCCGGTGAGATCCATAGCCCGGGCGGCCATAAAGTCCACATTGACCTCCACTCCGAGACCGGCCAGGGTCCGGCGGGCCGGGGTCAGCGGGACTGCGGGGCGCCCGCGGGTGGGTCCAATGATCGGGGAGCCCTCCCTGACGATTCCGGCAGCCAGAAGATCATCCACCAATCGGGAGACGGTGGAGCGGGTCATTCCGGTGCGGATGGAGAGGTCGGCGCGGGAGAGCGGTTCTGTGGCGGCGAAGATCTCCTCGGTGATCAGCAGGAGGTTGGCTTCACGCAGGGTCTCTTGGCGAGCCCCGGAGGAATTGCCATTGCCATTGCTGTGGCCATTGCGCCCCGGCAGCCCACTGGGCATTGAGCGCCTACCGAGGCGGGCCAGGGAGCCAGAACCGTTCCAGATCACGGACTTGATCTTATCCCCCTGACCAATTAGGTTTCATCTAGAAACAAAATGAGGCGCGTATCACACCGCTTGTGTTACATCGCCTGGATCTCGGATTCCTTTGGAGGACCCCATGGCTTCATCTCCTGCTGACTACAAGCTCTCCTTCGGCCTCTGGACCGTGGGCTGGACGGCCCGGGACCAGTTCGGTCAGGCCTCCCGGCCTGCGTTCGAGCCCTGGGACTACCTGCCCAAGCTCAAGGAGGCAGGGGCCTCCGGTGTGACATTCCACGACGACGACGTCGCCCCCTTCGGCACTGACGAGGCCGAGCGGGAGAAGTACTTCACCAAGTTCAAAGAGGTTGCCGAGCAGGTGGGCCTGAAGATCGAGATGGTCACCACCAACACCTTCGATCACCCCGTCTTCAAAGACGGCGGGCTGACCTCCAATGACCGCTCGGTGCGGCGATTCGGACTGCGCAAACTACTGCGCAATGTGGACCGGGCCGCGGAGTTCGGCGCCGAGACCTTCGTGATGTGGGGCGGACGTGAGGGCTCCGAATATGACAATGCCAAGGACCTCAATGCCGCCCATGACCGTTACGCCGAGGGCATTGACACTATTGCGGCTTATATCAAGGAGAAGGGCTACGATCTGCGGATTGCCCTGGAGCCGAAGCCCAATGAGCCCCGTGGTGATATCTTCCTGCCGACTATCGGTCACGCCCTGGGTCTGATCGCCAAGCTGGATAATGGCGACATCGTCGGGCTGAACCCCGAGACCGGCCATGAGCAGATGGCGGGCCTGAACTTCACCCATGGCATTGCCCAGGCGCTGTGGGCCGGCAAGCTCTTCCACATCGACCTCAACGGGCAGCGCTCCATCAAATATGACCAGGACCTCGTCTTCGGTCATGGTGATCTGATCAGCGCCTTCTTCACTATCGACCTCCTGGTCAACGGTTTCCCCAATGGCGGTCCGAAGTACGACGGCTGGCTGCACTTCGACTACAAGCCCTCACGCACCGATTACGTGGAGGGGATCTGGGATTCGGCTGCGGCCAATGCCGAGATGGTCACCCTGCTGGCCGATAAGGCCAGGACCTACCGGGCCGATCCCGAGGTGCAGGAAGCCTTCAAGAGCTCCGGGATCTTCGAACTGGCCCAGCCGACCCTGGCCGAGGGGGAGTCGGTGGCTGACTTGCTGGCCGACCGCTCCGCCTATGAGGATTTCGACGTCGACGCCGCCGCCGAGCGCAACTACGGCTTCGTGAAGCTCAATCAGCTGGCGCTGAAGCATCTGGTGGGCTAAAACTGGGGCCATGACACTCGTCGCCGGGATCGATTCCTCCACCCAGTCCTGCAAAATCGTCATCCGGGAAGCGGAGACCGGGGCCCTTGTCCGCTCCGGCTCCGCGAAACACCCCGAGGGCACCGAGGTTAACCCTCAGGCCTGGTGGGATGCCTTCCTGCAGGCCGTTGAGGCCGCCGGCGGGCTCAACGATGTCGCAGCTGCCGCAGTCGGGGGTCAGCAGCATGGACTGGTGGCCCTGGATGCTGAGGGTGAGGTCATCCGGGATGCGCTGCTGTGGAATGATACCCGCTCAGCTGCGGCCGCTGAGCAGCTGATCCTCGAATATGGGGAGGCCGAGCAGGGACCGGCGGCCTGGTCCCGGATGGTCGGTTCGGTTCCGGTGGCCTCATTGACGGTGACCAAGTTGCGCTGGCTGGCCGATGCCGAACCGCAGAATGCCCGGCGCATCGCGGCCGTCGCCCTCCCCCATGACTGGCTGACCTGGAAGATCTCAGGTTCCACCGATATCCGGGACCTCGCCACAGACCGCTCTGAGGTCTCCGGCACTGGGTACTTCGATCCGGCTCTGGGTCAGTACCGCTATGAGCTGCTGGCCCAGGCGCTGCGGATCAGTCAGGACCAGGCGGAGCGGATTGTGCTCCCCGAGGTCGCTGAGCCCAGTGAGCAGGTCGGCACCGGAGATGCCTCCCGTGGTTGGGGTGAGCTGGTGCTGGGTCCTGGCGCAGGCGATAATGCTGCAGCCTCCCTGGGTCTGGGTATGAGCACCGGGGATGTCTCCATCTCCATCGGCACCTCCGGGGTGGTGGCTGCGGTTTCGCCGAAGCCGATCCAGGACCCCACCGGGGTGATCGCTGGTTTCTCCTCCGCCACCGGGGAATACCTGCCCCTGGCAGTGACCCTCAACGGTTCTCGGGTGCTTGATGGGGCAGCGCGGATGCTGGGCACCGACCACGCTGGTCTGGCTGAGCTGGCCCTGGCCTCTGAGCCAGGTGCCAATGGACTGGGCCTGGTCCCCTATCTGGAGGGTGAGCGGACACCGAATTTCCCGCATGCCACCGGTTCCTTCGTGGGGCTGTCTCTGACCTCGATGAACCCGCAGGATGTGGCCCGGGCTTCGGTGGAGGGACTGCTCTGTGGTTTGGCCGATGGTCTGGAGGCGATGACGGCCCTGGGTGTCCCGGTCAACTCCATCCAGCTGATCGGCGGGGCGGCAAAGAGCCCCGCGGTTCAGCAGATCGCTCCGGCGATCTTCGAACGCGAGATCCTGGTCCCTGAGCCCGGGGAGTATGTCGCCGACGGCGCAGCCCGACAGGCCGCATGGGTGCTGACCGGCACCCCCACTCCCCCGGATTGGACGGCCTCCTTGGTGCAGACGTTCACTGCGGAGCCGGCCCGGTTCATCCGCGAGCGCTACGCCGAACGCCGCCACCTCTTCGCCGAGCGCAGCTGAACCTTCTCTACAGCCCCAGGAATTCCGCCTCCTGGAGTCCGCCGAGGGCATTGAGTCCCAGGAACAGTCCCAGCAGGAACAGCACCAGGGCCAGCAGAGGCCCCATGCCGCCCTGGGCCCCCTCCCCCACAGCTCGGGTTCGGAATTTGGTCACCCGGTCCCCGGAGGTCTTGCCGGCCTCTCGTTCGCGTTTGCGCCGCTTCCCGGCCTCGGTCCAGGGGTCCAGGCGCATGCTGTACCAGATGAGCCCGGCGGCAGTTCCCGCTTGGGCCAGCAGGAAGACCGGTGATTCTCGGTCCGTGCTGAAGGCGGAGACCAGCTGGTCTCCGAAGAGCACCAGCGAGCCCAGCAGAACCAGCCCGATCAGGGCATAGGCCCCGGCCACCACTGCCAGATAGATCAGGACTCGCCCTGCCCGGAGCCGACCCGGGGCCATCAGCAGCCATACTGGAATCAGCAGGGTGCCGAAACTGGTGGAGTCAATTAGGGCCAGTACGGCCAATATCCCCAGCAGGGCCAGCGGACCCGCCTCACCTCCTGGGGCGAGGTCAAGGGGTATCAGTTCAGTGGTCATACCCGTGATCCTCCCCTGGAACGTTGCCCGTACGCCTCGGCCAAAGGATGGAAGTTCCCTCCGCGGTCTTCCTGGTTCTCCATCCTTTGGGGGAGTTCCGATGACGGTGATTATGGTCGAATAGCTTATGTGAACCGCAGTTACCGTGCCCATCTGCATACCCTGGCCTATCTGGGGCTCGGGGTTGCCTCCTTGGTCGCAGGGTGGACTCTGCCGGCGGCTGTCTGGTGGCAGCAGTGGGGTCTGGAACCCACTGTCTGGTGGAGTGCTGGCACCTTGGCGGCCATGGCTGTGGCCATGGCGTTCAAAGTCACCCGGCCCACTCTGGCCCTGCTCTTGGGCGGAAGCTGTGTCCTCGTTGATCTCTCCTTCGGGGTCAGCCTCGGCATCCTCTTCTGTCTGACTGATCTCATCTACAACCACGGGATCAGGGCCGATCCCTATCGGGCCCGTGCTGCTGAGATGGCGCTTCCGGTCATCGCAGTGGGCTCCGCTGTGCTGCTGGGGGTTATCGCCGGAGGCGATGATTTCCTCAATATCCTGCTGATCACTGTCGCTGTCCTCTTAGTTCCCCTGTGGTGGGCCGTTGAGGTTCGCCGCGGTTATCCGGCATTTGTGGAGGATAAGATCCGCAACCGGCTCACCGAGGAGCGCAATGCCTCCCTGCTGGCAGAACAACGGCGACGACGACGGCAGGCGGTGGAGACCGAACGTCAACATATGGCCCGGGAACTCCATGATGTCGTCTCCTCCCAGGTGGCCTCGATCGCCCTGACCTCCGGTGCGGTGTTGAACACCGAGCCCGATGCCGAGCGAGACCGGGCGGCGTTGAAGACGATCCGTGTCACCAGTGTCGAAGCACTGGAGGAACTGCGTCAGATGGTCCAGGTCCTGCGCAGCGCCGATGCCGATGAGCAGGCTGCCGTTCAGCAGGTTCGAGCCCTTGAACCCGATGTGGTGCTGATGGACGCCCGGATGCCCGGCACTGATGGGATCGAGGCCACAGCCCAGATTGTGGCTCAGACGCAGACCCAGGTGCTGATGCTGACCACCTTCGACCTCGATGAGGTGATCTTCGGCGCCCTCCAAGCTGGGGCCGCAGGGTTTCTGCTGAAATCCGCCGAGCCTCCAGTGTGCTGACCAAACTGCAGGTGACCACGCGGATGCAGGCCGCGGTGATCGCCCGGGAGACGGGGCTGACGGACTAGGCGATCACCCAGTCGAAGGCTTCAGCCTTGGAGCGGGCGCCCTGGGCGGATTTCGAGCGGTTGGGCTCGCCCAGTTCCTCCACCAGCTGCTCCCCCATCCGCACGAGATCTGCGAAGACCTCGGGGTTGAGGTAGTCCGGGCGGGTGGCGAAGAGGAGGTCTTCACTGGAGGTATTTCCGGAGGCTCCGGGGGCGAAGGGGCAGCCGCCCAGTCCGCCGAGGGAACCGTCCAGGCACTGGGCGCCGGCCTGCACGGCGGCGAGGCTGTTGGCGACCCCAAGTCCCCAGGTGTCGTGCCCGTGGAAGACGATCCTGCGGCCCGGGGCCTCAGTGTTCACCCGGGAGATGAGGTTGCTGACCTGTGCCGGGACTGCCTGCCCGAGAGTGTCAGCCAGGACGATATCGGCACAACCGGCCCCGCGGGGGTCCTGGGCGATGGCCACGACCCGGTCGGGGTCGATCTGCCCTTCGAAAGGGCAGGTGAAGGACGTGGCCAGGCAGAGCTGGATCTTTCCATCGACCTCTTGGGTCAGTCGCACCGCCTCAGGCAGGGCCTCGAGGCTGACCTCAGTGGTGCGACCGATATTCGCCTTGTTGTGAGCATCGGAGACCGAGAAGCAGTACTGGAAGTTCTTCACCCCGGCCTCGGCGGCCATGGCCACATGTTTGGGTGTGGCCACCCAAATCCAGCAGCGTTCCAATTCTTCGGCGGTCAGCTGGGCGACGACCTCGAGGGTATTGGCCATCGGCGGGACTTTATCCGGCCGGGCCATGGAGCCCAGTTCGATCTCTGGGACACCGGCTTTGATCAGCTGCCGGACGATCTCTACTTTGCGTTCAGTGGGCAGGACTTTGCCGGTCAGCTGCAGTCCGTCGCGCAGGGTAACATCCCGGAGGTCGGCCCGGGGTGAGTAGTGGTGGCTGGACATCGGTTACTCCTTCTTCGCGCTGGAGGTCGCCTCGCTGATCTGTTCGGGGCTGAACCCCAGCAGCCCTTCGAGGATCTCCTGGGTGTGTTCACCCAGTTCGGGGCCGAGGTGTTCGATAGGTCGGGACTTCTCCCCGAAGACCGGAACCACACCGGGGAATCCGACGTCGTCGAGGGTTTCCTCCCCGGTGGAGACCGACATCGGTTGGACCATTCCGCGGGCCAAATACTGGGGGTCGGTGCTGATATCTGCGGCAGTGTAGATGGGCCCGGCCGGAACTCCAGCGGCATCCAGTGCTTCTAGTGCTTCCTGTTGGGTTTTGGTCTCGGTCCAGGCGCTGATGGCGGCGTCGAGCTCCTCGCGGCGCTGCCAGCGCTGGGCGTTGGTCTGCAGTCCGGGGTCCTCGCCGAGGTCCGGGCGGCCGATGGCTTCCATATAGCGGCGGAAGATGGAGTCGCCGTTGCCGGCGATGACCACACTGGAGCCATCGGAGCAGAAGTAGGCATTCGAAGGGGCCACGCCCTCCATGCGTCCACCGGTGCGCTCTCGGTCGATGCCATAGGCGTGATACTCCGGCAGCAGGGACTCCATCATGGAGAACATGGCCTCATAGAGGGCCACATCTGCAGTGCGCTCGGGCAGTGGGGCGGGTCCGGTGCCCTCTGCTCGGTTGCGTTCGCGGCGGAAGAGGCTCATGGCCACGCCGAATCCGGCGTAGAGCCCGGCGATGGAGTCACCGATAGAGACTCCCACCCGCACCGGGGGACGGTCGGGGTGACCCACGAGGTTGCGGAAGCCGCTGAAGGCCTCAGCCACGGCGGCGAATCCTGGGCGGGGCGCCAGGGGGCCGGTCTGACCGAAGGCGGAGATCCGGGAGATCACCAATTCGGGGTTGATCTCGTTGAGCACTTCGGGGCCCAGTCCCCATTTCTCCAGGGTGCCGGGCCGGAAGTTCTCCAGCAGGACATCGGATTCGGCCACCAGTTCCTTGACCGCCTGGACTCCGGCCTCGGAGCGCAGGTCGAGCACCAGGGATTTCTTATTGCGGTTCAGGGTTCTGTGCAGCATGGAGGTGCTGCCCTTATACATCCGCCAGTTGCGCAATTCATCACCGGTACCTGGGCGTTCGACTTTGATCACCTCGGCCCCGAAATCGGCCAGCAGCCTGCCGGCAGTGGGGGCGGCGATGTAGTTGCCCAGTTCAATGACCCGCACGCCACTCAGTGGCATCAATTACCTCCTGCTTGTGCCTCATATCACAGGCATATCCTACGGTGATGGCCATCAGTAGGTACGACGACGGCGCCTAAAGTCCACTCTCTGGACTCAGTCCAGCCCCACCAGCGAGCGCGGGGTGTGCCAGAGGACATCGGCCAACCAGGCATCACCCAGCCGCCAGTCCTCCAGGACCTCGAGCTGGTGTTCGTACCGGTAGGGGATGGAGGGGAAGTCACTGCCGAGGACAATCTTGCCCGGCAGCCCGGCGATGAGTTCGGGATAGTCCTGGGGCACCGGGGCGATCTGCTCCATGTAGTCGGTGCCGACCATAGTGGTGTCGAGGTAGACCCCGCGGTGTTCGGCGGCCAGCTGGGCGAATGCGTAGTAATCAGGCAGGCCCGCATGGGCGATGATCAATATGAGATCCGGAAACTTCTCGAGCAGTTCATAGATGGGTTCGATACCGGTGTGCTCGCCGGGGTGAGGTCCGTGACCGCAGTGGATGATCACCGGTGTTCCGGCTTGGGCCACTGCCTGCCAGGCCCCAGTCAGTTGGGGGTCGATGGGCGAGAATCCCCCGACTTGGATATGAATTTTGAAGATCCGAGCCCCGGCCTCCAGTGCGCCGATGGCAATCTCTTCGGCTTCGGGTTCGGGGTAGAAGGTCCCGGAATGAATGACCTCCGGATATTCGGCGGCCATCTGTGTGGAGTAGTCGTTGAGCCAGGCCGCCATCCCTGGTCGGTGGGCGTAGTTCAGGGTGCTGAAGGCTTTGACTCCGAGTCCGCGCAGCACCTCGACTCGCTGCTGTTCGGGGAGTCGGTAGGTGATGGGCCAGGCTGGGGCGCCGGCTGCCTCCACCTGGTCGAAGAAGGCCCAGACCTTCTCTTGGACCCGTTGGGGCATGAAGTGCACATGCAGATCGACAATGCCCGGAATGCCCAACCGCTGCAGCAGCATGGACTACCCCCGCCAGGTGGCCAGCCGGTGCACGGTTCCAGGGCTGAACCACAGCAGTGCGCCGGGCACCAGGCTGTCCTGAGCGGGGCCTGCTGCACTGATCGTGTGGACCTCGCCGCGACCCGCGGTAATGAAGTAGGCCTCAGTGGAGAGGGTGTGCAGATGCGGGGAGCCGCCGTGAAGCCCATCCGGGGTCTCCCAGTTGTAGACGCAGAGGTGGGAGAGGCTTGTTCCGCCGGAGAAATGCGGCAGGGCGCGGTCGACGACGGGGCTGGCAGTCAGTGGGTTTACCGGATCACTCATCCCAGCCGGTACTCCTTCGCAATAGCTTTCAGCTGCTGGCCTTCAAGGACTTCCTCGATGAAGACGAATCGGTGGTTCAGCCTCAGGGTACCGTCTGCCGGGAGGTGGATCTCCTGGTCGAAGGCCGGGGAGGGGCTGGCCACGGCGAAGATTCCGGTGCGGGTGAACCATTTGATCGGCGGGACTTCGGCATCAGCACTGGTCGAGGTCCCGGAGTAGACCAGGACTGTGCCCCCGCCGTCGTAATCGTCATGTTCTGAGCTGAAGGCAACCCATTCGGCCTCGGTGCCCATGATCTCGGCTTCATCCGATAGCCCCGTGGAGGAGGTGACCGAGCAGCCGGTCCAGGACCGGGGTCCGCGCCAGAACCAGCCGGTGTAGCCTGCATGCTCCCGTCCGGCGGTGGTGGGGCTGCCTAAGGCGATAGTGCTGCCGCGGGTATTGGTGATCTCTGTGGTCAGATCCACCGCCCAGAGTCCGCGGCCGGCGGCAAACCGGTTCTGATCCAGGGAGTGGATGCGATGGATGCGATGCTCATTCATCCAGTGTTCACCGGCTGCGGTGATCCACTTCAGGTCCTCGTCGAAGGTGACTTCACCACCGCCTGTGGGGTTGTTCCGGAAGCCGGTGTGCTTCATCGTGCCGAGGTTGTCCTTCATGACGTACCACTTGGTGTCTTTGTCGAATGAGGCCCCGCCCCAGAAGTTCTGGTCGTCGACATGGGACCAGGTGAACTGCAGTCCGGTGTGCCAGCGGTGGTCCCAGGGCAGGCGAACCGAGACCTCGGCCCCGCCGGTGAAGCGCAGCGGAAACAGATCACCTGCTACCAAGCACAGTGAACTATCGCCAATCAAGAAAACGGAAACTAACTATTTCTTGAGGATAATTCAATGAAAACTGGTACAAGAAGAACAATCGCCTCAGGGATACTTTCACTGGGACTTGTAGCTGGGGGGTCAGCAGTGGCGGCTGCGAACAACTTCGACCCTGGACCCCCTCCGTTCTGCGACAGCAGAAATCATGTAGCTCAATCTGGGGTGAGCTACATGACGTATATCTTGAGTAGAACGACAACCATAAATAACACCTGGTATCACACATATAACTGGCACACATCAATAGGCATAGATGAGTATTCAGGGGTAATAACATGTCGGCACGAAAATAGACCGACATCGCCTCTCTGATATATGCAGATCCGGAACACGAGGCCTAGAGCTATTTGAGGCCGAAGCCGGCGCGTTCGAAGACTCGGCGCAGGAAGTGTCGCTTGGCTGACAGCACTGCCTTGGGGCCGACTCGGCCGACCAGCTGGCGGGTCCAGGAGCTGGGTTTGCCCCAGCGGCCGAAGTACTCCGCCAGGGTCTGGTCGTAGTCGCCGACATCGGTGGCGGCTTCGGCGTCGTAGGTCTCCCAGTGCAGATAGGCGCTTTGCGGGATGCGGGGTTTGATACCGGCTTCCTCCCCTGGGTCGGGGTGACCGATCTCCAGACCCAGGAAGGGCACCACATACTCTGGGGTGCCGAGTATCTCCCCCACCCGTTCGGCGTCGTTGCGCAGGGAACCCAAAAAACAGGTTCCCAGCCCAAGAGAACGGGCAGCTGCCACCGCGTTCTGGGCGTTGATGCCGACATCGCAGGCACCGACGAGAATCTCATCAAGGTACTCGGCACCGGTGTATTCGACCTCCGGCTTCTCCTCTTGGGCCGCGGCCACTGCCTGCCGGATCCGGGAGGTATCGACCAGCCAGACCAGCACCACCGGTGCGGAGGAGATATGCGGGGCCTGAGCGGGGCCGCCCACTTCAGCCAGGGCCTGACGGGCCTCGGCGTCACGGACTGCCACGACGGAGACCACCTGCTTATTCGAGCTGGTGGAGGCTGACTGTGCCGCTGCGGCGATGGTGCGGATCTGGTTCTCACTGACCTCAGTGGGCAGCCATTTACGCACCGACCGGTGGGAGATGAGGTTCTCCAGAACGGGATTCCACTCCTCCGGGATGAAGTCAGGTTCTTTCCCCCAGCGGGCGGTGAGGTGATCCAGCGGTGTGGCAGTGGTTTCAGTCATGGATACGAATCTACCCAGCATCAACCGGTGACCGGACACTATGACTTCGTTTGACCCTCAGCTCACCCGTGCTGGTGTGGTCATCACCCGGGATCCGGGGATGCGGCGCAGCTGACCTGTCAGCGTGACCTCAGCGCCCAGGGGGAGGTCCCCCGCACTGGGGCCGATCCAGAGGTCGATGAGTCCCGGTTCCACAATCCGTGTGTAGTCCAAACCGGTGAAGGAGAACCGGTCGGCATTCACCTCAAAGGTGACCCGCTTCGACTCCCCCGGTGCCAGCTCTACCCGGGTGTAACTGCACGATCTCATTGCCCTGGGCGGCGGCAACCCCTATGTTCGGGATGCCCTGAACAGGCTGCACACCCACGCGCATCTGTTCCGGTTGGCCAATTACGCCCAGATCACCACACGTGCGGTGGATGAGCATGCCCTGATCCTCAGCGCCATGCGGCAGCGCGATCCCGGCGAGGCCGCCCTGGCCATGCGTCATCACATCAAGCTCTCGGCCGAGCGTTTCCGCACCAGCTTTCAGGGCGACTGATCAGCCTGCCTCTGCAGCGAATACCTCAGCGTACTGCTGTCGCAGCTGAGCCTTCTGCACCTTGCCCATGACATTACGGGGCAGGGCTGCGATAAACCGGTAGGCCCGGGGCTGTTTGAACCGGGCTAACTGCTGCGAGACATGTTCCTCAAGCTCCTCGGTCAGTGACTCATCGGGGTCTGCTGCCTCCTTCAGAACCACCGCCGCCAGCACTGTCTCGCCGAAATCTGGATGGGGGACGCCAACCACAGCCGATTCCTGCACTGCCGGATGGTCATCCAGGATTTCCTCAATCTCCTTGGGGTAGACGTTATAACCCCCGGAGATGATGAGGTCCTTATCTCGGCCAACGATGCAGAGGTAGCCGTCCTCATCGATCCGCCCGAGGTCACCGGTGATGAAGAAACCGTCCTCGCGGAACTCAGCTGCGGTCTTCTCCGGCATATTCCAGTAGCCGCTGAAGACATTGGGACCGCGCACCTCAACGATGCCGACCTCGCCCTGTTCCACTTCCTTACCGTTCTGGCGAGAGACCACTCGGACTTCCACACCGGGGAAGGGCTTGCCGACCGTTCCCGGTTTGCGCGGACCTCCACCGGAATCGGCGTCCGAAAGATATGGGTTGGTGGTGTTCATCCCGGTCTCGGTCATCCCGTAGCGCTCCAGGATGGCGTGGCCGGTGCGCTCCTCGAAAGCCTCGTGGCCCACTGCCAGCAGAGGCGCCGATCCCGAGACAAACAGCCGCATGCCAGAGCAGATCTCCCGGTTCAGCCGTGGGTTCTTCAGCAGCCGGGTGTAGAAGGTGGGAACGCCCATCAGCACGGTAGCCGAAGGCAGCAGATCCAGGATGGCCTCGGCGTCGAATTTCGCCAGCCAGTACATCGAGGCACCGGAGGCCAGGGTCATATTGGCGGCCACAAAGAGTCCGTGGATATGGAAGATGGGCAGGGCGTGGATCAGGGTGTCCTCGGCGGTGTAGTGCCAGGTCTCCAGCAGCGCCTGACAGTTGGAGGCCAGATTGTAGTGGGTCAGCACCGCACCCTTGGAACGTCCGGTCGTTCCTGAGGTGTAGAGGATCGCCGCGGGGTCCTCGGGCTGGGCCTCGTAGACCGCGGTATGCGGCTGGGTCTCCCGGAGGAGTGTGCCGTCCTGTTGAGTGCCCAGGGTCTCGACAACCAACCCACTGCGGTGGGCGTGCTCAGCAGCGGCCGATGGGTCACAGACCAGGACCTTCGGGGCGGCGTCGTCGATGAAATAGTCCATCTCGGCCCCGGTATAAGCAGTGTTCAGCGGCAGGAAGATCCCACCGATCTGAAGGGTCGCGAGGTAGAGCGCAATGGCCTCCGGGGATTTCTCCACCTGCATCGCCACCCGGTCCCCCGGTGAGACACCGTCGCTGACCAGATTGGCAGCAATGGCCTCGACCTTCTGCCGGGTCTGGCCGTAGGTGATGCTCTCGCCACCGGGGATATCGAAGAGAACCTTGTCAGGGCGTTGTTCTGCGTGGTTGCGGAATGCCTGGTAGATGGTGCCTTCTGACAATGTTCTTCCTTTCGGTCACACAAAAAGCCCGGCCCCACATCAGTGTATGGGGCCGGGCTTTCTTCAGGTGGGGAATTAGCCGGAGACTTTCTCCAGGTGGGAGCGGATGAACCACTGGAAGAGTTCCAGCTCCTTGATCTGACCGATCAGGAGATCCTCGGTGACCATATCGGTGTCGCCCACCTTGCCCATGACCTGACGGTGGTCCTCAATGACGCCGGTGTAGACCTTGTCGAGTTCCTTGAGGTGAGTCTCCACATCAGCCTTGAACAGGGGGTAGTCCTCCCATTTGCGTTCGGAGACCAGCTCACCGGAGAGCCCGGAGGGTGCAGTACCCAGGGTCGCAATCCGCTCGGCGACCTCGTCTGCGAACTCCCGGATCTTATCGGTCTGGGGGTCGAGCATCTCGTGGACGGCGATGAAGTTGGGGCCCACCACATTCCAATGAACATGCTTGAGCACGAGCTGGAGGTCGTTCAGGGCATGAAGACGGCCCTGCAGCAGGCTGGCAAGCTCCTTGCCATTGTCCTTGCCGATGCCGGGGACGGTGTAGTCAGCGTTCTTCGTCATCTCAACACTCCTTCGATGTTGATGCGCCGGCTCTCTGTCGGCGTCTGAGTTAATCTTAGGAACTCAAAACAAGCCGCGCTAGCAAGATAAGGCTGGTCTCACTAGCTGCTGCGAGAGTTCACAGTTCCTTGCTAACCAGTGAAGGTGAGTGTTACCTGACTAAAAACTGTGAGGAACGAGGACGCCGAGCTACTTCGGTTCAATAACCTCAAGTCCACCCAGGTAGGGACGCAGCCCCTCGGGCACCCGCACAGTGCCATCTGCCTGCTGGTGGTTTTCCAGGATGGCGACGATCCACCGGGTGGTGGCCAGGGTTCCGTTGAGTGTTGCCACCGGGGCGGTGGGGCCCTTGGAACCGTCCTCCTTGGTGGTGCGTTCCCGGATGTTCAGACGCCGGGCCTGGAAAGTGGTGGTGTCCGAGGTTGAGGTCAGCTCCCGGTAGGCGCCCTGGGTGGGAACCCAGGCCTCGCAGTCGAATTTCCGGGCAGCGGAGAGCCCGAGGTCACCGGCTGCGGTGTCGATCACCCGGTAGGGCAGCTCCATCTTGGCCAGCATTTCCTCTTCCCAGGCCAACAGCCGCTCATGCTCTGCCTTGGACTCCTCTGCCGAGCAGTAGACGAACATCTCCAGCTTGTTGAACTGGTGGACCCGGATGATGCCGCGGGTGTCCTTGCCGTGGCTGCCGGCCTCGCGCCGGTAACAGGTGGACCAGCCGGCGTAGCGCTGGGCGCCTTCGGAGAGGTCGAGGATTTCATCGGCGTGGTAACCGGCCAGTGCGACCTCGGAGGTGCCCACCAGGTAGAGGTCGTCTCGTTCGAGGCGGTAGATCTCGTCGTCGTGCTCCACATCGAATCCGGTGCCGGACATGGTCTCCGGGCGCACCAGGGTGGGGGTGATCATAGGGGTGAAGCCGTACTGCAAGGCCTGGTCCAGACCCATCTGCATCATCGCCAGCTCCAGTCGGGCGCCGATACCGGTCAGGAAGTAGAACCGGGAGCCGGAGACTTTGGCGCCGCGTTCCATATTCACCGCACCCAGGGATTCGGCCAGCTCCAGGTGGTCCTTGGGCTCGAATCCTTCGGCAGCGAAATCGCGCGGCTCGCCCACGGTCTTGAGGGTCACGAAGTCGTCCTCGCCACCGGCGGGGACACCTTCGTGGATGAGGTTGGGGAAGGAGCGCTGCAGGGAGGTGAGTTTCTCCTGGGCCTCATCGGCGGCGGCGTCGGCGGCTTTGACATCCTCGGCCAGCTGCTTGACCTCGGCCAGCAGCTGCTGCTTCTCCTCGCCCTGGGCCTTGGCGACCTTTTTGCCGAAGGATTTCTGTTCGGCACGCAGGGTTTCGAAGCGGGTGATCGCCGCGGAGCGGGCCTCGGAGGCCTCTATCAGGGCATCCACGTCAGATTCTGCGGCCCCGCGGGCACGCTGGCTGGCTCGATACTTCTCCGGATCAGCGATGAGGTCCTTGATGTCAATCACGGGTAACAGACTAGTACGCATCCGCCTCCTCCCGCGCCGAGGCGGGCCGGTTCCGCTAGGGTCGCATATATGACGGAGCGGGAAGAGACCGAGAAGCGCCTGGTCGGAGTGGTGCTCAACGTCGCCAAGGACGATGCTGCGCTGGTGGTCCGCCTGGTGCATGCCGCCTGCTCCCGGATGGGTCTGCCCGAGCCGATCATTATGGCCTCCTCCGCAGGAGATCCCGGGCACATCATGACTCGGCGCTGTGTGGATGCCGGCTGCACCACGGTGATTGCCGCCGGCGGTGACGGCACGGTCCGGGCGGTGGCAACCGAGCTGATCGGCACCGATATCGCCTTGGGCATCATTCCCCTGGGCACCGGGAACCTCTTTGCACGCAATATCGGTCTGCCGCATCATGATCTGCTGCTCTGCGCCGAGGGGGCTGTGCATGGGGATCCGCAGCTGGTGGATACTCTCGCCCTGAGCCTGGAGCGGGCCGATGGTCAGGAGGACACTGAGGTTTCGCTGGTGATCGCCGGCGGCGGGCTGGATGCCGAGGTGATGGCCGATACCCGTGAGGTGCTGAAACAGCGTGCCGGTTGGCTGGCTTATGGCGAGGCGGGCCTACGGCATGTGGCCGGTGCTCGTAAGGCAGTCACAGTAGAGCTCGACGACGGCACCACGGCTGATTTCCGGGTCCGTTCCGTCCTGCTGGCCAACTGCGGGACCCTGCAGGCGGGGCTGCAGCTGGCGCCTTCGGCCAGGTTCGACGACGGGAAGCTGGATATTGTGCTGTTCACCCCGCGCCATGCCTTGGATTGGGCGAAGATCGTCACCAAGACAGTTCTGCGGACCCATATGGAGGTCCCGGTGATAACAGTTAAGCAATCCCCCAGTACTCGGCTTTCGATGGCCGAGCCGATGCCCTTTCAGGTCGATGGGGACCCCGTGGGTGAGGTGACCTCAGTCCATGCTGAGGTGGTGCCGGATTCACTGATCGTCCGAGGGGTGGTCCCTCCCCTGCTGGAGGACCCCACACCGGACCCGCCGGTAGCGGACATCACCGAGGACTAGGATTCAAGTCCTCAACGACTCTATCCAGGCGCTAGCAGCTGCGAAGGCTTCTTCGGAGACTTCGGCGTGGACGGCCTGGGGCTTCTCATCGGCCCGGGGGTAGGAGCCGAGGAACCGGATCTTCGGGGAGATCCGGTGGATGCCGGCGAGCGCGTCAGCCACCCGGGGCTCAGCAATATGCCCCTCGAGGTCAATGGAGAAGTAGTAGTCGCCCATCCCGAATCCGGTGGGCCGGGATTCGATCCGGCACATATTGACCCCATTGGTCTCAAAGTGCTCCAGAATCTCCATCAGCCCACCCGGCCGGTCCTCCGGCAGAGGAATCATCACTGTGGTCTTATCTGCCCCGGTGGGTTCGGGCACCGGACCTGGCTTGGCCGCCCGGACAAACCGGGTCACCGCACCGGTGACATCCTCGATCTCGCGGGCCAGCACATGCAGACCCAGCTGCTCGGCCACCAGGGGCGCGCAGACTGCGGCATCGGCAATCGGGGTCTCCCCCAGCAGGCCGTGGGCGGCTGCTGCCGTTGAAGAGGCCGGCCGGTATTCGGCATGCGGCAGGTTGGCCTCCGCCCAATTGCGCACCTGCGCCCAGCCGTGGGTATGGGTGGCCACCGACTGCACCTCATCCAGGGACTTCGGCTCGGTGGCGACCAGCACGAAGGTAATCGGCACCAGCGCCTCGGCGGTGATGTGCAGGTTATGCGCCACCGAGACGGCATCCAACGTGGCGGTGACCCCGCCCTCTACAGAGTTCTCGATCGGAACGACCGCGGCGTCGGCGTCGTCGTTGTCCACCATGGACAGGGCGGCGAGCACACTAGTGGCCGGCAGTCGCTCGGCCTCATCGGCCCCGGGCATCTTCAGCAGGGCTGCCTCAGTGAAGGTCCCAGCCGGACCCAGATAGGAGTACTTCACAGGATGCGGGGGTCCTCTCCGGTGCTGGACTCCAGGGGTTTCTCCGCGTTGAG
The DNA here is from genome assembly GCF_012641515.1 of Nesterenkonia sedimenti. Classification (GTDB taxonomy): domain Bacteria; phylum Actinomycetota; class Actinomycetes; order Actinomycetales; family Micrococcaceae; genus Nesterenkonia; species Nesterenkonia sedimenti. Next base: position 55,917 of record NZ_JABAHY010000005.1, on the reverse strand, counting down.
CCACTCACCGTAGCCGCCAGCGACCAGAAAGGCCGAGTAGCCCTGGCTGGTCAGCCAGCCTGCGATGCGTGAGGCCCGGCCACCGCTGCGGCAGAGCACGTAGTAGTCCTCATCGGGGTCCAATTCCTGGAACCGGGCGGGGATATCGTCCACCGGGATATGCACCGCCCCAGGTGCGTGACCCGGTTCGAACTCATAGGGTTCACGCACATCCAGAATCGCGGCGTCGTCGGGAACTTCTGCTGCGGGGACAGTCTCATAGTCGGACATGACTCAACATTATCGTCTCCGGTGCATAGGGTAAGGATATGGAGTCCTCCATCGCCCAAGCCCCGAATCCCGCCGCCAAGCACACTACTGACCTGTCAATGTCCGATTTTCGCGCGGCCACCGCCCTGCAGTGGCGGCATTCGGTGCTCACCGGGGAGGTTTCCTGTGTTGAGCTGACCACGATGGCGCTGACCGCAGCCGCGACGATGAGCGATCTCGGCTCGTTTCTGCATTTGGATCCGGAGTTTGCCCTGACCCGGGCTGAGCAGCAGGACCGGACGCTTCAGACCCTGCGTGGTGCCTCACCTGATGCATTGGCCCAACGCGCCCCGCTGGTGGGCCTGCCGACTGCGTTCAAGGACCTCGTGCCGGTGGCGGGGCTGCCGCTGACCTTCGGGACTCTGGCTGCTCCCGCGCAGCTGCCGGCCAAAGATGCTCCGCTTGCCCGAACTGTTCACCAGGCTGGGGCGGTCAGCATCGGTAAGACCCAGGTTCCGGAGTTCGGGCTGCCCTGTTATTCGGAGAATCAGCTCGCCGGTCCTGCCCGGAACCCTTTGGATATCTCCCGGACTGCCGGGGGCTCCACTGGTGGTGGGGCGGCCGCGGTGGCTGCCGGGATTCTTCCGATCGCCCCGGGAAACGACGGCGGGGGTTCAGTGCGGATCCCTGCGGCTGCCTGTGGGCTGGTGGGACTGAAGCCAGGCCGCGGCAGAATTCCCGACGACGACGCCTCTGCCTCAGTGCGGAACCTGGTGACCTCCGGTCCGATCGCCACGATCGCCGAGGATGCGGCCCTGCTCTTCGATGTGATGGCTGAGCAGCGCGGTTTCGCGGTGAACGCAGTGCAGCAGGCTCGCCGTCATGGGTTGGCTCCACTGACGGTGGGGGTGACCACGGAGTCTCCCTTCACCCCGGATCTGGATGTCGTCTTGTCCGAGGATGCCCTGGTGGCCCTGGAGAACGGGATCACCGCCTTGGGCCGGCTGGGCCACCACGTAAAGGGCACCGAGGACTGCACCGGGCCGGAGAGGTTCTGGACCGCTGACTATCACCGGGACTTCCAGATTCTGTGGACTGCACGCTTGGCGGAGCTGGGCTTCGGCGAGGAGCAGATCCAGCAGATGGAGCCGCTGACTCAGTACTTTGTGGAACTGGCCAGCTCGCGCTCGACGGCGACCACCGAGGCCGCAGTGGGCAGGCTGCAGGAGTTCGCCGATTCCGCTGAGGACATCTTCGGCCCCTGGGATGTGATCCTGACTCCGATGTTGGCTTCCGCCCCACCGGAGCATGGCTGGTTCGCCTCACTGTCACCGGAACAGAACTATGTGGAGCAGTGCCGGTTTACCCCGTACAGCTCAGTGGTCAATGTTCTGGGACTGCCGGCGATCAACGTGCCGGTACACACCAGTGAGGACGGTCTGAGCTGGTCGGTGCAGCTGATCGGCAAATTCGGCACCGAGGAGCACCTGTTGGCCCTTGCCGCCACCATCGAGCAGAGCCTGGACCGCTAGGCAGCTCCTGATTTGGCCGCCTGCCTTTGGCCACGCAGCAGTACCAGCGGAATGGCCAGGCCGACGACGGCTATGGCCCCGTAGATACCGACCACCGCCCAAGCCGAACCGGCAAGCACCAGCACTGGGGTGAAGGTAACTGCTGTGATTTCCACAGCTGTGTTCGGGATGGTGGCAACGGAGTACTGCTCGAGGGTGTTGGACCTCAACCGCGGGTCCACGATGCGCAGCATAGCGATGCCCATCGCGACGGTTCCCGTACCCCACCCCCAGGTGAAGAGCTGCTTCTCGAACCAGGCATCGCCTAGGACACGAGGAGCCATCACGAGTCCCAGCACAAGCAAGATGCCCAGACCCACCACAAACAGAATTGTGAGAGCAAGCCAGTTGTCTGCAACGACTGACGGTGCGATGGAGGCAATGCCGCAAACAACCAGAACATCGGTGGAGCTTCCAGATATCGACCGCAGTGACTCTTTGTCCATGTGGCGACTCGTTGAGGTCACCGACATCAGCCAGCGCAGCACAAGCCCCAGAATGAATGCCAGGGAGAACAGGGGAAATGCCACATCTGGGAAAAGCCCGCCCAGTATCTCGTTGACACCATAGGCACCTGCGGTCAGAGCAACGATGATCGAGACCTGAAACATGAGGGATTCGATCGAGGCTGAGGAGAAACGATGGTTTCCGATGGGTGAGGGATCTTCGTCGCCATCAAGGACGCCGGTACGAATATCCCGAGGCAGGTGGCGCATTCCCTGGAACTCGTTGACATGACCGCGGTTGGCAGCCACTTTCGCCTGAATGACGCCTCCAATAATGGCGATGAGCATACCCACTGTGGCGGAGGTGAACGCTAGAGACTGTGCACCTTCCCATCCGCTGTCCTCGAAGACGCCGCCGATGGCTGCCGCTGACCCAAAACCACCGACCCAGCCTGCGAAGAGGAGCAGCCCGAACCCGTCCGGAGTCCCCAGTAATGGCGCCAGTATCGCCAAGCCCACCAGAGCACCAATTGCCACCTGACTGGAGTAAATGAGCACGCTGTAGCTGGCGAAGTTTGCCAGGGGCCGCCCGATCTTTCGGAGGTCGAAATCACCGGCAAATGCGAGGCAGGCGAAAATCACAGCGATCAGAACCGAGGCATACGTTCCAAGATGCTCTGAGAACGGCAGGAGACCGAGGAATTCGGGGCCCAAGAACAGTCCTAGGAATCCTGCGATGACGCTTGCGGGGATGAGTAGGGACTGCACCGGTCGCAATTTGGCTCGGATGATGGTTCCTATGACCAGTAACAGGCCGATCAGTCCGAGGTCGGTCAATAATGTCCATGGGGTGAATTCCATGTGATCTCCTCTAGCTGGATTTTCAGATGCGAGATGTGACCTAGTCAGATTCTGTTCACGATGCGCCTCCCCTGCTTCTGAGCAGCATCTGTTCAACTGTCGGCCGGATCGACTCCAGCCGTGGCAGGAGCGCGAAGGGGTCCTCGCGCTGAACGCGGGCGCATAACGGCGAGGTGCGTCCTCCGCCCTTCAGAGGGACCATCTTGGTGCCTGGCCAGGGACTCATGGCCACAACTTCTGTCACGACAGCGAAGCCCAGACCGGCAGCTACTAGACCCAGCATTGCCTGCTCACTGGTGACATGAGCTGTGGGACGTGGACTCACGCCCGCGTCAGAGAACACCGAGGCGATCGCGTCGAAGGCGACAGGAGCCCTGGCCCGCTCAAAGAGAATGACCCCCTCTCCGCGCAACTGAGGCAGATCCATCTCTTCGCTGTCTGCCAGGGGGTGATCACGGGGCAGTGCAATGTATAGGGCCTCATCCAGGAATGTCATCTGGTTATGATCGGGGTCTTTCCAGGTCCGCAGCAGCGCTAAATCTAGGTCTCCCCGATCCAGTGCCCGGGCCTGCTGCTCACTTCCCATATCCGTGACGATGACGTCGAAATCTTCAAGTGTGGGTAAGAGCAGAGGAAGCAGGGCTGTGAAAGTGGAGCTCACCGCTCCAATCCGCAGCGGCCGGCGTGGGTGATCCTGAGCCCGACGAACGAGGTCGGGAATCTGATCAGCTCTGCGCAGCAGCACTTTGGCTTCCTCGTATAGCTGCCTCCCCGCTGGGGTGGGCAGAACATGACGAGTCGAGCGCTCGAATAGAACCACATCGAGGTCTCGTTCCAGCGTAGCGATGGCCTGGCTCAGTGGAGGCTGTGCCATCGTCAGGCGCCGGGCAGCTCGAGTAAAACTGCGCTCTTCATAGACTGCGCAGAAGTACCGGAGCAAACGGACCTCAATGTCTGTCACAGAATCAGCCTTAAGATCATGAGGAGAACCTCAGGGGGTCGAAGGACGAGATATCCAGACTGGGCCCGGAGCCGGTCGCTGATTCAACAGCGAGCTTGCCAAAGGTCGGAGCGAGTTTGAAGCCGTGCCCGGAGAGGCCGGCGGCGACCGCTACATTGTCTGAGATCAAACCGAGGAGAGCCCTGCGGTCAGGGGTGAAGAGGTCCATGTGGACGGAGTGACGGCTGGGCCTGCTGGGCAGATCTGGGATGAGGGAATGAACGGTTTCACCGATCTCCCGGAGAGCATCTTCCGGTAGGTGACGGGGGAGATCATCGGGTGCACGTTCTTCTGGAGGATCGTTCCAGACGTCGCCGACGCCTACTTTGACCAAGGTTCCATCCAATGTAGGTACCCCGAACAGGTGAGTAGTTCCCTCCTCGCTCTGAAAGTCGCGGATGAACGCCGGGCACACCTCAGGGGTGAAGTTGGCAGGGTCGCTGGGGGCGAACCAGGTCAGCGTGATTTTGCGGGCACTCAAGGCTGGAGTCAGTTGGGGCACCAGCTTCGGGGTCCATGATCCAGCGGCGATAACGGCGGCAGAGGCTCTCACTGTTCTATCGCCAACCTGTGCTTCAACGCCTCCGGGGGTATGGCGGAGGGAGTGCACTGGAGTATCAGTCAGGACTGCAGCGCCTGCTGCGACAGCTTGTCTCTGCGCCTCAGCAACACCTGCCTCGGAGCGGATGACACCCCCGAGTTGGTCGAGGATGCCCACATCCTGACCCAGCTTGTGGTGCTGGGGGAACTCTCGATGCAGTTCTTCGGCAGATAGGCGGCGATTGGGAAGATCGTAGCTCTCTGCGGTGTCCTTCACCCCGCGAAGCTGCGGCGCATCATCGGCGGCGATCGAAAGCACTCCGGTCTCAAGAAAGAGTCGCCGCCGTCCTGCCTTTTGCAGGTCCAACCATTCCTCACGCGCGTCCTGCAGCAGGGGAAGGTAGTCCGCCCCTTCGTGATACAGGGTTCGGTATAACCGGGACTCCCCTGCATAGGCGCCCCGGTCGTGCTCCAGACCGAACTGTTCCACACCAAGTACCGACAGCCCGATACGGGCAGCATGTCGAAGGGCAAAGGAACCGACGCTTCCCAGGCCGATGACTAGCAGGTCGAGATCATCGAATTGATCCCTGGTACGCGATGAAGGGGGTTGCGACATGTCCTGGAGTATTTCAGCAGCTCACACTAAGAACAATATCTTTCACATACTAATCTCATCTAGACTAATAGCAGATACATATATTTGTGAGCGAGCAGCCCCCACAATCGAGCAACACCTGGGGCGCTAGTTCTCCTCGTAGCCAAAGAGTGGGTCGTAACTGGTGACTGCCATATGCCACAGTGATTGCCGGTCCACGTCATTCTGGACCTCAACGGTCAGGATGCGCCCATCGGTGTCAGCGTTTCGGAACTCGATGAAATCGTAAGCCTCATCGGCGAGGTTCTGTTCGAAGGATTCCGCATTGGCCTCGGCCCTCTCTGGCTCCTCGTGGACGAGAATGATGCGGGTGATGTGCTCCCCGTCGACTTCATCGAATGCCATGCCCAGATAGGAATACCTCTCCAGAGGCTCGAGATCGGAGCCGCTCCCCCACCGAGGCACACCCGTGATGATCGCAGCGAAGTACCAATGCTCGGAATCGATGGCCTCAGCAGCAGCCATGATGTCCTCGTCATCAGCCACTGTGGCACCTTCGGGGGCCAGGGTGTTGTGATCCTCAAATCCGTTGCTGCTGACCAGTGTCTGACCTTCAAAACCAGTCTCGAATCCATCCGGCACAAGGTCATCATCCTGCAGCATTCCCTCAACACCGGGGTCCTCCGGCATTTCAGCCAGAGTTAAGTTCGCCTCAGGTGCGGCCCAGAAATCGACGTACTGATCCATATCGTGTGGATGGACTCCCAGCTCCTCCTGCCAGGCACCCACCCACCGCTGGTCAAGGAACCTGATCAGAGTGGACTGCTCCGCCTGATAATCGGCCTGAGCACCGCTATGAACTGACCGCAACCAGTCCTGATAGGCCTCGACGCCATCCTGACTCTCGTCACTGCCGATATTCATATTCGGGGCTGGTGGCTTATCCTCCCCGGTGAGTTCCGCCAGCCGGTCATAGTTGGCGGCTCTGATGCTCACCCCAACTAAATCCTGCCCACTACCCGCCTCAGACTCGTCTGCAGGTTGGGAAAAAGGACCGCCGCCGGTTGAATCGGCAGTCTCAGCACCCTCACGAGGATCAGGAATCCGCTCCAACTGATCCGCAAGCCGGTAGTCGGCACCACCACCGAAAACTCCGCATCCGGCCAGGGCAAAGGCCGCAGCGGCCGAGGCTGCCGCCGTCGTGAGTTCTCGGCGCATCGAATGTCACCCTTCGGAGTAGTTGAGCAGCGAATACCCGCCGTATACGAGGTTATACACCCAAGGCACGTTGTAGTCATCGTTGGAGCGTTCGAAGCTCAGCCGCAGAAGCTCCCCATCGACCTCTGACTCCGTCAGCTCAAGTGCGTCATAGGCCCGCCGGTGGGTATGTGCCGTCTCTTCTTCCAGAATCTGTTCGACCAGTTCAGCATTGGCCTCAGCCGTTTCGGCATCGTCATGCAGCAGTACGGCACGGTGGGTATGTGTGCCGTCCTCGTAATCTGAAGAAAGGCCCAGCCACTGATAGGGCTCAAGGAAGTAGTCGAGGTCAGAACTGCAGCCGGGGGCATGGCTGCCCTCACCGCAGGGCGTGGGGCGGCTGACTGCTGCGATGTACCAGTCATCCTCATCGATGGCCTCGGCGACGGTGGTCAGCCCCTCATCGAAGTCCGCCAGGCTGCCCTCGGTGTCCTGATACTTCTGAAGAACTTCCGCACTCTCCTCCGGAGTGCTTGCTTCCTGCAGCAGAATGCCGTCTCCTACTTCCATTCCACTTACCGAGCCGTCATCAGCGGTGTGGATGCCGTCCTGCTCATCATCTGCGTGCTCTGTGAAGAGATCGACGACGTCGTCGCCCTCCAGTAGTGAAGTAGAGAACCCTCCCATGCCGAGGGTACGGATGGTGGTCACGCGGTCCGCGTCCCGCTCATCCAGTCCGAAGGTGGCCGCATACTGGTCATGCGACTCAGACCCATGAGCTAATTCAGCGCGGTCAAATACCTGGGCGCCCGGTGCTTCCAGCCCCAAGCCCTCAGGGCCCCAGACCTCGTTATACCAGTCGGCACCGGCCTCATCCCAGGGCTGGGAGGAGCCCGAGTCTGGACGGTCGATGCCGGTGATCTCTTCAACCCGTTCCAGATCACTGGTGATGACCGAGATGAAGGCAGGATCGTGTCCACCTTCCTGCAAGGGGGTCTCTGGAATCGCCGGCAGCGACTCAATCTGTTCAGTCAGTCCGCCTGACTCCGAGGAGCAGGCTGTGACCGCTGCCATAGCGGCCACAGCCAGCACCCAACCGGTCTGCTTTCTCATCCCATTCCGCCGTGAGCACACAATCGCCATAGTGTGAACTCATCAGGTGAACTCTCGGTGAACGGCTTCAGTGCCGCTTAGTTGAAGGGTGCGATACGAAGACCCTCCGCAGTCATTATCACCGAGGGAGATTCGGTGAAGTGGACTTCCGCAATGACCAACTGCCCATCAGTTTCGGTCTCGAGCTCTTCGATTCCCCACTCACCGGCGAAGTTGCCCATCTGAACCTGGATCGTCCGCTCGTAGTCCGCCGCAGTGTCCGCATCGGGGAAGTGCCAGTAGAAATGGCCGATCTGGGTCCCGTCCTCCTGCCAGATGCCGTGGCCACGCCAATCGTAATCACCGCTGTGCTCACTGTCGGTCAATGAGCGTCGGATACCGGCCCAGTACCAATCATTGGCGTCGATGGCCTCAGCAATAACTACTGCCTCCTCGACTTCAGCAAGAGCCTTCTCCTCTCCCGCCTCCAACCCAGCCAGGGTCTCCGGGGTGCGCCCATAGAGCAGCCGCTCGTCCAGTTCCAGTGAATAGGCTTCTGAAACCACTTCGTCGACACGATTGTTGATTTCTACTGGACCCCAAACTCCGTTCTCATTGACCTCTCCGAAGGCCGCTTCCACCTGATCAATGTCGTATTCGCCCTCGACGACACCGTACTCACCGGCCGCAACAACGATTCGATCCACCTCCAATAGGGTGAACCCAAGGGGCGCTTGGGAGTACGCATCCAAATAATCCTGGTTCAACGGGGAACTCACCCAGGGGGCAGCTTCTACGAATACCGGGGCGTCAGCATCTGGCGCGGTCTCGCGCCCGGTAACAATGTCTGCCCATTCTTCATACTCCTGCTCAGAAGCTCCCGGTTCCGGCTTGGTCGTGCCACTGATCTCCGCGACAGCTTCATAGTCCACCGCATTGACCATGTGCATAAGATCTTCATCCTCGTAGGCCGGAAGGTATTCAAGGTCCTCGAGCAAGCTGGTGGATCCCTCGCCTGCCCCGCATGCGGTGATGAGCCCAGTAATGCCCAGGGCAGCCAGAGTAGCCTGTCCCGTCGTCGTTATTTTCTTAGCCATGTCCTTGGTTCCTAGTCCTCTGGCCTCAGTAGAAGGGCGGGCTGAGAGTCTGTTCAGCCAGCTGAATCGCACGCGGTGACTCAGTGAAATCGACCTCAGCTGTCACCAACTGGTTGTCGACACCCATTTCAAGGGATTCAATCCCCCAAGACTGCTCGAGTTCCTGGAGGTAGGTCTCGATGAGCTCGCGGTTGGCTTCGGCGTCCTCAGAAGACGAGTGGTACCAGTAGAAGTGACCGGTGTAGGTCTCGTCCTCGAGCCAGACGCTGTGACCTCGCCATTGGACCTCGGCACCATCCTCGAGGTCATAGGGACCACTGACGAGCACCGCCCAGAACCAGTCATTGTCATCGATGGCCTCGGCTACTGCGACCGCCCCGTCCTGGTCAGCCAGGGTCTCCACATCCCCGTCCGCCAGTTGGAGGGTCTCCTCGCCGCCGAAGGCGATCTTGCCGTCGATTTCAACGGCACCTGCCCGCTCCCGACTATCTGGTTCGTTGTTGTCCCAAACCCCGGCTTCGCTGGGTTCCCCATAGGCAGCATCGAGGAGTTCCTCCTCATAATCCCCTTCAAAGACTCCGTATATTGCTGGCCCCGAATACGCGCTCACCCGGTCCATATGCAGCGGGGAGAACCCAAACTGCGCGGCGGTGTCCTCCACGGAGGTCTCCCGGGTCATCGTCAGCGCCTGATGGCCTGGCAAGGTGACGAAGATCGGTGCGGAGTCCGCCGATTCTTCCTGCAGACCGAAGAGTGTTCCCTGCCAATCTCGGAACTCATCCTCACTGGCTCCCGGTTCGGGCTGTTCGTGGCCGGTGAGCTCACTGACGGCCTCGAAGTCCACGGCGTCTACGCGGTGGAAAGATGGATCGTCATCGGAATCACTGGGGACCGGCAAGTACTCGAGGTCGCCCGCCAGTCGGTCAGACCCGCCGAAGATCCCACATCCGGTGGTGAGTCCGGTCACACCGATCAGTGCCAGGGCACCCCACCCCGGCGTCGTCGTGCTCTTGGTTTTTCCGTTCCGTTTCATGCTGTTTATGCCCACCCTGCCCTGCTGACAAAAGCGCCGGGGCCAATAGACCCCGGCGCTTCAGCAGAACACCTTGTTCAGTACTTTCTAGGAGTACTTACTGGTTGTCCTTCTTGAAGTTATCGGTGAAGCCCTTGGCCTGCTCCTTGGCGTCGGAGGCGGCGTCCTTCACGGACTCCGCAGCGTCCTTAGCCTTGCCCTGGAGGTTCTGGGCCTTGCCCTCGCCCTCCAGCTCAGAGTCACCAGTGACTTTGCCGGCAGTCTCCTTGGCGGAGCCGCCGAACTTGTCCTTTGCGGCGTCAAACTTGTCTCCGAGTCCCATACTGAACTCCTTTCCACTAGGGAACCTGACACTGCCGACAATACCCAGGTCAGAACGATCTGTCACCAGTCATTCAGGGAAATCACAGCAACCTTCTAGCCCATGTTCTGGCGGGAAAACGGGGTGTCAGGCATCCGGCCTGGTCAGGCTGTGAGGACCAATCCATAGGTAACCTTGAGCGCTTCCCAGGGTTCTCCCAAGTTTTCACTTGCTAATGTGGACAAAGATGAATGCCGAACAACCCCCTGCTGAAGAACTGATCATTCTGCGTGCGCCCACTGTGGCAGACGGCGCAGATCTCTGGCGCCTGGCTGAGGGAACGGGGGTGCTGGACACCAACACCCCCTATGCCTACCTCCTGTGGGCCCGGGACTTCGCCGACACAAGTGTGATCGCCGAAGTGGAGGCGGAACCTGCCGGATTCATCTCCGGGTATATGAAGCCCTCTGACCCCCAGACGCTTTTCATCTGGCAGGTCGCCGTGGACTCCAATTTCCGGGGCCGCGGTCTGGCCAAGAAGATGCTCTTCGAACTGGTCGAACGCACCGGTGCCAAGCGTCTGGAGACCACAATCACCGCGGATAACGAAGCCTCAATCGCTTTGTTCACCGCTCTGGCGCGGCAGAACGACACCGAGATCGTCCGCCGTCCGCTGTTCACCGAAGACCTCTTCCCGGCCGACAGTGGCGAGAGCCACGCGACTGAGGACCTCTATGTGGTCGAACCGCTGAACGCCTGACCTGCGAAGAATTCGTACATCACCCACCCCATCAATAAATTGAGGACTGAGATACTGCATGGCTACTGACATTTTTGAAACTCGCGAGTCCCAGGTACGCAGCTACTGCATGAACTGGCCAGCCACCTTCGAGCGGGCCTCCGGGGCTTATCAGTGGAGCGAGGACGGCACCAAGTACCTCGACTTCTTCTCTGGAGCCGGTGCACTCAACTACGGCCACAACCACCCCGAACTGCGTGACCTCGTCGTCGAGTACGTCGCCAATGACGGAGTCACCCACTCCATGGATATGAAGACCCCGGCCAAGCGCCGCTTCCTGGAGACCTTCGAGCGGATCATCCTGGAGCCGCGCAACCTCGACTACAAGGTCATGTTCCCCGGCCCGACAGGCACCAACACTGTTGAGGCCGCGCTGAAGCTGGCCCGTAAGGTCACCGGCCGTCAGCACATCCTGTCCTTCACCAATGCTTTCCACGGCATGACCCTGGGCTCTCTGTCGGTGACCGGCAACTCTATGAAGCGCAAGGGTGCCGGTATTCCGCTGACCAACTCCTCGAAGATCCCCTACGACGACTACTTCGACGGCGACATCCCCGACTTCCTGTGGCTGGAGCGGGTCCTGGAGGACTCCGGCTCCGGTGTGGACAAGCCGGCGGCCGTCATCGTGGAGACCGTTCAGGGTGAGGGTGGGCTCAACGCCGCCCGTATGGAGTGGCTGAAGGCCCTGCACGATCTGCTGAAACGGCACAAGATTCTGCTGATCGTCGACGACGTCCAGGCCGGCTGTGGCCGCACCGGTAAGTTCTTCAGCTTCGAGGACGCCGGAATCGTGCCGGATATCGTCTGCGTCTCCAAGTCCATCTCCGGCTACGGTCTGGCCATGGCACTGACCCTGTTCAAGCCCGAGCTGGACGTCTGGGAGGGTGGCGAGCACAACGGCACCTTCCGCGGTAACAACCTCGCCTTTGTTACCGGCGCCCGGGCACTGGAGCTGTTCTGGTCCGATGACTCCTTCCAGAAGGAGCTGGCCGGCCGGATCGATGAGCTCAAACAGGGTCTGGAGAAGATCGCTGAGCACGTCAAGGGCGCCTATGTGAAGGGGCGCGGTTTCCTCACCGGTCTGCACTTCCCGAACCCGGACACCGCCGGCAAGGTTGCCGCCGAGGCCTATAAGCGCAACATGCTGATGGAGACCTCCGGCCCCGAGGACGAGGTCGTGAAGCTGATGCCGCCGCTGACCATTGACTCCGAAGACCTCCAGAAGGGTCTGAAGATTCTGGAAGAGGCCGTTCTGGCCGCCACCGGTCAGATGAGCGAGCCCAGCCGCCTGCGCCCCCCGCACTGAGCTAGTCCCGGCGGCGGGGAAACCCCGCCTGCCCGAGCTTCCCAGCGAAATTCCCGTATCCCAGTGAAATTTCCTGGGGAAGATGCAATATCCCTGGGAAACGTGAACCAGCTAAGACCTAAGGAGACGTATGTACACCCTGCACATTGATGACCTCAACGGCACCGACCGCGACGTCAAGGACGGCCACTGGCGCTCCCGCCGGATGGTCCTGGCCAAGGAGAAGGTCGGCTTCTCCCTGCACGAGACCACTCTCTACGCTGGCCAGACCTCCGAGTTCTGGTACGCCAACCACGTCGAGGCCGTCTACTGCGTCGGCGGCAAGGGCACTTTGACCAACCTCGAGACCGGTGAGAAGCACCAGATCACTGATGGCTTCCTCTACCTGCTCGACGGCCACGAGAAGCACCGCCTGGAGATCGAGGAAGAGTGCCGCATGGTCTGCGTCTTCAACCCCCCGGTCACCGGCCGCGAGGTCCACGACGAGAACGGCGTGTACCCGGTGATCATCGAAGACGAGTAGGAGGCGCCGTTCGTCTAAGCGAGGGCCCGGGACCCCGTGCAACATGGGTTGCGCGGGGCTAGGCCCGAGCGGGCGTCTACCCGGTCATCATTGAAGACGAGTAAGACTCGGCTATCTAGTCATCATTGAAGATAAGTAAATAACCCCTTCCCACGTCGTTCTACACTGAACGGCGTGTGGGAGAACCTGAAGCGCCATCTGGGGCGGCTGGCTAAGTCCTCGCCGCCACGCATGGCGCTTTTCATTTTCGCCGCGGTGATCGTCCTGTTCACCGTGCTGCTGATGATGCCTTGGGCCAGTGCCTCGGGCCGTTCGGCCAAACTGCACGACGCCGTCTTTGTGGCCACCTCTGCGGTCTCGGTGACAGGTCTGACCCCGGTCAATACCGCCGAGCACTGGTCCTTCGCCGGGCAGATCATCATCCTGGCCGCCATCCAGATCGGTGGGCTCGGCATCCTGACCCTGGCCTCTTTGGTCGCAGTCTCGGTGACCCATCATTTGGGCCTGCGTACTCGTCTGGTCGCCCAGGAGGGCATTGCCTCCGGCCCGTTGGGTGAGGTCGGATCCCTGATCAGAACCGTGGTGATCTGCTCCGCCGTGGTCCAGACCGCACTGGCGCTGGTCCTCGTGCCCCGGCTGATGATGCTCGAAGGCTCTGTGGGCACCGGAATCTGGCACGGGATCTTCTACTCCATCAGTTCCTTCAACAACGCCGGATTCGTCATCCACCCCGATGGTCTGGCCGGCATCGATAACGATCCCATCGTCCTGTGGACGATCATGATCGGGGTCTTCCTGGGCAGTCTGGGCTTCCCGGTCCTGCTGCTGCTGTGGCGCTACCGGTGGCATATCCGCTCCTGGAGCCTGCATACCAAACTGACTATGGAAGTCACCCTGTTGTTCATGGTCCTGGGCGCAGTCGGTTACGCGATCCTGGAGTGGAACCACTCCGACACCCTGGGCACCATGTCCACCGGTGAGAAGCTTCAGAACTCCCTGTTCGCCTCGGTGATGATGCGTTCAGGTGGTTTCTCCGTGGTGGACAACATCATGGAGCATTCCGAGACCATGCTGATCACCAACGCCCTGATGTTCGTCGGCGGCGGTTCGGCTTCCACTGCCGGGGGCATTAAGGTCACCACATTTGCGGTGATCTTCTTGGCATTCCTCGCCGAGGCTCGTGGTCATGAGGAGTCCTCCGCCCATGGCCGGACCATCCCCGCCCAGGCGGTACGCGTTGCCATCTCGGTGGTGGCCATGGCGGCGACCTTCATCCTCGCTGCCACCCTGGCGCTGATCATCATCGCCGGTGAGGATCTGGAGCGTCCGCTCTTTGAGGCGATCTCCGCCTTCGCCACCTGTGGCCTGACCTCGGGGCTGACGGAGGAGCTGCCGCCCTCGGGCCTCTATGTGCTCTCAGGCTTGATGTTCGCAGGCCGGGTGGGCATTATGACATTCGCTGCGGCTCTGACCCTGCGCCACAGCCGTGTGCGCTACCGCTACCCGGAAGGACGGCCGATCATTGGCTAAATCCCGCAGACAGCAGACCAATAAGCCCGTGCTGGTCGTGGGCCTGGGCCGGTTCGGCATCGCACTGGCTCAGCAGCTTGTCGACCAGGACAAGGAGGTCCTGGCCGTGGACCGCCACCGGTCCCTGGTGCAGAAGTACGCCGATGTCTTCACCCACACCCTGGAGGCCGATGCCACCGATATCGAGGCGCTGCGGCAATTGGGTGCCGAGGAGTTCGACTCCGCAGTGGTCGGCGTCGGGACCTCCATTGAATCCAGTGTGCTGATTGCAGCGAATCTGGTGGACCTCGGCGTCAGCCAGGTGTGGGCCAAGGCCATCAACCCCACCCACGGCAAGATCCTGACCCGGATCGGCTGCCATCACGTGATCTACCCGGAGCACGATGCAGGGGTGCGCGCTGCCCACCTGGTCAGCGGGCAGATGATGGACTTCATCAAGTTCGACGACGATTTCGCCATCGTGAAAATGCGCCCGCCCAAGGAACTGCAGGGCAAGACCATTGATGAGTCCCAGCCGCGTAAGCGTCATCAGGTCAATATTGTGGGTGTGAAGTCACCTGGTAAGGACTTCGTCTACGCCCAGCCGGACACCATGATCGGTCCCGGGGACACCATTGTTGTCAGTGGTGATGTCACCCAGTTGGAGTGGTTCGCCGATCACGCATGAGCGATAACCACCCCCGCGAGACGCCCCTGCCCCGTATTGCCATCCTCGACATCGGAATCGAGTCTTCTACCTTCTCGCCACACCGGTCTGACCTTGATGATTTCAATCAGCGACGCGGGGATGAGCTTCTGGCACGCTACCCCTTTCTGGCTCCCGGTTCACCCTTGCGGGAGGCCGCTGACTGGGTGCCCCTGATGCAGGCAAGCGCCATCCCGGGTGGCGCCGTGGTTCCAACAGCCTATGACCAGATGGAGGCCGAAATTCTGGACCTCCTGGAGGCCCGGGGCCCCTTCGATGGGGTCTTCTTCCATATCCACGGTGCGATGTCTGTGGTGGGACGGCAGGATGCCGAAGGGCAGCTGGCCACCAAGGTGCGCCGGGCCGCCGGAGACCAGGCCATGATCTCCACTTCTATGGACCTTCATGGCAATGTGACGCAGGAGTTGCTGGAGGCGGTGGATCTCATCACCTGCTACCGGATGGCTCCGCATGAGGACGCGGTGGAGTCGTGGGAGCGGGCAGTCCAGAATCTGGTGACGACCCTTCAGACAGGAAGCCGTCCGCGTAAAGCATGGGTGCGTGTGCCGGTGCTGCTGCCCGGGGAGAAGACCTCCACCCGCATTGAACCGGCCAAGAGCATCTACGCCCAGGTTCCAGTGACCGAGCAGCGGCAAGGCGTTCTGGATGCTGCCATCTGGGTAGGTTATGCCTGGGCCGATGAGCCGCGGTGCAATGCCACCGTAGTGGTCACCGGAGAAGACCAAGCCGTCATCACTGCCGAGGCCCGGCGCTTAGCTGAGCTCTACTGGGATGCTCGGGAGGACTTCGCCTTCGTGACCCCAACCGGAACCTTCGCCGAGTGTCTGGATCAGGCTCTGGCCAGTGATCTGCGGCCGTTTATGATCTCCGACTCCGGCGATAACCCCACCGCTGGCGGGTCAGGGGATATGACTTGGGCCGTAGCGCGCCTGCTGGAGCATCCGGCTGTCACTGGCGGGGAGGCCAGCGTCCTCTACACCGCGATTCCGGATCCTGAAGGCGCCCGGGCGGCCTACGCAGCCGGCCCCGGAGCCCAGCTGACTCTGACGGCGGGCGCCAGGGTTGATCATGAGCACCAGGGGCCAGTGACCCTGGAGGGTACAGTCGTCACGGCCACCGACGCTGATCCGGTAGGTGGCAAGGTCGCCGTCGTCGGCGTCGGTGGGCTGCATGTTGTCATCACAGAGCGCCGCAAGCCCTACCACCTGCGTGAGGATTTCGAGTATGCCGGGGTGAACCCGGATGAGTTCGACATCGTGATCTCCAAAGTCGGCTACCTCGAGCCCTATCTCTACGGGTTGGCCGCTGACTGGCGGATGGCTCTGACCCCCGGCGGGGTGGACCAGGACCTCCTGCGACTGGGACATCAGCATATTGAACGCCCCATGTTTCCTTTCGACCCCAAGATGCCGGATCCTGATCTCAGTCCGACCCTGCTCAGCCCGAGGGTGGAGAACGATGCCTGAGAACCAGCTTCTCGAGATCGCGGTCCAGGATGCAGAGGGCGCCCGGGCGGCAGCCGCTGCCGGTGCTGACCGTCTGGAACTGTGCCAGGGGCTGAGCCTCGGTGGTCTCACCCCCAGCCGCGCTCTGCTGGAGGACACCGTTAGGCTGAACCTTCCGGTTCGTGTGCTGATCCGGCCCCGTGCCGGCGGGTATCGCTACACCTCCGCAGAAGCTGCGGTAATGATCCACGACGCCGCCCACGCCCTGGAGGCAGGTGCTGAAGGGGTGATCGTCGGGGCGTTGACTGTTGACGGCCTGGATTCCAAGCTGCTGAGCGAGCTTGTCTCCGCTGCCGATGGCCACCCGGTGGTTCTGCATCGCTGTGCCGATGTGCTGCTCGCACAGGGATGGGGCCCGCAGCGGCTGGCCGAGGAGCTCATCGGGCTGGGGATAACCGGGGTGCTCAGCTCGGGAGGAGCCCCTACCGCGGCTCAAGGAACTGATGTGCTCTCGGAGCTGGCATCCTTCGATGCACTAGAAGTCATCGCCGGCGGCGGAATCAGGGCTGAGCAGATCTCGGCCTTCTCCGCGGTGGATGCCGTTCATCTCTCAGCCTCCAGCCCGGTTACCCGCGGCTCCTCCGGTCCCGGCGGCGGAGAGGAGAACTTTCCCACCACTGACGCGGATCTGGTCTCAGCCGCCCGTGCCGCCCTGGATTCCTTGAACCGTCTCTGATCGCTCAATGTCGGTCATCTATGGCGTAGCCGGTAGGCTTTTGTCCTGTGACGCCCATCGCATCCAAGACCGCGCTCATCTGGGACCCAGCGCTGCTGGGCTACCGGTTCAGCGCCTCCCACCCCATGGACCCGGTGCGCCTGGAACTCACCGAGCGGCTGGCTCGTCAGATGGGTGTGCTCAATCCTGAGCGGATCCGGCTGATCGCCCCGGAGATCGCCGACGACGACGCCCTCGCCGCTGTTCACGACCCCGCCTATATCGCCGCGGTGAAGGCCGAGGAGGTCTCCACTGAACATGGGCTCGGCACTGAGGACACCCCGGTGTTTGAGGGAATCCACGAGGGCGCGGCTCGGATCGCCGGGGGCAGCCTGCAGCTGGCGGATGCGTTGATCACCGGCACCGCAGTGCGTGGAGTGAATTTCGCCGGAGGAATGCACCACGCGGCTGCGGCGAAGGCCGGTGGGTTCTGTGTGTACAACGACGCTGCACTGGCAATCCGTCGGCTGCTGGATTCAGGAACCCGCCGGGCGGTATATATCGACGTCGACGCCCATCACGGAGACGGCACCCAATCGATCTTCTATGAAGACCCCCAAGTCATGACGATCTCCCTGCACCAGACCGGGGTGACTCTCTATCCGGGAACCGGTTACCCCAATGAACTCGGCACCGGCGATGCCGAGGGCACTGCGGTCAATATCGCCGTACCACCGGGCACCGGTGACGCCGGTTTCCTGCGGGCGTTCCACGCGGTGGTGCCGCAACTGGTGCGGACCTTCGAGCCCGAGGTAATCATCTCCCAGCACGGCTGTGACTCTCACGCCCAGGACCCCCTGAGCGACCTCGGGCTCAGTATCGATGGGCAGCGTCAGCTGGCCCTGGACATCGAGCATCTCAGCACCGAGGTGACCGAAGGCCGGTGGATCGCTACCGGAGGCGGAGGCTACTCGGTCTACGACGTCGTGCCCCGTGCCTGGACCCATCTGACGGCTATCGCCGCCGGGGATCCCATTCCATTGAAGACCGAAACCCCGCAGGGCTGGCGGGACTACGTTGAGCAGAGGTACGGGGAGAAGGCGCCTGCGCTGATGAATGACGAGGTGGAACTGTGGTGGAGGTCCTGGGAGTTGGGCTACGACCCCGAGGACAGTGTGGACCGCGCGGTGATGCAGACCCGCAAGGAGATCTTCCCGCTGCACGGCCTCGACCCCTGGTTTGACTGAGATCACCGTTTCGCCGCGCGCTATATCTTTTCCCCTTGGTTCGCCCTTATTCTCGAGAATCTGTAAACTCATCTGAGACCTTTTGGCCTATCCCCGATAGATAAGGACTGTGAACCTATGGGTTCTGTGATCAAGAAGCGCCGTAAGCGCATGGCGAAGAAGAAGCACCGCAAGCGTCTGAGGAAGACTCGCCACCAGCGGCGCAATAAGAAGTAAGCACTGCTTACCGTACAGTGGACCCCGGTTCTGATACCGGGGTCTTGCTGTATCTGGAGGAGATTATGAGCACTCACGACGTCGAAGTCCTCATCAAACCCGAATGCCACCTCTGTGCCGAGGCACTGGAGGTCACCGCCGGTGTCTGCGGCGAGCTCGGCCTGGACTACCGAACCACTGATATCACCGAACACCCGGATCTCGCGGCACAGTTCGCCGAGGAGATCCCGGTACTGCGGATCAATGGTGTGGTCCGCGACTTCTGGAAGTTCGATCCATCTCGGATGCGCCGGCTGCTCAGCTGAGTTCCTTAGCCCGGGCGATATTCGCCTCTACAGCTGCACGTACTGCCGCGGCCAGACCATGCTCGTCGAAGGCAGCGATAGAGCGCTCGGTGGTGCCATTGGGGCTTGTGACATTGGCGCGCAGCTGGCTGGCGTCCTCCTCTGAGGTGACCAGCATTTTTCCGGCCCCGTAGAGAGTCTTAGCGGCAATCTCTGCCGCCATCTGAGGGTCCAGCCCCTCTTCGGCTGCGGCAGTGGCCATCAGCTCGGCCAGATAGAAGGCAAAGGCCGGCCCGGAGCCGCCGATGGCTCCGATGATGTTGATCTGATCCTCCGGCACCGGGAACACCGATGCCACTGGCGAAAGCAGGCGGCTGACCAGATCCACATGCTCGTCACTGGCATGCGTACCGGCAGCCAGACCGATGGCTCCCTCCCCCACTGAGGTGGGTGTATTGGGCATAGTGCGGATTACCGGCTGCCCCTGCTGCAGGGCTACTTCCATCTTGTCGGTGGGCACACCGGCTGCCACAGAGACGACGACGGCGCCGGGCTTCAGCGCCTCTTTCAGCTCAGTGCACACATCGATGATCTGGTAGGGCTTGACCCCCAGGAAGACCACATCGGCACCGGTGACGGCTGCCGTATTCGCATCAGCCTGATTCTCCTCGGCCAGAACCTGCACGCCGTACTGTGCTGAGCGATCCTGGGCTGAGGCGGCCGAGCGTGAGGTAGCGGTGACGTCATCGGCCTGCACCCCGGAGTCCAGGAGTCCGGCCAGAATGGCTCCGTTCATCGACCCGAGCCCGATCATCGCAATCTTCACAGTGCTTCTCCTATATTGTCGGCGGTGCGCTGAGCCTGGACGAGGACCAGCTCAATGGCTTCCTCTTGATGATCTGGAGGATAGCCGTGAATGGCCAGCAGACGCCTGAGTTTTGAGCGCATACCGGCCTTAACCGATTCCCGATTGTCCCAGTCAATGGTGACCGAGTTCTGCACGGATTGGACCAGATCCACGGTGATATCACGCAGCTTCTGATCACCCATTTCAGTCACAGCGGTACCGTTCTGCGCCAAGGCATCGAAAAAGGCCAGTTCTCCGAGCGTCAGGTTGAGCTGCTCAGCGCGCTCTTGCTCGCTTTTCATTTCCTTGGCCACTTTCACCAACTCGGCCATCACTTCAGCAGCGGTTAGCGCTTGGTTGGTGTACTTCTTCACCGCAGCATCAAGCATCTCGGAGAACTTCCTGCCCTTGACCACATTGGTGCGCCGCACAGTTTTGATCTCATCATTGAGCAATTTGCGCAGCATAGCCAGATGGATGTGCTCTTTGTCCTTCTGGGCTGCCAGTCGGTCCAGAAACTCTTCACTGAGCAGGGATAGTTCGGGCTTCTCCCTGCCTTCGAACCCATAGACATCGATCACCCGGTCCGCGGTGATCGCTTGATTGACGATCTGGCTAATCGCCGTATCCGCTTCAACTCCAGCTGTTTCGGACTCCCCCGAGCCGGGGGCACGCATTTTCAGGATGGCTGTGCGCACAGCTGTGAACAGAGCAACGTCGTCTCTGATGGCGGCGGCCTCCTCGCTGGCTCCGCAGAGCGCGAAGGCTTTCACCAGAGCAAGGACATGGTCCAAGAAGCGATCGGTGTAGTTTTTCCCTTCGGAAGTGTCAGCGGCGCCCTGGGCAAGCACGTGGTCCATCACATGTTGATAGACACCAACCCGCTGGGCATCGGTCATCTCGCCCGTAACCCGATAGTCGACCCCATGCAGCATAGAACTGATGATCTGGTGCTTCTCCTGCATGAGGGCAACCATCTCCTCGATGGGCACCCCGGTGGTCTCCCGGTCTGATGGAGAGTACTCGGCCAATGCATCCTGCAACTTGGTGAAGATGCCGATGTAATCAACTATGAGCCCACCGGTCTTGTCCTTGTACCTCCGATTGACTCGGGCGATGGCCTGCATCAGGCCCGCCCCCTGCATGGTCTTGTCTACATACATCGTGTGCATCGCTGGGGAGTCAAACCCGGTCAGCCACATATCCCGCACAATGACCAGCTCCAGAGGATCAGTCGGGTTCTTGGCCCGGGCTTTGAGCTGATTGCGTTGTCTAGCGTCATAGAGATGCGGCCGGAACTCTGGTGGGTCCGAAGCAGAGCCGGTCATCACTACTTTGATACTGCCCTCAGCTACTTCGTCAGAATGCCATTCTGGGCGCAGTGCGATGATCTTGCTGTAAAGGTCGACCGCAATCCGTCGGCTCATAGTCACGATCATTGCTTTGCCAGTCATCTCAGCCCGGCGGGCCTCCCAGTGGGAGACAATATCCTCCGCCACAAGCTCGAGCCGGGACTGGGACCCGACGACTTTCTCCAACCTGGCCCATTTGGATTTTGCCTTCTGCGCCGTGGCTTCTTCGGACTCTCCTACCGCTGATTCAGCAAGCTCATCCAGAGCCTCAAGATCCGTTTTGTCCAGAGCGATCTTGGCCAACCGAGATTCGTAGAAGATTTTGACTGTAGCTTCGTCGGCCACGGCCCGGGAAAGGTCATAGACATCGATGTAGTCTCCGAAAACGGCCTTGGTAGATTTATCAGTGGATTCAATGGGAGTTCCGGTGAACCCGAGGTACGTTGCATTGGGCAGAGCATCACGCATGTACTTGGCTAGGCCCCCGCGCAATTCTCCCGCAGCGGTGAGGGTTACATCCAGACCGTACTGTGAGCGGTGGGCTTCGTCTGCAATGACGACGACGTTTCGCCTGTCGGTGAGCAAACGATCGCCCTCTACCTCGCCTCCGAACTTCTGCAGGGTCGTGAAGATGATGCCCCCAGAGGCCCGGCGTAGTTTCTCACGCAGATCCTCCCGCGTTTCGGCTTGAACTGGGGTTTCTGCCAAGATCGAGGCGGGGGCGAAGACCTCCTCGAACAGTTGGTTGTCGAGGTCCTGACGGTCTGTCAGAAACACCAGGGTGGGGTTACCCATTCGATCATCGCGCATGATCTTCCCAGCAAAGAAGAGCATCTCCAGGCTTTTGCCAGAGCCCTGTGTGTGCCAGACGACACCGCCTCGCTTATCTCCCTCCGGCGAACTGGCGTTGACTACCGAATCTACAGCTTTGTTCACGGCCCAATACTGGTGGTACTTGGCTACGCGTTTGACCGTGATGTTCTTAGCCTGGCCACTCTCCGTGCTGGTGGTTTCCTCGGAGAAGACAATGAAGTTAGAGATCAGATCCAGGAGCCGCGGGGGATCGAATACCCCGCGGATCAGCACATCGAGAGAAGGAGCGCCGGGCAGCGCTTCAGTCCCGTCAGTGGTCTTCCACGGGGCGTAATGCTCAAACCCAGCGGTAAACGTCGCCATCCGCGCATTAGACCAATCACTGATCACAGTCACCGCGTTGGTGGTGAAGAGGCTAGGGATGTCATCCCGATAAGTCTGAATCTGGTTCCATGCCGACTTTAGGCTGGCGGACTGAGCTGAGGGACTCTTCAGTTCAAATACGGCGACCGGGATGCCGTTGAGGAACACGACGACGTCGGGACGCCTGCTCCGGTGCTCGACGATGCTGAACTGATTCACGGCCAGCCAGTCGTTGGCAGTGGCATCTTTGTAGTCCACGAGCTTGAGCCGCTTAGTTCGCTGATGGCCGTCGCTGCTGTAGGTGACCGGTACTCCGTCGAGTAAGAACTCGTGCCGTCTCATGTTCTCTGCAACAAGGTCCTGATGCTCGGTGCGCAAGAAGCGTTTTACCGCCTGTTCCTGCTGCTCTGCGTCGGCCGTGGGGTTTAGCCGAGCGACGGCGGCACGCAGTCTGCCTGTGAGGAGAGTGTCTGACCAGCTCTCGCGTTCAGCATTAAGAGCATCAGGGGCAATGTCTACCCCATGCAGAGTCTGGTAGCCGAGCTGGCGCAGATGGTCCAGGGCAGCATTTTCTACCGCCTCCTCATTGAATGCCACCACGTCAGGCCCTCCCTCAACCGGCACGAGCGATCTACCATCACCCTACAAGCTGCTTAGGAGCTTGCCCCACGCGGTATAATAATGAGTGAAAAGGTTCCACCCCGCTGAGAAAAGCCCCCGGGCTTTGCCGCAAGGCTAGGCGGGGTGGTCATTTTTAATAGTATCGAGTGTTGCCTTGGCTAAAGAGGTCGAACAACTGGGGATCTATCGGCTCGAGAGCCTCAAGAGGACCAGGGTCTTCATTCTCCAGCCAGCGGTACGTAGACCAGGCGAGATAGTCCGCAATCTGTCCATTGAGATCTGATTTCACTGGGTGGAACATGACGTGGAACGGCACGCCAAGTGATTTGATCTTCGGCTTCACCACTTTGAGGAAAGCCTTCCGCTGCTTCCCAGTGAGAACTGAGTCGAAGACGAGCACGATTTGCTCAAACGCATAGTCCGGCCCACATTCAGATACCAACCATCGCGCCACTGCGGTGCCGAAGACTTCCATCATTCCGGCGTCACTTTGGCGTTTGGGGTGAGTGTAATGCTTGTCCACATACAGGACTTTTGCCCCGAAGTGTGAGCTGAGACTTGAGATGGTCTCAGCAGCCCGTTTGCGCGTACTGCGGGAATTATTAGTGGCGTGGAACTCGAGGTCTTCGCTCCCCTCCGCCATGAGCTCGTACTTCAATCGCTGCATGGGGGCGGCTGTCAGGTTAGGATCCATCGTGTAGACCGCGGCAACGACGAAGTGGTCAGTTCCCTTGGCGGAAAAGTTCAGATCACCGGACTCGTCGAGGAATACGAACAGAGTTCGATCAGACACCCAACCCCTCCCCCACAGCCTCAGCGGCTTCTGGGACGCGGACCCTGCCAGAGAGGAGCTCCGGCAGCAACGCGTCCCGGAGACCGGATAACTTCCGGTTCTCATCAGTAAGACTTGTGATCCGGGTGTCCAATGAAGAAAGCTGGGCCTCGAGTTCTCGGACACCGGACTCAGATGGCCACGGAACTTGGGCGGACGTCAGGCTCTTTTTGTTCATCGAGCCAAAAACGGTGCCCTCTTGCTCAAAAGGCGCCCATACTGCATCAGCTGCCTGAAGCGAGTAATAGCAGGTGCTGGGAAAGCTGCTCGTCACAGCTGCGAGGCCGCGACCGATACAACAGTACTCTTTTGCCCGATTCAAACGTCCCACCGGCGCTCGCACCGAGATCAACGTGGCGTTCGCATGTGCGGTTCTTACGGGGCCTGTTGTCCAAACCCGATAACTCGGGTGACGAACACCGAAGTCCTTGACACCCTGATAGAAGGGCACCCCCTCGCCTTCCTCATTGTAGGTGTCGCCGGGCGGTGAACTTCCCATCGTGACCTCAGCGATGTCCGTAAGCGTCTGCACTTTGTCAGCTGCTTTGCGGAAGAGCGCTTCTCCAAGATCCTCAGCCGAATCTATCGCTCGGCAGTTGGAGTCGATCTTGTCGTCCAGGGCACCCAGCGTTGCTGCGATCCCCCGCTGCTCTTCGAGGGGCGGGAGGGGCGGCAGCGGAAATTCCATGATCTGCGTCCCGCTAATGTGCGGTACGGCTGATCCAGTTTCCGTGCCGCGAATATAATTCGTGAAGTCACGGCTACCAATGATGTAGCCCAGGTACCTCTGGTCTAGGTGATCCCTCGCACGAAGCCGCGCCACTCGCTGGACCAACATCGCGGGCAGGTCCGCTTCGCGGACAACCGCATACTTAAGACCGGCCGAAATCCACGGCCGATCCATTGCTATCACCACGTCACCTGATCTGAGCTCGTACTTCGTCAAGTCCGGCGAAATACCCTCTGGCCAGTGCTTCGAGCCGGACCATCGCAGAGTGCCCTGGGCAATGTTGTCACCTCGAAGCAGACGGACGTGGGAAGCGTCCTCACTAAAACCTCGACTCTTGAAAGGGAAGCCGGTGACCAGCTCAACGTGCTGTCCGAGTAAGCTCACTTCAAGTCACCCAGCCGCTCACGGATGGTCTGCTCCAGCTCGCGGCCGCGGTCGAACTCGGCGTAGAGCTCGCTGGTCAGGCGCTCGATCTTCTCCTGGATCGGCTCGTCGTCGTCCTCAACCGCCTCAGCGCCGACGTACCGCCCCGGAGTGAGCACAAAGTCATGCTTCTCGATCTCTTCCAGCGACACCGCTTTCACGAAACCGGGGACGTCGTCGTACTTTCCGTTTTTGTTCCGCCAGGCGTGGTAAGTATCGGAGATCTTGGCGACGTCATCATCATCGAGCACTCGCAATTTGCGAGACTCCATACGGCCCAACTTCCGGGCATCAATGAACAAGACCTCACCCTTGCGTTCCCGGCGCCCGTTGCCGTGACGGTTCTTACTGAAGAACCACAGACTCACCGGAATTCCAGTGTTGAAGAACAACCGATCGGGCATGGCAACAACACAGTCCACTAGGTCTGCCTCCACCAGCCTCTGGCGGATATCTCCCTCACCACCAGATTTAGAGGACAACGAACCATTGGCCAGCACAATCCCGGCCGTGCCGTTAGGCGCTAGGTGGTGGATAAAATGCTGCACCCAAGCAAAATTACTGTTCCCTTTGGGCGGCAAGCCATACTGCCAACGGGGGTCATCAGCCAGCTTGGGGTGGAACCAGTCGTCCTGATTAAAGGGCGGGTTCGCAATTACAAAGTCCGCCTTGAGGTCGGGATGCAGATCCTCTGCAAAGGAGTCCGCTGATTTAGTCCCCAGGTCAGCTTCAATGCCCCGGATAGCCAGGTTCATCTTGGCCAGCTTCCACGTAGTGTGGGTGTACTCTTGGCCGTAAATTGAAATATCCGTCTGCTGTCCGCCGTGAGCCTTCACGAACTCAGTCGACTGCACAAACATGCCGCCTGATCCACAGGCGGGGTCAAACACCCGGCCAGCGTAGGGTTCCAGCATCTCCACAAGAGTCTTGACCACTGAGCGTGGGGTGTAGAACGCACCGGCGTCCTTACCCGTCTCTTTACCCGCAAACTGACCGAGGAAGTACTCGTAGACGCGCCCGAGTACATCGTCCGAACCGTGGTCATCGGTGCTTGTGAAGCCGATATTGCCCACGAGATCCACCAGCTGCCCCAACCGGCCCTGATCTAGGCCCTCCCGAGCATAGTTGCGCGGCAGCACGCCGCGCAGGGTGGAGTTCTCCTTCTCGATGAGGTCCATAGCTGCATCGACCAGCTCACCAATTGCGGGAGTCTTGGCCTGGTCCTGCAGGTACTTCCAGCGGGCATGCTCTGGAACCCAAAACACGTGGTGGGAGGTGTACTCATCCCGGTGCTCCAGGAAGTGAGGAATCTGTTCAGCCGGGATACCCTCAGTGCGCAGCTCAACCTCGAGCTGGTCGCGACGTTCGGTGAACCGGTCAGAGATGTACTTCAGGAAGATCAGCCCAAGCACCACATGCTTGTACTCGCTAGGTTCTTGGTTGCCTCGTAACAGATCCGCAGCATCCCAAAGCCGCTGCTCGAGAGTCTTGGTATCAGCCTTCTTCGGTTTCCTGGCACGGCTCTTACTACCAGTGGCTGCAGTGTCAGTCGTGCCCTGCGGCGTCGTCGTCCCCATGATCATCCAGCCTATCTGGATGCCCCGACATCCTCGGCAATCAGGCACAACCTACCCGTTGTGTGAGCCTATCGGACCTCAAAAGGTGAGGTTCAAAGCTGGGCGATGATCTCAGCGCGTTTGGCCTGGTACTCCGATTCCATCAGCAGTCCCTGGTCATAGAGCTCGCGGAGACTGCGCAGCCGCTCAGCGGCCTCCGGATGCGGCATCGAGGAACCAGTGGGCAGACTCCCATAGGGGTCGAAATCGTTCCCTGGGGCATACGGCTCAGGCGGCCCCTGCCAGGCCAATGCCGTGCGGATCCTGGTCTCCAGCCGAGTGGCGTCCTCGGCCACCATGCTGCTGAATGTCAGAGAGCCGGTGAGACTTTCGATGGTCAGGCTGCTGTTGATCAACCCTCGTTTGCTGTGCACTGCCGTAATCGTTTCAGCGGGACGTTCCTCGAGTTCACGTCCGGTGAGACCTGCCCGCAGACCGAAGACCCGGTGCGTTGTCAGCACCGCAATTCCCTGCCCGTCGTTGAAGGAGGCAGATGCCATCTCCAGGACTGCCTCCTGGGACTGCAGCACTTTGGGCAGTGCCTTGATAGACCCTCCGGTCCAGAATTTACTCGCCATCCGCTGCCGGGCCTCAGCGATCTGCTGCTTATGACTCATACCCGAAGTTTAAACCTGTCCGAGGTACTCTCGGGCGAAGGCCAGAGACTCGCCCAGCATCTGCTCACGCTGGCCGACCTTACGTTTGGACCGGGTGGAGACCTCCACGGCCACCCCGCCCTGGAAACCGCCCTCGCCGAACTCCGGCTGGCTGATCAGCTGCAGGGTCTCAGCCACTCGCTGGTTGCCGTGGCCTGGGACGAGGTGGTCGTCTTTGAACCCATTGGACCAGCCATCGGTAAGATGCACATGCCGCAGCCTGGAGCCCAGGGCTGCCACGTTCTCGTAGGAGTCGTCCTCAGCCGTGGCCGCATGGGAGAAGTCCCAGGTCACGTGCCGATAGCCATAGGGCACCGGATTCCAATGCGGCAGGTACATCGCCGCCTCCCGGCCCCCGGCCCGCCAGGGGTACATATTCTCCACCGCAATCGCCACTCCGGTGTGCTCCTCGATCTCCTCCACCAGGGAAGGGAACCTTTCGGCATAATTGCCCTGCCACCGGAAAGGCGGATGAGCGACGACGACGTCGCAGCCCACCTGTTTTGCCAGGTCGGCTGATTTCCAGAGCTTATCCGAGGCGGAACCCCAGACCTGCTGGGTCAGCAGAAGGGTCGGGGCATGAATCGCCAGTACCGGCAGCCCGAAGCGCCAGGAGCATTCGTTGATCACCGATGCCAACTGAGTCTCTGCCCGGTGGGTGACCATGATCTCCACCCCGTCATAACCGAGGTCCTCGGCCATGGAGAAAGTCTCAGCGACCCCCAGCGGATAGACCGAGGAGGAGGACAGGGAGACCGGGATGGACCGGCGGACCGGCTGCTCAGACACGGGCGTGCTCCACGGCGATCGCTTTCACATCCTTATGGGTGGGCCGCCGCAGTTCGCGGTTGAGGTCCACATGTCCTACTGCCGGGGCATGTGGGATTTCCACATTCACATCCCGGGCCAGAGTGTCCAGCCGGCGAAGGATAAGACCCTCACGCAGCGCCCAGGGACAGATGGTCAGCTCCTCGATGCCGAAAGTCTTCATGGCCGTCTCGGCCACCAGCGCACCGGCAAACACCTGTTTGGAACGCATCTCCGAGACTCCGGGCAGTTTGGCCCGCTCTTTGGCGGTCATCTCGCTGAGTCGTTTGGTCAGCCCCCGCAGTTCCTTCAGCTGTAGGACCCGTTTCACATAGGGTCCCTCGGCCGAGGGAGCGGCCCCGGTCATCCGCGCCAGGGAGCGGAAGGTCTTGGAGGTCGCGGTGACCTCCAGCTGCTCCTTCAGCTGCGGGAATTCCCGGCGAGCAGCCTCAATCTCCTCGCGCACATAGGTCTTCAGTGCCTTGACCTCGGTCTTACTGGGGGCGGCACCATCGGCCATAGTGCTGGGCAGGAAGTCCCGGGTCAGCCGTCCAGCACCCAGTGGCACCGAGAGTGCGGTCGAAGGCAACTCGTCTTGACCATAGGCCAGCTCCAGGGAACCGCCACCGATATCGAAGTTCAGGATGTGACCGGCACTCCAGCCCCGCCAGCGACGCACCGCGAAGAAAGTCATGGCCGATTCCTGAGCCCCGGTAAGCTCCGTCAGCTCAATCTCGGTCTCCTGCTGGACCCGGGCGATAACCTCGGCCCCATTGGCGGCCTCCCGGATCGCGGAGGTGCAGAAGCTGAGCATATCCTCGGCCCGATGCCGAGCAGCGAACCGGACAGCCTCGGAGATGAAGCCGATCAGCTCGTGTTGGCCCTCATCGGTGATCGCCCCGGCCTCGTCGAGATACTTCACCAAGGACAATGGCCGCTTATGTGAGGCGAATGCCGCCGGCTTCGCCCCAATATGAGCATCCACGAGCAACAGATGGACCGTGTTGGAGCCGATGTCCAGAACTCCGAGTCGCATATGCCTGTTCTCTTCCCCTTATGAGCCTCGGCTAGGATTTCGCGGCCGTTTTCCGGCCGCCCTTCTTGGTGGAACCGGATGAGGATCCGCCGCCACTCTTGGCCCGCTTCTCCGCCAACAGGCTGAAGGCCTGATCCTTAGTCAACTGCTCCAGCTGAACGCTGCGCGGGACGGTGACATTGGTCTGCCCATCGGTGACATAGGGACCGAAACGACCATCCTTGACCACCACGGCACGCTCAGTGATGGGGTCAGTGCCGAACTCCGCCAGGGGCGGTTTGGCCGCCCCACGACCACGCTGTTTCGGCTGGGCGAAGATCTTCTTGGCCTCATCCTCAGTGATGCTGAACAGCTGCTCCTCGCTCTGCAGCGGGCGAGTGTCAGTGCCCTTCTTCAGATAGGGACCGAAGCGGCCGTTGAGCGCCAGAATCTCCTCATCACCATCGGTTCCCACGGTCCGGGGCAGGGAGAGCAGCTTGAGCGCATCTTCGATGGTCACCGTCTCCAGGTCCATCGTCTTGAACAGGGAGGCCGTACGCGGCTTTTCCTTCTTAGGCTTCTTCTTCGGCTTCGGTTTACCGTTCTTGTAGTACTCGGTGGGCTGAGCGTCCATATGAGCCTGGATCTCTTCCTCAGTCATCTCCGGGATGACCTCGGTGACATAGGGCCCATAGCGGCCGTCCTTGGCCACGATCTCCCGGCCAGTCTCAGGATCGGTGCCCAGCACCTTGCCGGAGTGGGCGGCCTGCTCGAAGAGTTCCTCAGCCTTCTGCCGGGTCAGCTCATCAGGGGCGAGCCCGTCCGGGATATTGGCCCGCTGCAGCTTCAGCTCACCGTTCTCATCGGCCTCACCATCGGGGTTGGGGCGCTCCAGATAGGGGCCGTATCGGCCAACACGGACCTCAACGCCGTCGGCGACCTCAATGGTGTTGATCGCCCGGGCATCGATCTCACCGAGGTTATCCACTACAGCTTTCAGTCCCGCCTGCGGGCTGTTGGCACCGAAGTAGAAGCCCTGCAGCCAGGCTTCACGTTCGATCTCCCCGCGGGCGATCTGGTCCAGCTCATCCTCCAGCCGCGCGGTGAAGTCGTAGTCCACGTAGTGACCGAAGTGTTCCTCCAGCAGCCGGATGACACTGAATGCGGTCCAGGAGGGCACGAGGGCATTACCGCGTTTGGTCACATAGCCGCGGTCCATGATCACGGAGATGGTCGGCGCGTAGGTAGAGGGTCGGCCGATCTCCCGCTTCTCCAGTTCGGCCACGATCGTAGCCTCGGTGTAGCGGGCCGGCGGCGAGGTGGTGTGCCCTTTGGCCTCAACGTCATCGGAGGTCAGGCCCTGCCCCTCTTCGAGTTTGGGCAGCCGCTTGTCCTTGGCGTTCTCAGCCGGTTTGCCGGCGTCGTCGTTGTCTTTGATCTCCTCGTAGGCGGCCAGGAACCCGGGGAAGGTGATCACCGTTCCGGAGGCGCCGAAGGTCGCGCTGCGGCCATCGCTTGCGGTGCCGGTCAGCCGCACACTGGCGGTGAAACCCTTGGCATCTGCCATCTGGGAGGCGACGGTGCGCTTCCAGATCAGCTCATAGAGTTTGAACTCATCGGCGGAGAGCTCATTGCGCACCTGCTTAGGCGTGCGGAAGGAGTCACCGGCCGGGCGGATCGCCTCATGGGCTTCCTGGGCGGTGTCACTGCGCCGGGCGTAGAACCGGGGCTTCTCCGGCACAGATTCGGCACCGTAGAGCTCGCTGGCCTGCCGCCGAGCCGCCTGCAGCGCCTCATTGGAGAGCACTGTGGAGTCGGTACGCATATAGGTGATGTACCCGTTTTCGTACAACCGCTGAGCCACCTGCATGGTCACCCGGGAGGAGAACCGCAGCCGGCGGGCCGCATCCTGCTGCAGGGTCGAGGTGATGAACGGCGGCTGAGGCCTGCGGGAGTAGGGCTTGTCCTCCAGGGAGTCCACGGTGCAGGGCACCTCAGTGAGCCCCTCCGCCAGGGATACCGCGTCATTTTCACCGAGAACGACGACGTCGCTGCGGTTCTTCTTCAGTTCACCCTTATCAGTGAAGTCGCTGCCGGCGGCGATGCGTTTACCGTCCACGGCATGGAGCTTGGCGCCGAAGCTCTCCCCGGAGTCGGTGACGAAGGTCCCGGAGAGGTCCCAGTAGTCAGCGGGGATGAAGGCCATGCGTTCACGTTCCCGGTCGACCACCATGCGTGTGGCAACCGACTGCACACGGCCGGCGGAGAGGCCCCTGCCGACCTTGCGCCAGAGCACCGGTGAGATCTCGTAGCCGTAGAGCCGGTCGAGGATACGGCGGGTCTCCTGGGCGTCAACGAGGTCAGTGTCGATCTCCCGGGGGCTCTCCATGGCCCGCTGGATGGCCTCTTTGGTGATCTCGGTGAAGGTCAGCCGGTAGGTGGGAACCTTGGGTTTGAGGACCTCGTAGAGATGCCAGGCGATGGCTTCACCTTCGCGGTCGGCGTCAGTTGCGAGGTAAAGTTCGTCGGCCTCTTTGAGCTGCTTTTTCAGCTCCCGGACTTTGGACTTCTTGGAGTCGGAGACAACGTAATACGGCTCGAAACCATTCTCGGGGTCCACCGCGAATTTCCCGAACGGGCCCTTCTTCATATCCGTGGGCAGGTCGGAGGGCTGCGGGAGGTCACGGATATGCCCGGCGGATGCATCGACGATGAAATCCTCGCCGAGGTATTTGGCGATTGACCGGGATTTAGCCGGGGACTCGACAATGACCAGTTTCTTGCCTGACACGTATCTCCTTGGGCTGTGCAGCGGTGCAACTGAGCGCGCCCCAACCGGGCGGTGCGCCGTCGAGTGCTCACTATAACAGTGCGATGGCGGGGCTCCACTTCGGCCGCTGCGGGAACCGCTACGCAGCCGTGCCGCCACTCACTCACGCGCTGATGCGCGCTCGCTCCCGCCTAAACCCACCCGAACGCCTGCTCCGCGAACCCCTGCGCGTCGTTCTGACCACGCGGGCATCTTCGCTCGGCTCAGTCGGCGAGGTAGCCCTCTATATAGAGGTCGAGGACCTCCTGGGTTAGATTATCCTCATCGGCATCTGTGAGCGAACAGACAGCGGTGATCAGCTGACCTGCGTTGAATTCCCCGTCGGCGGCGGAGAGGAACCCTGCCGCCGAGGAGCTGATCGGCCGGGCTCGGCGGAACCCGGCACCCTGCCGGGCGATGATCACCTCGGGGTGTTCGGCGCCGAAGCGCTGGTACCGCTCCTCGGTGACACTCTCCGGCACGGTCAGCGCGCGGTTAAGTACTGTATGGTCGCCGCGGCGTCGGACGGTCTCACCGATCACCGGGCCCAGGGGTTGTTGGATCTCTCCGGTGAGTTCCTCGCAGCGGACCCAGCGCACCGGTTCCCCCTCACCCATGACATGGGCCTGGGGTTTGCCCAGCCAGATCATCCCGAATCCGATCTGTTCGACCCCGCGGGAGGCGAAGTCCCGCAGGTAATGGGCGTAGCGGCGTCGGTATTCGGCGATACTGCGTTCCTCGGAGGCATCGCGCAGCCAGGTCTCGGCGTACTGCGCCGGGGTCTGGACATCACGCTGGATGAACCAGGCATCCAGCCCGGTCCCCTCAACCCATTGGCGGGGGCGGGTGTCCCAGGTTGTGTCCTCTCCGGCGCGGTGCATCTCCCAGTTGCCCAGCATCTGGGCGGTGCCACCAGGGGTCAGCACCCGCGGCAGAGCACTGATCAGTTCCTGCATCAGGGCATCGCCCTCGCGGCCGCCATCGCGGTAGATGTACCGGTCGGCCTCGGTTTCGCCCTCGGTGCGCGGGGTGATCACAAACGGCGGATTGGAGACCACCAGGTCGAACTGCCGGCCGGCCACAGGTTCGAACAGTGAGCCCTGCAGCAGCTCCACCCGCGCTTCGAGGTTCTGCGCGTCCAGGCGAAGCGCCTCGGCGTTGAGCAGCAGGTTGAACCGGGCGAAGTCCAGGGCGCGCGCGGAGATATCGGTGCCGACCACATGTTCTGCGTGGTCCAACAGATGCAGCAGCTGGATTCCGCAGCCGGTGCCTAAATCTAGGGCTGTGCCCACCGGGGCGCGGTGGGTGATCCCAGCCAGGGTGAGGCTGGCCTGGCCGATGCCGAGCACATGTTCATGCGGCAGCGCTCCTTGGACCTCGTGGGCGGCAAGGTCGCTGGTCACCCAGAGGTTCTGTTGCCCACCGGTGGTCTCCACCTGGTAGGGGCGCAGGTCGCTGAGCGGCCGGACCACGCCCTCGCGGGTCTCCACCAGCTCGAGGTCTTCCAGACCCTGCAGTCCGGTGCGCGGCAGGGCCGATTCCACCTGGTCGGGGGTGACTCGGACCGAGACCAGCCATAGGGCTGTCAGGACCGCGCAGCGCTGCCGCCTACTGCTCACCCCGGTGCTGGCTGGGGGCAGTTCAGCCTCGACCACCAGTTGGCCGGGCACCACCTGTTCACGGTCCAGGGCAGTGACCGCATCGGTGCCGAGGAGCTCAGCCACGCCGTCGTTGGTGAATTCCGCCTCGGTGAGGTCGGCATGGAGCTTGCTGATCAGTTCGAGATCGTGGCTGCTGGGTGTTTTCATGGTCGGCGCACCTTGTCCAGGACCCCCTGGTTGGGGTCATTGGGGTTGGCGGCAAGCCGGGCCTCGCATTTGCTGCACCGCACAGTTTCGGGGATGTGTTTGCAGTCCTCGCAGTACAGCTGCAGGTTGGAGCAGCCCCGGTCCAGGCAGTTATAGAACGACGACGTCGCCGCAGAGCAGTTCACGCATTCACCGATGGTTTTGGCGTCCTCGCTGAACCGGGTGTTCATCCGCCCGTCGAAGACGTAGAGCTCGCCCTCCCAGTAGCCGGAGTCTCCGTAGGTCTCCCCGTAGCGGACGATGCCGCCGTCAATCTGGTAGACCTCCTCGAATCCGCGGTCCTTCATCAGGGCTGAGAGCACCTCGCAGCGGATCCCGCCGGTGCAGTAGGTGACCACCGGCTGATCTTTGAGGTGGTCGTATTTGCCGGAGTCCAGCTCGGTGATGAAGTCGCGAGTGGTCTCGGTGTCGGGGACCACGGCGTCGCGGAATTTCCCGATCTGGGCCTCCATGGCGTTGCGGCCGTCGAAGAAGGTGACCTCCACGCCTTCGCGTTTTTTGGTCTCGACCAGCTCGTGGACCTCCTCGGGTTTGAGGTGCTCACCACCGCCGATGACGCCGTCGTCGTTGACTTTCACCTGATCAGGCACCCCGAAGGCAACCAGTTCGGGCCGGACTTTCACGCTCAGCCGGGGAAAACTCTCAGCCCCACCCTCGGACCATTTGAACTCGGTGCCGCGGAAGGGGGTGTAGGACTTGGTCTGTTTCACGTAGCGTTTCACCGCCGCCATCTCGCCGCCGACAGTTCCGTTGATGCCGTGTTCGGAGATGATGATCCGGCCGGTGAGTCCCAGCTGTTCACAGAGCGTGCGCTGCCAGAGTTTGACCGCCTCGGGGTCTTTGATAGGCGCAAACTTGTAATAGAGAACAATGCGAGATTCGGTCACATAACAAGACTACGACCCGCGGCCCCAAGGCTGGGATTCGCGGGGCTGCCGGGGGTATGTGACCGGCCTCTGACCGGCGGCGTTCAGCAGATTGTTACTTCCGCCCACTATCCCTAACTGTGAGGTTCCTTATATGTTGGAACTGAGTGACTACAGGGAAGCGAGCTGCAAATGACTTCTGAGCTGAACGACGCATTGGTCCAGACGTGGGTGACCGGGTGGGCCCGCACCCACGGCTATGAGGTGCAGCATGAAGGCAATATCCATTCTGCACGCCTGGGTCCGGATTCGGATGAGTGGGAATACGTGATCTTCGATCCGGAGGAGACCGAGCTGCGCAAGGTCGCTTCCGCTGTGACTAAGAGCCCCGCCCGGCTGCTGACTCTGATTGCCGAGCCGGATGCCGACATCATGGACAAGTCCGAGGTTGATGGCCTGGAGATGATCAGCGACGAAGAGAAGCTGATGGTGGTCGATATGGAGACTCAGGATGTTGAGGATCCGATCACCCCGGAGACTTACACCACGAGCCGGGAGGACTTCGAGGGCTGGACACTGTTCACCGTGCATCAGGGTGAGAATGTGGCCGCCCGTGGCCGGATGGCTGTAGTGGATGATTTCTGCATTCTGGACCGGATCTACACCTCCCCGGATTACCGCCGGCAGGGGCTGGGCACGTTCGTGACCCGTGCGCTGCTGGCGATTGCCCATGAGCACGATGTCGCCGAGGGTCTGCTGGTTGCCACCCATGACGGTAAGGAGCTCTACGAGTACCTGGGTTGGACTCACCTCGGTGATGTTCATGTCTTCGGCGCTCCGGGGGCGAAGGACCGCCGCCGGCCCAGCCATTCGCAGATCGACGAGGAAATCTCGCAGTAAGGTTTTCCACAGGGGTGGCGGTTGTGCAGCAGTGTGACTAAAGTAACATTCACAGTTCCGCAGAGGGGAACGGAACTGTGTTGCTTAGGTACATACTGCGGCGGCCTGATCTGTTCCGGACTGTCGCGCGACAGGACGGATACGGATTGTGGCTGTGCGATACACGGCGCCCCCTGCGGTGATAATTCTGGCGCTGACCGGCTGCGCCGGAGGTGCGGAGGCCGAGGAGTCGGAGCCCACAGTGCTGGAATCTCTGCCAGCTGCGGAGGGTACGGAGACTGGGAAGGAAGACCCGGGGGAGTCTGCTGAACCGGATGAGCCCTCGGGGGATTCAACGGATGACGACGACGCCGAACCAGTCCCAGCGTCTTCCGACGGTCCAGCCGAAAACTGGCCAAAGCCCGAGGTGCCCGAGGAAATCTACGAACCCACCGAAGAAGGCGCCGAGGCGCTGATTCAGTACTGGTTTGACGCCAGACACTATGCCCGGATCACAGGCGACCTGGAACCCCTCGAATACGTCTCCGCCGAAGATTGCGATGTATGTGACTACGGCATTGCTGCGATAGCCGAAGTTTACGAAAACAACGGTTGGTATGTCAGTGAGCCAGAGATCATTCTCGACTCCTACGTGCAGCTCGAATCAGAAACCAATGCCACTGGCATCTTCGGGATGCAAGAACCGATGTTCCAGACATACTGGCAAGAAGAGCTATACGACGAAAAGACCGAGGACAACTTCAGTGGTTTCGGCTATTCCGCCGTTTATGTCGACGACAGATGGCAGGTCTTCGACTTTAGTTACCTCGGGGAATACGACGAAGAAGCAGATGAGCCCATTGAGGACAGTGAAGAGCTGTGAGTTCATTGACGATCCTTGGTTCCACACTTCTTCTTG
Organism: Nesterenkonia sedimenti; assembly: GCF_012641515.1. Lineage (GTDB taxonomy): Bacteria > Actinomycetota > Actinomycetes > Actinomycetales > Micrococcaceae > Nesterenkonia > Nesterenkonia sedimenti. The sequence goes on along the minus strand of NZ_JABAHY010000005.1, from coordinate 19,745 downwards.
CCTTTTCTCCAGCTTCCACAGGAGCAGAGGATAGTGGCCCTGAGTTGGAGGTAGAGGGATGGTGGGACGAAATGACCACAGAAGTACAAGTTCAACGCGAGACTCCTTCTACTGAATCTCGCACTGAGAGACAACGTCCCTCTGAACCTGGCTCCCCTGGCCGCAACGCTCCACCCAACGCCCCTATCTCTTCACCTGGCGGCCCAGGCTCCTCCCCACCGCCGGCGTCGTCGTCCTCTTCGCATTACTGCGTAGTCCGCGGCGCTCTCAACATGCCTTGTCAGAACGTACTGAACAACATCGGCAGTTCCATCACCGGAGGCTCCAGCGCATGTGTGCTCGGCGGGATGTTGGGCCGAGGCCGCGTTGGTGAGGCACTCACCGCCCCGGACTGCAGCGATGAGCCGCCGGTTCTCTCAACTCCGGAAACGCCCACTGCGGACACCGTCGTAGAAACCGAGGAAGAGGAGACCATCAGCGTCTATGAGCAGATCCCGGGGCTGATGGAGGAGGAGTTTGCCTCGCTGCCGATTGACCCTGGAGAGGTCAGCTTTGAGCCCGAGCTCCTTGGCTTCGGTTACATCAACCGGCACACCAACATCTTCAGCACTGCCGAGACCCAGGTGCTGACCACCGAGCTGCTCGGTGTGGAGGTTGAGGTCCGGACCATCCCCACTGAGCATCACTTCGACTACGGGGACGGAACCACCCGCAGCAGCGCCGATCCCGGCGGGCCGGTCAGCGGAGAGGCCATCATCACCGACGCCGAGACTCCCACCAGCCACGTCTACCAGGACACTAGCCGGCACCCGGTGCAACTGAACACCACGTTCATCGGCGAGTACCGGGTGCCCGGCGGCCCCGCTCCGCTGGACAGCTGGACCCCGATCACCGGTACCACCACCATCCCGGCCACCCCCGGTGAGGCCGATATCTGGCGCATCAACCACCGGCAGGTCTCCGGCGAGTGCCAGGACACCACCAACTGGGGCTGCTCCGGCCCGGTGGAACTAGAGCCCGGCGATCAGCCACCGGAAATCTTCGCCGATCACTACGATGACGCCGGCAACTACACCGGTCCATAGCTATTTTGTTCACTCTGCGTAGGGATTTGCACTCTGCATGACGCTATAACGCTACGCACAGTCCACAAGGCTACGGAGAATCCGGGACACCCCCGCAACCGGCAGTACGCTGAACGGGTGCACCATCCCCATCACGACGACGCCGGGACTCCCCTGGCCCTGTTACGCGCGGCCAAGCTGCCGCTGCGGGTCGGGGAAGGCTCCCCGATCAAACACATCCACACCCTTGAGGCACGTGATGCGCGCACCGTGGCATGGCCGCAATGGGTGCCGGCTGAGCTGAAGGCCGCCTACCGGCAGACCGGGGCCAGCACGCTCTATACCCACCAATGCGAGGCCGCCAAGGCTCTGCACACCGGGCGGCACACCATAGTGGCCACCGGCACCGCCTCCGGAAAGTCGTTAGCCGCCCAACTGCCCGGGCTCGCTGCCATCCTCGGCGCAGAACCAGCCCCCGGGGTCACCGCACACCCCGCCGGAGAGGCCACCATCCTCTACCTCTCCCCCACCAAGGCCCTGGCCGCCGATCAGCTCGATGCCTTGGAGGAACTGGCTGAGACCGTGGGCCGGGCCGGTCCCTCCGGTGGTATCCGTCCGGCCAGCTATGACGGGGACACCGACCCGGAGTCCCGCCAGTGGGTCCGTCAACACGCGAATCTGGTGCTCAGCAACCCGGATATGCTCAACGCCGGCATCCTGCCCAACCATCGGGGCTGGGCACGGTTCCTCTCCCGGCTGCGCTACGTGATTATTGATGAGGCCCATACCGCCCGGGGCATCTTCGGCTCGCATATCGCCCTACTGCTGCGACGACTGCGGCGGGTGGCCAGGAGCTACGGAGCCGATCCGGTATTTGCCGGAGCTTCGGCAACTAGTGGTGAGCCGGCGTCGTCGTTCGCTCGACTCATCGGCGAGGCAGAAGGCAACGTTACCGCCGTCACCGATGACGGCTCCCCACACGGCGCGGTAGACGTCTATCTCTGGGAGTCGGCGCCGGCCGAACAGACCGGCGACAATGACGCTCCGCTGAAACGCAGCCTGACCGTGGAGTCTGCCGATATCCTCACCAGTCTGGTCACCGCCGGGTACCGCAGCCTGGCGTTCATCAAGTCCCGGCGCGGGGCCGAGACCATCGCTACGATCACCCGTGACCACCTGCTGGAGACCGACCCCGCGCTGAAGGATCGCGTGGCGGCCTACCGCTCCGGCTACCTCAAGGAGGAACGCCGGGAGTTGGAGGAGGCCCTGCGCACCGGGGCGCTGCTGGGGGTGGCCTCCACCCCGGCACTGGAGCTCGGCATTGATATTGCGGGGCTGGACGCCGTGGTGATCGCTGGCTGGCCGGGGACTCGGGCAAGCTTCTTCCAGCAGTTGGGCCGGGCCGGGCGCACCGGGCAGCGCGGGGCGGCATTCTTCGTGGCCGGGGATGACCCCTTGGACACCTATATGCTCAACCACCCGGAGACGATCTTCAGCACCGGGGTGGAGGATGCGGTCACCGATCCGGACAACCCGCATGTGGCCGCCCCCCACCTGCTAGCCGCAGCTCAGGAACTCCCACTCCTCCCCGATGACATCGGCGGGCAGGGCCTCTTCGCCGGACTGGGCTGGTTGGTGGATTCGCTGACTGAGCAGGGGCATCTGCGGCGCCGGCCGCGGGGCTGGTTCTTCGGCCACGACGACGTCTCGGCAGCCTCCTGGGTCAAGCTGCGCTCCGACGGCGGCGGCCCGTACACCATTGTTAGCGTGGAGGACGGGACAGTGGTCGGAGAGATGGGCGCCGCCCAGGCTCAGCCGCAGGCCCACCCGCAGGCGGTGTACGTACACCAGGGCCGGACCTTCATCGTGGAAGAGCTGGACCAGGAGAACAACACGGTGCTGGTGACCCCCGTCAGCCCGCCGTTCTACACCCAGGCCAGGGAGACCACCTCGATCAGCGTGCTGGAGGAGACCGAGCGGCAGGTCCATGGAGATTTCACCCTATGCTTCGGCACGGTGGAGGTCAGCTCGGCGGTGACCGGGTTCCAGCGCAAGGCGCTGGGCAGCTCAGAAGTGATCTCCGATGAGCCGCTGGACTTACCGCCCTCGCAGCTGCGCACCCAGGCGATGTGGATCAGCGCCCCGGAGACCGCCCTGGTCCGCGCCGGGATGACCGTGGAGCATATTCCGGGGGCGTTGCATGCGGCTGAGCATGCCATGATCGGGCTGCTACCGCTGCTGACCAGCTCGGACCGCTGGGACATCGGCGGAGTCTCCACCGCACTGCACCGGGACACCGAACTGCCCACTATCTTCGTCTACGACGGGCACCCCGGGGGAGCCGGCTTCGCCGAACGCGGATTCCGCATGGCCCAGGAATGGATACAGGCGACGACGTCGGCGATCCTCTCCTGCGGCTGTCAGGACGGCTGCCCCAGCTGTGTGCAGTCCCCGAAATGCGGCAATAAGAACTCCCCACTGAATAAGCAGGGCGCCCTCACCCTGCTCCGCGCGGTTTTCTCAGCGGAGGACAAAGCCTTGCTTTAAGGGGTCTGCGGGGTCTGCTTCGAAAGTATGGTGCCCTGTCCGGAAAGCCATCCCAGTGACATGGGGAACCACCGCATCATGCCCATCGGCGGTGACCCGCTCGGCCCACCGGGCGTGGAAACGCGTGTTGACGATGGAGTCATGCACGAGGGTCTGGTTCTGCTCCAAAGTGCCATCGGCAGCCAGAGCGGCTACCCGGGAACAGGTTCCCGATCCGCAAGGCGAGCGGTCAACCTCCCCGTCTGCAAATACGGTGATGTTTCGCTGGTGCGGAGCTCCTGTGCTCTCCTCCGTTCCGAGGTCATCGAAAAGAATAGTGCCGTAGATACCGCTGAGCCGTTCATCAGAGGGGTGCTCAGCCCAGGAGGTTCCGTTGAGCTTCCACTTGATCTCGCGTCCCGCTGCGATCAGAGCAGTGTAGTTCTCCGGGATAACACTGAGGCCTACCGAGGATGCTGGCACATGGGCGTATATTGCCCCTCCGTAGACCACATCTGCGGTGACCTCTCCATGTGAAGTTTCTACCGGCACTTGGCGGTGGAGCACATAGCTGGGCACATTGACAAAGTCCACCGCCACAGGCTTGCCCTCCTGGGAGGTGCTGACCCTAGCGATCACTCGGCCAGAGGGCACATCAATGCTCACCTCAGTGGTGCCAGAGGGGTCCGGTGTGACTAACCCCGACTGAACAGCCCACACCCCCAGGGCCATCGTGCCGTGGCCACAGGCGGTGGAGAAACCGTCCTTATGCCAGAACAGGACCCCCAGGTGGGCGCCCTCGTCATTCGGGGGAACGATAAACCCGCCGTACATATCCGCATGGCCCCGCGGCTCATAGCAGAGGAACTGACGCAGCTCTTGGGCAGCAGGGTCATTGACCGCCCGAACGCGACGCTCGGCCACTGTCTCACCGGGAAACTCCACCGGCGGCTGCTCCACGATCCGGAAAGGCTCACCCTCGGTGTGGTAGTCGACGGTGCGGATATCTTTCATGCTTTTCTCCGATCATATGAGTGAGCGCCCGGCCAGGTTCCCGATAATTCCACTTCAAGACCACACTTACTTAGCCGTGCTGTCCAGGAGCCGGCGCTGGGCCCGGCGTTTGAGCAGAGTTCTCACAGCAGCCCCGATCACGATCAGGACCACCACCGACCAGATAACCACTGCGAAGGTGCTGGAAAGGAAGTATGCAGGATCTCCCTGAGAAACTCGCATACCCCGTACAAAGTTATCTTCGATAAGAGGCCCCAGGACGAACCCCACAAGCATCGAGGCCAGGCTGTAGTTGTACTTCCTCAAGAAGTAGCCCACTGCGCCAAGAGCCAGCATGAGATAGAGGTTGACCATATTGTTGCTGACGCTAAAGACACCCATGCTGGCCACCAGGACAATGACGGGAATGAGGATATAGCGGGGAATCTGCAGGATTCGCACCCAGATCCCGATCATCGGAATATTGAGGACCAACAGCATGACATTCGCGATGGCCAGCGCTCCGATGACTGACCAGAACAAGTCTGGCTGCTGTTCCATCATGAGGGGCCCTGGCTGGATGCCGTGAACGATCATGGCGGAGATCATCAACGCCAGAACTGCGGAAAACGGCAAACCAAGTACGAGGACCGGGACGATTGAACCGATGGCAGCAGAATTATTGGCTGCTTCTGGTCCTGCGAGGCCTTGAACCGCGCCTTTGCCGAACTGGGACTTATTGCGCGCTATTCCCTTCTCCATGCGGTAGGAGACGAAAGTCGAAATCGTAGCGGAGGGCATGGGCAAAGTTCCCAGAATAAACCCGAGGATGGAACCTCGGCCCCAGGGGCCCCAGGACTGGCGGATCTCTGAGCGTGACGGGACAAGATCTTTAATTCTGATCTTCTTATAGGAGGCCCGCTGGCGCTTGTCCTCAATCAGGTACAAAATCTCTGAGACGCCATAAATGCCAACCGCGAGCACAGCGATATGGATCCCGAGGGTGAGATCCAAGTTTCCAAAGGTATAACGGGGATAGCTTGAGGTGGACTCCATCCCTACCGTGGCGATGACGACGCCGAGGATCATAGGAAGTAGACCTTGGGCGAGAGTTCCCCCCGAAATTCTCGCCAGAATCAGCAGTCCGCCAGCGGTCAGTGCAAAGTAATCAACAGCGTTGAAAGTGATCGCGAAACTGGCGACAAATCCGGATGAGTAGACAATGAATACCAGGCCGATGGTGCTCGCGATGAATGCACCAATGGCAGTAATGGCAAGGGCCGGGCCCGCGCGCCCTTTTTGCGCCATGGGGTAGCCGTCAAAGGTCGCGACAACAGCAGTGGAGTCGCCCGGGATATTCAGAAGGATCGAACCGGTGGAGCCGCCGTACTGGGCACCTACGTATATACCGGCAATCAGAACCAGGCCGACCACTGGATCGAACATAAAGGTCAGGGGAAGCGCAATCGCTGCACCAGCAACTGCCCCCAAGCCGGGCAGGACCCCGATGAGCGTACCGACGAAAGCTGCAATCAAAGCGGTCAGCAGCAGCTCGGGGGTGAAAGCGAGCTGGAGCCCATGCAGAAAACCCTCAGTGGCAGACATTGCTATCTCCTCAATCCGTAATTACCAAGGGAAGGCGACGAGGCGGACTTGGAGCAGCTCGATGAAGATCAAACTCGCACCCACTCCGAAAACAACTGCATAGATACCCCCGCGTATATCCCATTTAGAGCGGAGCAGCCCGATGACATAGAACATGTAGACCGAGCTCACTATGTAGGCCCCGAGAATCGGAAGGAGGATTACATAAGCAACCGTTGCGGCTGAGAAGAAAGCTACAAGCTTCAGGCTCTTACCTGTCGGGAAGAGGTCAGCAGGAGCCGTTCTCACCACCTTGAGCGACTCGATGAGCGCCAGCACTGAAATCCCCACCCAGGCAATCCCGGTGACCCGGGGCCAGGTTCCTGGCCCCGGGTCACCGGATGTGCCGTTTGGCATATCGAAAGCCATCCACACGTACCCGACAGCAAGAACCAAACTCAACGTTGCAAATACCACAGAACCTGATCTGCGCCCTTCGACGTGCTCCTCCGGAGGCGTCTCCAGATTCTCGCCACCTGGCTCGGCTTCGTGCTCAGTTCTTGGTTCTAGTGTCATGTCGTCTTTCTGAGTCCGTGGTGAATGCTAGGCCGGAGGATCAGCCTTCTTCGATGTCACTGTCCTGAGCGGACTCCACAGCTTCCTGGTACAGCTCTTCTTCGCCCCGCAGCCACTCTGCGAGGTCATCACCGGCGATAGGAGAAGGAAGGTAGCCATTCTCTTCAGCCCATTCAGCCCATTCATCGCTTTCTGCCACTTCAAGGGCCGCGGCCTCAAGAGTCTCCAGGACATCATCATCTATGCCTGGAGGCGCCACGACCATGTATGCGGTCTGGAAGGGAATGTCATATCCCGCCTCTTCAAAGGAGACCGCACCGGGCAGGCTGTCATTAAACTCTGGGGTACCCACATGGGCCAGCGGGCGCAGCGCCCCGTCCTCCACATTGCCCATCTGACCAGCGGCTGTCACACCAGCAGCGTCAACCTCTCCAGAGAGCACGGCGGTACCGGCTTCCCCACCACCAGACATGGCCACCAGGTTCAGATCAATATCTGCCTGCTCCTCAAGCTCAAGGAGCATCAGCATTGCCTCGTTGAGCTGGCCGCCTGCAGAAACGGTAATCTCTCCAGGGTTCTCCCGTGCGGCCTCGATGAAATCATCAAGCGTCTCATAAGGGGAGTCCTCAGGGACGAACAGAGCGTCGGGCACTTCCAGCATGCGCACGATGGGCGAATAGTCATCCACACTTTGGTACGCAAGGTCCTCGTTGAGCAGTGGCTGGGTAATCAGCCCGGTGTGGCTGGCCAGGCTCATCCGGTACCCGTCTGGTTCGCCGCCAAACAGGTCTGTTAGCGCGACGGTCTCGTCACCACCCGGCAGATTCTCCACGGTAGCGCCGACACCGAGTTCATCTGCCAGACGAGTCGAGAACTCCCGGCCCACGGGGTCCGCACCCCCACCTGGGTCATAGGGAACGATGTATTCCAAATCGGAAGATGGGTATTCCCCGTCGTCCTCTCCACAAGCGGCAAGCAAGAGAGCAACAGCTCCCAGGCTGGCGATGCCTTTTGTCTTGTTCATATGAACTTCCTATCCTCGTTCGGCGCGAGTAGGGCACGCATTACAGCTAGTCGGCATCTCTTGACGGCACCTCTTATGAACTATGACATGTAAAGTTTTACATGTTTCGCTCATCATGGCAGGTCTCCAACCAGTCATGCGATCACCCTCTTAACTACATGTAAGGTGCGTCACGTGAAATATTACAGGTTACATAGAAGGTGTTCAAGCTCTATGCCTCCCTTTACACGATGTTCACAAAGTTCTTACAGACGGGTTATCTGGCCCAGGACAGAACGAAGATCAGCTGCTTTCGCGCCCCGATTCGCCTGCTAGAGCTCGCAGGCTCACCGGTATTGCTGGCCCACGGCGTGCCACGGCTTGGGCCACATCGGCCGAATCTGATGACGCCAGGCAATCTGCCGCTTGTCCGCACATCCGCCCCTGGCACCAGCCCATTCCTATTCGGGTAGCACCTTTCAGCCCCCGCGGTTCCTCAGCCGAGAGACTGTCTATAGCCTCCTTGGTCTTTTGCCAGGGAACTTCTTCACAACGGCAAATTACCGTCTCATCAGTGAGCCATTCAGGCCACTGCTGGGGCAAAGGGTGGGCCCGGTGCATCGCCTGGGCAAAAAGCCGGTGGTTTCGGCGCAGTACACGATCTTTAATATCAGCTGAAGAACGCGGCGGGCGGCCTCCACCCCTGAGTCCCGCCACCTGCCGGCCAGCAATCCGCCCTTCTGCTACCGCAGCAGTTGCGCCCGCGACCCCAGTAATTTCACCGGCAAGATAAAGTCCTGGCACACTACTCTGCTGATCCTTGTCGACCTCTGCTACCAGAGAGCCATCGGCATCCCGGAACATCTGCGCACCCAGCTGAACAACAAGTTCAGACTGCGGCACAAAACCCCAACCGAGGCCTACTAAATCGACATCCTCAATTATTCGCTCCGTGCCCGGCAATGCCTTGCCATCCCGGTTCAGCCGAGCGGTGGAGACCGCGGTGGCTCTCTGGTCTCCGTGGATGGCGACGACGGCTCTCCTGCGGAAATACGGCACCCGGTGGCGCGCCAGAAGTGCAATATATTCGGCGCCCTCTTTGCCCTTTGAAGGCACTAGAGCAGCGCTCACACCACGAGGGACCCATCCGGTAAGGTCTGAGCTTTCACAAATCGCTGCAACTTCTGCTCCAGCTTGAAGAACCGAAGCGGCAGCCGAGAGGAGAAACGGTCCCGTGCCTCCGAGAACCACACGTTGTCCCGGGCTGATGCCCTGGGTCTTGATGAAGGCCTGGATCCCCCCGGCAGCCATTACCCCCGGCAGGGTCCATCCTGGCACGGGCAGTTGGCGGTCATAAGCCCCTGGGCAGAGCACCACGGTATGAGCCCTGATCTGTGTGAGGCCCTGGTGCTCTGGCTGAGATTCCGGCACAGGAGCAATGCTCAGGCTGAAAGGAGAACCGGCCTCGGCGGCAATAACGTGAGAGGCAGGGAGGTACTGCAATTTCCCCGCCGAGATCGCGTCGTCGACCGCGCTGGCTAGGCCGGTATACGTTTTCCAGCCGTGGTGCCAGACAGCGGGATCCTCTGAGCTGCTCTGCTCATCGGCATGGCGCCAGTACTGGCCCCCGAATTGCCCTGCGGCATCAATGAGCACTGTGTGAGCTCCCCCTGCAGCTGCCTCACTCGCAGCGGCAAGGCCAGCCGGGCCCGCGCCAATGACGGCTACCTCATACGTGTTCTCGGTATCAGCCATCCATAGGCTCCGTCTCAATACTCATTCCCTCAGCCACCTGCACCAGGCAGGCGCGCAAAGAGGGCTGTCCGTCGACTGTGACGAGACAGTCAAAGCACACACCAATTCCACAGAACAGACCCCGACCCTTTCCTGCGAACCGGGTTTCTCTCCAGTGGAGGCGGTCCTCGGCCAGCATCAGAGTCGCAGCTACGGTGCGGCCGGCTTCTGTGGTGACCCGGCGGCCATCAACTGTCACTGTGACTGTTCGGAATTCTCCGGCAGTCATGGCACCTCCTGACCTTCTGGGACTGCGGCCGTATCGAAACGTGCCGGCGAAAAGGGACCTAATTCGATGTCGGTCTGTTCTCCGGTGAGTGCCTGGGCGATGAGTTTTCCTGTCCCTACTGAGAGACCAATTCCAGCACCTTCATGACCGCAGGCGTGCCACAGGCCCGGCACCCGGGGGTCCGGGCCGATGACGGGTACATGATCAGGGCTGTAGGGGCGAAAGCCGAAGTAGTGGCGGAGAATCCTGGTCTCTTGCAGGAAGGGGAAGAGCGCAATGGCATTCCGGGCGATCATCTGCAGGGCTTCAGGATTCAGGGTGTGGTCGAAACCGACCCGTTCCCGTGAAGATCCGATGAGGATGCTGCCGGCCTGAGTGCCTTCCACCACCGGGGAGGCTTGTAGCCCTTCCTCAGAAGAACCTACGTTGTCGATGTACTCGGCGGCATAGACCTTGCGGAAGACCATGGGCGGCAGGGGCTCTGTCACGAGCACATAACCTCGTCGCGGTCCCACCGGGACATTGACTCCCGCCAGCTCCGCTACCTCTGCTCCCCACGGTCCAGCTGCATTAATAACTGTTTGGGCGTAGTAGGTTCCTTGAGATGTGCGGACCCCTTGGATCTGATCTCCGGTGCGGACCATTCCTGTGACCTCAGTGTCGAAAAGAAGCTCTGCACCGGCCTCACGCGCCATTCTCAGCAGATGCGCAGTAAGAAGCATCGGCATCACTTGACAGTCGTCAGGGTAGAAAGCTGCTCCAACAGCTTGATCAGTCACATTGGGTTCAAGCTCCTTCAACCCCGGAACGTCAATCTCCTCTACCTCGATGCCATGCTGACGCTGCACTTGCAGGGCCCGCTGAAGGGAAGCCATCGAAGACTCTTGGGAAGCGACAATGATTCCGCCCTTGTTTTCGAACTCCCAGAGATGTGCGAACTCCGCAAGCTCACCGCGCCAGAGACCTAGTGAATAATTGGCAAGATCAAGTTCAGGACCGTGTTCTTTGTCCGAGACCAGCAAATTGCCCTCACACCGCGAAGAGGTCCCCCCGCCAGGCCTCCCCTTATCGACTACGCGTACCGAAAGTCCAGCTTTAGCGCAGAAGAAAGCTACTGCTGCGCCCACAGCACCTGAGCCGATAATCAGAACATCGGAGGGACTCGACTGCATCCTCACTCCGGCAAATCTTCATAGAGGAGAGGCGTAATGGCCTCTGCGTTCTTGCCCTCTGTTCCCTCAGACCACAGCTGGGAGGCGTGCCCGAGGTGACGCATGATCACTGCATAAGCGCCGTCGGCGTCGCCCTCTGATATCCGGTCCAGCAGTTCCAGGTGCTCTTGTGCCGAATGGACAAGCTTGCCAGTCTCTGCCAGAGGACGAAGGGCGCGTAGGCGTGTCTGCCCCCTGAGCCGGGTGCAGAGGTCAACTAGCCGCTTGTTCCCTGTGTACTCGAGGATGTCAGCGTGAAACTCACGGTCTTTGACAAGATAAGTGCGCAGGTCTCCCTCGGCTGCCGCCTCGTTCATTTGTTCTGCTTTGGCCCGCAGTGCAGGGAAGGCGTCTTTGGGGATCTTGCCGACGACGGCGCGAGTGGCCGGGCCCTCCAGAAGCTGCCGCACGGCTGTGACTTGGCGGAGCTCCTCAACTGTCATATCCGTCACCCGGAAGCCCTTATTCTTCACCGGAGTGACCAGACCGTCGTTAGCAAGGTCCATCATGGCTTCACGCACCGGGGTTGCGGACACGCCCAGCGGTTCAGCGAGCGCAGGAGCTGAGTACAGCTCGCCCTCTTCCAAATCCCCAACAATAATGGCGGTACGAAGTGCTTCAGTCACCGTTGCACGAAGGCTCTTGTACTGCTGAATAGTGCTCAGCGGAATTTCATGTGCAGCCATTTCGTCTCCCCTGTTGGTTATGCGCCCGTACGGTAGGCATCTGCTCTCATGTGATATGTCAGAGCCTACAACTCGAATCCTTGCGGATAGGGGTCACTGGGGTCGAGCATGTATTGGGCGGTTCCGGTGATCCATGCGCGTCCACTGACTGTCGGGATGACTGCCTGGTACTGGCCCACCTGTGTCTCCTCCACCAGTTGGCCGATGAACCGCGAGCCGATAAAGGACTCGTTGATGAAGTCCTCCCCCAGGCCGAGTTCACCGCGCCCGTGCAGCTGAGCCATGCGAGCGCTCGTTCCCGTGCCGCAGGGGGAGCGGTCAAACCAGCCGGGGTGGATGGCCATGGCATGCCTGGAGTGCTGAGCAGTGGAGCCGGGGGCCTGAAGATACACATGGTGACAGCCACGGATATCTTCACGCTCTGGGTGGATGGGCTCATCTGTGGCGTTGATCGCCGCCATAATGCTCAACCCAGTTTTGAGGAGCTCGTCCTTAGCCCGGCGTTCGAAAGGCAGACCGAGTTTCTCCAGCTCCACCACGGCATAGAAGTTCCCGCCGAATGCCAAGTCGTAGGTCACAGGCCCCACGCCTGGGACTTCTACCTCCGCCTCTGTTCGCATCAGGAATGAGGGAACGTTCTGAATGGTCACGGATTCGGCGCGGCCTTCTTTAACCGCTACTTCAGCGGTGACCAGGCCCGCCGGAGTGTCCAGCCGGACAGTGGTCACAGGTTCATTCACCTCGACCATCCCGGTCTCCACCAGGACCGTCACCACGCCGATGGTGCCATGACCACACATGGGAAGCAGACCGGAGACCTCGATGAAGAGGACTCCCCAATCAGCATCCTCACGTGTGGAGGGCTGGAGAATAGCCCCGCTCATGGCACTGTGCCCGCGGGGCTCCCGCATCAGAAGCAGGCGGAGGTCATCCCGGTTCTCCATGAACCATGTTCGCCGTTCAGCCATAGTGCGCCCGGGGATGGGGGCGACACCTCCGGTGATCACCCGGGTCGGCATCCCCTCGGTATGAGAGTCAACGGCGTGGTAAACGTGATTGCTGCGCACGGCTCTGAGCCTACTTGTAGCCCTTGGCCACAGCGGCCTCAGTGTCGGCGGTGATGCCCTTATGCATCCACTCCACCAATGGGCCACGTGGAGGACGGCACTTGCCTCCCTTGAGGCCAATGATGTCCATGGACAGCTTGATGGCTTGGACAAACTCCGTTTTAGTGTCCCACCGCAACAGCGAGTGCAGGTCGGTGTACAGCTCCTTCGCCTTGACCAGGTCTTCAGCCTTGCCCGACGTGGAAAGGCGGTAGAGCTCCACGGTGGTCTGCGGGATCGCATTGGGGTAACCCGCGACCCACCCGACGGCCCCTGCCAGGCCTACCTCCAGGACAGTGTCATCGGTCCCGATGATCAGGTCCATCTCCGGTGCGAGTTCCTTGATTTCATAGGCCCGCCGCACATCACCGCTGAACTCCTTGACACCGACCATATTGCCCTCTTCATGGATACGGGCAATCAGCTGAGGGGTTAGGTCAACTTTGGTGTCAATCGGGTTGTTGTAGCCCACCACGGGTAAGCCGACTTCACCCACCAGCCGGTAGTGCTCTACGACCTCATCATGGTTAGCACGGTAGGAATTCGGGGGCAGCAGCATCACACAGTCAGCGCCAGCCTTGGCTGCGTGTTCAGCCCATCGCTGTGACTCCAGGCCGCCGTAAGCGCCCACCCCGGCCATCACGGTGAAACCCTCGGGGGCAGCTTCAATAGCGGTCTCGACCACTTTGGCCCGCTCCTGGTCAGTGAGCACCTGGTACTCGCCGAGGGAGCCATTGGGGGCAACACCGTCACAACCGTTAGCGGCCAGCCATTGGACGTGTTCCGCATAGGCATCGTAGTCAACTGAGAGATCATCCTTGAAGGGAAGTGCAGTGGCCACGATGACGCCGTGCCAGGGCTTACGCTCGCTCATATTCATGCTCCTTTAGAACTCTGGGACTGCCTGGGCAAGCCCCCAGAACAGTTATGTGAACTGTAACATTTTACATAGAAAAGTGCACCCCTTTTCGTCACAAATTTTGGCCGCGTTCACAATTCAGTGTGGCGGGCCTGATACTAAGACCAGTACGATGTGAAATGTTACAAACTAGAGTTCGAGCGAGGAGACACCCATGAGCACAGCGCCAACTGACCAGGACACTACCTATCACTCCCTAGTGGACGGAGCTGCTCTGGCAGGCACTGCCGGCTCCATCCGAGCGGTTAACCCTGCCACTAACGGGGAGGGCGAAACAGAGTTCACACTTCTGGATGATGACCAAGTCACCAAGGCCACTGAGGCTGCAGAACAAGCCTTCGCTGCATACCGGACGATCACACCCCAACAGCGCAGCGCATTCCTGACTGCCGCAGCAGCCAAAATCGAAGCCTCCGGCGAGCAGATCATCACCACTGCAATGGCTGAGACCGGTCTTCCCCAGCAACGTCTTCAAGGGGAGCTGGCGCGCACGGTCAACCAGCTGAGACTGTTTGCCAAAGTAGCCGAAACCGGGGACCACCTCGGAGTTCGTATTGAACCAGCCCTCCCCGACCGCAAGCCTCTGCCCCGTCCCGATCTACGGCAACGGAAGCTAGCGCTTGGCCCGGTGGCGGTCTTCGGCGCCTCGAATTTCCCTCTGGCCTTCTCCGTGGCCGGTGGTGACACCGCCTCTGCTCTGGCAGCGGGCTGCCCCGTAGTCTTCAAGGCGCATAATGCGCATCCCGGCACCAGCCAGATTGTCGGTCAGGCGATCTGTGCGGCAGTGGCTGAACAGGGACTGCCATCCGGAGTGTTCTCCCTGGTCTACGGCCACGGCAAGGAAGTCGGCCAAGCTCTAGTCCGGGATCCGCGCATCAAGGCAGTGGGCTTCACCGGCTCCCGCAGCGGCGGCACCGCGCTGATGGAGACAGCCGCAGCCCGCTCTGAGCCAATTCCTGTTTATGCGGAGATGAGTTCCATCAACCCGATCTTTGTGCTCCCCTCGGCCCTGGAAAAGAGCGAGGAGCTTGCCAGTGGCTTCGTCACCTCCCTGACCGGTTCAGCCGGCCAGCTCTGCACCGCCCCCGGACTGCTCTTCGTCCCTGAGGGGCCGGCTGGGGACGCCTTCGTAGAGCAGATTAGCCAGCAGCTCAGCGAGACCACCGGGAGCACAATGCTCACACCGGGGATCTGCGCCAGCCGAAAGCGCGGCGAGGAGACCCTGGCGGAGCTTCCGGGAGTGGCACAGGTAGCACGCGGCGCTGAGGGATCCGGGGAGAATGCCCCTGCTGCAGCGGTCTACTCCACTGATGTCTCGACTTTCCTCTCCACCGCCGCTCTTTCTGAGGAGATCTTCGGCTCCGTCTGCCTGGTGATCCGCTATGCCAATGCTGCCGAACTCACCGAGGCAGTCACCGGCCTGGAGGGTCAGCTCACGGCGACTCTGCATCTGGACGAGGAAAATGCCGACGACGTCGCAGTAGCCCGGAACCTCCTACCTCACCTGGAGCTGAAGGCCGGCAGGATCCTGGTGGGAGGCTGGCCCACTGGCGTCGACGTGGGCGATGCGATAGTTCACGGCGGGCCCTTCCCCGCCACCAGTGACGGCCGCTCCACCTCGGTGGGCACTCTGGCCATTGACCGCTGGCTGCGCCCTGTGGCCTACCAGAACCTGCCGGAGGCGCTTCAACCCCAGGAAGTGCGCGAGTCCAATCCCTGGCACCTAACCCGCCGCATCAACGGCGAGTATCAGCTGGCCTCTAGAAAATGAGCGGGCAGCAACCTCACCTGCCCACGGCGTAGCCCTGAGCACCACGCGGGTTCGCGGCGGCTTTGAACCATTCGCCGTCGCGGGCTACCGCGGAGAGCCTGCCCTCACTCCAGTCCTTACCAACCACCACATCGTGGCCGCGGCTGCGCAGCTGGGCCAACACGGCGTCGTCGAACCTGCCCTCCATCACAATCTGGGCCGGGTGCGACTCCCGCGGGTAGAAGGAACTGGGCACATGGGTTGAGTGGAAGGCCGGGGCGTCAATCGCTTCCTGGAGGTTCATCCCGCCGTGGACCAGATTGAGGAACAGCTGGAGGCTCCACTGGTCCTGGGAGTCCCCGCCGGGGGTGCCGAAGGCCAGCCAGGGCTTGCCGTCGCGCAGCGCGAAGCTGGGGGTCAGAGTGGTGCGCGGGCGGGCGCCGGGCCGCAGCGAGTTGGGCAGTCCCTCCTGCAGCCAGAACATCTGTGCCCGGGAGGTCAGGCAGAAGCCCAGTTCGGGGATGGTCGGTGAGGACTGCAGCCAGCCTCCGGAGGGCGTGGCTGAGATCATCATGCCCGCAGAGTCGACGACGTCGACATGGCAGGTATCGCCGCGAGTTTCGCCGGTAGGTGCCACAGTTGGCTCCCCGACGCCGGCGGGGATGGTGGTGAGGCTGGCCTCCGGGTAGTCAGGCAGCACCGGGGTGCGGCCGCCGGGGCTTCCCGGGAGCAGCTCAGTGGAGGCCTGCTGCCCGATGAGCTGGCGGCGGGCGGCAGTGTAGTCGGGGCTCAGCAGGTCTTCGAGGGGGACCTCTGTGAAGCGGGGGTCGCCGTACCAGGCTTCCCGGTCGGCGAAGGCCAGTTTGTGCGTCTCGGTGATCAGGTGGACCCATTCGGCGGATCCGGGGGTCAGTGCATCGAGGTCATAGCCGGCCAACAGGGCCAGCTGCTGGAGCATGACCGGGCCCTGGCCCCAGGGACCTGTCTTGCAGACGGTGTAGTTGTGGTACTCCAAGGTCTGCGGGGCTTCAACCTCCGGCTGCCAGCCGGCGATGTCCTCGGCGGTGAGCAGCCCGGGGTTGGTCTGCCCGGAAGTGTCCATGGCCTGGTTATTCGCACAGAAGTTGCCGATGGCTTCGGCCACGAACCCCTGGTACCAGGCGTGGCGGGCGGCATCCAGCTGGGCATCCCGGCTGGTCCCTGCGGCCTCGGCTTCCTGCAGGAGCCGGGTGTAGGTCTCGGCCAGCACAGTGTTGCGGAACCTGGTGTGGGGCTTAGGCACCGTACCGCCGGGCAGCCAGGTCTGGGCCGAGGTGGGCCAGTGCTCGGTGAAGAGGTCCTTGACCGTGTGCAGAGCATTGGAGACGTTCGGCAGCAGGGGGTGGCCCTTGGCGGCCAGGCTGATGGCCGGTTGAAGGATCTCGCTCAGGCTGAGCCGGCCGTGGCGCTGCAGCAGGGTCAGCCAGGCGCCGAAGGCACCGGGCACCACCGCGGAGAGCAGCCCGGTACCGGGCATGATGTCCAGTCCCATGTCTTTGAGCCGGGCGACGGTGGCCGCCTGGGGAGCGGTGCCCTGCCCGTTGATCACCTCTGCCTTCTGCTGCTCCTGTGACCAGACGATGATGGGCACTTCTCCGCCGGGGCCGTTGAGGTGGGGTTCGACCACTTGCAGGGCGAAGCCGGAGGCTGCCGCGGCATCGGCGGCGGTGCCGCCGCGCTCCAGGATGCTCATGCCTACTGAGGAGGCGAGCCAGTGGGTGGAGGCGACCATTCCGAAGTCACCGAGCAGTTCGGGGCGTGTGGTGTCAGACGTGGTCCCAGGATAGTTGCCGGAGGCAACCACCTTATGCAGGCCTAGGTTTTCCACAGTTCTGGTTTCGGGCTCCCGGCGCGCCGGAGCCTCCACAGAGCCGCGACTTTCTGCACCAGGGCTGCGCTTTCGGGCCGATGGTGGAAGTGCCCTTGCCGGACCTCGGCAAGCGGCTCCCTCCATAGTGAGTAAGGAGAGAACGATGAGTGATCAACCTGATCCTCTGGTGCGCACACTGCATGAGGAGGAGGACGGCCTGGCCACCGCGGAGTATGGCATCGTCATGCTTGCCACAGTACCCATATTTACCCGTATTATTGAGGTATGAATACTACGCCTCCGGGACTTGATTTAGGGCCTGAAACCTGTGTGATCTACTGCCGTATCAGTTCTGACCCTACGGGTGAGCGGGCAGGAGTTGAACGCCAGGAAGCGGCCTGCCGGGAGAAGGCGCAGTCTCTGGGCATGCATGTCGAGAAGGTCTACATCGATAACGATGTGAGTGCCACCAGTGGAGCGGCTCGCCCCCAGTTTGAGGACATGCTGAAAGCTAAGCCCGAGGCTGTGCTTGCCTGGCACCAGGACCGATTGTTGAGGCTCACTACTGACTTGGAGAAAGTCATCAACCTCGGGGTGCCGATCTACACCGTAGTCTCGGGCACGCTTGATCTTGCCACCCCTGCGGGCCGGGCGGTAGCTCGCACTGTGGCGGCGTGGAATACGTATGAGGGCGAGCAAAAGGCTGAACGTCGCCGTGCTGCCAACCGTCAGCAGGCAGAGCGTGGCGCATGGCAGTTCTCCCGCCGACCCTATGGTTATCGGCGAGTTGAGGGCCGGATCGAACAAGTGCCCGACGAGGTTGAAGCCATTCGAGAGGCGTTCGCTGCCTACCTCGCGGGCCGGTCCTACCAGTGGATTGCTGATGACTTCAACGCCAAGGGACGGACTACCACGCTGGGTTACCCCTGGCGGGCAGACCATCTGCTGGAGCTAATGCGCAACCCCCGTCTCGCCGGAATCGTGGTCTATAAGGATGAAGAGTTGCCGGACGTAGAACCGAGCTGGGAGCCGATTATCGACCGGCGGACCTGGCAGGACTTCCAGGAGGTGAGGAGCGGGCGCAAGAAAGCCGGGGCACCTTCTGCGGGAAAGCCGAAGCACTTTCTCTCAGGCTTCACCGTATGCGGCGTATGCGGGGACAGGCTCTATGGGAACTACATCTCTCGACCGCCGAAGAAGGACGGCACCCGACCCCAGTATCGGGTCTACGAGTGCGTCAAGAACAAGTGCATCAACATCAGCGGCGATCCCCTCGATACCTTCATCGAGAAGGTCGTTCTGACTCGCCTGTCCGATAAGAAGATACTGCGGGCACTGCGATCAAAGCCTGACCTTGCCCCGCTGGAGGCGGAGCTTTCTGAGTTGCGCGGGAACCGCACCAGCGTGGCCGAACTTGTTGGGGAGGGTCTGCTGAGCCGTCGCGACGCCCGCACCAAGCTCGAAGACCTCGGTCACCGTATCGAACGGGCACAGTCGCGCCTCAACGCGCTGCGGGCTGAATCTCCGCTGAATGACCTAGCTATGTCACGGACGATTCCTAGCCGCTGGCGCAAGCTGGGCTTGGTCGAGCGCCGCCGCGTGGTTGCTGACCTGGGGCTGACGATCACGGTGAACCGTGGGCAGCGCGGCAAGGTCTTCCGCGACGCCGAGGGAAACCGGACGATCAACCCTGATCGACTCGAAATCGACTGGCATTGATAGAAGCCCAAGAATGCTCCCTTGCGGGAAGCCCCCGGTGGGCAGTCGCTCTGACCATGATCCACCGTGGGCGGCCCGTCCAGCCGATCGCGGCACGTCTGAAGAGTGACCGATAAATCGTATTCTTTTCGTATCACAAGCGTATTCATGCCATCTATGCTTTGCCAATATGCTGCTAATCAGATAAGGTAAAAAGGCTCATCGCAGATGAGGGTGTAGCAAAGGCCTAAATCCTCCAGTGTCCAGCAGCGCTCGGGTGATGTAGTTAGTCAGGTTCCGGAATCCCAGGGCAGTGCCGCGCAGGTGTTCGAGGCGGCCGTTGATCGCCTCGGTGGGGCCGTTGGATGTGCCGGGCCTCTCGAAGTAGGCCAGGATGTCGCCGGCCCGCTTGTTCAGGGTCCGGCCCAGCTTCTTCAGCTCGGTCAGCTTCGCCGGGATTCCGCGGCGCAGAGAAGCGATCACCTCTTGAAGCAGCTGCTTGCCGTCCTTCTTAGAAGGGTGGCGGTAGGCGGCGACTATCTTCTGATACACACTCCAGGTCGCCTCGACTTCGACGTGATCATCAGAGGTGAAGACTTTCTCGAGTCTGCGGGCCTGGGGTTCGGTGAGCAGGTCAGCTCCGGTGCGCAGAGTCCTCCGGGCTCCGTAGAGAGGGTCGCCAGAACGGCCGCTGTGATGTCTCAGGGGATCGTGCACAGATGTGTCTCAAGACATCGTGGACATATCTATGTCTCAG
>NZ_JABAHY010000049.1 GCF_012641515.1 Nesterenkonia sedimenti | reverse complement strand
GATCAGGCTGGGCAGGCAGGCCGTGACACGCCCGGGCTATACACACATTTCTGCCTATAACCGTCATCCGGGCGCGCCACTGGCCCCGGGTCCTGTTGTACGTGGTTTGGATCTTGCCGTGTTGTCCTCGAAGGATCAGCATCGGGGTAACCTCCTAGGCATTTCTGCCTCTCGCTGCGATGTACAGCGATGAAGTGTCCGGATGCTCGGCCCGCTTGCCATAGCGGCCGTACTGACGGATGGTCACAAAGTGGTCGCAAAGCAAAAAGCCCGGCACCAGAGAAACTGGTACCGGGCTTGCCTCCCTGCAATGACAGGGATCTTTGGTCGGGGTGACAGGATTTGAACCTGCGACCTCGTCGTCCCGAACGACGCGCGCTACCAAACTGCGCCACACCCCGTGGTGCATTTACCAACGGTCAATACTACCCTGAATCGCTCCCTTGAGCGAACTCACGACTAGCAAAAATGCCTGTAGATACAGCTGAGGCCCGGTACTAGCGTCATTGCTAGTCCGGGCCCCAGCCTCTACTAATTTGTGTCCGGCGGTGTCCTACTCTCCCACACACTCTCGAGTGCAGTACCATCGGCGCTGT
>NZ_JABAHY010000048.1 GCF_012641515.1 Nesterenkonia sedimenti | reverse complement strand
CTGGCTGCGGACTTGGAAGGGCAGACACCACAGGGTTCCCATGTTCCCTGTGCGACGGTTGGTAGGGGCGGTGCCCAGCTCTTCTCCGACAGCTCGTCTGTGAGTACGCCGCAGAGATTCCTCACAGCCACCAACACCGGCGTCACTTCCCAGTGCTGGAGTCGCTTCACCGTTCGTCCGTGAAGCGTCTGCTGCTGCCCGGCCCACATCCACCAGATTTGAGCCGGTTCCACGATTACGGAGGGTCAACCACTGGTTCACTCTCGTTACACCTTCCTACCTCGTTTGCCGAACCCGCACTGTCTGGTAGTGCCAGCACGTTCCGGCGTTGTCAGGGCTGCTTTCCACNCCACATCCACCAGATTTGAGCCGGTTCCACGATTACGGAGGGTCAACCACTGGTTCACTCTCGTTACACCTTCCTACCTCGTTTGCCGAACCCGCACTGTCTGGTAGTGCCAGCACGTTCCGGCGTTGTCAGGGCTGCTTTCCACCCTCACCAGCGTCTCTTGGATCAGGCTGCCCTCAACTTGTACCCAGTCGCTGCGACGACCAGGCCACAGGGGTCTCTCACCCCCATCCGCACACACAGCGCCTCATGGCGCAC
>NZ_JABAHY010000047.1 GCF_012641515.1 Nesterenkonia sedimenti | reverse complement strand
GACACGGGATCCAACCTTTCAAACGAGTAGGAATCTACCCGCCCGCTGGTTGGGTGAAAAAACCCCCGACTGGTTCATTAACTCTGACGCGTAACGCCTACCGGGAGAATCAACAACGCGCCGATCAGCTGGAATCCCAGATGAAGGCCCTATTGGAAGCCCACTACCCGCACCTGCTGGAGGTCTACGGCGTCAAAACCATCACCGCCTCCCAGCTGGCTGTCACCGCCGGCGGCAACCCGCAGCGGATCCACAACGAGGCCGCGTTCGCCTCCCTGTGCGGGGCCGCACCCATCCCGGCATCGTCAGGCAAGACCAATCGGCATCGGCTCAACCGCGGCGGCGACCGACGAGGCAACAGCGCCCTGCACCGGATCGCACTGGTGCGCATGCGCCACGACCCCACGACCCGGGCCTACGTTGAGCGCAGACTCGGCGAGAACAAAACTAAGAAGGAGATCATCCGATGCCTGAAACGCGCCATCGCCCGCGAGGTCTATAAGATCCTGACCCGACCCCACGAAGCCGAAACCACCGTGCCCGACGGCGCTGAGCTGTGCGCACTTCGCAAAACTCGCAATGCCACCCTCAGCGACGCCGCCAGAGCGCTGGGCACATGGCCAGCCAGAATCTCCGACATCGAGAAACACCACCGCCCGCTACCTGACATCGCCAACCGTTACCGGCCATTCGCGGTTGAGCGTGGAGGTGTGTCGAGTCAAGGGGCTCGCGCCCTTATTGGATGAT
>NZ_JABAHY010000046.1 GCF_012641515.1 Nesterenkonia sedimenti | reverse complement strand
CGCCGCCGCCCTGGGACTGCCCCTGCAGCAGCTGCGCCGGCCTCGCCTCAATGACGGGGTCCGCCAGAGCGTGCGGATCCTGGTCACCGCCCGGGAGTCGATCAGCAAGGACCGTACCCGGTCCATCAACGCACTGACCGCCCTGGTACGCGGCAACGACTTGGGGATCGATGCCCGCAAGAAGCTCACCAGCACCCAGATCACCGAGGTCTCCCGGTGGCGGGACCGGCAGGAAGAGCTCTCCCTCTCGATCGCCCGCAACGAGGCTGTGCGACTGGCCAAGCACGTCTTAGAACTGGACGAGCAGCTCACCGCCAACGAGAAACAGCTCAATGAGCTGGTCAAAGCCAGCGAAGCCGCGCCCCTCCTGGAGGAAAAAGGGTTCCGAGCGATCAGCGCCGCGAAGTGTCTCATCGCCTGGTCCCACGACGGCAGGGTCGGCAACGAGGCGGCCTTCGCGTCCCTGGCCGGAGTGAATCCCATCCCTGCCTCGTCCGGTAACACGGTCAGACACCGACTCAACCGCGGCGGAGACCGGTCCCTGAACAGCGCCCTGCACATGGTTGCCATATCAAGGATGACCCATGATGCCGAGACTCGGGAGTACGTCGAGAAACGTCGAGCAGAAGGCAAAACCAACCGAGAGATCCGCCGCTGTCTCAAGCGCTACTTAGCCCGCCGGGTCTATCGGATGCTCAACACCTCAGCAACCGTGATGAACGCGGCTTGACAGACATAGAAGAGTCAAGCCCTC
>NZ_JABAHY010000045.1 GCF_012641515.1 Nesterenkonia sedimenti | reverse complement strand
GGTCAAGTCCGGTGGTGTGGTGTATGAGGGGTGATCCTTCAAGCGTGTAATTCTGGGTTATGCGGCGAGGGCTTCGATGGTCTGTGGTGGCACCTCCTCGGTGGTGTCGGTGCCGAGCTGTTGGGCGTGTTGGAGGACCTCGAGGTTCATGTATCGGCGGCCTTCGGCCCATTCATCGTGCTGCTCGGCCAGCACGGCGCCGACTAGGCGGATGATGGCCTCGCGGTTAGGGAAGATCCCGACCACATCGGTGCGGCGGCGGATCTCCTTGTTCAGCCGCTCGTTGGGATTATTTGACCAGATCTTGCGCCAGGCCTCTTTGGGGAAGCTAGTGAAGGTCAGGATGTCTTCGCGGGCCCCGGCCAGGTGGTCGGCGACCTTGGGGTGTTTATGGTCCAGGGCCTCGACGACACGGTCGAACTGGGCGTGTACTTCCTGGGCATCGGGCTGGTCATAGATGCTGTGCAGCAGAGTCTTCACCCAGGGCCAGGATGCCTTGGGGGTAGTGGCCATCAGGTTGGCCGCATAGTGTGTCCGGCACCGCTGCCAGGCTGCACCGGGTAAGGTCGCAGCGATCGCGGCCTTCAACCCAGCGTGGGCATCAGAGGTCACCAGCTTCACTCCACTAAGGCCCCGGGCGGTCAGGTCGCGGAAGAAGGACAGCCAGCCGGCCCCGTCCTCGGCGGTGCTGACCTGGATGCCGAGGATCTCGCGGTGGCCATCGCGGTTGATGCCGGTAGCCACCATCGCGTGCACCGGGACCACACGGCCGGACTCACGGACTTTG
>NZ_JABAHY010000044.1 GCF_012641515.1 Nesterenkonia sedimenti | reverse complement strand
CGGTCCAGATTACGTGGACCGTCTCTGCTGCCCGGCTGGTGGCCACATAGAACATACAGCTCAGCGCCTTGACCTGCCCGTTCTGCTTGACCATCAGATCCGCGCTGCCCACGCTGGGGTGCAGCGCTAACCGGGCGCGGGTATTAGTCGCCGGCCCGGCTGCGGGCTGGGGCCCGGCTTTGGCGTTCTTCGCCATCGCTTGTGCCGAGGGCGGCATGTGGGGCATGCGCGGCTCCGGGGCCGGCGGCGGTGCCGGCTCGGTGGCCTCCCAGGCTTCCATCGGCGTCTTGTCGCTCAACGCCTGATGAACGCGCTCATGGTTGTAGTAGGTGTCGAACTCCTCAACCATGATCTGCAACGCCTCGATCGAGTGGGCAGGCGGGCGCGCGTTCAGCCACTTCTGCAGAGTCTGATGGAACCGCTCATTCTTGCCCTGAGTGGTAGGCCGGTCGGGCTTGCCGGTGATGGGCTTGACCCCAAGATCGACCAGGTAGTCGACCAGCTTGCCGGTGAAGCCTCGACGGGTGGGGTTGAACGCCAACCCGTTATCAGAGAGCAGCCGCTGCGGCACGCCCCACCGACGGATCGCTGTGGAGACGGCCTTCAGCGCGGCCTTACTCGTCTCACCCTCGGCAACCAGGGTCGCCAATGCCAATCGGGTGTGGTCGTCGATCACTTGCAGAATCGTGGTCGCAGTCCCGTCAGCTAACGACCAGGTGAAGGCATCGA
This sequence comes from Nesterenkonia sedimenti, assembly GCF_012641515.1. Lineage (GTDB taxonomy): Bacteria > Actinomycetota > Actinomycetes > Actinomycetales > Micrococcaceae > Nesterenkonia > Nesterenkonia sedimenti. Next base: position 186 of record NZ_JABAHY010000044.1, on the reverse strand, counting down.
TCTGCCAGCAGCAGTTCGGTGCGGGATAGACGAACCTACGATTGGCCGCCCTGGGCCGCTTACGAGGTTCGGGCTTGGAGACGCCTGCCGCAGCGAAGGCCCTGGCCAGCGTGGCCCGTGAGGGCGGGTTCAGGCCTTGGCGGCGCATCCTGGCCAGCACCGACAACGGCCCAGCATCCAGGCCCT
>NZ_JABAHY010000043.1 GCF_012641515.1 Nesterenkonia sedimenti | reverse complement strand
GTTTTCTAACGTGGATGCCGAGCATGAACCGCCCACCGACACCTCATTTTCCCAAGCAGGGAAGGTGAGCTGGGCTGGGCAGCTGGCTGCCCAGACGCCCCGTTCTGGGTGGTGACAGGACTCCAGAATTGATGAGGAGAAAGCTCGTGGCCTGGAATCTTCAGGACTTCGCGCTGTTCATCGGCTTAGACGTCGGCAAAAGTGAGCATCACGCCACCGCACTGACCACCACCGGTGGCAAGGCCTACGACAAGTCCCTGCCCAACGACGAGGCCAACCTCCGGGACCTGCTGGGCGAACTCACCCGTCAGCATGGCCCGGCTTTGTTGGTGGTCGATCAGCCCGCGACCATCGGCGCACTGCCGGTGGCTGTTGCCCAGGAGGCTGAGGATGTTCAGGTGGCCTACCTGCCGGGGCTGACCATGCGCAGAATGGCCGACTTGCACGCCGGATCAGCTAAAACCGATGCCCGAGACGCGTTCATCATCGCTGAGACCGCCCGGACCATGCCCACCGCGTTGCGGCAGATCGCAGCCTCTGATGAGCAGATCGCCGAGCTGGCGGTGCTGACCGGGTTCGATGATGACCTGCTGGCCCAGACCACCGCAGCCAGGAACCGGCTACGCGGACTGCTGACCCAGATCCACCCCGGCCTGGAACGGGCCATTGGGCCCCGGCTGCATCACTACGGGGTCCTGGATGTGCTGAGCAGGTGGCCTACTCCGCAGCGGATCAAAGACGCCGGCCGAGGCCATGTGCGCAACCGAATCACCAAACACAACCCACGATTAGCTGGCCCACTCACTGAGGAGATCTTCACCGCCCTGGAGGCTCAGACGGTGGTGGTTCCCGGCACTGAGGCGGCAGCGACCATCATGCCGATCCTCGCCGGGCAGCTGAAGGACCTGTACTCACAGCGTCAGCAGGTCCTGGCCCAGGTCGATGCC
>NZ_JABAHY010000042.1 GCF_012641515.1 Nesterenkonia sedimenti | reverse complement strand
GTCCTGAGACCAACTGTCCACGATGTCATGAGACAGAAGCGTCCACGATGTCCTGAGACTTCACATTCAGGCCCCTCCTACACCCTCATCTGCGATGAGCCGTTTAAAGACTCCCGTAGATTCCCGCAAAACCCTTCCAAATCATGGTGAAAAGTGGGAGAAAAGTGGGACTCTCGTGCCGGGCCACGCTCGGTCATCAAAGACTCGCTCTTTGCCCACCGCCGACGCTACTCGACATGAACGACAGCCCTTGATCTCTGAGAAGCGCATGTTGACCAGGGAGAGCATGTTGAAGACTTCTGCCGAGGAGGCACACTGATGGCTAATGCGCCCAGCATGGGGATCGAACGCATCCGCGTCAACGTCGGAGCTAAGTTCCGACCAGACAGCACAGCCCACGTGGACAAGGTGCTGGCCAAGATCGCCGACGAGCATGGCGACGGGTTCGAACTCGACGGTTATGAGCCCTCCGAGGGTGTGGCGATCTTCAAGCGCGAGTCCAACACTTTGGTGGCCTCCCACTCCGGCAATGACTCGATGGAGATCCGGCTGCCCCAGGACACTAAGCAGTCTGACGGGAAGAAGCGGGCAGTGTCTCTGACCGACACCTATCCCGGCTATCAGATGACCACCTTCGAGCCGCACCGGCGCCGAGCGATCATCTCCAAGCTCTCTGATGAGGTCATCCGGGCCCGGGATGCGATCTCCAACGCGCTGAGCGTGGATCCGTGGAACATCCAGGTCGCCCAGCGCACTGATGGCGGGTTCGACTTCTCGCTGCCGCCGACCTACCGGCCCTCCAAGCACGATGATGGCCTCAACGAAGCCGCGACCGTCATCATCGGGCAGCCCGGCTGGTACGTCGAAGCCGACACTCACACCCGCACCGGCTCGATCACGTTACGCGTCAGAGTTAATGAACCAGTCGCGGGTTTTTTCACCCAACCAGCGGGCGGGTAGATTCCTACTCGTTTGAAAGGTTGGATCCCGTGTC
>NZ_JABAHY010000041.1 GCF_012641515.1 Nesterenkonia sedimenti | reverse complement strand
GACCACGTTCTGCCGGCTCGATGAGCTCGGACTTCACGCTGTCGGGCAGTACCTGTCGCCCGATCACGCCGTCATCGAGTGCCGCGTCGTCGAACCGGACCGCTGGTGTCGGAAGTGCGGCTGCGAGGGCGTGCCCCGGGACACGGTGCAGCGGCGTCTCGCGCATGAACCGTTCGGGCACCGGCCCACGACGCTGTTGATCCGTGTCCGCCGATACAAGTGCTCCGGGTGCGGGCGCATCTGGCGGCAGGACACGTCGAAGGCCGCGCCGGAGCGAGCGAAGATCTCCCGTAGCGGCCTCGCCTGGGGCCTGGCAGGCCTCGTCCTCGACCATCTCTCCGTCTCTCGGGTCGCCACGGGGCTCGGGGTGTCGTGGTCGGCCGCGAACGCGGCGATTCTCGCTGAGGGCAAGCGGCGTCTGATCGATGACCCGCACCGCTTCGACGGCGTCACCACGATCGGTGTCGACGAGCATGTCTGGCGCCACACGCGCAAGGGCGACAAATATGTCACGGTGATCATCGATCTCACCCCGAACCGGGACAAGACCGGACCCGCACGGCTTCTGGACATGGTCGAGGGCCGCTCGAAGGCAGTATTCAAGCAGTGGCTCGCCGGTCGACCGAAGGCCTGGCGGGACGAGATCGAGGTCGTCGCGATGGACGGCTTCAGCGGATTCAAGACCGCCGCCGCTGAAGAACTCCCTGAGGCCGTCCCCGTGATGGATCCATTCCATGTTGTCCGTCTCGCTGGCGACGGCCTCAACCGATGCCGTCAACGCGTCCAGCAGCAGAGCCTCGGGCATCGCGGTCGCGCCGGGGACCCTCTCTACAAGGCCCGCCGCACCCTGCATACCGGTCACAGTCTCCTCACCGACAAGCAACGTGACCGACTCGACGCGTTGTTCGCCGACGACGGGCACGTCGAGGTCGAAGCGACCTGGGGTATCTACCAGCGCATCGTTGCCGCCTACCGAGAACCCGACAAGATCAAGGGCAAGACGATGATGAAGGCCGTGATCGACAGTGTCACCAGCGGCGTTCCGGCCGCGCTGATCGAGATCCGCAGACTCGGCCGGACCCTGAGGCAACGCGCTGCGGACATCCTCGCGTTCTTCGATCGCCCCGGCACCAGCAACGGACCAACCGAAGCGATCTGTGAGTCTGAAGGTGGCTGGTCTG
>NZ_JABAHY010000040.1 GCF_012641515.1 Nesterenkonia sedimenti | reverse complement strand
GAATACAGCATCTGCTCAATCCGCGCCGCAGCAACGGTAGAGATAAGCCCATGGAACTTCGTGGAACCATCACCCTGAGGCTCGAAAGCCACATAATGCTTATGTTTCGACCGCTCGTACCGTTCCTCATAAGCCTTTACATCCAGCTCAGGAACCCGCTGTTTCAGCCAGTTGTCCAGCTCAGCGGAGTTCAGCTCACGAGCCTTCGTGGTCAGCTCGGAATCCAGTTTCTCCATGAGTGCCGGGCGGTGAGAGATCCCTTCAATAGCGCGATTGACCTTCTGCACAGAGGCCAGATCCGTTTCACCCTGCTGATAAACCTCATGGGTCTCAGGCAATTTCTCGGCCAGTGTCTCCACGCTATCCATCAACCGGCGGACCTCAGGAACCGGAACACCGAGAAACTCGGCACACTCCTGATAGACCTCCTTGATCCGAGCATTCCGCCGGAAAGAATGAGTCTCCTCGAGCTCCTCTGCGCGAAGTTTCTTATACGCCAGCAGCCGGGAAACTTTCCCAGCCTGTTCCTGCAGTTCACGCTTGTGGTGTTCGAGGGCAGCTTCGAGCTCCGAGTACGCCTCAGGAGTCGATAGTTTCTTGCCCATGTTCCAAGTGTAGTAGAACAGATGTTCTACATCAAGAGTTTCTAGAAATTAATTGCGCTAGAGTTTTCCCCAACCCTCCCCTTTCAATGCCCCTTCTGGCAAGAGGATCGCGCCCTAGAAACCACCCTCATCAATGCTGTCGACCAGAAAGTGCACAGGTACGCGCAGCCGAAGCAGAGGGGGCATTACCTGGACCTAGAAGATTCATCGCCAGAACGGAGCCCCACCCCTGCTGACTGCAATAAGAACGGACAGCCGCCACCCCGCCCTGCACCTGGATACAAAAGAAGCCCGGAACCTCGCTTTCCAGCAAGGTTCCGGGCTTCCACTCAGACCAGAGTTCGTGCGCCCATAGGGATTCGAACCCCAGACCTTCGGTTCCGTAGACCGACGCTCTATCCAGCTGAGCTATAGGCGCTGGTAGAAACTTCTAATCTGAGCCTCGTCCAGAACTCAGTAACTGCGCCCTGGACCTAGAAGACTATACACGTCTTTGTGGCAGACCAGCAACTTCACGACGAGACTCATGGAAAGTCCCCGCGTAACCAGGGGCCGTGCCTCATTGAAAAGTCCCCGGCAA
>NZ_JABAHY010000004.1 GCF_012641515.1 Nesterenkonia sedimenti | reverse complement strand
ACGCGGGGACTTTTACATGAGGCACGAGGGATCATTTCCCGGGGACTTGACAGTGAGGCACCACGCTTCACCGGATCCAGGTGACCCTCACCACTTCACAGCTCAGAAAAGGACTTCCGGCTCCACGGGATCCAGGAGCTCCGGGGAGTCATTCGCGACCGTGTTGACGGCATTGCTGACCTCCTGAACCTCCCAACCTCTAGCCACCTCATATGCCCCCGCATAGACCCGCTTCAGCAACTCCTGTGCGGCATCCTCGCTGAGTTTGACGGGGTTCATCCATTCACTGGCCATCTCCGACGACATCGCCAGAGGCATCCGGTGATGAATCCGCCCCAACTCACCAAGGACTCCCCCAGCGTTTTCATCGGGTGCGGCTCCAGTGAGAATCGTGAAAGTCACGATCAGCTGCTCATCTTCCGGCTGTTTCCAGGTCTCCCATAAACCCGCGAAGAGAATCATCGATCCATCCGCAGGCCGAATGGCATAAGGACGCTTGTCCTTCTCCGTGATCTTCTCCCACTCGTAATAGGCCTCCGCCGGCACTGCACAGCGACGCGAGGTCAGGGGACCTTTCCACGTACGCTTCTGCCCTGCTGTTTCAGCCTGTGCATTATGTGTGCGCCACTGAAAGGCCTCACGCTGTTCCTTATTCCAGGGCTTCAGCAGACCCCACCTGGCGGCGATGATCTGACGCTCGAGGGCGCCGTCGTCGTCGGCCTGTTCCAACAGAATGGGAACCCGAGCACCGGGCGGGATGTTCCACGAGGCACGCAGCGGGGTTTCATCGACTAACCGAGCCTCCAACTCGTCTTCGAGGAGACTGCCGATCTTCGACTGCACGAATCTGCCGCACATCGTTCATTCACTTCCCGCGTCTTGGCCTCAAGGCGGACCAGATCTGGCCCGCTCGCGTTGCTACCCTATGGCTGGGTTTTGAGCCTACAGGGGCCTGCTGGCCGCATCCAGGGCGCGCAGCATCTGAAGCATCCATATCTGACCGGCAGCGGCCACCGTGCCGGTTCCCACGACCTTCCCATAGGCGCTCCAGCTCAGAGCAGCGACCGCGCCGCTGGAGATCCCCAATCTGACCTTAGTTTTCATAAGTACCCCTCTTGTACCGGGCGGTGCTGTAGGCACCGCTGGGTGACTGGACACCTATGAGTCGCAGGTTTTCAGGTCAAAAGGTTGCGCTCGGTGATGAACTGGCTCAACCCGGCGTCGCGCCCGTCCAGTTCCGCCCATGGCTTGGCCACATCGAATACCGCCAGCCCCGCCGTCGGCCATTGGGAGGCCATATTCAGCACGGCCGTCTCGTCGGACTCGGGACTCGCCAGTTCCATACTGAGGTTCTGGACACCGGGCATATGGGCGATGACCAGCAGAGTCTGCACGGTTTCAGGGGTTTCGTTGATGACTGAGCACATAGCCCGCGACGCCGCCAGATACAGTCGCTCATCGAGGTACGGGGTGACTGCCTTCTCGCCGAGCTCGTGACTGATCCAGATGCAGGTCTGGCGGGTGCGCATGGCATCTGAGACCAGAGCCATCTCCGGCCACGGGCCGAACTCCAAGAGATACCTGCCTATCTGTCGCGCCTGGTCCTGACCGTGCTGGGTCAGGGTCCTGGAGTGGTCATCCCCGGTGAAGCTGTGCCCGGCTTCGGCATGCCGGAGTATGAGCAGTTTCTTCACCTGAGCTCCCGAACAAAATCAGATGGAGTATTCGGGTGCGGCCCAGACGGTGACCTCTGGGTGCTCGTAGAAGCGGTAGCCCTGACCGCGAACGGTCCGGACCGTGTTGGCCAAGCGGCCCAGCTTCGAGCGCAGTCGCCGCACGTGGACGTCAATAGTGCGCTCATTGGGCATCTGGCCCTGGTCCATGTTCCGCCACAGAGTCTTGAGCAGCTCCTCGCGCCCCACTGTTCGGGAGGAGTTGTCCACGAGGTAGTTCAGCAGTTCGAACTCCTTATAGGTGAGGTTCAGCCCCTCACCGTCGAGCTGAACTTCGCGCCGGGCGAGGTCGATGAGCACACCGTTGCTGGAGGGAGCAGCAGGTGCCGGCTGCTGGGCCACGGGCTCGGTGGAGAGCCGGTTGGTGACCGTGGGGTCGCCCAGTGCCTGGCGGACGACTTCGAGGTCGCTGCCCTCCGCGGCGGCGGAGGCCATGGCCATGGCGATATGCACCTGGGATTCGGGGGCGATGTGCTCCACGTAGTCGCGCAGTTCGGTGGCAATCCGGTGCAGTGAGGTTCCGGCCGCGGTGGCAGTGTCCTCGTCCAGACCCACGTAGACCACAAAGCCGCGGGCGACGATATCGGGGTGGATAACCTGGGAGCCGCCACCGTTGGGGGCGATCACCGGCACTGGAGCCGTCCGCGGCTCCCCTGCTGGAGCTGCACCTTTGCTGCTCTTGGCCGAGGAGTTTCCATTGCGCATCTTGCGGGCGATCTCAGCACGGCGGGCAGCGTTACGCACGGAAACGTGAACATAACCTGGATTTTGGGCCTGACTGAGCGGTGCGGACATAAAAATCGTGACTCTTCCTGGCAGGTGGCCGGGTCTATGGCCTTCTCAGCATCCCCGTAATATTTCCCGAATGCAAGTAACAAAACCCCGAAACTTCCACATTGTGAGATTCAGGGGCCCGGGTGTGATTTTTCCCACGTACTATTCGGCCAGCCCGTACAGGCGATCGCCAGCATCGCCGAGCCCTGGAACGATATATGCCTTCTCATTGAGCTTCTCGTCGATGGCTGCGGTGTAGAGCTCTACGTCGAGGTCACCGAGCTCCTCCTCCAGCCGCTTGATCCCCTCAGGCGCGGCCAACAGAGTGATGCAGGTGATCCGCGCAGCACCGGCCCGCTCCAGGAAACGAATGGCCTCCACCAGGGTCCCACCGGTGGCCAGCATGGGGTCCAGCACAAAGACCTGACGGCCAGTGAGGTCCTCGGGCAGCCGCTCAGCATAGGTGACGATGTTCAACGTTTCCTCATCCCGGGCCATCCCCAGGAATCCCACCTCTGCTGTGGGGATCATCGCCGTCATCCCATCGAGCATGCCCAGGCCCGCACGCAGGATCGGCACCACAAGAGGCTTAGGGCCGGCGAGCTGGGAGCCGGTCATCTCGGTGACCGGTGTCTGGATCTCTACCGGTTCCACGGGCATTGAGCTGGATGCCTCGTAGGCCAACAGGGAGACCAGTTCTCCGGTAAGGTCACGGAAAACATTCGACGGCGTCTCAACCCGGCGCAGCTGGGTGAGCTTGTGAATAATCAGGGGATGGTCAACGACATGAGTGCGCATGACATCAAACTATCAGCGCCGGCTGAAAGCCCCTAGGCTTCCCAGGCCCCATATCCTGGTGAGGTGAGCCGTTTCCCCGCCCCGTTCTCCCCGCGGGAGAAGTCCATCCAGCACCGGCTGATCGGACGGTGCTTGGAATTGGCCGCCCAGGCTCCGGCCAGTGGTGATGTGCCTGTGGGGGCTGTGGTGCTCAGTGCTGACGGTGAGACTCTCGGGGAAGGCTTCAACACCAGGGAGCGCGATGGGAGCCCCACGGGACACGCTGAGCTCAATGCCCTGGCTGCTGCGGCGGCCACGATGGGTACTTGGCGCTTGGATGGCTGCACCCTGGCGGTGACGCTGGAGCCCTGCACGATGTGCGCTGGGGCCATCAGTCAGACCAGAATCTCGACCGTGATCTTCGGCACGTGGGATGCCAAGGCTGGCGCGGCCGGCAGTGTCTTCGATGTACTGCGTGAACCCCGCCTGAATCACTGGGTGGAGGTCCAACCGGGAGTGCGCAGCACTGAATGCGCAGACCTTCTGCAGGCGTTCTTCGGCGAGGTTCGCCGTGGTTCGGACAGCTAGGATTATCGACTGTGTCTGCACCTGCCCCAGAGGCCCTGAACCGCGCGAAGTCGCTTTTCGCCGTCATCCCTGACTACCCCGAACCTGGTGTCACTTTCCAGGACATCACTCCTGTTCTTGCCGATCCGGAGGGACTCACCACCTTGGCTGAGGCCCTGCTGGCCCCTTTCGCCGGGCAGTTCGATCTCATCGCGGGCATTGAGGCCCGCGGCTTCCTGCTGGCCGGAGCGATGGCGGGGCTGACCAATGCCCGGGGCGGAAGTGCTGGAGTGCTGACTATCCGTAAGGCCGGGAAGCTGCCGTCCCCGGCCGCGAAGGTCAGCTATGAGCTGGAATACGGCTCGGCAGCCATTGAGGCTCCTGATGTTCTGCGCCCCGGTCACCGGGTATTGATCGTCGACGACGTCCTGGCCACTGGTGGGACGATCGCCGCCTGCCGAGAGCTGGTCACCGAGCTCGGCGCAGAAGTCGTGGGGGCAACGGCAGTGATGAAAGTCGAAGCCCTGGACGGCGAGAAGATCGCCGGTGAGGTGCACAGCCTCTTCTCCTGCTGAGTTCTGCCTCTGAACTGGCAGCTGGTAACATGGGCGGGCGTGTTTTGCGCAAGGTAGCGTGTCCGAGCGGCCGAAGGTGCGACACTCGAAATGTCGTGTTGGGTAACCCCCAACCGTGGGTTCAAATCCCACCGCTACCGCCGAAATGAAAAGACGAAGGGGACTCCGCGTCTTCAGCGGAGTCCCCTTCGTCGTCTGTGCCGAGATCGGCGTGCAGTCGTTTACTCGGCGGGGCGGATGTGGTGGAAGATCTCTCCGACGCCGGTGACGTATTCGTAGCCCTCCAGATCAGTGCTGAGCCCACCAGCGGTGCGACGATCACCGTATTTGATGATCGGCAGGTACTGCAGATATGCCTCCTGGAGATCCGCCATGGCCTCCAATGCCTCATCCTCATCCGCAGCGGCGATGAGGCCAGCATTAGCTCCGAGAATCTCCTCGCTGTCAGTCCAGCCCTGGGTGCCCTCATTGAGGAAGTACATCGTCGAGGGCACAACCGGCCAGTTGCTGATGGCGCTGAAGGCGATATCGAAGGCCTCGGGGTCATCCATGGAGTCCAGCACGGTCGCCCAATCCGAGGTCACCAGATTGGCGTTCATACCGGCATCCTCCAACTGCTGCTGAACCACCACGGAGGCGTTGTAGTGATCGGCGTACTCCGGAGCGGAGATAATGGTGATCTCCTCGCCGTCGTAGTCTGCCGCCTCAAGGTAGTCCGCCGCAGCATCGAGGTCCTGATTCTGGTAGAACTCATCGTCCTCACCTTCAACAGGAATATGCCACTGGGACTCCTCCTCCATCATCGCGGTGTTGAGGCTGAACCAGTCATCGGAGCCATAGGCCGAGAGCATCACTGCCTCGGGGTCGATAGCGGCCAGGGCAGCCCGGCGCATATCCTCATCGGCCATCGGCCCCTCGGCCTTGTTGAACAGTGAGAACAGCAGGCCGGATTCACCCGGGATGATCTCAATGGAGTCATCCTCTTCCATCTGGTCGATATTGTCCCAGGGAATGGGGCTGGCCATATCGTATTCACCGGTCTGAAGGCCCGCCTGCAGGGTCGAACCGTCACTGACGAAGTGGACGTACATCTCCTCGTAGTGGGCGGTCTTCTCCCCCGCCATACCGCTGGACTCACCCTCCGGAGATTGGTAGTCCTCAAACCGGTCAAAGCGCAGGTACTGATCAGCCTCCCAGACCCCGTAGGTGTAGGGACCGGTGCCGATATGCTCGGTGATCCCCTCAGCACCTGCCTCCTCAATGACCTCAGCCGGCATGATGTGCGGCATCTGCCCGGGATCAGCCAGCAGCTGAGGTGCCACATACATCGGCTCAGGCAGCTCGATGGTCACCACACCGTCTTCCGGAGAGGCGACCTCCGCCTCCGGGAAGTAGGTGGAGCCGATGATGCTCATCTCAATCCAGCGCTCAAGGGATGCGATGACATCCTCAGTCTCCACATCCGAACCATCGTGGAAGGTCAGGCCCTCTCGCAGCTCAAAGGTCAGGGTGTGCCCGTCCTCGGAGACATCGAAGGACTCAGCCAGCACCGGCTGAACCTCACCCTCGGCATCGAGGTCGATCAGCGGCTCGAAGACCAACCGAGCGAAGATACGGGTGGCATGGGCTGTGGTGTTCAGCGGATCCATAGTGGGCGGCTGAGCGTTATAGGCGATGTTCAGCTCCGGAGCGACCTCGCCATCAGCCCCGCCGTCATCTCCACCGCAGGCGGACAGCACCAGGGCGGCAGCCATCCCAGTGGCGATCATCGACTGTTTTTTCATTCGGTAATCCCTTCTCTACTCCGCCGGGCGGATGTGGTGGAAGACCTCGCCCTGCCCGGTCACATACTCGAAGCCTTCGAGCTCGGCATTGAGCCCATTAGCGGTGCGCCGGTCACCGAATTTGATGATCGGCAGATAGTCCAGATACGCCTCCTGGAGCTCCTCCATGGCAGCAGTTGCGCCCTCTTCGTCCTCAGCGGAGGTCAGGGCCTCATTGGCAGCGAAAATCTCCTCGCTCTGGGTGGTCCCCTGGGTTCCCTCGTTGAGGAAGTACATCGTTGAGGGCACCACCGGCCAGTTGTTCAGACCGCTGATGGCGATCTCGAAACCGCTGGGGTCCTCCATAGTGTCCAGCACGGTGGACCAGTCAGCGGTGATCAGCTCGGCGTTCATACCGGCCTCTTCAAGCTGCTGCTGCAGCACCACGGCGGTGTCGTAGCGGTCGGCGTGCTCGGGGCTGGAGACGATGCGGATCTCCTCGCCGTCGTATCCTGCGGCCTCGAGGTAGTCCGCTGCGGCGTCGAGATCCTGATTCTGATAGAAGTCGTCATCCTCGCCCTCGACCGGCACATACCAGTCGGAGTCCTCCGGCATCATCGCGGTATTCTGGCTGAACCACTCATCTGTTCCATAGGCGGAGAGCAGGATGGCCTCGGTGTCCAAGGCGGCGATGATCGCTCGCCGGATGTCCTCATCGGCGGTGGGACCCTCAGCCTTATTCAGCAGACCGAAGGGCAGCCCGGATTCACCGGGGATGACGTCGACATTGCCATCGCCTTCCATCTGCTCGATATTATCCCAGGGGATCGGTGTGGCCATATCGTATTCACCGGTCTGCAGGCCGGTCATGCGGGTGGTGTCATCGCCGACGAAGTGGAAGTTGATCTCCTCGTAGTAGGCGGTCTTCTCCCCTGCCATACCGCTGGGTTCGCCCTCTGGCGACTGGTACTCCTCAAACCGGTCAACGCGGAGGTACTGATCAGCCTGCCAATCCCCGTAGGTGTAGGGACCAGTGCCGATATGCTCTTCGACCTCGCCCTCGCCGGCGGCCTCGACAATCTCGGCAGGCATGATGTGCGGCATCTGCCCGGGGTCTGCCAGCAGCTGGGGTGCCACATACATCGGCTCAGGCAGCCCGATAGTCACCACACCCTCCTCTGGGGAGGCGATCTCTGCCTCGGCGAAGTAGGTGGAACCGATGACGCTGAGTTCCACCCAGCGTTCCAGGGAGGCCAGTACGTCCTCTGCGGTGACATCGGAGCCGTCGTGGAAGGTGAGTCCTTCGCGCAGTTGGAAGGTCAGGGTGTGACCGTCCTCAGAGACATCAAATGACTCTGCCAACACCGGCTGAACCTCGCCTTCAGCGTCGAGGTCGATCAGCGGCTCGAAGATGACACGGGCGAAAATTCGGGTGGCATGCGCTGTCGTGGTCAGGGGATCCATAGTGGGAGGCTGGGCATTGAAGGCCACATTCAGCTCGGGTGAAACTCCGACGTCGCCGGCCTCACCTCCACCGGTTTCCTCACCAGAACCACCGCAGGCAGCCAAGACCAGGCTGGCAGCCATTCCCGTGGCAATCATCGACCGTTTTTTCATTATGAATCCCCTAGCTTATTTTATGCACTCTCATCAAGGTTCATTCTGAACGGAATGTAACACTAATCACATTTGCGAATGAATGTGCCATGTACATTAGCTGTATACAACCCGGAGGTCAATATTTCGACCGTTCTCGGGTGTGGCGTGAAACGCACCCAGACGCCCGCCCACAAGAGGCGATAAGCTCGGCGGATATGAGCATCACCGTGCTGGCCATCGGCAAAAAACACGAACCCTGGGTGACCGAGGGGATCGACCGCTACCAGAAACGGCTGCGCAAGCCCTTCGATATCGACTTCAAACTGCTCCCCCATTCCTCCCGCGAGCAGGATGCGGCCCGCAATGAGGAATCGGCAAAAATCCTCAGCGCGCTCAAACCCTCCGATCACGTCATTCTCTGCGATGAGCGCGGCAGCAATATCTCCTCCACCCAATTGGCCAAGAAGCTGCAGAATCAGTTCACCGCCGGGCGTCAGGTCACCGTGGTCATCGGCGGAGCCTATGGTGTCAACCAGGAACTGACCTCCCGGGCCGATTTCGTCTGGTCCCTGTCCAAACTTGTCTTCCCCCACCAATTGGTGCGGCTGATCCTGACCGAACAGATCTACCGCGCCCAGGAGATCAATGCAGGAAGGCCCTATCACCATGAGTGAGCGCAGCCGAGATGAGCCAGCCCCCACTATCGGCATCCTCGGGGCCGGCCGGGCCGGAACTGCCTTTGCCCGGGCATTACTGCGGGCCGAGGTCGCCGTCGATATCTGCTCCACCCGCCCACCGAAGGCCCTGCGCCATCACCTGAAGATCTACGCCCCCGGGGCGAATCCGGTCTGGCCCGAGGAGGTTGCTGAGGGTACCCGCCGCAACGGCCCCGGCATCGTCATCCTGGCTGTTCCGCAGGAGGAGCTCGATGAGATCGAGCCTGAGTGGGTGGCCGGCACCATCCTGGTGGATGCCACCAATACCTGGGATGACGAGCTCCTGCCCGGCTGGCTGCAGGGGGCGGTGGATGAGCAGCTGCCAACCTCGATGGCGATCGCCGGTCGCTTCGGCCGGGCCCGGGTGGTCAAAGCGCTGAACCATATCGGCCACCACGATTTCGATGAGTCCGCCGATCCCCAGATGCCGGTGGGGCAACGCCGCGCGGTGGCCTTGGCAGCAGATGACGACGACGCCCGCGCACGGGTGATGGCCCTGCTGGTGCGGATCGGTTTCGACCCCGTCTCCGTGGGCGCCCTGCCGGCGGGCAAGATCATGGAACCCGATGGTCCCCTGTTCAACCGGCCGCTGCGGCGGGAGGACATTCTGAAGTACGCCCGGTGACACCCAGCCGACAGATCTGGTCGTTTCAGGCGGGTGCCGAGGCTGACCAGCAACACAATCTGACGGCTCGGCGTGGGGAATCCAGGGGCTCCCGGCACCGGGATGTCCGGTGGTGGTTCTAGAGTGGAACGGTGAGCTCACTCGACCGGTTCTCCGAGGCCACGCGAACCTGGTTCGCGGCCTCCTTCGGCGCGCCCACCCCCGCCCAGGATGGCGCCTGGGAGGCGGTATCGGCGGGGAAGAACGCCCTGGTGGTGGCACCGACCGGTTCGGGCAAGACCCTCTCGGCCTTCCTGTGGTCCATCGACCGGCTGATGAGTCAGCCCGCTGAGGCCAGCTCATCCACGCGCGTGCTCTATATCTCCCCGCTGAAAGCCCTCGGGGTGGATATCGAGCGGAACCTGCGCAGCCCCCTGGTAGGCATCGGGCATACCGCCCGGCGCCAGGGTCTGGACCCTCAGGAGGTCAGTGTGGGGGTCCGCACCGGAGACTCCACAGCCAAAGAACGGCGAGACCTGCTGCGGAACCCACCAGAAATTCTGATCACCACCCCGGAATCCCTCTACCTCATGCTGACCTCGCAGGCCCGGGAGACCCTGACCGGTGTCTCCACGGTCATCATCGATGAGATCCACGCCCTGGCCGGCACTAAGCGTGGGGCTCACCTCGCGGTCTCCCTGGAGAGATTGGACTCCCTGCTCACCGAGCCTGCCCAGCGGATCGGGCTCTCCGCCACCGTGGAACCTAAGGATGAGGTGGCCCGGTTCCTCGGCGGCAGCCAGCCGGTGGAGGTCATTGCGCCCGCTGCCCAGAAGTCCTGGGAGATCACCGTCTCAGTCCCGGTGCCGGATATGGCTCAGCCCACTGCCGAGCCCGGGCTCCTGGGCGAGGGTGAGTCCCTTGCTGACCAGCCGCTGGAGCCCTCCATCTGGCCGCATGTGGAGCATAAGGTGGTGGATCTCATCACCGCCAACCGCTCCACTATCGTCTTCGTGAACTCCCGGCGCCTGGCGGAGAAACTCACCGGCCGGGTCAACGAAATCCACGCCGAGCGTCACCACTCAGATGAGGAGCAGCCTGCGCCCCTGGCCAAGGCTCACCACGGCTCGGTCTCCAAGGAGCACCGCAAACAAATCGAGGAAGATCTCAAATCCGGTCGGCTGCGCTGCGTGGTGGCCACCAGCTCCCTGGAACTGGGGATCGATATGGGCGCAGTCGACCTCGTGGTCCAGGTGGAGGCCCCGCATGCGGTCTCCGCCGGTCTGCAGCGGGTCGGCCGCGCCGGACACCAGGTCGGAGAGGTCTCGGTGGGCTGGTTCTTCCCCAAGCACCGCGGTGACCTGGTCAGCTCCGCCGTCGTCGTCGAACGGATGCTCTCCGGTGCGATCGAGGCACTCTCCATCCCCCGCAACCCCCTGGATGTCCTGGCCCAGCAGACCATTGCCGCCGCGGCAGTGGACACCCTGGATGTCGAGACCTGGTTCGAGACCCTGCGCCGCAGCGCGCCCTTTGCGACCCTTCCCCGTTCGGCCTATGAGGCCGTACTGGACCTGCTGGCCGGAAAGTACCCCTCGGACCGGTTCGCCGATCTGCGCCCGCGGATCATCTGGGACCGCGACGCCGGGACCCTGACCGGGCGCCCCGGTGCCCAGCGTTTGGCGGTCACCTCAGGCGGAACCATCCCCGACCGCGGCCTCTTCGGGGTCTATCTGGTGGGTGCCGAGGATTCCCGCACCGGCGGACGTCGGGTCGGTGAGCTCGATGAGGAGATGGTATACGAGTCCCGGCCCGGGGATGTCTTCGCCCTGGGGGCCACCAGCTGGCGGATCGAGGAAATCACCTTTGACCGGGTGCTGGTCTCCCCCGCCTTCGGACAGCCGGCCTCACTTCCCTTCTGGCACGGTGACGGGCTGGGCCGGCCCGCCGAGCTGGGTGCCGCCCAGGGCAGGTTCATCCGGGAGATCTCAACAGCCGACGACGCCGCGGCTCGACTCACTGCGGCCGGACTGGACACCTGGGCTCAGGAGAATCTGCTGCGGTATCTCACCGAGCAGCAGGAGGCCACCGGGGCGCTGCCCACCGACCGGAACCTCGTGGTGGAGCAGACCCGGGATGAGCTCGGTGATTGGCGGATCATCCTGCACTCCCCCTACGGCCTGCAGGTTCATGCCCCCTGGGCCCTGGCCGTCGGCGAGCGCCTGCATGAGCGCTATGGCCTCGACGGTGCCGCCTATGCCAGCGATGACGGGATCGTGCTGCGGGTGCCGATGATGGATGAGAATCCGCCCGGGGCCGAGCTGTTCACCTTTGAGCCTGAGGAATTGGAAGAGCTGGTTATCCAGCGGGTCTCCTCCTCAGCGCTGTTCGCAGGCCGGTTCCGGGAGGCCGCAGCCAGGTCCCTGCTATTGCCGCGTCAGCATCCTGGGCAGCGCACTCCGCTGTGGCAGCAGCGGCAACGTTCCTCCCAATTATTGGAGATCGCCCAGGGGTATCCCGATTTCCCGGTGATTATGGAGACGATGCGGGAAGTCCTCCAGGATGTCTACGATCTGCCTGCCCTGGACGAGTTGACCCGCATTATTGCCCAGCGGAAGGTGCGGCTGATCGAGTCCCAGACTCAGCGTCCCTCCCCCTTCGCCCAGTCGGTGCTCTTCGGCTATATCGCCCAGTATCTCTACGAGGGCGACTCCCCGCTGGCTGAGCGGCGGGCGGCGGCGCTGAGCCTGGATCCGCAGCTGCTCAACGAGCTGTTGGGACGAGTTGAGCTCCGGGAGTTCCTGGACCCGGTGGTCATTGCCGAGACGGAGGCCTCCGCCCAGCGGCTCTCCCCGGCATCCCGACTGCCCGGGGGTAACCAGCGGGGCGCTGAATCGGTGGCCGAACTGCTGCGGCTGCTGGGGCCGCTGAGCGCCGAAGATATCGCCCAGCGGCTGAGCCTCCCTGAGTCTCCAAACCCCCAGGCATCACTGCCCGAAGGCGAAGAGACCGTGGCCGATCAGCATGCCAGTGTGGCCGATGCTGAGCGATGGGCCGGGGAGCTGGTCTCCGCCCAGCGGGCCTTCCGGCTGCACTGGCAGGGCCGTGAACACTTTGCGGCAGTCGAGGATGCTGCCCGGTTGCGCGATGGGCTGGGGAGCAATATTCCTCCGGGTATCCCGCAGACCTTCCTGGACCCGGTGGCCGATCCCCTCGGCGATCTCATCGGCCGCTATGCCCGCACTCACGCCCCCTTCACCCCGGAGCAGGCCGCAGCAGCGCTGGGACTGCCCAGCGGCGTCGTCGTCGATGTTCTGCACCGGCTGGTGGAGGAGAACCGGGTGGTCGAGGGGCTGTTCACCCCCGAGGGTGAGGCCCGGGCCGAATACGTCGACACTGAAATGCTGCGCCGGATCCGACGCCGCTCCCTGGCTGCACTGCGGGCTGCGGTGGAGCCGGTGCCGCCCCGGGCCTATGCCCACCTGCTGGGCGAATGGCAGCACATCACCGCCGCGGCTCAGCTCAGCGGCTCCACCGGTGTGGCCGAAGTGCTGACGCAGCTGTCGGGATATCCGGCACCGGCCAGCGCCTGGGAGGCCTTCATTCTGCCGGCTAGGGTTTCCGACTACTCCCCGGGAATGTTGGATGCGCTGCTGAACTCCGGGCAGTTCCTGGCCACCGGTCACGGCGCCCTGAGCGGTCATGACGGGTGGGTGGCCTTCTACCCGGCTGAGGATGCCGAGCTGATCGGCCCCCGCGGTGGAAGTCCTGATGCCGAAAATCCAACTGCCCAGCAGATCATCGAGGTGCTCTCCCGGGGCGGGGCCTGGTTCCCGGAGGCTGTGGCAGCTGCCACCGAGGATCTGCCCGCCACCGCAATACGGCAGCAACTCTGGGAGCTCTTCTGGTCGGGTGTGGTCTACCCAGACAGTTTCGCTGCCCTGCGTGAGTTCATGAACTCCGGGTCCACCGCGCATAAGAGCTCCAAACAGGGCCAGGCCCGCAGCCGCCGCACCAGCCGACGGATGGCTCTGCGCCAGGCCGCGGCAGCAGCGCGTGGGACCACCAGTGCATCCAATGACGGCCGCTGGCAGTTGGTTCCCACCGGCACTCAGCCCCCGGCAGAGGCCACGGAGGCCGCCTATGCCCGGGCGGAGATCCTGTTGGACCGCTACGGGGTGCTGACCAGGGGCTCGGTCACTGCGGAGCAGACCCCCGGTGGTTTCGCCGGGGTGTACAAAGTGCTCTCGGCGGCTGAGGAGGCCGGTCAGATCCGGCGGGGGTACTTCATCGAGAAGCTCGGAGCCGCCCAGTTCACCACCTCGGCGACTATCGACCGGCTGCGTGAGGTCGAGGAGCAGTTGGAACGCGCGGCCGAGACCGCCCAGGCCGATCCGCATCATCAGCAGGTTCCCCGGGAGGCTGTGGCGCTGGCTGCCACTGATCCGGCCAATCCCTATGGGGCGGCACTGGACTGGCCGCAGGTTCCGGTGGCTGAGGGTGAGCAGGCACCTTCGGCACGCCCGGGCAGGAAGGCCGGGGCCGTCGTCGTGCTCTGTGCCGGTGAGCTGCTGCTCTATATGGAACGCGGTGGGCGCACCATGCTGCTCTATACCGAGGATGAACGCCTCATGGAGGCTGCGGCCACGGCGCTGGTGGCCGCTCTTCGCCGGGCACGCACGCCTCGGCTGGCCACTGAGACGATCAACGGCGCCCCGGTTCTGGGACACCGGTTCGGCCAGGCACTTCGCAATGCCGGATTCCACTCCTCGCCCTCGGGACTGCGTTTCGCACCGTGAGAGGATCAGCCACCTTCGCGGCAGCACCGCGGGATACCCGCTAGGCTAGCCCCATGATTCTGTGTCTGCCGTTTCTGATGTTCCAGGGCCGCGCCCAGGAGGCCATCGACCATTACTTGGAGACTTTCCCCGACGCGGAGCTGCTGGAGATCCTGCACCATCCGGAGGGCACCGAGGTCTTCGACCCTGACCAGAACGACGACGGCGGCGCCCCGGCACAGCCGGCCAGCTACCCCACCGGCCCCATCACCGCCCCCGACACTGCCGCCATGGAGGCTGTGGTGGACTGGGAGCAGACCCTGGTGGCCACCGCCCAGCTGCGGATCGGCGGCCAGGTGCTAATGATCCAGGACTCCCTGGTGAAGCAGGATTTCGACTTCACGCCCTCAGTATCGGTGGCAGTTGTGGTCGAGACTGAGAATGAGTTCGACCAGATCGTCCATGGGCTCTTTCAGGGCGGCGGGTATCTCATGGAGCCCGGCGACTATGAGTTCGCCAAGAACTTCGCCTGGGTGCAGGATAAATTCGGCATGACCTGGCAGATCAATCAGCCGCTGAATGCCCCCGGGGCAGCTTCGGAGCCGAAGCCCACCGAGGCCAAAGCACCTGACTGGAGTTAATGGCCGAGCAGACCTCCCCGTTGCCGGTGCGCAACGGTGTCAACGCCACCCGGCTGCGGGTGCCGACCACTGGCCCCTGGGCGACAGTGCATGAATATGTCCAGCAGCGCTTCGGGCATCTGGATCCTGCTGGAATCACTCGCCGGTTCACCGCCGGTGAGGTCGTCGACGGCGCCGGCCGCCCGCTGAGCCCCGAGGATCCCCTCGGCAGCTGCTCGGTCATCTGGTATTACCGGACCCTGCCTGATGAGCCCCAACTGCCGGTCCAGGAGGAGATCCTCTACGAGGATGAGCATCTCGTCGTCGCCGATAAGCCGCATTTTCTGCCCACCACCCCCGCCGGACGGTATGTCCAGCAGACTCTGCTGGTGCGGCTGCGCAACCGGCTGAACAACCCCGATCTAGTGCCCATTCACCGGCTGGACCGCGGAACTGCCGGGCTGGTGCTGCTGGCTAAGAACCCGCAGACCCGGGGTAAATATCAGCTGCTGTTCGAGAACCGACAGGTGGAGAAGAGCTATGAATGCATCAGCCGGCTCAGCCCCGCAGCCTCCGATCTCGATCCCGACGCAGCGGCCCATGCCCGGTTCCCGCTGGTGGTCAGGAACAGACTGGAGAAGACCAAGGGGATTGTGATCACCCAGTCAGTTCCCTATGACGTTGAGGATTCCGGACGCCGCCCACATGAGCGCAGGCGTGCCGCACGGGGCAAGCGGCGTACCCAAGCCGTGCCGGGCGCCAACTCATCCTCCCGGGTGGAGCTGCTGGAGACCGGGAAGAACCACCATGGGCAGCTCACCGGTCTCTTCCGGCTGACCCCACACACCGGCAAGACTCACCAACTGCGGGTGCATATGGCCCTTTTAGGGCTCGGGATAATGCATGACCGTTTCTACCCCGTGCTGGAAAGTGACGGACCCGATGACTTCGGCGAACCCCTGCAACTGCTGGCAAAGTCACTGAGTTTCATCGACCCCCTCACCGGTGAGGAACGCCAGTTCACCTCAGCGCGTAAACTGGTCGAAGCTCCGAATCCGCACTAATCGGGGCCGGCAGAGCTCAAGAGCACGAGGGGATACATGGTTGAGCTGTTGGATGAGTGGGGCGTGTGGTTCCTGCCGCTGCAGGCGATATTCGTTGCGCTGACCGCACTGATTCCGCCATTCCCCTCCGAGGTGATGGTGATCGCCTCAGGTGCCTTCGCCTCCGCCGGTGATCTCTCCCTGACCTGGGTGATGATCGCAACGATCGGCGGCTGCCTCGCCGGTGACCTCCTGCTCTACGCCCTTTTCCGGTACCAGCTGATCCGCGTGCTCTACCGCTGGCGCTGGGGCCGGAGACTGCACCGATCCATGCTGCGCGCCTCCATTCGGGCCGGCGGGAAGACCACCTGGGTGGGCCTTCTGCTGATCCGGTGGATCCCCGGCGGTCGGGCCGCGTCAATGGCCACAGCGGGGCTTATGCGCCTGGCCTGGCCCCAACTGAGCACCCTGGCGATCCTCGGAGCTGTGATCTGGAGCGCCTGGTTGGTCGGATTAGGTTACATTACGGGAACAACTACCGGCTTACCCCCGTGGGCAAGCACCCTGATGGGCATAGGTGTCGGTACGCTAGTGGGGTTGATTATTGCGGTGCTGGTGGCAAGGCGGCGTGGTGCTCGCATTCAGGAACGGGTGCAAACATCATCTGCTGATTAGAGGCTTTGTCCCCACCGCGGGAAAACCTACAGCATAAAGGGAGGCCCAGGTGTCTGAGCAGTCACGCCATGATGCCGACGCGCCTGCCGAATCCCCTGTATTGGCGGAAGAGGACGGCGAACCACCACGTGAACCGGAAACTGAACCGGAGATCGAGGAGACCTCAGGGGATGATGTCTCAGCACTGGATGAGACCACCGAGCTAGAGGACACCGCCCTCCATTCGGAACCGGCGGATCCCGATGCGGAACCCGTCGAGGTTGCAGCCCAGGCCCCCGAAGCTGAGGCTGGCCCCGATGCGGAGCCCGATACCCCGGCAGCTGAGGCGGCCCCGGAGTCCGAATCTGCTGATGCGGATACCCCGGATGGCGACGCCGACGACGAGGCCGAGGGCCAGCTCACCACTGGGGACTCCCCTGCCGAGAACACCGACGACGACGCGCAGGACAGCGAGGCGCAGCCCGTCGAGGAGAACAGCGAGGAGGCCGATCAGGAGACTCCGGTTGTTCTGGCCGAACCTCCTGCCAGCACCGGCGTGGCGCCGATCATCACCACATCCTCCGGACCTGAGCGTGGGCTCAGCGGTTTCTTCGACACTCTGGATGAACGTGCCAAGAAATGGTGGTCGGGACGCAAGGAGCGCAAAACCGGTAAGCTCGCCCAGGCCGCAGCCGAAGCTGAGGGCACTGAGCCTCCAGCACCTGTCGATTCCACAGAACTCCCCGCCCCAGAGGTTCCACCGGCTTCACCGGTGAGTTTCCCGGAGCCTCCACCTGCGGAGCAGCGTCCCTTCGCCCAGTTATTCACCGGCATGGTCCCTGTGGTTCCGCCACCTCCGGGCACGCAGTCCGCGGAGGCTGCCGCTGAACCGCAGCTCACCGAACCACCGCTGCCGGAGGATGGTGAGGCCCAGGCGCCGTCGTCGGCCCTTGGCGCTGATCCTGAGTCCACCACAGTGCTGCCTGCCTATCGGGATCAGGATGAGGCACCGAAGCTGCCCCGGCCCGGTCGCCGCGAGCCCGAGGACGCTGAGCGCAAACGGAACCTCATCGCTCAGAAGGCCGCTGCCATCGAGGCGGCCACCACCGACAATCCCACAGTGAACCACCGGACCCGTGGCTATATTCGGACCCCGGAGGCAGGCTATGAGTTCGCTGACGATGAGGAAGATCTCTACACCTATATCCCGCCCTACAACATGCCCTCCCGGGACCCCGATCCGGAGCCCAATAAATGGGACCTCTACCGTCGGATAGCGGTCACCGTGGGTGCGGTGATGGCGCTGATCTCCACGATGTGGATGCTGGGCTGGTTCGGCTCCAGCGAGGAGAACCCGGCCATCCTCTCCGGCAGCGGGCTGAAGGAGATCCAGTCCGATGGCTGGTTCTCCGGGGATTACGCTCTGCTGACCCCCGACCACAACTGGTACTGGATCTGGCCTGCCATCACCCTGGCCCTGGGCGCCCACTGCGCCTTCCAATGGCGAGCGCCTCAGGAGTCCACTCCGCGTCAGCGGCGCACCGGTTGGTTCGTGGCCGGCTCCAGTGCACTGATGCTGGTGGTCACCGCCTCGCTCTACCTGGGCTACTTCACACTGGGCCTGTTGGCTTCCCTGGCAATCGCCGGTCTGCTGACCGAGGCGATCCGACAGTTCAATCTCTACACCGCCCGCAATACCACCGAACGACGGCTCACCGATGCGATCGTCGGGCTGTTCTACGGCTTTGCCCTGGTGCAGGCGATGAGCTCGATCTCCGCCTGGCTGACCTCCCGCGGCTGGGATATCCCGGGGATCCCGGCCCTGCTCTGGGCGCTTATCGGTCTGTTGGGCTGTGTGTGGACCGCAGCGTTCTACTCGATGACCGAACGCGGCCGGATCACCATCGCCCTGGGTCTGGCCTGGGGTCTGTTCTGGCTGATCTTCCCGCGGATCCTCGGTGAGGCCACCAGCGTATGGGTCGCCATCGGTGCTGCAATGGGTGCCTTCATCGTTATCCTGGCCACTCAGTCCCGACGCCACCGGATCAACCACGCCGAACGTCGTGCCGCCATGGGCCGGCCCCTGGAAGACATCATCTGAGTTGTCCCGGCGGCGCGCACATGTCGCGCCGCGTCTCGTTCCGCTGACGCGGAACATCACGCCTTGAAGTCGCTGCTCGCTTCGCTGGCAGCTCACGGCGAGAACAGAGGGGTGCTGGTCATGAGATGATTGGGATATGTCTGTGCGTACCCCTGACCCCAATCCTGGGTGGCTGAATGAGGACGATCTGTACGAGGCCCGCCGGCGGCTGCCCATGGTGTACGTGGAGGCGATTCCGGTCCGCGTTGACGCCCTGGGATATGTCACCGAAGTAGGCATGCTCTACACCGCCGACGACGACGGCCGCTTCTACCGCACCGTCGTCTCCGGACGGGTTATGTACCGCGAGACCATCCGGGCCGCCCTGATCCGTCATATCGAGAAGGATCTGGGGTCCCTTGCCCTGCCACAGCTGCCGCCGTCACCGGCGCCGTTCACTGTGGCCGAGTACTTCCCCTATCCCTCTGAAACCGGATTGGTCGATGACCGCCAGCATGCGGTCTCCCTGGCCTATATCGTGCCGGTCAACGGGGAATGCTCCCCCCGCCAGGACGCCCTCGAGCTCTCCTGGCTGACTCCCGCTGAGGCCCTGGCCCCCGAGGTGGAGGCCGAGTTCGTCGGCGGCCGCGAACAGCTGATCCGTCAAGCAATGGCCCATGTAGGACATACCCGATGACCACACCCGCACCAGAGAAAACCACCGGACGACGCCGCCGCTCAGCCGCTGCTGCCGCGGCCCCCAAGCCACAGCTGAAACTGGGGCTGGTCGGCTGGACTGTCTCCTGGCTGATCCCCACTGCCGTGATGGGCGCCATCCTCTTGGGCCTGTCCTTTGTCCCCGGGCTGGATGGAGAGGGCTATCTCACCCCGCTGATCCCCCTGCTGGGCGGTGCGGCAGTGGCCATCGGCATCCCCGGCACGCTGCTGGTGAGCTGGCTGCTGCGCCACCACCTCAACCCAGTAACCCATGTTCTGGGCTATGTGCTGGTCGGGCTGCTCTACGGACCGGTGGTCCTGATCGCCGGAGCCGGAGGGCTGATGCCTATGCTGATTCCCATCATCGGCTTCCCCGCCGGAATTCTGCTCGGTGCCGGACGCTGGGTCGCCCAACCCCTGGCAAGCATCTTGGATCCCACCTCTGAGGACGATCAGCCGGCAGAAGGCGATTCCCAGGAGTAGAAGAAGTGGGCTCGGGCGGCGCCGTTCTCACCACCCGAGCCCCCAGGACGGAGGAGCCGTTCTGGAGCCGTTGCACCAGAGCTCCAGATGCTCCAATCCATCCTGTTTTCAGAGTGCACCGTACTGCACTGCACCAATAGATTCTGGGGTCTCAACGCGCCCCTGCATAGTCAACTTTTGTCTAAAGTGTCCACTTTTTGTTCAAGACTTTTTCACTCCGTGGATCTTGACCTGCCAGTGGCCCTCCCGGGTATACCCATAAGTAGCGTTTCCGCCGAATGCCTGGGCCCGGTCCCGGACACCGATGAGACCCGCACCAGAGGATCCGCTCCAGGGCCCAGCACCGCGGCGTCGGGCCCTGCGCACTGTATTGGTGACCTCCACGCTGACCTGGTCGATGCCGATGTCAATGGTGATCCAGCAGGTATCGCCCTCATCGGCATATTTGGCCACATTCGTGGTGCACTCCTGCAGCATGCGGTACAGGGCGGCACTGGTGGACCGGGACAGTGAGCTGAGGTCTCCGGTGATCTGTTTCTCCACGATGATCCCCAGACTCTCGAGTCGGGCGGCGAATGCCTCGCAACCGCGGAAAACCTCCAGTTCGCTGGCCGAGGAGGTATCGGCGTCGTCGTCGACGATGTCCTCATCCTTCAGCAGCGCCAGCATTCGGCGGAGGTCGTTGAGCGCAGCCCGTGAGGAGTCTCCGATGACGCTGACTGCCTCCCGGTAGGAATCCTCTGTGTCACGCATACGGGCAGCACGGGACTGCATGGCGATGATGGTGATGTCATGGGCAACGATGTCATGCAGGTCCCGGGCGATGGATTTGCGCTCTGCCGCCACCGATTTCCGGTGATTGGCCTCCGCCTGTTCGAGGTCCTGTTTGGACTGCAGGCGGGCCGTGGTGGCCTGACGGAAGGATGAGCCGATCCCGTAGGCCGCCAGGAGACTGACCCCGATACTGAGGAACAGCAGAGTCCCGGTGGCCGGATCCGGCATGGTCGCCCCCAGGGCAGCACCCCAGACGACCATCATCGCCAGGGCCCCGCGGCGGAAGCGCTTGGTGGAGCTCAGCGCGGTCAGAGCGGTCAGCAGCAGGGCCAGAATGATGGAATAGGCGATGCCGTCGACGAACAGGGACAATGCCAAAATGGCCAGTCCCGCTGGGACGGCATAGGTGACACAGACCCAGAGCAGGATCACGCAGCCGACTGACAATGCACCGGCGAGCACCAGCCCCCAGGGGAAGGCTGCACTGGTCAGCGACTCATAGATGACATCGGCGCCCAATGCGATTCCCACGGCGAGAGTCACGATGATCAGCAGCCATTTGTTTAGCTGGCGGCAGGACCAGAATCCGCCGGATTCAAAGGTCTCGACGACAGGGCTGACCTGTTGTTGGTCTGCAGAGGACATGCAGACGAGTCTATGCGGGATGCTCAATACTCCCTGGAAGCAGACAGGGTCCATTCAGGAAATGCCGGGTAGGGGGCCTAGGATTACTCCATGACCATTGAGGACCCGCGCGCTGACATTGAGGGCGCAGAGGACGGTACGGTACAGGTGCTCATTGTCGATGACCACCCAGTGATGTCAACCGCCCTGCGCACCTATGTCGACTCATCCCCGGGGTTGAGCTGCGTGGGCGAGGCCCGCAATGGTGAGTCTGCGGTGCAGATGTGCGAACAGCTGCGCCCCAATGTGGTCATTATGGATCTGCATATGCCGGCGATGGACGGGATTGAGGCCACCCGCAGTATTCGCGAGAAGTTCTCCGGTACGGCGGTTCTGGCAGTGACCACCTTCTCCACTGAGGGTTTTGTGATTCCGGCCCTGCGCGCCGGCGCCGGCGGATATATCGTCAAGGATGCCGAGCCCGAGCAGATCATCGATGCCGTCCGCAAAGTCAACGAGGGCCTGGCACCCTTCTCCCCCGCTGTGGCCCACCAGCTGATGGTTTCGGTCAAGAATGACCCGGCCCAGGTGGCATCAGCCCTGAAGCGCTTCCCCGAAGCTCCACATGTTCCGGCCCGGGAGGCGGAGGGACTGCGCCTGCTGGCAAAGGGCTGTTCCAATGCG
This sequence comes from Nesterenkonia sedimenti, assembly GCF_012641515.1. Lineage (GTDB taxonomy): Bacteria > Actinomycetota > Actinomycetes > Actinomycetales > Micrococcaceae > Nesterenkonia > Nesterenkonia sedimenti. The sequence continues at coordinate 201,244 of NZ_JABAHY010000004.1, read as the reverse complement.
GAGATCGCCGATCAGATGTCGGTCTCGGAGGCCACAGTGAAGGTCTATATGGGCCGGCTGATGCAGCGACTGGAGGTCCGCGACCGGGTCCAGCTGCTGATCCGTGCCACCGAGCTGGGGATTGTGCATCCTTCACTGAATTCCTGAGTTAGTGACTATCGGGTAACATGTGTCGCATGACACAAGCGCCTGATCCTGTGACTGACCCGCAGTACGACGTCGCCACTCCCCTCGATCTGGATTACTACGGGGTTTTCGCTGACCTCCCCGAGGAGGATCAGAAGTGGTGGAAGCGGGCCCGGGAGTTCGGCTCCGGGCTCGAGGACCGCATGGTCGAGGCCTGGGAGAAGGCGGAGTACCCGGTAGATCTCATCCGTGAGGCCGGGAAACTGGGACTGTTCACTGACGGCGTGGATGTCTCCTCCGCCGGACTGGAGAACCTCTCCCCGATGGCCGCCGGCCTGGTGAATATGGAAACCTCTCGCATCGACGGCTCCCTGGGTACAGCACTGGCCGTCCAGGGTGGGCTGGCGCTGCGGACTCTGGCGCTCTTCGGATCGAATGAGCAGAAGGCCGAGCACCTCAATGATGTCGCCTCCGGAAAAACCCTGGGCTCCTTCGCCCTGACTGAGCCCACACATGGTTCTGATTCCGTGTCTCTGGAGACCACCGCGGAGCTCACCGGTGATGAGCAGACCGGCAGTTATGTGCTCAACGGCGCGAAGAAATGGATCGGCAATGGGGCCTCCGGTGGACTGACCTTCACCTGGGCCCGGGTGGTCGGCGGAGAGTTCGACGGCAAGGTCCGCTGTTTCCTGGTTCCGCAGGAGACCCCGGGCTATAAGGCTGAGGTGATCGAACATAAGGGCTCCCTGCGCGCGATCCACCAGGCGTTGATCCAGTACGACAATGTAGAGCTTCCCGCCGATGCCGTGCTGCCCGGCTCCCGCTCCTTCAAGGACGCATCCACCGTGCTGTTCGCCACCCGCCTGGGTGTGGCCTGGTCCGCAGTGGGCCATGCCGCCGCCTGTGTGGAGGCTGCTCTGAGCTATGCAAAGCAGCGCAAACAGTTCTCCAAGCAGATCGGCGCCCACCAGCTGGTCCAGGAGCGGCTGACCTGGATGGTCTCAGAGCTGACGAGCATGCAGCTGCATGTCCGGCATGTCACCGAGCTCGACGCCGCCGGCAGGCTCTCCGGTCCGCAGGCTTCGATGGCGAAGTATCACAACACCCGGAAGGCTCGGCAGATCGCCCATGTAGCCCGAGACATGCTCGGCGGTAACGGGATCCTGCTGAATAATAAGGTCTCCCGCCATATGGCCGATATCGAGGCCATCCATACCTATGAGGGCACCGAATCGGTGCAGTCGCTGATCATCGGACGCGACCTCACCGGCTTCTCCGCCTTCGCCTGAGCACTCTGCGGCTGGGGGCCAGCTGGCTAACTGCCGACCCGGTCGAGCCGGATCAGGGATTCGGTCAGAGCGGCGATTCCCTTCTGGATATCGCCGAGGTCTGTCCATTCCTCCGGGCAGTGGCTGCGCCCCTTATGTGAGGGCACAAAGAGCATGGCGGTGGGCACGTGGTCGGCGATAACTGCGGCATCGTGCTCGGCCCCGCTGAAAAGCTCGGCGCGGCTGAGCCCCAGCTGGTCCACGGCATCACGGCAGTGGGCGACTACCTGGTCATTCATCGGCCGCGGATCCTGGGTTGGCAGCCAGGCGACTTCGACGTCGACGCCCCTGCGGGCGGCCTCCTGAGCCGCGGCTGAGCTCAGCTGCTCCTCGGCCTCGCGCAGCCAGCTGCCCTGGGGACTGCGGAACTCTCCGCGAATCTCGGCCAGCTCGGTGACCACATTGATCGCCTCAGGCGTGAACCGCACTCCCCCGGAGGTCCCTTTGCTGCCGGGCAGCTCGGAGTTGCCCTGCTCAGCGATGCGTTCGACTGCGAGCACGGTGCCGGCAGCTGCGCAGCCGGCGTCCACCCGTGCCTCCATTCCGGTGGTTCCGGCGTGGTCACGCCGCCCGGTGAACAGTGCCCTGAATCGGGAGACTCCGGTGATACTGGTGACCATTCCGATCTCGGTGCCCATCTCCTCCAAGCGGGGCCCCTGTTCGATGTGCAGCTCCACGAAGGCATCTGTGCGGGAGAAGTCCCACCGGCTGCGGTGCATGGCTTCTGCCTCGATCCCAGCGATCTGCAGGCTCTGGGCAAAGCTGGTCCCGGTCTCGTCGGTGACACCGAAAGCCTGCGGGTTCAGTGTTCCGGTCATCGCCCGGGAGCCTACGCAGCTGAGCCCGAATCGATTGGGCTCCTCATTGAAAAAGTCCACCACAACCAGGTCATGGTCCAGCTGCTGGCCGGTCTCCTTCAGCAGCCGCACTGCCTCCAAAGCACCGACGACGCCGATCATTCCGTCGAAACGCCCACCGGCTTCGACCGTATCGGTATGGGACCCGGTCATCAGCTGACGGCCCCCGCGGCGGCCCTTGAGCACACCAATGACATTGCCTGCCTCATCGATATGGGCATCGAGGCCGACCTCGCGCATTCTCTTCAGCGCCCACTGACGCCCAGCGAGATCGGTCTCGGTCATCGCCTGCCGCGTCCAGCCCGGCTGGTCAGCATCGACCATGTCAGCCAGTTCCTTGAGCTCGGATTCCACGCGGTCCAGGTATGGGGTAACAGTCATGGTGGCCTTTCTTCTGGTCGGGGCTGTTCCGATTATGCCGCAGGACCCGTAACATTCATTTAACGCCCGGCTTGTAGATTGATCTCGTTAACTGCCCAGGGACAAATCGATAACTTTGCCACATCGCGGAAGGTTGACCGTATATGGATGCTCAGTCCACTGATATCTGGGCTTTGGCTCAAAACCCTTTCTTATGGGCTTGCGCCTTGGCTGTTTATCTCATTATCACGATTCAGTCAGTGATCTATATGCGGGCGGCAAAGACTGCCGGTCGCGATATCGGGATGGATAAGAAGACTCTTACCACAGCGTTCCGATCAGGCGCGATTGCCTCCATCGGCCCCTCCCTGGCGGTCCTGCTGGTGGCGGTTGCCCTGCTGACGGTCTTCGCAACCCCTGCCGTTCTGATGCGCATCGGCCTGGTCGGCTCCGCAGCAACTGAGACCACCTCCGCAACTGTTGCGGCTGAAACGATGGATGCCAGCCTGGGCGGTTCGGCATGGACCCAGGAAGTCTTTGTGGTGGCCTTCGCCGCAATGTGTATTTCTGGCGGAATGTGGCTGATTTCCACCCTCATTATGACGCCAATTCTCAAAAGAGGCGGCAGCAAAATGGAACGGGTGAATCCGGAGGTGATGCGGCTGGTACCAGGTGCTGCACTCCTGGGTGTCTTTGCCGTTCTCTCCATCGATCAGCTGCCGGAGTCCTCGATCCACGCCATAACAGTCCTCATCTCGGGGCTGTCCCTCGCGGTGATGCTCTATCTCTCCCGGTTCAAGGGAATGTCCTGGCTCAAGGAGTGGGCCCTGGGACTGGCGATCTTCCTCTCCCTGACCGTTGCCTATTTCCTTCACCACCACTCAGCGTTGGCCTGATCTCGACTCGATTGATAATCCGTTCGGAGAGTTTTCTATGACGACACAGACTGCCGATACCGCAATGAACGGTTTCGAGAAGACCACTGCCCGGTGGGGCCGCATCACCATGGCGGCGACCCTGCTGGTCTCTTGGATCGCCCCACTGGGCCTGATCTGGATGACCGATTTCGATATCAGCTTCACAATGGTGCTCACCGCCTATCTCGCCGTGGCTGCGGTCTATCTCATCCTCGCGGTGGTGGAACCGGTCAGCTTCTTCCCGGTCCTGGGGCAGGCGGCTATGTACCAGGCCTTCATGATCGGCAATATCGCCAATAAGCTGGTTCCCGCCGCAGTGGTGGCGCAGAGCCGGGTGGGGGTCAAGCCAGGCAGCCGCCAGGGTGATCTGGTCTCAGTGATGGCCATCTGCGGTGCCGCCATCGTCCATGTGACCTCACTGCTGCTCTTTGTCGGAATCCTGGGCACTTGGGTGCTGCGGCAGGTTCCCGAGGAGATCACTGAGGTGGCCCAGACCTATATCCTGCCGGCCATTCTGGGGGCCGTCTTCGTTCAGGCCGCGGCCACAGTGAAGCAGATCCGGCCCACGATCTTCGCGATCCTCTCCTCGCTGCTGGTGCTGTTCGTCATCCTGCCGATCTTCCCTGCCTTGGGAGCATTCAACATCGCCCTGGCCGTGCTGGTGACGATCCTGGCCTCCTGGTTCCTCCGCGGAACCAACGGTGAGGCCAGGAAGCCGACTGCCGGGGCATAACCTGGAGCTATACCTGGTGAACTATCCGAATCGAGTCATCGAAAGGTGCCATGACCTTGACCACTGAACTGACAGCCGAACGGCAGCTGACCGAGCAGGAGCGCCAGCATCTGCACACCCTCTACAAGGAGTTCCATCAGAACCCGGAACTCTCCATGCAGGAACACCGCACTGCCGAGCGGATTGAGCGCGAGCTGACCGCCCTGGGGATCTCCAGCTTCCGCTGTGGCGGCACCGGAGTGGTCGGGATTGTCGAAAACGGCGATGGCCCCGTCGTCGCCTTCCGGGCCGATACCGATGCCCTTCCCATCGAGGAAGCCACCGGCTTGGAGTATTCCTCCGAAGCCACCGGGACGCTGCCTGATGGCACCGATGTCCCGGTGATGCACGGCTGCGGTCACGACAGCCATATCACCGGTCTGCTCGGGGCTGCCCAGGTGCTGCTGCGCAATCGTGAGACATGGTCTGGAACCCTGGTGCTGATCTTCCAGCCCGGTGAGGAGACTGCCGCAGGTGCTGCCGCCATGATCGAGGACGGCATCTGGGATAAGGCACCGCGGCCGGAGGTGGTCCTGGGTCAGCATGTCTCCCCCGGCAAGGCCGGCACTGTGGATATCTCGGCCGGCCCAGCTATGGCGATGGCTGATTCCTTCAGGGTCACCGTCACTGGTCGGCAGACCCACGGCTCCCAGCCGCAGAACGGCAAAGACCCCATTGTGGCTGCTGCGGCCATGGTGACCCGGCTGCAGTCTGTGGTCTCCCGGGAGCTCTCCCCCTTGGATTCGGCAGTGGTGACCGTTGGGACTTTCCACGCCGGGCTGAAGGAGAACATCATCCCCGAGACTGCCGAGTTCAGTCTCAACATCCGGTCCCTGGATGAAGACGTCCGCAGCACCGTGCTCAACGCAGTGGAGCGGATCATCAATGCGGAGGCAGCTGCTGCCGGGCTGGAACAGCCCCAGATGGAGCGGCTCTACCATTTCCCGCTCAACTACAACGATGAGACCGCCGTGGACCGGGTGCTTCCCGCACTGCAGAAGGCTGTGGGCGCGCAGAATGTTGCCGAGTCCAAGCCTCGGATGGGCTCAGAAGATTTCGGGCTCCTGGGCTCAGCCATCGGCGTGCCCAGTGTGTTCTGGTTCTTCGGCGGAACCCCCGACGGCGACCCCGAGGGCCCGGTGAACCACTCGCCCTATTTCGCCCCAGTGATCGAACCGACCCTGACCGCCGCCACTGATGCGGCAGTCAGCACCCTTCTGGCCTGGCTCGGGCGCAGTTGAGCTGAGATGTTCAGCCGGCCATCCTCGCTGATGCTGAGAAGTACTCAGCGAGGTGGCCGGCCAGAGCCTCAAGATAAGCCTTGCCAAGTTCTCCAGTCACCGGAAGGGCCCGCCGATGGTGTGCTGTTGCCCGTTATCCGGCATCAGCGTCCTCTCTGTTCTCGGTCGCCTGGTGTGTCTTGGTACCTTTCTGCGCTTCGGTAGACGCTTCGCCGAGGAAGCCGCGCAGCAGGCTTTCAGTGCCTGCAATATGCTCGGCGGCGATCTCCTTTGCCCTCTGGACATCGCCGTCGATGATTGCTGAGACCAGCACCCTGTGCTGATCCTCGCTGTGGTCCAGATTCACCTGCAGCAGTGGAATCATGTCCAGCAGATCATTGATCCGGGTGCGTACATCGGCCACCGCGCGCAGCAGACTGGGCACCCCGGAGAACTCCGCGATGAGCAGATGCAGTCGCGAATCCAGGCGGCGATAGGAATAGTGATCAGCCTCCGCGCTCTGGGCCACAGTCTCCTGCAGAGCGTGGATCTGACGCTGGGTGAGCTCTGCAGCCGCGGCACGTTCGGCTGCAGCAATTTCGACAACGGCCCGGAACTCCAGTGCGTCCTCGAGGTCTTCCGGATCAGGCCGTGGTGCGGGCTCCCGGCTCTGTTCCTGGACTGGATTGGGTTCTGGATTGCGGACGAAGGTGCCGCCATAGCGTCCCCGCCGAACTTCCAGATAGCCGGCACTCTGCAGTTCTGCGATGGCCTGGCGCAGGGTGCTGCGAGAGACCCCGAGCTGCTCGGCCAACTCCCGCTCGCTGGGCAGCCGCTCACCCACCGGTATGGACCCCAGCCGAATCAGCTGCAGCATCCGCGCCATCGTCTCTTCGAATGCATTGCCCGAACGCACCGGGCCCAGGAGGGGGCCTACCGATACCGGGGGGCCTGCTGAGGTTGCCATGCCCTCAACATAGCGCGAAGACCAGATTTCTCCCACCAAAACTCTTGACCCCCGGTGAGGCGCAGATTACATTTGAGCCAGCCATTGGACCAGAAATACACCTTTGAAGTGGCTCCTGTGGTTCGAACCAGGCCCCGCACCTCCTGGCCGCCTGTACAGTGCAGCGACCAGCGCTGGGACCGTGATGCAACGGCGGTAATCTCATGGCTTTGCGGAAAGCCCTCAGTCAGAAACAGGCCACCAGCACGAACATCGAATACACCGATGTCGGCTCCAATTACCTCGCAGCCCGCCAGCTCAAGAAAGGTGCCGCAGGCTGGGTACTGCTCGCCGGACTCGGAGTGGCATATGTGATCTCCGGGGACTTCTCCGGATGGAACCTCGGATTGGCCGAGGGCGGATGGGGCGGACTGCTCATCGCCTTCCTCCTGATGGGCCTGATGTACACCTGCATGGTCCTGGGCCTGGCCGAGCTCTCCTCCACCCTGCCCACGGCCGGTGCAGGATACGGATTCGCCCGCCGAGCGCTGGGACCACTGGGCGGTTTTGCCACCGGTATGGCCATCCTCATCGAGTATGCGGTGGCCCCGGCAGCCATTGTGACCTTCATCGGAGGCTATGTTCGCGCCCTGGGACTGCCAGAGGATATCCCGATCTGGGTGGTCTACCTGGTCTGCTATGCCATCTTCGTCGGCCTGCACTTATGGGGTGTCGGCGAGGCATTGAAGGTGATGTTCGTGATCACTGCAGTAGCCGTCATCGCCCTTTTAGCCTTTGTAGTGGGCACAGTGCCACATTTCGACGCCGCCAACCTCTTCGATATCGCCCCCATTGAGGCCCTGGGCTCCTCGGAGTTCCTCCCTCTGGGCATCTCGGGAGCATTGGCCGCGCTGGTCTTCGGCATCTGGTTCTTCCTGGCCGTCGAAGGCGTGCCGCTGGCCGCTGAGGAATCAGCCAACCCCAAACGGGATATGCCACGGGGAATCATCACCGCCATCGTGATCCTGCTTTTCTTCGGCGCCTGCGTACTCGTCCTGGTCCCAGGCACCGCAGGGGCAGAAGCGATGGGAACCTCGGATAATCCGCTGCCTGAGGCACTGCGGCATATCTATGGTCAGAATTCGGGCCTGGCCACCTTCGTCAACTGGGCGGGCCTCTTCGGTCTGGTGGCCAGCTTCTTCTCCATCGTCTTCGCCTACTCCCGGCAGCTCTTCGCGCTCTCCCGGGCCGGCTATCTCCCCACCGCCCTGTCACTGACCAGTCGGCGCAAGACCCCATATCTGGCCCTGCTGATCCCTGGCACCATCGGCTTCGGACTGGCAGCCTGGCTGAAGGATGGCGGGCTGCTGATCAATATCGCGGTCTTCGGGGCCACGGTCTCCTATGTCCTGCTGAATCTCTCCCACATTATGCTCAGGATTCGGGAACCTGAACTGGAGCGCGGCTACCGTACCCCTGGTGGTCGGGTCACCACCGGCATTGCCCTGGTGCTTGCCACGGTCGCCGTGATCGCGACATTCTTCGTCGACGTCCTGGCCGCCGGTATCACCGCGATCATCTTCCTGCTGGCCATCGCCTATTTCTGGTTCTACTCCCGGCATCGGCTGGTGGCTCAGGCCCCAGAGGAGGAGTTCGATGCCCTGACCAAAGCGGAGTCTGAACTCAACTGAGGCTGGGGCCACCACGAGGTTGCCTTGACCGGGCCCTGAGAGCTGAATTACATTGACAGTGCATTTGGCCTAAAAAAATACCTTTAGCCGAGGATTACACCTATGACCTCTCCCACTGATCCGACCACCCGGGGCATGCTGAGTCTCGACGAGCTGCGCAGACTGACCACAGAGGGAGAGATCGACACTGTCATCGTGGCCATCACCGATGTTCAGGGCCGGCTCCAGGGCAAGCTGCTGGGCGCGGAGTTCTTCGTCAATGAGGCGCTGAGCCACGGCGCTGAAGGCTGCAACTACCTCCTGGCCGTAGATGTGGAGATGAACACCGTGGAGGGCTACTCCATGAGCTCCTGGGAGACCGGCTACGGGGATATGGTCTTCAGCCCCGATATCTCCACCCTGCGCCGGATCCCCTGGCTTCCGGCCACTGCCCTAGTGGTCTGCGATGTGCTCTGGACCGATGGTTCGCCAGTGGTTCAGTCTCCGCGGCAGATCCTCAAGCGACAGATGAACCGGCTCTCCGATCAGGGGCTGGAGGCATTCATCGGCACTGAGCTGGAGTTCATCACCTTCAACACCAGCTATGAGGAGGCCTTCGACCTCGGCTACCAGAACCTGGAGCCCAGCAACCGGTACAACGTGGACTATTCACTGCTGGGCTCGACCCGGGTGGAACCGCTGATGCGCAAGATCCGCAATTCAATGGCCGGGGCGGGCTTCTACGTGGAGGGCATCAAAGGTGAGTGCAACCCCGGCCAGCATGAGCTGACCTTCCGCTACCGGGAGGCTCTGGCAACCTGCGATAACCACTCGATCTTCAAATACGGAGCCAAGGCAATCGCCGCCCAGGAGGACCAGGCGATCACCTTTATGGCCAAGTACAACCAGCTGGAGGGCAACTCCTGCCATATCCACCTCAGCCTCAATGACGCCGAGGGCAAACCCGCTATGGTCGGCGATGGCGAGCACGGCTTCTCCGAGATCATGGAGCAGTTCATCGCCGGGCTCTTGGCCACGATGCCTGATCTGACCTATTTCCTGGCACCGAATATCAACTCCTATAAACGTTTCGCCAAGGGCAGCTTCGCCCCCACCGCCATCGCCTGGGGTTTCGACAACCGTTCCTGTGCCGTCCGCGTGGTCGGGCATGGTTCCAGTCTGCGCACTGAGATCAGGGTCGGGGGCGCTGACCTCAACCCCTATCTGGCCACCGCCGCACTGATCGCCGGAGGCCTGCACGGGATTGAGAACAAACTGGAATGCCCACCACCGGTGTCCGGAAGTGCATACGATGCTGAGGTCCAGCAGCTGCCCACCACCCTCGCTGAGGCCAGCGAACTGCTGGATGGCTCAGAGTTCGCCCGGACAGCCTTCGGTGATGAGGTGGTCGACCACTACGTCAACGCCGCGTGGATCGAGTTGGAGGCCTTCAACCAGACGGTGACCGACTGGGAGAGGAAGCGCGGATTTGAACGGCTCTGATCTCATCGGCATCGGCCCCACTGAGAAAGCGGCCCGCCCCCGGATCGGTATTACCACCTACCTCCAGCCGGCCCAATGGGGAGTCTGGCAGGAATCAGCGGCCCTGCTCTCGGACACCTATATCAACTGCATCATCGCCGCCGGCGGCACTCCGCTGATGCTGCCCCCGGCCGGCACCGATGTCTCGATCGTCGAGGACCTCGATGGGCTGATCATCGCAGGCGGCTCCGATGTCGACGCTCAGCGGTATGGGGCCGAAGCACATCCGCTCACCCAGCCACAGTCACACCGCGATGACCATGATTTCGCCCTGACCCAGGCGGCTCTGCATCACGGTCTGCCACTGTTTGCGATCTGCCGGGGCTTGCAGGTGCTCAATGTGCTGCGCGGAGGAAGCCTCATCCAGCATCTTCCCGAGGTGGTCGACTCCAAGACCTACCAGCCGGCACCCGGTGAGTTCGGCCGGATCCCAGTGACCACCGACCCCGGCAGCCGGGTGGCCTCCCTCTTGGGTCAGCGCCCCGAGGTTTCGGTCTATCACCACCAGGCCGTTGACCGTATCGGTGCGGGCCTCAAGGTCACTGCCCGCAGTGACGACGGTGTCATCCAGGCCCTGGAGCTCACCGATGAGGCTCAGTCCCAGTTCCCGGGCTGGATGCTGGCAGTGCAGTGGCACCCCGAGCGCAGAATCGAAGATCTCAGGCTGTTTCGCGGCTTTACCGAGGCAGCCCATCAGCACCGAGAAAGGAGCGGCCGAGCATGAGCGAGTTTCACGAGGTCATCAATCCCGCAACTGAAGAAGTCATCCAGAGGGTCGAGCTGGCCGATGAGGCTGCAGCTGATGCCGCCATCGCCAAAGCGCAGCAGGCCTTCGAGACCTGGCGTGAGGTAAGCCCCGCTGACCGCGCCCGGCTGCTGCACCGCTTCGCCGATGCAGTGGACGCGGATTTGGAGAATCTGGCCCAGCTGGAGGTCAAGAACGCCGGTCACACTATCGGCAGTGCCCGCGGCGAGGCCGGCAATGTTCGGGATGTGCTGCGCTACTACGCGGCAGCTCCCGAGCGGCTCTTCGGTCGGCAGATCCCGGTCGAGGGCGGGATCAACATCACCTATCAGGAGCCGGTGGGCGTCGTCGGAATCATTGTCCCCTGGAACTTCCCCATGCCGATCACCGGCTGGGGTATGGCCCCGGCCCTGGCCGCTGGGAACACGGTAGTGATCAAACCCGCCGAGGTCACCCCGCTGACCGCAATCCGCCTGGGTGAACTGGCCCTGGAGGCCGGTCTGCCCGAGGGTGTGGTGACCGTGCTGCCCGGTAAGGGTTCGGTGGTGGGCAACCGGTTCGTGACTCACCCGGGGGTACGCAAAGTGGTCTTCACCGGATCCACCGAGGTGGGCAAGCAGATCATGGCCGGCTGCGCTGATCAGGTCAAGCAGGTCACCTTGGAACTGGGCGGGAAGAACTCCAACATCATCTTCGACGACGCCGACCTCGCCGAGGCGGCAGCTGCTGCCCCAGGCGGTGTCTTCGACAACTCCGGTCAGGACTGCTGCTCCCGGTCGCGTCTGCTGGTTCAGCAAAACGTCTACGAGGAGTTCATGGGCCACTTCGAGCAGGCGGTCAAGGCCTTCCGGGTCGGTGACCCCGCCCAGTCGCAGAACGAGATGGGCCCGCTGATCACCGCCGAGCACCGCGATTCGGTGGCCCGGTATGTCGAGGGCGGGCAGCTTGCCTTCCGCGGCACCACCCCTGAGGGCCCCGGCTTCTGGTTCCCGCCGACCGTGCTGACTCCCGGTGCCACCACAACTCCGGATTTCACCGAGGAGATCTTCGGACCGGTGGTCTCGGTGGTGCCCTTCAGCACCGAGGAGGAGGCCATCAGGATTGCCAATGACACCGAATACGGGCTCTCAGGGTCCATCTGGACCGACAATATGGACCGCGCGCTGCGGGTCTCCCGGAAGGTTCAGGCAGGCAATCTCGCGGTGAACTCGCATTCCTCAGTGCGTTACTCCGCTCCCTTCGGCGGGTTCAAACAGTCCGGCCTGGGCCGGGAACTGGGTCCCGATGCCGCCGAGGCATTCACCGAGACCAAGACCGTTTTCTACGCAACCCGGGGCTGATCCGGGTCCCACGAAAGGACACTCATGTCGGAAAAACCGCAGAACATCGCCCCGGCCCGGCTGGAATCCAATCGCCTGGCCGGCAAAGTCGCCGTGATCACCGGTGGCAGCTCAGGCATCGGCAAGGCCACCGCCATCCGAATGGCCTCCGAGGGCGCGAAGATCGTCATCGGAGATCTCAACGCCGAGGCCGGTGAGCAGGTGGCCGAGGAGGTCGGCGGCAGCTTCGTCTCCGTGGATGTTGCCGATGAGCAGCAGGTCAAGAACCTCTTCGATACTGCCGCGCAGACCTACGGCGGGGTGGATATCGCCTTCAACAACGCCGGGGTCTCCCCGGAGGCCGATGCCTCAATCACCGAGACCGATCTCGAGACCTGGCGAAAGGTCCAGGAGATCAACCTCACCTCGGTCTACCTCTGCTCTAAATACGCCCTGGAGCATATGCGTCCGGCGAAGTCCGGCTCCATCATCAACACCGCCTCATTTGTGGCACTGATGGGCGCTGCGACCTCGCAGATCTCCTACTCAGCCTCCAAGGGCGGGGTGCTGTCGATGACCCGGGAACTGGGTGTGGAATTCGCCCGGGAGGGCATCCGGGTCAACGCGCTCTGCCCCGGGCCGGTGAACACTCCCCTGCTGCAGGAACTCTTCGCGAAGGAGCCGGAGAAGGCCCAGCGGCGTCTGGTGCATGTGCCCAAGGGACGCTTCGCCGAACCGGAGGAACTGGCTGCAGCAGTGGCCTTCCTGGCCAGTGACGATTCCTCATTCATGACCGCCAATGCCTTTGTGGTCGACGGCGGTATCACCGGGGCCTACGTCACTCCCCTGTGATCCGGTCCGGGCCGGTTGGCGGCTTCAGCATTCGACGACGTTGACCGCCAGCCCGCCCAGGGCAGTTTCCTTGTATTTGGTGGACATATCTTTGCCGGTCTCCCGCATGGTGGTGATGACCTCATCCAGGGAGACCCGGTGTTCGCCATCGCCCATCAGCGCCATCCGGGCGGCATTGACCGCTTTGGTCGCAGCGATCGCATTGCGTTCGATGCAGGGGACCTGAACCAGGCCGCTGATGGGGTCGCAGGTCAGCCCCAGGTTGTGTTCCATGGCGATCTCGGCAGCGTTCTCCACCTGTGCCGGTGTCCCGCCGAGGACCTCGCAGAGTCCGGCGGCGGCCATTGATGAGGCCGAACCCACCTCACCTTGACAGCCGACCTCAGCCCCGGAGATCGAGGCCTGTTCCTTATAGAGCACGCCCACCGCTGCAGCGGTGAGCAGGAAGGTCGTCACGATCTGGCGGATGTTCTCCTTATCCGCGAAGCTGGCCCCAGGCCCGTAGTGGGTGGCATAGAACCCGACGGCGGGGATGATCCCGGCTGCCCCATTGGTGGGGGCGGTGACCACTCGACCACCGGAGGCGTTCTCCTCATTGACCGCCAAGGCCACGAGGTTGACCCATTCCTGCCAGTAGGCATGGGAGCGTTCGGGGTCATCACGCCACATTTTGGCATGCCAGTCCGGGGCACGACGGCGCACCTTGAGTCCTCCGGGCAGCGGCCCCTCCCGCTTCAAGGCGGAGTCCTTACAGGCTTCCATAACCTCCCAGAGGTGCCAGATGCCGTCCATAACTTCTTCCTCAGGCCGACGGGCGAGTTCATTGGCCAGCATCACCTCGGAGACCGAGAGTCCGGTCTCCCGGCAGTGGCCCATCAGCTCGGCTGAGGTGGTGAAGGGATAGGGAACCTCCACTTCACCGGTGGCGATCGCCTCGGGGTCCTCGGAGTCGGCCAGAACGAAGCCCCCGCCCACGGAGTAGTAGGTCTCCTCGGCCAGCAGCTCATCCTCGGCGCCTACGGCACGCAGGGTCATAGCATTGGAGTGCCGCTCCAGGTGGGTCAGGGGCCGTTGGATGAAGTCCGAGACTCGCAGGGTGATATCCCTGCGCTGACCCAGCTGCGCGGCCACCTGGACCACTCCGGTGGCCTCAAGATCGGCTTTACGCTCGTCGACCTCCTCGGGCAGGATCTCCTCGGCCGCCCAGCCTTCCAGCCCCAGCAGGATCGCATCGAAGGTTCCGTGTCCTGCTCCGGTGGCTGAGAGGGAGCCGAAGAGTTCCACCTGGATTCCGGCGACCTCATCGATGACCGGAACCTTGGCCAGGGCGGCCTCCTCGGCCTTGCCCTGGTGCTCCCGCGGGGCTGGCTCCTCTCCCGGATTCAGGCCCAGCAGGTGTTCGGCGACGAACCGTCGGGCCGCCCGCATTGGTCCTACTGTGTGGGAGGATGACGGGCCCACTCCCACACTGAACAGGTCGAAGACTCCGAGGGCCATGGCCGGGTCCTTTCTCCTACCGCCGGTAGAACGGCAGCTTCACTACCTCAAAAGGTATCGGTTTGCCGCGGACATCCACCTGAAGCTGGGTGCCGGGCTCTGAATGGGCCACCTCCACGTATCCCATGGCGATGGCGTGCCCCAGAGTGGGGCTGGGAGCACCCGAGGTGATCTCACCAACGGGTGTTCCGGCGTCGTCGGTGATGGTGTAGCCGGAACGGGCTGCCCGCTTGCCTGCGGCTTTGAGTCCGACCAGTCGCTGACCGGTGGTCTTGCCCAGACCATCGGCCTTGGCCTCTTCCAGGGCTGCGCGGCCCACGAAGTCCTCCTCCTTGGAGAAGGCCACCACCGGCAGGCCGGCTTCCTGAGGCTTGCGCCCGGTGCTGAGCTCATTGCCGTAGAGGGGCATTCCGGCCTCCAGGCGCAGGGAGTCCCGGGAGGCCAGTCCGCAGGGGGTCAGGCCGAAATCGACACCGGCCTCCAGCAGGGCACGCCAGAGGGCACCGGCCTTCTCATTGGGCAGGTAGAGCTCGAATCCGTCCTCCCCGGTGTAGCCGGTGCGGGCCAACAGGATCTCCTGGCCGCCGATGGTCACCGTGGTGTGGGCGTAATAGCCGACCTCCTCGACCAGTTCCACCTCGGTGGCCCGGACCACTGAGGAGATGATGGCCTGACTGGCCGGACCCTGCACGGCGATGAGGCTGATCCCCTCAGTTTCGTCCCAGATTTCGACGTCGAAACCTTCGGTCCGCTGCTGCAGGGCCTCCACCACAGTGTGCCGGTTGGCGGCATTGGGGATGACCAGGTACTCCTGCTCACCGATTCGGTAGGTGATCAGATCATCCAGGATGCCGCCGGCCTCGTTGACGATCAGCGAGTACTTCGCCTTACCGGGCACGATCTTGGCGAGGTTTCCCACCAGGGCAGTGTTGAGGAAGACGGCGGCATCCTCACCGACCACCCGGACCTCCCCCATATGGGAGAGGTCGAAGATACCGGCCTTGCTGCGCACCGCTTTATGCTCCTCCAGTTCGGAGGTGTACTTCAGGGGCATCTTCCAGCCGCCGAAGTCGGTGAAGGATGCGCCTAGGGCCTCATGTTCGGCCGCCAGTGCTGTCTGCTTCAGTTCAGTCATCGGGGTCTCCGTTCTGCATAGAGCTATTGAGTCTGCAGATGGCTATAGCTCTATGCACTTCGAATAGGTCTATGCAGAATTGATCAGTTGATTTCGAAGGCTTCCGGGGGAGGACAGGAGCAAACGAGGTTGCGGTCGCCGTGAGCGCCGTCGATCCGGCTCACCGGCGGGAAGTACTTATCCTGCTGCAGTCCCGAGACGGGGAAAGCACCCTGCTGGCGGGAGTAGGCCCGGTCCCAGTCATCAGAGGCGACGACGGCGGCCGGATGCGGTGCCTGGCGCAGCGGGGAGGCCTCGGCCTCGAACTCACCGTCGATGACCTGCTGGATCTCGGCACGGATGGCGATCATCGCCTCGATGAACCGCTCAATCTCAGCGATGTCCTCGGATTCGGTGGGTTCGACCATCAGGGTTCCGGCCACCGGGAAGGCCAGGGTCGGGGCGTGGAACCCGTAGTCGATGAGGCGTTTGCAGACATCCTCGGCGGTGATTCCGGAGGTCTTGGTCAGCTCGCGGAGGTCGATGATGCACTCATGGGCCACCAGCCCGGTCTCCCCGGTGTAGAGGGTCGGGAAGTGCTCGGCCAGGCGGCTGGAGATGTAGTTGGCGCTCAGCAGCGCATGGGCGGTGGCACTGGTCAGCCCCTCCGCTCCCATCATGGCCAGATAGGCCCAGCTGATCGGCAGCACACCGGCTGATCCGTACTGGGTGGCGGTCACCGGGGCGTTGCCGGCGGTGGTGGAGATACCGCCGGGGAGATACTCGCGCAGGTGCTCGGCCACTGCCACCGGGCCGACTCCGGGGCCGCCTCCGCCATGGGGGATGCAGAAGGTCTTGTGCAGGTTCAGGTGGGAGACGTCTCCGCCGAATTCACCCGGCTGGGCCAGTCCGACCAGGGCGTTGAGGTTGGCGCCGTCGATGTAGACCTGACCACCGGCGGCGTGGACCTTTCCGCAGACCTCGCGGACATCGGATTCGTAGACACCGTGGGTGGAGGGGTAGGTGATCATAATGGCGGCAATCCGGCCCTGGTACTGCTCGATCTTGGCCTCGAGGTCGGCCATATCGATTGTGCCGTCCTCGGCTGTGGCCACTACCGCCACCTGAAGTCCGGCCAGCACTGCCGAGGAGGCGTTGGTGCCGTGGGCGGAGGCGGGGATCAGGCAGATATCGCGATCGGTGTCGCCATTGGCCAGGTGGTACTGGCGGATGGCCAGCAGTCCGGCGTATTCGCCCTGAGATCCGGCATTGGGCTGGATGGAGACTGCCGAGTAGCCGGTGATGGTGGCCAGCCGGGATTCGAGGTCCTCGACCAGGGCTCGCCAGCCGGCGGTCTGCTCGGCTGGGGCGTAGGGGTGGATCCCGGCGAATTCGGGCCAGGAGATGGCCTCCATCTCCACGGCGGCGTTGAGCTTCATCGTGCAGGAGCCCAGCGGGATCATGGTCCGGTCCAGGGCGAGGTCCCGGTCGGCCAGGCGGCGTAGGTAGCGCATCATCTGGGTCTCGGAGCGGACCTCGTGGAAGATCGGGTGGCTCATGTACTCGCTGCTGCGGATCAGGGAGTCGCTGAAGGCGTAGTCTCCCTCGACCTCCACGGCATCGTAGAGTTCGGCAGCACCGCTGGGCTTCTCCACCAGGCCGAAGGCGTGGGCCAGCAGGTACATCTCGCGGGAGGTGGTGGTCTCATCGGTGCTCACGCCCACGGTGGTGGCGTTGACCCGGCGCAGATTGATCCCGGCGGCCTCTGCGGCGGCGATCACCCGGTCGGCGTCCTCCGCCCACTGGTAGCGGACCTGGACGGTGTCGAAGAAGGAGTCGGTGACCAGCTGGTGGCCTGCCTCGCGCAGCACCTGGGCGAGGCCGCGGGCCTGGTTATGGGCCTTCTCGGCGATCTGCTTCAGTCCCTGGGGGCCGTGGTAGACCCCGTACATGGAGGCGGCCACTGCCAGCAGAGCCTGGGCGGTGCAGATATTGGAGGTGGCCTTCTCACGGCGGATGTGCTGTTCACGGGTCTGCAGGGCCAGGCGGTAGGCGGGCCGGCCCTCGGCGTCCTTGGAGACGCCCACCAGTCGTCCGGGCAGCTGGCGCTGCAGGCCGGAGCGCACGGCCATGAAGGCGGCGTGGGGTCCACCGAAGAACAGCGGAACACCGAAGCGCTGGGAGTTGCCCACCGCGATATCGGCGCCCTGCTCCCCCGGTGGGGTGATCAGGGTCAGGGCCAGCAGATCGGCGGCCACGGCCACCAGGGCGCCGCGGTCCTTGGCCTCGGCGATGACCTCGCTGTGGTCGACCAGGGCCCCGGAGTTGCCCGGCTGCTGGAGCACGATGCCGCAGATCTCGCCCTCGGGAAGCCCCTGGGTGAGGTCGGCGAATTCCAGCTGGATGCCCACTGCCTCGGCCCGGCCGGTGATCACCGCGCGGGTCTGGGGGAAGATGTCGTTGTCGACGACGACTTTGGCATCGGCGAGTTTCTTATTGGCCCGGCGCATCAGCAGGATGGCCTCGGCCACCGCGGAGGCCTCATCCAGCAGGGATGCGTTGGCGATATCCAGTCCGGTGAGGTCGGAGACCATGGTCTGGAAGTTCAGCAGGGCCTCCAGCCGGCCCTGGGAGATCTCCGGCTGGTAGGGGGTGTATGCGGTGTACCAGGCGGGGTTCTCCAGTACGTTGCGCAGGATCACCTGCGGGGTGTGGGTTCCGTAGAAACCCTGACCGATCATCTGGGTCTTCAGCTGGTTCTGACTGGCGTATTTGCGCAGTGCGGCCAGAGTCTCGGCCTCACTGAGCGGGGCGGGCAGTTCCAGGGCCTCGGCCTGCCGGATACCGGTGGGGACTGCGGCATCCACGAGCTCAGCCAGGGTGTCGTAGCCGAGGGTGTCCAGCATGGTGGCTGCCGAATCCTGGGTGGGGCCGATATGCCGGGTGGGGAATCCGGCGGGGATGGAATAGTCAGTGGAACCGGCGTGGGGCGAAGATCCGATGTCAGTCATACAGCCAACCTTACGGGCAGGGGTGATTCACGGTCATATACCCCTTGCTCTGTAATCTGACCTGAGAGATTCACCGGGATTTCCCGGCTTGCACCTTGGGTGAGACCGGCGCACCGGTCTGCTTTCCAGAGTCGCCACCCGGATGCGGTACCTGGGCCTGAGAGATTCGAAGGGGAATCTTGCTCCTTCGGCGCCGGGCTGCGGAGGTCTGCCGCTGCCGGACTCTCCCGCATCTGGGTTCTGGCCTGTATTCGTTTAGTTGTGGTGCATCTTATCAAGCTGGTGCTTGCGGGCCATCCGGGCATCGACCAGAACCAAAAGACCGACGACGACGGCCCCTGCAGCTGCCAGCCCCAGCGCACCGGGCAGCAGCTCATCGGGGGCCTGCAGCCCGCGGTCCTCGTCCTGCCAGGGCCAGAGGGTGCGCAGGGCTCCGAGCATCACTCCGGCCAGGATGATCATCGTGGCGGTGTGGTGGTGATCCAGCAGCCATTGCAGACCCTTGACGATAGTAACCAGACCGATCAGTAGTCCCAGGAAGAAGATCCCGAGGTAGCCGAGGTCGAAGTCGCTGGCGGCCTCGATTGTGGGCTCATAGAGCCCGAAGGTCAGCAGCAGGAAGGAACCAGAGAGCCCAGGCAGCAGCAGGGCGGAGACCGCGATGGCGGCCGCCGGGATCAGGATCCACCAATGCGGTTCCACATGCCCAGGCGGCAGCGAGACCAGCACATAGGTCACCACTGCTGCAGCCAGTCCGCTGATCCAGTGTTTGGTCCGCAACCTGCCACCGGCGGATTCGGTGGCCATCCGTAGCGGCACGGCGATGGACACGGCCACCATGCCAAAGAAGGCTGCGCGGGTCAGCTCGGGATGGTTCTCCACCCAGTCGCCGATGAACTGCACTGCGGTGAACAGTCCGATGGGCATACCGATCATCACTGGGATGACCACAGCCCATTGGACTGCCCGCAGATGCTCACGGAAGCTGGCTGCCCGGTCGGGGCCGGTGACCAGTGCCCGTACCGCTGAGACCAGATGGGAGGCTGAGTCGATCAGCTGCCGGTAGATCCCGGTGACCAGGGCGACGGTGCCTCCGGAGACCCCGGGGACAGTTTCGACTACGCCGATGAGTCCGCCGCGGACCACATTTCCGCCTAGCGAGGTGCTGCGGTATTCGGCGGTGATCTCCGCCTGGTCTGCGGTGCTGTTCTCGCCGGGGCGGTCGGCGTCGTCGTGGGTCTGTCCCTGGTCACTCATAGCGACCTAAGCATACTCGGTGAAGATGTGCACAGTCCCGTCAGTCCCGTGCTGCGAAGGTCCCGTCATCCTCGCCCTTGAAGAAGTGGCGGCCGTAGATGATCAGGGTCAGCAGCACGCCGACGCCGAGGCCCCAGGCCGCACCCATCAGGGCCAGGGTTCCGGCGGTGATACCGGCGATGCCGAGATCGCGCTGGCTGCGGGTCTCCATAATGCCGATGCGGACACTGACGAATGCCTGGATGAGCAGAGTCAGTGCCATGGCCACCCCGAGGATGGGTTCGACAAGAGTCACAATCGGCAGCAGGAGCAGTCCGGTGTTGGTTCCCCAGCGGAAGGAGCCCATCCCGCCGAAGAGGGACTTCATCGCCTTCTTGCCCTCTTTATAACGCTCGACGACGACGGCCTGCATGGCGGCCCAGACCGGTCCTGCCATGGCCACATCAGGTCCGATGACGCCCATGAGGGTGTTACGTCCGCCGAAGATGATGTGGGCCCGGTTGGGGTCGTATTCGATGTGCTCATCGGGGCGGGCCTTATTGCCCTCCTTGATGAGGCTGTCGGCCTGCAGGGAGTCGCCGAAGACCACGATATAGGTGGCCAGCACGGTGGGGATGGCGGCCAGGAACATCTCCAGCGGAGGCAGGCCGAGGCCGAAGATGGTGTACTCCTGCCAGAGGGTGATGAAGTCGGGCTGGATGATGCCCCATTCCACCTCGGACCATTCGGCTTCCCCGGCCAGGGGCGCGACGATGACGGCCAGGAGGATGCAGGGCAGCACGCCGAGTTTGGCGATCTGCATGGCGAAGCGGTTGCGGCTGCGCCATGAGGAGAATGCCCTGGAGTACATCAGGAAGAAGGCTAGGCCCACCGCGATGGTGATGGTGATCGGGAACTCGTGGAATTCCCCGCCCTCGTCGAAGATCCGCTGCACTGCGGCAATACCGGCACCGATGAGCACACCGGCTTTGATGGCTGCCGGGATGGCTTTGACCACGCGTCTGGCTAGTCCGGTGACCCCGAGCATGATGGAGAAGAGTCCCAGCAGGATCTGGAAGGAGATCAGCGCGTGTATTCGTTCCTCTCCTTCGGGGAAGGTCTCACAGTAGGCCATCACTAGGGGGATGGCCGGGGTGATCCAACCGGGGACCACGGGGTCGCCCAGCATGTGGTGGGTCAGATAGAGCAGACCGTTGATCAGGATCACGGCCAGGGCCACCTCGAAGGGCATGCCCAGCAGGCTGACCATCAGGGGGATGGCGGCGAGGTCCACCGCACACATGAATAGGCCCTGGGTGTAGTCGGCCCATTCGAAGCGGTAGTGCACAAAGGGCAGGCGGACCTGGAAGGGGCCGAGTTTCCAATGCGGAGAGGTTTGGGGGCCCTTCGGCTCCTCTTCTCCCCCGGTGCCGGCGCTGTCGGTGGTCTGTGCCATGCTCAGCTCTCCTGGTGGTCGAATTCGATAATCTGGCGCACGGCACGGCCGGCGGCGAGGTCATCCATGGCCTGGTTGATCTCGGAGAGTCCGATCCGCGAGGTGATCAGTTTGTCCACCGGCAGCCGGCCTTCGCGCCAGAGCTGCTCGTAGCGGGGGATATCGCGTTTGGGAACGGATGAGCCCAGGTAGGAGCCGATGATGGAGCGGGCCTCACCGGTGATGATGGCCGGTGGGATCGCGGAGGTGGACTCGGGGTGGGGGAAGCCGATGGTCACCGTGCGTCCGCCCACAGCGGTGGCTTTGAATGCGGTCTCGAAAGCTTTGGGGTGTCCGGCGCATTCGACGACCCGGTGGGCTTTGATGCCCTCGGCCTCGAGCTGTTCGGGGGTGTAGACCTCATCGGCGCCGAATTCACGGGCCATGGTGAGTTTGTCCTCGGCCATATCCACACCGATGACACGGTGGTAGCCCTGGGCGACTGCGGTCAGCAGGGCGGCCATACCGACTCCGCCGAGACCGATGACCATGACGGTGTCCTTAGGGCGGGGTTCGGCGGCATTGAGCAGAGCACCTCCGCCGGTCAGGACGGCGCAGCCCAGAACTGCGGCAACCTCAGGTGGGACATCGGAGCCCACCGGCACCACGCTGGCCTGGTCGACCACCGCGTAGTCGGCGAAACCGGAGACTCCGAGGTGGTGGTGGACTTCCTCACCGTCTCGGGTCAGCCGTCGGCCGCCGGCGAGCATGCGGCCTTCAGTATTGGCCACACTGCCGGCGCTGCAGGGCAGCCGGCCGTCCTCGGCGCAGTGATCGCAGTTCTCGCAGCGGGGCAGGAAGGTCATCACCACGCGCTGTCCGGGTTCGATCCCGGTGACCTCGGGGCCTACAGATTCGACGACGCCGGCGGCCTCATGGCCCAGCAGCATCGGCACTGGGCGTGCGCGGTCTCCGTTGACCACGGAGAGATCGGAGTGGCATACCCCTGCTGCCTCCATCCGGACCAGCAGCTCGGTGCCGCCGGGGGCGGCCAGCTCCAGTTCGCTGATGCTGATTGGTTCGGACTGGGCATAGGGTGCTTCGCGGCCGATTTCCTCCAGCACGGCACCGGTGATCTTCATTCTTGGGTTGCCCTCCATGAGCGTAGGTGGTTCTTCGGTGACAGGTGTCACAGGACAGACCTAGCGATTGAATCAGCCCTGTGCCCGTGGAGGCCAGCGGAGGACATGTTTATGGACACCATAGTTATCTTTATGATGTGTGTATGACTGACAGATCGGACATGACTGATTGGACAGCGCCGAACCGGGAGGCGCTGCTACGGGCGCTTTTAGACTCTGCGACAGAGCTTTCCAGCCTGCATGATGTGGAGGCTGTGCTGCTCTCGATTGTGCGACGGACCCGGCAGCTGTTGCGTTCGGATATGGCCTATATCAGCCTCAATGACCATCAGGAGGGCATCACCTATATCCGTCAGTCCGATGGGGTGCTGACCAATGCCTACCGGACTATTCGGATGCCGATCGGCACCGGGATTCTGGGCCTGGTGGCCTCCGGTGAGGCTGCCTATCAGACCACTGATTATCTGCGGGATGAGTCGGTGACCCATATCCCGAAGATCGACCGGACGGTGGCCCAGGAGGGGGTGCGCACCATTATGGGTGTGCCCCTGGTGATGACCGGGCAGGTGATCGGTGCTCTGATGGTGGCTGAGCGCAGTCACCGGGTCTTCAGCCCGGAGGAGGTTGAGACTGTCGACTCCCTGGGCAAACATGCCGCGGTGGCCCTGGATAATGCGGAGAAGTATGCCCAGGCCCTGCGCGATGCGGAGCAGCTGAGTGTGAAGAATGCCCGCAGTCAGCAGGAACTGCTCTCGGTCACTGAGGTCGCGCAGTTCGATGAGGATCTGATGCAGGCCATTCTGGAGAACCCCTCCCCTGAGGGGGTCCTGGAGGTCACTGCCGGGCGGTTGGGGGCTGCGGTGACCCTGCTCAATGAGCGAGGTGAGGTCATTGCTGCCACTCCGGGGGCGTCGTCGTCGGTTTTCAACGACCAGGCAGTGCAGCAGGCGATGAGCGCCGCCGATGACCTAGGCACCCCTCAGCCTGTGGAGCTGAGCCGAACCCAGGCTGGGGCAGTTGAGACGGGCCTCTTGGCCCCGGTGCGCTCAGGGCGTTCGGCCCTGGGTTATCTGGTGGTCGGCGGTCTGGCGCAGGTGAACGGTCTGCCCCAGGTCATTCCCGCCCAGCAGACGCTGCTGAGTCGTGCGGCTGCCCATTGTGCATTGGCCCTGCTGTTCCTGCAGGCCGATGAGGACGCGCAGTACCGCACCCAGTTGGATGTGCTCGATGAGCTGCTCTCCGGGGAGGTGGTCCCGCGGTCCCGGTTGGACCGGCGACTGCGGCATTGGGGTATGACTTCCAGTGACCGGGCTTGGGTTGCGCTGATCGATCATCCGGCCGGCCATGACCGTGACGTTCAGCGGCAGTTCCGCAGCCTGCCCGGGACCTCTCTGCTGGCTGAGGTGGAGGGCCACCTCTGTGTGATGTTCACCGAGGAGGCGTGGATCGATCAGTTCCAGGCGATGGACTCGGCCAGCGCGGGGGTGCGGGCTGCCTTCTGTGGGCCGATGGAATCAATCACCCAGCTGCCAGGGTTCCACCGGCGAGCGCTGACGGCGCTATCGGCACTGCGGTATTCAGCTCGGACCGGTCTGGTGGATGCTGCTTCGATCGGTGTGGTCGGAACGGTGGTTCACCTTATGGCCGACTCCGATGCCGCGGAGCTGACCCGGGAGATTCAGCCGCTGCTGGATTACGACGCCGAGCGTGGCACCTCACTGACTGCCACGGCCCTGCGGTATTTCGACACTGATCGGCGGATCGACCGCACCGCTGAGGCGCTTTTCGTGCATCGCAATACGGTCAAGCAGCGGCTAGGCAGTATCACTCGTCTGCTCGGTGAGGGCTGGGACTGCGCCCCGCGTGCCTTGGATGTGCATCTGAGCCTGCGGGCCTGGGGGTTATCCGGAGATCGGCTCTAGGGTGTCGGGGTCGACTGCTTGGAAGCGGATGCCGGTTCCTGGGGGCAGTTGGGCGGCGAGGCCGAGGTCTTCGCGCACCACCACACCCAGGACGGGGTAGCCGCCGGTGACCGGGTGGTCGGTCAGAAACAGCAGGGGTCCTGCCTCAGGCTGGATCTGGATGGCTCCGCGCACCAGTGGTTCAGCCTGTTGGGGGATCTCCGCCGGTGGGCTCAGCCGCGGGGAGGACTCGGTTTCGGGGCGGTTGAGTCTCAGTCCCACCCGGTTGGAGTCGGTGTCGACTTCCCAGCAGCCGGTCTGCAGGGTCGCGATACCGGTGGGGGTGTTCTTGGCGGCGAAGAGGTGATCATGGGGTCCGGGTATGAACCGCAGGGTCGTGGGTCCCTGCGCGGCAGGCAGTGAGGTGGGGGCGACGTCGGCGATTCCTACGAAGCCTGAGGGTGCGCCCAGCAGTCCGAACCTGTCCCCTGCCGCAACTGGGGCTGGGCCCATTCCGGAGCGGATATCGGTGGCTGAGCTGCCCAAGGCGGTCGGTGCTGCCAGTCCCCCGGAGATGGCGAGATAGTTGCGGATCCCGGTGGCGGGGGTGCCCAGCCGCAGCCGTTCCCCGGGGAACATCCAGAAGGGGGCGCGCAGGGGGACCTCGCGGGTGTCTTCGGCTGCGGGTATACCGGTCTCTTCTTCGCTGGGTCCGCCGCCGGTGCCGTTGAGGGCCATATTGGAGCGGTGTTCGTTCGGCTGCCGGCTGTGGACGGTCAGCGGTGCCTCGGCCCCGGTGACGGCCAGTACTGAGGTTTGGTGGACGGTGAGTTCGAGTCCGCCGTAGAGGACTTCGAAGCCTGCGGCGGCGTCGTCATTGCCGACCAGTTGGTTGGCCTGCCGCAGTGCGGGGGTGTCTGCGGCTCCGGATCGGCTCAGTCCCTGGTGGCGGCGTCCTGGTCGGCCGAGGTCCTGGATGAGGGTTTGGGCTCCGGTGTTGAGGACTTCGATGACGGCGTCAGTATCGGCCAGCTTAGGGGGTGCGGGGCAGCTGGGTGGGGACACTGTGATGGTCTCGGTCACCGCCCGGTAGCGGATGCGGTCTCCTGGGTACAGGAGTGCCGGTTGGCTGCGGTGGGGGTCCCAGAGCGCGGCGTTGGTGTGGCCGATGATCTGCCAGTCGGCGGTGTGCTCCATGGGGCAGCTGGTGGACAGCTGATCGGCTAAGGCCACCGAACCTGCCGGCAGGGCTGCGGCCTCGGTCTTTCGCGGCACCATCGGGGGGATTTCGGCTTTGCGGAGGCGTTTGCGCCCGATGAGCTGTTCCGGTGTTGCTGCGACCAGGCCGGGGCGGGTTCCGGCGTAGGCGGCGATCCAGGTGGTGCTGCTGTGCCAGTTGATGAGGGCTTCGACGCTCATTCCGACTGCTTCGGCCACCGCGTGGAGGTCCGCACCGGTGTAGTTGACCTCTAGGTCGATGGGTTCGGCCGGGGCGGGGGTGAAGGGTTTAGGTTTGATCCGGCGCAGTCGGCGTGGGGCCGCCGCGGCATCGCGCCGGGAGCGGAAGTCGATCAGCAGGTTGCTGGCTGCGGGGGTGGCTTCGACCTGTCCGGGCAGCGGTTCGCTGTTGAGCTGCTGGTGGTAGGCCAGGACCTCGGCGAGACTCTCGAGATCCAGCATGAGGGCCCGTTGGCCCATCCAGCGAATGCTCTCACTCATTCGGGAAAGCCTACGGTGTCTTTATCGCCTGTGCTGGGCTGGAATCGATGTGTCTGTGATGGGCTCAGCCGCTGCGATTCAGGCACCGCGCTCCCTTCGTTCCCAGGTCGTGAAAGAATCAAGTCTGTGAGTCAGGATACTTCCCCGGAGAGCGACAGCGCAGATCAGTCCGCGCCTGGTCCGGAGAGGTCGGCCGAGGCGCAGGCGGAGACCCCTTCGACCAAGCCTCGGCTGTTTACGCCCAGTTTCCTGCTTGCTGTGGTGGTCAACCTGCTGATCACCACGGTTTTCTTCACGTTGGTCACCGGTATGGCGGTCTATGCCGCTGATGAGTTCGGCGCCGGAGAGACCGCCGCTGGTTTCGCCGCCAGCGCATTCGTGGTCGGGGCGCTTTTCGCCCGCTTCTTCGCCGGGAAGTACGTCAATGTCTTCGGCCGGAAACGGATTCTGGTGATCTGCCTGGGGGCCTATGCCGCAGCGGGGATCGCCTATCCGATGGTGGGCAGTTTTGAGGGCCTGCTGGTGCTGCGTGCCCTCCATGGTGTGGCCCTGGGCTTCGGTCAGACAGCGCTGACTGCTGCTGTTTTCGACATCATTCCCCGCACCCGTCGCGGTGAGGGTTCGGGGTATTACATGCTGGCCAATTCGCTGCCTCCTGCCCTGGGGCCTTTGGCCGCGATTCAGCTCTCGGAGCATTACGGCTATGAGGGCATGTTCCATATGGTCACCATCATTTCGGCCCTGGCCTTTTTGGCGGCCTGTCTGATGCAGACCCCGGAGGTCAAGCCGATTGGGGTGCGGCTTCGGGACAGGTTGATACTGCGGCCGAAGGATGTCATTGAGCCGGGGGCTTTTTCGATCGCGTTTGTCGCGATGCTGTTGGGCATCTCCTTCGCCTCGGTGATGACCTTCCTCAATGGTTATGCCCACTCCAAAGGGATGGTGGAGGCCGCCAGCCTCTATTTCGTGGTGTATTCGGCCACCATGCTTCTGGCTCGCCTGGTGATGGGCAAGATCCAGGACCGCTTCGGCGATAATGCGGTGATCTACCCGGCGCTGACGGCGTTCACCGTGTCGATGACATTGTTGGCATGGGCGCCGAATGCCGCAGTTCTGGTCACCTCCGGGGTCTTGGCCGGTTTCGGGTTTGGGTCCCTGCTGCCGGCGATGCAGGCGATTATCGCCTCGAAGCTGCGCACTCACCGGATCAGCATCGGAATCTCAACGTTCTTCATCATGATGGATATCGGCTTCGGCTTCGCCCCACTGTTCTTGGGGCCATTGGTGGAGGCCTTCGGGTATCAGATCATGTACGCCGGCTGTGTGGGCCTGGTGGTCTTCACCCTGGTCAGTTACTGGTGGATGCACGGTAAGTACAGCGTCCGCCAGGGGGTTGCCCGCAAACGCGCTCATCGCTGGGTCAATGACGCCACCGGGGTGATGCCGATGGTTCCGCCACGGGAGAAGAAGAACGACGACGACGCCCCCAGCGCTAAGACTCCGAGTCTCTGAGAGCCCTGGCTGAGTTGTGGATCATCCTTCGCCGAATGGCTGCGGCTTGAGGCCATGGAGGCCGGCGGCTCCCTGATAGGCAGCCACCGGTGGTGAGGACCAGCCCTCCAGGGCTGTCTCGTCGACCCTGTAGACCTTTACGGACAAGGGATGACAGTGCTTCAGCTGCTCTTCCGTAGACGCCGCCTCCTGCCCCCACATATGCACCGAGAGGTCACCACCGGGGCAGGTGGACAGTGCCGCCAGGAGGTCGATCTCTGCGAAGAACTCCAGGTGGTCTGCTTCCCGGTCGCCCTGTGCCGGGCGTGCTGGGCAGGTGTCCATGAAGTATTCACCGTTGGCATTGAGCCCGGCGAATTGGAAGACGTTGAGAACATCGTGGACATCAAACTCTGTGAGTCCGAACGGTTGGACTGCTCGGGTGAGGTTGGAGTGGCAGTGGTAGTCAAAGTCGTATCCGGCCAGCATGCGATTGACGTAGGGGTCGCACCGGGTACCCAGCAGGTCATGAATCACCATCGCATCCGGGTGGTCAGCCAATGAGTCAGCGATGATGGTCGCCAGTGGTCGCAGGGCCGGCAGTGTTGACCAGAACCGATCGTAGGTAGTCATTGAAGACCTTTGGAGCTGCCTTGTCCGGGCAGCCCAGAACCGTTCCCTGGGGTTGTGCCGGTTCCATAGATTCAGATCCCCCACCTGGGGGCCTTCTACCGATTCGATTCTTGCGATGTGCCCGGCTGGGATTTCCCAGGCTCGGCCAGAGCGGATCGGGATCTCAAACTCTTCAACCAACTCTCGCTCGGCTGCGGCTACACGGTCATAGATGGCACGGTCTGGGTCCAGTGGCCCGCCGGGGAGTGATTGGTATGCAGCTGGCTGGGAGTAGGTCTTCTGTCTCACAGGAAAGTTTGCCTTTCGTCAGACGTTAGATGGGTGCGCGGTGAGGATCTGTTCGAGGTCTTTCAGTGCTGCAGCAGCTGTGGCATCGGGATTGGAGGCCCCACCCAGGAGAGTGAATTCCCCGAGCACATCGGTGGCCGCATAGAGGGCTTTGGTGCTGCCCTGGGTCAGGGAGAATGCGTGGCTGCTGGGGTAGGTCCGCAGCTCCACACCGGCTGCCAGTTTCCCCTCCCGCTGTTCGATATATCCCACCAGTCGTGGGGTCAGTCCCTGATCTGCCCACTGGGCGCGGGCGGTCTCGGTGACTTCGCTCAGGGAGGTTTTGGGCAGGCTGTGCAGGTCCATGTGTTGGCCGAAGACGGCATTGACTATCACCACGACTTTGGCTGCGGTGTCCCAGCCGTCGATATCAAAACTGGGATCGGGTTCGGCGATACCGCGTTCCCGGGCCTGGCCCAGGGCCTCCTGCAGGGACAGCCCTTGGGTGGTCATTGCATCCAGAACGAAGGTGGTGGTTCCGGTGAGGATCGCTTCGATCTTCTGCACCTGGGCACCGGCCAGGTTATGGGTCAGGAAGTCGATAGTGGGCAGGGCTGAGGCTGCCGCGCCGCTCATCTTCAGTTCAACGCCCTCTTCGGCGGCCCGTTTCAGCAGCTCAGGGGCATGGGTGACCAGGGCTCCTTTGGAGACGGCAATCAGATGCATGCCCGCATCCAGTCCGGCGCGGAAATAGCCCAGTGCCGGCCCACCGCTGTCATAGTCGCTGGGGCCGGCGTCGATGAGCACATCTGCCTCAAGCTGCTCCATAAAGGCTGCGCCGGTGAGCCCTGGGGTGAAGTCAGCGCGCTGCTGGGCCCGTTCGGCGGTGATGCCCGCGGGGTCGATCAGACCAGCCTGACTGCCGCAGATCCCGGTGACGCGCACCCCGGTGCCGAAGCGCCTGCGATAGTGGTCCTGGCGCTGGTGCAGCATCCCGATGATGCGTTGGCCGACGTTTCCGGCACCGGTGATGGCCACTCGGGTCATGCGCTCTCCCCCAGTATCAGTAGCTGCAACGAGGTCAGTGGGTTCAGCCTCTCATGATCCTTCAGGGAACCTGCAGCTGGTCATTGGGGAGATCGGTGACCAACATATGGCCGGGGGCATGGCTGATCGCCAGTTCCGGTGCGGACTGCATCACCGCCGCCTGAGGGGTCACCCCACAGGCCCAGAAGACCGGAATCCAGCCCTCCGGTATCTCCACGGGGTCCCCGAAGTCTGGGCTGTTGATATCCCGGATGCCCAGTTCCTCGGGGTTGCCGATATGAATCGGTGCCCCGTGGACTCCGGGATAGCGGGAGGTGATCCGTACGGCATCGGCAATCCGATCCGGCGGCAGTGGCCGCATCGAGACCACCAATGGCCCCGAGATGGATCCTGCCGGTGCACAGTCAGTGCCTGTGACATACATCGGCACATTCACACGCTGGTCGATATGGGCCACCGGCAGCCCGGCCTCCAGCATGGGCGCCTCGAAGGTGAAGCTGCAGCCGATGAGGAAGGCTACGAGGTCCGCACGCCAGTAGTCGGTGACCTCATCGGGTTCGGCCACCAGCTCCCCGTCCCGGTAGACCCGGTAGGCGGGGATATCGGTGCGGATATCTCCGCCGGAGAGCAGCTCAGAGCTGTACTGGCCGGCCTCCAGGACCCCGAGGACAGGGCAGGATTTGGGGTTTCGCTGGGCGAAGAGCAGCATGTCGAAGGCCTGGGCCTGGGGCACAGCGATGAGATTGACCTGGGCATAGCCGGGGCTGTACCCGGAGGTCGGTCGGCGCAGTCCGGCCCGGAACTGCTCCCGGGCCTGGGCCGGAGGTGTCTCAGCCGGAGGTGTGTGCGCCGTCGTCGTCATTTCTTAGCCTTCCTGCCAGAGTTCAGCGATACCGGTCAGCGAGTTGATTCCCATGTAGATGGTTAGCAGCCAGACCAGGGTTCCGGCCACCAGCAGCCATTTGGGGTAGTTGTATCCGCCCAGGAGGCTTCCGCGTTTGAACCAGGCGGCGATCAGGATCACCGCGAAGCCCAGAGGCAGCACTGCTCCGTTGAAGGCACCGGCCATGATCAGCAGGGTCGCCGGCGCCTGGCCGAGGACCAGGAAGACAGTGCAGGTCAGCACCAGGAATCCGACGAAGAGCCAGGCCCTGACCCGTGGGGAGGTCTTCTGGGTGGTGATGAAGGAGACCGAGGTGTAGGTAGCTCCGAGGATGGAGGTGATTGCCGCGACCCAGAAGGCGATGCCGAAGACCCGCAGTCCCCATTCGCCCAGGACCAGCAGGAAGGCTGAGGCTGCCACGTTCTCCTGGCCGGTCTCCTGGATCTGGGTGACCGAGTAGGTGGTGACCACACCGAGGATGGCCAGGAACAGCAGGTAGCGGATGACGCTGGCGACGATGATGCCCATCACCGAGGTCCGGGCGATGGTCTTGGCGTTCTCCGGACCGGTGTGCCCTGAGGCGATGACGCGGTGTGCTCCGGCGTAGGTGATGTAGCCGCCGACAGTGCCGCCGATCAGGGTGGTGGTCACGAAGAAGAAGGTCCCCAGATCCTCGCCCTGGGGCAGGGTGGGCACGAAGGTCTGCACGGCCGCCTCCCCCACTGGCGGGGAGGTGGCAATGGCCATATAGGTCATCAGCAGGATGAGCACTGCACCGCAGCCGACCACAATGCGGTCCAGGGCGACCCCGGCCTTCTTGGACAGGAAGATCGCGATGGCGATGGCCACTGAGATGACCCCACCCCACTGTGGGTCGATATCGAGCATGGCGTTCATGCCCATACCGGCGCCGGCGATATTTCCGACGTTGAAGACGATGCCGCCGAAGAAGATCAGTGCCGCCAGGGCCCAGCCGAGCCCGGGGAGGATCTTATTGCCCAGCTCCTGGGCGTAGAGGCCGGAGACTCCGAGGGTGCGCCAGACATTCATCTGGATGGCGATATCGACGATGACCGAGATCAGGATGGCTGCGGCGAAGGCTGCCCCCAGCTGCATGGTGAACTCGGAGGTCTGGGTGATGAACCCGGGACCGACGGCGGAGACCGCCATGAGGAACATGGCTCCGAGCATCGCGGTCCGGCGGGTGGCGATGAAGGTGGGCCCTGAGGGCTTGGCATCCGCCTGGGTCTCTGTGCTGCCGGCGGTATGTTCTTCTGTCACAGTGCGCTCCTGGTTCTCAGGGTCTCGTAGCGAGTGATGATGTGACGTAGCCTACGGGTTGTTGAACAATCGACTCAAGAGATTGTGCAACAAACGGCGACTGTTACAGAGAATTCACAAACCGCAGGGCTCAGAGAGTCAGATGTCGCAGGAGGTCCTGCTCGGCCTCCAGGAGGTAATTGATGAGGTGATCCTCCGCCTCCTGCCGCTTCTGCTGGGCCAGCAGTTCGGCCAGCTGCACATTGCCGGTGACATAGCCGGAGTGGAAGTCCGGGTAGCTGCGCATACCCGCGAAGACCAAGCGCATCCGGGCCAGGACTTTGGACATCAGCTCATCGAGCATGCTGCTGCGGGCCTGGGCGACAATGCACTGGTGGAACTCCTGGTTGGCCTGAGCCATCGCAGCGATATCCTCAGCAGCCCGGGAGCGCTCGGCCCGGGCGGTGATCCCCCGGAGTTCCTCAATGGCCTCTGAGCTGAAGACCGCGGCCCTGACCGCACCGGTTTCGAGGATGCGCCGGATGCGGTAGATCTCCCGGATATCCTCCTCAGTGGGCTCATGCACGAAGACCCCTCGATTGGGCCGGCGTTCGACCAGCCCATCGGCTGCCAGCAGTTGGAAGGCACTGCGCAGAGTATGCCGGGAGACCCCGAGCCTGTCGGTGATCTTGACCTCGGGGAGTTTTGTTCCGGGCAGGACCTGACCGGCCGAGATGGCATTGCGCAGCACGGTGGCCACCCGGTCGGGCACAGAGGCGTGGTCAGCGGCCTCCAAGGGGGTCAGCAGCTGATCCCAGATATCCGCCGGGGAGGCGGTCTCGTCATGTTGTGGTTCCCGGAGGCGTTGGAGTGGGCGGCTGACCATAGCAACCCAATCTAGTCGATGACCGGGGTGTTGATCTGCCCGTTCAGCTGATCCGGCCCAGTTGCTGGCCGGCTGAGATCCCCTCCCCCGGTTCCAGGGCGGAACGGCTGAAGGTTCCGCCGGCCGGGGCGCTGATAGTGGATTCCATCTTCATCGCCTCGACTACCACCAGGGGGTCGCCCGCTGAGACCTCGGCTCCGTCCTCGGCTTCCCAGCGGACCAGAGTTCCGGCGAACTCGGCGGTCACCGCGCCCTCCTCCTGTGTCCGGGTTTCGGGCAGTCCGGCTTCACCGGGGGATCCTAGGACTGCTGCCAGGGCAGCGGGGATCCCGAGGGCCACGGGTTTACCGTCCACTTCAAGGGTGAGCCTATGCATGGACTGCTCCCGGTGGCGGACTGCAGAGGCGAGGTATTCGGATTCCTCGAGGTCGGCGGCGAAGTCGGTCTCGATCCACCGGGTGTACACAGCGAAGTTTTCTGCCGCCTGTGCCCCGGTCTCGTTCTCGGCCCGGAAATCGGCAGCCTTCAGGACCTCGCGGTGGAAGGGCAGCACAGTCGGAAGCCCTTGGATCCGGGTTTCGGCCAATGCGAGCTCAGCCCGCCTGAGGGCGGTGGCCCGATCCGGGGCGCTGATGATGATCTTGGCGAACATGGAGTCAAAGGCACCGGAGACCTCTCCGCCGCTGTGGACTCCGGTGTCCACCCGCACTCCGGGGCCTGTGGGTGGCGTGAAAATCTCCACCGGGCCGGGGGTGGGGATGAAGCCCAGTGCGGGGTCCTCTGCGTTGATGCGGAATTCGATTGCGTGACCTCGCGGCTGGGGATCTTCGGTGATGCTCAGCGGCTGACCTTCGGCGATGCGCAGCTGTTCTGCCACGAGGTCCACCCCAGTGGTCTCTTCGGTGACGGGGTGTTCGACCTGCAGCCGGGTGTTGACCTCGAGGAAGCTGAGCACACCATCGGGGCTGAGCAGGTATTCCACGGTCCCGGCGCCGATATAGCCGGCCTCAGCACAGATGGCGCGGGCCGAATCGTGGACCCTGCGTCGCTGCTCATCGGTGAGGAAGGGCGCCGGGGCTTCTTCGACCAGCTTCTGGTTGCGCCGCTGCAGGGAGCAGTCTCGAGTACCCACGACGACGACATTGCCGTGGGTGTCTGCGATGACCTGCGCCTCAATATGCCGGGGCCTGTCCAGGAAGCGTTCCACGAAGCATTCACCGGCTCCGAAGGCCGCCTCGGCCTCCCGGACGGCGGCTTGGAATCCTGATTCGATCTGATCGAGTTCGCGGATGACACGCATGCCGCGGCCGCCTCCGCCATGGGCGGCTTTGACCGCAACGGGCAGGCCATGCTCTTCGGCGAAGCTGCGGACCTCCTCGGCGTTGGCCACCGGGGCGTCGGTGCCGGGGACCAGAGGCGCACCGACGGCCACGGCGATCTCACGGGCTGTGACTTTATTGCCGAGGCGGCGGATCGTCTCGGGCTTCGGGCCGATCCAGGTCAGCCCGGCGTCTTTGACCTCCTGGGCGAAACCGGCGTTCTCGGAGAGGAATCCGTAGCCAGGGTGGATCGCATCGGCTTGGGTCTGCTCGGCGGCCTTCAGCAGGGCCTGACTGTTGAGGTAGGTATCCGCGGCGCTGCTGCCGGTCAGGCCCACTGCTTCATCGGCCAGCTGGACATGCAGGGCATCTGCGTCCTGATCGGCATAGGCGGCTACCGTGCTGTATCCGGCCTCACGGGCACTGCGGATCACACGGACGGCGATCTCCCCGCGGTTGGCGATGAGGATCTTCTTCATGGGTCAGTCTCCGAGGGTCAGTGGGGTGAGCGTATCGGGGTCCACCGGGCGCAGCCGGAGGGTCTCACCGGGGCGCAGTTGGGCCGCGGCGGGGAGGTCTTGGGGGATGATGACCCCGATGACGGGGTATCCGCCGGTTACGGGGTGATCGTTGAGGAAGAGGACGGGGTTGCCTTGCGGGGGCATCTGCAGCGAGCCCCGTGCTACTCCTTCGCTGGGCAGTTCCTCGTTGCGGGCCCGCTGCAGGGGGCGTGGCTGGTCCCCTTCTTCTGCGGTGACCGCTGGTTCCAGCCGTATTCCGATGCGATTGGCCTGCTGGGTGACCTTCCAGGCCTGGGTGGCCAGCCTCTGCTGCTCGGCGGCTTCGAACCAGTCCTCGCGGGGGCCATAGGTGAACCGTAGGGTCAGAGCACCGGTCTCATCCGGTGATGCCAGAGTGCTGGGCTCGGGTTCCCCCACCGGGTTTCGGCCGGCAGCGTTACCGGCGGTGATGGTGTTCCCTGGGCTCAGTGCCGCCGGTCCCAGTCCGGACATGGTGTCGCTGCTGAGACTGCCCAGTTCACTCTGGCCGGTGATTCCGCCGCGGATGGCGAGGACAGTGCGCAGCCCACGGTCCGCCTGGCCCAGCTGCAGGAGGTCCCCTGCTGTCAGCACGAAGGGTGTGCGCATCTGCAGGTTTCGGGTGCTGCCCTCCTCGGCTGTGACACTCAGTGGAAGCTCCGCACCCGTTGCCGCCATGACCAGGGTCCCTGTTGCCCGCAGTGCGGCTCCGCCCTGGAGGGCTTCGAGCACGGCGGCATCTTCGGGATTGCCGACCAGTCGGTTGGCCTGCCGAGCCGCAGCCTCATCGGCGACTCCTGCCCGGGAGACTCCGAGGTCGCTGTAGCCGGGGCGTCCTAGGTCCTGGATGAGCAGTTGCATCCCCGGCTGCTCAACACTGAGTCCGGGGCTGCTGCCTGGCTGGGGCTGCTGTGCTTCTGCGGCGTCGTCGGGCTCTGGTCCCCCACTGTGTTCGGTGGCCGAACTGAGGGTCAGTCTCTCGGCGGGGACCGGAACGTATTCCACCGTGTCGCCGGGTGCTACCAGACCGGGGTGTTCGCGGCTGAGGTCCCACATCTGAGCCGAGGTCCGGCCGATCAGCTGCCAGCCTCCCGGGGAGACGCGGGGGTAGACGGCAGAGAACTCACCGGCCACTGCCACGGATTTCTCCGGTACTTGGGTCCGTGGGGAGCTGCGCCGGGGAATCGCCTGTGCGCTCTCCAAGGGGGTGCAGTAGGTGAATCCGGGGGCGAATCCGCCGAAGGCCCCGCGCCATTTCTGACCGGAGTGCCAGGCGATAAGCGCCTCGGTGCTCATCTGCAGGGTCTCTGCCAGGGAGGCGAGGTCCTCGCCGTCGTAGACCACTTCAATGGTCTTCGAGGAGCTGTCGCCGGTGGTGAACTCGAGGTCGGTCAGTGCGGTGACTTCCTGGCGGGCGCTGCGCACATGGTCACGGTGGCTGAAGGTGACCATGATGGTGCGGGCTGCGGCCACTGCATCGATCTGCCCAGCCAATGGGTTGGCCTTGAGGTACTGGTGAAGGGCGAGGACGTCGTCGAGGCTGGCCAGTTCCAGCAGCAGACCGAGGCGCCCGGCGGGCCGGATGCCGGTGATCATGCTGCGAAGCTGCGAATCTCGATACCGGCCTGGGTCAGGGCCTCACGGACTGCCTGGGCCATCTGGAAGGATCCTTGGGTGTCGCCGTGGGTGCAGATGCTCTCGGCTTCGGTCTCGATGCGGGTGCCGTCGCGGGCGATGAGTACACCGTCCTGGGCCAGCCGGAGCATGTTTTCAACGACTTGGTCGGTGTCATGCAGGACTGCGCCCTCCTCCCGGCGGGAGACCAGGGAGCCGTCGGGGTTATAGGCGCGGTCGGCGAATGCCTCGGCCACCCCGCGTAGGCCCTGGCTGCGGGCGTATTCCAGCGCGTAGCCCCCGGGCAGCAGCAGTACCGGCAGTTTGGGGTTGTACTCGGCGATCGTGTCGATAACCGTCTTGGCCTGGTCCTGGTGGGTCACGATGGTGTTGTAGAGGGCGCCATGGGGTTTGACGTAACTGATCTTTGAACCAGCTGCCTGGGCCATGGCTTCGAGTGCCCCGAGCTGGTAGAGGATGTCGGCGGAGAGTTCATTGAGGTCGTAGTCGATGAACCGGCGGCCGAATCCGGCCAGATCCCGGTAGCCGATATGAGCCCCGATGGCCACACCGTTTGCGGCAGCAGTGGCCGCTGTGGAGCGGATGGTGATGGGGTCTCCGGCGTGGAAGCCGCAGGCGATATTGGCACTGGAGACGACCTCGAGCATCTGTGCATCGGGCAGTGTCCAATTGCCGAAAGACTCTCCGACATCGCTGTTGAGATCAATGGCTGCGGCCACGTTGGGGATCCTTCCTGCCGGGATGGATGAACTTTTCTCCAGCATGCCGCAGTTCACAGGATTGTTCAACAAACCTGCCTGACCGGGAGTTCCCTACTCGCTGTGCTGCTGCAGGAACCGGTAGACCTCGGTGGTGTCGACACCGGGGAAAGCGCCATCGGGCATTGCTGCCAGAAGGTGGGTATTGGCTCGGGCTGCCGGCCAGGCGTGCCCTTCCCAAGTCTGGGCCAGTTCCTCCGGTGGTGTCCGGCAGCAGGTGAGGTCATCGGGGCAGCGTGAGACCGAACGTGAGGTGGTGTCCTTGCCGCGGAACCATTTTGCGTGTTCAAAGGGCACTCCGATGGACAGCGAGTACATCCCCGAGGAATGCCCCTCTGTCCGGGCGGTGCACCAATAGGTTCCGGCCGGAGTGTCGGTGTACTGGTTGAAGGATCGGAATTTGTCCTCGACGTCGAAGACCTCCCGGGAGGTCCAGCGTCGGCAGACAGTCTGGCCCTCAATGGCTCCGGAGTGGTCGGCCGGGAAGCTCACGCCGTCGTTCTCATAGGCCTTGTGGATGATCCCGGTTTCGTGGACCTTCTGAAAATGACAGGTGATGCCCAGATGCTCTGTGGCCAGATTTGTGAACCGGTGGGCGGCAGATTCATAGGAGACGGCGAAGGCATCGCGGAGATCCTCAATTGCCAGCTCTTTGGCACCCTTGGCACGGCTGAGAAAATCCACTGCTGCCTGTTCCGGCATCAGCAGTGCGGCGGCAAAATAATTGGTGTCCACCCGCTGTTTGAGGAACTCCGAATAATCGGCCGGTTCCTGGTGTCCCAGCACGTGATGCCCCAGGGCTTGTAACAGCACACTGCGGGCATCCCAGTCCCGGGACCTCCCCTGGGTGAGGTAGATGATCCGGTTGCGCTGATCGGTCACTGACCTCGTGGAATTGGGCAGATTCGGCACGAACCGGATGGCGAAGCCGAGATGCTCGGCCACCTGGGCGGCGATGTGATGCCCCAGCGGACCTCCGGTATAACCGACTGCCTCCAGCAGTGCGGCGGCCTCGGATTCTATCTCCGGGTAGTAGTTATTGCGGGACTTCATCTCCTCGCGCAGCTCAGTATTTGCCCGCCGAGCCTCCTCCGGGGTGGCAGCCTGTTCCTCGAGTCGGCGTTTGAGTTCACGCTGCAAGGCCACCAATGATTCCAGGACATCCATCGGCAGCCGGTTGGAGATTCGCACCGTGGGCAGTCCCAGGGCGGCATAGAGCGGACCCCGCTGAGTCTTCTCCAGCTCGATCTCTAAGGCAGCCCGCTTGGATGGGGGCTCTGCGCCGAAGAGGTCATCAAGGCTCACCCCGAAGATGCTGCCCAACTGCTGGAGCTGGGAGAGTTTGGGCTCACGTTTGCCGTTTTCCAGCAGGGAAAGCTGTGAGGGGGCAGTGCCCAGCTCGGCAGCCAGATCATCGAGGGTCTTCCCCTGTTTCTTCCGCAGATGCCGGACCCGCCGGCCTAGGGCGATGAGATCCAGGGGGTCCTCTGCGGCCTGCTCCATTGCACGCATTGCCCCAGTCTAAAGCCAAAAATGTGGCATAGGTCGCACCTGCTACCACAGGCCCCA
This sequence comes from Nesterenkonia sedimenti, assembly GCF_012641515.1. Taxonomy (GTDB): domain Bacteria; phylum Actinomycetota; class Actinomycetes; order Actinomycetales; family Micrococcaceae; genus Nesterenkonia; species Nesterenkonia sedimenti. The sequence continues at coordinate 163,248 of NZ_JABAHY010000004.1, read as the reverse complement.
AGTGATGTCACTCAAGTTTGATAGTTTTGGAGCTCAATCACGCGCATGAGGAGTTCAGAGGGTTGCCTGACAATTCGAATAATTCACAATCCGCGGTCAGTGTGCGCAATGTCTATAAGGCATTCGGCAAACGGCCCGAGACCGTAGTTCGTAAACTCAAAGCAGGGGCCACCCGAGATGAGGTGAAATCCCTAGGAACTGCGGCTGTTATTGATGCCAGTTTTGAAGTCGCCCGCGGTGAAATCTTCGTGGTCATGGGCCTCTCCGGCTCCGGCAAATCCACGCTGATCCGTACGCTGAACGGAATTCAGCCGCCCACTGAGGGGACAGTGGAGATCTTCGGCCAGGACATCACCACGGTCAACGCCAAACGACTGCGCCAGATCCGGCGGGAGAAGATTTCGATGGTCTTCCAGCATTTCGCCCTGCTGCCGCACCGCACAGTGGGCCAGAACGCCGCCTATGCCCTGGAGACTCGTGGGGTCAATCGCAGTGACCGGGAGAAGAAGGCCAAGGAGTCCCTGGAGCTGGTGGGCCTGAAGGGCTATGAGTACTACTATCCCCATGAGCTCTCCGGCGGTATGCGCCAGCGTGTGGGCTTGGCCCGCGCCCTGGCAGCCGAGACTGAGCTGATGCTCATGGATGAGGCCTTCTCCGCCCTGGATCCGCTGATCCGTAAGGAGATGCAGGACCAGTTGCTGGAGCTGCAGCAGGAGTTGGGCAAGACGATTGTTTTCATCACCCACGACCTCAATGAGGCGATGCGTCTGGGCAACCGGATCGCGGTGATGCGCGATGGCCGCATCGTGCAGAACGGAACCACCGAGCAGATCCTCAATGATCCCGCCAATGACTATGTCGCGCAGTTCATCCAGGATGTGGACCGCACCCGGGTGCTGACTGCCGGGGATGTCAAAGAGCCGCCGGTGGCACTGCTGGGCGCCGAGCAGGGCCCCCGCGCTGCCCACCGACTGATGCGTGAGAACCAGACCACTGCCCTCTGTGTAGTCGATCAGGCAAAGCACCTTCTGGGTGTGGTCTATGAGACCGACGCCGCTGAGGGTGTGGCCTCAGGTCAGGACACTTTGGAGGGGCTCATCCGTCCGATGCCGACCACCAGCTCCACCACCGTGCTGGCAGAGCTGCTCAATGCAGCCGCTGAACATGCCGCCGGTTTGGCCGTGGTCGACGACGACGGCCGGCTGCTGGGGGTTATCCCCCGGGTCACGCTGCTGAGCTCCCTGGCGGACCCCAGCTCCGCCGCCCTCAAGACCATCCCCCAGGAGGCCACCTCATGAACTCCCCCGGTATGTTGCTGGCAGACGAAGAGACCGACGGCGCCTTCATCCCCCGCCTGCCTGTGGGCGAAAAGCTTGAGGAAGGCTTCGACTGGTTCCAGGACCAGTTCAGTGGACTCATCCGAGGCGTGGAGATCGCCTTCGAGACCACGTCCGAGGGACTCGCCGAGATCCTGGCGGCCCCAGATGCACTGGTGCTCACCGCCATCTTCGCCCTGATCGCCTTCCTGATGCGCGATTGGAAACTGGCCCTGCTGACAGTGCCGCTGATGCTCTTCATCGTCTCTGTCGACCTCTGGGAAGAGGCCTTGGAAACTCTGGCCCTGGTCGCCGTGGCCACTGTGGTGGCTTTGGTGATAGCCATTCCACTGGGCGTCCTAGCCGCCAAGAGCCAGTTCGTCTCACGGGCAGTCAGACCAGTACTGGACCTCATGCAGACTATGCCCGCGCTGGTCTGGCTGATCCCCACCCTGGCGATGTTCGGCCTGGGTATGCCCGCCGGCATTCTGGCCACCATCATCTTCGCCCTGCCCCCGGGTGTGCGGTTCACCGAACTGGCCATCCGACAGGTGGATTCCGAGGTGGTGGAAGCCGGCCATGCCTTCGGCTCCACCGGCTGGCAGATCCTCTTCGGGATCCAGCTGCCGCTGGCCACCAAGACCATCATGGCCGGTGTCAACCAGGTGATCATGCTGGCCCTGTCCATGGCCGTCTTCGGCGGTTTCGTCGGCGCAGGCGGTCTGGGCAACGAGGTCAGCGGTGCGATCAACACCATCGACCTCGAACGGGGACTGGAGGCCGGCCTCTGTGTGGTCATGTTCGCCATCTACCTCGACCGAGTCACCGCTGCCCTGGGGGCCACCGAGGAAAGCACCCTGTACAAGCTGCTGCGGCGCCGCAAGCCCCAGCAGCAACAGACCGAACCCGATGAAGCTGAGGCCGCTGAGGCCAGCACTAAGACTGGGTAAAGACCTCCCCGCCCCTGGCGGGCGGGAGTTGTAACTGAATTATTCGCACCTAACTGAAGTGAAAGGAACTGGAACCTCATGAGTACCTCATCGAAATTCCTGAAATCCACCGCCCTACTGTCTGTGCTGGGTCTGACCCTGACCGCCTGCGGCGATGACGAGGGTGGCAATGGCAACGGAAACGGCAATGGTGAAAATGGTGAAGAGGGCGGCACCATCACCCTCGGCTACATCGAGGGCTGGACTGACGGTTCCTCCACCACCTTCCTGTGGCAACACATCCTCGAGGAGCAGGGCTACGACGTAGAGATCGAGGCCCTCGGCGACGCAGCCCCGGTCTACCAGGGCCTGGCCGATGGCGATATCGATGTCTACACCTCCGCCTGGCTGCCGGTGACCCACGAGAGTTACCTCGAACAGTTCGGTGACGACCTCGAGGACCTCGGCTCCTACTACGAGGGCGCAGTGCTGACCTTCGCCGTGCCGGAGTACACCGATATCGATTCCATCCCCGAGTTGCTGGATGACCCCGCGGCCTTCGACAACCGGGTGGTCGGCATTGAGGCTGGCTCCGGCCATATGGATGTCACCTCCAACACCGTCTTCCCTGAGTACGGCCTGGATGAGGAATTCGACCTGGTCGAGTCCTCCACCGCCGCGATGCTCTCCGAACTGGATAATGCCATCGACGCCGAAGAGGACATTGTCGTCACCCTGTGGCGCCCCTTCTGGGCCTACGGAAACTGGGACCTGAAGGACCTCGAGGATCCTGATGGACTGCTCGGCGCTGAGGAGACCCTGAACATCGTCACTCATGACGGTTTCTCCGAGGAGTTCCCGGAGGTAGCTGAGTGGATGGCCGACTTCGATCTCACCGACGAGCAGTACGCCGAACTCGAGGACCTCGTGGTCAACGAGTACGACGACGGCCCCGAGGGTGCTGTCGAGTGGGCTGAGAACAACCAGGACGTCATCGACGACCTGATCGGCTGATACATCAGCACCACATATAACTGAACACAAAACTGTGCCCCCGAGAGGACCTCGAAAACTCCCGGGGGCACAGTTGTCTGTGATTGCCCTACTGACTATTTGCGGCGGATCGCCACCTTCTCCTGCTCTGCGGCGCCCTCGTCGTCGTTCTCAATTTTGCTGACCACATTGAGACTGGATGTCTGAGTGGTCACCGGCTGGCCGTTGATCTCGATGGCGTTGGTCATAGCAAACTCCTCAGTGGGGCAGATGGCCCCTTTTTAGTGGAACTGTCCCTCTTCAGTGGAACCGCGCAGGGCCACTGTGGAGGACTCGGGGTTCAGGGTGGTGGAAACGGCGTCGAAGTAGCCTGTGCCGACTTCGCGCTGGTGCTTAGTGGCGGTGTACCCAGCGGCCTCTGCGGCGAACTCCTTCTCCTGCAGTTCGACATAGGCCTTCATCTGGTTGGTGTTGTAACCCTTGGCCAGCTCGAACATGGAGTAGTTCAGGGCATGGAATCCGGCCAGGGTGATGAACTGGAAGGTGAAGCCCATCTTGCCCAGTTCGCGCTGGAACTTCTCGATGGTGGCGTCATCGAGGTGCTTCCTCCAGTTGAAGGAGGGGCTGCAGTTATAGGCCAGCATCTGGTCGGGGTACTCGGACTTCACGGCCTCGGCGAACTGCTTGGCCACCTCCAGATCCGGGGTTCCGGTCTCCATCCAGATCAGATCGGAGTAGGGAGCGTAGGCCTTGGCCCGGGCGATGCAGGGCTCGATGCCGTTGCGCACCTTGTAGAAGCCCTCGGCGGTGCGCTCGCCGGTGATGAACTCGGCGTCACGCTCATCGACATCGGAGGTGATCAGAGTGGCTGCCTCGGCATCGGTGCGGGCGATGACAACACTGGGGGTGTTGGAGACATCTGCTGCCAGCCGGGCTGACTGCAGGGTCCGGATGTGCTGGCCGGTGGGGATCAGCACCTTGCCGCCGAGGTGGCCGCACTTCTTCTCCGAGGCCAGCTGGTCCTCCCAGTGCACACCCGCTGCACCGGCGGCGATCATCGACTTCATCAGCTCATAGGCATTCAGCGGACCGCCGAATCCGGCCTCGGCATCGGCGACGATCGGCACCAGCCAGTCCTCTACGGTGCGCTTGCCCTCAAGGTACTCGATCTGGTCGGCACGCAGCAAAGCATTATTGATCCGCCGGACCACATTCGGCACGGAGTTGGCCGGGTAGAGGGACTGATCGGGGTAGGTCTGACCGGCCATATTTGCGTCACCGGCAACCTGCCAGCCGGAGAGGTAGATGGCCCGCAGTCCGGCCTTGACCTGCTGGACTGCCATGTTCCCGGTCAGCGCACCCAGAGAGTTGGTGAACTTCCCGGCTGCATGCTCCTCAGTCAGCTGTGCCCAAAGCTTCTCGGAGCCGCGCTTGGCGAGGGTGTTCTCCTCCTGCACCGTGCCCTGGAGCTTGATGACCTCTTCGGCGCTGTAGTCACGGGTGGTCTGAGCCCAGCGGGGGTTGGTGTCCCAGTCCTTCTGCAGTGCCTGGACCTTCTCTTCGAACACGTCCCGGGTCTCCGGCTGGAAGCCCGTAGTGCCGTTCTGGGTCTCCTGGGCGTTGGCGAGTGTCTCGGTCATCTGAATCTCCTTTGATTCCCTTACCGCCCCGGCGGGATCGGTCTGGCGTTTTCTTGGGGACATTCCCAGTTTTGGGCACTCTGCAACCCCTAATCCACCTCAACTCGACAAAAGATTTGCAAATCTTCGCGGATTCGAAGAAATCTCAGAACTGGACCCAGATCACATCCACAGGGGTGGCTCAGCATGTCCTCCCCTGCTGGGAAGATGGAATGGATAACGCAGAGACCGGACCGGGGCGAGAAGAACGCAGATGAGCAGAAATAGGTATGTCCAACGAGCAGTCCGCCGTGGGGCCAGGCGCCATATCCGGCGGGCCACTGGCCGTAGACCCGGATGGAGGGGCTCTGTGCCTCGCCGTGGTCGCCGTCGATCCTTAGCCGGCGGCCTCGGCGGCTGGCTGGGCATGATCGCGGTGGTGATTGTGTTGGCTGCGGTGTTCAGTTGGTGGCAGGACCGTGAACCTTCGGTGCCAGATGGTTTCTCAGAGGATGCCGCTGCCGCTGAACTGGTCCGCATCATCGACGGCGATACGATCGTCGTCGAGCTCTCCGGTCAGGAGGAGCGGGTACGCCTGTTAAATATCGACACCCCGGAGACAGTTCACCCGGAAGAGCCCGTTGAATGCGGCGGACCGGAGGCCTCGGAGGCGATCAGCGAGATGATCAGCCCTGGTGATGAGCTTGTCCTGGAATTCGACCAGGAGCGCCGGGACCAGTATGACCGCCTCTTGGCCGGTGTCTTCGCCGATGAAGTCTTCGTCAATGAGGAGCTGGCCCGTCAGGGCTGGGCAGAGCCGGCATACTATGCGCCTAATGACAGGTTTCTCGACCAAATAGAAGACGCCTGGGCCCAGGCGGAATCCGAGGGCGCAGGCGTCTTTACGCTGTGTTGAACGGGGCGGGGCTTCAGCCCTTCTTCCAGCGGCGGGCAGCCAGGAAGCTGCGCACACCAAGGATGATGTAGACCACCAGCACGATCAGGGAGATCAGCGCGGAGATGATCGCTGCCGGGCGCTCGGCCTCACCTGCGAAGAGTTCACCCAGGTTCATCAGCGGCATGAACATGCCCAAGGCTCCGACCAGGGCGATCAGCAGTGCGATGTGGATACCCGCCATGAGGTTCTTCAGGGCGATCGCGCCGCTGATCAGCAGCAGCACGCCGATGATCGCAGGGATCAGGGCAGTCCAGTGATCGGTGTTATTGGTCAGGGAGAAAACGTACCCTCCGCCCCCGACGACCACGAGGATCGCACCGAAGATGAAAGTCAGCTTAGGCATCGGAGAGGTCGAGTATTCGGCAGTCATGGTGCTCCTTTGAGAGTGAGGTATGGTGCTCGCACTGCCCAGTCTACCGATGAGTTCTACATTGTGTAGAAAATGAGGGAATTAGAAACCCCACGCGCACCTGCCAGAGCCCACCTACCCTTGCTACCTTCCGGTCCTGGGGGAGTTCAGCAGGATGACACCACGCGTGGGGCCAGACTCCAGCATATCGCGGAGCTGCCTCCTCACGCGAACTGAGCACCCCCTCGCAGAGGTGTCGATTCAGGAGCAGCGACCCTCTTCGGCGATGGCCTGGGCGATCTCATCTGTTTCGTCACTGGTGAGGTACTCCGGTGGCGCGTGGAGCTCAAGCAGATCCCGGTCTGCACCGAGGTAGAGCACCGCATAGGAGTTGGTCACCCCTTCGACGAGATCCCCGGCGATACTGGGGGCCACCGCACCGCAGATCTCACCGATCTGATGGTGGGCAATCTCGTGACGGATCGTCTCGATGAAATCGAGGTCCTCAAGGTAGTCGGGGTAGAGAGCAAACTCATTATTGACATAGATGAGCTCTGGGGTGGCGATGCAGTAAGCAGCTATCACCTGAGTGGTGTCTTGATCGGGGTGCATTGTGCACCCCTCATAGATCGACTCGAAGTCATAAGTGACATAGAGACCGAATGCCTCGGCCAGTTCCTGTGCGGAGTCTCGGTAGGTGCCGTCTTCTCCGATCGCCGGCTCAAAAGTCTCGGCGAACTCCTCGGGGTTCTCCTGCTGGGTCGCCTCGCTTTCCTCATATTCGAACACCTCCCCGTCGGACTGCACCACGGTCACAGTGACTCCGAGGTCCTCCCCGTTGAGGAACCGCTCCTCGTAGTCATCGACTGCATCCATCCTCGACTGGATGATCGCGTCGAGCTCCCCGGGGTTGGTGGAGGTTTGGAATGAGCCGAAGAGCAGCGCATTGCGGTGGTCGGTGATGATGTACATGAAGGCCTGGGCGTAGTCCAGGTTCTCTTCGGTCTCCTCCAGCCCGGCTTCCTCCAGAAGAGTGCCGTTCTGCCAGTGGTCCTGCCAGAACTCATATTTTTCGATGATGTGCTCCTCCATCACCGGATAGAGCTCACGCTCTTCGATGTGGTAGGAACCCTCGGGCTGCTCGCCGGGCCAGTGCAACTCCCGGCCCTCATCATCGGTGGGGACTCCGAGGGAGTCGGAGTCAGTATCGGAGAGTTCCTCGTAGTCGAAGTCCTCCAGAAGATCGTCGTCGAAGCCTTCTTCCTCGAGCAGATCCTCCGGCTCGTCCTCCGATTCGGATTCCTCCTGCTCCTCGGTATCCTCGCCTGCTTCGACGGGATCCCCCGCAGTACTGGAGGCATCTCCTGCCCGGCCGCTGAAAATCCAGTAGGTCAGGGCGAAGAAGATGGCAAAGAGCAGGACCAGCACACCGATTCCGCCGATCACGGCACCGGGACCGAATCCCTTCTTCTCCTTCTGCTGCTCCCCTGGTTGATGCGGCACCGGGGCACCGTAGCCCCCAGGTGCCTGCGGGTAGGGCTGGTGGGGTGGCGCAGAGTAGTTCGGATAGTTCGGCGCATTCACCGGTGGACCGTATGGCGGCTGCTGTTGTTGATAGGGGGCTGCCCCAGCTGAGGGATATTCCGGCTGCTGCCCCGGAAGGTTCTGACCAGATTGGTGCTGCCAGAGGTCCTGGGCGCTTGGCAGCGGGCCCTGATCCATCTGACCAGAGTGCTGTTGGTCAGGGTTCGGCTGGGCAGGGTTCGGCTGCGGATTTTGCGTTTCAGCCCTGTATCCGTCTGGTTCGTATCCCTGGGCGTCGGGATCCCCGTGCGATGTCACGGTCAAGAGACTATCTGAACCTGTTTGCCTCTTTGCTGACTGTTTTCCGAGAACTACCTGAATGCCTCAATGTGCATCTTGGCGGGGACTTAGGATGGGTGAGATGACGTCACAGGCCTCCTCTTCGGCAGAAGCCCTAGAGCTTACTGCCAGCCCTCTGCCCGCTCACCCCTTGGTCAATATTCGCGATCTCGGCGACATTGCCGTAGAAGGGGGGCGGGTCAAACCGGAGCTACTGTGGCGCTCCGATGACCCCACCATTTCCCCACGCGAGGAGATCCAGAGCCTATTCGACCGCGGCCTGAGCGCGGTATTGGACCTGCGATCGACGCCCGAGGTGAATGCCTCCCCGCACCACAGCGCTGCCGAGCTGGGAGTGAGGCACCATCACCTGCCGCTGGCCGAGGCAGCGGTCAACCCTCTGGCATTGGTGGAAGCCGCACCCAGCATGCGTTCCCCTGCGGATGTGGGCCGCTGGTACGCGGGCCTGGTGCGCAGCCATGTCCACGAGGTCTCCCAGGGACTGGAGGTCATCGGCACTACCGAGGGCGGGGTGCTGTTCCACTGTGCCGCAGGTAAGGACCGGACTGGGATTCTGGCCGCTGTGGTGCTGAGCCTGCTGGGCGCGGACCGCAATGACATTGTGGCCGATTACGCCCGCACCCAGGAGAACCTTGAACAGATCTTCCTGCGCCTGAGGGCTGCGGCCTATACCCAGTCGAAGAAGAACGACGACGGCGCCCAACGTGCCGCAGCCTTCTTCGCCTCCAACCATCCGCTACTGTCAGCCACTGCGGATTCCATGGATTCGATGCTGACCGAGCTGGGGGGAGCCCCTGGACTGCGGGATATTTTGAAGACTGAGACTGACCCCGGGATCCTCAGTGAGCACCTGCACACCAAGCTAGTTGGCTGACTGCGGATTTTTCAGCTACGATGGATCGGTCCTCCTCCCCGGAGGGGACACCTTCAGGAGACGTGACCGAGCGGCCGAAGGAGCCACCCTGGAATGGTGGTGCAGGGTTAATTCTCTGCCGAGGGTTCAAATCCCTCCGTCTCCGCAATATAATGAATAGCGAATGGCCCCGTTGGGAGATCAGGCCCTAACCTTCATTCCCAACGGGGCCGCCGCTACTCTTATTGTTTTCGCCGCCGATAAACGAACTGGTCCATTCCGGCGACTATGGTCACAAGAGCGGCGGCGATAAATATGATCTCAACCATATTTACCTCCTAACCATGTCGGCCGGGCTATCCGGCCGGCGCTTCTACCCTATGGCGCTGAGCCGACATTCCGTCCGGCCCTGTGGATAACCTCTCTCCCGCCGTTCTGAACTCATCCCTGACTGCAGCCATGGTCTTGTAAAGCGGTGTTTGCACCCCGTTTACCTGGACCTGGCTAAGGTGGTGATCGTGTGCTGTGCCACTTCGGCCAGCATGCTGAGGAATCACTGTACGCAGCTTCAGATGAGGACCGGAACGCCCCATGACTCGTGACGACCACGTCCCTGTGCCCGACCAGCTCAGGGCACCGAAACTCGCCAAAGCCATCACTGCCGGAGGTCTCGCTCTGGCCCTGATCGGCATCTCCCCCGCCGCCTGGGCCGATACCGAGGCTGAGCCCACAGAGGAAGCAGACCCCACCGAAATCGCCGAGGACGAAGCCGGCGACGACGAGGACGAGCTCACCTCAGAGGAGGACGAAACCTCCGAAGAGGAAACCGGTGAGGAGGACACCTCCGAGGACGAAGGCGACACCGACGAAGCTGAAGAGGACGAGGCTCCCACTGAAGAGGACTCGGAGGTCACCGAAGAGACTGAGGCTGACGGCGAGGTCGTCGATCTGCAGATCCTCAACACCAACGACTTCCACGGACGGCTAGAGGAATCCGCCTCCGCCATCGCCTGCACTGTCGATGCCTACCGCGAGCAGAACCCCAACACCCTGTTCACCGGTTCCGGCGACCATATCGGCGCGTCGACCTTCACCAGCTTCATCCAGCAGGACGAGCCCTCCATCGAGGCGCTCAACGCCATGGGCCTGGATGTCACCAGCCTGGGCAACCACGAATTCGATCAGGGCGCCGATGACTTCGACGACCGGGTCATCCCACTCTCAGACTTCACCTGGCTGGGCGCTAACGCCCGCCATGTGGACACCGGCGAGCACCTCTACGAGCCCTATGAGATCCATGAGGTCGACGGCGTCGCAGTCGGTTTCATCGGGCTGAACACAATGGATATGCCGCGGCTGGTCAGCCCTGACGGCATCGACCATATTGAGTGGACCGCCCTATCCGAGGAGGCCAATTACTACGCCGAACACCTTGTGGAAGAGGAGGGCGCCGACGTCGTCGCCGTTCTGGTCCATGAGGGCTACGGGGGAACCGGCTTCGCTGACCTCGTAGAGAACGCGCATCCGGCCATCGATGTAGTCTTCTCCGGGCACACCCACCAGGCCTATGTGGAGCAGGAAGGTGCCCTCTGGGTCGCCCAGGGTGGTGAATACGGGGAGTACCTCTCTCACCTGGAGCTCTCCTTCGACACCGGCTCCGGTGAGCTCGTGGACTCCTCTGCCCGGCTGGTGGATCTCAGCAGCGAGGAGCTGGCCTGCGATTCCCACCCCGAGGTGGACGCCATCGTGGCCGATGCAGTTGAGGTCGCCGAGGAACTCGGTGCCGAGGTAGTCGCCAGCGTGGCGGGTGAAGTCCCCTTCGCCCGGGCCTATGTGGAATCCGGGGAGAGCGATAACCGCGCTGCAGCCTCCACCCTCGGTGAACTGGTTGCCGACGCCCAGCTCTGGGCAGTCCACCGTACCAACCCCGAGGCTGATTTCGCGCTGACCAACTCCGGTGGCCTGCGCGCCGATCTCCCACTGGGTGATATCAGCATCCGCGACCTCGGCGATGCCCAGCCCTTCGCCAACACCCTGATGGTCGGCAGCTTCACCGGCGAGCAGGTCTACACCATCTTCGAGCAGCAGTGGCGCGAGGATGAGGACCGGTTCTCCCGGCACGGGCAGTCCAGCAATGTCTTCTACACCTATGACCCAGAAGCCGGTGCCGGTGAGCGGATCACCGGAATCTGGATCGACGGTGAACCAGTTGACCCCGAGGAGACCTACGAGGTCGCGCTGAACAGCCATATGGCAGGCGGCGGTGGCGGACTGGATATCGCCCCCGAAGCTCTGGAGATGCACGACACCGGCCAGAACGACCTCGAGGCCATCGTCGACTACGCCGAGGAGCAGCAGACCCTGCAGCCGGAGCTGGAGCGCGGCGGAATCGGTGTCCACTGGGTCACCGATGAGGACACCACCTACTCCCCCGGCGATGAACTCGCCATCGATGTCTCCTCCCTGGCCTGGGCCCATGAGGATGTGCCGGTCGGTGACACCCTTGAGGTGGAACTGGGCGAGACGGTCAGCGAAGAGTTCAGCATCGACACCGCCTGGACCGATGAGTCCGATGAGCGTGGCCAGGCCGAGATCCGCCTGGAGATCCCTGAGGAGACCGGCGAGGACGGCGAGCTTCCCCTGGTGCTCAGTGAGCCGGTCACCGGTACCGAGGTCACCCTCTCCGTTCCGATCGAGGATGAGGCGGACGAGGCCGATGAGTATGAGATCAGCGAGCTCAACGCTCTGCTGGAGGACCACGAGGACGAGGGTGAGATCCGTGTGACCACCCGCGGTGTGGTCACCGCGGTCTACCCCACCGAACGCAGCTTCGGCGGTTTCTACATCCAGACCGAAGGCACCGGCGGGGAGCTGGACCTCGATGAGCATGATGTCTCCGATGCGATCTTCGTCTACGCCCCCGAGTTCGTCGGTGAAGAGCCCGGCGAGGCTGAGGTGGAGATCGGCGACTACGTCGAGATCACCGGTGATGCCACCCACTTCGAGGGATCCAAACAGCTGAACCTCTTCGCCGATGAGGAGGGCGAGGACCCCGCAGAGCACCACGAGCTCACCCTGCTCGAGGATGAGGATTTCGCCCCGGTTGAGCCGGCCGAGATCGAGTTCCCGGAGAACCCCGAGGATCGCGACTCCCTGATGGGCATGCTGATCGCCCCCCAGGGCGACTACACCGTCACCGACCACTACGATCTGCTCAGCTACGGCGAGATCGGCATCGTGGCCGGTGAGGACCCGCTGTTCAATCCCACCTCCGTGGTGGACCCCGGTGAGCCCGCCAATGAGCTGGAGGCCGAGAACCGCGAGCGCCTCTTCTACCTCGACGACGGCGCCAGCGATGATCTCGACGGCAGCGACCTCGAACTGCCCTACATCACCGCAGATGACCCCGTGCGCGTCGGCGCTGCTGTGGAGTTCGAACAGCCGGTGATCGTCGACTATGACTTCGGCGAGTACCGTCTGCAGCCCACCAGCCGGCTCGACGGCCCCGAGGACGAGGCCACACCGGCCAGCTTCGAGAACACCCGGATCGGCAACGAAACACCCGCTGATCGCGCCGGGGACCTCCGGATCGCCGGGTTCAACGTTCTGAACTACTTCGTCCACCTCGGTGAGGACGAGGAAGGTTGCGAGTACTACCCCGACCGTGAGGGCAACCCCACAACCGCTGACTGGTGCGATGTGCGCGGGGCATGGAGTGAGGAAGCCTTCGAGCGTCAGCAGGCCAAGATCGTCGAGGCGATCAACAATATGGACGCCGATATGGTGGCCCTGCAGGAGGTGGAGAACTCCGGTCACTTCCACCCTGAGGGCGACCGCGACTACGCTCACGCCCGCCTGGTCGAGGCCCTGAACGAGGACCTCGGCTACGAGGCCTGGGACTATGTCTCCGAACCGGCGGCCGTGCCTGATCTGGAGAATGAGGATGTCATCCGCAACGGTTACATCTACAAGCCTGAGGCCCTCGAAGTGGTCGACAGCTGGATCCTCTTCGATGAGGGTGTCTCTGAGCTGAACCCCGAGCACTTCGAGTCCCTTGACCGCGAGCTGGCGGATATCTACTCCAATGCCCGCGAACCCTTCGCTGTGGAGTTTCAGCCGGTAGACGGTACAGAGGAGGACCGGTTCATCGCCATCGTGAACCACTTCAAGTCCAAGGGCGCCTCCGGTGTTGAGGACGATGACCCCAATGCCGACCAGGGCGATGGCCAGTCACCCTGGAACTATGACCGGGTCTACCAGGCCCAGGGTCTGCAGGCATTCGCCGATGCCCTGGTCGAGGAGACCGGCACCGAGAACGTCCACCTCATGGGCGACTTCAACTCCTATGAGAATGAGGACCCCCTGCAGGTCTTCTTCGATCAGGACTACACCAACCTCTCGGCTGCCACCGGGGACTTCAGCTACATGTTCCAGGCCGAGGTCGGCTCCCTGGACCACCTGATCTCCTCCCCGGCCGCAACTGAAACGGTGGCCCAGACCGAGATCTGGCAGATCAACGCAGTGGAGCCGATTGCCCTGGAGTACTCCCGCCACAACTACACCGCCAGCGATATCTTCCGCCTGGACCAGTGGCGTTCCTCTGACCACGATCCCATCGTGGCCGATATCGTCTTCGCCGACAGTGAGTTCCCTCCCCCGGGCGACGACGATGACGAGGATCCCACCGGCATCTCAGTGAGCGTGGACCCCCAGGAAGTCGAAGCCGGTGAGGATGTCACCGTCACAGCCTCCGGGTTCGGCGCTGAAGAAGACGTCGTCGTCGAGCTCAATCCCACCCTGGGCGAGTTCACCACCGACGACGACGGGGCGCTGACTGCAGAGGTCACCATCCCGGCTGAAACTGAACCCGGCGAGTATGAGCTCACGGTCACCGGCACCTCCGGTGAGGGCTCCGCGGAGCTGACGGTGCTGCCGGCTGATGCCGGTTCACCCGGTGCTGACGATGACGATGAGGATGACACCGATCCCGCAGGAACCTCGGGAACTGACGAGGACGGCCTGGCCGCCACCGGTGCCACCATCGGCTGGATCCTGCTGGCTGCCCTAGTCCTGGTCGGCCTCGGCGCCCTGGTGCTGCGGGCCTCTCGCCAGCGTGCAGAGAACATCGGCTGAGGCACAGGTGATGACCATGCATCGTGACCTGGTGACCCCACGCGGACTGCTCTCCACGGGTCTGGCCGCCGCACTGGGGGTGGCCGGCCCCTCGGCTGCCCTGGCCACCGAGACTGAGGAACCGGATCAGCCGGAGTGTGGTTTCGAGGTCCCGGCCTACGATGTCACCCCGGTGGGCCTGCAGGGACATTCGACCTGCAGGCCCACCGGGGTGGGTTGGCGCTGATCTCGGAGAGCACTCCGGAGGCCTTTGCCAATGCCCTGGAGATGGGCGTGACAACCCTGGAGCTGGACACCCATGTCACAGCCGATGGCGCCGTTCTGGTCTGGCACGACCGGCAGATCTTCGACCACCTCTGCCGTGACACCGAGCCGGCATTCGAAGGGGACCCAGACTTCCCCTATGTCGATCAATACATTGCCGACCTCACCCTGGAACAGGTCCAGACTCTGGAGTGCAATTACCAAGCACACCAGAATTGGCCCGATCAGGAGGTCCACCCGCAGCCCATCATCGAACTGCATGAGGTCTTTGAACTCATCCATGAGCATGAGGCCTACGATGTGACGCTGAATATCGAGACCAAGGTAGAGGCCGGAGCTCCCTAGGAGACCCAGCCCCGGGATGTCTTCGTGCCGGCTGTTGTCTCGGAGATCGAGAAACATGGCATGGTCGAGCAGTCCACGATTCAGAGTTTCGACTGGGGCGCCCTGCAGGTGGTGGCCGAGCTGAATCCGGATCTGCCGTGGGTTGCCCTGACCAATCACGACTTCCTGCAGATCGGCGAGCCCGGGGCATCCCCCTGGCTCGGCGGCCTGGTTCTCTACCGTTCCCACCGCAAGAGGGACGCAGCGAGCGAATAGCTGATACGCACGGAGCGTTCACGCACGCAAAGTTCCCCTGTTCCGCATCATGCCGCCGAACGGGGAAACTTCTGCACTTCAGGGGCTTAATGGGAGCTAGTTGCCAATGGGGAGGAGGGAACTGCCATCGCTATCCTCTGTGAAGACCCCACCTATGGTTACGTCTGTGAGGACCAGGAGCCGGGCTCCACTGTGTCCTAGGGAACTCTCAGCCAGCATCACCAGTGCGCTCACTGTTTGTCCAGATGAGTGTAGATAGTCTCTGAAGAACTGACATTTCAAAGGAGCTGTTTCACCATGACTAGCACCGTGAGGTTACTCCGTACGGTCACGTCCCTGGGCGCAGTGAGTGCACTGGTGCTGGCAACCGGCCCCGCGGCCTATGCCGCACCCCAACAGGATGAACTGTCAGAGGACACCTACGGTGGCCTCTCCCTGGGTGAGGGTGAAGGCATCTTCCCGGTAGATACCGAGTTTGACCTGATGCTGGCCTCGGAGAACTTCGATATCCCCGAGACCGTGGAGATCTGGGCGCTCTCCGCTGAGGGGGACGATATCCTCATCGGCTCCGGAGAGACGGAGTCCGATACTTATCAGAATCCCGGTTCCCCGACCTATCCCGAGCAGGAAGTCGAACTGATCGAGGTCCTGCTCTCCAGCGATGACTTCGAAGGCTCCGACTGGTATGCCTTCACCGCCGTGGACGGCACCAGCGGGGAGATCATCACCTGGACCCCCTACCCCGTGATGGTAGAAGGCGATGACCGTGAATTCGATGGCAGCGAGGCCGAGGAGCTCTGGCCGGTTCCCTCCAATGGGGAGAACTCTGATCCCTCCAGCCAGGCCCCGACCCTGGAGTCCCTAACCGAGGAGACCTACGGCCTGATCAGCATCTTCGAGGATGAGCCCACTATCCCGCTGGACCAGGAGTTCACCGTGGAACTGCAGGCCGAGGCAGCTGAGGCTGATCTCTGGCTGCTGCCTCCCGGAGGCGAGGAGGCAGTCTTCCTGCCGGCCGAGCTGCTGACTGACGGTACGGGCGCCAGTGCTGAGAGCCCACGCTGGAACACTCTGGTGGCCAGCGAAGATGTGGACTACAGCGGCATTTACGGTCTGGTGGCCACCGATGAGGAGGACAATGTCCTCGGTTGGACGCCCTTCGCGCTGAGCCTGAACGGTGAGTCCCTGGAACCTGGAGATCCCGGGGTCCATGAGAGTGAGGCCGGGTATTCGGACCGAAACATCTGGCCCATCCCCGATGATGTCCCGGGTCCCGAGGAAGGCCAGACCTCTGAAGAGGACTCAGAGGAAGACAACGACGACGACGCCACCGAAGAGGCCACCTCAGAGCCTGAGGGTTCCGAGGGTGAAGACCCCGCAGAGACCGATGCCACCGCAGAGGGTGAAGGTGACGGCAATGGGCTCAACGGCTGGGTGGTCGTTCTGGCAATTGTCGGCGGTGCCCTGATCGCTGCCGGTATCGCCTATCTCGTCGGCCTCCGCCGCGCCACCGAGGACTGAGCCCTCGGCGGCAGGCTCAGCTGATCCTCAACGCTCCTCGTTCATAATCGACAGGGGCAGATAGGCGCTGACCACCCAGTTGGGGGCGTCGACGACCTCACTGATCTTCAGATCCACTGCCACACTGGAGAGAACATAGGCATCCAGGGGATCCAGACCGTAGCGCCTGCTCATATGGTCGATCATGTAGCGCACGGCATCTTTCGCCGCGCCCATCAAATCAGGCCCCACACCCATGGTGGCGTAGTAACCCTTATCCTCGATCCCGCTACGCAGCGGACCGGGGGTCTGGAACTGCGGGGCAGGGATAGACCAACCCTTATGCAGGGTCACCTTCATCCGCCCGCCCAGCGGAGCCTCAATGGCAGAGACACAGACTTCACCATCACCCTGGGCCGCATGTGGATCAGAGAGCATCAGCCGAGCACCCGGGGTCTGGACCGGAAGGAAGACTTTGGTTCCGGCGATGAGGTCCCGGCAGTCGATATTGCCGCCGAAATGCCCCGGCGGGATCACACCCTGGGGCTCATCGGTGTCGGGAGTGCTGGCCAGGACCCCGAGGAAGGGACGCACCGGCACTGAAGCCACACCTTTGAAGTCCGCAGCGGAGCTGCCCTTGAAGTCCCAGATATGCAGGTGGGGATCGGCGAACTCCTCAGCCAGAAGTCCCATTCCGGGCAGGGTCGCGGTCCAGCCCCAGCCATGGGATTCATACTCCAGCAGCTCCAGTTCCAGCACATCACCGGGCTCGGCCCCTTCGACCATGATGGGGCCCAGCATGGGGTAGAGCCTCTCGAAGTCCAGCTCCGGAATGGGATCCCCCGCCCGGTAATCATCGAATTGGCCGCCCGCGGCCTCCGGGACCTGGTCAAAGCTGATGGTGTCCCCGCTGCCGATCTCCAAAGTGGGCTTATGGCGGGTGGTCCAGAGGTAGTTGTATTCGGCGGGAACTTCGAAGCTGGCCATCAGTCATCCTCAGGGTCGGGAGTTCTACGGGTCTCTGAGCATTAAACCACCCAGGGTGTTACATCCGTTGTTACCGAATAACCCCAGGTAGAGCCCATCAGCGCTCAGAGGACGCCCACCACTGAAACGTTCCAGTAGGAGTTGTGGAGTAAGCCGGCGTCGTCGTCGGTCTTTCTGAGTAATCTTCAACCCCGCGTCATCTGATGTTCACACAGCCCTGATTACCTTATAAAGGTTCGCGCCAGGCACAGACGCCGATCCAGCAGCGCTCGGGATGGCTTCCCCACATCCCCGCCGCGAGAGGGAGTCCTAAGTTTTTTGGGCCTGCGCGCGGGGCGGATCACTTGCATGACTGACTGAGGACGCTGACTCTTGACTGATGGCGAAGAGGTCAGCATCTCCGAGGTCCGCGGGGAGAACTGGACTGAATCCTTCCAGAGCCCGTTGGAAGGTGAGGATGTCACCGTCTCCGGTTTCGTCACCGCAAAATACGACGACGCCGAGAACGACTCCCGCGCCCATGACGGCTTCTACATCCAGGAGGAGGCCGCCTGCGGCGAGGAGGACTACACCGATCACGAGATCTCCTGCGCAATCTTCGTCCACCAGGGCACCAGCTGGGACGGCGAAGGGGTCGAAACCGGCGACTACGTGGAGATCACCGGAACAGTCGGCACCTGGAATGAGACTGGAGCCGAAGAATCAGCCCAGCTGCAGATCCTCAACGGGGCCGTCATCGACGTCCTCGAGGATCATGAGGCCGCCGAGCCCCTCCCCTATACCTACGAGGGATTCATCAGCCCCGCAGAGCGCGAGGCCTTCATCGGGATGCTGATCGCACCCGAGGGAGACTGGACCGTGGCCGATAACGTCGGCGGGGTCCTCGGAGTCGTCGACGGATCAGAACCACTGTGGACCCCCACCGCAGTCCACGCCCCCGGCCCGGAGGCCGAAGATCTGGCCGCCGAGAATGCCGAACAGTTCATCACCCTCGGCCACGGTGGACGCAACCGGTGGAACAGTTGGGCCTTCGACCGGCATATGCCCCTGCCCTACCTCCGCGAGGACCAGCCTGTCCGCGTCGGTGCGGGCCTGGACTTCGACGACAACGTCATCCTGGAATACCGCTACGATGGCTGGCGGTTCGAGCCCACCAGCTTCCTGCCCGGCAACCCAGATGCCGAACCGGTGAACATCGAGAACACCCGCGAGGACGCCGTTCTGCCCGAACGCGCCGGCGATATCCGACTGGCCGGGTTCAATGTGCTCAACTACTTCCCCCATGTGGGTGAGCAGTTCGAGGACTGCGGCTACCACGAGGACCGCCACGGCAACCCCACCACCGCAAATAACTGCACCCCACGTGGGGCCTATACCGAAGAGCACTTCGCCGTTCAGCAGTCCCGCATCGTCAACACCATCATCGAGATGGACTCCGACGTCGTCGCCCTGCAGGAGATGGAAAACTCCATCCACTTCGGCGAAGACCGCGACTACGCCCACCAGCAGCTGGTGGATGCCCTCAACGCCGTCGAAGGTGAGGACACCTGGGACTTCGTGCCGGTGGACACCGTGCCCGAGAACGAGGACGTCATCCGCAACGGGTACATCTACCGACCCGAAAATGTGGAGCTGGTGGACTCCCTGATCCTCTTCGAGGAGGGGGTCGAGCACCTCGACTCCGGTGCCCTCGACGGCTACGATCTGGCCGATATCTACTCCAACGCCCGTGAGCCCATGGCTGCGATCTTCCAGCCGGTGGACGGCGATGAGGAGGTCGCCATCTACGGCTGGACCGGAGACACCGAGGATGCGCCCGTGGCCTCGGTCAACCCTCTTGAGCTGGACGACTGGACAGGCTCCTATGAGTCACTGCCGCTGGTGCCCAACCTCGAGGACGGCACCACGATCCGGGTGATCCAGGATGTGGGAACTGTGGATCTCTATGAGACCGGTGAGGAAGCCCAGGACCTCATTGCCGAACATATGAAGTTCTTCAGCCATGACTACGTGCTGGACTTCGAGGGCGCATTCGAAGAGGACGCGGACCCCACACCGACGGAGGAGCCAACCCCCACAGAGGAGCCTGGACCTACAGAGGAACCCACTGAGGAGCCGACTGAGACTCCCAGCGAGCGGTCCAAGACCGCCTGAGGGACGCAACAGCAGATACGAGAAGGGCGGGAACTCCAGGCCGAAAGGCCCGAGTTCCCGCCCTTCTCCTACGTTGAGTTGGTTACGGTCCTCAGTGTCAGTGCTTGGCTGAGGGAGCCACTGTGGCATCGACCCGCTGGAAGGACTTCAGGTCCACATAGCCGCAGGCAGCCATCGCATGGCGCAGTCCGCCCATGAGGTTGGAGGAGCCGTCGGTGTGGTGCCCCGGCCCCAGCAGAACCTCTTCCAGGGAGGCAACCGTGCCCACCCGGGTGCGGTGACCACGCGGGAAGTTCGGGTGTACAGCCTCCAGGCCCCAGTGCCAGCCCTGGCCGGGGGCTTCCTCGGCCCGGGCAAGGGTCGCCCCCAGCATGACGGCATCTGCGCCCATGGCCAGTGCCTTCACAATGTCGCCGCTGGTGCCGAGGCCGCCATCGGCGATCACATGCACATACCGGCCACCGGACTCATCGAGGTAATCGCGGCGGGCTGCAGCGATGTCACTGATCGCAGTGGCCATCGGCACCCGGATGCCCAGAGCTCGGTGGGTCGTCGTCGCGCTGCCGCCGCCGAAACCGACCAGCACACCCGCTGCACCGGTGCGCATCAGGTGAAGTGCGGGGGTATAACCGGCGGCACCTCCGACGATCACCGGCACATCGAGCTCATAGATGAACTCTTTGAGGTTCAGCGGGTTCTGCGTCTCGGAGACATGCTCAGCGGAGACGGTGGTGCCGCGGATGACGAACATATCCACCCCGGCATCGACCACGGTGCGGTAGAACTCCTGGGTGTTCTGCGGGGTCAGCGAACCGGAGACCACCACCCCAGCCTGCCGGATCTCGGCCAGGCGCTGAGTGATCAGCTCAGCCTTGATCGGCTCGGCATAGAGCTCCTGCAGCCGACGGGTATTGGCCGGGGAGATCTCCTGGGCCTCCAGGTGAGCGATCTCCTCCAGAACCGGCTCAGGGTTCTCATACCGGGTCCACAGACCCTCGAGGTTCAGCACCCCGAGCCCGCCCAGCTTGCCCAGGGCGATGGCAGTGGCAGGGCTCATCACCGAATCCATCGGCGCGCCAATCACCGGCATCGAGAAGGTATAGGCATCAATCTGCCAGTCCAGGGAGACATCCTGCGGCGAGCGGGTGCGGCGCGAAGGCGTGATGTTGACGTCGTCGAGCGCCCAGGCCCGCCGTCCGGATTTGGCCAGGCCGATCTGGGTTTCATTCACTGTGCGGATACTCCCTACTTGCCCCGGTAGTTGGGGGCTTCAACGGTCATCATCACATCATGCGGGTGGGATTCCTTCAGTCCCGCGGAGGTGATGCGGACGAATTGGCCCTTGGCCTTCAGCTCATCGATGGTGTGCGCGCCGACGTAGAACATGGTCTGGCGCAGGCCACCGGTGAGCTGGTGCAGCACCGCAGAGAGCGGTCCGCGGTAGGGAACCTGGCCCTCAATGCCCTCGGGGATGAGCTTCTCGTCATCGGGCACATCGGCCTGGAAGTAGCGGTCCTTGGAGTAGGAGGTGTTCTTCCCGCGGGTCTGCATAGCACCCAGCGAGCCCATACCGCGGTAGACCTTGAACTGTTTGCCGTTGAAGAAGACCAGGTCACCGGGAGATTCGGCGGCACCGGCCAGTAGGGAGCCGAGCATCACGGAGCTGGCACCGGCCACCAGGGCCTTGCCGATATCCCCGGGATGCTGCAGTCCACCATCGGCGATCACCGGAACATCGGCCGGGACCGCAGCCTTGGCGGATTCATAGATGGCAGTCACCTGGGGCACGCCCACACCTGCCACCACTCGGGTGGTGCAGATGGAACCAGGTCCGACGCCGACCTTGATGGCATCTGCCCCGGCCTCCACAAGTGCCTTGGCACCCTGTTTGGTGGCCGCCTGGCCGCCGATGACGTCCACACCGGCTGCTGCCGGATCTGCCTTGAGTTTGGCGATCATCTCCAGAACACCGCGGGTGTGCCCATTGGCGGTGTCGACCACCAGGACATCGACCCCGGCCTCGATCAGGCGCATGGCCCGCTCAAAGCCGTCTCCGAAGAACCCGACGGCGGCACCGACCCGAAGCCGGCCCTCATCGTCCTTGGTGGCCTGGGGGTATTTATCGGCCTTATCGAAGTCTTTGATAGTGATCAGCCCGGTGAGCCGGCCGTCGTCGTCGACCAGCGGGAGCTTCTCCACCCGGTGCTCGGAGAAGATCTTGAGCACCTCAGCATTGCGGATACCGTCCTTGGCGGTGATCAGCGGCTGCGGGGTCATCTTGTCGGCGACCTTGGTGGTCGCATACTCCGCATCGGGGATGAACCGGATATCCCGGTTGGTGATGATGCCCAGGAGCTTGCCACTCTCATCGACCACCGGCAGACCGGAGATCCGGTAGTGGCCGCAGATTTCGTCCAGTTCGGCGATGGTGGCATCGGGGCGGATGGTCACCGGATCGGTGATCATCCCGGATTCGCTGCGCTTGACCTGATCCACCTGCTTAGCCTGCTCCTCGATGGAGAGGTTGCGGTGGATGATCCCGATTCCGCCCAGGCGGGCCATCCCGATGGCCATCGGAGCCTCGGTGACCGTATCCATGGCCGCAGAGACCACAGGGACGTTGAGCCGGATGTTCTTGGTCAGCCGGGTGGAGGTATCAGCGTCGGAGGGAATGACATCGGTCTCCCCCGGCAGCAGCAGGACGTCGTCGTAGGTCAATCCGACCAAGGCAAAGGGGTCGTGGCCCTCGGCATGGGTGTGGCTCAAAGTGGCGCCTCTCGCACTCGCAGGTGGTTCCTCAGACAAGCATCAACAAGTCTACTTGCCAACTAATTCCAGTGATCCACCAACCACCTCATCAGGCAATGTGACCTTATGTGAACCCTGCTCTGCAGACGCTGTAAGGATTCGCGCATAGTGGGTTGTGCACTGCACCACTTTGTTGAAAGGCACACCATGAGCACTGAAGAGAAGACTGCTGAGGGTTCCAGCACCCCGCAGAAGAGCTCAGGCGGCAAACTCGCGATCGCTGTGATTGCCACTGCTGCCCTGGCCGGAACTGGCGGCTTTGTGGTCGCCAATTCAACTGGTGGGGATGAGGGAACCACCACCGCAGCAAGCTCCGGCGAGGCCGGCGGAGAATCGGCCACCACCATCAACGAGGTGGACATCCCCGGTGAGAACCGCGGCTATGAGGACGTCCACACCGATGAGCCTCTGGTCACCACCGACTGGCTGGCCGAGCGTCTGGATGAGGGCGATCTCTACGAGCAGGGCATCGTCCTGCTGGATGTCTCCGAGGATCTGCCCACCTCCGAACTGACCCCTTACGCTGAGGCGCATATTCCGCAGGCCCAGTACGTGGAGTGGTCCAGCGAGTTCACCCAGCCCAATACCCGCGAGTTCATCGACGCCGATGAGTTCACCGAACTGGCCCAGTCCCTGGGCATCAACGATGACACCACTGTGGTGCTCTACGGCGATAACAACAACTGGTTCGCCGCCTACGCCGCATGGGTGTTCAACCTCTACGGCGTCGAAGACGTCAAGCTGCTCGACGGCGGCCTGCACAAATGGGAGGCCTACGACGAGCGTGAGCTGGTCGAAGAGGTGCCCTCCGTGCCCGAGGGCGACTTCGAGGCGAAGCCGCAGAACCACGATATCCGCGCCTTCCAGCCGGAGGTCCTGGAGATCGCAGAGGAGAACGCAGCAGCCGATGGCGAGAATGTCGGCGAGTTCAACCTGGTCGATATCCGCTCCGCTGAGGAGCACAACGGTGAGGTCGGCGTCGATCCTGAGATCTTCGAGGGTGAAGGTGCCTCCATCTGGGGTCACATCCCCGGTTCGGTCAACGTCACCTGGACTGAGATCGTCGACGAGGAGACCGGTGAGTTCCTGCCCGAGGAAGAGATCCGCGCCATCTATGAAGAGGCTGGTGTCGACTTCGACAAGCCGATCATCGCCTACTGCCGGATCGGCGAGCGCGCTTCCCACACCTGGTACGCGCTGAGCCAGATCCTGGGCGAAGAGGTCAAGGTCTACGACGGCTCCTGGTCCGAATGGGGCAACAGCGTCGGCGTTCCGGTGGCCAACAACTCCGGAGAGCGCGCCGGACTCTGGGGCCAGCAGTAACCCCTGATGACAACATCAACACAGGTCGAAGCTGAGGAGGACCTCGGCTGGACTCGAGGCGACACCGTCCGCACAGCAATTGCGGGCGGTGTCGCCGTGTTGCTGCTGGGACTGGCGTGGTACCTGGCAGCCACCGACGGTGAGGGTCTGGGCGGCTCCAATGCTGCCCTGATGCTGCTGGTCGGCGCGGGGCTGGGCATCCTGTTCGAACGCGGACGGTACTGCTTCTTCTGCATCTTCCGGGATATGTTCGAGTTCAAGAACTCCCGGGGCGTCTACGCCGTTCTGATCTCGATCGTGGTGGGCATGATCGGCTACGCGATGATCTTCTCCACCCGCCTGCCCACCCCCTCTGCGGATAACACTCCCACCGACGCGCATATCGCCCCGGTCTCGATCGCCCTGGTGATCGCTGGACTGGCCTTCGGACTGGGCATGGTGATCTCCGGTGGCTGCATCGCCGGCCACCTCTACCGACTCCCCCAGGGCCATCTGCGCTCCATTCCTGCCCTGGCAGGGGTGGTCATCGGCTTCGGGCTGGGCTTTTTGTCCTGGGACTTCATGTACTCCAGCTTCATCCTCGGGGCTCCGGTGCCCTGGCTGCCCGCCGGCAATGGCTACACCCTGGCCGTGCTGCTGCAGTTGGGTGTTCTGATCGGCATCGGTGTCTGGTTGATGAAGTGGAACCCACCGATGGAGGGCCGTGGGGCTCGGGCTGTCACTCCCACCGAGATTCGCCGGCAGGTGTTCTTCACCCGCTGGCCCACTCTGATGACCGGCACCGGTGTGGGTCTGCTGGCAATCCTTGCCTATTACAAGGATGCGCCTTTGGGTGTGACCCAGCAGATCTCCTCGCTGAGCCGTACCGGGATGACCGAACTGGGCTGGCTGGATTCCTTTATGCCCGGTCTGGACGAGCGTCTGGCCGGCTGTGTGGCGGTGGTGGTGGAGACCATCACCACCAATGGGTGGCTGATCCTCGGGATTGTTCTGGCCTCATTCATCGCCGCCCTCTGCGGTCGGCGGGTCAAGGTTGAGAAGACCACGGCACTGAACTCCTCCACCGCCCTGCTGGGCGGTCTCCTGCTGGGCTGGGGCGCGATGATCGGGCTGGGCTGCACGATTGGTGTGCTGCTCTCGGGCACCCATGCCATGGCGCTGTCAGGATGGGTCTTCGGTGCCGCCGTGTTGGCATCAGCCGGGCTGGGCTTCAAACTCGGCCTGCACCGCAAAGCCGCCCCAGAAGTATATTGAGCCTCAGCGGCGGCCGATGCGGAGGGCTGCGTAGACGGCCAGACCAGCTAACAGGGCCCAGAAGGCGGCTCCGATGTCGAAGACTGTCACGCCGCTGACGGCAACGACGAAGGTCACCACTGCTGCCTCGCGGAGTCCTGGTTCGCTGGCCTTCATACTCGCACTCAGCGATGAGGCCAGCGAGGGCAGCAGCGCCAGTCCTGCCACCGCGGCCAGCACCGCCGGGGCCACCGCAACCAGAGTTGTCAGGGCAGTCGCTGATGCGGCCAGACCAACCTGGACCAACCCTGCGGCACGCACTGCCCGCCACCGTTGCCCAGGATCCGAATGCGCATCGGCGGAGGCACCCATCGCCTGGGTCACTGCCGCAAAATTGATGGCATGACCGCCGAATGGCGCTGCGATCACTGTGCCCAGCCCGGTCACCGACATCGTGTGCCGCCAGGGGGCGGTGTATCCATAGGAGGAGAGAATCGCGACCCCGGGTACGTTCTGTGAGGCCATGGTGACGATATACAGCGGCACGGTGATTCCGATCAGCGCACTCCAGCTGAAGGCAGGCATCACCGGCTCCAGGGTCGGCAACAGTGGTCCGGCCTGTTCCCCACTGCGCAGCACGAGGACAATTAACAGCACGATGCCGACTAAGAACGCTGCCGGGGCTGCCCAGCGCGGGGCCAGGCGCATCAGTAGAAGCCAGATCACAAGGATTGGGACTACCAGTAGCGGCTCTTCGATGACACCGCTCACCGGCGCCAGGCACAGCGGAACCAGCACTCCGGCCAGCATCGCCTGAGCGATCGGTGCTGGAATCGAACTGACCAGCCTGCCCAGTGTGGGCCAGAGGCCTGTGAGAATGATCAGCACCCCGGTGACCAGGAAGGCCCCCACTGCTGCCGGCCATCCGCCATCGGGGACACTTCCGGCGGCCAGCAGGGCCACACCGGGCAGCGACCAGGCCAGGGCCACCGGCATCCGGGTCCGCTGGGCCATCCACCACATGGCCAGTCCGTGGACCAGGCACAGCGCGGCCAATCCGGAGGCCGCCTGGCCCGGGGTTGCACCAGCGCTCTGCAGCCCAGCCAGTACAACTGAGGAAGTGCCGCAGAAGCCGACTAGGGAAATCGTCAGCCCCGTGGCGAATACTCTTCCTCTTTCCATGTCCAATGAGCCTACCGCTGCCAGTCACACTATGACCCGCTTAGCACTCTGCTTGCCTGAGTGCTAAGCGGGTCATATGATTTCTATTAGCACTCGCCGTCAACGAGTGCCAAGCCTTAAACGGGGCGGACCGGCACCCGCGACGACGGTCACTCCGGCAAAGGCGCGCAACAGTCAAGAGAAGTTTTTCGACTCCAAAGCAAAGGAGAGAACTGACGTGTCAGTCTCCATCAAGCCCCTCGAGGATCGTATTGTTGTCCGCCCCCTGGAGGCCGAGCAGACCACCGCTTCTGGCCTGGTCATCCCGGACACCGCCAAGGAGAAGCCCCAGGAGGGCGAGGTCGTGGCTGTAGGCCCCGGCAAGGTCTCCGACTCCGGCGACCGCCTGCCTGTCGACGTGGCAGAGGGCGACGTCGTCATCTACTCCAAGTTCGGCGGCACTGAGGTCAAGGTCGGTGGCGAGGAGTACCTGGTGCTCAACGCCCGCGACGTCCTCGCCAAGGTCGAGAAGTAAACACTCACACGCTCGACTTTCCTAAGGAGTAACAACTATGGCAAAAGAGCTGCTGTATGACGATGCCGCCCGCAAGGCGCTTGAGGACGGCATCAATAAGCTCGCCGACACCGTGAAGGTCACCCTGGGCCCCAAGGGCCGCAATGTGGTCCTGGACAAGTCCTGGGGCGCACCGACCATCACCAACGACGGTGTGACCATCGCCCGCGAGGTCGAGATCGAGGATCCCTACGAGAACCTCGGCGCCCAGCTGGCCAAAGAGGTCGCCACCAAGACCAACGATGTCGCCGGTGACGGCACCACCACTGCCACCGTGCTGGCTCAGGCCCTGGTCAAAGAGGGTCTGCGCAATGTGGCCGCAGGTGCTGCCCCCAGCGAGATCAAGCGCGGTATTGAGGTCGCCGTCGATGCGGTGACCCGTCGGCTGCGTGAGAACGCCCGCGAGATCAGCGACCAGAAAGAGGTCGCCTACGTCGGCGCCATCTCGGCTCAGAATGACGAGGTCGGCGAGCTGCTGGCCCGCGCATTCGACGCTGTGGGCACCGAGGGTGTCATCACCATCGAAGAGGGTTCCACCACCTCCACCGAGCTGGATATCACCGAGGGTATGCAGTTCGACAAGGGTTACCTCTCCCCGCACTTCGTCACTGACGCTGAGCGTCAGGAGGCTGTGCTGGAGGACCCGCTGATCCTGATCCACCAGGGCAAGATCTCCAATATGCAGGAGTTCCTCCCGGTGCTGGAGAAGGTTCTGCAGGCCAAGAAGCCCCTGTTCATCATCGCTGAGGACGTTGAGGGCGAGGCCCTGTCCACTCTGGTGGTGAACAAGCTGCGCGGCACCCTGAACGTGGTGGCTGTGAAGGCTCCCGGCTTCGGTGACCGCCGCAAGGCCATGCTGGAGGACATCGCGATCCTCACCGGTGGCCAGGTCATCACCCAGGACCTCGGCCTGAAGCTGGACCAGGTTGACCTGGATCAGCTGGGCACCGCCCGCCGCGTGACCGTCACCAAGGACGAGACCACTATCGTCGACGGTGCCGGCTCCAAGGAGGATGTTGAAGCCCGGGCTGCACTGATCAAGTCCCAGGCTGATGCATCCGACTCCGAGTGGGACCGCGAGAAGCTGCAGGAGCGACTGGCCAAGCTGGCCGGCGGCATCGGTGTCATCAAGGTCGGCGCTGCCACCGAGGTGGAGCTCAAGGAGCGTAAGCACCGCATTGAGGACGCTGTCTCCTCCACTCGTGCAGCCCTGGAGGAGGGCATTGTGGCCGGTGGTGGCACCGCGCTGATCAACGCCCTCTCCGTGCTGGACGAGGACTCCGAGGTCAAGGCGCTCTCCGGTGACGCAGCTGCCGCTGTGGGCATCGTCAAGCGCGCCCTGGTCCAGCCGCTGCGTTGGATCGCCTCCAACGCCGGCGAGGACGGCTTCGTGGTCGCATCCAAGGTCGCTGAGCTGGAGCCCAACCACGGCTTCAACGCCAAGACCGGCAGCTACGGCGATCTCATCAACGACGGTGTGATCGACCCGGTGAAGGTGACCCGCTCTGCCCTGCAGAACGCGGCCTCCATCGCTGCCCTGGTCCTGACCACTGAGACCCTGGTGGTCGAGAAGAAGGACAACGAGGACGACGACTGAGCAATTTAGTCTCCTCTGACTGACTGTGGCCCCGGCTCCTGCACTGGACCGGGGCCACAGCTGTATCCAGCCCCGGATAACCTGCAACCCATGGGGTTTGCAGGAGCCTATTCACTCCGCAGCAGCGAATTAGCCCCTGCAAACTGAACAAGGTCATGCAGAATAGGCAGGTGAGCACGACGACGCCGGAACTGAAGCCCCAGCAGCCCTCCCGCAGGTTCTACGGCTGGGAGATGGTCATTGTGCTGGCCCTATCCTTAGGCCGCAGCGCAATCTACGCGGTCCTGCAGCTGGCCGAACGGCTCACTGAGGCCCCGCTGGCCGATCAGACCGCCACGGTACAGACCTCCCAGTCCCGGGCTGAGTTCTTCGACTTCACCTATCAGGTGCTGAACTCTCTGTTTGCGCTGGCCCCGGTGGCCCTGGTGATCTATCTGGTCTTCCTGCACGGAGGAAACCCCTTCCGCCGCTGGGGTCTGGATTTCCGGCGGCCGGGTCGGGATTGGCTGATTGGTGCCGGTCTCTTCGCCCTGATTGGGCTGGGCACCATGGGGGTCTACTTCATCGGCCGCAGCCTGGGGGTGACCGCTCAGATTGTGCCGGCAGATGTCACCGAGTATTGGTGGACCTCCCCCGTACTGCTGCTGGCGGCCCTGCGGCACTCCCTGTTGGAGGAGGTCATCATGGTGGCCTATCTCTTCGACCGTGCCCGGCGGATCTGGCCACATGCCTCAATCTGGCTGATCATCATCGCCTCATCGGTGCTGCGCGGGCTCTACCACCTGTACCAGGGCTTCGGCCCGGCAGTGGGTAACTTCCTGATGGGGATTATCTTCGGCTGGCTCTACGCCCGCTATGGCAGGGTGATGCCCTTGGTCATCGCCCATTTCCTGCTCGATGCCGTGGCGTTCCTGGCCTTCCCGCTGGTGCTGGGTGCCTTCGGGCTGGACAGAATCTAAGCTCTGGCCCCCGGTGTTTCAGCCGCGCAGTTCCAGACGCTCGCCCAGGGTCTCGATAGGCTCGCGGATCTGCCGGAAGGACTCATCGAAGACGCTGTCGGGCAGCATATAGGGATCGACGACGTCGTCGTCGCGGGTTGCTTGCCCGGCCCGGTCGCGCTCCTGCTGCAGCAGCGGGATCAGTGCTGTCAGCTGCTCGGTGACCGAGGCGTTCTCCCCTGCAGCCTCCTGCAGGTCCTCGGCACTGATGGATTCCAGCAGCCGGCCGAACTCCGGATGGGTAAACATCCGGTCCTCGGCCTCGGGAACCTCAGCGAGCATATCGGCGACATGCACCCGGGTGGCAGCCAGGATGAGGTCGCTGCGGCGGATCATCGCGGCGGTGACCTGTTCGGCCACGAAGTTCTCCGCATCAGCGCCGTAGTCGGCCACCCGCTTCTTCATCGGGCCCTGCATATCCTCGCCGTCGTGGGCGTAGGTCCCCCCGGAGATCACCTGTACGTCACTCTCATGGCGCAGCAGGTGGGCAAGCAGACGCTCCATGGCTGGGGAGCGGCAGATATTGCCGGTGCAGACGGTCAGGATTGTGAACGGCGAGCTCACTGGGGGATCACACCTCTCGGAGGAAGAACGGGAAACTGGCGGATTTGCCGGGCAGGTTCAGCACGAAATCGCGGTCGGGATGGCGGATGAACCCCTCGGATTCATACAGGGCATGGGCGCTTGTCATACTGCGCAGGCTGCACAGTGCCACCCCGCTGATCTCCGGGCGCGCTGATGCTTCAGCCACGATATGCCGCACCAGGGCTCGGGCGATCCCGAGGCCCTGGAATTCAGGGGCTACGGCGAGCATCCGGAACTCCATCTCACCGGGGCAAGAGACCTCGGCGTAGAGCCCGTCGTGGTCGGTGACGGTCACCGATCCGGCCACCTGATCGTCCACCTCAGCCACCAGAAGCCGGGCGCGCTGGGCACGCTCGGCGACCTCGGTGAGGTGCTGAACATAGGAGTCATCGGGCTGCATATGCCCGCCCTCCACGTAGGCGGAGACGGTCAGCTCACCGATGCGTTGATAGTCCTCAGGGTGCGCCTGACGGATCAGCAGGGCACCCGCCGTCGTCGTACTCATGAAGCTGGCGCCTCAGGAGGACTCGTCCGGCTTGGTGACTTTTTTCCGACGACGGCGCCGGCGCCGCTGGGAGTTGCTCTTCTCCTGGCTCTCGCCCTTCTCTCCTGAGTTCTGGGAGTTCTCGGGCTTATCGCCCTCACTGGAGCCTCCGGAGCGCCGCCGGTTTCGGCTGCGGTTGCGGCCCGAACCATTGCGTCCGGATCCGGAGCGGCCACCATTGCGGTCGCCGCGGCCTTCGGATTTGCGGGAGCCAGGTCCGCCGAGGTCTTCAAGCTCCTCACCCTCGAGCCCGGCCTTGGAGCGCTTATGACGCGGCAGCCGGCCCTTGGTTCCCTTGGGGATGTCGAGGTCCTCGAACAGATGCGGGCTGGAGGAGTAGGTCTCCACCGGCTCGGGCACATCCAGGCCGATGGCCTTATTGATCAACGACCAGCGGGGCACATCCTCCCAGTCCACGAAGGTCACCGCAGTGCCCTTCTGACCGGCGCGGCCGGTACGGCCGATCCGGTGCAGGTAGGTGGACTCGTCCTCGGGGCAGACGAAGTTGATCACATGGGTGACATCGGTGACATCAATTCCGCGGGCTGCCACATCGGTGGCGACCAGGACATCAACCTTGTCATTGCGGAAGGCGCGCAGGGCCTGTTCCCGGGCGCCCTGGCCCAGGTCGCCGTGGATGGCGCCGGCGGCGAATCCGCGGGATTTCAGCTCATCGGCCAGTTTGTCGGCCTGCCGCTTGGTGCGGGTGAAGATGATGGTCCGGCCCCGGCCCTCGGCCTGCAGGATGCGGGCGATCATCTCGTCCTTATCCAGCTGGTGGGCCCGGTAGACCACCTGGCGGATGTCCTTCTTGGTCACACCCTCATCTAAGGGGTCAGCCGCACTGATATGTGTGGGCTTGGACATGAACCGGCGGGCCATGGAGACCACGGGGCCGGGCATAGTCGCCGAGAACAGCATGGTCTGCCGCACTTCGGGGACATAGGAGAGAAGTTTCTCCACATCGGGCAGGAACCCGAGGTCGAGCATCTCATCGGCCTCATCGAGCACCACGATTTTCACGTTCTTGAGGTTCAGGTGCTTCTGCCGGTGCAGGTCGATGAGTCGCCCGGGGGTGCCGACGACGATTTCGACCCCGGCGTTGAGGGTCTTGATCTGGGGTTCGTAGTCGCGGCCGCCGTAGATGGTGGCGATCCGCACGCCCAGTTTGGAGCCGGCGGTAGTGAGGTCACCGGCGACCTGGACGGCCAGTTCGCGGGTGGGGGCCACAATCAGGGCCTGGGGTGCGCCGGGTTCGGCCAGCTGGTCATAACCGTCCTCCCCCGGGGCGGTCACCCGCTGCAGAGCAGGGATGCCGAAGCCGAGGGTTTTACCGGTGCCGGTCTTGGCCTGGCCGATGATGTCATTGCCGCCCAGGGCGATGGGCAGGGTTTCGGCCTGAATGGGGAAAGGTGTGGTGATGCCCTTCTCGCTCAGGGCTTCCACAATCTCGCTGCGGACATCGAAGTCCGCAAACGTGAGGGTCTTTTCTTCAGTATCTGTCTCTGTCATTCGTTCTTTCAGTCGGCGACGGCGGCGAAGCCGACCGTCTGTTTGGTGTCGGATCCGATTTCCACGTATCCGATGGCGCTCACCGGAACGACAACCTGCTTATCGCGGCGGTCGGTGAGGCTCAGCAGCGGCTTGGACTTCTCAACGGCTTCGGCGACGGCTTTCTCCACGTCCTGGGCCGACTCGTCGGTTTCGATGACGATCTCGCGGGCGACGTTCTGGACTCCGATGCGTACTTCCATGCCACTCCTAGGTCTGCGTGTGGTGGCGGCGTCGTCGTTGATTCATTCACGGCGCCGCAAACTACTTCCTGCCCTATCCTAACTGTGCTCAGCTCTCGCCTTCTTTAGGGAAGCCGCTGATTCCTCTCCAGGCCAAACGTGAAGTCAGCTGAGCGGAGGCGTCCAGGTCGGGCCGTTCCGAGAGTCGGGACCAGTGCCTGGCGGCCGAGGTGGCCATTCCGATCAGTCCGTGGCCGAGCATTGTGGCCTCTGCCATGGGCTGGCCGGTGTCATCGGCGATGACTTCGGCAACGGCTGCGGCCATGGAGTCATGGAAGTGGTCCAACCTGGTGGCGACTTCGGGGTCATTGTCCATCCCGGCGGCGAAGATCAGCCGGTATGCCTCGTCTTTGCGGGCGATGAACTCGTAGAAGGCGGTGACCGTGCCGGTGACCCGTTCCTTATTGGTCTCAGCTCGGCTCAGTGCGGCGGTGAGTTCGTCCTGCAGGTGGTTCAGATGGGTTTCGAGGAGGTCGATGAACAGTTCATGCTTACCCGGGAAATGCTGGTAGAGCACGGGTTTGGAGACCTCGGCTGCCCAGGCGATGTCATCCATGGAGGCTGCGTGGTAGCCCTTAGCGACAAAGACTTTCAGCGCGCAGTCCAGCAGCTGGGCGCGCCGTTGGTCCCGCGGCAGGCGTTTGGCCCGGCCGTTGCTGGGGGCTGGGGTGCTCTCACTGCCGCTCATGGGTGGATATTGTACGCATCGGTGCCGCTGGCTGCTTCCAGCAACCGGGCCACATGCTCGGGATCGGTGGTGTTCTCACCCAGTGTGTTCGGCTTTCCGGATACCCCGTGGTAGTCGGAGGATCCGGTGATGATGAGGTCATGCCGACGGGCAAGGTCCAGCAGGATCTGCTTGCCCTCCTCGGTGTTGTCCCGGTGCCAGATCTCCACGCCCAGCATGCCGGCCTCAACGAGTTCCTCGAGTTCGTCCACGTCCAGGGTGTTGCCGCGTTTACCGGCCATAGCGTGGGCGATCACGGGCACTCCCCCGGCCTCCCGGACCCTTCGGACCACTTCAGTGGGGTGGGGGCTGTCCTGGCCGACATAGTATTTGGAGCTGCGGTGGATGTATTTGTCGAAGGCTTCACTGCGTTCGCGGACCACTCCTGCGGCCACCAGAGCATCGGCGATATGCGGCCGGCCGATGGAGGCTCCGTCCTCAACCTGTTCGAGGACCAGTTCCCAGCTGATCGGGAAGTCCTCGGCCAGTCGTTCGGCGATGTGTTTGGCGCGTTCGACCCGGCCGCCGCGGGTGGCGGCGTTGAGTTCCAGCAGCCCGGGGTGTTCGGGGTCGTGGAGGTAGCTGAGCATATGCACGCTGGCCGCGGCAGTTTTGGAGGTGATCTCCATTCCGGGGATCAGCCCGATGCCGTGCTCTTCGGCGGCGGCGAGGGCTTCGGCCCAGCCTGCGGTTGAGTCGTGATCGGTCAGCGCGATGCCCCTGAGACCGGCTCGGGCGGCTTCGGCGACGACATGAGCCGGCGGCTCGGTGCCGTCGGACGCGGTGGAGTGGGTGTGCAGGTCGAAGCTCATCTCAACATGAAAGACTATCCGTTATGAGTCAGAACCACAGTGAGCAGCAGTCCGAACAGGAATTGAAGGACCGGGTGGACAACCGGTCGCAACGCCCCCAGTCGAAAGCTTTCAAGGAATTCATGGCCTCGCATTGGGCTCCTGCGCAGGAGTCCGGTCACCCCCGGGATACGGTGGCTGACTACGCTGTCCAGCGTCGTCGTGCTGTATCTGAACAGTTCCCCGGTGAGCGCGTGGTGGTTCCTGCCGGCCCGTTGAAGGTCCGTTCCAATGACACTGACTACCGGTTCCGTCCGCATTCGGCCTTTGCACACCTAACCGGACTGGGTGTGGATCACGAGCCCAATGCTGTGCTGGTCTTCGAACCTGTTGGGGAGGGAGAAACCGGCGACGACGACTCCGGCCACGAGGTCACCCTGTACTTCAAACCGATGGCGGGGCGGGATACTGAGGAGTTCTACGCCGATGCTCGGTATGGCGAGTTCTGGATCGGCAAGCGTCCGGGTCTGGAGGAGTTCCGGCAGCGGCTGGGGATTCGGACGAAGAACCTCGATGAGCTGGAACCGGCAGTTGCGAAGGATGTCGGCGATCCGCAGACCGGAGGCACCCAGGTTCGGCTGCTGCGGGAGTCGGATCAGAATATCGATGCCCTGGTGGATACTGCCCGGGTGAATGCGGCCATGGATCTGGAGGCCTCCGATGCCCTGGATGCGAAGCTGACCGAGTTCTGCTCGGAGCTGCGCCTGGTCAAGGATGACTGGGAGGTCGACCAGCTGCGGGAGTCGGTGGCTGCGACTATCGCCGGTTTTGAAGATGTCGTACGTGCCCTGCCCCGGGCAGTGGGTCATAACCGGGGTGAGCGTATTGTTGAGGGCGCGTTCTTCGCCCGGGCACGCCTGGAGGGCAATGATCTGGGCTATGACACGATTGCCGCCTCGGGCAATAACGCCACCGTTCTGCACTGGATCCGTAACCACGACCGGATCGAACCCGGGGAGCTGCTGCTCTTGGACGCCGGTGTTGAGGCCGATTCCCTCTACACCGCGGATATCACTCGTACGATTCCGGTCTCAGGGACATACTCCCCTGTTCAGCGGAAAGTGTATGAGGCTGTGCTGGCCTCCGCCGACGCCGCCTTTGATGTGGTGCGCCCGGGTATCAAGTTCCGGGATATCCACACCACCGCGGTGACCGTGCTGGCCGAACATCTGGATGACTGGGGGCTGCTGCCGGTATCCCTGGATGAGGCGCTGTCCACTGAGGGTCAACATCACCGGCGCTGGATGCCTCATGGCACCAGTCATCACCTGGGGCTGGATGTCCATGACTGCGCTCAGGCCAAGCGGGATCTCTACCTGGACGGGGTCCTGGAGCCGGGCATGGTGTTCACCATTGAGCCGGGTCTGTACTTCAAGAATGAGGATCTCGCCGTTCCGGAGGAGTACCGGGGTATCGGTATCCGGATCGAGGACGACATCCTGGTCACCGATGACGGCGCTGAGAATCTTTCGGCGGCCCTGCCGCGCAAACCCGATGACGTCGAGGCCTGGATCGCAAAACTTCAGGCCTGATCTGCGGCCTCATCGATAGGCTTTGATCTCCTCCGAGAGTGACAGGTAGAGGTCGGCAATCACTTCAGGATTATTGAGCTGGTCACCGATGATCGCCTCCACTTTGGAGAGCCGGTACCTCATCGTGTTCGGGTGAATCATGAGGCAGCGAGCTGACGCAGCGATATCCATATTGCTGACGAGATACGTGATGGCGGTGTGCAGCATCTCTGGGTGTGCCCTGAGCTCTGCTGCGTACCCCTTCAGCTGAAGCCGATCGCGTGTGGATGAGATTCGCGCAAGCAGCCACTCATGCGGGCGAAGAGATTCGACCTTCACCGCTTGTCGAGGATCAGATGGCTTAGCTGAATACTCTGCAACGGCGATGCTGTGGGCCAATTCCGTAGCACGTAGGACCTCCGGCATGGAGGACAGCTGCACGAATTCCTCTGAAACCCCCAACAGGAAGTTCTCCTCCAACTCCTGCAGCCAGGACTCGAACCCCCGATCAGCAGCGGTTAATAAGAAGAAGGCCGGATAATCCCGCACGTAGGTATCTGCCTCCTGCACCAAAACTGCCCGGCGGCGCCCGCTGACACTCGCCAATTGCCGGAGGTCGGCCTTCGTCAGGCGTTCTCCGTTATAGGGGGATCCTGCCAAGACCCTGACTTCACTGAATGGGGTGAACCCAAACTCACTCATCCGTCGCCATGAGTGTGGTTCCCGGGATGCGGGGATCCCCAGTTCGAGTTCTTTCAGCAATAGTCCTGAGCGGTGAGCGAGTTGGATTGCTGCGAAACTGTCCACTGCATCCAAGGAACCCAGGAGACGGTGGACGACGTCGAGTGCGAAATCGTGCTCCGGGTTCTGCAGGTCAGTATCGATAGCGGCAAGAACAACGGTATACGTATGCGCCCTTACCGTGACCCGACTTCCTCGTACCGACCATCGTCCCACTTCGGTTGTGTTCTCACCGTTGCCGTGGAGTTGATCCAGCGAGGCTCGGATCAGGTGAAAAGGCGCAGCTCCTGCGCAGGAGAGCATCTCCGCATCCGAGCTGAATATTGCGGTGGATCCTGAACATAATTTTCCCAGCTCAAGCACCAGACCGCGCATTGGGTCTTCTTGGTTCATGGAATCCAAAAGGGACTCCATGATCTGAGCTCGTCGCTCAGCGGTCAAAGATGTAACTTCTGTGTTACGAGAAGCTGTGAATACTCCCGTGAGGTCCATAATGCTCCGCCTCTGACTTGGGCGTTTGTAATATTCACAAAATTCTAGTGGCGATCTCTCATCTCGTCCATTGACCTGCCAACTTGGCGAAGAGAAGGATCGGAATCACCAGTCCCACATGAGGAGGATTAATGCCAGATCTACGAGTAGCCGTGGATGTCGGTGGCACATTTACCGATGTCTGCGTCTTCGATGATTCCGATAAGACGATGCACGTAACTAAGGTGCCATC
Organism: Nesterenkonia sedimenti; assembly: GCF_012641515.1. Classification (GTDB taxonomy): domain Bacteria; phylum Actinomycetota; class Actinomycetes; order Actinomycetales; family Micrococcaceae; genus Nesterenkonia; species Nesterenkonia sedimenti. The sequence goes on along the minus strand of NZ_JABAHY010000004.1, from coordinate 126,539 downwards.
GACTCCCGAGGATCCGATGCAGGCGGTAATCAGCGGCATCGAAAGGGCGGCCGTCTCCTTGGAGGATGTTCAGCTACTCTCCCATGGAACCACTGTTGCGACCAACGCATTAATCACACGACGGTTTCCCAAGGCTGCCATGGTCACCACAGAGGGGTTCCGCGATGTCATCGAAATCCGTGACGGCACCAAGGATGATCTCTGGGATGCCTATAACGATGTCAGTGGCCCTTATCTGCGTCGTCGTGATCGCTTCGAGGTTCCGGAGCGCATCGACTTCTCCGGGAATATCACTCAACCGTTAGATGAGGATGCAGTCAGGCGCCTGGGCCAGAAACTGAAGCGGCGTGAGGTCACCACTGTGGCCGTCTGCTTCCTGAACTCCTATGCCAATCCGTCTCACGAGGTACGGGCTAAGGAACTGCTCCAGGAAGAACTTCCCGAGGCCGATATTTCGACCTCCGCGGAGATCCTTCCCGAAATCTTCGAATATGACCGGTTCAACACTGCCGTCGCCAACGCGCTGTTGGGACCGCTGGTCTCCGGCTACGTCGAGAGGCTCGACGAGAAGCTCAAAGGGGACGGATATGGCGGTGATCTGCTCTTACTGCACTCCGGCGGCGGGTCCATGACACCGGCTATGGTCAAGAAGTACCCCGTCCGGCTGGCTGCCTCCGGTATTGCAGCAGGGGCTATTGCGGCCCAACATGTGGCGACTCAGGCCGGCTATCCCAATGCGATCGGCCTCGATATGGGCGGTACCTCCACGGATATCTCCCTGGTCCACGATGGGGAGGTCCGAATTACCAAGAATTGGGAGGTCGAATATGGCCATCCCATTGTCTTTCCTAGTATCGAAGTCCTGACCATCGGCGCCGGCGGGGGTTCTCTGGCCCATATCGATATTGCCGGTTCGCTCCGTAATGGCCCGCAGTCTGCCGGTGCGACGCCCGGTCCGGCCTGCTACAACCAGGGTGGCGATCAGCCGACAAATACTGATGCGAACCTCCTGTTGAATCGTCTGGGAACCTCCTTGGCTGGTGGTGCGATGACCCTGAAGCGAGACCTTTCCGAACAGGCGGTCAAACAGGTCATCAGTGAGCCTCTGGAGATGGGTTCGAGTGAACAAGCAGCCCAGGCGATCCTCCAGGTGGCCAATGCCAATATGGCTGATGCCGTACGACTGGTCTCCATCCGTCGCGGCTATGACCCCCGGGATTTCGCCCTAGTCGCTTTCGGCGGTGCAGGGGCTCTGCACGGTGCCGATGTGGCCAAGGAGCTGGGGATACCGACCGTCTTAGTGCCGCCGAACCCTGGTGTCACCTCAGCCCTCGGATGCCTGTTGGTGGATGTCCAGCATGACCTGTCGATGATGTATCCCACACTCGCAAGCGAAGCCGATCGCAGTGACTTGGAGCGCCAGTTCCGAATTATGCAGGGCGATGCCACCGAACGGCTGCGACAGGAAGGTGTGGATGAACCTGACCAGCGGCTGGAACGCGCTATTTCCATGCGCTATGCCGGACAGTGGCGTTCCCTGCAGGTCATCATCAACTCGGCGACTGACCTCGAACAGGCAATTGCCACTTTCCATGAGGAACATGAACGTCAGTTCGCATTCCGCCAGGACAGCCAGCCGGTAGAGATCTACCAACTCCATCTCAAAGCAGTTGGCAAGACCCCCAAGCCCGCTTTCGTTCCCGCTGAACCGGCAGAGGGGAAGCCTGAGGTGATTGCCCGCCGCGATGTGTATTTCGAAGGTTCTTGGATTGATACCGCCGTCTACGACCGAGACGCCCTGGGTGCCGGTATGACGATTCAAGGACCAGCCATCATCGAGCAGCTCGATGCAACCACTGTGGTGCCACCTGAGGCGACCGCTGAGATCGACGAATGGCTCAATATCCGTATCCACCTCCCGAAAGGAAAGGCATGACAGCGAATACAGTAGGCGAGGCCACTGAGACTGCCTCCCCACAACTAGACCCCGTCACGTTTGAGGTATTGAAGAACGCCTTCGCCACCAGTGTTGATCTTATGAGCGAACAGATCCTCCGGACCTGCTACTCCTTCGTCATCTACTCCCGGGACTTCTCCTCTGCTCTATGCGACCGGGATGGCAACACTGTCATGCAGGGCAGTGGCGATATCGCTGTGCATGTGGGCACCCTGCATTTTCAGTGCAAGGCGATCTTGGAGTTCTTCGAAGACGACATCAATCCCGGCGATGTCTTCGCCATCAACGACCCCTATCGGGGTGGAACTCACGTCAATGATGTGAGCTTCATCCGCCCGATCTTCGTTGAGGATGAGATTATCGGCTTCGCCCAGAACAAGGGTCACTGGGCCGATATCGGCGGCAATGTCCCTGGTTCCTTTGACGTCCACGCCAAGGAGCATTTCAGCGAGGGCCTGAGGATCACCCCACTGCGTGTTTGGCATCGGAGGAATTTCAATAAGGATGTTGCAGAGCTGTTGGTATCGAATACACGGGCTCCAGCTGTTTCTCTCGGCGATTTGCACGCACAATCCGAGGCCACCGCTGTCTGTGAGCGCGAAGTGCTCCGACTAGTAGAACGCTATTCAAAGGACACTGTCCTAGAAGCCATGCAGGAGACCCAGGACTATGTTGAGCGCCGCGTTCTCAACAGTCTCAAGGACCTCCCTCAGGGCGAATGGGAAACAGTCGATTACATCGACATGGACCCGGCCAAAGAGGAAGGCCTCGTTCCTATCAAAATCCGGCTGAAACTGGACGGAGAGGGAATCCATTACGACCTCAGAGGCTCGGCCCCTACGGTAGCCAGCTTCCTCAACTCAGGGCTTGGCACAACCCACTCCGCTGTCTATGCAGGGACGAAGACCTTCTTCCCCGATGTTCCGCTTAACTCTGGGTTCTACCGGGCGGTGACAGTCGAAGCTGGCGAAGAGGGAACTGTGGTCAACGCGGGCTGGCCCACTGCTGTCAGTGGGTTCTGTTCGGGGCCCTACGAAAAGTTGATGAATGGGATCTTCGAACTGTGGAGCACAATCCGTCCCGAGCGGGCGATGGGATGTGCCTTCAACCTCGAATACCTGCTGGTGGGTGGTCATGACGGACGAGTGGCCGAGTCGCCGTATTTCATGTGGTACGACTGGATGGCTGGCGGCTGGGGCGGCCGCTCATCCAAGGACGGGTCCTCAGCAACTTCTCCAGTTTTCGGCACGGGCCTGGCTGTTCAGCCGGTGGAGGGTCAGGAGCGGCTAAACCCGGTCATCACCACCCGGCATGAGATCACCGTCGATTCCGGTGGACCTGGTCGATTCCGAGGTGGCTGTGGCGTTGAGAAAGGCGGAATCCTCACCGATGCCACCAATGCAGTGATGAGCTACTGCTGTGACCGTGGTCGATCCGTCACTTGGGGCATCGAGGGCGGCCTGCCCTCCATCCCACATGGCGTATGGCTCAATAAGGGCACCGATAAGGAACGGTACCTCGGCGCGACGTTCTCCAATGTGGATGTGCAGTCAGGAGACCAGTTCACTCGGCCCTCTGCCGGTGGTGGTGGCTATGGCGACCCCCTGGACCGCACTCCCGAAGAAGTGCTAGAGGACGTTATCGACGAGTACGTCTCCGTCGAACGAGCAGCGATCGATTACGGGGTGGTCATCAAGGCGATTGACCCCGAAGTCGACCAGTTCGAGATTGACTACCCCGCCACGAAGTCAGCGCGACAGGATGTCCGTAGCAACCGTGAAGCCTGGTTAAAGGAGGACCCCGAGAAGGTCGCCGAACTCTATCGCCAGGGTGAGCTCAACGAGATGGATGCTATCCGCCGGTATGGGGTCATCCTTGAGTGGGGTACTGGGGAGCTATTGCCAGAGACGACCCGTCAGAATCGCGAGAATATGGCGCGACGCTCCCAGCAATACTGGGCCCTGAACACGGACTCAGCCTGACCTCAGTCCTCGCCAGCGGACTCCGGTGGCGTCACGCTGATGGGGCGGCCTTCGTAGAACGTCTGCAGCACTACGGTGGTGCGGGTGTTGACGAAGGCCGCTTTGCGTATCTCCCGAATCAACGCCTCGATATCCCGAGGCGTCGGCACACGGACGAAGAGCATATAGCTGGAATCCCCGGCCACGGAGTAGCAGGCTTCAATGGCCGGCAGATGTTCCAGCAGCTGTGGGACGTCGTCGGCCTGCTCGGGGTCCAGCGGGGTGATCTCGATGAAGGCCGAAAGCGGTTTACCCAGAGCCTCCGGGGACAGCTCGGCCTTATACCCGCGGATGACTCCTCGGGTCTCCAGGCGGCGCACACGGGTCTGCACCGCAGAGACGGAGAGTCCTGTGCGCTCGGAGAGCTGAGCCAGCGTCATCCGGGCGTCCCGGGAAAGCTCCCTGAGGATCGCCTCGTCAATGGCGTCGTGAGTACCAGCGGCAGCCATTTGCTCAGGGTACCTCACACACCCTGATCAGGAAGAGTGCGGGAAATTCGCGGTCATCTCCGCGCCACGAGGGGCCACTTGGAACAGCCGGTCGCGCAGATACGGATTCTCAGCCCGTGATGCCTCCAGGCTCTGCCGGTCCAGCTCCGCTATGAGCAGCTGTTCCCCACGGCCGGCAAGGGTCTGCTGGCCGCCGGGTGCTGCAAGTTGGCTCAGGCCCCCGTACTCGAAGACTGAGTCGGCACCGCAGTAGTTGGCATAGGCAACATAGAGCTGGTTCTCCACCGCCCGGGCTGGCAGCAGCAGCTCCTGCACGTGGTCGCAGTCGACCATATTGGCAGTGGGCACACAGATGAGATCCGCCCCGCTGACAGCCAGCTGCCGGGCCAGTTCCGGGAACTCGATGTCGTAACAGATTCCTACGCCCAGCTGCCAGCCTCGCCAGGGGATCACTGGGCAGCAGGAAGCCGTGATCTCCCCGGGTATGGGATCGAACTGGTCCCGGTCGAGGTCCCCGAAGTAGTGCAGCTTCCGGTAGTCCAGGAGCCGATCTCCGGTGGAGTCGACGAAACCGGCGGTATTGAAGACCTCGGTGCCGCCTGTTGCGGCCTCCGGGTATCCGTACATGATTGCCACTGAGTGTTTGGCAGCGATGGCGGCGATCTCCTGGGCGGATGGTCCATCGGCCGGTTCAGCCAGTGCCAGGGTCTGCTCACGACCTAAGGCATAACCGGTCAGATACATCTCCGGCAGGATCAGCAGATCAGCGCCGGCCTCAGCGGCCTGTCCGGCCAGGGCTTCAGCTCGTTGCAGGTTTCCGGCCTTATCCCCCACCAGGGGCTCGACCTGGCCCAGGGCCAGCCGCAGACTCGCACTCATGCCGGAAGCTCCACAGGTCCAAGCTCGGGGTAGAGCTCACCGGGTCCGGGGTTCTTCGGATGAGATGTACCCCCGAAGTGGTTCAGGATGCCCCAGACGGAGTTCAAGGCGGTCTGCACTGCTCCCTCCGCCCAGGCGGGTGTGAAGGAGATGCTGTCACCGGCTAGGAAGATGCCGCGTTCCTCCGCTGGCATGTCCTGCTGCATGAAATGCCCGTACATACGGTGATTGTAGCGATAGTGCCCCGGCAGGGCGCCTTTGAAGGCACCTAGGAAATAGGGATCGGACTCCCATGAGACGGTGACCGGTTCGGCGATGATGTGGGATCGGATATCCACTTCGGGGTAGATCTTCTCCAGGGCGTTGATGGCCAGCTCGGCGCGTTTATCCGCGGGGTAGGGCAGCATCTTCAGCGCATCTGACATCCAGGAGTAGGTCAGGCAGATCACCCCGGGCTTATCCGGCCCGTTGTCGAAGAGGTAGGTTCCGCGGGTCAGCCGGTCGGTCAGGGTCATGCTCATCGTCTCCTGACCGGTCTTGGGGTCGCGGTCTTTCCAGAAGGGACGGTCGACCATGACGAATGTTTTGGAGGACTGCATATACCGGGTGCGGTCCAGGGCCATCCACATGTCCTGGGAGAACAGGGATTCTGCGCAGTCGATCTCCGTGGTCAGCAGCCAGGACTGGCAGGTGGCCAGCACTGCGTCATAGGTCCTGACATCACCGGTGGATTCGGTGACTGCGATCCGCCCATCCTCACCGCGGTGCAGGGCAGCCACAGCTCCTCGTGGTGTCCCCCGGCGGGACTGCCCCGGTTCACCGTCGTGGTCCACCGGTGAGAGTGTTCCGGGACTGGGGTCGTGAAGGGAGGCTAGGGAGGTGCCTTTGGGCCAGTAGGCGCTGTCATCGACCTCCCGGTGCCAGAGCCCCTGGGGCAGCTGTTCGACGCCGCCGACCACCAGTTCTTGGTCGGAGTCGCATTCGGTGACCACCACTCGGAGGATCTCAAGCATGGAGTTGGCGAAGTCGGAGTCCCAGCCGCCGGTGCCGAAGCCGACCTGGCCGAAGACCTCGCGGTGACGGTAGGACAGGCCGTTGAACTCGTCTGCCTGGGCGACGAACTCATAGAAGCTCCGCTCATCCCAGTCGGCCACGATCTGGTTCCACAGGGATTTCAGTCGGTGGGCGTCGCGCTCCCGGATGGCATCCTGCAGACCGCTGAGCCCGAATTCCCTCTCCAATGCGGCATCCCATGCCTCGGCGACCTCAGCGAAGAGCGCCGGTAGATCCGCCAGGCTTTCGGCGTACCAGGTCTCTCCCCCGAGATCGATGACTGTGCTTCCAGCAGCCGGAGTCAAGGGGTTGGGGAATGGTTCGGTGCGCAGTCCCAGCAGCCGGAGGTAGTGGTAGAAGCTGGTGGATGAGACGGGAAAACGCATCCCGCCCAGCTCGGCGATTACCTCGCTGTATGCGGCGTCGTCGTTGTCTGTGGTGTCCGTGGTGAGCCGGAACTTCTCTGAGCGCAGCCGACCACCCAGCCGCTCAGCCTCGTAGACCACAGGCCGCAGGCCCAGGCGCATCAGTTCATAGGCGGCCACGAGCCCTGCGATACCACCGCCGATGACGGCCACCTCCTTCCCCAGGGCTTCCTCCGGGAGGGTGCCGATACCTGCGGGGTGGTTGAGCCATTCGTCATAGGAGAACGGAAAATCCGGACCGAAGATCGTCACCGGAGGCCGTTCCCCACTATGAACAGATCCAACACTTGACTCCGCCTCAGAAGAATAAAATGTGGTCATATAGTCAGAGTACAGAAATTTTTCCTGGGTGACCGACTGGGCCAGCCCACCTCTCCCCCACGCCTGCAGTTTCAGCTGGGGCAGAGTGAGAGGATGGCCACATGAGTGACGAAACTACGGCGATTGCCACTGTTCAGCTGGACAACGAGAAGGTTCGAGTCACCGAGTGGCGGTTCCCACCGGGCACACAGACGGGAACCCATACTCACGAGATGGACTACGTCGTCGTCCCCACCACTACCGGGACACTGCAGGTGCACACCCCCGAGGGGGTCAGCGATAACGTGCTGACTGCGGGGCAGAGCTATACCCGATCAGCAGGTACGACCCATAACGTGGTCAACACCTCAGACACCGAGTGCGCCTTCGTGGAAATCGAGCTGAAATAGTCTCTAGCGGGGGGCCGCAACCCCTCTATGTTTCGTGCATGTAAATTCTCCGGCGCGATCTGGAAACATTCACGAAATATGAATCTTTTCGCGCATCAATCTCATGCGCACGGAACGATACTGCAGCTCAGAAACCCCTTCAGTGCTATTGTACTGGGCGAACTAAGGCAGTCCGCAGCTCGCCGACTGCTTTATCACCGCCACTGATAGCACTTTGAGGATGAGACATTGACGAATCGAGCCGGCGAAAGAGTGATGGTCAAGAATGCCAGGATCTTTAGCGGATCCGGCTTCAGCCAACCGACAACTCTCAATGTGTTCAACGGGCTCATCAGCACTGATGAGGCGGCCACTGAGGCCACCGTCGACACAGTCGTAGACCTCGAGGGCCGATACCTCATGCCTGGCTTCGTCGAGTCCCATGCCCACCCTGGCCAGCTGGGGATGTCACTACGGCAGCTGGACCTCAGGCCCAGCAATGTCTCATCCATTGAGGACATCGTTCAGCTCGTCGCCGAGGAGGCTCAGCGTCTGGGCCCCGGTGAATGGATCCGCGGGGTCGGTTGGGACGAGACCTATCTCGCCGAGGGCCGAGGCCCCACCAAGGAGGACCTCGACGCCGCCGCAGCCGGCCGTCCGGTGATGCTCACCCGCACCTGCCACCACATGCGGGTGGTCAACTCCGCAGCACTGGAGCTCTCCGGTATCAGCGCTGAGACTCCCGACCCCGAGGGCGGGCGCTTTGTCCGCGATGCCCAGGACGAGCCGACCGGCCTGGTCCAAGAGGCCGCAATGGATCTCATCGCAGCGCCGGCCTACACCGGGGAGGATTTCGACGAGGCCTTCGCCCTGGCCCAGGAGGCCTTCGTCTCCTGGGGCGTGACCACCACCCATGATCTCTCCACCACCGCTGACCACCTGCGCTGCTACACCCGGGCCAATTCTCGTGGAGATCTGAAGATCCGCATGCGCCCTTGGCTCTGGGCTCTGGACCAGTCCGCGATGAGCGGGGTTCTCACTCATGCGCTGAACACCGGGATCAGCAGTGGCTTCGGCGATGACCGGCTCCGCATCCAGGGTGCGAAGTTCACCCTGGACGGCAGCGTGGGCGGCCGTACCGCTGCAGTCTGCTGCGCCTTCGAGGGCACCGATGACACCGGCCTGCTCTATCTCGAGGATGAGGAGTTCCTCGGTCACCTCAAACGAGCCGTCGAAGGCGGTTTCCGACTGGCGATTCACGGCATCGGCGAGCGCGCCATCGACCAGGCGTTGAAAGCCCTCAGCAAACTCGACCCGGAGTTCGTGGCCAATAACCGCAACCGGATCGAACACTGCGCGCTGCCCACCGAGAAGCATCTGAAACAGATGAAGGAGCAGAACATCATCGCTGCCTCCTCCATCGCCTTCATCTATCACCTGGGCGATTCCTATCTGAAGGCTCTGGGGCCCGAGCGGGTCAAACGCGCCTACCCCCAACGGACCTTCGCCGACTACGGCATCATCGCCCCGGGCAACTCGGACACCCCGGTGACCAACGGCAATCCCTGGGAAGGGATCTACGCGGCCGTCACCCGCACCACCGTCTCCGGGACCGTACTCGACACCGAGCAGAACATCACGCTCGAAGAAGCCATTCGCGCCTACACCACTGACGCGGCCTACACCTCCTATGAGGAGCAGACTCTCGGCACTCTCACTCCCGGTGCCCACGCTGACTTCCAGGTTCTGGAACAGAACCCCTTCGAATGTCAGCCCGAACAATGGCTGAAGCTCCGCCCGACCGCTGTCTACTCAGCCGGTCAGCGGATCGACAGCCAGTCCTGACAGACCTCCAAATCCCCAACCCCTTAATTCAAGGAGCACAACTTGTTCACCAGTGCGCAGGGAGATTTTCTCCTGTATATGACCATTGGGTACTTCCTCTTCCTAGTAGGTGTATCCGTTTGGATCGGTGTGAAGCAGATCCGCACCTATGAGGACTACAATGTCGCCTCCCGCGGGGTCAGCCTTTTCCCGCTGATCCTGACCTATGTGGGCACTGCAATCGGTGGCTCCATCCTGCTGGGCTTCATGACCGATGGGTACAACATGGGTCAGGGCCAGCAGTGGTACAACGTCGCGATCTTCGTCGCCGGCATCATCATGGCGACCCTGCTGATCAAGAAGATCCGCACCCTCGGTGACCGGAATAACTACGTCACCATCGGTGACTTCACCGCCCACCGTTTCGGCAACCAGGCCCGTATCCCCACCACAATCTCGGTGCTGACTGCCTATGCGGCCATTACCGGCATGCAGTTCGTGGCCGTGGGCCTGGTGCTCAACCTCGTCGCCGGTGTGCCGATGAACCTGGCGATCATCATCTCCGCGATCATGCTGACCATCAAGACTGTATTCGGCGGTCTGAAAGCTGTGGTGTGGCAGGACGCCTTCCACGGCACTATCCAGACCCTGGCCGTCTTCGGTCTGTTCGTGCTGATTCTGGTCACCGTCGGTGACTTCGACCAGGTGCGTGCCAATGCTGCTGCCCTGGGCGAGTCCGCTCACCTCAGCGTCTTCCACATCAGCTTCGCTGAAGTTGCCGTCTACGCCCTGACCATCGGTGCCTACCAGCTGGTGCGTCAGGACCTCTGGCAGCGTGCCTGGGCCGGCCGCGATCTCAACACCGTGATCCGCGGTTACTGGGTGGCCATCATCATCGCCGCGATCACCGGTGTGCTGGTCATCTGGATGGGTGTTATGGCCCGCTACGGCCTGGAGATCGACTCCGAGGAACCCAGCCAGATCTACTACGAGATCATCACTGAGCTGCTGCCCTTCGAGCTTGTGGTGGTGCTCATCGTGGCACTGCTGGCAACGATCATCTCCTGCGCTGACTCCTTCTTCATGTGTGGCGCTTCCTCGATCGTCAATGACGTCATCAAGCCTGCGCTGAAGGGCAAGCCCAGCCAGAAGTCCCTGCTGTTCTGGAGCCGCATCGCTGTGGTGATCACCGGCGTCATCGCCCTGGTGCTGGCCCTGCTGGTGCCGCGTCTGGTCGAGCTCTGGGTCACCGGCACAGCGATGCTGGTCTCGGGTCTGCTGTTCCCGGCCCTGGTTGCCCTCTTCGCCAAGAAGGTCTCCGGCCGCGGGGCGATTATCGCCATGTGGGTCGGCCTGGCCGTCTCCGTGGGCTGGACCCTGGCCGGTTCGCCCTTCGGTCACCCGGTCTTCCTGGGTCTGCCCGCCTCGATCATCACCTATGTGATCTTCCACGTGGTGGATCGCGACCGCCTGGCTGAGTACGCCGGTCTGCCCCCGCAGAACACCGAGAACCTCGCTGAGAAGCCCGCTGAGGAGGCACGCGTTTAATGCTGACGATCGACGCCGTCGTCGAGAATGCTCGGATCCGCACGCTGGATCCTGAGCGCCCCACCGCCCAGCGGATGGGAATCTGGCAGGGCCGGATCATCGGTTTCGATGAGGAACTGGATGGGATTGCAGCCCGGCAGTGCTTTGACCTTCAGGGCGCGCCGGTGCTGCCGGGGTTCCATGATGCCCATAACCACCTCTCCAAGACCGGTGAGCGGTTGGCGGCGGTCAATCTCCGCCCCACTGCGGTGAAGACCCTGGATGAGCTGTACCAGGCCATCGCTGAGCATGCCGCGACTTTGGCCCCGGATGCGTGGATCCGGGCTGCAGGCTATGACCAGAACGCCCTGGGGGATCATCCCTCGGCGGAGGAACTGGATAAGGTCTGCGGTGGTCGCCCGGCCATCCTGGAGCATGTCTCTGGGCATATGATCGTGGCCAATACCGCGGCCTTCGAACGCGCCGGCTGGGCTGATCGGCTCAATGTCCCCGACGTCGACGGCGGACGAGTCGTCCGCGACGACCAGCAGCGGGCCCATGGTCTCCTGGAGGAGAAGGCGATGGGACTGATCATGTCCCTGGTCCGCCCCTCCCCCGAGGAGGAAGTGATCCACTGGCTGGATCTGGGCAGCCGGCAGGCACTGAGCTACGGGCTGACCACTATCACCGAGCCTGGAGCCGGTGATCCCCATGCGATCGGCAACTCCCCGCTGGACTTCCACTACTACCAGCGGGCCCTGGAACAGGGGCTGTTGGGCACTCGCATGGTGCTGATGCCCTACTGCGGGACCCTGCATGAGCTTCCCGAGATCAAGGACAGCTTCGGCCTGGATCTGGGTATCCGCACCGGTCTCGGAGATGACCGGCTGCGGGTGGGCCCGGTGAAGATCTGGTCCGATGGCAGTTATATCGGTCGGTCTGCTGCCATGCACCGCTGCTATGTGGGTGAACCGGAGAACACCGGCTACCTGCAGTATGCGGAGTCTGATCTGCGCAGGATGATCATCCAGGGACATCTCACCGGGTGGACTGTGGCGACCCACGCTATCGGTGATGCGGCCATTGACCACGTCCTGGACGCCTTCGCCGAGGCCCAGCGTCTGCTGCCCCGCCCGGAGGTCCGCCACCGGATTGAGCATTTCGCTCTGACCTCACCGGAGCAGGTCGAACGTGCCGCTCAGCTGGGTGTAGTGCCGGTGCCTCAGGGTGTTTTCATCTCTGATTTCGGAGACGGGATGGCAGCCTCCACTGACGAGGAGCTCCACGGTGGGATCTACCGGTTGAAGTCACTGCTGAAGGCTGGGCATGTGCTGCCCGGTTCCACTGATTCACCGGTTTCCGATGCCAATCCGCTGCGCTGTATCCATGACATGGTCAACCGGCGCACTGCCTCCGGGGCCCTGCTGGGTCCCGAGGAGCGGCTGACTGTTCAGGAGGCGGTACAGGCCTATACCTACGGATCGGCCTATGCCGCCGGGGCGGAGAAGGATATGGGCAGCCTCAGCACCGGGAAACTGGCTGACTTCATTGTCCTCTCCGATGATCTCTTCTCAGTTGCCGAGGAGAAGATCTCCCAGGTGGATGTCGGTGCCACCTTTGTTGGTGGTGAACTGGTCTATAACGAGGCCGGCATCAACGCCTGATTCTCGACGACGACGCACTGGGGCCCTCCGCCGATTCTCGGCGGAGGGCCCCAGTGTTATCGCAGTACTTAGTTTCTAGGCTTCAGCCTCAGCCATGGCCGCGGCGAATTCCTCCTCGGCCTGCTGCAGGGTCTCCGGGGAGGAGATGAGGTCCCAGCCGGTCATGGCCAGGCCCTTCGCCCCCTGGATAACAGCCTCCATACCCGCTGGTGACCCAGCGGCTGCGGCGAAATCCGTGGTGTGGGCGATGACGTCCCCGATCTTGATGTAGGGGTGAATCGTCGGCAGCACCCGGCTGATATTGCCGACATCTGAGGAGCCGCCGAGTTCGGTGACATCCTCTGCCACCGGCACATCAATGCTGCGCAGGTTATCGCCGAAGAGATCGGCCATCTTACGGTTGGCCTTCAGTTCAGCGTAGGTCAGCCCGTATTCGATGGTGGTGCTGGCTCCCACCGACTCCGCCGAGCGCTCCACGGCATTCTCCACCCGTTGGCGGATCGATTCCAGGGCCTCGACGGACTCCGCCCGCAGCAGGAAGTTCGCCTCACAGTGATCGGGGATGACGTTATTGGCCTCCCCTCCCTTGGTGATGATCCCGTGCACATTGGCTGAGCGGTGGAGATAGGGCATCAGCTGGCGGATGGTGACAAAACTGTTGATCACCGCATCCAGGGCATTGATCCCCTCATGGGGACGGGATGCGGCATGCGCACCTTTGCCGTGGAACTGGATGAACATATCCACACAGGCCCGATTGCCACGGACGGTCATGGTCTTATCGGCGGGGTGGATCATCAGCGCGGCATCGAACTCATCGAAGGCCCCGGCCTCGGCCAGCAGGATCTTCCCTCCGCCTTCCTCCTCCGCCGGGGTCCCCACCAGGGAGACACTGCCGGGAGTTCCGGTGGTCTCCAGGGCGTGTTTCAGCGCTGCAGCTGCACCTGCACCGGCACCGGCGATGACATTGTGTCCGCAGCCGTGCCCGATCTTCGGCAGCGCATCATATTCGGCCATGAACACGATATGCGGCCCGCCTGTGCCTGAGCTCCAGGTGGCTTTGAAGGCGGTCGGGGTCTCCGGGGTGAGCCCCTGGGTGATCTCGAAACCCTGGGCAGACAGCGTCTCGGTGATCCAGCCTGCGGCTTGGTGCTCCTGGAAGCTCAGCTCGGGGTTGGCGTGGATCTTCAGGGACAGCTCGGTCCATGGGGTGGTTTCGGCGAGGAAATCGACGATGGCGGTCTTAGCGGCCTCGGGCAATTGGGTTCCTTACGTGATCGGTGATCTTCGGTCTCTTATTCGGCGATGTAGAGGCTGTGGTAGATCGGCCCCTGACCGGAGACATGCTCAAAGCCCTGAACGTAGTCGGCGACCCCGTAGAGGGTCGTGCGGTCACCGATCTTATTCACCGGCAGGTAGTCGATGAAGGCCTGCTGGAAGTCCTCCATGGCTTCCATGGCGGCGTCGTCGTCCTCGGCGTAGATCATGGCATCACCGGCGTCGAAGAGCGGATCGTAATCGGCCCAGCCCTCACCCTCAGGCGTCAGGAAGAGCATGGTCGGGGGCAGCATGGGGTAGTTGGCGTAGGCGTCGACGGCGATGTCGAAGGCCTCGGGGTCAGTGTAGGCATCGAGCATGGTCGGCCAGTCCAGGGTCTGCAGGGTCACATTGAACCCGGCTTCCTCCAACTGCTGCTGCAGCATGATCCCGGTGTCGTAGTGATCGTCCTGGTCCGAGCTGGCCAGGATGGTCAGCTCCTCACCGTCGTAGCCTGCCTCCTCGAGCTTCTCATCGACGAGGTCCTGGTCCACCTCCTGGTGGAATTCGCGGAACTCCTCATCGGGTTCGATATGCCATGGGGAGTCCTCATCCATCAGGGAGCTGGTGGCTCCGTAGAACTCCTCATCGGCATAGGCGGTGAGCAGGATCTGCTCGGGCTCGATGGCGGCCACTGCGGCCTCACGCAGGGCCTGGTTGTTGAACAGTGACTCATCGGATTTATTGAACATCGCGGTCAGGATGCCGGCCGGGGCGACCTCGTAGTCGGCATCAGCGAAGCCCTCGACCTGCTCGACGTTATCGAAGCTCAGCCCGTGGATGAGGTCGTACTCCTGGGACTGCAGTCCGTTGACCCGGGTGGAGGAGTCGGTGACGAAGTCGAAGTAGATGTTCTCGAAATTGGCCTGCCGGGCGCCGGCGTGACCACTGGGCTCCTCATCTCGGGAGGCGTAGTCCTCGAAGGCCTCGAACTGGATGTACTGGTCCCGCTGCCATTCGCCGAAGGAATAGGGGCCGGTTCCGATGTACTCCTCAGCACCGGTATCCGGGGCGTCCTGGACGACTTCGGCGGGCATGATGAAGGTGGGCATCTGGGAGTTATCGGCCATCATCATCGGGGCAAGTGCCATGGGCTGTTCGAATTCTATGACCACAGTGTGATCGTCGGTGGCCTCATAGCTGGCATCGGAGAAGAAGGTGGAGCCGGGGTTGCTCAGCCGGGTCCAGTGTTCCAGAGAGGCGACGACGTCCTCGGCATCGAGGATCTCACCGTTGTGGAAGGGGACGTCTTCCCGGATGGTGATGGTCAGCTCGGTGCTGTCCTCGTTGAACTCATAGTCCTCGGCCAGCATGGGCTGGACCTCGAGGTCGGCGTCGAGCACGAACAGCGGCTCGAAGACCAGATGCCCCATATTGCGGGCCACCGCTGCGGTGGTGGCGATGGGGTCCATCGTCTGGGGCTGATCGGAGTGGGCCAGTCGGATCTCTTCCCGGACTTCGATCTGCTCGAGGTCCAGATCCTCGGCCTCCTCGCCGTTCTCGCCACCGCCGCAGGCAGTCAGGGCGAGGGCCAGGGTCAGGCTGGAGGCAAATGCTGTACGTGTTCTCATCAGGTATTTCCTCAGGTGCGCGTAATCAGTGCAAGTAGAGGAAGTGTAACGTGGGCAACATTACCTGGATGTTGCAGGCCCCTGTGGACGTGAGCTCAGCTGCCTGGGAGGATCAGTACCCGCGGCCGGGGTTCATGATCCCGTGGGGGTCGAAGATCTCCTTGATGGAGTGCTGGATGCGCAGGGACTCCTCCCCCAGCATCATCGGCAGCCATTCCTTCTTCAGGACTCCGACACCGTGTTCGCCGGTGACTGAGCCGCCCAGGGACAGTGCGATGCGAACCAGCCGGTCGGCTGTTTGATTGAGCATCTCGGAGGCGGTCTGCTCGGAGCTGACCTCTTCCTTCGGGATGGTCAGTGCCGGGTGGAGGTTGCCGTCGCCGACATGGGCGACCATGGAGATCCGGACCCCGGCCTCGGCGGCGATAGTCTCGGCCTCGCGGAGGAACCGGGCCAGATAGGGTGCCGGAACAGTCATATCCTCCCCCAGCCACCAGAGACGGGAGGTGTCGAGGATCTGAGCGTCACCTTTGCCTTCGGCGGCCTTACCGCGGCGCAGCCGCAGTGCTGCCTCGCGCTCCTGGTCACTGAGCAGCCTGAGATCGCTGAGTCCGGCGGCAGTGAGTTCGCGGCGGTATTCTGCGACGTCCTGCTCGGCATACGGGCTGTCGGATTCGATCAGGGCCACCGCCCGGCCGGTGTCTTCCAGTCCCAGGGGTGCTTTGAGCTCCTCGGACCGGTTCTGGAGACCGCCGTGGTCGATGAGCTCGACCATTGAGGGGGTCTGAGGCATGGCGGAGGCGGTCACGGCCAGGGCCTCGACCTCTTCCCAGGTACGGCAGACAGCCAGCAGCATCCTGCGCTGGGCGGGTCGGGGAACCAGTCGCACCGTGGCCTCGGTGATCACACCGAGGGTTCCCTCAGAGCCGACGAAGAGGCTCATCAGATCCAGTCCGGCGACATCCTTCTTGGTCTTACTGCCCAGGGTCAGCTTCTCGCCGGTGGCCAGCACGACTTTCAGGCTCAGCACGGAGTCCCGGGTGTTGCCGTATTTCACGCACCGCAGTCCGCCGGCATTGGCGGCGATATTGCCGCCGATGGTGGAGAGTTCGGTGCTGGCCGGATCCGGGGCGAACATCAGTCCGTGTTCGGCGGCCTGCCGGTCGAGGTCTGCGGTGATCACCCCGGGTTGGACTGTGGCCCATTTGCCGCGGGGGTCGAGTTCGATCACTGATGCCATCTCGGTGACATCGAGCACGATGGCCTCATTGAGGCCCACAGTCCCGCCGGAGAGCCCGCTTCCGGCTCCGCGCGGGATGACCGGCAGACGATAGTGATGGGCCACCTTCAGAGTGGTGACCACATCACTTTCGTCTGCGGGTTTGACCACCACGGCGGCCAGCTCCGGTTGCACCCATTGGCTGCGGTCCCTGCTCAGGCCGTGACGTACGGCCTCATCGGTGAGGACTTTTGCGGGGTCCAGCTGCCTGCGCAGCTCGGCGACGGCGTCGTCGGTAGTCACTGTGTGGATTTGCTCCTAGAGCATCACTTCGATCAGATGCGGGCCGTCTTCTTCCAGGGCTGCGGTGAACGCGGCCTGCAGCTCCTCGATAGTGGTTGCCCGGCGGGCGGGAACCCCCATGGATTCGGAGAGCTGCACCCAGTCGATGCCTGGGTTGTTCAGATCCAGCAGCGCCTCGGCCTTGGGTCCGAACTTGGGAACGCCCACATTGGTCATCTCATTGCGCAGGATCTGGTACTTGCGGTTGGAGAAGATCAGGGTGGTGATGTTCAGCGCCTCACGGGCCTGGGTCCACAGGGCCTGGGGCATATACATCCCGGAGCCGTCGGCCTCCAGGGTGATCACCGGCTGGTCCGGGCGGGCGATGGCCGCACCCACGGAGGCGGCCATACCGTATCCGATGGAGCCGCCGGTCCCGGTCAACCACTCATGGGGCCTGGCGGCGTCGGTGGCCTCTCCGAAGCTGCGGCCGGTGGTGATGGACTCATCGACCACCACAGCATGTTCGGGCAGGCTGTGGCCCAGGAAGACACCGAGCTTCTCGGGGGTGATCTCACCAGTGGGCAGTCCGGGCAGCTGCAGTTCCAGTGCGGGGGTGTCCACCGTGTTGCCCAGTTCCGAGCGCAGCGATTCCAGGGACTCCACAGTGCGCTGGAAGCCGTCGGTGAGGTCGATGAACCGGGTGCCGGGCTGGTAGAGCCGGCTGGGCTTATCGGGGTAGGCGAAGAAGGCCACCGGGGGCTTGGCCCCGACCAGCAGGATGTTGTCGAATTTGCTCAGCAGCTCCTGGGACTGAGGCACCGGATAGGGAATGCGCTGGGCACCATGGCGGCCAGCGCCCCGGGAGATCACCGACATGAAGGTGTTCAGCAGCACCTGAGAACCGGTGGCCGCGGCAATCGCGTCGGCTGCGGCCAGGGCATCGGGGGTCGCGCTGCGCGGGCCCAGCAGGATGGCGGTCCGGCTGCCCTCTTCACGCAGTACCCGAGCGGCTGCCTCCAGGGCACCGTCTGGGACATGTGGATCCGGGGCGGGCTCCCCTGCCTTCACCGCGATGGGGTTGGCTGCATCCACCTCGGTCCAGGCGGCGTCGGCGGGCAGGATTAGCGAGGCGATCTTGCCCTCCCGGGAGACTCGGACTGCCTCAGCGGTGTCCTGGCCCAGGGAGTCGGCCGTGGGAGTTGTACGCACCCAGTGGCTGAACGGCCGGGCGGCACCTTCGATATCCGAGGTCAGCGGAGCGTCGAGGTCCCGGTGGTAGGTGGCGTGATCGCCAATGACGTTGACGATCGGTGACTGCGAGCGCAGCGCGTTATGCATATTGGACAGGCCATTGGCCAGTCCGGGGCCCAGATGCAGCAGGGTCGCAGCGGGGTTGCCGGTCATCCGGCCGTAGCCGTCGGCAGCTCCGGTGACCACACCTTCGAAGAGGGCCAGGACCCCGCGGATCCGGTCGGCCCGGTCCAGGGCGGAGACGAAGTGCATCTCCGAGGTGCCGGGATTGGCGAAGCAGACATCGACGTCATTGGCCTCGAGAGTGGCCAGCAGGCTTTCTGCACCGGTGGTCATGCCTACACCTCCGCAATAGCGTCGACGACGACGCCGATTCCTTCGCTGAGCAGTTCATCGCTGATGGTCAGTGGGGGCAGGAAGCGGATGACGTTTCCGTAGGTGCCGCAGGTCAGGGTGATCACCCCGGCGCTGCGGGCTGCCTCGGCGGCAGTGTTGGTCAGCTGCGCATCCGGTGCCCCGGTGGCGGGGTCGACCAGTTCGATGGCCAGCATGGCGCCGCGGCCGCGGATCTCACCGATCCGGGGGTTCTTCTCCTGGGCTGTCTTCAGCTGGGCGACCACCTGCTGTTCGATCTGGCGGGCCCGGTCACTGAGGTCCTGGCTCTCCATAGTGGAGATGGCCGCCAGGGCTGCTGCACAGGAGACGGGACTGCCGGCGTAGGTACCGCCAAGGCCGCCGGAGTGGACCGAATCCATGATCTCGGCCCGGCCGGTGACACCGGAGAGCGGCATACCGCCGGCGATTCCCTTCGCCGTGGTGATGATGTCTGGTTCCACGCCCTCGTGTTCGCAGGCGAACCAAGCGCCGGTGCGGGCGAAGCCGGTCTGGATCTCATCGGCGATGAAGACCACTCCGTTTTCCTTACACCAGTCGGCGATCCGCTTGATGTAGCCCTCGGCGGGGACAATGAATCCGCCTTCGCCCTGGATGGGTTCCAGGATCAGGGCTGCGAGGTTTCCGGCCCCGATGCTCTTCTCCAGGGTGGTGATGGAGCGCTCTGCTGCTGCCGCGCCGTCGAGCTGGTCCCGGTAGGGGTAGGAGCCGGGGATCCGGTAGACCTCGGGGGCGAAGGGTCCGAAGCCGTGCTTATAGGGCATCGACTTCGCGGTCAGCGCCATGGTCAGCGTGGTGCGGCCGTGGTAGGCGTGATCCAGGGCGGCCACGGCCTGGCGGCCGGTGTGGGTGCGGGCGATCTTGACCGCGTTCTCCACTGCCTCGGCACCGGAGTTGAACAGTGCGGTGCGCAGCTCGCCGCGGATCGGGGCCAGCTCGGCCAGCTTCTCGGCCACGGCGATGTATCCCTCATAGGGGGTGGCCATAAAGCAGGTGTGGGTCAGCTCTGCCACCTGGGTCTGCACCGCATCGACCACGGCCGGGGCACTGGCGCCCACGCTGGTCACCGCGATACCGGAGCCGAGGTCGATCAGCCGGTTGCCGTCAACATCCTCCACGATTCCGTCCTGGGAGCGCACGGCGTAGGTGCCCATCAGGGAGGAGACGCCGGCGGCCACTGAGGAGGCGCGGCGTTTGGCCAGCTCCTGGGCTTTAGGGCCAGGTATTTCGGTGGCCAGGTGGCGGGATTGCGGCAACTCTGCCATGGAGGACTCCTTAGGTGTCGAAGGCGTGGTGGTCAACGTGGGGCGAGCTTCACCGGAATGCGGGGATTCCGGTGAGCTTATTGCCCAGGATCAGGGTGTGGACCTCATCGGTGCCCTCATAAGTGCGCACCGACTCCAGGTTATTGGCATGCCGCAGCGGCGAGTAGTCCCCGGTGATGCCGTTGCCGCCGAGCACAGCGCGGGCTTCGCGGCAGATTTCGATGGCGGTGCGGCAGTTGTTGAGTTTGCCCACTGAGATCATATGCGGCTCCAGCTCCCCGGCGTCCTTCAGCCGGCCCAGGTGCAAGGCCAGCAGCTGGCCCTTATTGAGCTCCAGTGCCATATCGGCGAGTTTCTTCTGGGTCAGCTGGTAGCCGGCCAGGGGTTTGCCGAACTGCAGGCGCTCCGCGGAGTATTCCAGGATGGTCTCGATGGAGTCCCGAGCAGCACCCATCGCACCCCAGGCGATGCCGTAGCGGGCCTCGGAGAGGCAGGAGAAGGGTCCACGCAGACCGGGGTTCTCCGGCAGGATGGCATCGGCGGGCAGCCGGACCTCTTCCATATCGATATCGCACTGCTGGGAGGCACGCATGGAGAGCTTCGCGTCGATGACTGTGGCTTTGAAGCCGGGAGTGTCAGTGGGGACGATGAAGCCGCGGACCTTCTCGGTGGTGTTGCCGTCTTTGTCCTCGGTGGGGGCTTTGGCCCAGATGATGGCGATATCGGCGATGGCGGCCAGGCCGATCCAGCGCTTCTGACCGTTGAGCACCCACTCATCACCCTCGCGGCGTGCGGTGGTGGTCATCGAGGAGGGGTCAGATCCGGCAGTGGGTTCGGTCAGGCCGAAGCAGCCGATGACTTCACCGGCGGCCATCTTCGGCAGCCATTTCTGCTTCTGCTCCTCGGAGCCGTTCTTATAGATGGCCGACATGGCCAGGGATCCCTGCACAGAGATCACGGTGCGCAGTCCGGAGTCGCCGGCTTCCATCTCCTGCATGGCCAGACCGTATTCGGTGGCGGAGCGGCCGGCGCAGCCGTAGCCCTGCAGGTGCATGCCAAAGAGACCCAGTTCGGCCATCTCGGGCAGCAGCTCGGTGGGCAGGACGGCGTCCTCGTACCATTTGGCGATATTGGGCCGGACCCTACGGTCGACGAAGTCTGCGACCTTATCCCTTACCTGCAGCTCCTCGGCGGTGAGCTGGTCTTCGATGTTCAGCAGATCTGTGGCAGGGCGGTCTGGCACGGCGACTCCTTCGGCGGATACGAGAACTTAGGTCCTTTGAGTTGTATCAAAGTGTCTCTGACGGCTTTGCCGATCAACACGATTGATGCACAACGCTCATCGCATCTGCATCTTATCCGCCATAGACCGCAAAGATTTCTTCAAACAGGCTACCTTGGTTCCTCAGAGGAATGCACCGGATGAAGGTGCTTCGAGACATCAATCACTTCATGCAGAGCGGGGCTTTCATCATCACGGCGCCAAATCAGCTTCACCTTCAGCGGCGGCGGCTGCTCTGCGATCGGCCTGAACTCCACACCTTTGGCGTGAATATGGTCCCGGACCGTCGACTGGGTCAGTGCGACCCCATAGCCGGCGGCCACCAGCACCAGGGAGGTGGCCGAGTCCGGGGCAATCTGGGTGATCTTCGGAACGAAACCGACCTGAGCAGCCAAGGAGTGCAGCCGCTGCGGCAGGGCTGCGGCCGGTCCACTGGGCAGCACTACCCAGCTGTCCCTCTCAAGGTCCTTGATCGAGACTGCCGAACGGCGGGCCAAGGGATGCCCCACCGGCAAAGCGATCATCAGCCGTTCCTGGGCGATCACCGTGGAGGCGACATCGGCCGGCAGCAGATCCCAACGCCCCAGAGCCATATCCAGCTCACCGGCCAGGACCCGGTCCAGTCCGATATGCGAAAGCATCGAGGAGACCAGTTCCAGACGCAGACCGGGCAGCCGGTCGCGGATCTGCCGGGCCATGGGTCCCACCACATGATTGGTCGAGGGGCTGGCGAAACCCAACCGCACCCGGCCGGTGCGTCCCTTAGTGGCCTCTTCGACGATCTCAGCCGAGCGGTCCACCAGAGTGACGATCTCCTGGGCATGGGGCAGCAGCGCCTCCCCCGCCGCAGTCAGCGAGACCCATCGTGTGGTGCGTTCGACCAGCCGGCTGCTCAGCGAACGTTCCAGCTGGGCCACCGAGCGGCTCAGCGCCGATTGGGTCATCCGCAGCCGTTCGGCCGCTCGGCCGAAGTGCCGCTCCTCAGCCACTGCCACAAAACACCGGGCCTGCTGGATCTCCATAGCCACATCGTAAGCGAAGCACACCGCCTTGAGCGTCAACGGATAAGAAGGACAGTGAATCTATGACCACTACACCGCCCACCGGTTCCGAGCAGGGACTCTCCGGCCCCCTGGCCGGCGTCGTCGTTCTGGATCTCTCCCGAGTCCTTGCCGGGCCTTATGCCACGATGCTGCTTTCTGATCTGGGGGCCACGGTGATCAAAGTGGAATCACCTCAGGGTGATGAGACCCGCACCTGGCGGCCGCCGGAGCGCGATGGGGAGTCCACCTATTTCCAGAGCGTGAACCGCAATAAGCAGTCCATCGCCCTGGATCTCGGCGATGAGCAGGACCGTGAGACCCTCGAGGCTCTGCTGGTGCGAGCTGACGTGCTGGTGGAGAACTTCAAACCAGGCGGTCTGGCCCGGTTCGGCCTGGACTACCCCACACTGTCAGAGAAGTACCCGGGGCTGATCTACGCCTCACTGTCCGGCTTCGGCCATGAGGGCCCCGGGGCGAAGCTGCCCGGCTATGACGTCCTGGCCCAGGGCGCCTCCGGGCTGATGCATGTCACCGGCAGCCCGGATGGTGAGCCCACTAAGGCGGGTGTGGCCGTGGTGGATGTCATCTCCGGGCTGCATCTCTACGGTGCGGTGCTTGCTGCCCTCTATGAGCGCGCCAGCTCCGGGAAAGGTCAGCATCTGACCGCCAACCTCATGCTCTCGATGCTCTCGGGACTGGTGAACCAGACCTCCGCGGCTGCCAATACCGGGAACTCCCCGCGCCGGATGGGCAATGAGCATCCCAGCCTCTTCCCCTATGGTCCCTTCCGCACTGCCGATGGTGAGATCATCATCGCCTGCGGGAACAACGGCCAGTTCGCTCGGCTGTGCACGGCACTGGGCTGCCCCGAGGCGGCCGAGGACAGCCGCTGGCAAACCATGGCCGGACGCAATGAGCACCGCGATCCGCTGCGTGATCTCTTGGAGGAAAAGCTGGGCCAGCAGAGCTCGGAGCACTGGTCAGCCGCCCTGCGTGAGGTCGGGGTGCCCTCGGCACCGATCAACGACGTCGTCGGTGGTCTGGACTTCGCCCGGCAGCTGGGTATGGAGCCCACCGTGGAGCTCACCCGCGAGGACGGGACCTCGGCTGCCTCGGTTGCGCATCCGGTGAAGTGGTCACGCTCCGAGGTTTCCTACCGCTCGGCCCCGCCCCGGTTGGATGAGAACCGGGAACAGATCCTGCGCTGGCTGCAGGTCTGAGCGACCCGGGACTTTACTCCTTGCCGGCCAGTGGGCCGCGGCCCATAGTGGCCAGCTTCTTCTGCAGGTCATGCTCGGCATTGGGCCCGGCTGCGATGCCGCCGGGCAGCCGCAGCAGGAAGAAGATGCCCAGCAGCCACCAGGCACCGAACATGATCCAGGGCTCCGGTGCCAGGAAGGCCGGCATACCGGGCATGTAGAGGATGAACATGCCGATACTGCATGCCAGGGCCAGCACACCGATGGCGAAGCCGGGGCCGTTGCCAGCACCACCGACCCGCATGGGCCGGTCCATCTCGGGTTCGCGTTTGCGCAGCACCAGGAAGGTGATGCAGACCATGATGTAGGTCAGCACGATCGAGGGCGAGCCGGAGTCGACCAGCCAGTCCAGCATGGCCGAGCCGAAGAACGGGGCGATGACCGAGAGCCCGCCGACGAACAGCAGGGCGTTGACCGGGGTTTTGTTCTTATGGTGCAGCTTGGCAAACCAGGCCGGCAGCATTCCGGCATTGGCCATGGCCCACATCAGGCGGGAGGAGCCGACCAGGAAGGCGTTCCAGGAGGTGACCAGACCGGCGATAGCACCGGCGACGACGAAATTGCTGCCGAATTCGGAGCCGACCAGGGCACCGAAGGCATCAGCGGTGGCCAGTTCGAAGTCCACCAGTTCGCTGGCCGGCAGGGCCACTGAAGTGGTCAGCACGATGGCGATGTAGAAGGCCGCTGCGGCCAGTACGGAGATGACCACCAGTCGGCCGATCTTCTTCGGCGGGAGTTTGACCTCCTCGGCCGACTGCGGGATCACGTCGAAGCCGACGAAGAAGAAGGGTACGACCACCAGCACGGCGACGATTCCGGCCGAGCCGCCGGTGAACATCGGTTCCATATGGCCGGGCTCGCCGCCGAAGATGGAGGCGACGATCATCACCAGGATCATCACGAACAGGAACAGCACCACCGAGGTCTGCAGGAGGCTGGCGGGTTTGATGCCGCGGATGTTCAGCCAGGTCAGGGCGATGGCGGCGCCGATGCCGATAAGCGCCCAGACGAGGTAGACCTGGGATCCGGCCACCTCCCACAGCGGCACGGAGTAAACCTGGGGGATGATGTAGCCGATGGTGTTGGGGATGGCCACCGCCTCGAAGGCGACCACGGTGACATAGCCGCCGAGGATGCCCCAGGAGCCGATCAGGGCCAGCCGTGGGCCGAGTCCGCGCATGAGGTAGTTATGCTCACCGCCGGCCCAGGGCATTGCCGAGGTCAGCTCAGAGTAGAGCAGACCCACCAGGGCCATGATCACACCGCCGATGGCGAAGGCCAGGGCTGCGCCCATGGCTCCGGCCTCGTTGAGCCAGTTGCTGGTCTGGACGATCCAGCCGAAGCCGATCATCGCGCCGAAGCCGAGGAAGAACACCTCGAACCGGCCCAGCGTCCGTTTGAATCTGGTCTCTGTTCCCTCTGTCATGACCAGGTCACCAATCCTTATTTCTCGTTGTTCTGTGACTCATCGGAGTCGCTGTGTTCCGCGGCCAGCTCATCCTGTGAAGGTGCGAGTTCTTCTTCAGTGGATTCAGGCTCGGCCACAGTTGTTTCTGGGGCTGTTTCTTCAGGGCTGGATTCTACCGTCTGGGACTGATCCAGTTTCACCCCGTACCGGGGACGCCCATCGGGCAGGGTTTCATACCCGGTGGGTGCGGTGGAGGGTTTCTTCGACGTCGTCGTCGACTCTTCTGCCTGCAGCTGGGTGGACTTACCGGTGGGGTCATTGGCCGCGTTGAGGCTGCTCACCCCTGCCCCGGGGACCAGGGCCCGGGCCCTGGCTGCGACTTTGAAATCGCAGACGACGTCGAAGGTGGTGGCCACCAACTGGGATGAGGAGGAGAAGTCCCGCTTGCCGCGGCGCACCGCGTAGCTGATGACCCCAATGATCATCCAGATGGCCATACCCGCGGCCACTGACAGCAGCAGATTGGCCATCGGCGCCTCGGGGGCGAAGAGCCAGATCAGCAGACCGATGAAGAAGCCGAACATCGCGCCCTGGGCGGCGCCGGCCCCGGCGACCTTGGGATAGGAGAGCCGGGAGCGGATGTGTTCGACACTGCGCAGGTCATTGCCGACGATGCTGAGCGCTTTGATGTCGAAGTCCTCGGCGGCCGCGAGGTGATCGACCACTTTCTGAGCATCCTCATAGCTGCGGTATCGCCCCAGAAGTTCGCCCCGGGGTAGTCCTGAAGTGTTCAGCTGCATGGTCATCGTCACCATTCTGCCAGGTAGGACGGCTCAGCGACCCAGTTGGACTTCGGACCTAAACTGGGGAGGTGACTGATACCCCTGACGCCGCTGCCGTACACCGCCAGCTTCAGACTGTCCTGGACCCGGAGCTGCGGGTGCCGGTGACTGACCTCGGAATGGTCGGCGGAGTGAATGTTGACGCCGAGGGCACCGCCTCGGTGACCATCAAGCTGACCACTGAGGCCTGCCCCATGCGCAGCCGGATCGTCGATGAGGTCACTGCCGCCGCGGTCCGCGCCCCCGGGATCCGCACTGCTGAAGTGCAGTTGGATGTGATGAGCCCCGAGGAGCGGGCCGAGCTGAAGGAGCAGCTGCGCGGAGGCCCGGCCGGGGCGAAGATCAACCCCTTCGCCAACCCGGATTCACTCACCAAGGTCTATGCGGTGGCCTCCGGTAAGGGTGGGGTCGGCAAATCCAGTGTGACGGTGAATCTGGCCTGCGCAATGGCCGCTGAGGGCCTGAAGGTCGGGATTATCGACGCTGATGTGCACGGGTTCTCCGTACCGGGGCTGATGGGGATCACCGATAAGCCGACCCGTTTGGACGAGATGATCCTGCCGCCGGTGGCCCATGAGGTCAAGACCATCTCGATCGGGATGTTCGTCGACCCCGGACAGGCGGTGGCCTGGCGTGGGCCGATGCTGCACCGGGCTGTGGAGCAGTTCCTCACCGATGTGCATTTCGGGGATCTCGATGTGCTGCTGCTGGATCTGCCCCCGGGCACCGGTGATATCGCCATCTCGGTGGCCCAGCTGCTGCCCGGCTCCGAGCTGCTGGTGGTCACCACTCCCCAGGCCGCGGCGGCCGATGTCGCCGAGCGGGCCGGGGCACTGAGCACCCAGACCGAGCAGAAGGTCGCCGGGGTGATCGAGAATATGGGCCCGATGACGATGCCCGATGGTTCAGTACTGGACCTCTTCGGCTCAGGCGGTGGTCAGCTGGTGGCAGACCGGCTCTCTGAGTCTCTGCAGACCCAGGTGCCGCTGCTGGGTTCGGTTCCTCTGGATCCGGGATTGCGCCAAGCCGGCGACGACGGCGCCCCGATCGTTCTGAGCGACTCCCCCTCCCCTGCCGGGCAGGCTTTGCGTGGGATCGCTCAGCGGCTGGCTCAGATTCCGCGTGGGATCAGCGGTCGGTCTCTGCCGATTCACCCGGGCTGAGGCTCAGTCTCTGCTGCACCAGTTGCGGTGGTGAAGGAGGTCAGCTCGAAGGAGAGCAGTTTGGCCTCCAACTCCTGGGCACCGGGGAACTGATGTGCAGCTGGGTCCCCACTGCGCTGACGCTCGGCTGCCTCGCGCCGAATCAGCAGCACTGCAGTGTTGTGCACATGCCGGCGCATCGCTGCCGCGGCTGCCTGGGGGTCCCCGGATTGGACGGCCTCGAGAATATCCCGGTGGTCCTCCACCAGTTCCTGGCAGGTTCTTGAGGCCGGCACGGTGGCGATACCGGTGGTCAGCACCAGATTGCGGAGATCCTCAAGGACTTTGACCAGGCGCTGGTTCTCCGCAACGGCCACCAGGGCCGAATGGAAGTCCCTATCGGCCCGCAGCAGAGTTTCGATGTCCTCGGCATCAGCGGCCTCCTGCATGGCCTGGAATTTCGCCTCGACCTCGGCGACCGCGTCTTCGTCAGCATTGGCTGCCGCTCGGGCTGCCGCTGGGGCCTCCAGCACCAGGCGCAGCTGGTAGCAGTTGACAATCTCCTCCAAGGAGCTGGGCACCACGGTGACCCCGCGGTTCTTATCGATCCGGGCCATTCCGCTGCGTTCCAGCTCCAGCAGGGCCTCGCGCACCGGGGTCCGGGAGACCCCGAAGCGTTCGGCCAGGCCGGTGGCACTGTAGCGGCGGCCGGGTTCCAGTTCACCGCTGAGCACCGCGGCCCGCAGCTGGGCCAGCACCTGCTCAGTCAGGGTGGGCGGACGGGTCATCGCGAGAGCGCCTCGGAGACGATGTGTTCGGCGATGGCCAGGGCGCTGGTGGCCGCCGGGGAAGGCGCATTGCGCACATGGACAAGGCGGGAGCTGCCGGTGATGACGAAGTCATCGACCAGGCTGCCATCGGCATACATTGCCTGGGCGCGCACACCGCGGGGCCCGCGGGTGACCTCGGAGGGGTCGATTCCGGGCATGTACTGATTGGCCTCATCGACGAAGACCTTCTTGCTCAGGGCAGTGCGGGTTTCGCGAACTGCTGCTGGCACGTTCTTCGCCGCGAACTTCCAGAACCCGGGGGTGCGCACGACGTCGAAGACGTCCTTGGGGCTCAGCCCGGCACGGCGGTAGAGCTCACGGCCCAGGGAGAGGAAGGCGTTGGGACCGAGCATGACCTCGCCGTCGTAGCGGCGGGTGATGTGGACTCCCAGGAAGGGGAACCGGGGATCGGGCACGGGGTAGATCAGTCCGCGCACCTGGGCGGCTTTCTCTGGGGAGAGCATGAAGTAGTCCCCGTAGAAGGGAACGATCTTGGGGAAGGCACTGTCCCCGGAGGTCCGGGCCAGCCGGTCGGACTGCAGGCCCGCGCAGGTGATGACCTGGTCGAAGATGTCGATCTGCTCAGGTGAACCGCCGGCAGCACTGCGGGAGCGGATGATGACCGCCTCCCGGCCGGCTCCGGTGCGGGCCTCCTCGATGGAGGTCACCTCAGTGCCCAGGCGCAGGTGACCATCACCCGCGGTGACATCCTCTGCCAAGGCCTTGGCAATGCCCTTGAAATCCACGATGGCGGTATGGGGTGAATGCAGGGCAGCCACACCCACTGCATGGGGTTCGATCTCGGTGATCTCATCGGGACCGATCAGGCGCACATCGGGGACTCCATTGGCCACTGCGCGCTCAAAGATGTTCTGCAGGCGTTCGCGCTCGAGCTGATCCTTGGCGACCACAATCTTGCCGCATTCGTCATAGGTGACGCCCTTGTCCTGAGCGAACTCATGCAGCAGTCCCACACCGCGGCGGCAGAGGGTGGCCTTGAGCCCACCGGGCTCGTAGTAGAGGCCGGCGTGGACGACACCACTGTTGCGGCCGGTCTGATGGGCGGCGACCTCGTCCTCTTTCTCGTAGACGACCACTTCAGCACCGGGCCGGCGCTGGAGCAGCTCCCTGGCCACGGAGAGTCCGACGATTCCGCCACCGATTACTGCCACACGCATCTGAGTCATACGCCTCTCCTTTGAAGTCCCCTCAGGCCCATCTCATGTGGCCTGGCGCACAGTGTTTATTCTTCGCCGATCAACCTACTGGGCTTTGCAGGTTGCATGCAACTCTGTACGATGTAGTGCAGATCACGTGACAGGCGACACTTTTGACGCGGAGGAGCGGAGCAAAATCCCTCATCAGGTAACAGGTTCGCAACACTTCGCGCAGGTGGTAGCGTGATTCCGCTCATGTGATCGGGGCCTCATACACTAGAGCCTGACCATGAGCGAGACCACAACTCGCACCCCCATCGAGAATCAAAGCAAAGAAATGAGGAGCACCATGTTTGTTAAGCGTGGACGTTTCACACCCGCCGGGGCGGCCCTGGCAGCAACGGCGCTGAGGGTGCCGAAGAGGTCGGCGATATGGATGCCGAATTCCTGACCATCGCCACCGGCGGCTCCTCCGGCGTGTACTACCAGATCGGTGCCACCATGGCGGACCTGCTCGCTGACGAGCTGGGCTCCGACACCTCCGTTCAGGCCACCGGCGCCTCCGCTGAG
The DNA here is from genome assembly GCF_012641515.1 of Nesterenkonia sedimenti. Taxonomy (GTDB): domain Bacteria; phylum Actinomycetota; class Actinomycetes; order Actinomycetales; family Micrococcaceae; genus Nesterenkonia; species Nesterenkonia sedimenti. Next base: position 97,217 of record NZ_JABAHY010000004.1, on the reverse strand, counting down.
AACATCAACCTGCTCACCGATGACAACGCCGAACTGGCCATGACCATGGGTGATGCCACCGTGCAGGCTCTCGAGGGCACCGGCCCCTTCGAGGATGACGAGCGTGAGGGGCTGATGGCGATTATGACCATGTACCCCAATACCGTGCAGCTGATCGCCCGGGCTGATTCCGGCATTGAGTCCGTTGAGGACCTCGAGGGTGCCAATGTCGCCGTCGGTGACCTGGGCTCCGGTGTTGAGCTCAATGCTCAGATGGTACTGGGCGCCTATGACATGAGCTACGACGACATCAATGAGGACTTCCTCTCCTACGCTGAGGCCACCGATCAGATGGCCAATGGTCACATTGATGCTCTCTTCGCCACCTCCGGTCTGCCCAATCCCTCGCTGACCGAGCTGGCAACTAATACTGACTTCCACACTGTTCCGATCGACGGTGAGGGTCGGGACAACCTCCTGTCTGAGTACGAGTTCTTCGCCGAGGCCACTATCCCGGCCGACACCTACGACGACGACGCCGATGTGGAGTCCGTCAGCGTGACCAACCACCTGCTGGTCAGCCAGGAGCTGAGCGAGGAAGCGGTCTACGACATCACCGCTGCTCTCTTCGACAACCTCGACCGGATCCACGCCTCGCACTCCGAGGCCACCAACATCACCCTGGAGTCCGCTACCGAGGGCCTGGTCGTGCCGCTGCACCCCGGTGCTGAGCAGTACTACGAGGAGAACGACATTCCTCTCGACGGCGGTGAGCCGGGCGACTCCGATGACGAGGATGCCGATGCTGATGCCGAGGACGCTGAGGCTGATGAAGACGACGCGGACGAGGACGCATAACCACCGGGTTACCTAGTTGACCCCTGATTCACTGTCACGGCGGCAGCTGCTGACCCTTACGGGTTCGGCGGCTGCCGCTGCGGCGCTGGCCTCCCTGAGCCTGACTGGCTGTTCGGACAGATATAAGCTCCGCTGCCAGCATCAGCGCACCGGGGAGGTCTACAGAGAACTGAATATCGAAATCGGCTCGGTGATCACACATTCTTGGATACACTCCATTGAGCTGTCCCGCTGGACGGACATCTACCGTTTCGACGGAGAGACCCTGATGCTGACCAGCACCGAGTTCGAAGCCTATGGCGCCGGCATGCCCCTGGACGAAGGAGATGTCTCCGTCCAAGACGGCCAGGTCGTCATCGAAAACATTGATCGAGAATTCGAGGCGATTCGGTGGATCCATTCACACCGGGTGGACTACCGAATCGGCGTCGATGGCGACGAGAGTCTCATCGACACTGATGCACTGCCAGACCTTGAACCCCTAGAACTGAGGCCCAAATGACCAGGGATAAGAAGATCTCCGAGGATGTTGAGACCTCGTTGGAGAAACGCGCGGCCGGCACCGCCACAGATGCTGAGACTGAGCAGGCCGATGGCCAGTCCGCACCCTTAGAGATGATCCCGGAGTCCGATGAGGAACGCCGCGCACGGGAGAAGGAAGCCGCCGAGGCGGCATCGAAATTCGATGCCGAATCCCGGGTACGCGAGACCCATTGGAAGCCCCTGGCGATCCTGATCAGCGTTGTGGCCATCTTTACCGCGGTCTACCACATGTACACCGCCTACTTCGGTGCGCCACCGACCCTGATCCACCGGTCTCTGCACGTCAGCCTCATTCTGTTCCTGGTCTTCATGCTCTACCCGCCGGTGCGTAAGGCGAAGTCGAACCTATGGCGAATTCCGGATGGAATTTTGGCCCTGCTGGCCCTGGTCCCGGCCTACTACGTCTGGGCCAACTACGAGCAGCTGGTCATACAGGCCGGCCGGTTCACTGATAACGACGTCATCGTCGCCACCCTGCTGGTGGTCCTGGTCCTGGAGGCAGCCCGCCGTGTCACCGGTTGGGCCCTGCCGATCCTGGCGCTGCTGTTCGTGGTCTTCGGTCTCTACGGCCGGGATATGCCGGGACTTCTGCGCCACCGCGGGTTCGACTGGGAGACTCAGGCCTACCAGTTCTTGGCCACCACAGAGGGCATTTTCGGCACCGCCATCGGCGTCTCAGCCACCTATATTTTCCTGTTCATCCTCTTCGGGGCCTTCCTGGCGAAGTCGGGGATGAGCCAGATGTTCAATGATCTCGCTCTGGCCATCGCCGGCCAGTCCCGCGGTGGCCCCGCCAAGGTGGCCACCCTGGCCTCCGGCTTCATGGGCTCGATCAACGGTTCGGCCATTGCCAATGTAGTCTCTACCGGTGCTTTCACCATCCCGCTGATGAAGAAGATCGGCTACACCCGCAACTTCTCGGGTGCAGTGGAATCCTCTGCATCGGTCGGTGGTCAGATCCTGCCGCCGATTATGGGTGCTGCTGCCTTCATCATGGCTGAGACCATCGGTGTTCCCTATACGACCATCGCCCTGGCGGCGATTGTTCCGGCGCTGCTGTACTACATCAGCCTCATCGCCCAGATTCACCTTCGGGCGACCCGGATGGGACTGAAGGGCATCTCTAAGGACAATCTGCCCGATGTCATGGATGTCCTGAAGGAACGCGGTCATATGATGATCCCGCTGCTGTTCCTGCTCTACATGCTCTTCTTCTCCGGGCGCACGATCCTCTACTCCGCGTTCCTGACCATCCTGGTCACCATCGCTGTGGCAATGCTGCGGAAGTCCTCCCGGATGAGTCTGCGGGAGATCCTCGAGGCTCTGGAGAACGGTACTCGTTCTGCTCTGGGTGTGGCCGTTGCCTGTGCGACAGTCGGCATCATCGTCGGTGTGGTCAGCCTCTCCGGCTTCGGTGTGACCCTGGCTTCTGCCATCGTCACCGTGTCCCAGGGCAACCTCTTCTGGACCCTGTTCCTGACCATGATCGCCTGCCTGGTGTTGGGTATGGGCCTGCCCTCCATCCCGGCCTATATCGTGACGGCGACGATGGCTGCTCCGGCTCTGACTGAGCTGGGTGTTGAGCCGCTGGTTGCCCACCTCTTCGTGTTCTACTTCGGCCTCTTCGCCAACATCACTCCCCCGGTGGCGCTTGCAGCCTTCGCAGCCTCCGGTATCAGTGGCGGTAAGCCCATGGCCACCGGTGGTGCGGCGTTCAAGCTCGCCTCGGCCGGCTTCGTGATTCCCTATATCTTCGTCTACAGCCCGGATCTGCTGCTGCGTGATGTTGGGTTCCTCGACGGTGTCCTGGTGGTCGGTTCGGCTGTTGTGGCGATCCTGCTGCTCTCCACCGCTCTGGAGGGTCACTTCATGGAGCCGATGGCCTGGTACCTGCGCCCGGTCATCGCCGTGGGTGCGATTATGATGCTCTCCCCGGAGCTTCTCTTCGATCTCATCGGTCTTGCCATGGTCGCCCTGGTGCTGGCTGTGCAGATGATCAAGGCCAAGCAGAACAACAATCTGCGCATCAAGGCCATCTGAGCCCGCGCACAGAAAAAGCCCGGCTGGTGGAGTCTTTCGGGACTCCGGCCAGCCGGGCTTTTTCGTATCTGTGGCCTACGGGAGGTTCGCCCGCTCCCCTGCGGTCTTCAGCCACCGGGTGAACCGGTGGGTGATGCTGACCGGGTCAATGAGCAGCTTGGGGATATCGGCTGCATTGCCGGCCTCAATGGGCACATGCAGGAAGGCCGGTTTATCGGTGACCTCCAGCAGTCGCTTGTACTGGCTGGTCAGTGTTTCGGCGTCCTCGGCCCGGCCGGCCTCCCAACCTGCTGCAGCGGCCAGCTTCTCGAGGTTGACCTCGGAGGAGTAGGTCGGCAGTCCGGCGGTGGAGCCGTAGACCTCGTTGTCCAGCACGATCAGCAGGGTATCGGGTTTGATGTATCCGCCGGTGGGCAGCACATTGGGGTTCATCAGCAGGGAGCCGTCACCTTCGATCCCGATGACCTTAGGCGTGCCCTCAGGCAGGTCCAGGGCCAGCCCGGTTGCCACCGATCCCACCAGGCCCATGGAGTCCAGGAGGTAGAGGTGGTTATCGGTGTCTTTGACCGAGGCCAGCTCACGGCTGGTGGCTGCGCAGGTGACCACCACGGGGTGCTCATCGGTCAGCTCGGCGAGGATGCGGAGAGCTTCAAAACGCTTCATTGCTCAGGCCACCTTCCCATCGGTGTTCCAGAAGGATCCCAGTACGACGACGGGGCGGAAGGTCATCTGGGCGTGGTTGGCTGCCTCTTTGACCACATCACCCCAGTCCTCGGCATCGCTGCGCCGGTCCAGTTCCAGGTAGTGGATCCCGGTGGCCTCCAGCAGGCGGGGCACCGGGGTGCTGATGCTGTGGATCATGGAGTTGTACTCCCCCAGGCTGCCTCGGGTGTTGGCGAAGATCAGCAGCGGCAGGTGGTAGGACAGGGTCCAGGTGGTCAGGGCGGTCAGCGCATTGCCGAAGCCGTTGTCCTGCATCACGATCGCGCCCAGTCCCCCGTTGAGGGCTACTGAGCTCATCACCCCGACTGCTTCCTCTTCACGGGAGAGTGGGGTGACGCGGGTGGAGACACCGTCGTCGCCGCCGTCGATCTCTACAAGTTCATTGATCACCGGCGCTACGGTGACCGAGGGGATGTATCCGACGCGGGTGACGTCGGAGGCCCAGATCGCTTCCGCGACTGAGCGGGCATAGGCACTCGCCACAGCGATACCTCACTTTCCTAAACAGAACCCACTATTGGTATAAGGACCATACCATGGTCCATAGGTCTGAAAATAGGGCTAAGGTAAGGGGCATGGTCTCTGAGAGTTCACCCTCGCGCCTATCTGCGGATGTGGCCCAACACCTTCGGTCGATGATCCATGCCGGGGAGATCCTGCCCGGCGATCGGTTCCCTGCCGAGCGTGAGCTTGCCGAGGAGCTGACCGTCTCCCGGATGACCCTGCGGGAGGCGATCCGTGACCTTCAGAACCAGGGGTATGTGGAGGTCCGCAGGGGCCCACGCGGAGGGACGTTTGTGACCGGAATGCAGATCCCGGCTGAGGCCTGGCGGGAGCGGATGCGTCAGGACGACTCGGCCATTGATGAGATGTTCGACTACCGGGTGGCAGTGGAGATGGCGGCGGCACATTTCGCGGCCCTGCGGCACACCCCGGAGGATCTCAAGCAGATGGAAGCCTCGATCCAGCAGTTGCAGACGGCCACCACCCACCCGGAGTTCCGCCAGCATGATTCACGGTTCCATGAGGCGGTGGCCGCCGCTGCCCGTAGTCCCCGTCTGCTGAAGGCGGTGCGCCAGGTCCGCGGTGAGGTCTTCAGCCCCATGGATCTGCTGGGGATCCCGCCCTCACCGCAGGACGATGCCGAGAAGCACCGAGGAATCCTGGCCGCTATTCGCGATGCAGACCCGTCGCTGGCCGCCGAACGGATGGCCGCCCATATCGAGCACACCCGGGACTATCTCAGCAGCATCCTGCAACAGGGCTGAGCACCCTGCCTCCAACGACGATCGGCACCAGGATCAACACAACCCCCAGCCCGGTCAGCCCCACCAGGGTCTTCATAGTGGTCCAGACCTTCAGGGTGTCGGCCACCGACATGCCCAGGTAGCGGTTTGCCATCCAGAAGCCGGAGTCATTGACACGGGACCAGGCTGTTCCGCCGCAGGCCACGGCGATAACCGTCAGGGCCGCCAGCGAGGGGCTGGCATCCATGGTCTCCAGGATGGGGGCGGTCAGAGTCGCACCGGTGACCATGGCGACGGTGCCTGATCCCTGGGAGATTCGGATCACCGAGGAGGCCAGGAACCCGAAGATCACCACGGGCATACCGATGTCTTTCATTCCTTCGGCGAGGCCTGGAATTTGAATTTGATGATGATCAGAAGCAGCACCACTACGGAGAGCACAGCTGCCGTAATGATCCATGTTGTCTCGTCCACTGGTGGGTGCCCTTTCAGAGTCTCATCCGCGCCGTTGCGGAACAGATCCACGTAATGTTTCGGACTGCAGGAAGCTGAAGTCCACGCCCTCTTCTGCCTGAGTGACGTTTTCGATGAAGAGCTTGTGGTAGCCCCGTTTGGGGATCTCCACCTGGTTCTTTCCCGCGCTGGCCTCGGTCCGGGATTGGAGTTCCTCCTCCGGCACGAGCAGTTCGATGCTGCGTTCCTGCACGCTGAGCCAGACTTGGTCTCCGTTCTGCACCAGGCCCAGTGGCCCACCGGCGACTGATTCCGGTGAGACATGCAGAATGATGGTGCCGGAGGCTGTGCCGGACATACGCCCATCGGAGATGCGGACCATGTCTTTGACACCTTGGCGGGCGAGCTTCTTGGGGATGGGGATGTAGCCGGCTTCGGGCATACCGGGGGCGCCCAGGGGGCCGATGTTACGCAGGATGAGCACATCATCTGCGGTGACGTCGAGGTCCTCGTCATCGATCCGGTTCGAGAGATCTTCCAGACCTTCGAAGACCACGGCGCGGCCCTGGTGTTCCATGAGGTCAGGGTGGGCTGCGACCTGTTTGATGATCGCCCCATTGGGGGCGAGGTTGCCCTTGAGCACGGCGATCCCGCCGGCGGGATAGATAGGGGCACTGCGTTCGCGGATCACGTCCTGCTCGAAGGGGGCTGGGGCTTCGGCCATCTCCTCCCCGAGAGTCCGACCGGTGACCGTGAGGACCTCTTTATTCATCAGGGAGTCCAGTTCCTGGAGCAGACGCGGTACTCCCCCGGCCCGGTGGAGGTCTTCCATGTAGTGCTCTCCGACGGGTTTGAGGTTGATCAGCACCGGGGTCTGCCGGCTCATCTCATCGAATTCGGCCAGGTCGAGGCTGTAGCCCAGACGCCCGGCGATGGCGGCCAGGTGCACCAGGCCATTGGTGGATCCGCCCAGGGCCAGCAGGACGCGGAAGGCGTTCTCCAGGGCCTCGGGGGTGACGATCTTGTCGATGGTCAGGCCTTCACGGGCCAGTTCCACCGCACGCTGACCGGTCAGTTCTGCAAACCGCATCCGGTCCGCGGTCACCGCCGGCGGGGTGGCGCTGCCGGGCAGGGACATGCCCATGACTTCGGCGACACAGGCCATAGTGCTGGCGGTTCCGGCCACTGAGCAGGTGCCCACACTGCCCACCAGGCGGGAATTGACCTCGTCGATCTCCTGATCATCGATTTCCTCGCCGCGGTACATACCCCAGAACGCCCGGCAGTCGGTGCAGGCCCCGACGGTTCGGCCGCGATGGGAACCGGTGAGCATGGAGCCGGTCACCAGCTGGATGGCGGGTTTCCGGGCGGAGGCCGCGCCCATCAGCTGGGCCGGAACGGTCTTATCGCAGCCGCCGATGAGCACCACGGCGTCCACCGGCAGTGCCCGGATCATCTCCTCGGTGTCCATCGACATGAGGTTGCGCAGGTACATGCTGGTGGGCCAGGAGAAGGATTCATGCAGGGAGATCGTCGGGAACTCAACCGGCAGTGCCCCCTGGAGCATGACCCCGCGCTTCACGGCTTCGATGAGCTGGGGCATATTGCCGTGGCAGGGGTTGAATCCGCTGCCGGTGTTGACGATGCCGACGATTGTGCGGTCCAGGGCGTCGTCGGTGTATCCGCTGCCCTTAATGAATGCTTTCCGCAGGAACAGGGCGAAACCGGGGTCCCCGTAGTTGGTGAGGTTGCAGCGGAGCCCTTCAGTGTTGCTGGCCTCAGTCATTATCCACCTTATTATTGATAATCCTAGTGGCAAGGATCATAGGCGCTTTTCGTGACCTGGACAACATGGTTCATGCGGCCCTGTCCGCCCTGGCCCGCACCGCTGATCCGATTAGTGTTGAGGGTATGGCTGCGCGCAATCACTCCACCGCCTCAGCAACGAGCCGAACGCTCGATGGCCCGGGGGTTGCAGCTGCGTTGGAGGACGAGATCATCACCGGGGGCAGGTTTCCCGGTGAGCGCCTGGTGGAGGACCAGCTCATCGAGAAGTTCGGCGCTAAGCGCTACGCGGTGCGGCAGGCTCTGACGCTTTTGGAGAAGCAGGGGCTGGTCGATCGCCGCCCCAATGCCGGAGCTTTTGTGCGTAGTTACACCGAGAAGGAGGTCCGGGATCTCTATGATCTGCGGATCCTGCTGGAGGGTGAATGCGCACAGAGTATTGAGCTGCCGGTGAGCACTTCAGCATTGGCCCAACTGCGCAGTGTTCAGCAGAACCACGACGACGCCGTGGCTGCCATGGATCTCCCGCAGGTCTTGGCTGCCAATACGGCGTTTCACCGTACGCTCTTTGACCTGTGCCCGAACCGCGTTTTGGTGGAGGCGGTCAACCGGTATGCGGGGATGTCGCATGCCATGCGCTCAATCGCCTTCACCTCCCCGGAGTCGCTGGAGCGAAGCCGCAGGGAGCATCACCAGATGATTGAGTCCCTGGAGAGTGGCAACACCTATGCACTGACCTCGCTGTGCCGTGACCACCTGCTGCCATCCCGTGATACCTATCTGCGCTCTGCCGCCCGCCGAGCCTGATCTGACCCCGTCCCTGATCGATCCCACTGTTTAGGAGTGATGAATGGCCAACCCCCTCGGAAACCGCATTTACCAGGTGGATATCCCGCGACCCAGCCAGGAGCTCCTCCAGAAGCTTTCGGAGGCTCCTGCGGCGAACCTCGATGATGCGATGAATCGGCTCTTCGCCATGGACACCGGTATCCGCGCGCTGAATTCCCACCCTCTGTGCGGCCCAGCGGTGACCGTGCGGGTTCCCGATGGGGACAATCTGTTCATCCATGTCGCCATGGATATGGTCTCCCCCGGTGACATTCTGGTGGTCAAGGGCGGAGCCGGGGCAGACCGGGCACTGCTGGGTGAACTGATGCTGCGTTACCTGGTGCCGCGCAAGGTCGGCGGTGTGGTCATCGATGGTCTGATCCGGGACCTGGACTACATCCAGGAGGAGTGCCCCTTCCCGGTCTATGCCCGGGGTTCCTCCCCCAATGGGCCCTATAAGAACGGCCCGGGTGAGATCAATGTGCCCGTGGCCGCCGGTGGCATGGTGGTCAATCCCGGCGATGTGTTGGTGGGAGATCCCGACGGCGTCGTCGTCGTGCCACGTGATGATGTCGAAGCTGCGGCCGAGGCCGTGCAGGCGGTTCAGGAGATGGAGCATTCCGTCATTGACCGCATCGGCCAGGACGGTGTCTTCATCCGCCCCTGGATGGATAAGAAGATGCAGGAGTGGGACACCCCCACACTATCGCTGTAGGCCACGGGGCTGATGCAGGAACAGGTGACAACTGATCGGGCTCGGTTACCCCGAGCCTGGAAGGATTGTCATCATGCCTAAGCCCTACCCCAAAGAGTTCCGCGACGATGTGGTCGGCGTTGCCCAGAACCGGGGTTGAGAACACCACCTTGGCCGAGGTCGCCGCTGATTTCGGTCTGCATGAGGGGACCATCCGTAAATGGGTCCGCCAATCCGAACTGGATGCTGGGAACCCTAACGACCGTAAGCCAGGTCTGAGCACCGATGAGAAGGATGAGCTGGGCACGCTGCGCCGACGGAATCGTGCTCTGGAGCAGGAGCTGGAGGTGATGCGGCGGGCTGCTGCCTACTTCGGCCAAGCTCAGATCCGGTCAAAATGACGCTTCTATGCCCTCTGTCAAGCCATGCGAGTCTTCAGCTCTCGATAGAGGGACCGGCAGATGTAGCGTTTCAGGCATCGTCGGATTTCACGTTTGCTCAGCCCTTCGCTTTGTCTTCTGAGCACGTAATCTCGTGTGGTGGGGTCGCAGCTCATCCGGGTGCCGGTGATGACATCAATAGCGCGGTTGAGCTGTCGATCACCGGATCGTGAGAGTCGGTGCCTGGTGGTGTTTGCTGATGAGGCCGGTAGTGGTGCGATGCCTCCAAGTGCTGGGAAGGCAGCTTCTGAACGGATCCGCCCGTGGTGGGAGTAAGCGGTGATGAGAATCGCTGCGGTGATCGATGACCGCGCCGGTGCGAGTCTGGATGAGACAGTAGGTGTGGGTCCGTGCATGGGTGTCGACACCGACGACGTAGTCGAAAGCTTCAACGACGGAAACCATAATCATCCTCCAAGGACATAGAGCGGATAAGGTCAGCCCGGCTGGTGGGGTCGCTCAGAGTCCATATCTGTAATGAGTCACAACCACTGTTTCCTCGGGGGTCGGACAGGCTTCTAATCAAGGCATCTGTGCGCAGAAGCCGAGCCCAGCCCAGTGCGGACACGTCATTTTCAAGACACCCCTTGAACGCCTCATGAGGGTCGGAAATACCCGGGGTCACGCACTGAGACTGAACTCAGCATCTCAGCCGGCCACAGGCTGGCCAATACCCATTACAGACCTACCCGCTCGTAGGTGATCTCGCCGAAGACGGTGTTCCTGTGGCGGTGAGGTGCCGGGTGCTGAAGATCGCCCGCCAGCCCTACTACCGATGGCTGGCCAACCCCGTGAGGGACCAGGAATGGGACCAGGCCCATCGACTCAACGCTCTGAGCGATGCTCACCGCGATGACCCCGAGTTCGGCTACCGCTACCTGACCGATGAGGCCCACGATGCTGGCTATCCGATGGCCGCTAGGACTGCTTGGCGGCTGTGTAACGCCCAGGGGGTGTTCTCGGTGATCAGCCGCCGCAAGAAGGGTAGGGGCACCCGCCCAGGTCCTCCGGTCCATGATGATCTGGTGGGCCGGCAGTTCAGCGGCATCAAGGAGATCAACACCGTGTGGCTGACTGATATTGAGCGCCACGAGGCGCTTTTGAACCTTGCGGTGGTGAAAGGACACCGTTTCTCGTCTGTCGCAGCAGGCGTGTGATAGCTGGAGGACGATCTGCCGTGCTGGCGTGAGCGCGATGGATGGAGCAGTCCTCGACAACGACGAGTCGTATCAGTACTGCCAGATGGTGCGGGCTCGGCTAGCGAGACGGAGAGGCATACGGATAGGAACCAGTGGCTGAAAGCCCCTCAATTGAAGACCACCGACTCCAACCTGGTGGATGTGGGTCGGGTTGCATCGCGCACCCTCACTACTTCGGCGGTGGGGAGAACTCCTGGGCTGGGTGATGTCGCCAGTCGGGAGGCCACGGTGAAAGCCTGCGGCGTAGCCGTGGCGAGGATGCTGGGGCATAACTGGGTGCCGATCCCGTCGAATGGTTCGAAAAGTGAACGTGGGAACCATCCCGGTCCCGCCAGAGGCGTCGCCGCCGCCAGCGACGAAGCCAACGGCTGAGCACACGGTCTGCTGATCGGGTCGGGGTGGGGCGGAGGGCCTGTAGTAGTCCGAGGCCGGGAAAGCCGGTCACACGGCGAAGAGGCCCAGTGAGATCGCAGGATCGAGAAACAGTAAGGGAGATACAGCCGTGAATGCGGATGTTTCGTGGCCAGCCGACTCAACACAGGCGTGGTCGCCAGTACTGAGGATGCAGACGAAACTGCACCAATGGGCGATGACCGATCCTGGTCGTCGTTTCGATGATGTGTTCAACCTGGTCTATGACCCCGGGTTCCTCGTTGCGGCGTGGACCCGGGTGCAGGGCAACAAGGGAGGCCGCACCGCCGGAGTCGATGGGATCGCACCGCGATCCGTGATGCCGCAGAAGGTGCACGGGATGCTCGCTGAGCTACGCGAGAGCGTGAAGGCAGGTGAGTTCGTCCCGGAGCGAGTGCGTCAGAAGTCGATCCCGAAAGCGAATGGCAAAGTCCGGTCGTTGGGGATTCCGACGATGATGGACCGGATCGTTCAAGCTTCCCTGAAGCTGGTGCTGGAACCGATTTTCGAGGCGGACTTCGTGCCGTCCTCGTATGGGTTCCGGCCGCGCAGACGGGCGCAGGACGCGATCGCGGAGGTCCACTACTACGCCTCAGGTGGTTACGTGCAGGTGTTCGAAGCGGACATCACCGCGTGCTTCGACGAGATCGATCACGGCGCGCTCATGCAGCGCGTCCGCGGTCGCATCACCGACAAGCGTGTGCTGCGACTGATCCGCGGGTTCCTGAGAGCGGGGGTCCTCAGCGAGGACGGCGTGAACAGGAACACCTACACCGGCACCCCGCAAGGCGGGATCCTCTCGCCGCTGCTGGCGAACATCGCCCTGTCCGTGGTGGACGAGCATTTCCAACACAAGTGGGACGCGCTCGGGCCGCAATGGTCGCGCACGAAGCATCAACGCGCCGGGGGCGCGACGATGAAACTGGTCCGCTACGCGGACGACTTCGTCGTCCTCGTCCGCGGGACTCGCGCCGATGCCGACACGCTCTGGGACGAAGTCGCTAATGTGCTCGCGCCGATGGGTCTGCGCCTGTCGGTCGAGAAGACGATGATTACCCACATGGACACCGGGTTCGACTTCCTCGGGTGGCGCATCCAGCGCCGCCGGATCAGAGGTCATGGCGGGAAGAGAGCGATCTATACCTATCCGTCACGGAAGTCGATAGCTTCTATCAAGGATAAGGTGCGGACGCTGACCCCTCGGGCATCCCATCGAACACTCGCTGACCTGCTACGCCGGCTCAATCCGGCGCTGCGGGGCTGGTGCACATACTTTCAGCACGGAGTCGTGAAACACCTCTTCAGCTACCTCGACCACTTCGCCTTCTGGCGGATCGTTGGCTGGCTGAAGAAACGACACCCGAAACTGCGAATGCGCACCCTGGTGCGTCGCCATCTGCCGGGTTGGCAGATCCGCGACCAAGGAGTTGAGTTCTTCCGATGCCAGCAGGTCACCGTGGCCCGCTATCGGTATCGCGGAACTCGTATCCTGACACCATGGACGAGTGCCTTGGCATGATCACATGGAGAGCCGGATGCTCAGGAATGGGCACGTCCGGTTCGGAGGGCGCCCAGCAGAAACCCACCAACCCAAAGGCTGACAGGGCGCTGCTGGCCGACCCCTACACCGAGCACCGCACCGCTGAGGGCAAGCTGTATCTGTGCGCGGTCAAGGACGTCTTCTCCAACCGGATCGTGGGCTACTCGATCAGTGACCGGATGAAGGCCCGTCTGGCTGTGGACGCAGTCAACAACGCCGTAACCCGGCGCGGTGATGTGCCCGGGTGCGTGTTCCACACCGATCGCGGATCGCAGTTTCGAGCCCGGAAACTGGTGCGTGCTCTGAACCGGCATGACCTGGTCGGATCGATGGGCAGAGTCGGCGCCGCGGGGGACAATGCGGCGATGGAGAGCTTCTTCTCGCTGCTTCAGAAAAACGTCATGGATCGACGGTCCTGGCAGACCCGGGATCAGCTGCGGATCGCGATCGTAACCTGGATCGAGCGGACCTATCACCGCCGCCGGCGGCAGAAGCGACTGTCGGGATTGACCCCAGTGGAGTACGAAGCAATCATGAAGACTGGCGTCGCTCTCGCGGCGTGACTTTAACTGTCACCTATCGGTGCGGCAGTCCCTTCTTGTCTACGTTGCGATCAGTGCCTTCATCCTGCCGGTGCTCGCGCTCGCCCTGCTCGTCATCCTCAACCGCGGATCCGTGCCGACCGGTCTGCGCAACACGTGGTGGTCGAATCTGCTGCTCACCGTGTGCCTGGCACTCTTCGGATTCTTGGCGATCCTCCAGGTCAAAGAGTCGGTGATGGGGTTCATCGGGTGAAGTGAGGCGCACCCGACAACTGTCGGGCCCACGCGGCGAAACCGCGAAGGCTTGGCGGTAGTGCGCTCGGCGACAGGTTGGCATACTTGGTGACATGACACAACGACGGTCACGATTCGACGCGGAGCTCGCCGCGAATCTGTCCGTCATCGGCGGAGTCTTTCCGCCGACCATCACTCCTTCGCTCATCGACTTCATGCGAGTCTCGTACGCCTCGGAGCCGCTCGCGGAGACTCTTAGCGGCCGTCGGGTCGAACATTCCGAATATCAGGTGCCGGGTCACCTCGGCGAGGACATCACCGTCTCCGTCTTCAGACGATCCGGGGACACCGGACGACGACCGACGATCGTCTACGCCCACTCCGGCGGATTGATGTTCGGCGATCGCTTCAGCGCGCTCGGCCTCAACCTCGACTGGGTCGAGAGAATCGGTGCGATCCTCATCTGCCCCGAATACCGCCTGGCACCCGAGTTCCAAGACCCGTATGCGCGTGAGGACATGTACGCCGCGCTCCTGTGGACGGCAGAGAACGCGGACACCCTCGGCGTCGACCCCGCCCGACTCATCGTCGCCGGAGCCAGCTCCGGAGGGGGACTGGCCGCCGGGATGGCGCTGGCGGCCCGCGACCGGCACGGACCGCAGCTCAAGGGCCAACTGCTCATCTACCCGATGCTCGACGACCGAGGCATCACACCGTCGACCCTTCAGTTCGACGGCATCGGCGTCTGGGATCGGGTGAGCAACGAAACCGGATGGCAGGCGATGCTCGGCGGTGACTACCGCACCGAGGCGGTCTCGCCCTACATCGCACCATCGCGTGCCAACGACCTCACCGATCTGCCGCCCGCCTACATCGACGTGGGCTCGGCAGAGATCTTCCGGGACGAAGCCGTCGCCTACGCCTCGGCCCTCTGGAACGACGGCAGCGAAGCGGAGCTGCACGTGTGGCCCGGAGGCTTCCACGCCTTCGACATCTTCGCCGCCCATACACACCTTGCGCAAGGAATGATCAGCACCCGAATGGCCTGGATCGAGAAGCTCCTGGCCGACTGAAAGGAACATCATGTCTGAGAACACAGCTGTCAATGACGCAGTTGTCCGCGTGGCCACGAAGACGGTCGACAGCGGCGGCGTCCCCGGCGTCGTCGCCGGAGTGACCACCGACAAGGAGACCATCAGTCTCACTGCTGCAGGAGTTCGCTCCCTCGACGATCCACAGCCGATGACCACGGACTCCGTGTTCATGATCTTCTCCACGACGAAGGCCCTGACCGGCACCGTGGCACTGCAGCTGGTGGAGTCGGGAGAGCTCGACCTCGACGCCCCGGCGAAGGACTATGCCCCAGGACTGGCCGACGTGCAGGTCATCGACGGCTTCGACGGCGGTGGAGAACCGATCCTCCGGGCACCCTCCAGCGACCCGACCACCAAACAGCTGCTGCTGCACACCGCCGGCTTCGGCTATGACTTCTTCAACGAGAAGTACGAACGGCTCGCCCGCGAACACGGCCAGCCGAGCATCGTCACCGCCACCAGGAAGGCGTTGGAGACTCCGCTGCTGTTCGATCCCGGCACCCAGTGGGAGTACGGGTCGAACATAGATTGGGTCGGCCAGGTCATCGAAGGCATCACCGGAAAGACTCTGGGTGAGGCGATGCGCACCAGAGTCCTCGAACCGCTGGGCATGGACGACAGCACCTTCCGTCCGACCGCGTCGATGCAGGAGCGGCAGGCCACGATGCACCAGCGCACCGACGGCGAACTCGCGGCGACCGACTTCATGCTGCCCGAACCGGAGGTGGAGATGGGCGGCCACGGACTCTTCTCGACCGTCGATGACTACCTGAAGTTCATCAGGATGTGGCTCAACGACGGAGCAGCCGACGACGGAACCGTCGTCCTCCGCCCCGAAACGGTGGACATGGCCACGCAGAACCACCTCGGCGATCTTCGGGTGAAACTGCTGCCCGGAGTCATCCCGAGCTTGTCCAACGATGCTGAGTTCTTCCCCGGCATGCCGAAGACCTGGGGATACACGTTCATGATCAACGAGGAGGACGCCCCGACCGGACGCCCGGCCGGCGCCGCCGCATGGGCGGGTCTTGCCAACCTCTACTACTGGTTCGACCGACAGAACAAGATCGGCGGGTACTGGGCCACACAGATCTTCCCCTTCGCCGACCCCGAATCCGTCGGTGGGTACCTCGAGATGGAGACGGCAGTCTACGATGCTCTGAAAGGCTGATTCGCGACCGAGGCGAATCGCGACCGTCGGGCGACAGTCGTGGACTGCCAATCGTCGACCGACGGACGAACGAGGAGGTGGTGACGTGCAGGAGCTGCTCGGCAGGATTGCCAAGCTCGATCCCGAGGCGAGCCTGGGTCTGCGCGTCATCGCCTGCTTCGACGAACTCATGGCCGGCGAGGTCAATTCTCATGCCCTCGCCTCCGCGGCCGCGGCTCTGGCCGGTTGCCCGGCCGGCTTTCGCAGTGGGGACGGGAGCAGGCAGCTGAGGGTCGATTCAGGCGGAGTCTCGATTCCAGGAGACCGACCCGCCGAGGTGGCCGCCCTATCCCTGCATCAGCCCCCCGCAAGTGGCCGCACACTATATACCCCAGGGTGTGATGATGTTGGTTGACCAGATGGGTAAGTCCGTTGTCGAGCAAGAGAATGGTGCTGAGCGATAGCCTAGACACTGCTCAGTTCATTGCTGCTCCGACGGTACTGAAGACAACGGCTACCAAGCTAGAGGTGCGTCAGTTAGTGGTCGATGACGGTGTGGGTGCCGGCGCGGCGGGGGTCGTCTGCTCCTGTGATGGTGCCGTTTTCGTAGTCGATGGTCAGTGCTTGGACCGAGCCGAAGCTGGTTGAGGGCCAGTCTTCGATCTGCCAGCCGAGGCTGTTCAGTTCGTCCTGGATGTCGGAGAGTTGGCCTTCTTCGGCGTAGAGCAGGGTCCCGTCGGAGCGGTATCGGGTGGTGTTGACCGCTTCTTGGAGGTCAGCCTCGTGCAGTGTCCATTGTGTGATGACGGTGGCCAGGGCGTTGATCAGCTGGATGCCTCCGGGACTTCCGATAGCCATCACGGGCCGGTCTTGATCATCGAAGACCATGGTCGGGTTGGACCAGGTCACACTGCGTCGTCCTGGTTCTGGCTGGTTCGCGGCCGAGTTCACGGTGTCGAAGCGTGAAAGTGCGTTATTCATGAAATAGCCATCGACGAATTCTCCAGACCCCCAGAAATCGGTGAGCGTATTGGTCATCGAGACTGTGATCCCGTCTTCGTCGACGACGGAGATGTGTGTGGTGTTCGGATCGGCGGAATCTTCTGGCGCGGCGGGGGCGGCCTGGGGCGCTTGGTCTTCTCCGGTGGCTTGTATCTCGGCGTTGACCCCGGAATCAGTAATCTCTTCGACGGGCACATCCACGAAAGCAGGGTCACCGAGTTGGGTTTGGATGGTGTCTTCGGCGATGTTCCAGGCCCGGGAGAGCGCATCGACGTACTCCGGACTCTCGGCTGGCATCTCCGCAATGCCTTCGGCTTCAGCGATCTGCAGTAGCTGAATCAGGGCTGCCCCAGGCAGGGCTGGCGCTGCGGAAACGACTTGGTAGTCACCGAGGTCACCGCGCACTGGGACATCGGTGACGACCTCGTAGTTCTCCAGGCTCTGGGAGTCGACCCCGTCGATCTGATCCGCCAATGACTCGGCGAGGTCTCCGGTGTAGAGCTCTTGCCATCCTTGATCGGCGAGTTGTTGCAGAGTGTGGGCCAGCTCCGGCTGGACTAGGGTTTCTCCGGCGTTTAAGGGTGTTCCCCCGGGGTTAAAGGTCTCGTTGCCGGCCAGATACTCTGGACCGTTGCCGGTGGCGATACGTTCGGCCAGATAGGGGGCGACATCTACCCCATCTTCTCCTAATCCGATGGCTGGGGCGAGCAGTTCAGCCCACTCCAGCTGTCCGTAGTCAGCGTGTAGTTGCCCCATTCCGGCGACAAAACCTGGGACACCGATCTGATTGGAGGGGATGTCGCCTGAGCTGTTGACGACCTCTCGGTAGTCAATGAATACCGGTTCCTGTCCTGGTTCAGCGATGATGACCGAACCGCCACCGCCAACTCCCGAGGACAGCGGTTCAGCCACTGAGACGGCGAACGCTGCCGCAATAGCAGCGTCAACTGCGTTGCCGCCTTGAGCAAAGATTTCTTCAGCGGCGTCGACCGCCTCCTGGTTTCCCGCACTGATGCCCTGCTGGTCCAATACTGCTGCGGCTTCTTCGACCTCTTCTTGGTCCTCGTCTTCAGGGGCCGCTGCGGTCGCGGAGGGCTCTGCTGAGGTGGGTGCGGGTTCTTCCGGGGTCGGTTCCTCGGTGCTGCAGGCGGTTACCACAATTCCGGAGGTGATCAACATCGCAGCGCTTGTCGTGAATGGGTGTCGGTGTGTTTTGCTGTGCATGGCTATCTCCTAGTGAATATCGAGGGGATCCTGAGCAAAGTTTCCAAGGGGCCGCGTAGTTTGAGAGCTCCCCAGGTGAGGCTGAGGAGGATGAGTCCGATAATGATGAGCAGGCTGATCAGGATCGAAGGGTTCGGGTCTGGGCTTTCAGGGCGCACGATCACCGCGATCGCCACCAAATGTAATGCGTAGCAGGTCAGGGCCAACTGGCCGGTGATGACCAGAGGATGTGCAAATGCTCCGAGTCTGGGGGTGATGATCAGCATCAGTCCGATCACCGCTATCGCACTGCCAGTGGATGAGATGAGCCATAGCGGCATCTCAGAGTGTCCTGCCGAAAGCACAAGGTGATCAAATCCGATCTCAGTAATGTTCGGCTCGCCAAGGCCCCACATCAGCGTCCGAGAAGCCAGGATGCCGGCCCCTGCCGCGACCAGGCCCCAGGAGAGCAGCCGCCACGCTGTGCTCGGTAAGTGCAGTTTCAACCGGCCGATCCACATGCCGAACATAAACGGTGCAGCCCACACGATCAGCGGATACGGCCCGGTCAACAGCACCGAGGCAGCAGCCTCCATTGGGCTCTGTCCAAAACTCGCGGACGTAGTCGGCAGATCAGTGTTGCTTCTCAGCAGAATGTAAACCACGGGGCCCAGTAGAAGGAACATGGCCGCCCCAGTCAGCAAACTCCTGCTGGACCATCTCACCACCAATCCGCCGATCAGGAAGAGTCCGGCGTAGAGGGCGAGGATCACATTGACTGCTGTGGGCAGCAGCTGCAAAGACAGCCCCAGGGCAAGTAGCAGGGCGGATCTCCATGTCACGGTTGGCCAGATGCCCCCGCTTGTGACCTTCTTGCTGCGGGCCAGGAACGTGAATCCGATACCGGCCAGCACAATAAACAGGATTGATGCTCGGCCATGGAATAGCCGGACCACCAATTCTTCGATGCCCTGCGGGTGGGCGGTGACATCGACGTTGACGATGATCATCCCGAAGAGTGCCAGAGCTCGGGCGGCGTCTAATCCGGTCAGCCGCACGGCAGAATTCTGCTCTGCGGTGGTCTTTAGTGAAGGTGTCATTGGTTGCATCAGCTATCCGGTGGCATCTGATGAGCCGTAGCGGGAGCTTCGGCGGTCATCGAAGGGTGAGTCCTCAGCCTCGGGAAAGTCACCAGTGGGATAGTTACCGGCGGCTGCGTTCATGTAGTCATTCCACATGGGAGCAGCCAGTGTGGAGCCGAAGAACTCCTCGTAGTACTGCCCGTTGACCGTGGAACCCCAGAGGGACCCGATGTCTTCCCAGCGGCCCACATGGGCGGCAGTGGTCATGCCTTCAGTGGAACCCACAAACCAGGTGTTCGATCCAGTATTGGAGGTCCCGGTCTTGCCCACCATCGGGAAAGCCGGGTTGCCATTGGCTGCACCTTGTTCGGCGATGTTGATCATCGAGTCGTTGACTTCAGCGGCGATATCGGCGTCAATGACCTGCTCGCAGTCGGTTTCAGGGACCGGGTATTCGTTTCCCTGGGCATCGGTGATTTCCAGAAGTGCGCGTTCCTCGCAGCGCACACCCTCGTTGGCGAATGTCGCGTAAGCCGAGGCCAGGGTCATCGGTGAAAGCTCAATTCCGCCCAGTACGAATGCTGGGGTATCAGGGGTCAGCAGGTTTCCGGAACTGGCAGAGCGAATATCCAACCGCTCGGTCAGAGTGGTGATCGCGCACAGGTCCATGTCATTGGCGGTGGCCACTGTGGCAGTGTTCACCGAGTGGAAGAGGCCGTAGTCCAAGGTCATATCTTGGGTCATGCCACCGATGGAATTGGTGGTCGACCAACTGTCGGACTCGTCAGCGTCCCCATCGGGCAGCAGTTCGATCTCTCCGCCGGGCATACAACTTGCCTCCCAGGGCTCCCCGTAGTCGTAGTCGGTGGTGCTGGCATCAACCACATCATCCATCGAACCTCCCTCTTCCAACCAGGCGGCGGCCACAAATGGCTTCAAGGTCGAGCCCACCGGGAAGCCACCGGACTCCCCATAGGTGGCATCGACGTTGAAATTCATCGTGGTCAGCCCGGCAGCCTCATCATCTTCGGGGCTGTATTGGGTGGACTGGGCCATGGCCAGTATGTCGCCGGTCTCCGGGTCTAAGGACGTCAAAGTCGCCACCGCGCCCGAGGAGTCTCCGGGCTCGACGGTGTCGTTGACCTGTTGCTGAGCCTGTGACTGCGCATCAGGATCCAATGTCGTCGTGATCCGTAGGCCGCCACGGAGCAGCAGCTCTTCACGCTCCTCTAGGGTCTCTCCGAAAGTTTCATCGGCCAGGATCAGGCGCTGCACATAGTCACAAAAGTACGGGGCAGTCTCAGCGGCAATACAGCCGGACTGTACCGGTTGAGGGTCTACAGCCAGGTCAGCTTCAACGGCCTCAGCGTGTTCTTCTTCGCTGATATACCCGTTGCGCAGCATCGTCCCCAGCACGGTATTGCGCCGATCAACTGTCACTTCCGGATTACCAATCGGATCATAGTAATTAGGGGCCTGGACCACCCCCGCAAGGGTCGCCGACTGTTGAATGTTCAACTCACTAGCCGGGATTCCCCAGTAGAACTGGGCAGCAGCTTCAACCCCATAGTTCTGCCGACCTAGCAGCACAATATTGAGATACCCCGCAAGGATCTCCTCTTTAGACATCTGCTCTTCCAGATCCACGGCCAACCGCGCCTCGTTCAACCTGTCAGCCACCGTGGTAGTCCCACCCATGACCAGTTCCTCTTCCCCGGCCAGATAGTCAGCATTAAGCAGAATCAGACTCACGTACTGATGAGTAATCGTTGACCCGCCCTCAGTCGGCCCCGATCCGATATTGCTCAGCTGCTGACGGGTGCGCGAGTCCAACAATTCGAAGGGCTGGAGATCCAGCCCTGGACAGGGCTCGTCGCCGAACAGAACAGCCGTCCCTGGTTCGATCTCCATCAGGCTGAAGGCTGGGCCCGCCTCCTCGGGGCCTCGCTGGGCGGTTGATACCTCATCGCCGGACATCATGGGCCCTTCCCCTCGACCTGGTTCATCACATCGTGCCTCATGTTACGTGAATCATGAGCTCCCTCACCGAGGGCGGATTCAACTGGTCGATGCAACACCGGGTTGTTGAAGCGATTGTAGCTGCTCGGTGAATACCTCTGCCGGGGTTCTCCAGCCGAGGACCTTGCGGGGCCGGTTGTTGAGCGCGAGGGCCACCGCCTCGAGATCTTCGGCCGACCACCGCGACAGGTCAGTACCCTTCGGGAAGTACTGCCGCAGCAGACCATTGGTATTCTCGTTCGTCGGTCGCTGCCAAGGCGAGTGCGGGTCCGCGAAGAACACCTTCGTACCGGTATTGAGAGTGAACTGCGCGTGCCCGGAGAGCTCTTTCCCGCGATCCCAGGTCAGCGTTTTACGTAGCTGGATCGGCAGGGCCGTGATCGATGAAGCCAGCGCTGCGTTCATCGCGACAGCGCCATATCCTCCGAGCGCGGCCCCGTTCTTCACTGCTGGGGTCTTGCCCCATCCCTCCAGCCGGGGCAGGTGTACCAGTAGCGTGGAGCGGCTGGAGCGTTCGATGAGCGTGCCGATCGCGGACCGGCCTGTGCCGATGATCAGATCGCCCTCCCAGTGCCCCGGAACTGCGCGATCATCGGCCTCTGCCGGCCGTTCGGAGAGCACGACGTCCTCGGTAACATGACCGAGCTATCCACCAGTACGACTCATCGCTTATTGCGGGCAATGGCTGAAAACGGTCTAGTTCACCAAGATTCCGCCCATCGGTACAGTCTGGGTCCGCTGATTGTGCAACTAGCCAGAAACGGCGCTCTGCCGACGACTCTTCGCGAAGCCGCCCTTCCGGTCATGACACGCGTGAGGGACCAGGTCAATGAGACTGTGGGATTGCATGAGCTGATGCCCAACGGATACCGCGCGGTCATTGATCAAGTCGAAAGCCATCAGGACCTCCGGCGCAGCTATACCGAATTCGGCATTCCGCTTCCGCTCCCCCATGGTGCTCCAGGCCGCACCATCTTGGCTTTCCTCTCCGAGGATCGACAACGGTGGTGGTTAGATCAGGAACTACCCCCGGACACCTCTGCCACGGTGGTTACCTCAGAAGCGGTGCTCCGAGATATCGCGGCAACACGCAGTCGCGGATGGGCTCACCCATTGGGTGAACGGACGCCAGGTATCCGCAGCGTAGCGGCTCCTGTGTTTGATCATTCACATCAGCCCATCGGTGCCTTGAGCATTTCCGTGCCAGCTATTCGAATGAGCACTGAGCGAGCACATGTCCTCGGGCCGCTTATAGCTGAGGCAGCATGGGAAGTCTCGCAGATTCTGGGGGCATCGGAACGGCCTTGGCCAACTTCCGATGCGCAGTGGCAAAAACGAGGTCGGTGAAAGCCTG
This sequence comes from Nesterenkonia sedimenti, assembly GCF_012641515.1. Taxonomy (GTDB): domain Bacteria; phylum Actinomycetota; class Actinomycetes; order Actinomycetales; family Micrococcaceae; genus Nesterenkonia; species Nesterenkonia sedimenti. Next base: position 74,797 of record NZ_JABAHY010000004.1, on the reverse strand, counting down.
CCGGAGGATATCCGGGGCCTTCACCGACCTCGAAGGTATTTGGGTCAGTCGAAGATCAGATGAACTCCACGCCCTGGGCCAGGGGCAGTTCACCGGAGTAGTTCACGGTATTGGTAGCCCGGCGCATATAGGCCTTCCAGGCATCAGAGCCGGATTCGCGGCCGCCGCCGGTTTCTTTCTCCCCGCCGAAGGCACCGCCGATCTCTGCTCCGGAGGTGCCGATGTTCACATTGGCAATACCGCAGTCCGAGCCGGCAGCTGAAAGGAACAACTCGGCCTCCCGCTGATCCTCGGTGAAGATCGAGGAGGAGAGCCCCTGGGGCACACTGTTGTGCAGTTCAATGGCCTCATCCAGGGTCTTGTAGGTCAGGACATAGAGGATCGGCGCGAAAGTCTCCTGCGTGACGACCTCAGTCTGACCTGGCATCTTCACAATGGCCGGTTCCACGTAGAAGGCATCGGGGTACTCATCCTCCAATACACGAGACCCGCCGACCAGAACCTCACCGCCCTGGTCCTTAGCAGCTGCCAGTGCTTTCTGCATGCCCTCATAGGCGCCCTCGTGAATCAGCGGACCCACCAGAATGCCCTCCTCACGGGGATCCCCGATGCTCAGGGTCTTATAGGCTGCCACGAGCTTCTCGGTCAGCTGGTCGGCCACAGATTCGTGGACGATCAGCCGGCGAAGAGTCGTGCAGCGCTGACCGGCGGTGCCTGCTGCGGAGAAAGCGGCACCGCGCAGGGTGAGCTCGAGATCAGCCTTATCGCTGACGATGGCGGCGTTGTTACCCCCGAGCTCCAGCAGGCATTTGCCGAACCGCTGAGCCACCCGGGGACCGACCTCACGGCCCATCCGAGTGGAACCGGTGGCAGAGACCAGTTTGACCTTGGGGTTATCCACCAACGCCTCACCGCCTTCCCGGTCAGTGAGCACGATCTGGTGGATCCCTTCAGGAGCCCCGGTCTCCTTGACCGCCCGGGCCAGCAGGGCGTCGGTGGCCAGGGCAGAAAGCGTTGCGATCTCCGAGGGCTTCCACACCACAGTGTCGCCTGCCACCAGGGCATTGGCGGTATTCCAGGAGTAGGGGGCCACGGGGAAGTTGAACGCGGTGATGATCCCGACCACGCCCAGGGGGTGCCAGGTCTCCATCAGTCGGTGGCCGGGCCGCTCGGAGGGCATGGTCTTGCCGTAGAGCATCCGGGACTGGCCCAGGGCGAATTCGCAGATATCGATCATCTCCTGAACCTCCCCCTCAGCCTCGGAGGTGATCTTTCCGGCATCGACCTGGACCAGGAAGGCGAGGTCCTTCTTGTACTCGGCCAGCAGCTCACCCCAGCGCTTGACGGTCTGGCCACGCACCGGCGCGGGAGTATCGCGCCATGCCGGGAAAGCAGCCTCTGCCTTCTCGACGGCCTCGGCCACATCGTGTCCACTGTGCTTGGGAACGTTGAGCAGGTCCTTGCCGTCGATGGGGTTGCGTGCGGTGAGGTCTCCGCTGAGTGAGGCGAGGTCGACGCCACAGGCTTCCAATGCGGCCTTAGTCTGCTCGATGAGGTCTGACATGGTGTTCTGCTCCTTTTCTAGATGATGTTGGCTTCGTGCAGGACCGCTTCGCTGCGGCTGAACCGCTCGGCGGAGAACTGTGCGGGATCCATAAAGGACTCCCTGCCACAGTAGAGGTCTGCGACCAGTTCTCCCACGGCTGGGCCTTGGAGGAAACCGTGTCCGGAGAATCCGGTGGCGTAGAAGAATCCCGCAACCTGCGAATCCTGGCCGATCAGTGCGTTGTGGTCCGGTGTTGTCTCGTAGAACCCGGCCCATCCGGCGGCCAGTTCCGGGGTAGCAAGCCCCGGGGCGCAGATCTCGGCTGCCGCGTTGAACTCTGCCAACCACTCATTGGAGTACTCGCGGTTGGGTCCGGGTTCCTGTTGATGTGAGATCCCTAGCAGGAGGCCATTGCGGTAATTGTGGAAGTAGAAGGTGGTTCCCAGGTCCAAAGTAAACGGCACGGTGGGGTGACCAGTGGGTGTCTGCGGGGTCAACCCGATCATCCGGCGCACCGGGACCACCGGAAGCTCAACACCGGCTAGCTCACCGATTCCTCCGCTCCAGGCTCCAGCACAGCAGATGACTGCTTCGGCACGGATTCGACCACGGTTAGTGGTCACCGAACGGATGACGTTATCGGCTCGGTCAATATCAAGCACTTCGGTCCGCGGCAGGATCGTCACGCCGAGGTCTTCGGCTGCAGCGGCATAGCACTGGACGACGGCGACCGGATGGGCGTGCCCGTCCTCCGGGGAGAAGGAGGCGCCCAGCAGCGCCTCCGGGTTGATATAAGGATTCAGCTGCCCTGCCTCCTCGGGGCTGATCATCCGAGAGCTCACACCCAGGCGGTTCTGCGCGGCGGTGGCTTCTTCCATTCCGGCCAGTTGCTCGGGGGTGCGGGCTAGAAAGAGGTAGCCGACACGGGAGAGTTCGATATCGACGCTGAAGTCTTGGTCGAAACTGGCAAAGCGCTCCAGGGAGCGCTGGCCCAGTTGGATATTCCCTGGGTCGGAGAAATTCGCCCGGACTCCCCCCAGTGGTTTGGCCGAGGATCCGCTGCCGAGTTCGAACTGTTCGACCAGGACGATGTTCTGCACTCCGGCTTTGGCCAGGTGGTAGGCGATGGAGGTTCCCATAATTCCACCACCGATGATCACCACATCGGCGGCCTCGGGCTGCGTGATGGCATCGGTGGGCAGCCTCAAAGGGACGGTGCGGTCATTCACAAGCAGAATCCTCCCTTATTGGTTATCGACAACTCTGGAGGATGGCTATTCTGTTGTCAAGATCACGCAGGGATTTACAAGCCTGAGCTGAGCCCCTCTGACCGAAGGGAGAACAGTCAGGGTTTGGCGTAGTCGAGGTGGCGGATCATCAGTTCCGCAGCTTTCTCCACCTCGCCGGTGATAACCGTCTCAGCGATCTCCACATGTTCATGTGCGGTCTGTTCCAACCCGTTGTTCTCGGTCAGATACAGATAGAAGCCGTTGACCCGGGATTGATCCCGCAGAGTATTGACTACATTCAGCCATCGGGTGTTACCCACCAGCCCCACAAGGTTGGCGTGGAAGGTCTGGTCGAGCTCCAAATACTCCGAGACGTCCTCATGGGTGGAGATTTCAACTGTTTTGGCAGCCAGCTCCCGCAGGTTCTGCTGCTGGTCCACCGCCAGGTCACGCTGGGCGGCCCGGCGGACTGCCTCGACCTCGATGAGCATCCGCAGCTCATAGACCTCCAGTTTGTCCTGCTCCGTCAGCTCCACGACCCTGAAGCCACGGTTGCGCACCAATTCCAGAAGTCCCTTATCGACCAGGGACATCATGGCTTCGCGGGCGGGCGAGTTCGAGATCCCCAACTGGGTGGCCAGCGCATTGGCCGAATAGATCTCACCGGGTTTCATCTGGCCGCTGAGCAGGGCCCGGCGGATCATCGCCTCAGTGGAGTCCTTTAGAGTCTGACGGGTCACCGAACCACTGGCCCATACCTTCTCCGGGCCAGAGTTGATGGTCAACGGCTGCTGCGTCACGTCGGTCCTCTCCACGGTCCTCAGCAGTCTACTACCCGCCATCGGCCCACTGTGCGGCCACTGCCCCAGGCGTAGACTGACCGATAGTGCAATTCCACTGTTCGAAAGGCCTCAGTTGTCCAGCCTGGTTCTGATCCCGCTGATCATCCTGTTATTGGTGTTCGCCACCTCAGTTATTCAGCGGGTCTCCGGCTCCGGATTCGGCCTCGTCCTGGCGCCCTTCCTGGTCCTGCTCATCGGAGCACATGAGGGCGTGATGCTCTCGAATTTCCTTTCCATCTTCGCTCCCCTGTTCGTGATGTGGCGGACCTGGCGGCTGATCGAGTGGCGCCGGCTGATCTGGCTGGCCCTGCCCTGTCTGCTGATCATGCCGCCGGCCGCTTGGCTCTCAGTCCGGGCCCATGAGGGCTATCTCTACCTTGGGGTCGGGCTGATGGTGATCTTCGGACTGGCGGTCTCATTGGTGATCCACCGGATCAATATGCGCATCGACGGGCCGGTCACCCGCCTGGCCACCGGCGGAGCCGTCGGGGCCGGAACAGTCCTGGTGGGAGTAGGGGCTCCCCCAATCGCGATCTACACAGTGCTCTCCGGCTGGCGGATTCAGTCCATGATCGCCACTATCCAGCCGCTGTGGCTGGTGGCTGCCACCACCTCGTTCTGCACCAAACTCGCCCTCGATGACGGCCAGCTGCCGACTCTGCCCTGGTGGGCCTGGGCAGGCACGGTGGTGATGATCATCGTCGGTATGTACTTCGGCGAATGGGTCCAGCGGCATATGGATGAGAACGGGATGCGCAGGGTGGTCACCGTCATCGCGCTCTTGGGTGGTCTTCTGGCGCTGGGAATGGGGATCCGCAGCCTCTTCCTGGGCGGCTGAGTACAGCCGACGACGACGCCGGCCCATCTCTTCTAGAACCTTCGGCTTTAGGTGGCCTCGGTGTCGTAGGGAGTCGGATTGTTCTCCAGCGGATCCACATCCAGTTCAGCTGCCTCGGCCTCGGAGGTCTCAGCATCTCCCTCGGCTGCCCCATCCTCAGATGATGCGGCAGTGGTGGCTGCCGAACCGGCGACCCCAGCGGCCAGGGCCCCTGATTTCTTAGCCCCCGTTCCGGCGAAGAGCTCCCGGGGATCCACTGATTTCTGCACATCCTTGGCCGTGGAGCGCACCTCGTTGTATTCATCGGCGAGCGCCTCGCGGATGATCCGCCGGGGGTCATACTGACGGGGGTCGTATTTCTGCCAGTCGACCTCATCGAAGTCAGTGCCGGTCTCTTCTTTGAACCGGACTTTTGCATCATCTGCCCAGACGCGGGCTTTGCGTACCCAGCGGGCCAGTGCCTGGGCGTACTGCGGCAACCGTTCGGGCCCCAGCAGAACCAGGGCCAGACCAAGGAGTATGAAGAACTCGTAGAAGTTGATGCCAGGCACAGAACGATTCTAATGGTGCAGTCGGCTCAGCTGGGACCGGTTCAGTCCAGGGTGTGCCAGGATGTGCTTGACCATTGGCGGGCCAGATAGGTCTCAGGTTCCCCGGTATTGGCATTGATGACCATCTCCTCCGGGGCCCCGGGCAGTGCCAGCTTGACCTTCCACAGCGGCAGATACACGAGGTTCAGCTCCTCGATACTGTGCCGGGGTTTCTTCATCATGTAGCTGCGGTCCACTTTGTCCAAGACTGCCCGCACATAGGGTTTGGCCTTCTCCTCGGTGGTGATCTTGGGTTTGATCTGGCGAGCCGAGGCGTCGTCGTCGGTGGTCTCCCACAGTGGTGGAACAGTTTCCATCACTCCCCGGTAGCCGGAGACGGCATCTACAAAGGCCACATTTGGCCGCACTTTGGGTGGGAAGGGCGGCCGGTCGGCGAAGGTCAGGATCTTGGCCAGCCACATGGGGTGGTGGATCAGCGTCTTGGAGGTGATGGCCGAGGCCGCCTGGGCGGAGGAGACCCGGAACCGACGGATCGGTCCCAGCCCCCTCCGCACCCCGGCGATCAGGGCCTTATCGCTGAGCGGCTTCTCTTTCTCGCCGATCAGTTGTGTGGCCACAGGTTATGCCTCCACCCGGTCGGGGACATCGGTGTGCATGAGGTCCACCTGATCCTGGATGTGCTGTGGTGGCGGGGCCGTCAGGAGGCTGACAGTGATCATCAGGACCAGTGAGACCGGGGCGGCGATAATCGGTTCGGCTACCAGGGCGAAGTACTCCCCGGAGACCAGAATGACGAAGGTGATGCCACCGCCGAGCATCCCGGCCATGGCACCGGCTGCATTGGCTCGCTTCCACCAGATGCCCAGCACAATCGGGAAGCCGAAGGCCGAAAGCAGTGCGCCGCCGACCCAGCCGACCATCACTGCGATCAACCCGGGTTCGGCCAGGGTGATGACGATGCCGACGCCGACGGCTACGAACATCACCACCAGCCCCAGGCGCACCACGGTCTTCTCCCGGGCCTCGGGGTTGATGAATTCCTTATAGATGTCCTGGGAGACACCTGCGGAGATGGCCAGCAGCATCGCATCGGCTGAGGACATGATCGCTGAGATCAGTGCCGCCAGAAGAATGCCTGCAACCAGTGGGGGCAGATAGGCCTCGATGACGTGCAGGAAGACCATATCGGCGTTGTCCAAGTCCCCAATGATGCCCATCCGGGCTCCGGCTGCAGCCATCATGAATCCGAAGACGAAGACTGAGGCATACAGGATCGCTGCGACGAAGGCCGAGCGGCGTGCGACCTTGGCGGATTTCGAGGCGAAGTTACGCATCACCGCTGATGGGGAGATCACGCCGAACCAGAGGAAGGCCAGGAAGATGCCGAAGTAGGTCATCCAGTGCTGGCTGATATCACCGAGTTCGGGATCTACCGCCAGTGCCTCTTCGATGAGGTTGAAGGCGCCGTCGTGCTGGACCCAGATCACGGTGGCAACAATCGCCAAACCGGTGACCATGACCAGACCCTGGATGAGGTCGGTATAGGTGATCGCCCACATCCCGCCCAGGGCAGCGTAGAGGGTGAAGCCGATGCCGAGTACGATGACGGCGGTGTTGAACTCCCAGCCCAAGACGTATCCACCGATGAGTCCTGAGGCGGTCAGCTGCGGGACCATATAGAAGGTCATCGCGATGACGACGATAACCGCGGCAACCCCGGCCACTGCCTTGTTGTAGCGGATTTTGAAGTACTCCGGCAGTGTCCGGACTCCGGTGCGGCGGATCTGGCCGGAGACCAGGAACACCACGAAAGGCAGGATGGCGGTGGCTGCGAAGCCGTAGGTCATCAGGAAGGGCAGCCCCAGGGAGACGCCACCTCCGACTGCGCCCATCAGGGAGCTGGCAGATGCCAGAGCGGCGAAGAGTGCCACACCTCCGACGAAGCTGTTGATATTCCGTCCCGCGGTCCAGTACTGATCCTCTGAACGTTGGGCTCGTTTGGAGAAGTAGATACCGATGCCGATCATCGCCAGCAGATACACCGCGACGATGAGACTTTCGGTGAGGCGAATGTTCTCAGCCATGGCTTATGCCCTCGCCTTCTCGCGTCGTTCCATCCAGATGACATAAATGCCGGTCAGCGCGATGGAGACTGGCATGGTGGCGAACATCAGCCAGCCGACCAGGGCGATACCTCCGGGGTGGGGCTCCTTGGGCCACCAGGTGAAGATCACTGCTGACATCACCAGGAGCACAGTGAGCAGGATGATGCCGGGTTCGGTCCAGATAGGCCGACGCCGTGCAGTATGTTCTGCCGGTTCTGCTGTGGACGACATTCCTATTTCCCTCTCTTGAGTGCGTAGATCCCCGCCACTACGGATAGGTCTTGCCAGGGCATACCGGTGCCTTTGAAGAACCGGGGAGTATCTGCCGGCAGCTTCACTTTGCCGGTGACGAGGTCTTTGAGTGTGATCGCTGAGGCGAAGTCGAAGTCTCCGGCTGCGGCGGGGATGAGGAGGTCTCCGGCTTCCTTCTGCGCGCTGGTCTGGGACTCGACAATGGTCAGTGCCCGTTTCACCAAGGCGGTATCAGTCTCGCGGTGCTGGCCATCATGGGATCCGATGGCGGCTACCGCGGCATGGTCGGGCAGAAGACTGGAGTCGAAGAGTGGTTCTGGGGAGGCGGTGCAGGTGACCACGACATCGGCCTCGGCAACGGCCTCGGCCTCGGCAACTTCTGCACTGACTCCCCTGGCGCGGGCGGTCTCCACTACGGCCTGGGCTTTATCTGCACTGCGGCCGACCACATCGATATGTTCAAGGTTCATAACCGCTTGGAGGGCTTCGATATGGGCATGTGCCTGGACACCGGTGCCGAAGATGACGGCTCGGTTGGCATCAGGGGCTGCAGTGTGGCGGATGGCCAGGGCTGTGGTGGCCGGTGTGCGAAGGGTCGTCAGTGCCGCGCCGTCCAGGGTTGCTACCGGGGTGTGGTGTTCACCGTCGAAGAGCAGGTAGAGGCCCTGAATGACCGGGATTCCTGCTTTGTCGTTGCCCGGGCGAAGGGTCACCACTTTGGTGCCGACCCATTCGGTGGTGGCCGATGGCATCTGAAGCAGCTGTCCTGCGGGGGTGTCGAGCCGGGAGCGCTGTCCGTCGTCCTCGGGGTCGAATCCTGCCACTAGAGTGGCTTCTAAGGCATCGACGGCTGCGCGCATCGGCATCAGCTCGGCGACCTCCTCGGCACCGATCCACATCGGCGCACCGGATTCTGACGACATATAAACCCCTCAATCTGTCGATTATCGATGACCTGCCGGCCTGTGAAATTGCACTCTAGCAGTCAGCTGGTCTCCAGAAAAGGGTTTATGACAGAAAAAGTACCTCCAGACTTTGAGCTGGAGGTACTTTTTCTCTCGTCTGATCAGGGGTTTAGGTCAGAGCTGCGTTACGGGTTTCCAATGGCGTGATGGTGGCGCCCAATTGTTTTTCCACCAGAGCAATGGATTCATTCTGTTGGACTTCGTAGAGGGCATAGGGGTCCGCGACCTCCCGGCCTACGATTTCGGACATCACAGTGATGTCGTAGTCGGTGCCCTGCTGAGCATCATCGCGGGACCCTTTATCGGTGAGATTGGACTGGAAGATACCGGCGGCGGAGCGGGGCAGGAAGTCTTCATAGACGATCGGATGGGCGGTGACCACCTCCGCCTCGATCAGCTCAGCAAGGGTGAGCCTGCGGCCACTGTAGGTCTCGCCTGCATTGGCCAAGGCCTGCTGGTTGACGGTGTAGGTGAAGAAGCCCAACCCCGCCAGGGCCAGTTCCTTCTCTGTCCGCGGCAAGTTCTCGGCCCAGACCTGCTGGGCCACCTCTGTGCGCACACTGCCCTGTCCTGAAGAGAGCCTGTAGTCAGTTTCGACGACCATCTTGTCGTAGAGGTCCCGTCCCTTCGGCGTCAGCGCAATTCCGCGCTGTTCGACCTCTCCGAAGCGGACGCGCAGCTCACCGGGACCGACGGTGCCGTCTTCAAATCGGAAGACTCGTTTCTCATCCAGGGCCCGGAAGGAGGTCTGGCGCAGCAGCACATCGGGCCCTTCCCAGGCCGGTGGCCCCTGCACCTCATCGATCATGGTGATGCCGCGTTCTTCCATCCGGCGGTAGAGGTCATCGATGTCCAGCACCCGTGGGGTGAGGTGGTTGATATGGGTACTGGTGACCCCACCGATATCGGCAGCGACTGCGGATATCGCCTCAAGCTCCTTGTACCAGGCGTAGTCCACAGGATCATCAGAGAGTTCGAAGGAGGCAGTTGCCATCTCAAGCAGGCGGTCTGCCTCGGCATCCTCGAGCCCCTTATTGGCTGCGGCCTTATCGGCGAGCTCCAGCAGCTCCTGAGGGAAGAGTGTGCGGTTATTGATGAACTCCCGGAGCCGCTTCTGCAGATCCGCGTCGAAGAACCGGGGATCATCGGCGGCGAGCATGGAGGTGAAAACCCGGAAGGGGTTCTTCGCCAGCTCCTCCTTATCGATGGGCCGGAAGGCCGTTGAGACCACCGGGACTGAGGATTTGGCCGCATCGCGCAGGTCGTAGAAGCCCACCGGATACATGCCGAATGCTGCGAAGACTCGGGCGACCTGGGACATCTCCTCAGGTGAGCCGACTCGGATGGCACCGTGGCGTTCGGCGGTGACTCGCTCGATGCTGCCCAAGCGTTCAGCATCGGCGCCTTCGGCCTTGAGGAAATCGCGGTTCACCTCGGTGGAGACATCCACCAGGGTGTTGTAAGCGGGCACTTCGGTGCCATACATCTCGGAAAGGCTCAATGCGAACCGGGCCCTGAGTTGCCAGAGCTGTTGAAAACTCACCACTGCCTCCTTGCAGCTGCCGCCTGGACACCTCGCCCCACGGCGCTATCGGTTATCGATTACCAGATGACAGAACTGACTCTAGCAGGGAATCGGGGGCAGGCGTGGTGGCCGTGGTTCTTGGGTTCAGTCGCTGAACCAGGAGCGCATTTCGTCGAAACCGCGCTCAAGTCGGTCGGCAGGACCAGGCGAGGAGGGCATGAGCTGGACCCGGGAGCGGTCCGTGACCATCACCCATGAGGTCACCTCCGGGGCTGTTTCCACCGGTTGGCTGGAGGTGATGACGTACTGGGCATAACCGGTCTCGACGGCTGTGGTCCATACCCGGGCATCCTCGGCGGAGTATAGGACCGCCTCCTGACCGGTGCTGAGCTCAAGCTCCTCGGCGTGGACATGCTGGAGGTCGACTACGTTATGCAGTGTCTCCTCAATGGGTTCCAGTTCCGCCCCGTCCTCTTCGACCCGGGTTTCGGCGACATTGATGAAGTATTCGCCATCGGCCATATGAACCTGGATGGTGCGAATTCCCTCCAGCGAACCGGTCTCGATGTACCTGTGCTCATAACCGTTGCGGGAGAGGTAGGGTACTGCCCAGCCCAGGGATTTGAGGTCGCTGAGATTCTCCACCGGCAGTTCCTTGATCTCGGCTCCCGGCATGGCTCCAGGCAGCACTGCTGCCACTCCCCTGTCGAGATAGTCCTCTTCTTCAGACTCTGCCGAGGGCTGTACTGCCGAGAGCATGGCCGCATCTTCTGCGGTTTCGGCATCGGTGTGCTGCCTCGGCTCAGGGGGAAGCAGTTCCTGAACGCTGGCGGCATTCGGGGCAGCCCGACCGCCGAGGAACCAGGCGAGGGCCACAACTAAACAGGTGACTGCAGCTACAGATGCCACGAAAACGCCGAAAACCCAGCCGAGATGGACTCGTCCGGGTCTCCTTGCGCGACGGTGGGTACTGCTAGTCGTGCCGGGCATCCCCGCTATTCTGGACCCCTTTTCTGTGAATATCCTTAATTTTTGCTGGGAAGCCCACCGTGTGGTCTGGCATCCCGGGGAGCGGATATAGGATGAGGCGCAACTGTTTGTAGACCATCGTCTCAAGGGATCTCTTCGCCATGCCTGCTCAGAACGCCAAACACGCTAGCTGGGCGTATGCCGAGGAGCATCTTCCCGAGGATGAACTTTTCGCAGAGGCGCGGCAGGCGGCCGTAGATCTCGGAGTGCCCTCCCCTTCTGAGGGAACTTTGGCCCTGTTGACCACCCTGGCTGCTATCGGTCCGGCCCGTGGGATTGTTGAAATCGGCACCGGGGTTGGGCTCTCCGGGACGGCGCTATTGCGAGGGGCGGCCAAAGATGCTGTCCTGACCGGGATCGATGCTGACTCCGATGCGGTCTCGATTGCGCGCAGGCTGTTCCGCAGTGAACCCATTGCTGCTGCTAAGACGCGTCTGATCACCGGCAAGGCAACTGAGGTGCTCCCCCGGCTGACGACTGCCGGTTACGATCTGGTGCATATCGGCGCCGGGGTCGACGAGATGGAGTTCTACGCACAGCAGGGCCTGCGCCTGTTGAAGCCGGCGGGGATCTTGGTGATCAGCGATGCTCTGGCCGGAGATCGCGTGGTCAAGCCGGCAGTTCGGGACCCTGAAGTGCAGGCTCTGCGCGCTGTGGAGCGCAGCCTGCGTGAGGATCAGCGGACTGTCACCTCACTCCTGCCCACCGGTACCGGTGTTCTGGTGGCGGTCAAACAGTCCCGACAGTAGGCCCGGCGGCTACTCGCCGACGGCTTCGATGAGGCAGGTCTTCAGTGCCTCAGCTTCTTCATTATTGATCTCAAGAACCAGGCGTCCCCCACCGTCGATCGGCACGCGCATGATGAGGCTGCGTCCTTCCTGGGTGACTTCCATCGGGCCGTCGCCAGTACGCGGTTTCATAGCAGCCATCGGGGGTCCATCCTCTTCCATTGTCGTGCTGACATTACGGTTCTTACGTATCTATTATCTATCACTCCGCGGAGGTGACGCTACGGGTCCGGCCTGTTGACATCTGTGGAATCAGCTGATGTGCCCTGGTCAGGCTCTCGAAGCTGCTGCGCTAAGGCGTCCAGGAGCTTATCGACCTGGTCCATCCGATACCCGCGTACAGCGGGATCCAGCTCTACATTTTCGAGGTCGTCGGCACTCAGAACGCCATGGGTGCGTTCAAGCAGTTGATCGACGGAAGAGAGGTTCTCGGGCGTGTCCTCGCGCGGGGCCGGCTCGCCGTTCCATTTGCCCAGCAGCAGCACGACGACGACGGCGATGATCAGCAGTGCCAGAATGTTCAGCCACAGCATGTATCGCTCCCGTCGTCTCTCACCGCATCAGGTTATCGTGCCCTGGCGGTGATCCTCAGGACCTCGCGGAGGTTTCTGCGTCCTGATCCTCGTGGGCGGGGGTTTCGTCGACAGGCGGCGGATCACTGAGGTCGGGCTGGAAGATCAGGATGAAGGCCGCGAAGATCACCACGTAGACGGCGAAGATCCGGAATTTTGCGCGGTAGAGCAGGGTGAGGACCAACCAGAGGGCTGCTGCGCCGACCACTGCCGCCACCAGGAAGGCGACCCAGTAGGCCTCGGCGCTGATGCTGAAGCCGCCCTCGTGGCCGATCAGGCTGCGCGACTGCACCGCTGTTGCGGAAACGATTGTGGGTATGGCGACGAAGAAGCTGAACTGGGCGGCGATTTTGCGGTGCATGCCCAGGGCCAGGGCTGCTGCGATGGTGATCCCGGACCGCGAGATCCCCGGCAGCAGGGCCAGGGCTTGGGCCAGACCGATGACGACGGCGACCCAGATGGTCATCTGGGCTGCCCCGCGCCAGGTGTGGCTGACCTTATCGGTCCACCACAGGATCGCGGCAGTGACCAGCAGCAGGATGGCAACGATCCATGGGGTGGCGAAGACTTCGGTGCCGTACTCGCGGATGAACAGACCCAGCACGCCGGTGATGCCGACGACGATCACACCCAGCAGCATCAGTTTGAGGTGGATGAGATGACGCAGGGTCTTGCGCCGGGCGAACCATATCAGTTCCCGCAGCGTCCCGCGCAGCAGCCGCAGCAGTGGCCGCCACATAACCACTGCCACTGAGACCATCGTGCCCAGGTGAACCACCAGGTTGAAGAAGATCATTTCCGGGGTGTCCGGACCGGGGATGGCTGAGCCGGCATCAGCCAACCAGTGCTGGGCGATCACCAGATGGGAGGAGGAGCTGACCGGGATGAACATGAACAGCCCCTGGATTGCGCCCAGGAGAATGGCTTCCCAGATGGTCACTGAAGACCTACTTTCGTCTGCGAGGTGGCACTAACGCGGGCAGCATAACTCCGGAGGGCCCGCGCAGGCAGAAGTCCATGGCCTCACTGATCTCGGTCTCCTCGGGGTTGATCTCGATCAGTGGGGTGCCACGTTCCAATGCCAGCAGGGGCAGGGAGGCTGCCGGCTGCACAATACCGGATGTGCCTGCTACAACCACCACATCAGCTGAACGGATGGCGGCCGTGGCGGCGTCGAAGGCCTCCATGGGCAGCATTTCGCCGAACCACACCACCCCGGGCCGGATGTGCCCGCCGCAGGTTGCACACTGTGGGGGCTCTTCAGGCTCCGGGGGCGCTTCGAATCCGTCGTAGGCCGGATCGGGCAGTTCAACAGGGTCTCCGCAGTCCAGACAGCGGTGGGCGAAGATACTGCCGTGCAGGTGCCCCAGGACCTCGGCTCCGGCACGTTCGTGCAGGTCATCGACATTCTGGGTGGTGATGCTCAGTTCTCCCCCCTCCTGCCGCAGCTGCTGCTGCCATTGAGCAAGAGCGGTATGCCCCGGATTGGGCTCAACCTGTTGGATCAGAGACTGACGCCACCGGTACCAGGTCCACACCAACGCGGGGTTGGCCTCGAAGGCCTCTGGGGTGGCCAGGTCCTGGGCGGAGAATCGCTCCCACAGGCCGGTCTGGACTTCCCGGAAGGTGGGCACATTGCTTTCTGCCGAGATGCCGGCCCCGGTGAGCACTGCCACCCGCTGTGCACCGGCAGCGATCTCCGCGATGTCGTCGTTGATTTCAGTCAGTACCTGCACCGCATCTCCTCTCAGAAACCTGGGGTTCCTGAGCGTAGCAATTGCGTTCCTAGGTCAGGACTTTCGGTTGTAGAGGTACATGGAGATAGGCGCGAAGACTGCTACCAGCACAACACAGTAGATGCCGACCACCAGGAGGTTCCCTTCATTGGTGCCGAGCATGAAATCGCGGATGCTGGCCACCACTACGCTGACGGGGTTGGCATCCACCACCGGCTGCAGCCAGTCGGGCATTGTTTGGGTGGGCACGAAGATATTGGAGGCGAAGGTCAGTGGGAAGATCAGGGTCATCGAGACTCCCATAACCGCTTCCTCGGTGGGCAGCAGCAGGGAGAATGTGGTCCAGATCCAGGACAGGCAGAAGCTGAAGACCAGCAGCAGGGCGAAGGCTGCGACCACGCCCTCCAGACCTCCCTCGGGGCGGAAGCCCACGGCGAAGCCGACGCCCAGGATGATGACACCGGCCAGGGTGTAGCGGACCTGGTCGCCCAGCAGGGCACCAACCAGCTGTGCCGGACGCCAGGTGGGCAGGGACCGGAACCGGTCGAAGATCCCCTTGGAGATGTCCTTATTCAAGGTCATCCCGGTGTACATGGTGATCATAATCAGGGTCTGGACGAAGATTCCGGGGATGAAGAACTGGACGTATTCGCTAATCGCGACTCCCCCGGTCTCACCGGTGCCGGAGACCACCGCGCCCATGGCCCCACCGAAGATGAAGGTGAACATCACCGTCATCATCAACGGGAAGACCGTGACGTCGAACAGCTGGGTGGGGATGTGTTTGATCTTCAGCATCGCCCGCCAGCCGTAGGTCAGGGAGCCAGAGATCGGTCCGGCGGGGGTCGGGCGCTGTTCGGTAGGCAGCAGCACATTGCGGATGGCGTCTGCGTTTTCCGCTTCGGCTCCTGCAGTGGCAGTCGGGGCGTTATTGCGCCCGTTGTTCACGAGCCCAGTGTTGATCTCGTTGCTCATGATGCTCCTCCTGCAGCGGCTCCTCCGGCGGCGGCTGCAGATGCCCCGGCGTCGTGGTCTTCTTCTGTGGTTTCAGTATCTTCGGCTTCGACTGGCTTACCGGTCAGGGCTAGGAAGACTTCGTCCAGGCTGGGCTGGCCCATGGCGAAGGTTTCGATGGCGATGCCTGATTCCTCCAGTGCCTGCAGGGCTGGGGTTGCGCTTGCTCCTTGGCCCAGTCGGGCGGTCAGGGCTGCGGCGTCCTTCTCCCGGACGACATTGCTGCCGACAGTGGTCTCCAGGATATGGGCGGCGGTTTCCCGGTCGGCGGGGTTTTCGACCCGGACCTTCAGCGCACCGGCACCGACCTGGGCCTTCAGCTGACCAGGGGTGCCCTCGGCGATGACTTTGCCGTGGTCGATCACTGCGATGCGGTCGGCTAGCTGGTCGGCCTCTTCCAGGTACTGGGTGGTCAGCAGGATCGTTGTGCCGCCTGCGACCAGGGTTCGGATGATGTCCCAGACCTGGTTGCGGCTGCGGGGGTCGATACCTGTGGTGGGCTCATCCAGGAACATCAGTTCTGGGGTGACCATCAGGGAGCCTGCGATATCCAGGCGGCGGCGCATACCGCCGGAGTATTTCTTCACCTGGCGGTCGGCGGCATCGGCGAGGTTGAAGGCCTCCAGGAGGTCCCAGCCGCGCTCGCGTGCTGCGTTCTTGCCGAAGCCCAGCAGCCTGCCGAGCAGGATGAGGTTCTCCAGGCCGGTGAGGTCCTCGTCCAGTGAGGCGAACTGACCGGTCAGGGCGATCTTCTCGCGGATGGTCTTCGGTTCTGCGAAGACATCATGACCCAGCACCTGGGCCTCGCCGCCATCGGGGCGAAGCAGGGTGGCCAGCATCCGGATGGTTGTGGTCTTACCGGCGCCGTTGGGGCCGAGGACACCGTAGATGCCGCCGCGGGGGATGGTGAGGTCGACACCATCGACTGCGGTGTTATCGCCGAAGCGCTTGACCAGACCACGGCATTCAATGGCCAGGTCAGAAGAATAGGAACTCATGCACGAGTCTCTTCCTGGAATCAGGGGGATAAAAAGAAAGGGCCAAAGGCAAGGTCTATCCTACCCTCTCGGGAGGATTTTCGTACCCGTCAGGCTAAACCTGAGCGAGGACTTTTTCGATTTCTTCAGCACTTCGCTCAGGCCCGTCGATGGAGGCTGCAGCCTGGGCCAGTCGGAGAGCTCGTTCCTTCAGCGTGGGGTCCTCCAGAAGCCGCAGCACAATGCTGCCAAGACGTCTGCGCCCAATATCCCGACCACGAATTCTCAGGGAATTGCCATATCTGACGCAGTCTTCGATATTCCAGGTCTGCTCCAACTGCAGGCCAATACCCGCGAAGGGAACTCCATACTGGCAGGCGGTCTGAACGGTTCCTTCACCGCCGTGAATAATTGAGGCGTCGATAAGTCCGGCGAGGCGATGTGCTGGCAGTAACCTATGAAATGAACCTCGTGACCCCGGTGGCGCATCGCCCGGGCAATCTCCACCCCGCGCGATGTCTCGCCCAGGTTGAAAGTCTCGGGAGCGAAGAGGATCCGCGCCATCCCAGGTCCCGCCTCTCAGTTATCGCCCTCGGCTGACCGTTCAGATCCCGAGCTGTTGGCCTAACCACCGGTAGATCAGGGCGTTCATTGTGGCCTGCTGTTCAGGGTTGGCCGCCCCGCCGTGGCCGCCCTGGGTGTTCTCCCAGTAGGTGACATCGGCACCAATTTCCTCCAGGGCTGCTGTCATCTTTCGGGCGTGGCCGGGGTGGACCCGATCATCCTTGGTGCTGGTCGTCAGCAGAACCGGCGGATACTGCTGCTGCCGGTCCAGGAGGTGGTAGGCGGAGAAGTTCTGGATGAATTCCCAGTCGGAGGTCTCCGGATCCCCGTATTCGGCCCGCCAGGAGGCCCCGGCCAGCAGCTGCGCATAACGCTTCATATCCAGCAGCGGCACTTGGATGACTACCGCTCCGAAGAGCTCCGGGTAGCGGGTGAGCATATTGCCGGTCAGCAGCCCACCATTGGAACCGCCCTGGCAGGCCAGCTGCTCGACTGTGGTCACCCCGGTGCTGACCAGGTCGCGGGCCACAGCGGCGAAGTCCTCATAGGTCCGGGGTCGGTTCTCCTTCAGCGCTGCCTGATGCCATCGGGGCCCGTACTCCCCTCCCCCGCGAATATTGGCCATGGCGAAGACTCCGCCGGTCTCCAGCCAGGCTTTGCCCACCAGCGGCAGATAGCGCGGCTTCAGGGAGATCTCGAAGCCTCCGTACCCGTAGAGCAGGGTCGGTTTGGTCTCGGTGCCGGCAATTGATTCCCGTGGCGCGCCCTCGGTAGCAGCCTCAACCGCTTCTGCCGGTCCGATCAGGAAATACGGGACCTCAGTGCCGTCCTCGCTGGTTGCGAACCGCTGGACGGCAGCCAGCCCCTCGGAGTCGAAGCGTTCAGGGGCCTGTTTGATGACCTCATAGGTCTCGGTCCTGCCCTCCAGCACCGGGGCCAGTGTTCCCAAGTATTTGGTGGTCGGGGTCAGGAAGTCATTGGCGGTGATCCAGATATCGTCGGTCTCCCGGGAGTCATAGGCCCCCACGGATAGGGAGCCGGTGATTCCGGAGAGGACCCGCTGGGAGGTCCACTGGCCCTGTTCATCCCGCCAGTGGGCTTCGACGTGCTCGACGACGTCCTCCATGATGGTCAGGGCGAAGATGTTCCTCGTCGCGGTGATGCCCTGCAGGGAGGTGGACTCCGTGGGAATAAACAGCGGGGTGAGCTCCACCGGACGCGGTTCGCCGTCGTCGTCGTTTGTTTCGTCTGCCGCTGCCCCGCGGATGAACTCTTCGGCGTCGGCCACATAGAGGCTGCCGCCGGGGAGATCGACCCCAGCCACTCGGGCATCGGTGCGGGGTGCGAAGAAGATGAGGTCTCGGTGGAAGCCGGTGCGCACATCGGTGGGGACATCCACGCGGGTCAGCCGGGGTTCGCCCTCCTCATAGTCGATGAGATAGGTCTCGGAGTCGTAGAAGCCGAGCACGCGGGTGGCCAGATGCCGCTCATGCCCCGGAGTGGAGTCATATCCGGCGGTGGCGAGCATATCGTCCTCGGCAACCGAGATGATCGGTTCCGCCTCGGAGAGTTCAGTGCCGCGCTGCCACCGGGTAGCGACCCGGGGATAGCCGGAGGTGGTCACTGGGGCCTCATCAGAAGGACCCGGCTGATCGGTGTAGGCGTAGACCGTATGGGCATCGATCCAGCTGAGCCCGCCCTTGCCTTCAGGCCGGTAGAACCCGCCGTCCTGGGGTTCGATGAATTTGCCGGTGTTGAGGTCGAACTCTCGGGTGACATCGGCATCCGAACCTCCTGGGGAGAGGTCGATCAGCGCCCGGGAGTAGCCGGGGATCTCCTCATCTGTGGTTTGTTCCGGGCGAAGCACCGCTGCCCCGTGCCAGACCCAGGTGATGCCCTCGGTCTCGGAGAGCGCATCGAGATCGAGCAGGGTCTCCCATTCGGGGGTCTCACTCCGGTAGGACTCCAGGGTGGTGCGCCGCCAGATTCCCTGGGGGTGCTCGGTGTCAGTCCAGAAGTTATAGAACCAATCGCCGCGTTTGGTGACCCCGGGGATCCGGTCTGAGGCGTCGAGGATCTCACGCAGGGAGTCCTTCAGCCGGGCGAACTCCTGATCCTGCAGGGCCTGTTCAGCCTGCCGGTTGCGTTCCTCCACCCAGGTCAGCGCCTGATCTCCCTCAACATCTTCCAACCAGAGGAAGGGGTCGGACTCCGGGTTGATCAGGCGCTTGGTCATGGGGGTGCTCCTATCTCGCACGGCTGTGGCGGGGTTGGGCGGTTATTTGCCGGAGAGGTCGTCGTCGAGGTCTCCGCCGGCTTCCAGATGGTCGATATCCCTGCGGTTGATCGGGGTTGCGATGGCTTCGGGGTCGCTGTCCTCATAGCCGGCATCGGTTCCTCGCCAGCGGGCGATCGCACTCATCCCGTGGTGAATGGCCAAGGCGGAGAGGGAGCCCACGGCAATGCCTTTGAGGACCACGTCTCCGAAGGTGATGGTGTAGTCGGCGATGGCGATGATCAGGGGAACACCGGCCACTGCGAGGTTGATGGGATTGGAGAAGTCGACCCGGTTCTGCACCCAGATGCGCACCCCGAGGATGCCGATCATGCCGTAGAGCACGGTCCCGGCCCCGCCGAGGACGCCATCGGGGATTGTATTGACCACGGCCCCGAATTTCGGCACCAGGGCCAGCAGGATTGCGAAGGTTCCGGCCACCCAGTAGGCGGCGGTGGAGTAGACCTTGGAGGAGGCCATAACGCCGATGTTTTCCGCGTAGGTTGTGGTGCCGGAGCCGCCTCCGGTGCCGGCGAGCATGGTCGCGGCACCATCGGCCATCAGTGCCCGTCCGGTGACCGGGTCCAGATCGCGTTTGGTCATCAGGCCCACGGATTTCACATGGCCGACGTTCTCGGCCACCAGCACCAGGATCACCGGGATGAACAGGCCGATCACCCCGATGTGGAAGGTCGGGGTGGTGAACTCCGGCAGCCCCACCCAGCCGGCCTCCCCGATCTCGGAGAAGTCGACCTCATTGCGGATGACGGCGACGATATAACCGACGACGACGCCCAGCAGGATGGACAGGCGGCCCAACAGGCCGCGGAAGAGCACACCGCAGACCAGCATGGCCACGATGGTCGCCGTGGCGGTGACCGGTCCTTCTTGGACATTGTCCCAGGCGGCTGGGGCGAGGTTGAGGCCGATCAGGGCCACAATGGAGCCGGTGACCACCGGCGGCATCAGGCGTTGGATCCAGGCAGGGCCGGCGAAGTGGACGATGAGGCCGACCAGCAGCAGGCCCAGGCCGGCCATGAAGATTCCGCCCAGGGCTCCGCCCATGCCGTATTGGGCGGTTGCTGCACCTACTGGGGCCAGGAAGGCGAAGGATGAGCCGAGGTAGCTGGGGACTCGCCCTGCGGTGATCACCAGGAACAACAGGGTTCCGATACCGGAGAACAACAGGGTGGTCGATGGTGGGAAACCGGTGATGACCGGGACCAGGAAGGTCGCACCGAACATGGCGACCACATGCTGCATGCCCACGCCGGTGGTCTGGAACCAGCTGAGGCGTTCATCGGGGGCGACTACATCGCCCGGGCGGATGGTCTTGCCGTCTCCGTGGAGACTCCAGCCGAAGCCGGGCAGAATACGTCGTCGGGCCATGGGCTCAACTCTACCGGCAGTGCTCAGCCGGTGTTCTGCAGGCCGGCGGCGACCCCTTTGAGGGTGATCAGCAGCAGGTTCCGGGGGTCTTGGATCTCCTCTTCGGACAGGGTGCTGGAGCGCAGTTTCTTCAGTGCCCGCAGTTGGATCAGGCTCAGGGCGTCCACATAGGGGTTGCGCAGCTGCACCGCTCGGCCCAGGACCCGGTGTTGGGCCAGCAGCCGGTCCTGGCCGGTGATGGCCAGGATCCACTTCTCGGTCAGCTCGAGTTCCTCGAGCACTGCTGTGGCCAGTTCCTGTTCCTGTCCGAGGCCGAGGTAGCGCCGGGCGATGCGTTTATCAGTTTTGGCCAAGGACATCTCGATGTTGTCCACCATGGCGGTGAACAGGGGCCATTCGGCATAGGCATTGCGGAGCAGGTCGAGGTCACCGACTGTCTCCAGGGCGGTGCCGAGGCCGTACCATCCGGTGAGATTGATCCTTGCCTGTCCCCAGGCGAAGTTCCAGGGGATGGCGCGGAGGTCTTCGAGAGATTCCACGGAGAGTCCACGTTTGGCCGGGCGGGATCCGATGGCCAGCAGGCCGATTTCGTCCTGGGGTGTGACCTGGGCGAACCAGGGGGCAAAGCCTTCGGCGTGGACCAGCTGGTGGAAGCGTTTCCGTGAGGCGTCATCGAGCTGCTGGGCCAGCTCTGCGTATTTCTCAGCGGCTGCGGCATTGCGCTTCTCGGTGGAGGGTGCGCTGGCCATCAGGGTCGCGGCGGCCACCTGTTCGATATGCCGCAGGGCGATCTCGGGGTTGCCGTAGCGGGCGTCGATGACCTCGCCCTGTTCGGTGACTTTGAACCGTAGGTCCACCGAGTGTGGGGGTTGGGCCAGGATCGCCCGGTTAGCCGGACCGCCGCCTCGGCCCAGGGCGCCGCCGCGACCGTGGAATTGGGTCAGTTGGATGTTGTTCTCCACTGCCCAGGCAGCGATCTTCTCCTGTGCGGTATACAGCGCCAGGGTCGCGGCTACCGGGCCGACGTCCTTGGATGAGTCGGAGTAGCCGAGCATGACTTCCATCCGCCGACCGGTCTGTTCCAGCCGCTGCTGCAGCTGCGGGTTCTGCAGCGCCTCTTCCAGGATCTTGGGGGCGTTCTGGAGGTCGTCGTAGGTTTCGAACAGGGGGATGACATCGAGCACAGGTGCCTGATCGGCCCCGCCGAGGGCTTCTTCTGCCAGGCGGTAGACATCGGCGAGGTTCTGCGCGCTCTGAGTGAAGGAGACGATATAGCGTCGGGTGGCGTTGACCCCGTAGCGCTGCTGCAGGGAGGCGATGGCCCGGAAGGTCTCCAGCACCTCCTCGGGTGGGACGGCGGATTTCTCCACCGCATTGGGGTCCTGCAGCCACTGCAGGGTCTGGGTGTGCACGGCGGAGTGTTGGCGGACCTCCAGTTCGGCGAGGTGGAAGCCGAAGGTCTCCACCTGCCAGATGAGCTCCTGAAGGTCCCCGTAGGCGGACCGCTGTGCCCCAGCCTCAACCAGGGAGGACTGCACGATGCGGAGGTCTTCGATGAGCTCCTCGGGGACCCGGTAGGCGAGGTCTGCATTGCGCTGGCGGGTGGCTTCCACTCGTCCTGCGATGCCCAGCAGCACCTGCCGATGAGGTTCCTTGGGTGAGTGCTGGACTGCCTGCTCGGCCAGCTCCTCGGAGAGCTGTTTGATCCGGTTCCACAAGGCTGTCAGCTCCGCATTCGGCGGGGTGTACCGCTCATCCAGGGTCAGGGAAAGTCCGACGACGCGGGTGCGCTGTTCCAGATTGCCCAGCACCCGGTCGGCGGCCTGGGCTACGGCCTGACGGGTGATGGAAGCGGTGACATTGGGGTTGCCGTCACGGTCGCCGGCGATCCAGGAGCCCAGCCGGATGAAGGCCGGGACCTTGGGTGCTGAGCTGCCGGCCCGGCGGTTCTGCAGCCAGTCGTCCATCCGGCGATAGGCCTCGGTGAAGACTGTGGAGAAGGAGGATTCGAAGACTCCGAGGGCGGTGCGCACCTCATCCAGGGGTGAGGGATTGGAGACCCGCAGCTGGGCGGTGCGCCACATATTGTCGATCTCTTCGGTGATCTCCCGGAGGTTCCGGGCCTGGGCGGCCGGTCCCATCCGGGGGCCATCGCGCTCATCCAGCAGGGCACCGATCCGGCGGATGCTGGCGGTGATCGCATTGCGCCGGGCCTCGGTGGGGTGGGCGGTGAGAACCGGATGGAAGCGCAGCTCCTGAAGTCGACGCTCAGCCTCCTGGTGGCCCACTTCCCCGGCGAGGTGGGTGAAGGCTGCGGCCACCGAGTCCGAGGGTTTCTGCTCCTCCAGGGAGATCTCACCGTCGCGGGCCCGGAGGGTGCGGACCCGGTGCTGTTCCTCGGCGAGGTTGGCCAGCAGGAAGTAACAGGTGAAGGCCCGGGCGACCTCTTTGGCGCGTTCGGCGGAGAGGGATTCCACGAACTCCTCGGCCTTGGCCAGGGTCTCCTCGGTATCGTCCTCGACTGCGGCGATAGTCAGCCCGCGCAGTGTCTCGACATCCTCAAGCAGGCCGGGTGAACCGTATTCCTCCAGAACTGTGCCCAGCAGTGAGCCGAGCAGGCCGACATCACGTCGCATTGCTTCGGGGATCTGGTGTTCGGCTGCGCTGCGCGAGTGGTCCACGGTGGGGTCCGATGCGGTCATGCTGCAGTGTCCTCCTCAATCCTCCAGACCGGTATGGCCTGGTATTGGGCGGGACCCCATTGTCACGCGGGTTGTGCAGTGGGTTACACCGTATCAACCCCTCGGCTGGTGCAGGTGGAGGCTCCTACTTCTGGTCAGCCGGCTGCAGCCGGGGCACTACCTGCACTGTTCCCTCGCCGTAGGTCTCATCGAATTGGGACTGCAGGGTCCCGTCGTCGTAGTCGACATCGACGATCACCGAGTTCTCCACCGGCTGTTCGTAGGCCGACTGGACTACCGAGAGTGACATCAACGCCTGCTGGATATCGCGCAGCTCTTCATGACCGCGTTCGACCTCGGTCACGCACAGCATGCCGCCCCATTCCTCTCGGATGGCGTCGTAGGCGGGATCGGGATCCTGGGTGACCTGGACGTTGAGGATGACGTATTCGGGGTCGTTGAGGGATGCCTCCAGTTCCAGCCGCTCTTCCTCATCGAGGTCGGGATCATTGATGTCCTCCTCGGCGTTGGGGTTCAGGGACTGATCAATCCAGGATCCGGCGTAGCCGTTGGCCTGTTCGGCCACGGCCAGTGCCTCGTGCATCTGCTCTTCGGAGACGAGGTCTGGGTCTTCGAGCTCGGCTTCGTCATGGAACTCCTCGCAGGGGCTGGTGAAGTCCACCTGGTGCTCGTTGATATCCCCGTCCCATTCCTCAGCCGGGGTGAACCTTTCGACTTCGAAGGTCCCCTCATGGGGGTCGTAGTCGCCGATCAGCACGTATTCACCCCAGCGGGTGTCCTCGGCCTCCTCGTATGTCTCGGGGTCCTGGTCATCCCAGTCCCAGCCGATCAGTTGGGGGCCCCCGCATTGGGGTGGATAGGACTCAGCGATGGCGCCGAGGCAGAGTTCCGGGTTCTCGCCGGTGTCCATCACGGTGGCCGGGTAGTCGGTGGTCAGCATTCCCTCGGGTGAGGGCGCGTCCACATCGGGTACCGGTGAGGGATTGCTTCCGGCATTTGCTCCGTTATCTTCACCGTTGCAGGCGGTGACTGCCAGCCCCAGGGTGAGGACTGCGGTGAGCGCGGCGGAGCGGTGCGGTCTTCTGGCGGCCAAAGGAGTCATGGCGCCAAGGTATCGCACTGCCCGCGACTGGTGGCCACTTTCCTATTCAGCGGCTCGCAGACTACGACGACGACGCTCCAGTTCCATCAGTTCGGCGTTGACCTTACGGTATTCCTCTGGTGAGGCTGCCGGGTCCATGCGTTGCAGCTGGCCGAGGAGGTTGGCCTTCTCGTGTTGGATCTTCAGCTCGACCAGGCGGTTGAGGATCTCATAGCAGTACCGGTCGAGGTGAGCCTCAGTTTTGGCCGGCAGGGCGGTGACCGCCAGTTCGGAGACCAGTGGCCGCAGTGGTTCGGGGACTTCCTGGCGCACCGTTTCGACCCAGGTACGGGGGTCGGTGGCTTCTGCTGCGGCGATGCGGATCCCATCGTGCAGGGCCTGGTGGGCCGGTGCGGTGAACCGAACGGTGAAGATCTCCTCCCACTGTTCGGCGGTGAGCCGGGCGGGATGTTGAAGGATGACTTCCAGAGCCTGGCGTTCCATCATCACCGCTGGGTCCCGGGTGTCGGGCCGCTGGTACTGGGGCCCGGGGGTCGAGTTCTCCTCAGGCGCGCTCTGCCGGCGGGGCTGTGCCCGGGGCGCCTCAGTCATGGCTTTTTCGACCTCATCGGGGTCCACGCCCATCCAGCCGGCCAGTTCGCGGGTATATGCCGAACGCAGGGAGTCATCTCGGATCTGGGTCAGCACCGGTGCTGCTGCTCGCAGCGCACCATGCCGACCTTCGATACTGCTGAGGTCCCATTCGCGCAGCCGGCGTCGCAGCACGAATTCCACCAGGGGTGTTTTGGCCTCGATGACGGCTTGGACTGCCTCATCGCCGCGGTGCTGGCGTACATCGCAGGGGTCCATACCGTCGGGGCCGACGGCGATGAAGGTCTGGGCGTTGAACTGGTGGGCTTCGTTGAAGGCTTTGACCGCTGCCTGTTGCCCGGCCTCGTCACCGTCGAAAGTGAAGACCACCTCGGCGGGAGTGCCGTCGTCGGAGAGCAGACGCCTGGCGATCTTGATATGTCCTTCACCGAAGGCGGTGCCACAGGTGGCCACCGCAGTGTCCACACCAGCGATATGGCAGGCCATGACGTCGGTATACCCCTCGACGACGACCAGCTGACGTTTCTTGGCGATATTCCGTTTGGCGTGCTCAATCCCGTACAGGACTTGTGATTTCTTATAGATGGGAGTCTCTGGGGAGTTGAGGTATTTCGGTCCCTGGTCCTCCTCATAGAGGCGCCGTCCGCCGAAACCCACGGTGTTGCCAGTCATGTCCCCGATGGGCCACATCAGCCGCCCGCGGAACCTGTCGTAGAGGCCTCGGCGGCCCTCGGAGAACAGGCCGGTGTCTTTGAGCTCCTCATCGCGGAAGCCCTTATTGCGCAGATGCCCCAGGAGGTTGTTCCAGCCTTGCAGTGAGTAGCCGACCCCGTATTTCTCGGCGTGGTCCTTGGTAAAGCCGCGGCCGGTGAGGAAGTCTCGGGCGATCTGAGCCTCTGGGGAGCCCAGGGCACGTTGGAAGAACTCATCGGCGATCTTATGCGCATCCAGCAGCCGCTGCCGGCGTCCGACCTCAGCCTTATCTGGACCTTTGCCGCCGTCCTCATACCGCAGTTCGATGCCGTATTTCTCAGCCAGACGCTCCACGGTCTCTTGGAAGGTGGTGTGCTCCATGGCCTGTAGGAAGGCGATGACGTCCCCGGATTCCCCGCAGCCGAAGCAGTGGTAGGTGCCCACCTGGGGCCGGATGTGGAAGCTGGGGGTGCGTTCGTCGTGGAAGGGACACAGGCCTTTCCAGGAGCCGATTCCGGCTTTCTTCAGGGTCACATACTGTTCGACGACCTCGCGCAGATCGGCGCGTTCTCGCACCGCATCGATATCCTCACGCTTGATCAGTCCAGCCATAGGGACCAATCTACCCTCGCAGGGGCACTGTCCTCTTCCCTGGGGAAAACCCCTGGGTGAACATCGGGCTTAAGCTGGTGAGCTATGAGCGAGTTATCTGGTCGGGACCGTGTGGCTGCCGCTGCCGAGGCCCGTGGAGTCAGTGTCGAATTCACCGAACGTGGGCAGGCCACCTCCTTGGAGGAGGCCGCCGCCAATCTGGAGGTCTCCCCCGGCGAGATCGTCAAAACACTGGTGGCTAAGGCCAAACTGACCCAGACCACCTCGGAACACTCCTATGTCTTGGCGCTGATACCCGGTGATAAGCAGGTGGACTGGGCGAAGCTGCGCAAACTGGCGGGTATGAAGAAGATGTCGATGGCCTCTCCGGATGAGGGCTTTGCCGCCACCGGCTATCGACCGGGGACGATCAACCCCTTCGGCACTGCTGAGGAACTTCCCATCTACGCTGATGCATCGATCAGTGGGCAGGTGTCCCTCGGCGCCGGCGAACCGGATCTGAATCTGTTCGTCGACGCCGAGGAGCTGTTTTCAGCCTTCAATGTGACCCTTGGGGATATTTCCAAATAAGCCGCGGGACAGACGCCGAGGGCTTATTCCACAACGAGGATGAGGTCTCCACCCTCAACCTGCTGCACCGCATCGATGGCCACCCTGGCCACTGTCCCACTGGTGGGCGCGGTGATCCCGGACTCCATCTTCATCGCCTCGATCGTGGCGATGGTCTGACCGGCTTCAACGCTTTCCCCCTGTGCGACCTGGACAGAGACAGCACCTGCGAAGGGCGCGGCGATATGCCCGGCGTTATTGGCATCTGCCTTCTCCGCGACGGCGACCTTCGATTCCACGGACTCATCGCGGACCATCACCTGGCGGGCCTGGCCGTTGAGAGTGCACATCACTGCCCGCATCCCCTTCTCATCGGGTTCGGAGATGGTCTGCAGGGTCACCAGGAGGCGCACACCCTTGCCCAGGGAGATCACATGTTCATGGCCGGAGGTCATTCCGTAGAGGTAGTCCCGGGTGTGCAGCACGTGGACATCACCGTATTTCTCCCGGGCCGCCTCGAAGTCGCGTGTGGGCCCGGGGAAGAGCAGCCGGTTCAGAGCTGCCCGCCGGGTGCTGGAATCGGCATCCAGGGCCTGGGAGTCCTCCGCGAAGAGGTCCTCCTCCACCGGTTTGACGGTGCGCCCTTCCAGGGCTTTGGACCGGAAAGGCTCCGTCCAGCCACCTGGGGGGTCACCGAGCTGTCCGGCCAGGAATTGGATCACCGAATCCGGCAGGTCGAAGCTCTGCGGGTTCTGTTCGAACTCCTGGGGGTCGGCCCCGGCACCGACCAGCTGCAGGGCAAGATCACCGACCACTTTGGATGAGGGGGTAACTTTGACCAGCCGGCCCAGCATCTTATCGGCGGCGTAGTACATATCCTCGATCTGCTCGAACCGCTCCCCCAGACCCAGGGCGATGGCCTGCTGTCGCAGGTTCGAGAGCTGGCCACCGGGGATCTCATGCCGGTAGACCCGGCCGGTCGGTGCTGGAAGTCCTGATTCGAAGGGCTGGTAGATCCCTCGGATGGCCTCCCAATAGGGCTCCAGAGATGCCACGGCCTCAAGGCCCAGACCCGTGTCTCGTTCGGTGTTCTCCAGCGCTGCAACCAGTGCAGAGGCCGGTGGCTGAGAGGTGGTCGAGGCCATTGATGCAGTAGCAGTGTCCACCGCGTCGACCCCGGCCTCGGCTGCGGCCAGAAGGGTGGCCAGCTGGCCGCCAGCGGTGTCGTGGGTGTGCAGATGCACCGGCAGATCGAAACGCTCCCGCAGGGCGGTGACCAGGATCTTGGCAGCTGTTGGCCGCAGCAGACCGGCCATATCCTTGATCGCCAGGATATGGGCCCCGGCGTCGACGAACCGCTGGGCCAGATCCAGGTAGTAGTCCAGGGTGTAGAGGTCCTCATCGGGATCGGTGAGGTTCCCGGTGTAGCACAGGGCCGCCTCGGCCACTGCGGTACCGGTGGCTCGCACGGCCTCGATGGCGGGGATGACCTGGTCGGCGTCGTTGAGTGCGTCGAAGATCCGGAAGATATCGACACCGGTGGCGGCGGCCTCCTCCACGAAGGCCTGGGTAACCTTCAGCGGATAGGGGGTGTAGCCGACAGTATTGCGTCCGCGCAGCAGCATCTGCAGCGGAATATTCGGCATTTCCGCCCGCAGCCAGGCCAGGCGGTCCCAGGGGTCCTCGGAGAGGAACCGCAGGGCCACATCATAGGTCGCCCCTCCCCAGACCTCAGCGGAGAACAGCCCCGGGGTGACATGTGCGACCGCAGGGGCAGCAGCCAGCAGATCGCGGGTGCGCACCCTAGTGGCCAGCAGGGACTGGTGGGCATCCCGGAAGGTGGTATCAGTGACCGCCAGGGCAGTGTTCTTCCGCAGCTGGGCGGTAAAGGCTTCGGGGCCTTCGGCCAATAGGAGGTCGCGCCAGCCCGGGGGTTTCGGCTGATCGGAGGGACCGTCGAAGGGTGAACGATCCGGCTCATCATGCTTATCGCCGGGGAACCTGGGCAGCTTATCCCGAGGGTCGATGCCCTGCACCCGGGGACCATGCGGCTGGTTGACAGTGATATCAGCCAGGTACTGCAGAGCCTTAGAGCCGCGGTCCTGGGACCGGTTGGCTTTGGCCAGCTCAGGGTGTTTATCGATGAAGTCGGTGGCCACATCTCCTGCGAGGAATTCCTCGGAGTCCAGCACATTGAGCAGGAAGGGGATATTGGTAGCCACACCACGGATGCGGAATTCGGCCAGTGCTCGACGGGCCCTGGCCACGGCCGTGAGGTAGTTGCGGCCGCGGGCGGTGAGTTTCACCAGCATGGAGTCGAAATGCGGGCTGATCTCCGCGCCGGTATAGGCGGTGCCACCGTCGAGCCGGATTCCTGAACCACCGGCGGAGCGGTAGGCGGTGATCGATCCAACATCGGGCCGGAAGTCATTGGCGGGGTCCTCTGTGGTGATCCGGCACTGCATGGCCGAACCGCGGACTCGCAGCTCCTCCTGGACGATGCCGAGATCGGCCAGGCTCTCCCCGGCGGCGATCCGCATCTGGGAGGCCACCAGGTCGATATCGGTGATCTCCTCGGTGACGGTGTGTTCAACCTGGATACGGGGGTTCATCTCGATGAAGACATGCTGTCCAGCCCGCTCCCCTGCGGTCTCCAGGAGGAACTCCACGGTCCCGGCATTGCGGTAGCCCATGGCTTTGGCGAAGGCCACGGCATCGGCATGCAGGGCCTGCCGGACTTCCTCGTCCAGATTGGGGGCCGGGGCGATCTCAACCACCTTCTGGTGGCGGCGCTGCAGGGAGCAGTCTCGTTCGAAGAGGTGGACCACATTGCCCTGCCCATCGGCGAGGATCTGAACCTCAATATGCCGGGGGCGGACCACTGCCTGCTCAATGAATACCGTGGGGTTGCCGAAGGCAGTATCGGCCTCGTTCATCGCCGCCTTCAGCGCATCGGGCAGCTGTTCGCGGGTCTCCACCCGGCGCATACCGCGCCCGCCACCGCCAGCTACGGCTTTGACGAAGACCGGGAAGCCGATCTGCTCAGCAGCAGCGATGAGCTCATCGACATCCTTGGAGGGTTCGGAGGAGTCCAGAACCGGGACACCGGCTGATTTCGCCGCCCGCAGGGCCTTGACCTTATCCCCGGTGGATTCGAGCACATCAGCAGGGGGCCCGATGAAGGTGATACCCGCCTCTTCGGCAGCGCGGGCCAGATCTGGGTTCTCGGAGAGGAAGCCGTAGCCGGGGTAGATGGCATCGGCTCCGGAGTCCTTAGCGATCCGCAAGATTTCCTCGACATCGAGGTATGCCCGAACCGGATGTCCCTCCTCGCCGATGCGGTAGGATTCATCGGCTTTCTGCCGGTGCAGGGAGTTGCGGTCCTCATGTGGGTAGACGGCCACAGTACGGGCGCCAAGCTCCACACCGGCTCGTAGGGCGCGGATCGCGATCTCGCCGCGGTTGGCTACCAGAATCTTTGAAAACATCAGTCAGAACCTTCCGGGGTCATTCAAATAGCCGCCACCCCATTGTGACGGCCAGCACCCACATTACATGGCTGAATGTTTCAGGCTGCTGACACGGAGGTCTCAGAGGGTGTTTCAGACCTCGAAGATCCGTCCAGTATCCAGTCCCTGGACCGCACGCACATATGCCCTGCCGACCAGCTCATCGGGCACCGGGGTGAAACCGGGGAACTTCGGGTGATATGAGGTTGCGCTTTTGAGCACATTGGGGCTGACGATGTTGAGTCGGATACCCCGCGGCATTTCCGGAGCGGCGGCGTAGACGAAGGCATCGAGTGCACCATTGGCCATGGCTGCTGGGGCGCCTTTGGCGATCCGTTCTTTACCGATGATGCCGCTGGTCAAGGTGATCGAGCCGCCGTCGTTGACGTAGTCCAGGCCGCGGGTGACCACACTGAGCTGGCTCAGTGCCTTGCCGCGGAACCCGGCCAGAAGATCCTCCTCAGTGAGATCCTCCACCGCTCCCCCTGGTGTCACCCCGGCTGCCGAGACCAGAGCATCCACGGGGCCGATCGCCGCCAGGGCTGTGCTGATGGTCTCCGGTTCCGTGAGGTCCACTCCGGGGCTTGTGCTGCGGGAGAGGCTGATCACCTCGTGGTCGGCTTCCAGGCCGAGTCGTGCAGCCCGCCCAACAGTTCCATTGCCTCCGATGACGGCGATCTTCATAGCGCTCCTAGGATGAGAACAGGACATTGGTGACCGGCTGGCCCTTGACCAGGGTCGCATACCACTCCAGGCAGGCCCCGTCGGTCAATGAGGCGATCTGGTCGATGATGGCTCGATGCCGCCCGGCGTCATCCTCGGCGGCACGGAAGTCTGCTTGGAAGGGTGGTTCCAGGAACCGGTCTCCGGTCTCGACCAGCAGGCTGTGCAGCTCTTTGAGGACTTCGGTCTGCCGGGTGTAGACCGGCAGCTGCTCCCGCGAGGCCATGATGTAGTGGGCTGCGATCCCCTTCATCACGCAGATCTCCTCCAGGGTCTCCGGCGGGATCACAAGATCAGATTCGTGCCGGACCAGAGGGCGGTCGCCATAGGCCTGGCGGGTGGCACTCCAGAATGCGTGGCAGAACCGGCCGATCAGCTCGGAGGTCATATTCTTCAGGGCCGCCAGGGATCGCCGGGATCCATCGGATTCGTGGACCCAGTTCTGGCTGGTCTCCAAACGGGCGATGGCGGCGTCGATCTGGTCCTCCGGGGTCTCCGGGAGGTACCACTCCTGGGTGGTCTGGATGACCCGGGCTCGTTGGACGGAGTCGGTGAGGAACTTCAGCTGGAACCGGCCGTTGACGATGCCGTCCTCGACGTCATGAACGGAATAGGCGATGTCATCGGCGGCGTCCATCACCTGGGCTTCCATGCATTTGCGGGTTCCGGTGACATCCTGTCGCAGCCACCTGAAGACCTCGAGGTCATCCTCATAGGCGCCGAATTTCTGGCTGCGGGTGCCATCTGGTTTCAGCGGTGCCTCATGGGCCCGCCAGGGGTATTTGACCGCGGCGTCCAGGGAGGCCCGGGTGAGGTTGAGCCCCGCCGAACGTCCATCAGGGTGGAAGCGTTTGGTCTCCAGTCGGGTGAGGATACGCAGGGTTTGGGCATTGCCCTCGAAGCCGCCGATATCGGCAGAGAGGTCATTGAGCACCTTCTCCCCGTGGTGCCCGAAGGGCGGGTGGCCCAGATCATGGGAGAGGCAGGCGCCGTCGACGACGTCGGGATCGCAGCCCAGCAGCCGGCCCAGTTCCCGTCCCACCTGGGCGACCTCCAAGGTGTGGGTCAGCCTAGTGCGGGAGAAGTCATCATTACTGGGTGAGACAACCTGGGTCTTCGCTCCCAGGCGGCGCAGAGCTGAGGAGTGCAGCAGCCGGGCCCGGTCGCGTTCGAAGCTTGAGCGGTAGACGGATTTTCCGTGCTCGGGCACCCAGCGGTCTTCATCCACCTCGGAATAGCCCGGGGCCAGGGCAACGTACTGCCCCTCCACCCGTTCGACATTGCGCACGGTCATCTGTTGTTGCCTTCCCTCACTTCACGGTGCTCCCAGCCTACCGGCCCAGGAAGGAGGTTCAGCCCCCGGAGGTGTCGACCTCGGCAGCCTGGATCATCGCGCGCTGGTCCTCGTTGAGCTCCCGGTCGACCAGCCAGTCCTCGGGCAGATGCACCTTCTTGGGGGATCCGGCCCGACCACGGGGCCCTTCGGCATCCTCACCGGGATAACCGATGCTCTGATCCAGCTGGCCCAAGAGATCCTGAAGCTGGGCGAGGGACTCCACGGTCACCAGCTGGGTGCGCAGCTTCGAGCCCACCGGATAGCCCTTGAAGTACCAGGCAACATGTTTACGGATATCCTGCATGGCCTTGCGCTCGTCGCCGTCGAAGTATGGGATGAGCATCTCGGCATGCCGCAGCAGGGTCTGACAGACCACCGAAACACCTGGCTGGTGGCGTTCAGGCCTACCTTCGAAGGCAGCCTGCAGGTCCCCGAAGAGCCAGGGGCGACCTTGACAACCACGACCGACGACGACGCCGTCGACCCCGGTCTGCTCCACCATCCGGACAGCGTCCTCCGCACTCCAGATATCACCGTTGCCCAGCACCGGGATATCAGTCAGGGAGTCCCGCAGCCGTTTGATGGCGTCCCAGTCGGCCTGCCCGGAGTAGTGCTGCCGGGCGGTGCGTCCATGCAGGGCCACGGCCACGACTCCGGAGTCGCGGGCGACCTTGCCGGCGTTGATATAGGTCAGATGGTCCTCGTCGATACCTTTGCGCATCTTCACGGTCACCGGGATATTGCCCCGGGAAGCCTCACGCACTGCCGTGGAGACGATGGATTCGAAGAGCTTGGTCTTCCAGGGCAGGGCTGAGCCGCCGCCTTTGCGGGTGACCTTGGGAACGGGGCAGCCGAAGTTGAGGTCGATGTGATCAGCCCGATCCTCTTCGACCAGCATGCGCACCGCGTGCCCGGTGGTCACGGGGTCCACCGAGTAGAGCTGTACGGAGCGCGGCACCTCATCCGGCTCATGTTTGATGATCCGCAGGGATTCCGGCCGGCGTTCGACCAGGGCGCGGGCGGTGACCATCTCGTTGACGTAGAGTCCGCCACCGTATTCGCGGCAGAGCCGGCGGAATGCGGTATTGGTGATCCCGGCCATGGGTGCCAGCACCACCGGGGTGTCCACGGTGATGGGGCCCAGGCGCAGCGGGGGCAGCAGAGGCTGCACTGGCGTCTCAGACGCCTCAGGCGGCGTCGTCGGGCGTTCAAGAATCTCGGTCACAGCACTATTGTCCGGTATCGGTCAAGTTTTCATAGGGCTTTGCAACTTTCATAGGGATATAGCCCTATGAAGAGTCCATAACCCTATGAAAAGTGGGCTAAGCGGGGTACTCAGGCGTCCCGGGCGTAGATCAGAGCTTCGAAGTCCACCTCGGCCTCGTCCCGGGCGGCCAGCTCATCGGTGACGGTCTTCAGCGGGACCATGGCATCGTCGACCTCCACAGAGACCGGGTAGCGGGCGGCCACCAGTCCCAGAAGCTGCCGGACGGCGTATTCGGCCTGGTCCTCGCGCAGTTCGGGGTCCCAGCCCAGCAGAACATCGGCCGGATCTTCGGTGCGCTGCGGGGTGTAGCTGACCGCGAAGGCAGTGATCGGCCGGTTGCTCTCATCCTCGGAGGAGGTATCCCGCAGGACGACGGCCCCGGTGGCACCGGCCTCGGGTGCCAGCAGCATCTGCTGGGCCCGGCCGATGGTCATCTCGGAGCGGTCCCACTCGTGGACGGCGTTGTAGAAGTCGGCGACCAGCTGGGTCAGCTCCACCGAACCGGTGGCGATGTCCTCGAGGTCGATCGGCAGGTTCTCCACATCCGGGACTGCCAGGCTGCCCGGCTGGATGATGACCTTGCGGGAGTGCTGGATCTTCCGGAACCCGTTGTCCTTCAGGAAGCACTGGGCGGCCGAGCCCTTGGCGCAGCGGGCCTTCAGGGACTGCACCTCACAGTTGGGGACCTCTGCCTCCAGGATCTGCAGCAGCTGGGCGGCAACACCTTTGCGGCGCTGCTCCGGGGCGACCTCGATGTAGAAGGAGAGCCGATCCGGGTGCAGAGAGGACCGGAAAATGGTGGCAGCGGCCACCGGCACCCCCTCATCCTCCGCCACAATGCAGCGGGACCAGGGGTCGTTGGAGGAGGGCCGCAGGAGGCTGCGGTCCTGGTGGTGCATGGGATTCTCGGGGTCCCCCCAGAGCTCCAGGAGCTTGAGGTCGTCCCCTTCGGCCCACGGGCGGACCGTGAGGCCGGATTCGAGAGTCAGCGTTGGAGTGCCCTCAGGCGCGGTCGGCAACATCGCCAGCTAGCGTAGACCCCTTTGCCCCCGCGCGCAAAGCGTGTGGGGCCAAGGGATTCCTAACCCAGCAGTTTGGCGGCCAGATAGCTCTGCACCTGGTCGAGGCTGACCCGCTCCTGGGTCATCTCATCGCGGTCGCGGATGGTGACCGCCTGGTCCTCCAGGGAGTCGAAGTCGAAGGTGATGCAGAAGGGTGTGCCGATCTCGTCCTGGCGGCGGTAGCGGCGGCCGATGGCACCGGCGTCGTCGTAGTCAATATTCCAATGCTTGCGCAGGGAATCGGCCAGCTTACCGGCCGGCTCGGCCAGCTCAGGCTTCTTCGACAGCGGCAGCACCGCGGCCTTGACCGGGGCCAGTTTGGGGTGCAGTTTCAGCACGGTCCGCACATCCACACCGCCCTTGGTGTTCGGTGCCTCATCCTCGGCGTAGGAGTCCACCAAGAAGGCCATCATTGAACGAGTCAGACCGAAGCTGGGCTCGATCACATAGGGCACGTACCGCTCTCCGGAGGCCTGGTCGAAGTAGGAGAGCTCCTTGCCGGAGTGCTCGATGTGCTGGCCGAGGTCGTAATCGGTGCGGTTGGCGATACCCATCAGCTCACCCCATTCGGAGCCGGGGAAGCCGAAGCGGTACTCCAGGTCGATGGTCCGGTCGGAGTAGTGGGCCCGCTCATCGGCCGGCACATCGAACTCACGCAGGTTCTCCGGGTTCAGGCCGAGATCGGTGAACCAGGCAACGCAGGCCTGCACCCAGCTGTCGAAGTGCCCACCGGCCTCAGCGGGCGGGACAAAGTACTCGATCTCCATCTGCTCGAACTCGCGGGTGCGGAAGATGAAGTTGCCCGGAGTGATCTCATTGCGGAAGGCCTTACCGATCTGGCCGATGCCGAAGGGAGGCTTCTTCCGGGCAGTGGTGACCACATTGGCGAACTGGGTGAAGATGCCCTGGGCGGTCTCCGGGCGCAGGTAGTGCAGGCCGGATTCGTCATCGACAACACCCAGGTAGGACTTCACCAGTCCGGAGAATTCGCGGGGTTCGGTGAACTTGCCCTTGGTGCCGCAGTCGGGGCAGGGCACCTCAGCCAGACCGCCCTCGGGGGCCCGGCCCTTCTTCTCCTCGAAGGCCTCAATGAGGTGGTCCTCGCGGTGGCGCTTATGGCACTGGGTGCATTCGACCAGGGGGTCGGTGAAGGTATCGACATGCCCGGAGGCCTTCCACACTGCCGAGGGCAGGATGATCGCCGAGTCCAGCCCGACCATATCCCCGCGTCCACGCACGAAGGTCTGCCACCATTCGGCTTTGATGTTCTCCTTCAGCTCCGTGCCCAACGGGCCGTAGTCCCAGGCGGAGCGGGAGCCGCCGTAGATCTCACCGGACTGGTAGACGAAGCCGCGGCGTTTGGCCAGGTTGATGACTTTGTCGAGCGTGGATTCAGGCATGGGAATCATCCTACCGTCGTCGGAAGTCGGGAAGAGAAGCGACGACGACGGCGACCAGAGTCAGCACGGTGCCCAGCACTGTCGCGGTGGTCACCACCGAGCCCGGGGCCGGGGCCATCAGATCCAGCAGAAGGGCGCCCAAGAGTTGACCGGCGATCATGCCCATGGCGGCCACCAGCACCCCGACTTTGGTGACCAAGACCGCGCCCAGGGCGATGAAGACGATGCCCAGGGGCCCGCCGATGTAGTACCACCATTGGGTGGGTAGCTGGCCGGGCACCCCGCCGTCGAGAATCAGTTTCACCGCCCAGACCAGTAACAGCAGCAGTGTTCCGGAGAGGAAGTTGAAGAAGGTTGCGGGGATGGGGCTGCGGTAGGCGGCGGATTGGCGGCCGTTCAGTGCCTGCTGGCCGGCGTTGAGGAAGCCGCCGGAGAAGGGCAGGACCACCAACAGCAGCAGGATCAGCAGTTCATGTTCGGTCTCGCGCAGCTGCGGTGAGACTGACCAGAGCACCGCCAGCACGGTCAAGATCGCCCCGATGACGCGGAAGCCGGTGATCGGTTTGCGACCGGCCGGTCCCAGGCCGATCCGGTCCCAGAGCAGTCCGCCCACTGTCTGGCCGGTCACCACGGCCACAGTGAAGACCGCCACTCCGATCAGCCCGATGGTCAGCGTCTGGGTCAACACGAAATAGGCACCGGCACACCCGGCCAACAGGTACCACCAGCGGACCTCGCCGCGCTGGAAGGCCGGACGGATCCGGGCCATGCTGCGCCGACCCCCGGGGGTCAGTGCTGCGATGAGGGTGATGGCGATCAGACCGGTGGAGAAGCTGATCGCGGCGGCCAGATAGGGGTCTTGGGTCTCTGCTGCCAGGGCGGCGTTGACCCTCCCCTGACCAGGGATGGCCATCCCCGCGGCGAGCATCACCAGCAGCAGTGAAGCCCACACCAGCGGCGAGCGCGGTGCGGCATTGCTGTCAGTCATGGAGATAACAGTAGTCTGGATTTATGGAGACCTTCGAAGTGCCCATCCGGGATGAGTCCATTCGGCTGGGGCAGCTGCTGAAACTGGTCGGTGCCGTGGAGAACGGTGTGGTGGCCCGTGAGGTGATTGCCGAGGGTCTGGTCACCCTCGACGGCAAGGTGGAGACCCGGCGCGGGGCTCAGGTCCGCCCCGGCCAGAGGGTCGTCTTCGACGGCGAGGAAGTCGGACTCCCCTCAGCGACCCTCGAGGTCACCTCCGAGTCCTGAATCCGGGCGCTGCCCTACCGCTGGCCCTTGAGCACTGTCGCGGTGAGGAACTCGTTGATATGCCCGATCTCCTGGGGCACCACACCGTGGCCCGCCCCGGCGTAGAGCACCTTGGTCAGCTTCACCGTCTGGTTGGCCCAGCGGTGGGTGTAGTCGATCTGCTCACCGGGGATGATGGGGTCCTCCTGATCGCGTCCCCAGAAGAACGGGATCTTCTGTGCGGCAAGGGCGTCGTCGTCGAAATAGCCTTCCAGCTCCTCCCCGCGGTTGGGGTCCACCGCAAATCCGGAGAGCCCGACGACGGCGGCGAAGGCCTCCGGCCGGGTGCGCAGCAGTGAGGTGGCCATGGCCATTCCCATGGAGAAGCCGATCAGGGTCACCGAGGAGTGGTTGCCGCGCACGGAGTCGATCCACTCCCAGAGGTCCTCAACCGCCTGTCGGGCGGCACTGGAGGAGTAGGCCAGGCGCTCAACATCCAGTTCGAACCAGGTGTAGGCGCCGAAGCCCATGGACACCGGTGCGCGCACGCTGGCGTAGGTGAACTCCTGGGGCAGTCCGGGAACCAGACCTAAGAGGTCCTGCTCATTGGCCCCATAACCGTGCAGCAGCACCGCCAGGGGTGTGCCTTCCCGCTCGGATTCGGACCGGGACCATTCCACCGTGTAATCAGTTGCCATAGGCACCACCCTATCGACCTCGCAATGGACGTTACTGGTCAGTTCATACACAATGAGGATGTGACCGGAACCGAAGACACCACCCCCAGCGCAGCACCTGAATACGAGACCGTCGAAGGGGCTGATCCCGCCCACGCGAAACACCCGTGGCAGCGGTATGTGGCCCTTGGTGACTCCTTCACTGAGGGGATCGGTGATCCGGATCCCTCCCGTCCGGGGTATCACCGGGGATGGGCTGACCGGATCGCCCAGGAGCTGGCCAATGGGACCGAGAACTTCGCCTATGCGAATCTCGCGGTGCGCGGCCGGTTGATCCGGCAGATCCGCGATGAGCAGATCGCCCCGGCCCTGGAGCTGAAACCGGATCTGATCACCCTCTGCGCCGGTGGCAATGACGTTATTCGCCCCGGTTCCGATCCCGATGAGACCGCCCGGGTCCTGGACACGATGGTCCAGCTGCTGGCCACTACCGGGGCGACCATCGTGCTGTTCAACGGCCCGGATGTCCGCGATACCCCGGTGATGGGTTCAATCCGCGGCAAGGTCGCGATCTTCAATGAGAATGTGCGCACTGTCGCGGCACGGTACGACGCCGTCGTCGCCGATATGTGGAGCCTGCGGGAGCTGACCGCCAAGGAGATGTGGGATGAGGACCGGCTGCATTTCTCCGCCCTGGGGCATCACACGATCGCCCGGATGGTGCTCGATACTCTGAATGTTCCTCATGACCTGGATCCGGTCCAGCCCCAGCCGCCGGTGGAGCGGTCCTGGCGTGAGGCCCGGGTCGATGATGCGGTCTGGGCCCGGCATCACCTCTTCCCCTGGGTGCTGCGGCGTCTACGTGGACGCTCCTCCGGGGATAACATCACCGCTAAGCGTCCGAATATCGAACCGCTCTTCGGCGGGTCTATGCCCCCAGGCGGCGGCAGCGAGGAATCTGAAGAGTCCACCCCCTGAGCCTCGAGGGGTAGCTACTGGATCCCGACCCAGTCGGTGCTGCCGTCGGTGTAGAACTGCTTCTTCCAGATCGGCACCTCGGCTTTGATCTCCTCGACCAGTTCCGCGCAGGCGGCGAAGGCCTCGGCCCGGTGCGCTGATGCGCAGGCGGCCACCAGGGCGTGATCGCCGATGGCCAGATCCCCCACCCGGTGGGCGGCCCAGATCCGCACCCCGGGGTGCCGGCTGCTGATGCTCTGGCATACTTCGGCCAGCACATCCGCGGCGCTGGGATGGGCGCTGTAGCTGAGCCGGTTCACCGAGCGGCCGCCATCGTGGTCCCGGACAATTCCGGAGAAGACGACGACGGCGCCGCACTCCTCCGACCAGGCCTCCTCCTCTGCCTGGGCGGGATCCAGGGCGGTTTCGGAGATGGCGGTGTGGACTGTGGTCATGCTCGGCTCCAGTCCCCGGAGGCGCCTCCGGATTTGGCCAGGACTTTGGTCTCGGTGATCACGGCCTCGCGGTGGACACCTTTGATCATGTCGTAGAGGGTCAGCCCCGCCACTGATGCGGCGGTGAGGGCTTCCATCTCCACTCCGGTGCGGCCGGTGGTCTTGACCTCGGCGGTGATCAGCACCTGCCCCGGCTTGGGGGTATCAACCTCGAGGTCCACGGTGACCTTGGCGATCGGCAGCGGGTGGCACAGCGGAACCAGTTCCGAGGTGCGTTTGGCGGCCATAATCCCGGCGATGCGCGCGGTACCCAGGGCATCTCCCTTGGCCAGGGAGTTCTCCGCCAGCATGGCGGTGACCTCCTCGGTAGTGGTGACCACCGTGGTGGCTGCTGCCTTACGCTCGGTGACATCTTTGGCGGAGATATCAACCATCTGGGCGCTGCCGTCACCGCGGACATGGGTGAGCTTCTGGTTCATAGCAGGATGGCCTCCCGTTCTGTCCCCGCAGGGACCTCAGTATCGTCTTCGCGTAGTTCCAGCAGGGCATCGGCGGCGGCCAGATGCGCCAGCAGATGTGAGCTGGGCCCGCCCACCGGATGGGCTTCTGCCACTGCCCTATCCTCTGGGGTCTGCAGCCGCACGCGCCGGTATTGGCGCAGCCCCGCCGGTGAGCTCAGCTGCTCCGCGGTATGCACCAGGACTCTGCGCTGGGGCGGGCAGGCCGGGTCCAGCGCAGCCAACACTGGGTGCAGCAGCACCTGCAGGGTCACCGCGGTGCTGACCGGATTGCCGGGCATAGCCACCAGGGCGGCATCCCCCAGCCGCCCCCAGCCCTGGGGGCCACCGGGCTGCTGTGCCACCGACCCGAATTCCACTCCACGGGCTTGAAGGCCCTGGCGGACGACCTCATAGGCACCGGCGCTGATCCCTCCGGCGGTGATGATCAGCTGCGGCTGGTGTTGCTGCTGCAGGGCCTCCAGGGTCTGGATGAAGATGGCCGGTTCATCACTGGGGACACGTGCTGTGGCCACCTGGTGGCCGAATGCCTGGCAGGCCTCGCGGATCAGGGCCCGGCTGGCGTCGTAGAGCTGTCCCGGGGCCAGGGGCTCACCGGGGGCCTGGACTTCTTCTCCGGTGGTGACCACCAGGGTTCGGATCGGCGACAGGGCGGTGATTTCGCGGATCCCACAGCCGGCCAGCAGTCCCCACCGCGCCGGGGTCATGACATCCCCGGCCTGCAGGATCACCGCGCCCTGCTGAAGATCGGATCCGGCAGTGCGGATGAATCGGCCGGTCTGGAGGTCTTGGTCCTGAAGCTCGGTGAAGTGGACAAACGGGTGCTCACCGGCTGCATGAGCGTCCAGGACGCTGAACCCATCGGCGGTTCGCTCCACGGGGATGACCGCATCAGCCCCGGCAGGGATCGGCGAGCCGGTCATCACCGCCTGGCAGGTCCCGGGCACCAGCTCAGCGGCCGCAGTTCCGGCAGGGACTATCCCAGCCAATCGCAGTCGGGGTGAGGCTCCCTCATCGCCGGCGGCGACGAGATCGCTCAGCCGCAGGGCGAAGCCGTCCATCTGGGAGTTGTCGAAGCCCGGCAGCGGCACCGGGGATTTCACCTCGGCGGCACTGACCAGTCGGCCGCCGGGGCCTTGGTCGACGTCGAGAGTTATCGACTCCCGGTTCTGCAGCACCGGGGCCAGGAGACGGTGCAGCCTGTCGATATGCTCATCTACACCGGCGCGCCGACCCGGCTGCTGCCCATTGGGCTGTGCCGGCTGGCGCTGGGGCGTAGAATGGACAGTCATGGGTTCCAGGGTAGCGCTCCCCGATCCCCGGGTGATCCCTGTGCCAGAACAGCCTCCCGAGGACCTGAGCTTCGAAGATGGTCTGCTGGATCGGTTCGGCCGCCGCGCCACGGATATGCGCCTCTCCCTGATCGATAAATGCAATCTGCGCTGCACCTACTGCATGCCCGCCGATGGGCTGCCCTGGCTGGCCAAGGATCAACTGCTATCGGCTGAGGAAGTCCGCCGCCTGGTGCGGATCGGCGTCGATCTCCTCGGCATCGGCGAGCTGCGCCTGACTGGGGGTGAGCCCCTGGTGCGTAAGGACCTCGAGGATGTGATCGCCGGTATCCGTGCTGATCACCCTGAGCTTCCGGTGGCTCTGACCACCAATGCGATCGGCCTGGATAAGCGCGCGCAGGCACTGAAGGATGCGGGTCTGACCAGGGTCAATATCTCTCTGGACTCGGTCCACCGGGAGACTTTCGCCCAGCTGACCCGGCGGGATCAGCTGCCGGCAGTGCTACGCGGGGTCAATGCCGCTGCTGAGGTTGGGCTGACCCCTTTGAAGATCAACGCGGTGCTGGTCAAAGGGGTCAATGATGCTCAGGCCCCGGATCTGCTGGCCTGGTCCCTGAAGAACGGTTTCGAACTGCGGTTCATTGAGCAGATGCCCCTGGAGGCGGAGAAGACCTGGCAGCGTGAGGCCACGGTGACTGCTGCCGAGACCCGTGAGCTGCTCAGCCGCAGCTACCGGTTGAGCCCAACGGATGAGGACCGCGGTGGGGCTCCGGCGGAGCGTTTTGATGTCCGTGAGATCGACGACGACGCCTCGGCACCTGTTCTGGGCCGGGTGGGCATTATCGCCAGTGTCACCGAACCATTCTGCGCTGCCTGCACCAGGACCCGGATCACCGCCGAGGGCCGGGTGATGAGCTGCCTGTTCTCCCGCGAGGAGACTGATCTCATGGATCTGCTGCGTCAGGGGGCGACTGATGAGCAGATTGCTCAACGTTGGGCTGAGGCTATGTGGGCCAAACCGGCCGCCCATGGCACTGATCGTCCCGGTTTCGATCTGCCGGGCTTCACCCGCCCGGACCGCTCGATGTCTGCGATCGGAGGCTGAGATGTCTACGCTGACCATCCGGCTCTATGCCGCTGCTGCCGATGCTGCCGGCACCCATGAGCTTACTGTGCAGCTGGAGAAGCCCTCGCGGCCGCTGGCCGAAGTCCTCGAGGAGCTCTCTCAGCGGGGTGAATCCCTTCAGCGGGTCTGTCGCCAGTCGAGTTTCCTGGTCAACGGCACCCGCACTCCGGTGGAAAAGGGCACGGTGGCAGCAGGCGACGTCGTCGATGTCCTTCCGCCCTTCGCCGGCGGGTAGACCTACCGGCCGCGGGCGGCTTCGCCGATGGGTACGAATTTGAGGCTGAGCCCATAGCTGCGGTCCTGCAGCTGTTTGAGGTAGCCGGCCGAGATCATCGTCCGCAGCAGCCGGTGGACTGTAGCGGCAGGCAGATCGGTGGCCGAGGCCAATTCGCTCAGGGTCGCGTTGCCGCCGCGGCCTGCGATGACGGTGACGATCTCTAGGGCCCGCTCCACTGATTGGACTCCATTGCGGCGTTCGGTGCCGGCTCCCCTGGTCTGGCTCATGAGGCGTTCACCGCCCGCAGATGGCCCCGTCGGTGCACCTTGGGGCTGTCCTGCGCCGGTGCACCATAGTTGTGGATCAGCTCCCCTGCGCTGCGCAGTGCGGAGGTGGCATCCTGGGCGTTGAACAACACTGTTCCGCCCACCACGGCTCCAACGACCGTGCCGTGAATCTCGTAACGCTCATAGGCGGTGATGGGATTCTTATGGGCCAGTCCCCCGGCTGAGACCACATGGGTCTGTTCGGGGTCGAAGATCAGGAAGTCGGCCCGGTGGCCGCTGGTGATCTTCCCCTTGGGCAGGCCCAGCAGTCGGGCGGGGGTGGTGGCGGTCCACCGGCTGACCTCTGCCAGTCCGATTCCTCGGTCGGCGGCTGCACTTGCCACGGCAGCGAAGCTGACCTGCAGGCCCGAGACTCCGGGGCGGGAACCGCTCAGATGGTCTCCCCGGTGGCGGTATTTCTCATCCTTAGTGACCGGAGTGTGCCCACTGGCGACCACGGAGAGGATTCCTTCC
Source organism: Nesterenkonia sedimenti (assembly GCF_012641515.1). GTDB lineage: Bacteria > Actinomycetota > Actinomycetes > Actinomycetales > Micrococcaceae > Nesterenkonia > Nesterenkonia sedimenti. The sequence continues at coordinate 31,780 of NZ_JABAHY010000004.1, read as the reverse complement.
TGCAGTCCGTCCCACAGGCCTTCGCGTTCGGCCGCACTGCGGATCGGCGGATAGGCGGTGAATGATGCTGCCGATGCATCGGGGATCTGCTCGGCGGCGAAACAGAGGTAATGGGCAACTGTGCCGGCGCTGAGCGGCAGACCCTCCTGTTGGGCGCCGTGGATGGCTTCAACTGCAGCGACAGTTGTCACCTCCTGGACATGGGTGCGGCATCCGGTCTCCCGGACCGCATCGATGATCCCGTGGACTCCCGCCAGTTCTGCCGCGGGCGGGCGGGCTGCTGCCCAGTCGGAGTAGCTGCGTATACGTCGGCTCCCCCGGCGGGTTCCTCGTTCAGCTGAGCTGAGGCTCTGTTCCTCCTCCGGGTGGACGGCGATCAGCCCTCCGAACCGGCGGACCCGCTGCATGGCCTCCCTGAGCTGAATGAGGCTGACCCGGGGAAATTCCGGCAGCCCCGTGCCGCCCAGATGCGCGACGAAACCCAGTGCCCCGGCCTCCCAGAGTGGTTCGAGCTCATCGGTGTTGCCGGGGACGATTCCGCCGAAGAACCCGGTGTCCACATAGGTCTTACCGGCGGCGGCCCGGCGTTTGGCCTCCAGTGATGCGACACCTGTCGTGGGGGGAAGTGAACCGGAGGGGGCATCGATGAGTGTGGTGACCCCGCCCAGGGCCGCTGCCATTGTTCCGGTGGTGAAACCTTCCCATCGGCTGCGTCCAGGTTCGCTGAGCCGCACGGAGGTGTCCACTGCCCCGGGCAGCAGTACCTGTCGGGATCCCAGCAGTTCGATACCGGATCCGGCGGAGACCTCACGGGCTCGCACAATAGCGGCCTGGTGGTGGGTGTCACCGGCGTCGATGGTCCGGATGCGGCGAATTGTGCCGTCATCGCGGATCTCGATGTGCGCCGCGGACAGCCCCTCCTGCAGGAGGACCTGCTCGGCGATGAGGTGGCGCACTGTCATGCGCCTCACTGTACGAAGGAGTTATTTCAGCAACGTTGCCTACGTGTTCACAGTGGATATCAAGGTTCAGCGGTTCTGCTTCCGCCGTACCACAGGGATCGGGCCGGTGGCCATCCCGCCCATAGCGGCTGGCGCAGAGGGTGTGGCCGGACACGGTGAGGGGTCACCGGGGCGATGCTCATCAGATGGTGTGCCGGAATCCTCATGGCGGATCTGATGCGGCTGTGTGTGCTCAGTCATGTCACTTAGCGTACGCACCAATCCGCCACAGCGGAACTCCCCCGGTCAGTATCCCCTACAGTCCGAGGGTCTGGCGGATCTCGGTTCCCAGCTGTTCAGCGGAGGTCAGGAATCCATCGTGGCCGATCGGGGAGTCGATCAGATGGACCGGATGCTCCCCGGGGATGCCCTGGGCGATCTCCTGGGACTGATGCGGGAAGTAGAGCCGATCAGTGTTCACCGCAGCCAAGAACGGCTGAGCGCTGATCCGGCCCAGGGCAGCGTGGACTCCCCCGCGGCCTCGGCCGATATCGTGGCTCATCAGCGCCTCGGCCAGGGTGATATAGGCATTGGGGTCGAAACGTTTGGTCAGTTTCGCGGCCTGATGGTCCAGATAGGACTCCACCTGATACCGCCCGCTGCGGGACTGCGGACCCGCCAGCTGGACCCCGTCAAAGGGGTCCTCCGCCCCCTGGGGTGCCCGACCGAACCGGCCCTGCAGCTCCGCTTCCGAGCGGTAGGTGATATGCGCAATCCGGCGGGCCAAGCCCAAACCTGCCTCGGGAACCGGCCCCGGATAGTAGTCCCCACCGTTGAAGAAGGGGTCATTGCGGATCGCCTCGACCTGGGCCTGACCGAAGGCGATCTGCTCAGCGGTGGCCGCTGCCCCACAGGCGAAGACCCCGACGCCGCCGACGAACTCCGGATAGGTCGCCGCCCATTCCAGGGCCCGGGCACCACCCATAGAACCGCCGACCACTGCATGCAGCCGGGTCACCCCAAGGTGCTCCAGCAGCCGGCGCTCCAGGTGGACCGCATCCCGGATGGTCACAAAGGGGAACCGTGAGCCCCAGGGATGCCCCTCGGGATCGGCCGAGGCCGGTCCCGTGGAGCCGTAGCAGCCGCCGACCATAGCCGGTGCGATCACGAACCATTTATCGGTATCGATGGGCCGGCCATGGCCCAGCAGTCCTTCCCACCAGCCGATCCCGGGATCCTCCGGGGATGAGGCCACATGGGTATCCCCGGTCAGGGCGTGTGCGACCAGCACGGCGTTATCCCCTGCGGCATTGAGCTGACCCCAGGTCTCATAGGCCAGGGTCACCTGAGGCAGGTGGCCGCCGGTTTCAAAACGGAAGCTGCCGGCCTCGTAGGTCTTCAGCGCGCCGTCGGGGCGGATGCCGAAGTCGTTGCGCAGGCCGCCGGGGCGTTCCAAAAGCTGATCGCTGGCCATGGCTTAGGCCTTGGGCGCTGCCGCCAGCGCCTGGTCGAGGTCGGCGAGGATATCGTCGATATGCTCCAGGCCCACGGAGAGCCGGACGAGCCCAGGTTTGACCCCTGCGGCCAGCTGATCGGCCTCGCTGAGCTGACGGTGGGTGGTCGAGGCTGGGTGGATGGCCAGGGAGCGGACATCACCGACATTGGCCACCAGGGAATGCAGCTCAAGAGCATCGACCAGCGCCTGACCGCGGCTGGCCTGCTCCTCGGCAGTTTCGCCATAGACCTCGAAGCTCAGCACCGCACCAACACCCTTGGGGAGGTATTTCTGGCCCCGGCTGTACCAGGGATTATCGGCCAGACCGGAGTAGTGGACCGCCCGGACGGCCTCATGGGCATCCAGGAACTCGGCGACCCTCTGGGCATTGGCCACATGGCGTTCCACGCGCAGACTCAGAGTCTCCAGACCGAGGTTGATCTCGAAGGCGTTATGCGGAGACAGGGCAGGCCCAATATCGCGCAGCAGCTGCACCCGCGCCTTGAGGATATAGGAGAGGTTGACCCCGAAGATCCCCTCCGGTCCGAGATCGCGGCCGAAGACCAGGCCGTGGTAGGACTCATCGGGCTGGCTGAAGCCGGGGAACCGCTCGGGGTAGGCCCCGTAGTCGAACTTTCCGGAATCGACGACGACGCCGGCAATGGCTGTACCGTGCCCGCCGAGGAATTTGGTGGCGGAGTGGACCACCACATCGGCGCCGAAGTCGATCGGCCGCAGCAGATACGGGGTGGCCAGGGTGTTGTCCACGATCAGCGGGGCACCGTATTCGTGGGCAACCCCGGCCACAGTCTCGATATCGAGGATGTCGGTGCGTGGGTTGGCGATGGTCTCGGCGAAGAACGCTGCCGTGTTCTCCTGGATCGCGGCCCGCCAGGATTCGGGGTCATCGGGGTCTTCGACGAAGCTGACCTCGATGCCGAACTTCGGCAGAGTGTGCTTGAAGAGGTTCTGGGTTCCGCCGTAGAGGGAGGGCGAGGCCACGACATGGCTGCCGGCCTCTGCGATGTTCAGCAGCGCCAGGGTGGTTGCAGCCTGCCCGGAGCCCACTGCCAGGGCCCCGACCCCGACTTCGAGGGCGGCGATCTTATTCTCGACAGCCTCCACTGTGGGGTTCGTCAGTCGGGAATAGATGGGACCCAGTTCCTCGAGGCCGAAGCGTTTGGCCGCGGCCTCAGTGCTGGGGAAGACGAAGCTGGTGCTCTGCTGGATGGGCAGGGCCCGTGCCCCTGAGCCGGGGTCCGGCTCAACACCGGCGTGGATCTGCAGGGTCTCGAATTTGGGTTGGCTGGTGCCAATGGTGTCACTCATGGTGATGCTCCAAGGGGTCTCAAAGACCTGCACTGGGAGCCAGTGAAGGTCCGCGCTTGCCGGGACGGGGTTTTCCGTCCGGCCAGGTCGTCACCCGGGGCACCCCACCGCGAACTGGAGGGTTGCCGGCCACCAAACCGGGGTTTTGCAGTGGCACTCTTGACCTCATTACATAGTTTGCTGATCAACACGCGTCTTCGCAAGTTCAGGCCGGAGACCAGACCCAGGGGTCCCGGGGCAGGGCCTGGGGGTCGAATGCCTCCAGGGCCTGTTGGAGGTCGCCTGCTGGGAGCCCGAGGGAGCCCAGCAGCTGATCCCTGACTTCCTCGGGGCTGATCCCTTGCTCGGCCAATTCAGCCAGGGTGACAGCCCCATCGCGTTTGGCCAGGCGCTTGCCCTCACCATTGACCACCAGGGGAACATGGGCATAGCTGACAGCCTCGGCCGCGTCGGACCCGTAGAGCAGCCCACGCAGATAGGCCTGCCGGGGTGCGGAGTCGGCGAGGTCATCGGCGCGGACCACCTGGTCCACCCCGGTGAGCTGATCATCGACGACGACGGCGAGGTTATAGGCGGCTGCCCCGTCATTGCGGACCAGCACAAAATCATCCACCCCGGCAGTGATAGGCCCCAGCAGCTGATCCTCCACCGTGTACTCATCAACTCCGGCCAGCAGCCTCAGGGCGGGGTTTCGTTCCTGGCGACGGCGAGCGCGTTCGGCCTCACTGAGCTGTCGACAGCTGCCCGGATAGGCCCCCGGTGGCGCATGCGGGGCCCGTGGCGCCTCCTGGATCTCCCGGCGGGTGCAGAAACACTCATAGACCATTCCCCGCTCACGCAGCTGCGTGAGGGCGTCGTCGTACTCTTTGCCGCGTTGGGACTGGTAGACCGGCTGCTCATGGAAGGTGATGCCCAGAGCGGTCATATCCTGCCACTGCCGGTTATCGGAGCCCTCAACGGTCCGGCCGGCGTCGAGATCCTCATAGCGCAGCAGCAGTTTGCGCCCACTGGCCCGGGCGAAGAGCCAGGCCAGCAGGGCGGTGCGGAGATTGCCCAGATGGAGGTCTCCTGAGGGGCTGGGAGCATAGCGTCCGGCAGGCATGACCTCCACTGTAGACCGGCACCTGGACCGGCTGCCGCTGCTGGGATCCGTGTGCTTGACATCACAGTACTGCTGGTGCTTCAGTTGTTTACTGACCGATTGGTCTGGAATTCGGTCGACGCTATTCGACGCACCCATTGAGGAGCCCCCATGACAGACACCAGCCCCGCAGCGGCTGCCACGTATGAAGGGGTGCATATGCCAGCCGGCGGCCCGCACCACAAAATGCTGGAGACCGACCGGTGTACCGCCTGGCTCGGCGGGGAGGTTCTGCTGGCCGAGGTCGGCCACGCCAAACTGCGGATGACCGTTCGCCCGGAGATGTGCAACGGCTTCGATATCGCCCATGGGGGCATGATCTTCACCCTGGCCGATACCTGCTTCGCCATGGCCTGCAATAACCCCGAGGGTGAGGAGGGCAGGATCACCGTGGCCTCCGGGGCGGATATCAACTTCCTGAAAGCCGCTTTCAACGGCGACGAGCTGATCGCCGAGGCCCGACTGGTCTCCCAGACCGGGCGCAGCGGGGTCTACGACGTCACCGTCACCCGCGGAGAAGACACCATTGCTGTCTTCCGCGGCCGTTCCCGAACCGTCCCGCTTTCGAACTGAGAGGTAGTACACCCATGAGCATCGCCACTGCCCCAGAGACCTCCGCCACCGGTGGGCAGCAGCCGCGCAACGCAGTTGCCGCCGCCATCGCCGCCACCGAACTGGCCCCGACCAATCGAGCAAAGCCCGACGCCGCGGAGCTGCTGAGCACCGAAGAGATTGAGGCCATTCAGCTCAAGCGGCTGCAGGCGACCCTCCGGCACGCCTATGACAATATCGACGCCTATCGCGAGCTCTACGACGCCCATGGCGTGGGCCCCGATGACCTGCAGTCCCTGGAAGATTTGGCGAAGTTCCCCTTCACGGATAAGGAGTTCCTGCGCAACGCCTATCCTTTCAAATCTTTCGCCGTCCCCATGGATGAGGTCCGCCGGATCCACGCCTCCTCCGGCACCACCGGCAAGCCGACAGTGGTCGGCTATACCGAGGGCGATATTGACCGTTGGGCGACCCTGCTGGCCCGCTGCCTGCGCTACTCGGGGGTCAGGCCCGGGGATATCGTGCATAACGCCTATGGCTATGGACTGTTCACCGGAGGCCTGGGCGCCCATTACGGGATCGAGAAGCTCGGAGCCACGGTGATCCCGATGTCAGGCGGGCAGACCGAGAAGCAGATCCAGCTCATCCAGGACTTCAAACCCCGGGTGATCCTCTGCACCCCCACCTATCTGCTGGCCCTGGCCGATGCCTTCCGCAATGCCGGCCTGGACCCACGGGAGTCCTCCCTGGAGATCGGCGTTCTGGGCGCCGAGCCCTGGACCGAGGAGATGCGCCATGAGATTGAGCAGGCCTTCAACATCAAAGCCTGCGATATCTACGGCCTCTCCGAGGTGATGGGCCCCGGCGTCGGCGGTGAGTCCTGGGCCAATCAGGATGGCTGCACCCTCTGGGAGGACCACTTCCGCCCAGAGATCATCGACCCCATGACCGAGGAGGTCCTGCCGCTGGGTCACCACGGGGAGCTGGTCTTCACCACCCTGACCAAAGAGGCCCTGCCGATCATCCGTTACCGCACCCATGACCTCACCCGCCTGCTGCCCGGTACTGAGCGCAGCGGCCACCGGCGGATGGGCCGGATCACCGGGCGCAGCGATGACATGATCATCCTGCGCGGGGTCAATCTCTTCCCCACCCAGATCGAGGAGATCGCACTGGGCATCGAGGGACTCTCCCCGCATTTCCAGCTGGAACTGACCCGGCTGAACCGTATGGACCAGATGACCGTCCATATCGAACGCCGCCCGGAGACCCCACGGGAGCAGGCCGAGCAGGCTGCAGCCGAACTGGGCCGGCAGATCAAGGTCAAGATCGGCTCCAGCTGCCAGATCAATCTGGCCGAACCGGATACCCTGGCCCGCTCCTCGGGCAAACTGCGCCGGGTCTACGACAAGCGGCCGAAGTGAGTCGATCCGCTAGCGTGGATCGAATGACGAGCACCGATACCACCGCCACTGCCTCAACCAGTAAGCCGGCCAAGCGGGGCCGCCCGGGATACGACCGCGACTCCCTGGTGCGGGTCTGTGTGGAGGTCTTCAACCGCCGCGGCTATGAGGCCACGTCCATGGGTGCACTCGCGGAGGAGCTGGGGATCTCCAAATCCGCTATCTATCACCATGTGAAGTCCAAGGAAGAGATCCTCGACGCCGCCCTCAGCCACTCTTTGGCCGAACTGGAGGAGGTAGTGGCCAGCGCCGCCGCCCAGGACCTCCGGGCCATCGAGGAGCTGGAGGCGATCATCACCGAATCGGTGAATGTGCTCACCCGCTCACTGCCCTATGTAACCCTGCTGCTGCGCTTACGGGGCAACTCGGAGCTGGAGACTGCAGCACTGCGGCGTCGTCGTGAGATCACCCTGCGGATCGCCCAGCTGATCGACCAGGCACAGCAAGACGGTGATATCCGCAGCGATATCGACGCCCGGACTGCCTCCCGGCTGGCCATGGGCATGGTCAACTCCATTGTGGATTGGTTCCGCCCAGAACGGGCCGAGGGTGCCGCTCCCCTGGCACAGACAGTCAGTGGACTGCTGCTGGGCGGGCTGCGGAAGGGCTGAGCTGCCCAGATCTGGTTCCTCCAGGGTGTTGTACGCCTCACATAACTCGTATATACTGAACGAACGGTCAGTAATTCAGGAGGTTGGAGAATGTCCGCAGAGAAACCACAGCTGCAGGCTGTAGACGGTGAGTCCACCACCGATCAGATCAGCGCGGATGCCCAGCGGGCAGCCGATGAGGCCCGTGTGGGCTGGGAGCGCTTCCAGGAGCTGATCGCCGAGGATAAGCGCGTCGAGCCGCGGGACTGGATGCCCAATAACTACCGCAAGACACTGGTTCGCCAGGTCTCCCAGCATGCCCACTCCGAGATCATCGGCATGCAGCCCGAGGGCAACTGGATCACCCGCGCTCCCTCTCTGAAGCGCAAGGCCATTCTGATGGCCAAGGTCCAGGATGAGGCCGGCCATGGGCTCTACCTCTACTCCGCGGCCGAGACCCTGGGCACCTCCCGGGATGAGATGTATGACCAGCTCTACACCGGTAAGGCCAAGTACTCCTCGATCTTCAACTACCCCGCACGCACCTGGGCCGATGTGGGAGCTATCGGCTGGCTGGTCGACGGCGCGGCCATCACCAACCAGGTCCCGCTGTGCCGGGCAAGCTACGGCCCCTATGGCCGGGCCATGGTCCGGGTCTGCAAGGAGGAGTCCTTCCACCAGCGTCAGGGCTGGGAGATCCTCTACACCCTCTCCCACGGCACCGAAGCGCAGAAGCAGATGGCCCAGGATGCGGTGAACCGTTTCTACGGTCCCGCCCTGCAGATGTTCGGCCCGCCCGATGATGAGTCCCCGAACTCCCAGCAGTCCATGGCGTGGAACATCAAGCGCTTCTCCAATGATGAGCTGCGCCAGCGCTTTGTGGACATGATCGTCCCGCAGGCCGAGGCCCTGGGCCTGACCCTGCCGGATCCCGAGCTGAAGTGGAACGAAGAGCGTGGCCACTACGACTTCGGTGAACTGGACTGGGATGAGTTCTTCAGCGTGGTCAAGGGCAACGGCCCGTTGAACCATCAGCGCCTGATCCACTACCGCAAGGCCCGCGATGAGGGCGCCTGGGTCCGCGAGGCCGCAGCCGCCTATGTAGCCAAGCAGGAGGAGCAGGCTGAGCAGTCGGCACTGCTGAGCGCCTGATCCCCTCCCCCACCCCACTGACATTCCTTCACTGACAGAGAAGAGGTCCCCTATGCCGGAGCAGACCCCCAACGGCACTGAAGAGATCCCGGAAGGCGGCGTGGTCGCCGTCGACCCCGCTGATCGCAGCGCCTGGCCGCTGTGGGAAGTCTTCGTTCGCAACTCCCGCGGTCTCTCCCATGTCCACGCCGGCTCCCTGCATGCACCCGATGCCACCATGGCCGTGCGCAATGCCCGGGATCTCTACACCCGGCGCAATGAGGGGACCTCCATCTGGGTCGTCCCGGCCGCGGAGATCACCGCCTCGGACCCCGATTCCAAAGGTGGCTTTTTCGAATCCCCGCAGGGTAAGGCCTTCCGGCATGCGACCTACTACAAGCAGTCCGAAGGGGTGCCCCACCTATGAGCAGCGCAGCAGGCTTCACCGCCCAGGATTCGGCCACCCGGATCTCAGTGGGCGAGGCCATCACCCCCGAGGAGCTGCAGGCAAGTGGGGCCAGCACCGATGAGACCACCGCAAACTATGCGCTGATCCTCGGCGATGACTCCCTGATCCTGGCCCAGAGGCTGGGGCACTGGATCTCCCGGGCCCCGGAGCTGGAGGAGGATATCGCCCTGGGCAATATCGCCCTGGATCTGCTGGGGCACGCCCGGTTCTTCCTCTCATATGCCGGCACCGCCTGGGATAAGTCCGAGGATGATCTGGCCTATTTCCGAGATGAGGAGCAGTTCCGTTCGGCCCGTCTGGTCGAGCAGGAGAACGGTGATTTCGCCCGGACTATCGCCCGGCAGCTGATCTTCAGCTTCTACGCCCATGAGCTCTACAGCCGCCTGGTGGACTCCACCGATGAGACCCTGGCCGCCATCGCGGATAAGGCCCTCAAAGAGGTGGACTACCACCAGGATCACGCCGCCCAGTGGGTTATCCGCCTCGGCGGTGGCACCGAGGAGTCGCACCGCCGGATGCGGACCGGGCTCGAGGATGTCTGGCCCTATATCGATGAGCTGTTCAACGACGTCGAGCCCACCAAGGAGCTTGCCGCTGCCGGTGTGGCAGTGCTGCCCTCGACCCTGCGCGAACCGGTAATGGAACGGCTGACCGCGGTGATCGAACAGGCCGGGCTGCCGGNAATGGAACGGCTGACCGCGGTGATCGAACAGGCCGGGCTGCCGGTGCCGTCGATCAAGGGTGCCTATGGTGCTGATCGCAGTGGCCGGTTCTCCGAGCAGCGCGGCTACATTCTGGCCGAGATGCAGGTGCTGGCCCGCCAACACCCCGGCGCTACCTGGTGAGAGGAGGAGACTGTGGCTTCCACCAACGCCGCCCAGCCGGTCACCACTGCTGAGCTGGACCCCAATGGCATCCGGCCATCGGCCCCCGCCGATGCCGAGGTCTGGGATATTGCCGCCACAGTCAACGACCCCGAGATCCCAGTGCTCAGCATTGCTGATCTGGGCATCCTGCGCGCAGCCGCCAGCACTGAGGACGGCGGCGCCATCGTGGTCATCACCCCGACCTATTCCGGATGCCCGGCTATGGACACCATCACTGAGGACCTCACTGCTGCCCTGCACGCCAAGGGCTATGCCCCCGTCCAGGTTCAGACTGTCCTGAAGCCGGCCTGGACCACCGACTGGATGACCGAGGAGGGCAAACGGAAGCTGCGTGAATACGGGATCACCCCGCCCAGCGGCTCCGCCCCCGTGCGCAATGGCCCCATCTCGGTGGGACTGAGCGTGAAATGCCCCCGCTGTGACTCCCTGCAGACCAAGGAGCTGGCCCGGTTCGGCTCCACCGCATGTAAAGCCCTGTACCAGTGCCGCAGCTGCCTGGAACCCTTCGACTACTTCAAGGTGCTGTAATGACCGTAGAGACTCCCTCGGCCGAGGAGGCCGCTGCCCCGGCACGCCGTCGGGCCACTTTCAACACACTGGAGGTCGCCGAGGTTCGGCGGCTGACCTCGGATTCGGTGGAGGTCACCTTCGCCATTCCCGAGGAGCTCCAGGACGATTTCGACTACGCCCCGGGCCAGTATGTGGCCCTACGGGCAGAGATCGACGGCCAGGAGCTGCGGCGGTCCTACTCCATCTGCACCGAGCCTGTTCCCGGGGAGATCCGGGTGGCGATCAAACGCGATATCGGTGGAGTGTTCTCCACCTGGGCCAATGAGCAGCTCAAACCCGGCGACACCCTCGAGGTGATGAACCCCTCGGGCGCTTTCGTCTCCAAGACCGCCATCACCTCGATGAACCGACCCGAGGAGCTGGCCGAGGATGCGCTGGCCCGCCGGCCCGATGCCAAGCTGATCGCCTTCGCCGCCGGTTCCGGGATCACTCCGATTATGGCCATCGCCCGCTCGGTGCTCACTGCCTCACCGGAGGCCAGCTTCGATCTGGTCTACGCGAACCGTTCTGCCGGGGATGTGATGTTCGCCGAGGAGATCGGTGACCTCAAGGACCGCTACCCCTCCCGGTTCGCGGTTCACCATGTGCTCTCCCGGGAGCAGCGGCTCAACCCCCTGCTGACCGGCCGGATCGATGACGAGAAGCTCTCCACCCTGCTGGAGCATGTGCTGCGCACCCAGGAGGCCGATGAGTGGTTCCTCTGTGGGCCCTTCGAACTGGTCCAGCTGGTCCGGGATGAACTGTCCGAACGGGAGATCCCCTCAGAGAAGGTTCGCTTCGAACTGTTCACCACTGGTCGCCCCGACCGGCCCGCTGGTCAGCAGGGCCGCCGGGTGGAGACCGACACCAGCGGCGAGACCCGCCGCATCGAGTTCACCCTCGATGGCCTCACCGGCCAGGTGGACTCCCCGGTCTCCTCGGGTGAGACAGTGCTCAATGCCGCCCTGCGTGAGCGTTCTGATGTGCCTTTCGCCTGTGCCGGCGGTGTGTGTGGAACCTGCCGGGCCAAAGTGGTCGCCGGGGACTTCGAAATGGACGAGAACTACGCCCTGGAGGCCGATGAGGTCGCCAAGGGCTATGTGCTGACCTGTCAGACCCGACCCACCTCGGACACCCTCGTGGTGGACTACGACGCCTGATACCGAAAGAAGCGGAGCAAGCCATGATTGACCTCAGCATCGACAATGGCCTCGCCGAGGTCGTGCTCAACGCCCCCAAGAAGCTGAACTCCCTGAATGAGTCAGCGCTGGCCGAACTTGATGAGGCCTATCAGGAGGCGGAGTCAGCCGGGGTCCGTGCCCTGCTGCTGCGCGGTGAGGGCCGCGGCTTCTGCGCCGGTCGTGACATCTCCGGAGTCACCCCAGCCGATGACGATGTCCTGGGTTACCTCGGCGGAAAGGTCACCCCACTGCTGCGCCGAATGGCTCAGTTCCCGGCACCGACCTTCGCCGCAGTCCACGGCCCCTGCCTGGGCGTGGGACTGGGGCTGGCCATCGCAACCGATGTCGTCTACGTGGCCGAGGACGCCAAAATCGGCTCCCCCTTTGCTTCACTGGGAGCCACTCTGGACTCCGGCGGCCATGCCCTGTTCGTCGAGCGGCTTGGTGCCCACCGGACCCTGGATCTGATCTACACCGCCGAGCTGATCTCCGGTGCCGAGGCAGTCTCGGCCGGTCTCTTCTCCCGGGCGGCGCCGGCTGATGAGCTGGTGGAGTTCAGCCGCAGTAAAGCACAGAAGGCTGCCTCCGGAGCGACCCTTGCCTTCCGGGAGTCGAAGAAGCTGGTGGCCCAGATCCGCGATGAACGGATCGGTCTGTGGGAATCCCTGGATGCGGAGAACCGGGCTCAGGCCGCACTCTGTGACACTGAGGACTACGCGGAGGGTTTCGCCGCCTTCCAGGAGAAGCGCAAGCCCAGTTTTCACGCCCGCTAGAGGTATATGCCAAACTATGATGTCCACAGATTGAGACATCACTCGCGCCGAGGTACCGCCAATTCCTTCGGTCAGTAGTGTGTTGTTGTCCTCTGCTCCACGTGACCCCGCTCACGTCTGCGAGCCCAACCTTACGACCCTTGGTGACGATACATGGCGAAGACGGCACAGTTACCCGATCCGGCTAAGGATCTCGGGGATGTCACTGCCGGGACTTCCGCTCAGGAGGCCCTGGGCACTGATGCCAAACGACACTTCGGGCGTATCTCCGGGCTGATCGTCGCCACTATCGCCATCATCTGGTCGGTCTTCCAGCTGGCGGCCAATATCACCGGCATGGGTGCGATGAACCTGCGCGGCTGGCATATCGTCTTCCTGGTCCTGCTGACCTTCCTGATCTTCCGGCCCTTCAAGGCCGGCTGGACCCGCAGCAAGTACGTCACCATCTTCGATGTGGTCCTGGCGGTGGTCGCCACCGTTCCCTTCCTGTATTTCCTGCGTGAGTACGAGCAGATCGCACTGCGGGGAGGGTTCCTGGATCCCACCGACTACGTGATGGGCATCCTGGGCGTCGTCGTCGCCCTTGAGGCTGCCCGCCGGGTGGTGCGCAACCTCGCGATACTGGCCGCGATCTTCCTGCTCTATGCCTTCCTGGGCAGCTATATCAGTGGGGTTTTCGGTCATGCCGGCTATTCCATGGACCGGCTGACCCAGCAGCTCTTCTGGGGCAGCCAGGGCATCTTCGGCATCGCCATCGGAGTTTCGGCGACCTTCGTCTTCGTCTTCATCGTCTTCGGGGTCTTCCTGAAGTACAGCGGGTTCAGCGATTTCATCAGTGATATCTCTCTGGCCATCACCGGCCACTCCCCCGGCGGCCCGGCGAAGGTGGCCGTAATCGCCAGTGCGATGACCGGCACGATCAATGGCAGTGCCCTGGCCAATGTGGCCACCACCGGATCCATCACCATCCCGCTGATGAAACGCAATGGCTACAGCCCCCGAATGGCGGCGGCTGTCGAGGCGGTGGCCTCCACCGGCGGCCAGTTCGCTCCCCCGGTGATGGGCGCGGTGGGCTTCGTGATGGCTGAATACCTCGGCCTGCCCTATGTGGTGGTGATGCTGGCGGCTGTTCTGCCGGCACTGCTCTACTATCTCGCGGTGCTGCTGGTGGTCCACTTCGAGGCCAAACGACAGGGGCTGACCGGCATCTCACGGGAGAACCTTCCCCGGGCCTTCGAGGTGATCAAACAGAAGGGTCATCTTTCCCTGCCGCTGATCATCCTGGTGGTCCTGCTGCTGATGGGTTACACCCCGCTCTTCGCCGGGGTGGTGGGCATTGTCTGTGCTGTGGCCGCCTCTTGGATCCGGCCATCGGGCGGAATGGGACCGAAGGCCATTCTGAAGTCCCTGGAGGAGGGTGCCCGCAGCGCCATCGGTGTGGGTGTGGCCTGCATGGTCATCGGTGTGATCATCGGGGTGGTGTCCCTGACTGGGCTGGGCTTGAACCTCGGGTTCTTCATCGCTGATTTCACCGGAGACTCCCTTTTCATCGCCGCTGCACTGGTGATGGTTATGAGCATCATCCTGGGTATGGGTGTACCTGGAGTCGCCGCCTATGTGATCGTCGCCGCGGTGGGCGCTCCGATCCTGACCGACGCCGGGGTGGAGCCCTTGGCAGCCCATATGTTCATCCTGTTCTTCGCCTCCCTGTCGAATATCACCCCGCCGGTTGCCCTGGCCTCCTATATCGCCGCCGGTATCGCCCAGGAGGATGAGACCAAGGTATCGCTGACCGCGGTCAAGGTCGGCCTCATCGGCTTCATCCTGCCGTTCACCTTCATCTACAACCCGCAGCTGCTGTTGGATGCCGATGACCTCGCAGCGAGCCTCGTCCCTGCCGTCTCGGCCATTGCCACAGTGATCCTGATGACTGCCGGGCTCCAGGGGTGGCTGCTGGGCTCGCTGAACCTGCTGCTTCGCCTGGGCGTCTTCACCGCAGGCGCACTGCTGTTGATCCCGGGCCAGCTGACCAGCCTCATCGGCCTGGGGCTGGCCGCAGTCGCTGTGATCATCCAGTTGACCATCACCACCAGAAGCACCAAGTCCGCTTCGAAAGAAAGGTAACCCCACCGATGAGAAAGCACTCAGCACCACTGGCTGCCCTCTGCGTCTCCGCTCTGGCCCTGACCGCCTGTGAGGGCGGCGATGGCGGCGCCGATGCGGGGGATCTGCGGTTCCCCACTGCCAGCACCACGGGTGTGATCTATCCGCTGGGCGCCTCCATGGCCAATCTCTGGAACTCGGAGCTGGAGGGAGTCAGCGTCTCCTCCGAGGCTTCCAATGGTGGGGTGGAGAACCTCAATCTGATGGCCAGCGGTGATGCTGATATCACCTTCGCCACTGCCGGGATCGCCTATGAGGCTCTGCACGGTGAGGGCACTTTCGAGGACCGGGAGTACGAGGGCCTGCGGGTTCTAGCCGGTCTCTACGAGAACCCCAACCAGCTGGTGGTCCGCTCCGATGAAGGGATCGGCTCCATCGCTGATCTCGAGGGCCGGAACTTCGCCCCCGGTGCCACCGGAAGCACCCCGGAGGTTGAGGCCCGCGCCATCCTGCCGGTCTACGGGGTGGACTACCCCGATGGGATCAACGCCAATTTCGTCAGCTTCGATGAGGCCATCGACCTCATGCGCAACCGTCAGGTCGACGGCGCCCTGATCCAGGCGGGCCTGCCCAATGCTGCGGTGACTGAGATGACCTCCACCGTCGGCGGCGAGCTGCTGCCCATTGACGGCTCCGAGCGGGATCAGCTGATGGATGAGTACCCCTGGTACAACGAGTTCACCATTGAAGCCGATACCTATGACAACCAGCCTGAGGATATCGAGACGATCTCGATCAAGATGCTGCTGCTGGTTGATGAGGATATGGATGATGAGCTGGCCTATCAGCTTACGGAGGCCTTCTGGGAGAACCTGAACCAGCTGGATGAGCAGAGCGTGGTGGAGCAGATCGACCCCGACGCCGCCGCCCAGGACCTCGGTGAGGTTCCCCTCCATGACGGGGCCGCCGAGTATTACGAGGAGAACGGCCAGCTGTGAGCCAGATTCTCGACCAGGCTGCCGCGGCCAGTGAGAAGTCCGGATCCCAGGGGCCCCGGATCAGCTTTCTGGGGCCTGAGGGGACCTTCTCCGAAAGCGTGGTCGACTACATCTTCGAGGACCGGGATTTCCACCGGCTGCCGCAGAACACCATCAGTGACTGCCTGGCCTCGCTGGCCTCCGGTGCCGCCGATCATGCGGTAGTTCCGGTGGAGAACTCCACCGGCGGCGTCGTCCCGGATTTCTGGGATATCTTGGCCCGTGGTTGGCAGCAGCGCAGCTGGGAGATCACCCATGATGTGGTCAGCGATGTCTCGCAGCATCTGTTCACCCTGCCCGAGCTTGCCGAGGTCGGGCAGAAGCCGGTGAAGATCTTCTCCCATTGGCAGGCGCTGCGGCAGTGCCGGAAGTACCTGGACCGGGTGTATCCGAAGGCTGATTGGGTTCCGGTGGACAGTACCGCAGAGGCCGGGCGACTGGTGCGTGAGGCTGCCGGTGAGGCTTATGCCGCCATCGGCCACCGCAATATCGGAGATCGCTTCGGCCTGACCCGACTGGCCGCCTCAGTGGAGGACAACCCCTTCAATCAGACCCGGTTCATGGTGGTCTCGCGCAGGAGCACGACGGCGACCGGCTACCAGGGTGCCGCCGCCGAGGCGCGTGCGCTGACCTATCACTCAGCCCTGAGTCCCAGTCTCGCCTCAGTCCCTGCCGCCCTCGCCGAGATCCAGCAGGGTCAGGGCTGGGAGCTGGCCGGCTGCTACTCCCTGCCGAAGCCCGGTTATATGGGCGAGTACAACGTGTTCATGGATTGGCGCACCGGCGGCGAGCTCCCCGCCGATCCTGTGGACCCCACCCCGGACTCCGAATACGTTGTCCTCGACACCTACCTCAGGGTGCCCTGAACCTTATTCGGCACCCTCTAGGAACGGTGGGAGTTCCTTGGCGAAGCCGGTGGCCTGTTCAAAGGCGTGGGCTACCTGGAGCAGTTCGAAGTCCTGGTTGTGGTTGGCCGAGAGCTGCAGTCCCACCGGCAGTCCGGTGCTGCTGAACCCGGCCGGCATGGAGATGGCAGGGATCCCCGTGGCCGAGATGACGCTGGCTGAGCGCATCCAGTCGAGGTAGTTCTCCATCTCCACACCGTTGATGGTGGTGGGGTAGGTCTCGTCGACATCGAAGGGCAGAACCTGCACGGTCGGGCTGGCCAGCACATCGTATTCGCCGAAGAACTTCTGGACGTTATGTGCCAGGCGGGTTCGGGCTAGGGTCATCTCCACCCAGTCCTGACCGGTCAGCCCCTGGCCCTTCTCCACATTCCAGATCACCTCGGATTTGATCTTCTCCCGGTGATTTCGCACGAGGTCCCCGAACTGCAGGGCGAAGTCCAGGGCGCGCCCATTGCTGAAGACGATATCGGCGTCGCTGAGGTCTGGGGCGGTCTCCACCACATGCGCTCCGAGGCTTTCGAAGACCTCCAGCTGACGTTCCAGGACTTCGAGGACCTCTTTCTCCACCGGGATGCCCAGGCCCAGATCAGGCGACCAGGCGATCCTCATCCCGGTGAGGTCCTTCTCCAGGGGCTCAGTGAACCGCTGCGGAGCCACCGGGGTGGGGAAGGGAAGCTCGGGGTGGTCCCCGGCGATGACTGACATCACCAGGGCGATATCGGCCACCTCCCGCGCCATCGGTCCCACCCGCGCCTGCCAGTTCCACGCATTGGCCGAGGGGGCCTTGGGCACCACTGCCTCGGAGGGCCTGAACCCGATGACGTTGCAGAAGGATCCCGGGTTTCGCAGGGAGCCGCCGTAGTCGGATCCATCGCCTACGGGTTGGATCCGCGCTGCAATGGCCGCGGCAGCTCCCCCGCTGCTGCCGCCGGCGCTCTTGCTGTGGTCATAGGGGTTCTTCGTGGCGCCGAAGACCTCGTTGAAGGTATGCGACCCAGCGGCGAACTCCGGCACATTGGATTTCCCGGTGGTCACCGCTCCCCCAGCCTGGAGCCGATCGATGATGACGTCGTTGAACTCGGGGACATTGTCCTTCAGGATCGGTGAACCCGAAGTGGTGCGGATGCCCTTGGTGTTATTGGTGTCCTTATGGGTCACCGGGATTCCATGCAGAGCCGGCAGCGGCTCTCCGGAGATGGTTAGGGCATCGGCAGCTTCGGCCCGCTTCCGGGCACCGGCCTCATCGAGTGTGACCACCGCATTGATCTGCGGATTCACCTTCTCGATCTGCCCCAGATGTGCCTCGAGCAGCTCACGTGCGGAGAGCTCTTTGGCAGCAATCGCGGCTGCGAGTCGCTGGGCGGGCCAGTGAAGCTGTTCTGCCATGGGGGCACCTCCGGTTTGGAACCTTGACTCAATATGAGCCAACCTACCCCAGGCCAAGTTACAGATCAGCTACGGGAGATCAGAATCTCGGCGTTGGAGGCCTCACCGTCTTCGTCATCGTCCATATCCGGCTCCCCGGGGCCGAGGTGGATGGCGCGAATAGTCCCATCGGGCAGTCCCAGCAACTGCTCAGTGCGGACGAAGAGCTCCTGCCAGATCTGCAGTTCCTCCTCGGTCTCGGTGCCGGGCAGTGAGACGAAGGGGGCGCGGCCCTCGGCCAGCAGCCGGTGGGCATTGCGCTGGATATGCAGACCGAAATCCACGATGCCGGCGGAGATCGCAGCGCCGTTGCTCAACACCTTGTCCTGGGTGCGGCAGAGCCGGCGGGGACTGATGAAGCTGCTCGGGGGCTCCACCAGGTGCTGGTCCACCATCAGCGACCAATTGCAGGTTGTGCTCTTGGAGGCGGCGCCACCACCGAGTGCCTGCACCCGGAGGCCGAATTCCCGGTGCAGTACAGCAAGGAACTCCAGAGTCTCGGCGGTGAACAGCTCTGCCTGGCGTGGAACCTCCGGCCCGGCGAGCGTGACCGTCTGCTGTGAGGTCTCCTCAGTGGTGATAGTCATAGCGAATCTCCTTTGATTCCTGGTCCGTTATCGGTTCGTCCCTTATCGGTGACAAACACCAGTTTTCGCCAGGCCACAACCCCGATTCCAGGGATACTGAGGAAAAGATCCGCGTTTCTTTGCGAATCTCAAAGATCCGCCATAACCAGCACTTCTCTAGAAGGGCTCCTGACCGGTGATCGCGGCCGCGGCCTTCTCCCCGATCAGCACCGAGGGCGCATTAGTGTTCCCCGACGTCACCTGGGGCATGATCGATGCATCTGCCACCCGCAGGCCATTGAGCCCACGCACCCGCAGGGTCTCGGGGTCCACGACAGCCTGCTCACCGACTCCCATCGCGCAAGTGCCGACCTGGTGGTGATAGGTCGTGGTGGTATTGCGGATGTACTCCACCAGGGCCTCATCAGAATCATCCACATCCGGGCCTGGGAAGAGTTCCTCAGCACCCCACTGCTGCAGGGCCGGCTGAGCGGCAATGGACCGGCACTGGCGCAGCGAGTAGAGCATCGCCTCCAGATCGGATTTCTCGGTGTAGGCACCCAGCCGGATCTGCACAGGATCCTCCGGGTTGGGCCCTGAGAGCGTCAGGGATCCCCGGGAGGCAGGCCGGACAATCCCCGCCAGCAGGGAGAAGCCCTCCTCGGGCCCTTCCATCAGCATCCCGGCAGTGTTGGTGTACATAGGAACAGAGAAGAAGATCGGCTGGGTGTCAGGAACCGGCTGATCATCGCTGGTCTTGGCCCAGTAGTGCACCTGGGCGACGGCGACCTCCTGGGGCGGCAGCTGTTCCTGCGTGGTGCAGACCACCGGGGCCAGCAGATGGTCATGCAGATTCTGCCCGACGCCGGGATGGTCGAGTTCAACCTCGATCCCCACCTCACGCAAATGATCAGCGGGGCCGACTCCGGAGCGCAGAAGCAGTTCCGGGGAGCCGATAGCCCCGGAGGAGAGGACGACCTCATCGGCAGTGTAGGTGACGGTCTGACCCTGCGTATCGAATTCGGCACCGGTGACAGTGCCGGAATCGATGAGCAGACGCCGAGCCTGGGCTCCGGTGACCAGGCCGAGATTGGGGTGATCGGCCACCGGTTTGAGATAGGCGCGCCAGGTGTTGAAGCGTCGGCCATCGCGGATGTTCAGCTGCATCCAGCCCACACCCTCGACTGAGCCGTCGTTATAGTCCTTATTCTCAGGGATGCCTTCCTGAAGGGTCGCATCGTAGAGGCTGGCCTGGATGGGGTGCCGGGGGTAGTCGGTGGTGATATCCAGTGGCCCCTCCTGCCCACGGATATGGGGGTCGCCGTCGCCATAGGCCTCGATGGCCTGGTAGTAGGGCAGAACCTCATCCCAGGACCAGCCGGTGCAGCCCTGTTCTGCCCAGGAGTCGTAGTCCCAGCTGTCGCCGCGGACCCAGATTGTGGCATTCAGAGCGTGGGAGCCGCCCAGGACCTTGCCGCGGGGGATGTGGACTTTCCGGTTGTTCAGCTCCGGCTCCGGTTCGGTGAAGTAGTTCCAGTCCTCGGGCGAGCCCCAGAGCAGTCCGAGCCGGGAGACGTCGTCGATATCGGGGTTGGTGTCCTGACCTCCGGCCTCGACCACCCGGACGGTGTGTCCGGCATCCAGGAGGCGACGGGCGATGACGCAGCCGGCTGATCCTGCCCCGATGACCAGGAAATCGGTATGTGAGTCGGACTGCGCACTGGGCTGGGCATTTGTCATGGGGGTTCCCCTTTCCAAGGACAATGTGATGTACCTCTCCAGGATCGCCCCGGGAGGCGCCGGACTCTCGGCCGCTGACGCATGCTTCTGTGCCCGCCGCACAGTGCTGTGGCTGGGGTCACAAAACATGGGACAATAGGGCGCAGTTCACATCGAAGGAGGTCAGGTTCGTATGACAGTTCAGTCCCTGGCACCGCTGTCCTTTTCCAGCAGTGAGCTGGCCCCGGGTGACCGTTTCGACGCCTGGCACAGTGCAGTCAGCTCGGCATTTGTACCCCTGGATGTGAGCACCGCTGACCCCAAGCATTTCGACGGATACCTCCGCGCCCAGCCGCTGGGTCTGGTGACAGTGACCGAGGTCGGCGGCCAGGCAGCCCACGTCAAACGCAGCCGACAGGCCATCGCCGCAGGCAATCCCGGGGTCTATAAATTCGCTCTGCAGCGCAGCGGCCAATGCCTGGTCCGCCAGGATGAGAATGAGGCCCTGCTCTCCCCCGGTGACCTCGTCGTCTATGACACCACTCGCCCCTATGACGTGATCTCCCGGGAGCCCTACAGCATCTTTGTGGTCCAGGTTCCTCATGAGCATTTGGGCATCAGCCAGGATCAGGCCCGCGCATTGGTGGCACAACGGATCCCGGGCAGCAGCGGCCTGGGGGCGCTGACCTCATCCCTGTTGAGCACGCTGAGCACCCAGCTGGAGACCGAGGAGATGTCACCGGATCCACGCGCTGCTGCCGCAGTGCTGCAGATGGTTCAGGCCACTCTGATGGCGCGGCTGCGCCCAGCCCAGGAGATCCCGACCCGGGATGTTGTCTATCTTGAGGCAGTGCGCTTTATCGACCGACACCTGGGCGATTCGCGGCTTTCGGTCACCACTGTCGCCCAGGCGCTGCATGTCTCAGTGCGCTACCTGCAGAATGTCTTCGCCGATGAGGGCACCACAGTCAGCGACTGGATCCGCAACCGTCGGTTGGAGCACTGCCGGGTTGAGCTCAGCGATCCCAGTCAGCGTTCACGCCCGGTCAGCGTCATTGCAGCCCGCTGGGGCTACAATGACGCCTCGAGCTTCACCCGGTCCTTCAAGAACGCCTTCGGCGCCACTCCCAGCGAATACCGCCGCCAGACTCTGGCCTAACTCGCCCAGTCGGGGGTTTCCTTGGCCACCCGGGTGAGCACATCGTAGGTCGCGACGATCTCGTCGTTCTGGTTGTGCAGCACGGCGTCCCAGCGGACCTCGCCGTAATCGTCAGTCTCGCGCGGGGTGATCTGCTTGGCGGTCAGGGTCACGCGGATGGAATCGTCATAGGTCACCGGCGTCATGAAGCTCAGGTTCTCCAGACCGGTATTGGCCAGCACCGGACCCGGTGCCGGTTCCACAAAGAGACCTGCGGCCCAGGAGACCAGGAGGTAGCCATGGGCGACCCGGCGTGGGAAGAACGGATTGGCGGTGGCCGATTCCTCATCGGTATGGGCGTAGAAGGTATCCCCGGTGGACTCGGCGAAGGCATCGATATCCTCCAGCCGGACCTCGCGCAGACCCGAGGCGAACTGGTCGCCGATCTTCAGCTCCGACAGCGGCTTGCGGAAGGGATGGACGGCCTCACCGGAGGCCACTGTCTCCGGGGTGGCGGTATTGGCCTTCGCCCCCCGGTGCCAAACTCCGGTGATCCCGGTCAGCAGATCCGGGGTTCCCTGGATGGCGGTGCGCTGCATATAGTGCTTGACCCCGCGCATACCGCCGAGCTCCTCGCCGCCGCCGGCCCGTCCGGGACCGCCGTGGACCAGATGCGGCAGGGGTGAGCCGTGGCCGGTGGAGGTCTTGGCGTCATCGCGGTCGAGCAGATGCACCCGCCCATGGTGGGATCCGATACCGCGGACGAACGCCCCAGCAATCTCGGGATCGTGAGTGCAGACTGTGGCCACCAGGGAGCCGCCGCCCAGGGCAGCAAGCTCCACGGCGTCGTCGATATCTGCATAGCCCAGCACTGAGGTCACCGGCCCGAATGCCTCAACCTCGTGGACCTCCGGGGTGTGGGCATCACTGAACTTCAAAGTGGTCACCGGGAAGAAGGCACCCTTTTCCGCATCGGCGGAACCGGTGCCGGCCTGGGGCCCGCCGAAGCAGAGCTCACCGCCGGCATCGACCAGGCGCTGCACCGCGGAGGCCACCTCGGCCTGCTGGTCCTTCGAGGCCAGCGCTCCGACAGTGGTGGACTCATCCCGGGGATCACCGAGCACCGCGCGGGACTCCACTCGCTGGCGCAAGGCATCGACTACAGCCTCGACATGCTCACTGGGCACGATGGTCCGACGGATGGCAGTGCACTTCTGACCGGCCTTGGCGGTCACCTCCTGGACAACAGCCTTGATGAAGGCCTCGAACTCCGGGGTCTCCGGTCCGGCATCAGGGCCGAGGATGGCGGCGTTCAGGGAGTCGGTCTCGGCGGTGAACCGCACGCCCTCTTCCTGAACGTTCTTATGCGAGCGCAGCAGTTTGGCGGTATCGGCCGAACCGGTGAAGGCGACATGGTCCCGGTAGTCGAGATGGTCCAGGAGGTCACGGGCCGAACCGGAGATCAGCTGGATGGAGCCCTCGGGCAACAGTCCGGAGTCCACCATGATCCGCACGCAGGCTTCGGTGACATAGGCGGTCTGGCTGGCCGGCTTCACGATTGTCGGCACTCCGGCGATGAAGCTGGGAGCAAATTTCTCCAGCATGCCCCAGACCGGGAAGTTGAAGGCGTTGATCTGCACGGCGACACCGGTGAGCCGGGTGTAGATATGCTCACCGATGAAACTGCCGTCGCGGGAGAGCTGTTCGACCTCGCCGTCGATGACCACATTGGAGTTCGGCAGTTCCTTGCGCCCCTTGGATGAGTAGGCGAAGAGAGTTCCGATGCCGCCGTCGACGTCGATGAGGTGATCCTTGCGGGTAGCCCCGGTCTTATCCGAGAGCTCGTAGAGGGGCTCTTTATGCTCACCCAGGTAGAGGGCCAGCTGTTTCAGCAGCAGTGCCCGCTGGTGGAAGGTCAGTTTTCCCAGGTTGTTCTGACCGACGATGCGCCCGTATTCGACAGCCCCGGCCACATCGAGCCCATCGGTGCTGATCCGGCAGACGGCCTCACCGGTTGAGGCGTCATGGACCTCTGCGATCTTCTTCGGGGTCTTGGGGGTCCACCACTGCCCGGCGATATAGCTGGGCAGAATGGGTGCCTGGGTTGTGGTCTCTGTGGTGGCAGCAGTCATGGGGGCGTCCTTACCTCTCCGTCGCCGGACACATCATCTACTGACCGATCGGTCAGTATTTATGAGCATCCTACCGTGCTGCAGGTCACAGTGCATCACCCGGGATCGGATGCAGGTGCTGGGTGTGGTCATCGAAGATCAGCGCAGTCTGCGTACTCTGCACACACTGCAGGGGCTGGATCCGCTCGAAGATCACCCGACGCAGCTCCTCCACCGTGCGGGTCCTGACCAGCAGCACGGCGTCGTACTGCCCGCCCACCAGGGCGAGGTGCCGAACTGCAGGCTCATCGGCCAGAGTCTTGCGCACCACCTCCCAGTCATCCTGCTTCAGGGTCAGGAAGACATAGGCGGCAGTCTCCAGGCCGGCCGCCCGAGCGTCGATTCGCGCGGTATAGCCCTGCAGCACCCCTGCCGACCTCAGCTGGGCAATCCGGTCATAGGTATTGGCCCGCGAGAGGTGCAACTCCTCGGCGATGGCGGTGACAGATTTTCGAGCATCCCGGCTCAGTGCGGCCAGAA
The DNA here is from genome assembly GCF_012641515.1 of Nesterenkonia sedimenti. GTDB lineage: Bacteria > Actinomycetota > Actinomycetes > Actinomycetales > Micrococcaceae > Nesterenkonia > Nesterenkonia sedimenti. The sequence goes on along the minus strand of NZ_JABAHY010000004.1, from coordinate 7,732 downwards.
TCGCGTGATCAGTGGAGTCCAGAGTTTTCACAGTTTGGACACTACCACCGAAATCACAACCAATTTCAGCAATTCGTCCACTCAATCCAGCTGACAGAAAGATAAAGTCTGCAATTTCTGCCGAATGTGGCGGACGCCTCGCCGGTGGATCCACACTAGGAGCAACTATGGTTCAGGTCACATGTGCAGATTGGGAGGCAGCATGACCGAGAGCACCACCCCGCCGCCATCACCGGAGATCCAGGCGGGATCCGAAGACGTCACCGTCCCGATGGGGGCATCCACACCCGAGCCGGGGCACCAGAAGGCTGAGCAGGCATCACGTATTCTCGAGGCCAGCCGCTCCTTCGGCATCACCCCGGAGCAGTACATGCTTCCGGCCCAGCAGCAGATCCGCATGCTGGACCCCGAGGGCAATCTCATCTCCGAGTCCGAGCAGGGCACAGGCCCCGGCCATGAATACCCCATTCCCGAGGATGATGTGCTGCTGAAGGCCTATGAGGGCCTGGTCGCCGGCCGCCGGATCAATGACCAGAACTACGCCCTGGTCCGCCAGGGCCGGCTGGCCGTCTACCCCTCCTCGCACGGGCAAGAGGCCTGCCAGGTCGGCGCAGCCCTGGGCCTGGGCACCCAGGACTGGATGTTCCCCACCTACCGGGACACTGTCTCGGTGATCACCCGCGGGGTCGACCCCCTGGAGGTCATGGTCTCCTTCCGCGGCGACTGGCACTGCGGATACAACCCGCATGACTACAAGGTCTCGGCCATGTCCACCCCGCTGACCACCCAGCTGCTGCACGCCGTCGGCGTCGCCCATGCGGCCAAACTGCGCGGCGAGGACACTGTGGTCCTGGCCATGTGCGGTGACGGTGCCACCAGTGAGGGCGACTTCCACGAGGCACTGAACTTCGCGGCGGTCTTCGAGGTCCCGGTGGTCTTCTTCGTGCAGAACAACGGCTATGCCATCTCGGTACCGCTGTCCAGCCAGTCGGCTGCCCCCTCCCTGGCCCATAAGGCCATCGGTTACGGCATGGCCGGTGAGCAGGTGGACGGCAATGACATGGTCGCAGTCCTGGCGACCCTGCGCCGGGCAGTCCATCTCGCCCGGGAGAACTCCACGCCCCTGCTGCTGGAGGCCACCACCTACCGGATGCAGGCCCACACCAACGCCGATGACGACACCCGCTATCGCGACTCCGAAGAGGTCGAGCAGTGGAAGCGCAAGGACCCCCTGAAGCGGATGCGCACCTTCCTGACCAATAAGGGCCTGCTGGACGAGGCCACCGAGGAGCGTATCTCCGCCAAGGCCGAGGAGATCGCCGCCTCCCTGCGTCAGGCCATGACCACTGAACCCAAGGGGGATCCCCTGGAGCTCTTTGAGCATGTCTATGCCGAGCCCACCGCCCAGCTGCATGAACAGCGCGATCAGCTGGCCGATGAGTTGACCCGCGCCGAAGAGGGAGGCCACGCCTGATGAGCGCCACTACAGCCACCAAGAGCACGACGACGTCGTTCGCCTCTGCCCTGAACACCGCCATGTCTGACGCCATGGAGAACGACCCCTCCGTGGTGGTCTTCGGCGAGGATGTCGGCACCCTCGGCGGAGTCTTCCGGATCACCGATGGGCTGACCAAACGCTTCGGTGAGAACCGCTGCTTCGACACCCCCCTGGCCGAGTCCGGAATCGCCGGCACCGCCGTGGGTATGGCCATCAATGGGATGCGCCCGGTAATCGAGATGCAGTTCGACGCCTTCGCCTACCCCTCCCTGGAGCAGATCTTCAGCCATATCGCCAAAATGGCCAACCGCACCCGCGGCAACGTCCGGCTGCCGATCGTCATCCGCATCCCCTATGGCGGCGGCGTCGGCGGTGTGGAGCACCACTGTGACTCCTCGGAGGCCTATTACGCCCACACCCCGGGCCTGAAGGTCTTCACCCCAGCCACCGTGGCCGATGCTTACCTCATGCTGCGAGAGGCCATCGACTCCGAGGACCCGGTGGTCTTCTTCGAACCGAAGAAACTCTACTGGTCCAAGGAGGCCGAGGACCTCTCGGAGCTGCGCGCTGAGTACGAATCCGGCACCAGCAGCCGGCGGATCGGCGCCGAGGCCAATGCCCAGATCGTGCGCGAGGGCACCGATGTCTCCATCATCAGCTACGGCCCCTCAGTTTCGACCGCATTGAAGGCCGCTGAAGCAACTGCCGAGGATGGGATCTCCGCCGAGGTTCTGGATCTGCGCAGCATTGTGCCCTTCGATGACGCCGCACTTCAGGCCACCGTGGAAAAGACCGGCCGCGCCGTCGTCGTCGCTGAGGCTCAGGGTTTCGCCTCTGTGGCCAGTGAGATCACCGCCCGGATCCAGGAGCGCTGCTTCCACTCGCTGTCCTCCCCCGTGCTGCGGGTCACCGGCTTCGATATCCCCTATCCGGCGCCGAAGCTGGAGGAGCACCACCTGCCGGATGTCGACCGCATTCTTGACACTCTCGACGAACTGCAGTGGGAGGACTGAGCATGACCACCTTCAATCTGCCTGACCTGGGCGAAGGCCTCACCGAGGCGACCCTGCTGAGCTGGCTGGTGGCCGAGGGCGAGACTGTCGCCGTCGATCAGCCCATCGCCGAGGTGGAGACTGCAAAGTCCGCCATCGAGGTCCCCTGCCCCTTCGAGGGAACTGTTGCGACCCTGCATGGGGAGGTCGGCGAAACCCTAGAGGTCGGCAAGCCCCTGATCACCGTCACCACAGCCAACGACGACGCGAACGACACCAATGGCCATGCCGGGGCACTGTCCTACCGGGAGGAGGAAAGAGCCGGGACTGCAGTGCCTGCCGAAGAGGAGTCCTCCGAGGGCTCCGGCAACGTTCTCATCGGCTACGGGACCTCCGAGTCAAATGGCCGCAGGCGCCGTCGTCGTCGTGAACGTGCCGCCCAGCCGGCCCCTGCCGTCACCGCGCAGAAGACGGCTGAACCGAAACAGACCAAGGCACCGCGGGTCTCCTCTCCCCTGGTGCGGCGACTGGCCCGCGAACAGGGTATTGATCTCAGCTCGCTGACCGGCAGCGGCCCCGGCGGGTTGATCATGCGCGCCGATATCCTCGCTGCAGCCGAGCCGAGCAACCCAACCACTGAGGCAGCACCGGCGGGCGCTGACTCCCACACCGGCCTGCCGGTGCGGGAACGGGTCGCGGTGGCAGGTATTCGCAAGGCGATCGCCACCAAGCTTTCGCAGTCTCGCACTGAGATCCCTGAGGCCACCGTCTGGCAGGACGTGGATGTCACCAAGCTGCTTCAGCTGCGCGGTGACCTCAAGGCCGCGGAGGGTCAGGCTCCCTCAGTGCTGGCCTTCCTCTCACGGTTCGTGGTGGCCGGGCTGTGGCGCTACCCGGAGTTGAACTCGCGGATCGAGGACACCGGCTCCGGCCAGGAGATCATCCAGCTGGAGGGGATCAACCTCGGCTTCGCAGCTCAGACCGATACCGGGCTGGTGGTTCCGGTGGTCCGTGAGGCGCACAGCCGCTCAGCTCGGGAGCTCAACGCCGAGATCCGCCGTCTGGCCGACGCCGCCCGGGAGGGCAAGCTCACCGGCAAGGAGCTCTCCGGCGGTACGTTCACCGTCAATAACTACGGGGTCTTCGGCTCCGATGGGGCCACCCCGATCATCAACCACCCCGAGGCCGGGATCCTGGGCATCGGGCGGATCATCGACCGCCCCTGGGTTGTCGATGGGGAGCTGGCCGTCCGGAAGGTCACCACCCTGACCATCGCCTTCGATCATCGGGTCTGTGACGGCGGGGCAGCAGGTGGCTTCCTGAACTATGTGGCCACCTGTATGGAGAACCCCGGCGCGGCCCTGGCTGATCTCTGAGCAGCCAGTCTGTGTGATTGACCTCATAGCCCCTTCGTGACAGGCTAAGAGGGTATTAGTGAACGATCGGTCAGTAAATCGGAGGTCCCCTGCCGTGGCAGAAGCTGCTTATCTCGTCTCTGGAACCCGCACTCCCGTGGGACGCTACGGTGGGGCACTCTCCGCAGTGCGCCCCGATGACCTCGCTGCCCTGGTGATCCGCACTGTGGTTGAGGATGCCGGGATCCCCTCCGCCGAGGTGGATGAGGTCATCTTCGGCAACGCCAATGGCGCCGGCGAGGAGAACCGCAATGTGGCCCGGATGGCCTGGCTGCTGGCCGGTTATGAGGACACTGTCCCGGGGATCACCGTCAACCGGCTCTGCGCCTCGGGGATGTCCGCCATCGCTCAGGCTCAGTACATGATCGCCGCCGGTGCCGCAGATATCGTCGTCGCAGGTGGTGTGGAGTCGATGTCGCGGGCCCCCTGGGTAATGGCTAAACCGGAGAGGCCCTTCGCCAAGCCGGGCGAGGTGGTGGACACCTCGATCGGTTGGCGGTTTGTGAACCCGAAGCACCTCGAACACGAGGGCCGCACATTCTCCATGCCGGAGACCGCCGAGGAGGTCGCCCGGGTGGACAATATCTCCCGGGAGGATGCTGACGCCTTTGCCCTGCAATCCCAGCAGCGGGCCGCAGCCGCCATTGAGAAGGGGCGCCTGACCCGCGAGATCACCCCGGTGGAGATCACCAGCCGCAAGGGAAAGGTCACCGTGGTCGACACTGATGAGGGCCCCCGCCCGGAAACCACCCTGGAGGCCCTGGCTGGGCTCCGCCCGGTGGTCAAGGGTGGTTCAGTGGTCACCGCCGGTAACTCCTCAACCCTCAACGACGGCGCCTCTGCGGTGATCGTGGCCTCCGAGCGCGCCGTGGAGAAATACGGACTTCAGCCCCGGGCACGGATTGCCGGTTCCGCCAACGCCGGCGTTCCCCCACAGATCATGGGGATCGGGCCGGTCCCGGCCACTGAGAAGGTGCTGGAGCGCACCGGCTGGAGCCTCGATGATCTCGGCGCCGTTGAGCTCAACGAGGCTTTCGCCACCCAGTCCCTGGCCACTATTCGCCGGCTGGGCCTCGATGAGCAGATCGTCAACGCCGATGGCGGAGCTATTGCTCTGGGTCACCCCCTGGGATCCTCTGGTGCCCGCATCGTGCTGACCCTGGCCCGTCGGATGGAGGATGACGGGATTCAGTGCGGCCTGGCGACCATGTGCATCGGTGTCGGGCAGGGTTCTGCCATGCTGCTGGAAAAGGTCTGAGCCGGAGCCCGGAGCGAAGAAGGATAATGATGAGCCAGACTCTCAACCCCGAGGATTTCAGCACGCTGACCATCTCGGAGACCGATAACCGGTTCCATGCCCAGCTTGACCGCCCCGAGGTGCGCAACGCGATTGATGCGGCCATGATCGATGAGCTGCATGCGGTCTGCGCCCACCTGGAGGCGTTCCCGAAGACGCTGATCCTTTCGGGCACTGAGGCTGGAGGTAAGGGGATCTTCGCCTCCGGCGCCGATATCGGTCAGCTGCGCGAGCGTCGTCGTGATGATGCTCTGCGCGGGATCAACTCCACTGCCTTTGACCGGATCGCGAAGCTGCCGATGCCGGTTATCGCCGCTATTGACGGCTACGCCCTGGGCGGCGGCGCCGAGCTGGCCTGGGCGGCAGATTTCCGCCTGGCCACCCCTCGGGTAAAAGTGGGTCAGCCCGAGACCGGCCTGGGGATCATCCCCGCGGCCGGCGCGCTGTGGCGGCTGAAGGAACTCGCCGGTGAGGCCATTGCCAAGGAGATTCTCCTTGCGGGGCGTATCCTCTCGGCTGAGGAGGCTCTTTCCCATGGGCTGGTCTCCTCTATCCATGAACCCGAGGATCTCCTCGCTGCAGCTGAAGAGCTCGCCGGCCGGATCGCCAAACAGGATCCGCTGGCCGTTCAGGTCTCCAAGCGGGTATTCGCAATGCCGAGGGAGGCCCACCCCCATGTGGACAATCTGGCCCAGGCCATCCTGTTTGAGTCTCAGGCGAAGTTCGACCGTATGCAGGCATTCCTCGACCGGAAGAAGCAGAAGGAGTCCCCCTCTCAATGAGCGAGCAAGTCACTACCCAGTCTGCACAGCTTCCCACTCGGGTCGGTGTCCTCGGTGGCGGTCGGATGGGGGCCGGCATCGCCCATGCGTTCCTGGTGGCTGGTGTCCCTGAGGTTGTGGTCGTAGAGATCAACGACGACGCCGCCGAGGCAGCTGCTGCGCGGATATCCGGTGATCTTCAGGCGAGTTTGGACCGCGGGAAGATTTCCGGCTCCCTTGAGGAGTGGACGGCTCGGTTGAGCACCTCGACTGATTACGCAGTCTTCGCCGACTGTGGGCTGGTGGTTGAGGCTGTGCCGGAGAAGTGGGAGATCAAGGTCTCCTCGCTGCAGAAGGCCGAGGCACAGCTGGGCGAGGGCGCCTGGTTGGCGACGAATACCTCCTCGATTTCGGTCAGCAAGCTCGGTGAGCAGCTGCAGCGGCCTGATCGGTTCTGTGGTCTGCACTTCTTCAATCCGGTGCCGGCATCGAAGCTGGTTGAGGTTGTACTTGCGGAACAGACCAACTCGGAGCTGGAGGAGAAGTCCCGGAGCTGGGTCGAGGCACTGGGGAAGACCCCGGTTGTGGTCAATGACGCTCCCGGTTTCGCCTCCTCCCGACTGGGCGTTGCCATCGGCCTGGAGGCGATCCGGATGGTCGAGGAGGGCGTGGCCGCGCCGGAGGATATCGACAACGCGATGGTGCTGGGATATAAGTTCCCGATCGGCCCCTTGGCTCTGACCGATATCGTCGGTTTGGATGTGCGTTTGGGAATTGCGGAGTACCTGCACTCCACCCTGGGTGACCGTTTTGAACCTCCGCAGCTGATGCGCGATATGGTCGCCCGCGGCGAGCTTGGCCGGAAATCAGGCAAGGGCTTCTACACCTACGACTGATAGCCGGCCGGGAGTCACTGCCGCCTTGCCCGAACCGTGAGGTTTCGGCGGAACCACTGGATCATCACAGCCGCCCCCACTAGAACCGCGCCGATCGGGAACAACATCAGCTGCAGTGGAGTAACCAGCCCCATGGTTGCATAGGGTAGCCCCGTAGCCTCCAGCAAGTACGGGGCACTGACCGTCATTGCGATGCCCAGAACGAAGCATGCCACTGCCCAGCCAACGCATTTGCGCGCGGTCGAATCTAGCCCTTGTCTCTCTTTCTTCGCCTGATTCACCTCAAGTACATTGCATTCATCAACCGACCTATATCTCTTCACGCTATCTCAGGTGGAACTTCTCGACACGGAACTGGAACATGAGCATGTCCACCCCTCCACCTACAGTGGTTTTATGGATATAGAAAGTGGTCCCAGACAGAGGATTTGCCTGGTATCTGGGCATGTCCGCCCCCAGGGGTAGCGTGGGTTTTATGAAGGATGACCAGCAGTTCCCCCGCCCGGAGGTACCGGAGCGTGTGGCTCATCTGATGCATGAGCCAGCACTTGCTGCTGCCCATCACCACACCATCAATATCCGGCGAGAAACAGCCCGCCAGATCATCCGCCTGCTGGACTACCGCGAAGACCGCCAGCGGGAAGTCGCCCGGGACCACATCCACTACCGCAGAGCCACCGCACACGAGGCCAACCGGCACGCCGCCCTGCTCTTAGAAACCACGGAGCAGACCGCTACCGCCATCCTCAATTCCGCTGAATACGTGCGCGAGCATCTGCCGAAGTTCTGGAAAGCATTCCGCGCCGGGGCCATCGACCTCGCCAAACTGCGCAAGACCGCAGTCGAGACCACACCACTCATTCACCGAGAGGA